>NZ_JBIVOH010000020.1:0-1052 GCF_044754025.1 Lysinibacillus sp. NPDC093197 | reverse complement strand
GGCGTCCATCCATGAAGAAAGACTCTAATAAACAACCAAAACAAGCACCGGTAGAAGGCTCACCTGAAGCACTTCAAGCAGAAATCGACCGTCTACGCATGGAAAACGAGTATTTAAAAAAGTTGAACGCCTTAGTTCAATCCAAAGAAACATCACCAAAGAAGACAAAGTAAAGGTCATCTATGAATTAAGGCATAAATACTCGGTGAAGGCACTTGTCGCATTCGCACAGATTCCACGGAGTACGTATTATGACATAGTGAAGAAACTGAATCGTACCGATCCAGATACCGAATTAAAGGCCGAAATTCAATCCATCTATAACGAACATGAAGGCCGTTACGGATACCGTCGCATTCGTGATGAACTCGCTAATCGTGGACGAAGAGTGAATCATAAGAAGGTACAACGTATCATGAAAATACTTCGTTTAAAGTGCGTAGTCAGAATGAAAAAGTATAAATCATATAAAGGGACAGTCGGTAAAATCGTACCGAATATTTTAGATCGCAATTTTACAGCTGAAGCCCCTAATGAAAAGTGGGTAACAGATATTTCAGAGTTTAAATTGTTTGGTGAAAAATTCTATTTATCCCCTATTTTAGACTTATTTAACGGAGAAATTATCACTTACACAATTGGTCATCGACCAACGTATTCACTTGTCTCAGAAATGTTGGAGAAAGCATTAAAGAAGTTACCAGAGGAACGCCAATTACTAATGCATTCCGATCAAGGCTGGCATTATCAAATGAAGCAATACCGTCACGCACTTGCATCAAAAGGCATTGTGCAAAGTATGTCACGTAAAGGCAACTGTTATGACAACTCGGTGATGGAGAATTTCTTTGGGATTTTGAAATCGGAATTCCTTTATTTAAAGGAGTTTGAAAGTGTTGAGCATTTTAAATTGGAACTAGAAAACTATATAACGTATTACAACACGAAACGAATTAAGGCAAAATTAAAACTGAGTCCGGTACAATACCGAACTCAGTTTACCCAAGCTGCCTAAATGAAAAAACCGTGTCTAACTTTTAGGGGTCACTTCA
>NZ_JBIVOH010000018.1:0-2185 GCF_044754025.1 Lysinibacillus sp. NPDC093197 | reverse complement strand
GCTCTTTAGCGCCGATGGTAGTTGGGGGCTTCCCCCTGTGAGAGTAGGACGTCGCTAGGCACACAAAGCAGTCAGCAATAGCTGGCTGTTTTTTTGTTTTATCTAAAAATAAAGATTTAATAGAGATGACGATTGTGTAATTAAACGAATTGCGAAAGATAGATGCTAGAAGCCCGTTAGGGGTATTCGAGTAAATACGACCACCATATAGATTCAGAGAAAGTTCTATCTGTAAGTATAGATTCCCAAGGGGGTAACAATCTATCATTTATTATTGAAGAGATAAGTGTTGTGATGAGTTTGTAATTGATGCATATTTACATCAGATGGGAAAGCAATACTAAATCTTTTTAAAGCTATGGTGTTAACACTATTGCGTATTTTCAGATGCTTATATATATTTATACATATTTAAGAGAAATTGCAGATATTAATCACTTGTGCAATTTAAGATTTGGTATTTTTATAAGATTTATATTTTGATCGTTCTAATAACTTACGATTTATATGATGAATAGTAAGTTTATTCAGTAAGTACCTTTTTATAATACTCAGTTGTTAAAAGATAAAGGCAGTAATGAAAGGGATTTATCCTTTGTCATTGCTGCCTTTTCAGTTAAGATTGGTTTTTTATAAAGTGATGTTTTACATAGCAGAATTGCTAGTCCCTATTAGTGCCTATATATGAATTTCTATGAAGGCTGTTTAATACAAGGGGGTTCTTTTTAATTAATGAAGAATATGGACTTCTGGCCATCATGCTAAATTTACACAGATGAAAACTAAGGAACTGTGTTTCCTCTATTCTTTAACTATAAGTAAGGAGGGGCGATACGGCTAAAATTTTATAGTTAAAGAACGCATTATAACAAAATATTTGCTAAACGTTGATTCCAATTTAGGCACACAAGTTGTTTACAGAGTTGAGTATTATACTGCTTTACTAAATCGACAAATTTCGCTTTTTTAAGTTCTAATCTTTTTGCTAGTTTCCTATAATGTAACCATTACTTGAAAAAGGAGAGGGAATTTTGTGGATTGATGGTGTTTTTTCTGGTGGGGGATTGAAAGGGTTCGCATTAGTTGGAGCGTATCAAGTATTAGAAGCTGAAAATTTCCACTTTAAACGGGTTGCAGGAACAAGTGCTGGAGCTATTTTAGCAGCTTTTATTGCTGCTGGTTATAGTGGTAAAGAAATTGAATGTATGCTTGAAGAGTTGGATGTACCTTCATTATTAGACCCTCGAAAAACATTTCTGCCATTGCCGTTTATGAAATGGATTAATGTCTATAACCATTTAGGCTTGTATAAAGGGAAAGCATTAGAAAAATGGTTCTTTCAAAAATTAGCGGATAAGGGAGTTTACACTTTTGCGGATATACCCGAAGGTTCATTGAAATTAGTAGCGTCGGATTTATCAAATGGTAGAATTATTGTTTTACCAGATGATTTACACAAGTATCAAATCGATGCTAGTAATTTTTCTGTTGCTAGTGCATTGCGTATGAGCTGTGGAATTCCATTTTTCTTTGAACCGGTTACATTAAAAACAGGAAAAGGCGAATCAGTCATTGTTGATGGTGGTGTATTAAGTAATTTCCCTCTATGGATCTTTGATGATAAAGAAGGACGCAAAAAGCGACCAGTACTTGGTCTTAAACTAAGTAGAAGTAGTGAAGAACAATGTCCCCAAGTAATAAAGAATGGTTTAAATTTATTTGAAGCGTTATTTGCAACTATGAAAGGGGCACATGATGAAAGATATATTTCAAGAAGACATGAAAGAGATATTGTTTTTATTCCGGTAGATGATTATAGCGCTACGCAATTTGATTTAAATGAGGAGACAAAGGAAACTTTACTAGAGATAGGTAGGAATCGTACTATTCAATTCTTAAAGACATGGCCTAGGTTTAGAATATAAAATTCTAAAAAAATGATAAAACCTATTGACGACTTATAAACTAGATGTTATTATATAAAAGTTGCTGTTACGACATGTAACTACGAAATAAAAAAACAAAATAAATGTTTGACATTATTTCAAAAACATGTTATTATATAAAAGTTAGCTCTTACAAAACAGTTAACAAAATGAACCTTGAAAACTGAACAAGCAAAACGTAATCAATATAGTTTTTATTAGCTAACTTCGTTAGTGAACGAAACAAAATTTTGGACATC
>NZ_JBIVOH010000017.1:0-2292 GCF_044754025.1 Lysinibacillus sp. NPDC093197 | reverse complement strand
TTCATTGAATGTTTCAAACTTTTTTGGTTAAGTCCTCGATCGATTAGTATTCGTCAGCTCCATGTGTCACCACACTTCCACCTCGAACCTATCTACCTCATCGTCTTTGAGGGATCTTACTTACTTGCGTAATGGGAAATCTCATCTTGAGGGGGGCTTCATGCTTAGATGCTTTCAGCACTTATCCCGTCCACACATAGCTACCCAGCGATGCCTTTGGCAAGACAACTGGTACACCAGCGGTGTGTCCATCCCGGTCCTCTCGTACTAAGGACAGCTCCTCTCAAATTTCCTACGCCCACGACGGATAGGGACCGAACTGTCTCACGACGTTCTGAACCCAGCTCGCGTACCGCTTTAATGGGCGAACAGCCCAACCCTTGGGACCGACTACAGCCCCAGGATGCGATGAGCCGACATCGAGGTGCCAAACCTCCCCGTCGATGTGGACTCTTGGGGGAGATAAGCCTGTTATCCCCGGGGTAGCTTTTATCCGTTGAGCGATGGCCCTTCCATGCGGAACCACCGGATCACTAAGCCCGTCTTTCGACCCTGCTCGACTTGTAGGTCTCGCAGTCAAGCTCCCTTGTGCCTTTACACTCTACGAATGATTTCCAACCATTCTGAGGGAACCTTTGGGCGCCTCCGTTACCTTTTAGGAGGCGACCGCCCCAGTCAAACTGTCCGCCTGACACTGTCTCCTGCCCCGCTAAGGGGCATGGGTTAGAATTTCAATACAACCAGGGTAGTATCCCACCGACGCCTCCTTCGAAGCTGGCGCTCCGAGATCTCTGGCTCCTACCTATCCTGTACAAGTTGTACCAAAATTCAATATCAGGCTACAGTAAAGCTCCACGGGGTCTTTCCGTCCTGTCGCGGGTAACCTGCATCTTCACAGGTACTATAATTTCACCGAGTCTCTCGTTGAGACAGTGCCCAGATCGTTACGCCTTTCGTGCGGGTCGGAACTTACCCGACAAGGAATTTCGCTACCTTAGGACCGTTATAGTTACGGCCGCCGTTTACTGGGGCTTCAATTCGCAGCTTCGCTTGCGCTAACCACTCCTCTTAACCTTCCAGCACCGGGCAGGCGTCAGCCCCTATACGTCACCTTACGGTTTTGCAGAGACCTGTGTTTTTGCTAAACAGTCGCCTGGGCCTATTCACTGCGGCTCTCGTGCGCTTGCACGCTCAAGAGCACCCCTTCTCCCGAAGTTACGGGGTCATTTTGCCGAGTTCCTTAACGAGAGTTCTCTCGCACACCTTAGGATTCTCTCCTCGACTACCTGTGTCGGTTTGCGGTACGGGCACCTCTCACCTCGATAGAGGCTTTTCTTGGCAGTGTGAAATCAGGAACTTCGTCCATACGGACTCGCCATCACAGCTCAACGTTATAGTGTGCGGATTTGCCTACACACACGCCTTACTGCTTGGACGCGCACAACCAACGGCGCGCTTACCCTATCCTACTGCGTCCCCCCATTTCTCAAACGGTGAGGAGGTGGTACAGGAATATCAACCTGTTGTCCATCGCCTACGCCTATCGGCCTCGGCTTAGGTCCCGACTAACCCTGAGCGGACGAGCCTTCCTCAGGAAACCTTAGTCATACGGTGGACGGGATTCTCACCCGTCTTTCGCTACTCATACCGGCATTCTCACTTCTAAGCGCTCCACCAGTCCTTCCGGTCTGACTTCAACGCACTTAGAACGCTCTCCTACCACTGACATCGTAGATGTCAATCCACAGCTTCGGTGAATCGTTTAGCCCCGATACATTTTCGGCGCAGCGTCACTCGACCAGTGAGCTATTACGCACTCTTTAAATGATGGCTGCTTCTAAGCCAACATCCTGGTTGTCTGTGCAACGCCACATCCTTTTCCACTTAACGATTACTTTGGGACCTTAGCTGGTGGTCTGGGCTGTTTCCCTTTTGACTACGGATCTTATCACTCGCAGTCTGACTCCCGTGTATAAATATCTGGCATTCGGAGTTTGTCTGAATTCGGTAAACCGGGATGGCCCCCTAGTCCAAACAGTGCTCTACCTCCAGTATTCTCATCACGAGGCTAGCCCTAAAGCTATTTCGGAGAGAACCAGCTATCTCCAAGTTCGATTGGAATTTCTCCGCTACCCACACCTCATCCCCGCACTTTTCAACGTGCGTGGGTTCGGGCCTCCAGTAAGTGTTACCTCACCTTCACCCTGGACATGGGTAGATCACCTGGTTTCGGGTCTACGACCACGTACTAATTCGCCCTATTCAGACTCGCTTTCGCTGCGGCTCCGCCTT
>NZ_JBIVOH010000016.1:0-5584 GCF_044754025.1 Lysinibacillus sp. NPDC093197 | reverse complement strand
CTCCTTCTCCGCCATTGGCCCCTTGGTCAAGCGGTTAAGACACCGCCCTTTCACGGCGGTAACACGGGTTCGAATCCCGTAGGGGTCATACTAAAGCACAGTCGATGTAATTGTTTACATCGACTGTGCTTTTTTTAACAGAAGAAATACGAAAAATCGTCTACCACTAAATAGGTAGACGATTTTTTTGCTTACGCACGTGACAGCATTCTTTCAAGAGAGCTACGAGCTTCTTTTGCCGTTGACGTATCCACTTGAATACGGTTATGTGGCTTACCCTGATCAATGCTTTCAAGTGACCATAGTAAATGTGGAAGGTCAATGCGATTCATTGTAAGACAAGGACAAAAGTTTTCGTTTAAAGAAATAATATGTTTATCAGGATGTTGTTGAATAATGCGGTTTACTAGATTCATTTCTGTTCCAATTGCCCACGCTGATCCGCTTGAAGCATTATTAATAGTATCAAGGATATATTTTGTAGAGCCTGCATCATCTGCAGCTGCGACAACTTCACGGCTACATTCAGGATGAACGATTATACGCATATTTGTATGTGATTGACGAACCATTGCTATATGTTGCACTGTAAAGCCTTCATGGACTGAACAGTGTCCTTTCCACAATATTACTTGAATATTTTCTGGCGATTGATCTGTTTCAAGCGTATTCATATGTGGATTCCATACGGCCATATTTTCGAGAGGCACACCTAAATCGAACGCTGTATTTCTTCCTAAATGCTGATCTGGTAAAAATAAAATACGTTGTTTTTGTGAAAATGCCCATTTTACCATTTCTTTTGCATTGGAGGAGGTTACACAGGCGCCACCGTGACGTCCAGTAAATACTTTAATTGCAGCAGTAGAATTAACATATGTTAATGGCAAAATTGTATTGCCGAAAAGTTGCTGTAAAATAGGCCATGCTTGTTCTGTTTGATAAATATCTGCCATGTCTGCCATCGAACACCCTGCACGCATATCAGGTAAGTAGACATGTTGCTTCTCAGTAGTTAGCATATCGGCTGTTTCTGCCATAAAATGCACTCCACAAAAAACAATATGCTCAGCTTCTTTATTAGTAGCTGATATTTGAGCAAGCTGTAAGGAATCTCCCGTAGCATCAGCAAATTGTATTACTTCATCTTTTTGATAGTGATGTCCAGGTATAAAGAGTTTCTTGCCTAATTTCTTTTTAATAGCTCGAATACGAGATTCCATTTCTTCTGTTGATAATGATCGATAATGCTCAGGAAGAAGTGAAGTTTGTTGTAGTAAACTAGTGATGGACAAGTGTATGCTCTCCTTTCATTTGTACAAGTGCGCTAATATCAAAAGCTTTTACAGAGTGAGTTAATGCACCTAAAGAAATCCATTGAATACCCGACTTTGCATAAGCATTGAGGTTTTCTAATGTAATGCCACCAGAAGCTTCAGTAGCGATATGTGCTGGAACAATTTGAAGCCAAGCACGTATTTCGTCTGGTGTACGATTATCGAACATAATAATGTCCGCCCCAGCTAATATAGCTTCTTCTAATTGTGCTTTCGTTTCAATCTCCACTTCGATTTTTACAGTGTGCCCAATTTTTTTGCGAGCAGTTTGTACGGCTTCAGTAATACTTCCTGCAAAAGCAATATGATTATCTTTGAGCATAATAGCATCGTATAAGCCACTTCGGTGATTATAGGCACCACCTACTCGTACAGCATATTTATCGAGCATACGTAATCCAGGAATTGTTTTGCGTGTATCGCAAATTTTCGCAGAGGTTCCTACTGTTTCACGAACTGCTAAATTGGCTGCAGTGGCGATAGCAGACATGCGTTGAATAAGATTTAAAATGACTCGCTCACCTAATAATAATTTTTGTAGAGGTCCTTTAATAACAGCAAGAACATCTCCGAAATTCACGGTATCACCATCATTTTTATGCATAGTTATATGCATGGAGGGATCGAGTAAACGAAATCCATGTTCTATAATAGGTGTTCCACAAAAAATGCCGCTGTCTTTTGCATAAAACGAAAAAGAACCTATTTGCTCAAATGAAAAGATCAGCTCGCTTGATAAATCCCCATCTCCTATATCTTCATTAAAAAATTGCTTGAGCATTTCCTCGAGTTTGATGATATTCATACAATGAATTCCTCACTTTCATTTGTCCTTGTTGAAAAATAATCCAGCGTTGTGCCCACTTTGCTTCACTGTTAGGCTTATCATTCCGAATGTGAGCACCACGAGTTTCTGTTCGTGTGATGGCAGCGTGTACCATCAATGATGCAACAATATGCATCATGTAAAGTTCTAGTTGCTGTTGATTTAGGCCCATTACATTAACTTGACGTAGAATTTGTAATGAAGGTAGTTGTTCTATCAAAAGCTGCATATCCAAAGGGTTTCGGACGATGCCTAATGTGTGCATCATTGTTTGTTGTAAGTTTTTCTTTGTTAATAAAGCAGGCATCGATTGATGGCAATGAGCAACAGCAAGCGTGAAATTAGTTTGCTTACAACCAGTTTTTATAATAAATTGAGCCATTTTTTGACCGAATGTTATGCCTTCAAGTAATGAATTGCTAGCTAAACGGTTTGCACCATGAACCCCTGTACAAGCAACCTCACCAACTGCATAAAGATTAGAAATCGAGGTTCTTCCCGTATCATCAGCAATCACACCACCCATTAAAAAATGGCTGCCTGGAGCTACAGGAATTAGACCGTTTTGTAAATCAATACCGTTATCTATGCAAAGTTTTGTAATAGTAGGGAATTTATTATCAAATCCCTGAATGCTTGAAATATCAATAAACGTTTCTTGCCCGAATGTACGTTTAATATATAACGTGTGTGCAGTAACATGACGTGGTGCTAAATCGAGCAATGGATGTACACCTGCCATAATCGGTTGACGCTCTGCATTAACAAAAATTCCTCCAGCACCCCGAACAGCTTCAGAAACCAATCCTTTAGCTTCACCATTACACCATAATAGACTTGGATGAAATTGCATAAATTCCATATCACTGATGGCAGCACCCACACGATACGCTAATGCAATACCGTCTCCAGTATTCGTTGAATAGTTAGAAGTACTTGAGTAGAGAGCACCCGCACCACCTGAAGCAAGGATGACGTGATGAGCAAAATAACGTTTTATTCCTTTATCGCTTTTTGTCAGCACGCCAATACAAGCACCATCCGTATTCATTAACAACTCGAATGCCATCTCGTTGCTATTAACGTGAACATTTGGAGATAGATGCTGAAGCAAGTAATCAATCAGTATTTGACCAGTCCTATCACCACCGGCATGTAAAATGCGATGATGGCTATGTGCTCCTTCTAAGCCAAGGGCAGGTTCGCCATTATCTAGTCGATCAATTGGTAATCCTTCTAATAGCAGTTGTTGGATAATCGTCATTCCATCCTGTATAAGTACATCAACAAATTTGTTTTCATGATGGTATTCACCAGCAGACAGTGTATCAGTGATATGAAACTTTATATGATCTTCTGGACTAGTAACAGCAGCTATTCCTCCTTGTGCACGATAAGAGCTACTTGTTTTAACAGAGGATTTTGTAACAATCTGTACTTGAAAATATTGTCCGAGTAGTCGTGCTGCTTGAAGAGACGCAATGCCGCTACCAATAATGAGTATGTCTGTCTTTACATCCATAGCTATACCTTCTTTACAGTTGTCTTGACACATATCTTTACATAAAATAAAAAGGAAAACAAGACTTGATGACTAGAAAGGGAGAATAAGATGATTTATATGGATTATGCAGCAACATCTCCAATGGCGAGTAATGCGCTTCAGGCTTATTGTGACGTTGCAAAACGGTATTATGGAAATAGTGCGAGCTTACACGATTTAGGAGGACAAGCAAATTATTTTGTTGAGCAGGCAAGGGCTATAGTAGCAGGGACTCTCGGTGTAGAAAGTGATGGGATTATTTTTACTGGGAGCGGAACAGAGGGAAATTTAATATCAATTTTGTCACTTGCTTTAGCTTCAAAAAAAGGAAAGCATATTATTTCATCACAAGCCGAACATACATCCGTTCATGCAGCATTAAATACACTTGAAAAAATGGGGTTTACCATCACGAAATTACCTTTACAGCTTAATGGATGTATTGATGTAGAACAAGTTCGTGAGGCGATAAGGGAAGATACAGCATTAATAACGATTCAACATGTAAATTCCGAAATAGGATCCATCCAACCTGTAGAGGAAATTGCCGTAATAGCAAATAACGAAAATATATTTTTCCATGTAGATTGTGTTCAATCCTATTGTAAACTAGCAACAAATTCATTTAGTGCATACGTAGATGCGATGACGATTTCAGCCCATAAAATAGGAGGACCTAAAGGGTGTGGGGCTATATTTATAAATCCGAAAATTCGAGTTCCAGCATTAACGCCTGGTGTAACGCATGAACGAGGTTTACGTGGTGGAACACTAGATACACCTGCCATTGTTGCGTTTGCGGCAGCCATTGAAAATTATCAATATGAGCGTCAACATTATGATTTGCTACGTCAATATTTACGAAAAAATTTACCTTCAGCTTGTCAATTGATTGACAGTGTAGAGCAACTGCCTAATATATGCGGTTTGATAATGGAAAAAGTGGAAGGGCAATATGTATTGTTAAAATTAAACGAGGCAGGTATTTGTATTTCAACTGGTAGTGCCTGTGATATACACAGTGAATCTGGTACGAAAGCAATTTTATCAATGGGCTATACGATGGAGGAGGCACGTCAATTTTTTAGAATATCCTTTGGACCAACAACAACATTCGAAGAAATTGATCAATTACTTGCTGCACTGACGAATGTTTTTGCGAAATACTAAACGAAAATAATGATAGGGAAATATTTAAATAAAAAGCTTTAGATTTTCACTCAGAGTCGCCACTTTCAGCGAAAATCAAAGCTTTTCTTAAAGTAAGTTAAACGGAACGAAAGATAGGAGATTGAATTTGTCATATGTTAATAAACTCCAGCATTTAATGTGAACTTTACCTAATGCCTACAGAAAGCTAACACCTGCATTTATAATTGTTACGAAGTAGTTTTAACTACGAGATTATTGGGGAAACTGCAATCAGGCAAATTCGTGATGTGCTCTTGAATTGTTTACCGCTAGATTATCAAAAGGACAGTAGTTGTGTTTGGTAGTTTAAATATATTCTTTATTCTATTTGCTAAAACTAAACTTTTTAATTTTTATGTAATAAAATGTTTTCTTTTGAAAAAACAATTGCTATAATGATTAGCAGAGCGATTATTTCTCTCACATAACAAAAATATCTTTAAAAAGTAGTAATTTCTTTTTTTTATAAAAAAGGGTTGCATTATGTTGATAAACGTTATACAATAATTCTTGTCTTGAAGGACAGGTAAACAACTTCAAAACGAAATACATAAGGGTTTCAAGATACGTTATAAATTGGAAACCGAAAATAGTCTAGTGATGATGGCAAAGAGGTCACACCCGTTCCCATACCGAACACGGAAGTTAAGCTCTTTAGCGCCGATGGTAGTTGGGGGCTTCCCCCTG
>NZ_JBIVOH010000015.1:0-31121 GCF_044754025.1 Lysinibacillus sp. NPDC093197 | reverse complement strand
ACTCTCCATAAAAGAAATTTGATTAGCTCAAATTGTTTTGCTGGCATCAATTTTGATGTCCAAAATTTTGTTTCGTTCACTAACGAAGTTAGCTAATAAAAACTATATTGATTACGTTTTGCTTGTTCAGTTTTCAAGGTTCATTTTGTCGCTTCGTATTTCAGCAACTCTTATATAATACCATCTTTTCAAATCAATGTCAACAATTTATTTTAATTGTTTTTGTTTTATATAAGTTGTTGTTTCAGTTGTTATCTTAACGACTCTTATTACTATATCACAACATTTACAGTTTGCAAGTCTTTTATAAGAAAAATATTAAAAAAGTTATTCCTAGCACACCTGGAATTCCTAATATTGCAATTGTGAACACTGAAAACAAGTTGATAGGGACGTTATATCCGCCATATCCAACACCTAAATGGATAATGAATAATAATAAAAACGCAAATGCAAAACGGAACCAAAAAACAGATATCCCTTCTAATACTTTTCCTAATTTAACATGCCTTCCTACTATATAAAGAAAAAGAAGCGCTACAGGCACACAAACACTTACAATTACGATCCACGGCATCCAATTGCCTCCTTCGATAATAATTATGTAAGTTTATGATTCCCATGTCGCTTCTATAACTCTCGACTATTATTTAATTAACACTCGCCGAATTCTAGCTTCTTTAAATAAATAGAAATGTATACTCTCAGCAGCTTTCCGTTGAGCAATAATCTCTAAATCATAATCATTTAATAATTCTTCAATTACTTTCGCTTGCTGTAAATCTTCTTTTGTTTCTCTAATAAGATTAACAAGCTTTTCATCAAATTCTTTTTTTAGCTTTCCTTTATTGCGGAAGAACATCTCAATCCCTCACTCATAACTCTCGGCGGCCTTCCATTGCCTTCGATAACGTTACTTCATCAGCATATTCTAAATCTCCACCTACAGGTAATCCATGCGCGATACGAGTTGTACGGATGCCTGATGGTTTGACAAGACGAGAAATATACATAGCTGTCGCTTCACCTTCAATAGTAGAATTAGTTGCTAAAATAAGCTCCTGTACAGTTTCATCTTGTAGTCGAACTAAAAGTGAGGCTACATTAATATCCTCTGGACCGATACCATCCATCGGTGAAATAGCTCCTTGTAGCACATGGTACTTACCATGGTAATCACGCATTTTTTCCATTGCAATAACATCTTTAGTATCTTGGACAACACAAATGACAGAAGCGTCACGTTGTTTGTCAGTACAAATATGGCATGGGTCTATATCGGTAATATTGCCACAAACAGAGCAATAGCTTAAATTACGCTTTGCCTCTATTAAAGCTTTTGAAAAGGATAGAACGTCATCCTCTTTCATTGTTAACACAAAAAACGCCAGTCGGGCCGCGGTTTTCGGCCCGATACCTGGCAATTTCATAAAACTATCGATTAATTTAGATATTGGTTCTGGGTAATACATATTGTTACCTCCTAGAATGGAAGGTTCATGCCTTGTGTGAATTTACCCATTGTTGCATTTGTTTTTTCTTCCACTTTTTTAAGTGCTTCATTCGTTGCAACAACAATTAAATCCTGTAGCATTTCGATATCGTCAGGATCTACTACTGAAGTATCAAGATTCACATCTACAACTTCGCGTTGACCTGTAACTGTTACTTTGACCATACCGCCGCCAGCAACACCTTCAAATTGTTCTACATTTAAAGCTTCTTGAGCTTCCATCATTTCTTTTTGCATTTTTTGCATTTTCTTCATCATGCCTTGCATATTTCCCATTCCACGCATAACCTATTCCTCCTAAGTAATCAGTCTTCAACAATTTCAATAAAATCCTTACCAAATAGCTTTTCCGCTTCCGTCACAAGTGGATCTTGTGATGCAAGTGGTTGTGCATCATCGATAAATGGTTCTTCTGGCATTTCTGCCGGTGGTGGTTCTAATAATTCAACATTCGGATCATCATTAACTAGCTGTTCTTTCTTTTGTTGTAATCCATGATCACGAATGAACTCTTCACGCAACTTTAACCAAGTTTCTTCAGGTGCACAAAGCATTTCATACATCGTGCCCGTCTGACCTGCAATTAATTGTGTGAATTGTGCTTTTAGCATTTGATTATCAGCAACCATTTGACAATGAATATCATACTTGAATTTTAACACAAAAGCACTCGAAGATGCCGCAACAGGTTCAGCTTCTGCTAAAAGAGCTGATTGTGACTTTTGCAATTGATTTAATGCTTGCGCCCATACAGCTTTTAAACGCTGGACATCTTGCTTTGTCGCATCCTTAAGCACTTCTTGTATACGTCCAGTAGGCGCTTTATAGCCGTTTGAGCTTTTTGCGCGAGGACGTTGTTCTTTTGCAGATTGAACAGATTGTGATGGTGCACCACTTTGTAATTGCGCTGACAATTGTTGCACCATTTGTTCAAGTGCAACTATTTTTTGTGCAAGCTCTGGACTCATTGCCGCTTCGCTTGACGTAACGTTGTGATTTACTACCCCACCTGAAAACTGAGTCATTTTCAGCAATGCCGTTTCCAAATAAATTTTTGTATGATGAGAGAAACGCATTTCTTGTTGTGTTTTCGCTAAAATATCAATGTATCCATAGAGCATATCCGGAGCAAAATCATGTGCCAACGCAAACACACGCTCTTCCGGTGATACTAGCTCTAATAGTTCAGCTAAATTCTCACTCGTTTGCAAAAGAAGCAAATCGCGGAAAAAGGTAATTAAATCTTCCGACAAGCGCAATGGATCTTTTCCATCTGCAATTAGCTGTTCTAAAAGTGCAAGCATTTGTGCAACATCTTTCACCTTTAACGCTTCTGCTAAATCATAGAAAACATCTTGACTAATTGAGCCAGTAACTAAGAGCGCATCTTCAAGTTTCAGCAGCTCACCACTGAAAGATACAACTTGATCTAACAAACTCAATGCATCACGCATACCGCCAGCAGCTGATTGTGCAATTACTTTAAGTCCTTGTTCTTCAAATGGCAGCTCAATGTCTTCTAATACAACCTTCATACGGTCAATAATATCGTTGGTTGAAAGTCGTTTGAAATCAAAACGTTGGCAACGTGAAATAATCGTCGCCGGTAATTTATGAGGTTCTGTTGTTGCTAAAATAAATACCGCGTGTGGTGGTGGTTCTTCTAACGTTTTTAAAAGCGCATTGAAGGCACTTGTAGACAGCATATGCACTTCATCAATGATATACACTTTAAACCTGCTACTTGCAGGTGCAAAACGTACTTTTTCAATAATGTCACGTATTTCTTCCACACGTGAATTAGAAGCCGCATCAAATTCAATAACATCTGGGTGTGAACCATCTGTAATGCTTAAACAAGTTGCACACTCATTACACGGTTCGCTTGCTGGAGCATGCTCACAGTTTAAAGCCTTGGCAAAAATTTTGGCTGTACTTGTTTTCCCGGTTCCACGAGGTCCTGAAAACAAATATGCATGAGTTGTTTTATTCGCTAGGAGAGCATTTTGCAGCGTTCTTTTGACATGTGCTTGACCTGACATTTCTCGGAATGATTGTGGTCTATACACACGGTAAAATGCTTGATACGTCAATGATTTCCTCTCCTCTTCTTTTTAAATATTATTAAAACCATTATAGCATCGGCTACCTTGTTTATAAAACAGTGGCCTTTTTTGAATATAAAAAAAAACGCATTCGCCTACAGTAGACGAATGCGTTCGAATTGGCAATTTAATGCCGTGCACCTTTCTTCGACAGCCGCACATAAGCGTTACTCTTGTCGTTAGCTCAGATTAGGCAACCCCGCGGCACATGAATAAGGCCACTTAATGCTGCTTCCTTCCGGACCTGACATGGTTCATGGGTATCCATTGCGCAGGACCCAATCGTCAACACTACGTGCAAAAGGCAGACCAAACAATACGGACAGCCTCGAAAAAGGAATTCAGTCTCGCTAGAGCGGATTGCGAGTTACAGGACACCGCTACCTTCCCACCTAGCACGGCAATAACTAGTATACTTTCAGTTTTCATAAATTGCAACGAATTGCACAAATTATTTAAATTCGTTCTTACGAAATAATATAAGTAATATCAACAATCATTATTTTTTTAAAAAAGATGTTGACGGAAAAATTAAAACATGATAAATTAGTTCTTGTCGATAAGACAGCACAGCAATATAACATGGAGGTATACCCAAGTCTGGCTGAAGGGATCGGTCTTGAAAACCGACAGGCGGGTAACACCGCGCGGGGGTTCGAATCCCTCTACCTCCTCCATTTTTTAAAATACCGACTACATAATGTAGCCGTTTTTTTTTGCTCAAAATTGTATGTCATACTTATTAAATACCACTTCCTTTTAGGTTGTGGTATTTTTTTATTAGCTATTTTGCTCTACTAATAATTTAGGGAGGATTTTAAATATGTACTCGAAGTTTCTTTTATCTCGCACTTCCCTCACATGGATTTTATTAATTGCTATCTTAACAGCTCTCGGTAGTGAAATTAAAATTATCCCATTCGCTGATACTTCTTTTCGTTTTGGGTTGGGAACTATAATTTTCTTTTTATGCACACTGCTTAAACCAACACCTATTATTTTTGCTGGTATCGCAACAAGCATTGTAACTACTGCTTTACGAGCAGCTATTAGTTTCTACACACAAAACATATCAATATTAGAAGGTATTTATATTCATTTACCTGCTGCTACATTTTATTTATTATTTGCACTATGTCTGCAATATTTAAATATTCATCAATATCGTGAAAAACCACTTAAGTTAGGATTACTTGTAGCTTTAAGTGAGGTTATAAGCAATTTAGCGGAACAGTTGCTACGTTTCTTTGTACAATCGTATACAATTTTATTCTTTCATGACCTACTCATCCTATTAGCAGTTGCTCTGTTACGAAGCTTTTTTGTTGTCGGTATTTATAGCTCTATTTTAATTGCTGAGCAAAAAAAGCGCGTACAAGAAATACTTACTATTGGTTCAGACTTATATGTAGAAACGCTTTATTTAAAAAAGTCTATGAATCATATAGAAGCAATTACCGCTAATGGATTTGATTTATATCGCCAATTAAAAGCTCAAGGCAATCGCTCTGAAAGTTTACAGGCACTTCATATTGCCCAGGAAATTCATGAGGTAAAAAAAGATTCCCAACGTATTTATGCAGGTATTTCTAAGATTGTCGGCGATAAGAGCTTTGGCTCTCTAAGATTATCAGAATTATTACATTATATAGAGGACGGTAATAGTAAATACAGTGAATTACTCGGTAAAGATATACAAATTAACATTACTTTAAAGACCGATTTTCTAACGAATGAGCATATCGCCCTTCTAGCACTATTAAACAATCTTACTGCCAATGCCATTGAAGCAATAGAAGGACAAGGTGTCATATCTATTGATATTCAGCAACAAGAGGTTGATACTGTAATAACAGTAAGTGATGATGGTAAAGGAATCACCGAAAGTGATCTTTCTATTATTTTTGAACCTGGCTATACGACAAAATATAATGTCGAAGGTGTAGCAGCTACAGGAATCGGACTTTCACATGTTGCTGAATTAATTTCTAAATTAAACGGCTCCATTTCAGTTGAATCAAATAACTTTAAAACAGTGTTTAAAATTATAATTCCTACGCAAACTATTCAAACGGGAGAGACTTAAATGAGGTATTTTATTGTAGATGATGATCGTGCAAGTCGCGTGATGCTAAAACAGATTATTGAAGATAGTGGTTTAGGTACAGTCATCGGTGAAGCACGTAATGGAGTGGACGCCATTCCTCAAATATTAATGACACAGCCAGAGTTTGTGCTAATCGATTTACTTATGCCTAAGCTTGATGGTATAGCTACAGTGGAGCATCTTCTTCAAAATCGATTTGAAGGACAGTTTATTATGATTTCTCAGGTTGTAAATAAAGAAATGGTTGGCGAGGCGTATGAACAAGGTATTGACTTCTTTATCCATAAACCTATTAACCGTATTGAAGTTGAAAATGTTTTACGTAAAACTACAGAACAATTCCGCCTAAAAAACTCTCTTTTAGTTATTCGGCAATCGCTGACTAACATCGACCTAAGTGAGCAGATAAACAATAAAGCCACATCACGAGATCATATCCAATCTATTTTAAATGATATGGGTATTGTCGGTGAGATTGGCAGCGAGGATATTATAGCGATTATTGAAACATTACTAGCACATCAACATAAGATTGCACCACTTCCTCCTTTAAAAGAGCTTTATGAGGAAATAGCAGCTGTTACGAAGGCCACTCCAGATGAAATATTAAAAGAGAGCAAAGCCATTGAGCAGCGAGTGCGTCGAACAATTTTAGCAGCGATGATTAATCTCGCCAATTTAGGGGTAGTTGATTATACAAACTCAGAATTTGAATACTATGCACCTCGATACTTTGATTTTAAAGAGATTCGTCAGCTCATGACACAGATTGAAGACCATGGAAATCGCAAAGCAAAGGTCAATATCAAGAAGTTTATACAGGTGTTATATTCAGACATTTTAACAAAAGTAAATTAATTTTCTCGGATTTTGTCGGATTTTATAAGTCCTCCGTATTATTAAAGTAAGGCATGTCCTAAAAATTTTAATATAGGGGAGGAATTAAGATTTTGAAAAAGAAATTTAAACTCAGTTTAGCCGCTCAGATTCTAATCGGTTTAATTTTAGGGATTATTGTTGGTGGTATCTTTTATGGTAACCCCAAAATTGAGACATATTTACAACCACTAGGAGATATTTTTCTACATCTAATTAAGATGATTGTGGTACCTATTATTATTTCGACTTTAATTGTTGGTGTTGCTGGAACTGGAGACATTAAACAGCTCGGCAGATTAGGCGGAAAAACGCTTATTTACTTTGAAATTATTACAACAGTAGCAATTGTTGTTGGTTTACTTTCAGCAAACCTGTTTCACCCAGGTGCTGGCATAAATATGAACGAACTTTCGCAAGGGGATATTTCGAAATACGTTACAACAACTGAAGAAGTACAGCATGAAGGACCGTTTGATATTATTGTAGGCATTGTACCAACAAATATTATTCAATCAATGGCTGAAGGCAATATGCTTGCTATCATTTTCTTCTCTGTTATTTTTGGTTTAGGGGTAGCTGCAATTGGAGAGCGAGGAAAACCAGTTTTAGACTTCTTCCAAGGTGTAGCAGACGCGATGTTCTGGGTAACTAACCTTGTAATGAAATTCGCTCCAATTGGGGTATTTGGTTTAATTGGTGTAACCGTTTCCAAATATGGGTTTGCTTCCCTCATCCCGCTTGGTAAGCTTGCAATACTTGTTTATGCAACGATGATATTCTTCATCTTCATCGTACTCGGTCTTGTAGCAAAATTTGCAGGAGTCAACATTTTCTACTTGATTAGAGTATTAAAAGACGAATTAATTTTAGCGTTCTCCACTGCTAGTTCGGAAGCCGTATTACCACGCGTAATGCTGAAAATGGAGAAACTAGGTGCACCGAAAGATATTGTTTCCTTTGTTATTCCTACAGGTTATTCCTTTAACTTGGATGGTTCAACATTGTATCAAGCGATCGCTGCATTATTCATTGCCCAAATGTATGGTATTCATTTAAGCATTGGGGAACAAATTACGTTAATGCTAGTATTAATGGTTACGTCTAAAGGGATTGCAGGTGTACCAGGCGTATCATTCGTAGTATTACTTGCAACTTTAGGTACTGTTGGTATTCCAATCGAAGGCTTAGCATTCATTGCAGGTATTGACCGTATTCTTGATATGGGACGTACAGTAGTAAACGTAATCGGTAACTCTTTAGCGTCATTAGTAATGGCGAAATGGGAAGGCCGCTTCGATAAAGAAAAAATGAAAAACTACTTTAAAAACAATGAAAATTTAGCTTAATACCAGAAAAAATCCTCACGATGGACTAATGCATCGTGAGGATTTTTTTATTTTCCTAGTACTTTATCTAAATACGCAATAATAGACTCTTTGCCGTTTGCATGTGCTTCTTGAGCGCGCGCTTCATCCTTTTCCACTTTAAGCTCAGCTGCTGCTACAATGCGCTCCGCATCCTCTTGTGGGACAACAATGACGCCATCGACATCGCCAATAATATAATCACCAGGCTGCACTGTTACACCGCCAATAGCAATTGGCACATTGACTTTACCGCCACCATTTTTATTACCAGCTGCAACAGTAGTACCAAGAGCAAATACAGGGAAATCCAACTCTCGAATCGCAGCAATATCACGAATAACACCGTCTACTACAAATCCTTGTACACCAATACCTTTTGCTAAGGACATAACAAAATCCCCTGCAACAGCTCGATTTGTATTCCCCTTTGCATCGATAACTAAAATATCGCCCTCTTTAGCAGCTCGAATCGCTTCAAGTACAGCTCCATTTTCCCCGTCTGGTAAACGTACAGTAACCGCTCGCCCTGCTATTTTAAAATGATCCGCTAACGCTTTAATATTACTTCGTAAATTTGTATGGCCCCCGGTTGCATCTGAAATTGCTGTAGTTGGTAAATGTTTAAAACTTACTTCCACCTTTGTCATGCACAACACCCCTATTATGATTTTTGAAGCCCTTCCACAATTATTGTAAATAAAACGCAGCTACTATTTCAATATATTCAGAAAACTTTTGAAATTATTTATGGTGAAAATAGATAATCGATGTTGTTTCCTCGAATGAAATAGCTAATTCCTCGGTACCCTACCTGCACTAACTACTTTTATTAGAATTTAAAAAAGCCTGAGGCATTGTTGGCATAATTGCCACTTGCCGCACGCTTGTTTTAAATTATCTCAATAAATTGTTTTGATCGTTCATCTAATGCCTCTGCTGCAGAGGCAATTTCAACAAAATCACTTGTCGTTACATTTATTTGCCCATTAGACTTTTCAACTTCTTCAGAAATGCGTGTAATGCTTTCCGTAACTTGCCCGATTTCACGAACAATTCCTTCCACATTTTCTTTCACTTCTGAAATAGATTGCTCAACTCTTACTGAAAGTTTCCGAACCTCTTTCGCTACAACATCAAAACCTCTTCCATACTCACCAGCTCTTGCGGCTTCAATTGCTGCATTTAAAGCGAGTAAGTTTGTTTGAGATGCAATACCTTGTATAGTTTTTACAATACCTTTAATAGATTCCGCCTGATTTTGTAATTGGGCGAGATTTTTTACATTCTCCGAAGATTCCTTTGATACTTGTTGAATAGTTTCAAGTAAACTCTCACTATTTTTTATGCCTGCCTCTGAACGACTATACAGCTCGGTGGACATTTGCTTCAACTGATCTGCTACATTAACTATCGTTTTTTGACGATTAGTAACATTCGTTGCGATTTTGGATACGCCAATGACTTTTCTTGAGTTATTCTCAAATACAGGCATATAGGTCGCCTCGAGCCAAACACTATTACCTAGTGCATCCTTTCTCTCAATTTTATCCTGATAGCTATTACCTGCTGCTAGGTTGCGCCAAAATTTTTCATAGTCAGGGCTTTTTGAAAATTTAGGAAAGCAAAATTCTCTATGGTCTTTTCCGATCATTTGCTCTACTGAATAGCCCATTGTTTTCGCAAACAGCTCATTTACATAAGCCACTTTACGATGCATATCAAAACGGATAATAGCTATATTGCGTTCTATTGCTTGAACGACTAAATCATCCGTGACTTGTGTATCAATTTTATTCATAAAATCCACCTCCGTCGTCCTAATTTACTAGTGTGAGTCATCCTGTATTTTCTTTTATAATAAATTAGATTGTTATATATTATAATATAACTAATTGTATATTAAAAATACTATAAAATTTCATTTTTGGTACTTTATTCACACCATCGTTATTCTATCAATGCTAAAACTTCTTCCGCTGTTGTAGCTACACGAATTAAAGCTTTGTGTTCTGCACGGATAAAGCCTTCCTCTAACATTCGATTAAAATGCTGCAGTAGTGCATCATAAAACCCATTCACATTAAATAAAATAACGGGTTTTTCATGCAATCCGATTTGAGCCCATGTAAATACCTCAAAATATTCGTCCAATGTACCGCCACCACCTGGCAACGCAATAAAGGCATCCGCTAAATCCACCATTTTTGCCTTTCGTACATGCATTGACTCTACGAAATGAATTTCTGTTAATGAAGCATGAACGACTTCATGTTTTTGTAAATGGGTCGGCATTACACCAATAACTTCTCCACCTGCTGTTAATGTAGCATCTGCAACTTTCCCCATTAATCCTATTTTAGAGCCTCCATATACAACACCATGACCATTTCGTGCTAAAACCGTTCCTAACTCAGTTGCTTTTTCAGCATAAATGGGATTAACGCCTAATCCAGAACCACAATATACCGCGATTTTCATACTCGTTCCTCCTATTACAAAAGACGCGATAACAATAGGCTTCGTATTGTCTCACGTCTTTTGGTCTTTTTATTTTTTATTTAGTCTTACAATTTTTACTTTAAAAACAAATCATGACTCGTTTACGCCTGCCGCTTCACTTTCGGCCAGAACATATAGGATTTCCTTACTTTAAAGATTTACGATTGCATCGTAATACTCCTATTTTCGTAAATGACTCGTTTGTTTTAGCATATGACTGATGCGGCTCACAATTGATTCAATCGCGTCAGGATTTTTCATTAAATCATAATCATTAATATCTAAACGTAGGACAGGACATGAATTAAAATTATTGATCCAATCTTCGTAGCGCTCATGCATTTCAATCCAATAATCATTTGGTGTTTGCTGCTCCATCTCACGGCCACGTTCTTGAATACGACCAATTACATCATCAATCGGCCCCTCTAAATAAACTACTAAGTCTGGGTGTGGGAAATAAGGTGTCATCACCATGGCATCAAATAAATTACGATATGTCTCGTAATCTATTGGACTCATCGTCCCTTTATCAAAGTGCATTTTTGCAAAAATCCCTGTATCTTCATAAATAGAGCGATCTTGCACAAAGCCACCGCCATATTCGAAAATACGCTTTTGCTCTTTAAAACGTTCAGCTAGGAAATATACTTGTAAATGGAAGCTCCATTTTTCAAAGTCATCATAAAATTTATCTAAATACGGATTTGTGTCTACTTTTTCAAATGATGTACGGAAATTTAACGCTTCTGCCAGCGCCTTTGTCATCGTTGACTTTCCTACACCTACAGTCCCAGCAATTGTAATGACCGTTTGTGGGGGAATTCCATATTTCTCTCTCAAATTCATTGTTGCAAGCTCCTTTGTTGTAACGTATCTTCAATTGTTTTTAAAACATATTGTAAATCTTGCGGGTTTTTTACAAAATCAAGTTGGTCTCCGTTGAATCGAATAACGGGAATTTCAGGATGCAACTTCTCAAAATGTTCAGTAAAGGTATGATAATCTGCTACCAGTTGCTCCATGTATTCACGGGAAATCATTTTCTCAAATTCACGCCCCCGTTTGGCAATACGTTGCATTAACGTATCTACACTAGCATGTAAATAAACAACTACATTTGGCACAGGCATACCTTTCGTTAAAATTTGATAGATTTCTTCATACTTTTCATACTCAGCAGGTGCCAACGTACGCTTCGCGAAAATTAAATTTTTAAAAATATGATAGTCCGATACCACTGCTGTTTTTTGTGCTAACCGCAATTTTTTGATATCTGTTAATTGCTTATAGCGATTACATAGGAAGAACATTTCCGTTTGGAAGCTCCATTCCTCAATATCTTCATAAAACTTATTTAAAAACGGATTTTCGTCTACTATTTCCTTTAATAGATGGTAATTAAATGTCGCTGATACCTCTTTTGCCAAAGAAGTTTTGCCTACACCAATCGGACCTTCTACCGCAACAAATGGAACCGTCACCAGAAGTTCCTCCTTTATGTTTAGAATTCTATGAGTCAATTATGCCCTTATTTTAAGGCTATACTGTATAAAACTAAAAATGAATCAGTGCTTTTCATTGTATCATAGTGAGAAAATGAAAAACAGAATCAACGTGAATCTCAATTTTTAACATTTTTTAATATGCACACTTGATAGATAATGCAATAAAAAAAGACCCACCGTAGTGGGTCCAGACTTTAAACAAATACTGCTATAGATTTCCACTACGGTGGGCGCATTCCGCGGGCTTACTATAAACTTTCCCCTCGTAATTCGCTCACTTTTTTGCTTCTTATGGTACTGCGTTCTAAGCACGTATCTTCGTAGACTTTTATTTAGAAAATTGTTTGAGAATTGTTTGAGTGCCTGGCACTATAATTTCACTCGTTGTAAACGTAAGGCATTTAATACAACAGATACTGAGCTGAATGCCATAGCTGCGCCTGCTACCCACGGTGCAAGTAGACCCATGGCCGCTATAGGAATACCTAATGTATTATAAGCAAATGCCCAAAATAGATTTTGTTTAATATTGCGCATTGTTTTACGACTCATAATGATCGCTTCCGCAATGCTATTTAGATCTCCACGAATTAACGTAATATCAGCAGCCTCCATTGCGACGTCTGTACCTGTACCAATAGCCATCCCAATATGTGCTGTTGCTAATGCGGGTGCGTCATTTATACCATCCCCTACCATCGCTACATTTTTGCCTGCAGCTTGAAGTTTTTTCACTTCATCGGCTTTTCCTTCTGGAAGTACTTCCGCGATAACATGATTAACACCAACCTCATCGCCAATTGCCTGTGCAGTCCGTTTGTTATCGCCCGTCATCATAATGACCGTAATACCCATTTCCTGTAAACGATGAATAGCTTCTTTGGAAGTATCTTTTACCGTATCTGCTACAGCAACAAGACCAGCATATTGACCATTAATAGCAGCCAACATTGCAGTTTTACCGCTCTCTTCGAAATGCTCCATTGTTGGCAAAATATGCTCAATATTAATATCGTATTGTTGCATTAATTTCCGTGTTCCGATTACAACACCTTGACCAGAAACTGTTGCTTGCACACCATAGCCTGGAATTGCCTCAAAAAATTGAACATCGCCAAGCTCGATACCTTTATCCTCAATTCCTTGAACAATTGCTTGTGCTAACGGATGCTCGGATTGTTTCTCCGCTGCGCCAATTAATGAAAGAACATGTGCTTCCTCTTGATTGGCTGCTAGTACGACGTCCGTTAATACAGGTTTTCCGTGTGTAACTGTACCTGTTTTATCGACAACTACTGTATCAATGCGTTGCGTTTGTTCTAAATGCTCGCCACCTTTAAATAAAATACCAAATTCAGCAGCCCGACCTGAGCCTGCCATAATAGATGTTGGTGTCGCTAAGCCAAGCGCACAAGGACAAGCAATTACAAGCACAGCAATTAAAACTTCAAGTGCCGGTGTAAACTCTCCTGGTTTTACCCATAGAATCCAAATAAGGAAAGTGACAATAGCAATACCAACAACAATTGGTACGAAAATGCCGGAAATTTGGTCTGCTAAACGTTGAATAGGTGCTTTTGAGCCTTGTGCATCTTCAACAACTTTTATAATTTGTGCCAGTGCTGTATCACGCCCAACTTTTGTAGCCGACATTTTCACAAAACCATTTTTATTAATTGTTGAACCGTATAATAAATCGCCTTGCTTTTTATCTACCGGTAGACTTTCCCCAGTTAGCATTGATTCGTCAACAGCCGTTGTGCCCTCTAATACAGCACCATCAACTGGAATTTTCTCACCCGGCTTCACTAATAAAATGTCACCTATTACAACTTCCTCTAACGGTATTTCTTTTTCTACGCCGTCGCGCACAACAATAGCGGATTTAGCTTGAAGGCCCATTAATTTTTTTATAGCTTCCGATGAGCGACCTTTAGCTTTTGCCTCGAATAATTTACCTAATAGTATTAACGTAATTAAAACGGCACTCGTTTCAAAATATAAATGTGGGCCGTGATGCGAATTAATTGTGACAATTGCTTGATAGACACTGTAGAAATATGCCGCAGAGGTCCCCATAACGACAAGAACATCCATATTGGCACTTCCATTACGTAGTGCTTTATATGCCCCTACATAAAATTGTCTCCCAATAATAAATTGAACCGGCGTAGCTAACAATAATTGCACCCAAGGATTCATTAAAAAATCAGGGACATATAAAAATGATGTAAAAGAAAAGTGACCAACCATCGTCCAAAGTAATGGTAGCGAAAGAATGGCAGAGAAAATAAGTTTTTGTTGCTGTTGTTTTATAGCCTTTTCTCGATAATCTTCGGTTGCTTGCTCATCCGCCTTCTGGTGAGCCCCATATCCTAATTTCTCTACCTTACCGATAATGTCAGATACAGCAACTTCTGTTGGATTAAATTCGATTGTTGCTTTTTCAAGAGCCAAGTTTACAGAAGCCGTTGATACGCCTGACAGTTTATTTAAACCTTTTTCTATGCGTGTGGCACAAGCAGCGCACGTCATACCTGTAATATCTAGTTCTGTTTTTTGTTTCACCACACCATAACCTAATGCTTCAATCTTTTTTTCAAAATCTGCTTCACTCAATTTTGCTGGATCATATTTTATAGAGGACTTTTCAAGCGCTAAGTTTACAGTTGCTTGCTCGACACCCTCCATTTTTTTCAATCCCTTTTCTATTCGAGTAGCACAAGCTGCACAAGTCATACCTGTAATTTGTAAATTTGTTTCCTTGAAGTCAGAACTCATTACCTTTCCTCCTCTTTATATACCGACTAGGGGTATATAGATTTGAAAATAATAGAGTGCTTTTTGAGCACCCTACTTTTCTTATTCTACCTCATAACCTTGATCGTCAATCGTTTCTTTAATTTGCGCTAGTGATACTTGTGCATCGTCAAACGCTACATCTACCAAACCATCAGCCAAATTTACTTTTACTTGTTCTACACCAGCTAGTGCACCGACACTTTTTTCTACTGAATTAACACAATGTCCACATGACATTCCTTGTACGTTTAATGTTACGTTTTGCATAAATATCT
This sequence comes from Lysinibacillus sp. NPDC093197, assembly GCF_044754025.1. NCBI lineage: Bacteria > Bacillati > Bacillota > Bacilli > Caryophanales > Bacillaceae > Lysinibacillus > Lysinibacillus sp. NPDC093197. The sequence goes on along the minus strand of NZ_JBIVOH010000015.1, from coordinate 16,066 downwards.
CTCCTTTAAGTTAAATTAAAATGCTATATAAGAGTATATACCCTAAAAAATTATTATTTTTTCATTAATTTTTGAATGGTCACTACTAATTCATCTAGGACCGCTTCATCACCTTCAGATAGGCGATCTACGACACAGCCTTTTAAATGACCTTCTAATAAAATTTTCGCTACGCTATTTAAAGCTGATTGCGTGGCAGACAACTGCGTTATAACATCATCACAGTAAACGTCCTTTTCAATCATTCCCTTAATGCCTCGGATTTGACCCTCGATTCGATTTAAACGAGTCGTTAAATCCTTTTTTACGCGCTCAGGGTGGTGACTTTTTCGACACGACGCAGTTTCTCCCGTATGACAAGCATCATCTTTCACTGTGTCTTCCAACTGCTTCACCTCCTATTTGATTATAATCATACTATACCCATGAAGGGTATGTAAAGTAGGCAATTTATTTTTTCTAATTTTTTTAATCATGATCGTGATGAGCTTGCTCACTTTTTATATTACATAAAATTGACTCATCATGACGATTTGCTACCGTTTCCAATTGTATCGTTACATGCTTTATGCCCTTATGTTCAAGATTATGTTCAATTTCGCGTAATATATGCTCGCTTTCCCCAATGCTTAGTTGGCTATCGACAACTGCATGACAGGAAAGTGCATTTGTGCCACTAGTAATCGTCCAAATATGAAGGTCATGGATACTTTGTACACCTTCATTTTGCTCGATTATTTGAATGATTTCCTGTACATCAACATTTGACGGAGTTCCTTCCATAAGTACATGGATAGCGGCCTTTGTTACAAAATATCCACTCCGTAGTACCAATACTGCCACAATGACACTTGCGAGCGGATCTGCCCATCCCCAGCCGAAAAACATAATAACTAATGCAGCGATTATAGCACCTACAGAGCCAAGCATATCGCTAAGAACATGTAAAAATGCTCCGCGCATATTTAAATTGTCTTGTGTATCGCCACCGCGCATCATAATCCAAGCAACTAAAATATTTATTAGAAGGCCAATTACACTAATAATTAGCATCCCTGTCGTTGCCACTTCTGGAGGATTTGCAAAACGCTCAATTGCTTCATAAAAAATAAATAATGCGATTAATATTAATGTCACGCCATTTAATACTGCAGCTAAAATCTCGAACCTTTTATAGCCATATGTTTTACTAAAGCTAGCTGCTTTTTCTCCAAACATAAAAGCAAGTAGTGCTATTGCTAATGAAATTGAATCACTTAGCATATGTCCAGCGTCTGATAAAAGCGCCAAACTATTAGTTAAAACCCCACCAATCGCTTCAACAACCATATAACTCGTAATGATTATAAAGGATAACAACAGTACCTTTTTATTTGCGCCATGTGTATGATCATGGCCATGATCGTGATTATGCCCCATAGTTTTCCCCTCCAAAAATTTATTAATACAATACTTTTAATTGTGCGTCGCGTGTTCAATTGCTTGCTTCAATAAATTCATGATGTGATCATCATCTTTTGAATAATATAAGCTTGTTCCTTCTCTCCTAAATTTCACTAATCTTAAATTTTTTAAAAATCGTAACTGATGAGATACTGTTGATTGACTTAAGTCTAATATTTCAGCGATGTCATTGACCGAGTGCTCATCTGAACATAATAAATTTAAAATGCGTATTCTTGTCGGATCACTCAATGCTTTAAACGTTTGAGATACCACAAATAGCGTTTCTTCATCTAAGTGCTGTCCCTTTCCGCTCTCTATTTCTACCTGTTTCACTTGTTCATCCATTTTCCGTTCCCCCAATATTGTATTTATATATGAGCATGTGTTCATATATAAATATATATGGTTATTTTAGGAATGTCAATTCAAAGCAAAACACAAAACTCCACACGCGTGATACACTATTTGTAAGGAGAGATACTAGTGGATAATTATGAAACAGACGTTATGTTTATGGGCCAAGCCTTAGAAGAAGCTAAAAAAGCTGCCTTGCTTGGCGAGGTGCCGATAGGAGCCGTTCTTGTATATGAAGGAGAAGTCATTGCTAAAGCACATAATCTACGTGAAACAACCCAAAATGCTACAACGCATGCTGAATTAATGGTTATTCAAGAGGCATGTAAAAAAATAGGTAGTTGGCGCCTTGAACAAACAACACTCTATGTCACATTGGAACCTTGCCCCATGTGCGCAGGTGCCATTTTGCAGTCACGAGTGCCGCGTGTTGTATATGGTGCGAGAGATATTAAAGCAGGGTGTGTCAATTCGCTCTATCATTTATTAAATGATGCCCGTTTTAACCATGAATGTGATGTTACAGAAGGTATTTTGGCTGAAGACTGTGGTCAAATTTTAACTGACTTTTTCCGCGTATTACGTGAACGAAAAAAAGCGGAGAAAAAAGCACGTAAAATGGCTGAAAGCACAGGATCTTGTGAATCATCGTAGGTTAAGTTCCTTTGCTCTAATAAGAAAAAGGTACCTCTAAACTTATGAGGTACCTTTTTCTTTTCTATGATTATGGGGATGGCGATATATATGAAATGTGTCGTAGCAGCGACAACATCTTCATAACAAAATAATAGTTTCATGCTAGCAAAAATTACTGTTTAAAAACACACTCGCCTTCAATATAAGTAGCAAGTGGCTTCACATTCATAATCTGGTCTTGTGATATTTCACGAAGGTCTTCCGCTAATACAACGAAATTCGCTTCATAACCCTCTTTCAGCTGACCGACCTTTTCCATACGTATCATCGTTTTTGCATCCGCCGTATAAAGCTGTAATGCTTCTTCTACTGAAATACGTTCTGCGGCACCTAAATCTGTCCCATCATATGCAGTACGTGTAACAGCTGCCTGAATTGTTACGAAAGGATTGGATGCTTCTGCCCAAGATGTCGCAGGTGCGTCTGATGATAAAGCTGTAGCAATGCCTTGCTGTAAAAATGTTTGCACACCATATAACGTTTGCGTTTTCTCTAGACCGAGATTTTGTAAGTAGCTTTCAATTTCACAAAATAAGAAGATTGGCTGTGGCACAAAGCCGATGCCCCATTCAGCTGCCTTCTTCAAGGCACTCTCTGACGGCATTGCAGCATGTTCGATACGAACAGATGGCGCATCTGTTAACCACGCTTCTTCTTCATAGAAAGTATTAACAATTAAGTCTATAGCTCTGTCGCCCATTGCATGAACGACTAATTGAATACTATGATTCCTTGCTTCAATAGTCGCAGCTAAAAGTTCCTCTTTTGTCGTCATGGCAATACCTGTTTCAGAACTGTTTAAAAATGGCTCAGAGACAAGCGCTGTACGTCCCGATACACTACCATCCGAAAATAACTTAATTCCGCCTATATATGCACCTGCTTGGCGATCTAAATTTTCTTCTACTAATAGATCATGGTTTTGTATATCATCCCATACATAATTAACAGCGACACGTTGCTTCAAACCTTTAGTACGCGCCTTACGATATAAGCTTAAATAATCAAGCGGACTTACCGTTGCCATCATTTCTGTAATACTTGTTACACCATAGGAAGCTAAAATATGAGATAGTTTCACAAGTCTTGCTACAATTTCATCTTCAGATGGTGATGGTAAATGTTGCAGTACTAAATTGCGCGCATTTTCACGAAGCACGCCTGTCGGCTCACCGTTTTGGTCTCGGTCAATTTGTCCACCTTGCGGATTAGGAGTGTCCTTTGTAATACCTGCAATTTCTAATGCTTTACTATTAACAGAAATAATATGTCCACATGTACGCATGACGATTACTGGTAATTCTGTTGATGCACGATCTAAATCTGCCTTTAGTGGTACACGTTTCTCAGCCAGCTTTCCTTCATCGTAGCCCCAGCCTAAAATCCAACCACGTTGACTAGCATCGTAATTTTGTAAAGCTATAATCATTTCTTCGATTGAAAGAATTTGTGGTGGTAGGCAAGCTACTTGCTCAAGCACATCCGCCAACATTATTGGGTGCATATGCGCATCGATAATACCTGGAATAATAACTTTTCCTTGTAGGTCTATAATTTCTCCTTCATATGAAGGCATATCTTCTTCTAAACCAAGCCATTTAATCTTGCCATCAGCAATCACCATTGCTGTAGCAGATTGACATTCGGAATTGGCTGTATAAATTTTTGCATTACGAAAGATTTTCATTATTCTTCAACTCCTATTTCTTCAACACCAAGGTCGTTTTCGTTAGGTCGTCGGCTTTCACTACTATATGTAAAAAAGCACCTAGTCAAAAGCCGATGGGATGGCATCATCCAATCGAATCCACTAGACTGTAGTAGGACAAAAGTTAGTGAGAACTGGCATGTTAATAGCAAGTTTTTAAATTACTTATGTTACAGGCGAACAATACACTGTCCCCCTTAATCATCATCAAAACTCACATAAGATTTATCTAAATCATAAAAAATTTTTAGCAATGAAAAAAGGAGATAAATTTTTATCTCCTTTTTGTAAAAAAAATTTTACAACAACTCATATTTTAAACATTTATATTTAAGTAGCTGACGTGAGATACCTAATCGACGGGCTGTTTCTGCTAAGCGCCCTTCTGTTTCACGCAATTTTTCAGCAATGATCAGGCGTTCATAAGCTTCTGTTAAATCTCTTAAATGTCCTGAATGGATATTAGGCATGGACGGCTGAGCTTTTTGCTGCACCGTTCTTACAATGCGCTCTGGAATATGCTCCAGTAAAATTTCTTGTCCTGTTAAATTGTTATAGGCCGCTTCTAGAGCATTTTTTAGTTCACGCACATTTCCTGGCCAATGATATTCATAAAATAATTGAAGTACCTCTTCACTATAACGAACATCTTTTTGAATTGTATGCTCATTATAAAATTGAATATAAGAATCAAGAATAGCAGGTATATCTTCTTTGCGCATATGAAGCGGTGGCAAATCTATTTGCATAACGTTCAGACGATAAAACAAATCCTCACGTAATTTTTTTTCTGCTAAAAGTTTATCTAAATCTTCATTGACCGTTGTAATATATCTAATATCTAACGGCTCTCCATTCAGCGATTTCAAATCTACCGCATGCAGTAATTTTGCCTGTAATGATAAATCCAGCATATTTAACTGATCAATAAGTAAGGTGCCCCCATTAGCCTCCTGCAGTTTTCCTTGTTTCCCTTCAGCCTCGATACCGTAAAGCTGTGAAAAAATATTATCCTCTGTCAATGTGGAACAATTGAGCACAATATACGGCTTCGTAAAACGCTCGCTTTCATTATGAATACCTTGCGCTATAATATCCTTCCCTGTACCTGTTTCCCCTGTAATCAGAATAGATGAATTTTTCTTTGCGCCACGGCGAGCCTTCTCAGTTTGAGCTTTCATTTCTGCATTCACAGAAATTAAATCTTCTAAACGGTAATTTGTATGGTTATCTCGATATAATTTATGTCCGAGGAAATGATCCAAATATTTTATTTGTTTACTCTCATAAAAATGCTTTGAAAACTCAATAGCGCCAATAATTGCTCCACCTTCGATAATTGGATAGGTTGAGCTTAGCGATGTATAACTAAAGCCATTTAACGTCGTCAGAACCTGTTCAAAGTAAATGATTGGTTCCCCTGTTTGCAGTACTTTAAAAATTGTACTTGTATCAGTTGATAAATTTTGATAGCTATCAGTCACGGTTTTTTGGAAAAATTCATCTGGTGTTAAGCCAATCTCTAACAATATATTTAAATCTGCTAAATCATAAAAAATTGCGCAGCCTTTTTCATCGGTAATTAACACATTATCAAACTCTCTTAATGCTTGTGTAAATTGATGTAGAACCATGAATTTTCTCCCCCCTTGTCCCCATGAATTATACTCATTATAACGAATTTTCTAAAATAATGAGAGATTCGAGCGCTAAAAAAGCAAAAAAAAGCTATTTTAGAAAATCTAAAACCAGATTAACTAAAATAGCTTATCGTACTGTCTTTGCTTTTACCTGTGGAATTACTACATTTCTGTCAGTAGAAGCTTGTAATTACGGATCTGTGACCACAGTAATTTGTTATTTTGGTGCAATCACTGTTTTTCCGCCCATATAAGGAACTAATACCTCTGGAATCACTACACTTCCATCGGCTTGCTGATAGTTTTCAAGGATAGCAGCCACTGTTCGACCAATTGCAAGACCTGAGCCGTTTAATGTGTGCACATATTCTGGTTTTGCATTTGGCTCACGGCGGAAACGAATATTCGCACGGCGCGCTTGGAAATCCTCAAAGTTTGAGCAAGAAGAAATTTCGCGGTACATATTTTGAGCCGGAATCCATACTTCTAAATCATATTTTTTCGCAGCTGTGAAACCTAAATCAGCTGTACACATTTTTAATTTACGGTAAGGTAAACCTAATAATTGCAGTACTTTTTCAGCGTGACCAGTTAATAATTCTAGTTGCTCGTAAGATTCTTCAGGTTTAACAAAACGTACTAATTCTACTTTATTGAATTGGTGCTGGCGAATTAAGCCACGTGTATCGCGACCTGCAGAGCCCGCTTCTGAGCGGAAACAAGCACTATATGCTGCAAAGCCCTGTGGTAAAGCTTCAATAGGAAGAATTTCATCGCGGTAGAAATTCGTAACTGGTACTTCTGCTGTTGGAATCATAAAGTAGTCTGTATCATCTACTTTAAATACATCTTCCTCAAACTTAGGCAGCTGACCTGTACCTGTTAAGCTGTCTCGATTCACAATAACAGGTGGTAGCATTTCTTCATAGCCATGCTCTTCTGCATGTAAATCCATCATAAAGCTCATTAATGCACGTTCTAAACGAGCACCTAAGCCACGGTAGAATAAGAAACGGCTTCCAGTTACTTTTGCGCCGCGTTCAAAATCGACAATTTGTAAATCTGTTGCAATATCCCAGTGTGCTTTAATGTCGAAATCAAAAGTTGGTACTTCGCCCCAAGTATATTCCTCAACATTATCGTCTTCAGTAGTACCAACTGGCACAGATTCATGTGGAACGTTTGGTAAACGCATCATCATATCTTTAAAACGATCTTCTACTTCATTTAGCTGTGTATCTAACTCTTTAATCTCATCGCCAACCTGACGCATACGAGCGATTACTTCATCAGCATTTTCTTTATTACGTTTCATAACAGAAATCTGCTCAGACACTTTATTTCGTTCAGCTTTAAGCTCTTCTGCCTTTGCGATTAATTCGCGACGCTTCGTATCTAAAGCTTCAAAATCGTCTAAGTTTCCTAAATCCTCGTTACGTGTTAATAGCATTTCTTTAATTTCCGCAAAGTTATCACGGACGCGTTTAATATCTAACATCGTTCATACCTCCAGTAGTAGATTTCATAATGATGGGTGTTTTATTTATGATGGAACACAAAAAAGCCCTCATCCCATGAAAGGGACGAGAGCTACCCGCGTTGCCACCCTAATTGACCAGACACTTTGCCTAGTCCACTTATCTCATAACGGCATTTCAGCCGGCGACAGCCTACTTCATTTACTTCGACTGCGCAACTCCAGGACGGATTCACAAGTGCTTTTATCAGCTTCCACCAACCGCTGACTCTCTAAAAAAAACGTGCTTGTTACTACTTCCCATCATCGTGTTTACTTATTTAAATTTTATCCTACTGTACTATATGATTCGAGATTTTGCAAGTCACACCATAGACGTCACAAAATATTCGAGAATACGCGAATCTGTCGTTAGTTCAGGATGAAATGAACATCCAAGTAAATGCCTATCACGTGCTAGCACAATTTTACCTTCATGCACAGCTAACACTTCCACACCTTCGCCGACTGATACAATATGCGGTGCTCGAATAAAAACAGCAGATATCGCTTCACCAATTGCTGGAACATCCAACTCCACTTCAAAGCTATCTACTTGACGTCCATACGAATTTCTCGCAACGACAACATCCATGACAGCTAAATGTGGTTCATGATCGACCAGCTCTTTTGCAAGTAAAATGAGACCTGCACAAGTGCCGAACATCGGTAATCCTTGTTGTGCAAGTGTTCGTATTGGCTCTAGCAGGTCATAGCGATACAGCAACTTGCGCATCGTCGTACTTTCTCCGCCAGGTAATACTAGACCATCAAGCCCTACTAGCTGCTCCTTATGCTTTACTAAAACCGTTTGACATCCAAGTGCATCTAACATTTGTACATGCTCTCGAACAGCACCCTGTAATGCTAACACACCGATTATTTTCATGTTACCAGCCTCGTTCTTGCATACGTTCACTTTGACTCAGCTGTGCAATATCAATACCTTTCATCGGCACGCCAAGCTCCTTTGAAATTTCTGCAATCAATTGATAGTCTTTATAATGTGTCGTTGCTTCGACAATGGCACGTGCAAATTTCTCGGGATTTTCTGATTTAAAAATACCTGACCCAACAAATACGCCATCTGCACCTAATTCCATCATAAGGGCAGCATCTGCTGGCGTCGCAACACCACCTGCTGCAAAGTTTACAACTGGTAAGCGACCAAGCTTTTTAATTTCTCGTAATAATTCAAAAGGAGCACCTAGTAATTTCGCTTCTGTCATTAGCTCATCCTCAGTCATTCCGACAACTTTCCGCACTTGCGCATTGACCTTACGAATATGGCGGACAGCCTCTACAATATTACCTGTACCTGGCTCACCTTTCGTTCGTAGCATAGACGCCCCTTCACCGATACGACGAGCTGCCTCACCTAAATCACGACAACCGCATACGAATGGTACTGTATAATCACTCTTTAATAAATGAAATTCCTCATCTGCTGGCGTTAATACCTCACTCTCATCAATGTAATCAACGCCCATAGCTTCTAATACTCGCGCTTCAACAATATGACCAATACGTGCCTTTGCCATTACTGGAATAGTGACTGCTCCCATAACTTCTTCAACAATACGCGGATCTGCCATGCGCGCAACTCCTCCAGCCTTTCGTATATCCGAAGGTACGCGCTCTAACGCCATAACAGCTACAGCCCCTGCCGCTTCAGCAATTTTTGCCTGTTCTGCATTTATGACATCCATAATTACGCCACCCTTTTGCATTTCAGCCATCCCACGCTTCACTAATTCAGTTCCTGTTTGCTTCATTATTTTCTACCTCCACCTTTGTGATAAAATTTAGTATAATAGAAATTGACCATATCAAAATATTCAGTTTATAAAATAATTATAAGGTCAGGAGAATAATCGCTCATGGATATGCTCTTATTTCAGCTTGAAAAAGATGGTGGAAAACCGCTATATGATCAGCTTTATAGCGGTATAAAGGAAGCCATTACTACAAAGAAAATTACCGTTGGAGAAAAATTACCTTCAAAAAGAAAATTAGCAGATTTTTTAAATATTTCTCAAACGACTATTGAAATTGCCTATGCGCAGTTACTTGCTGAAGGTTATATTATGTCAAAATCGAGGGTCGGTTATTTTGTTGAGGAAATTGATGAACTTCCATATATTCAGCAAGACACATCCACATACCTAACAGAGCAGCCTCGGAAAAAATCATATTCCATTGATTTTAACCCTGGTTCCATTGATATTGATGCCTTCCCATTTCAAACGTGGCGAAAATATGCAAAAGAGCTATTTGATGATGCCTCGAAGGAACTATTATTAACAGGTGAGCCACAGGGAGAATTAGCATTACGTACGGAGATTGCTAATTATTTATATCAATCACGTGGCGTTATTTGTAGCCCTGAACAAATTGTTATTGGCTCCGGTACTGAACAATTACTTCCGATGATATTACGTCTCTTCAGTGAAGATACTTGCTTTGCGCTCGAAAACCCTGGTTATCCAACAGTGCATCGGATGTTTCTACAACATAAGCGAAAAGTTTGTCCAATCTCTGTAGACGATGAAGGAATTCTTATTCAGGAATTAGAAAAAACAACTGCCAACGTTGTTTATATAACGCCATCGCATCAATTCCCTACTGGCGCTGTATTATCTGCGACAAGACGTGCCCAGGCATTGAATTGGGCCGCACAAAGCCCATCACGATATATCATTGAGGATGATTATGATTCTGAATTTCGTTATACTGGAAAACCAATTCCTGCTCTTCAAGCATTAGATCGCAATGACAAAGTCATTTATATGAGTACCTTTACAAAATCATTAATGCCATCTTTGCGAGTTGCTTATTTTGTGCTTCCACCAAAGCTGCTAGCTACTTATAATGACGTCTTTAATTATTATTCATCGACAGTACCTAGATTTGATCAGCACATTGTAGCCAATTTTATGCGAGATGGTCACTTTTCAAAGCATTTGAATCGTATGCGAAAAGTATATCGAAAAAAGCATGAGAAGCTAACTACCATTTTAGAAAATTATTCTACTCAAATTAGAATAACAGGAGAGCAAGCAGGCATGCACATCTTGCTCAATGTTCAGCATGAATTATCCGAGAAACAATTACAGCAAAGTGCCAATGCTGCAGGAATAGGTATCTATCCATTATCAGATTATCGACTTGATGAGGATACAGCCTCACAAGCTCAATTTTTACTTGGCTTTGGCGGTATACCTGTGCATGAAATCGAAACATCAGTCGAGAAATTAATGAATTGCTGGGCAATACAACGTAAACAACCATCTACATCACGATTAAAGTGATATAGATGGTTGTGCTTTTTATCCATTTTCTTTTAGTTGAATATTATAATGCTTAAACCACGTATGAATTTGCCCTAAATAGGCTAAGAGTTGCGGACCAGCCATTAATTGTCCATACCATGGCACTTTAAATGAACTTCCTCCAGACTCAATTAACTCTACTAGTTTTTGTCGTTCAAAAAATTCATGAAGAACTGAATTTTTATCGTTTAATATTTCTTTTAACCACGTTTGAACACCTGCAGTATAAATAGGATGATACGTTTTCGGATATGGATTCTTTTTGCGATATAACACTTCCTCTGGCAATAAATGCGACATCGCTTTTCGAAGTAAGCCTTTTTCCATACCGTCTAAATTTTTCATTTCCCAAGGAATATTCCATGTATATTCTACAAGCCGATGATCTGCAAATGGCACACGCACCTCTAGACTCGCGCCCATACTCATCCGATCTTTTCGTTCTAGCAATGTTTGCATAAACCATACCATGTTTAAATAAAACATTTCACGGTGCTGTGCTGCCTCTGAACTTTCCCCCTCGAGATAAGGTACTTCTCCAATCGTTTGATCATATACTTGCTGTGCGTAATTTTCCACGTCTAACTTGTTGCGCCATTCCTGCCGTAACATAGCTGTTCTTTCTGGAAGTGATCGAATCCATGGAAAGCCGGTAGTCTTTTCTTTAAACCATGGATAGCCACCGAATATTTCATCTGCACATTCCCCCGATAAAGCGACCGTAAAATCTTTTTTTATTTCTCGGCAAAACCATAGTAACGAGGAGTCAACATCCGCCATACCAGGAGCATCTCTGACAATGACAGCTTCTATTAATAAATCGATTAATTGTTGCTGTGAAATTTGCTCAGCATGATGCGTTGTATCAAATGAGTCGTTCATTTTTTTAATCCAATAAGTGTCAGTTGAAGTTTGAAAAGCGTGTGGATTAAAGAAACGTTCGTTATCCTCATAGTCGATAGAGTACGTATGAAGTTTGCCTTTATTTTGTTGCTGGAAGCTATTTGCCGCAATACCGGTAATAATACTAGAATCTAAACCTCCAGACAGAAATGTGCAAATCGGTACATCTGATACAAGTTGTCGTTCGATAGCATCTGTCAGTAAATAGCGTACATGATCAATTGTCTCTTCCAATGACTCTTCATGTTTTTTGCTTTGAAGCTGCCAATATTGCCATATACGTACCCCGTCTCTTGAATACCTCATTGCGTATCCTGGCCGTAATTCATTAATATTATGAAATAGCGACTTACCAGGTGTTTTAGATGGTCCTACAGCCATTATCGTAGCAAGCCCTTCTGTATTAACAATTGGATGGACTACTGGATGAGCAAATAGCGCCTTTACCTCTGATGCAAAAAGTAACCCTTCTTGCTGCTCCGTATAATACAAAGGCTTTACCCCAAGACGGTCACGGCACAGAAAAAGTGACTCTGTTTGTTCATCCCACACGCCAAAAGCAAATATGCCATTTAAATAGTTCACACATTGTTCTTTCCATTCAATATAAGCAGTTATTAATACTTCCGTATCTGACTGAGTTGTAAAAACATGCCCTCTCGTTTGCAGTTCTTTACGTAATTCTTCTGTATTATACAGCTCGCCATTATATGTAATGGCATAGTTTACGCCATCATGTTTTTTCATCATCGGTTGCTTGCCACCTATTAAATCGATAACCGCTAACCGTCGATGGCCAAATGCAATATGTTCATTACACCAAGTATTTTCATCATCAGGGCCTCGTTTACTTAATGCTTGCGCCATTGACTTCATGATTTTATCACTTGTTCGTAAATCCTTTTTAAAGCTAGCCCACCCTGTAATACCACACATTTAGCCACATCCTTTCGCCTATTAGCGTATGCACATAGCCAGTAAAATGTGAAAAAGAACACGTTATGCTTTTTCAAACATAAACGTGTTCTTTATATTAGTTTTTAAAATAATCCACCAACAAAGTCAGTAATACCGCCCCATAAGCTGCCGAAGAAGTTACCGATACCTTGGAAGAATAGAGCAATGCCACTTGCACGTTCAACAGATGCAGTTGTCACGACGTCAGATGCAAATTCCTTGCCATCGATAAAGCCGTAATCCTTACCTTCTGTGCGCTCTATAACGACTTTACCTACTACCGTATCTTTCTTAACTTTAGCTTCAAGGCTTTTTTTATCTAATACTAATTTAGGTTGATATAATTCTTTTTCAGAAGATTTCACCATAAATGAAATTGGTTCTTTCACAGCGATGGCTACTTTATCTTCTTTCCCTTTTGTAACTTTTACAGTCTTTTGGTCTTTAAATTTATAGTTCGCTGGGATAATTTCATGTTTTGTAAATTGTGAAAAGCCGTAGTTAAATAATTTTGCTGTAGCATCAAAACGTGCTTTATACGAACCTTGTCCATTTGCATCTACAGCTTTCATTACAACTGCAATTAAACGTGTCCCGTTGCGTTCTGCAGTACCTGTGAAGCAATGTCCTGCAAAGTTTGTAGTCCCTGTTTTCAGGCCGTCTACGCCTTCATATTGGAATACTAGACCCGGCAACATAAAGTTCCAGTTTGACATCTCAATTGCATCATCTGTACCTTCACGGAATGTCTTTTTTGTAATCTTAGATGTTTCTAAAACCTTTGGATGGTCTTTTAATAAATGATACGCTAATTTTGCTACAGACTTAGCTGGCATCACATTCTCGTCTTCTGGGCCAGTGCCTGCTGGTTGCATACCGAATAAATCTGCATTGTTAAGACCAGTAGCATTTACAAACTTATAGCCTTCAAGTCCAAGCTCTTCTGCCTTTTTGTTCATAAGTTTTAAAAACTCAGTTTCCGTACCAGCAATTGTTTCTGCAATAGCTACTGTCGCTGCATTTGCAGAATAGATAGCCATCGCCTCATAAAGTTCACGAATTGTATATGATCCGTCTCTTCGTAATGGTACATTACTTAATGCACGATTTTGAGACATGCGATACGTATAATCTGTAACATGATATTCTTGATCCCATTTCACCGTACCTGCATCGATTGCATCCAGTAGTAGATACTCTGTCATCATCTTCGTCATACTAGCGATACCTAGTGAAGTATCTGCATTTTGTTCATATAAAATTTTTCCTGAATCTGCGTCGATTAGAATCGCAGCATCTACTGTAAGCCCTAAATCTGTTTCTGCATTTGCTTTCGCAGGCATACCCGCGAATATACTAAATAATAGAACAGGAATTAGGAGCAAACGTAATACGGTGTTCATTGTTTTTTTCACCTTCATTGCCCTCCAAAAAATAATCTTGTCCTCGACATTTTATCATAGATATCATCCTACGTGCGCAATCTGTATCATAAAAAATGCCCCCGTGCCATCTTTGTAGACGATACGAGAGCATAAAAGTTGCTTGAAATTTATTACATTGAATAGTTTGGTGATTCTTTAGTAATTTGAACATCATGAGGATGTGACTCACGAAGACCTGCACCTGTCATACGAACAAACTGAGCTTTGTCACGTAAGTACTCAAGGTTAGGAGCTCCACAATAACCCATACCTGCTCGAATACCGCCGATCAATTGATAAACTGTATCTGCTAGAGGACCTTTATAAGGAAGTCGACCTTCAATTCCTTCAGGCACTAATTTTTTCGCATCCTCTTGGAAATAACGATCTTTTGAACCTTTTTCCATTGCACCAATTGAACCCATACCGCGATAAACTTTAAAGCGACGACCTTGGAAAATTTCAGTATCCCCAGGAGATTCAGAAGTACCTGCAAGAAGTGAACCAAGCATTACGATGTTACCACCTGCTGCAAGGGCTTTTACGATATCTCCAGAGTATTTAATACCACCATCAGCAATAATTGTTTTACCAAGCTCACGAGCTACTGTAGCGCAATCATATATAGCTGTAATTTGAGGTACACCTACACCTGCAACAACACGAGTTGTACAAATTGATCCTGGTCCAATACCAACTTTCACTACATCTGCACCAGCCTCAAATAGTGCACGAGCACCGTCTCCAGTTGCTACGTTACCAGCAATGATTTCTAGTTCAGGGTATGTCTCACGGATAGAACGAATTGTTTGTAGTACGCCCTCTGAGTGTCCATGAGCTGTATCGATTACTACGATATCCACTTGTGCTTCAACAAGCTTCTCAATGCGAACCATTGTATCTTTAGAAACACCTACTGCTGCGCCTACTAATAAACGACCATGTACATCTTTCGCAGCTTTCGGGAATTCAATTACTTTTTCAATATCCTTAATTGTAATTAAGCCAGTTAATTTACCATCTTCATCTACAATAGGAAGTTTTTCAATTTTGTATTGTTGGAGAATTTTTTCAGCATCCTCTAAAGTCGTTCCAACAGGAGCCGTAATCAAATCTTCTTTTGTCATTACATCTTCAATTTTTAAAGAGTAGTCAGAAATAAAACGTAAATCGCGGTTTGTAATAATACCAACTAGTTTTTGGTTTTCCATGCTATCAACAATTGGAACACCTGAAATTCGGTATTTCCCCATTAAATGTTCAGCATCGAAAACTTGGTGGGTTGGAGTTAAGAAGAATGGGTTTGTAATAACGCCATTTTCAGATCGTTTTACTTTTTCAACTTGTTCTGCTTGCTCATCGATTCCCATATTTTTATGGATAATACCGATACCACCTTGACGTGCCATAGCAATTGCCATCTTAGATTCTGTTACTGTATCCATACCTGCACTGACCATTGGAATATTTAATTTAATCTTTGGTGTTAGTTGAACTGATAAATCAACATCTTTCGGTAATACTTCTGAATGAGCTGGTACTAATAATACATCATCAAAAGTTAAACCTTCTTTGGCAAATTTAGATTCCCACATTTTCGTAACTTCCTCCTATAGTTAAAAGAATATTAATTGTAAGATTAACAACGAGTCATGCTACTGTCAAGAAACTTATAAAAGAAAGACAATTCAGATATTTTAATCTAGTAAAATTTATACCCTATTCTGCATTTTTAAGACCGATTTTCTATATTTAATGTACGATTTTCTCTACTTAATATATTTTTTTCGTAAAAACCTAACTACCTTTAAAAGATTCAAATCCATAATGATTTAATTGCAGATTACAAATATTTTATTCTTTCATACAAAATATTTTCACACATTTTAACAAAAATAGGAGCAACGAGATTCATAGTAGAGTGCCGACAAAGAGGATTGTAATTAATTTTCAACCCAAATATAAAAAAACAGCCAGCTATTGCTGACTGCTTTGTGTGCCTAGCGACGTCCTACTCTCACAGGGGGAAGCCCCCAACTACCATCGGCGCTAAAGAGCTTAACTTCCGTGTTCGGTATGGGAACGGGTGT
>NZ_JBIVOH010000014.1:0-57169 GCF_044754025.1 Lysinibacillus sp. NPDC093197 | reverse complement strand
ACTCTCCATAAAAGAAATTTGATTAGCTCAAATTGTTTTGCTGGCATCAATTTTGATGTCCAAAATTTTGTTTCGTTCACTAACGAAGTTAGCTACTAAAAACTATATTGATTACGTTTTGCTTGTTCAGTTTTCAAGGTTCATTTCGTTACCAGTTATTTTCAGTAACTTTTATATAATAACATTTTCGATTTTCTTTGTCAACAACTTTTTGAAATACTTTATTTCCTTAAGAAGTGACAACTTTTAAATCTTACCACTATGTAATGTTGGTGTCAACACTTTTTTTGTGATGTTATTAATAGTTTGTAATACTTAATGTTGCGTCGTCTTAGCGACAAGTAATAATTTAACACGATTCTTTAATCTCTGCAAGTGTTTTTCTACAAAAATATCATTTTATAAAAAAAACGTCATTAGTAAGCTATTAATAGCTTATTCTAGCTACAATGTTTTTGCATTTATTGTTCCTCTAAAACATTAATTTTACTATACCTCTGTTTTTGTAATTTCACAATAAAATAAGGAGACCCTTTTTATAAAGGATCTCCTTATATAAGATATTATTTTGTAGTGTGGCGCATTGTTGGGAATAATAATACGTCACGAATTGATGGAGAGTTTGTAAGAAGCATGATTAAACGGTCGATACCTATACCTAAACCACCTGTTGGCGGCATACCGAATTCTAAAGCTTCAATAAAGTCATTATCCATTTCGTGTGCTTCGTCATTACCAGCTTCTTTTTCAGCTAATTGCGCCTCAAAGCGTTCGCGTTGATCGATTGGGTCATTTAGTTCTGTAAAGGCATTTGCATGCTCACGTCGCACGATAAACAACTCAAAACGATCTGTAAAACGCTCGTCCTCTGGATTTTTCTTCGCTAAAGGAGAAATTTCTACTGGGTGACCGAACACGAATGTTGGTTGTACAAGAGTTTCTTCTACTTTTTGCTCGAAAAATTCGTTAATAATATGGCCGACTTCATGCGCAGCCTTTACTTCTACTCCATGCTCTTGAGCAAGTGCCTGAGCTTGTTCTTTCGTCATCGGTTGCCAGAAATCTACACCTGTAGCTTCTTTAACAGCATCTACCATGTGAACACGTCTCCAACCAACTGCTAGGTTAATCTCATCTTCACCGTATTGAACTAACGTTGTGCCAAGTACTTCTTGTGCTACATGTGCAATTAAGTTTTCTGTTAATGACATAATATCTTTGTAGTCCGCGTAAGCTTCGTACAGCTCAATCATTGTGAACTCTGGATTATGACGAGTTGAGATACCTTCGTTACGGAATACACGACCGATTTCATAGACTTTTTCTAGTCCACCAACGATTAAACGTTTTAAGTGCAACTCGATAGCGATACGCATATATAGTTCCATATCAAGTGCGTTGTGGTGAGTAATGAATGGACGAGCCGCTGCACCACCAGCAATAGTATGAAGCATTGGTGTTTCCACCTCTAAATAACCTGCGTTATCTAAATAGTTACGAATAGCACGGATAATTTTAGAACGTGTAATAAATGTATTTTTGCTATCTTCATTTGTCATTAAATCTAAATAACGTTGACGGTAACGTTGTTCTACATCTTGTAAGCCATGGAATTTTTCAGGCATAGGACGTAGCGCTTTTGTTAGGAATGTAAATCCTTCAGCTTTTACTGAAAGTTCTCCCACTTGCGTACGGAATACGTTACCACGTACACCAACGATATCGCCTAAGTCAGCTTGTTTAAATAAGTTATAAGCATCTTCACCAACATGGTCCTGGCGAACGTAGATTTGAATTTGGCCACCTAAATCTTGAATATGTGCAAATCCAGCTTTCCCTTTACCGCGCTTTGTCATAATACGACCTGCGATAATAACTTCTTGT
Source organism: Lysinibacillus sp. NPDC093197 (assembly GCF_044754025.1). NCBI lineage: Bacteria > Bacillati > Bacillota > Bacilli > Caryophanales > Bacillaceae > Lysinibacillus > Lysinibacillus sp. NPDC093197. Next base: position 55,285 of record NZ_JBIVOH010000014.1, on the reverse strand, counting down.
AAGTTTTCTTCTAGCTGTTCTTTTGTTTGATCTGCGAATTGTTCACGCACTTCTGTAGATAAATGTGTACGTTCAAATCGACTACCAAATGGATCTTGTCCGTTCTCTTGAATAGCAGTCATCTTTTGACGTCTCACCAAAAGCTGATCATTTAACTCTTCTATGTTTGACACTTGTTTCACTCCTTATTAAATTGTCCGCGTTTACGTCCATAATATTTCTATTGTACACAATTTTAAAGCTGTATTCATCTGTTTCGGTTTAATTTCCAAAAGAGTTAAAATTATTAATAATTCCAAAAATTAAAGTGAGCATAAAAAGTTTTATTCCTTATACACTAGTTTGTTCTATATCTTTCTTTCCATGAATCACATAAAAAAGAGGCATCTCAAAATAAAATTGAGACGCCTCTTTTCACTTTATACGATTAATTCTTTCTGCTCTGGCACAAAAATTCCAGACTCAAGCTCTTCATATTCTTGCACAATCCCATTTAGTATAGCACGTAGCTCTACTGCTGTTTCCGTTTGGTTAATGGCACTACGAGCTTTACCATTACCGCGAATACCTTTTAAATACCATGATGCGTGTTTACGCATTTCGCGCACAGCCACACTCTCGCCTTTTAGTTGCAATAGACGTTCAAAGTGCAGTAAACATACATCCATTTTTTCACGAACCCCAGGCTCGTCTTTTAACTCACCTGTTTCAAGATATTGAACGGTACGATAAATCATCCACGGATTACCTAATGCCGCACGTCCTATCATAACCGCATCCACACCCGTTGTATCAAGCATACGTTTTGCATCTTGCGGTGTTTCAACGTCGCCATTGCCAAGCACAGGAATATTTACATTTTCCTTTACTTGACGAATAATATCCCAATTCGCTTTACCTTCATACATTTGCACACGGGTACGACCATGAACCGCTACCGCTGAAGCGCCAGCACGTTCTACAGCTTGTGCGTTTTCTATAGCAAAGACATGTTCATCATCCCAGCCGATACGCATTTTTACGCTGACTGGCTTTTTCACAGCATCTACAACTGCTGCTACCATTTCGTAAATTTTATTTGGATCTAAAAGTAAACGAGCGCCTGCTTCACACTTAATAATTTTATTAACTGGACAGCCCATATTAATATCAATAATGTCAGCAGTTGTGTTTTCGTCTACATACTTCGCCGCTTCTACTAATGTCGTTTTATCTCCACCAAAAATTTGTAATGAAAGGGGGTTTTCTCGTTCATCGATATACAGCATACCTAACGTTTTTTCGTTTTTATTAACGATCCCTTTATCACTAATCATTTCGGCATATACAAGCCCTGCTCCGAATTCTTTTACTGTTAATCGGAAAGCAGAGTTACAAATCCCAGCCATTGGTGCTAAGACGACACGGTTGTCCATGACAATATCGCCAATTTGAAACGGCTTCTCAGTTGTCTGACTCAACGTCGATTTCCTCCTTCTACGGGCTTTTACCCTACATTCCTAAAGATCTATTGTTAATGCTTAGACAGTTATTGTTAAGTTAACCACAAATAATAAGGCATCACCCACTTATGCTCGCTACTTCATAGACGGCATAAATCTCGTATCTGATGATTCCTTCCATAGCATTATGCCTTCCTCTTGGCAATTTAACTGTTTCAGCGTTTCATGCGCTCGTTGTAATTGCTCTCCTACTGGTGTAGGCGTAATTTCTATTAGTGGCACTAATACGAAAGCTCGTTCATACATTCTTGGATGTGGCACAAGCAAACTCTCTGTTTCAATATTTTCGTGATTGTAGAGCAAAATGTCAAGGTCAATGATTCGAGGTCCCCATCGAAACTCTCTAACACGACCTAGCTCATTCTCTACTGACTGACAAACCTTTAGCATTTCCGAAGAAGAGTAGCTAGTTCTAATATAAACCGCAATATTTAAAAAATCCGCTTGGTCAGTGTAACCTACAGCCGCTGTTTCATATATAGAAGATATACGAACAACCTCTACCCCTTCTTCTCCTATCAAAAGTTCGATAGCATGCTGAAGGTTTTCATAGCGTTCACCAATATTTGTTCCAATTGATAGATATACATCATTCATTAGAAATCACCTCTAATAAGCTCAACTGAAACTTCTTTATAATAACCATGTATTGGAGGATCTGGTTTGATGAGCTCAACTCGAACACCTTTCACCTTGTCAGGATAAGCAGAAAGTATACTGTTTGCAATTTTCGATACAAGTGCTTCAATTAACTTAAATGGTTCACCTTCAACAATGTCACGACATAGCTCATACACTTCCGCATAATTTACAGTGTACTTTAAATCATCTGTTTCTCCCGCCTCGGTCATATCAACTGCAAGCGAAACATTGGCACGAAAGCGTTGACCCAGTGTTGTTTCTGCCGCTAAAACACCGTGGTAACCATAAAACTGCATGTCCTTTAAATGAATATAGTCCATTATGCTTCCTCCTCATATACACGTTTGCCGACTAACACATCTGTCATCTGCGAAGCACGTGCCATTTCCTTCACATCATGCACACGAATCATATGGCAACCTTTTTCAATACCGTAAACAACGGTTGCAGTCGTACCTTCTATTCGTTCTTCTACAGGAAGCTGTAATACATTGCCGATCATCGATTTACGTGAAGTTGCTAATAACACCGGATAACCCATGTCCACTAAATCAGCAAGATGCTGCATCATTGCAATATTATTGGGTGTTGTTTTAGCAAACCCAATACCTGGATCTAAAATAATATGCGTGTCCGGCACACCCGCCTTTTTCGCAATTGCGATACTTTCTTCAAGATCAGCCTTTGCTGTTTTCCAAAAATCAGTTCCGTAGTCCATATTTTCACGATTATGCATTAAAATTATAGGTACATTTAGTTCTGCAGCAACCTGTGCAATTGCAGGTTCTGACTTTGCACCCCAAATATCGTTAATAATGTGCGCACCCGCTTCAATTGCGGCACGCGCTACGTTCGCTTTATAAGTATCAACTGAAATAATCGCTGGCACTTCTGCTATTAGTGCCTGAATTACTGGTACAATGCGAGCAATTTCATCTTCATCAGAAATGCGCTCATAGCCAGGGCGTGTCGATTCTCCGCCTACATCAATAATTTTCGCACCATCAGCGACCATTTTTTTAGCTTGTTCTACTGCCGCCTCGACGTTATTGTATTTCCCTCCGTCTGAAAAAGAATCCGGAGTGACATTTAAAATACCCATTACGTATGTTTCGCTTGTATAGTCTAATGTAATCCCGTTAATCGTTAACGGTGTTATATATTTTTCTAGCATTTTGACGCTCCTTCTATTCTTGTTCCACTTCTTTGACAAACGCTTCATGTAAACGCAAATAAATAGGTCCTTTATTACCTAACAACTGTATATCTTCTATTCTGCAAATGGGAACAAGCTCTTGCACAGAGTTTGTAATAAAACATTCGCTACCTTGTTCCACATCATTTTTAGTAAAAAGACCTTCTTGTACTTCAATTCCAAGTGATTGTGCGCGCTCAATTACCCACGCTCGTATAATCCCTGGCAAAATACCAGCTTCTAATGAAGGCGTATATAGTATATCATCTTTCATCCAGAAAATATTTGATGTGACACCTTCAGCAACATAACCTTCTTCTGTTAAAAAGAAACCTTCCTGTACGGCTAATGAAGGCATTTCAAATCTTCCTAAAACGTTATTGCCATAATGATGTGACTTTACACGATAGACTCCTTCAGGCGTATTGCGTCTTGTCTCTAGCCATTGTGCTGTTTTTTCTTGCCCACGAGGTGCATCAAGTAATTCCTTACGAAAGACAATAACATTTGGTTGCGTATACTCCCTCGGCTGTAACCCAATACCATGCTCACCAGCAGAGACATTTACACGAAAATAACCATCTGTTCCATCCGCCGAAGCATTTAGTTGTTCAAAAACAGCAAGCAAATTCTGCTTTGTATATGGCATGTGAATATGGAATTGCGATAGTGCCGCTTGTAATCTTTCCATATGCGCATCCCAAAATAGCACTTTTCCATTGTAAGTACGAAATGTCTCAAAAAAACCTAACCCATATAAAAAGCCGTGGTCAAATGGTGAGATTCGTAATTCATCCGCCGCTACGTAGTTTCCATTAATCCAGCACTGCATTTTACTTCGCTCCTTGTACGTACAATTCGATAAAATGACGCAGCAGCTTTTTCCCCTGTTCCGTCATAATAGATTCCGGATGATATTGCACACCTTCAATTGGATAGTCTTTATGGCGAATACCCATAATTTCTCCTTCTTCAGTCCATGCAGTTACGTCAAAGCATTCTGGTAATGACTCTTTCTCCACAATAAGGGAATGATAACGTGTTGCTTTAAACGGATTTGGCATACCTGCATGTAGACCTATTTCCGCATGTAAAACGGGAGACGTTTTACCATGCATTAAACGCTCAGCACGAATTACATTACCACCAAATACTTGAGCAATTGCTTGATGTCCGAGACAAACACCTAAAATAGGAATATTTCCCGCGAAATATCGAATGATGTTTAAACTTTCACCAGCTTCGTTCGGACTACAAGGTCCTGGTGAAATAACAATCATATCTGGCGCAAGTTTTTCAATATCTTCAACTGTTAACGAATCATTTCTTTTCACTATTAACTCATGTCCAAATTCTCCAAAATACTGCACAAGATTATATGTAAAAGAATCATAGTTATCAATCATTAAAATCATTTTGCTCGCTCCTCTGCCATTGCCTTAGCCTGCCACATTGCTTTTGCTTTATTTAAAGACTCTTGGTATTCTCTTTCTGGAACAGAATCTATAACAATACCTGCACCAGCTTGTATATGAGCCATTCCGTCTTTTACAAATGCTGTTCGAATAACAATATTCAATTCCATATCCCCTGTATAGCCTAGCCAGCCAATGGAACCTGTGTATAATCCTCGACGTACTGGTTCCAGTTCTTCAATAATTTCCATCGTACGAATTTTAGGTGCCCCCGTAATCGTACCGCCTGGGAACATTGCTCGCACAACATCTGCATTTGTCTTTCCGTCAGCTATTTCACCACGTACATTTGACACAATATGCATGACATGTGAATAGCGTTCAATCACCATAAACTCGTCTACTTCAACAGTACCGTATGCTGAAACTCTCCCTAAATCATTACGCTCTAAATCTACAAGCATTACATGCTCAGCTCGTTCTTTCTCGTTATCAATTAATTCTTTCGCCAATGCAATGTCTTCCTCTTCTGACTTTCCTCTCGGACGCGTACCTGCTATTGGTCGTGTTGATAACTCATTACCTTGGCGCTTCACTAACAACTCAGGAGATCCCGACACAACAGCAAACTCAGGCGCTTCAATATATGCCATATATGGTGACGGATTAAACGCACGTAATGCCTCATAAACATCCATTGCAGTAGCATTTAACTTTTTAGATTGACGCACCGATAAATTCACCTGAAACACGTCACCCTGTGCTATATACGTTTGGATTTTTTCCACTGCATCTTCAAAATCTGTTCCTGCGAATGACACAAGTAATTCACTTTCATCATTCACCACTTCAACAGCACTTGTCTTTTCAAATTTCCGTAAATGTAAACCTTCCTGTGCCGCAAATTGCCAAGCTTGTGCGCGCTCCTCTAAATCTACATCACTGTCTGCTAACTTCATAAGCGTCACTTCATTTGTCGTGACATCATGTACCGCCCAACAGTCAAATAAATAAAAATAAATATCTGGCACCATTAAATCATCCGATGCCACTATAGGCAGCTCTTCAATTTTTCGAGCGTAATCGTAAGACACAAAGCCAATTGCACCACCCTGAAAAACTGGTAGCTCATGGTCATAAGTTAATTGATAGGTAGCTACTAATTGTTCTAGTAAATCAAGCGGCTCGCCTGTTAACATTTCACTGTTCCCATTTCTCCACTTCACTAGCAGACCACCTTCAATTGATTGGGCTGTTGCTAAAGGTTGCCAAGCAGCAATCGAATAATGCCCCCCACGTCCACTCTCTAAAAAAACATGGGCTTGTTCATGTTCTGTTTGCTTCTTATAGCTATAAAAAAACGCATCTGCGTCCATCTTCATCGTTTTGGTTGATAATGTATTCACGTCGCTATTCCCCTTTGAATCATATGATGTGATTCCATCTTAACTAGAAAAATGAAAAGATGCGAATTTTTTTTGCTAACAAAAAATAACTATAAACACCCCACTAATTACAACCGATTGCAAGCACAATGCAAATACCATTTAGTAACAACCGCACCGTTTCTTTCACAAAAACGCAAAAATAAAAAGACTCCTATAATAGGTGTCCCTTTAGAGTATAGACAAACTGTTAATTTCGGTTTCATGCACTCCCTTTCAGCAGGTACGTCTCCAACTATTTTTGGTGGCGCCTGCCGCAAATATTGATTTTCCTGCTGGAGTGTCACACATCCCACAAAACGCAGCGTGCTAAAAATTTCGAGCTGAGTATAAACCTACTTCTTCTGTCTAAAGTAGTTTTCGCAAAAGGACAAACATTTAAGATAAGTCATTTATTTTCACGCGTCGTCACCGCCGTTCCAAAAAAAGTAGGCAAACTCAATAAATTGAGTTTGCCTACTTTTTGCAAGACTCATAGGTGAGCCTTTTTATATTCAAATTAGTCTTCGAATTGATATAAAGGTGTAGATAGGTAACGCTCACCGTTTGAAGGTACAATTGCAAGAACATTTGAGCCTTTACCTAAACGTTTTGCAGTTTCGATAGCTGCATAAATCGCCGCTCCTGAAGAAATACCGCATAGAATACCTTCTTCACGCGCAACTTTACGAGCTACATCAAACGCAATTTCATTTTCCACAGGGAATACTGATGAATAAACATCTGTATCTAATACTGCAGGCACAAATCCAGCACCAATACCTTGGATTTTATGTGGACCTGGTTGGCCTCCTGAAAGTACTGGAGAGTCTTTCGGCTCAACAGCAATAATTTCGATTTCTGGATATTTCTCTTTTAATACGCTACCAGCACCTGTAATCGTACCACCTGTACCAACGCCCGCAATAAATGCATCCAATTTTAAGCCATCAAATGCTTCTACGATTTCTGGACCTGTAGTTAAACGGTGTACAACCGCGTTAGCTGGGTTTGTGAATTGTTGTGGTAAAAAGTATCCGTGTTCTGCAGATAATTCTTCTGCCTTTGCAATAGCACCTTTCATACCTGCTGGTCCAGGTGTTAACACTAAATCGGCACCGTATGCACGCAATAGGTTACGGCGCTCTAAACTCATTGTTTCTGGCATTACTAAGATTGCTTTATATCCTTTAGCTGCAGCGATCATTGCTAATCCAATCCCTGTATTACCTGAAGTAGGTTCAATAATAGTGCCACCTGGTTTTAACGTACCGTCTTGTTCAGCAGCTTCGATCATTGCTAACGCTAAACGGTCTTTTACAGAGCTTCCCGGGTTAAAATACTCTAATTTAACATAAACAGTACCTTCGTTCTCACCTGTTGCATGATTTAATTTCACGATTGGTGTTTTACCAACTAATTCAGCTACCGAGTTTGCTAATCTACTCATTTATTAATCCACTCCTAATCCCTACTATTTTTATAGGTTTTACTTATTTTGTATTTTATCAATTTTTTAGTTGAATTGTCAATCAATAAAACTTATATTTTCAGAATATTTATTAGAAGCCAGAAAGTACGATACTCCCTGGCTTCCATTTATCATTTCTTTGCCTCACCATAGTACCAAGTTGCCTTAAACTCCGACCAAAATGCTTCTGGTGTTATAGATTGTTGCAATTGCTCCAACGCAAGCTCTCGTTCGATATGTTCTTTCACATCGTCATATGTAAAGGATTGACCTTCTATTACTTCTTGAACTTGCACAATTCCGTAATGTCCGTTATCTAGCTTAAATGCCTTACTAACCTCATTAGCTGATAAAGCTTTCGCTGCCTTCAAAATAGCTGGATCAATATTGCCCTGCTTTTCAGTTAGGAAACCGATATCTCCACCTAAGCTAGCTGATGCGCTATCAATTGAAATTTCGCGTGCAAGCACAGAAAAATCAGAGCCATTTTTCAGTTCACTTAACGCTTCGTCAGCTGCTTTCTTTGAATCCACCTCAATGAAATTCGTACGATAGCTTGTTTCAGTATTGTATAACGCTTTGTTTTCTTCATAGTATTTTTTTATACTATCTTCTTTAATAACTACATCTTTAGTCAGTACTTTATCTAAAATAAGACCTGAGCGAATTTTCTGTTTTAGCTGCTCAGCTGATAAATTTTGCAATGCTGTATCGAATTTATCTTGAGCTGAACGCATTAACGCAAGCTCTAAATCAATTTCTTTTTCAGACACTTTTATTTTATATTTATCTGCTGCCTTTTCCATCACTGATTCATTCACTAAATTTTGGAGTGTCTCTTTACCATAGCGTTCTTCCATAGCAATCATCCACTCTTGGCGTGTTATGACATCGCCATCAACGGCAGCGACTTGTTCGTCGCTACCGATTTCCTGACCGTTATTTGGAATTAACCAAGCAATGAACCATAAAAGATTTCCTAATAATAATATGGTAAAAATTATTAAAGCCGGTTTTGTTTTTAAACGGCGTTGCAATAAAGGCGTTTGGTTTGATGTTGAAGATGGTTGTGGTCTACGATTACGCGTTGAGCTCATCAATAAACCCTTCTAATTCTTCTTTTGAGAAATGGTATGTTTCTAAGCAGAAGTGACATTGTGCTTCTGCCTCGCCATCTTCATCGATCATTTCTTGAATTTCCTGTGAACCTAAGCCTAAAATTGCTGCTCCAAATCGCTCTTTTGAACATTGACATTTAAATTCAACCGGCATTGAATCTAAAATTTGGACTTTTCCTTCTCCTAGTACAGCCTCTAAAATTTGCTCTGGTGTAAAACCTTTTTCAATCATTTTTGATACAGGTTCAATTGTTGCTAAATGCTGTTCGATTGCATCAATCGTTTCTTCTTCACAGCCTGGCATAAGCTGAAGAATAAAGCCACCCGCTGCAAGAATTGAATTATCCGGATTTACTAATACGCCTAGTCCTACAGATGAAGGCACCTGCTCAGATGTAGCAAAATAGTAAGTAAAGTCTTCTGCAATTTCGCCAGATACAATAGGTGTTTGTCCAGAGAACATATCACGTAAGCCGAGATCTTTTACAATCGTTAACGCACCTTCTGTCCCAACACCAGCTCGTACATCTAATTTGCCTTGTTCGTTCAAGTCAAAATGCACGTGAGGATTTGTCACAAAACCGCGCACTTCACCACGTGCGTTACTGTCAATCACCATAGGACCGATTGGACCATTGCCCTCGACTTTAATTGTGATTTTCTCTTCACCTTTTAACATAGCACCCATCATTACACCAGCCGTCATTGAACGACCAAGAGCTGCCGACACAACAGGCCAAGTATTATGACGACGTTGTGCTTCCCCTACTGTTGCAGTTGTACATGCTGCAAAAACACGCACCTGCCCATTGAATCCTAACCCGCGAACTAAATAATCTTTCATAAATGAAAAGTCCCTCTTTTCTTATTGGTTACGTTTATATAATTTATATAAACCTTTTAATGTTAAAAATGGATCAACTACATCTATAGCTTGCGTCTCTCCAGCAATTAAATTTGCTAATCCACCTGTTGCAATAACAAGCGGCTCTTCCTTACTTTGTGCTTTCATGCGATTAACAATGCCCTCAACTTGCCCAACAAAACCATAAAAAATGCCCGCCTGCATCGCAGAAACGGTAGTTTTTCCAACAATATGTGTAGGACGCAGTATTTCAATACGCGGTAACCTAGCTGCCTGCGTATAAAGTGCCTCAGTTGAAATCGAAATTCCTGGTGCAATAGCGCCACCCATGTAATCGCCTTTTTCATTCAAATAACAATATGTTGTCGCTGTACCAAAATCCACAATAATTAACGGCGCTTTATAAGCATCTAGTGCTGCTATAGCGTTTACAATACGATCCGAACCAACCTCGCGAGGATTTTCATATTTAATATTTAATCCTGTTTTTACACCTGGTCCAACTACTAGTGGTTTTTTACGAAAATACTTTTGACACATCGATTCTAATGAAAACATAATTGGTGGTACAACCGAGGATATAATAATGCCAGTAATTTGTTCAAATGAAATGCCTGCATGATTAAAAAAAGCAAGTACTTGCATCGCATATTCGTCTTCTGTTTTACGAAGATCTGTTACCATTCGCCAATGGAAAGCTAGCTGGTCATTGGTATCATAGACTCCCAATACTATATTTGAATTTCCTGCATCCAAAACTAAAATCATGGACGATGCCTCCATATCAAATTCACCTTTATGCCATGTGCTAATTTGCATTTAACATTAGTGCAAATCCACTTCCATGACTAGTCGCTCCTACTTTATTTTAAGAAGGCGCTTCAATGAACGCCAAATAAAGTTTGAACACTTTAGAAAATGATACCACACTTTTAAGTCAATGAAACAGCATTCCTACTTACGATAAAAGGAGCTACTCTACATTTTAGAAGGTAGCTCCTTAATCATTATTTAAAATTAAATTTTTCAGGATCAGGACCACAACGTAGACCGTCGTTCATTGCATCTAACTGTGCCATTTCCTCATCTGTTAAAGCAAAATCAAAAACATGTAAGTTCTCTGTCATACGTGCTGGTGTCATTGTTTTTGGAATTGTTACAACATCATGCTGAACATCATATCGCAAAACAATTTGCGCTGGTGTTTTACTATATTTACTTGCTAACTGTTGAATCAACTCTTCCTCTAACAATGAACCATTCATTAAAGGTGACCACGCTTCTACTTGAATACCGTGTTCTTTACAGTAGTGACGCACTTCTTCTTGCGTTAAATGAGGGTGGAATTCAATCTGATTGATGACTGGAATAACCGTAGTTTCTTTTAATAAAAGTTCTAAATGATGCACATGGAAATTACTTACACCTATCGAACGAACACGGCCGTCCTGATAAATTTTTTCAAGTGCTTTATATGCCTCAATATAGTTCGTATCTAAGCCTGGCCAATGAATTAAATATAAATCTAAATAATCTAAGCCTAGTTTTTCTAAACTACTATCATATGCGGCAAGTGTCTCTTCATAAGAAAGTCCATCATTCCAAACTTTAGAAGTTACAAAAAGTTCATCGCGCGAAACGAGTCCTTCATCAATTGCTGCGCGAATTCCTCGCCCAACACTTTCTTCATTACGGTACACTTGCGCAGTATCTATACTACGGTAACCTTTTGCGATAGCAGTTTTAACAGCCTCAGCCAAATCATCTCCATCTGGCACACGGAAGACACCATAGCCTACTAAAGGCATTTCTAGACCATTGTTCAATGTTACATTTCCCATGTTCAACACTCCAATCCATTATGCAGATGCATAATATACTATTTATATCCTAATGCTTCATACTAAAAAAAGGCAAAGAAAAAGACTGCTTATGAAAATTCATAAGCAGTCTTTTACGTGATTACTCACGTTTTTCGTCGATTCCTTTTGGAGAATCAGTTTGATCCAAACCTTCTTTTGGTAAATCCGCTGTTGTTGGAGTTGGCGCATCACTTAGCAATTCTTTTTCAAGAACAGGTTTTCCGACTTTTTCTAATGACGGTTGTGCTTCAGCTTTTGGCGCTTCGTCTTCAGCGTTTTCCACCGCTTCCGGTTCTGGCAGGACACCATGATCACGTAAATGCTCAATTTCTTGCGCATTTAATGTTTCTTTTTCCATTAATGTTGTCGCAATTAAATCAAGTAACTGACGGTTTTCTGTCAGAATACGTTTAGTACGTTCATATTGCGTATCGATAATTTTTTGCATTTCTTTATCGATTTCATAAGCAACTGAATCAGAGTAGTTTTGATCTGAATTGAAGTCACGACCAAGGAATACATTCCCACCTTGACTTGACCCAAACTGCATTGCTCCAAGATTTTCACTCATACCATATTCAGTAACCATAGCGCGCGCAATACTTGTTACCTTTTGGAAGTCATTATGAGCTCCTGTAGATACTTCACCTAGCACAATTTCCTCCGCCACACGACCACCAAGCAGTCCTGCAATACGGTCTAAAAGCTCTTGTTTCGTAGTGAAGAAACGCTCTTCCTTCGGTAACATAATTGCATAACCACCCGCTTGACCGCGTGGTACAATCGTTACTTTATGAACTGTATCCGCTTCATCAAGTTCTAGACCAACTACAACGTGACCAGCCTCATGGAAGGATACAAGTTTTTTCTCTTTTGCTGAGTAAACGCGGCTAGCTTTTGCTGGACCTGCGATTACACGGTCAGATGCCTCATCGATATCTGCCATATTAATCGAACGTTTACTTTTACGAGCAGCTACAAGAGCGGCTTCGTTTAATAAGTTTTCTAAATCGGCACCAGAGAATCCCGGTGTACGTTGTGCTACAGCTGCTAAATCCACTGAATCAGAAAGTGGTTTATTGCGTGCATGCACTTTTAGAATTGCTTCACGACCTTTTACATCAGGATGTCCTACTGTAATTTGACGGTCAAAACGACCTGGACGTAATAACGCTTTATCTAAAATATCTGGACGGTTTGTTGCAGCGATAATAATAATACCTTCGTTCGCACCGAAGCCATCCATTTCAACTAGTAATTGGTTCAATGTTTGCTCACGTTCATCGTGTCCACCACCAAGACCGGCGCCACGTTGACGACCAACAGCATCAATTTCATCAATGAAAATGATACATGGAGCATTTTTCTTTGCATTTTCAAATAAATCACGCACACGCGAAGCACCTACGCCGACAAACATTTCTACGAAGTCAGAACCTGAAATCGAGAAGAATGGAACGCCAGCTTCACCAGCTACTGCACGAGCAAGTAATGTTTTACCTGTACCCGGAGGACCTACAAGTAAGATACCTTTTGGAATACGAGCACCAATTTCAGTGAATTTGCGGTGATCTTTTAAGAAATCTACAACCTCTACAAGCTCCGCTTTCTCTTCATCTGCACCCGCTACATCAGTAAAACGAACTTTTTTCTTTTGGTCATCATAAAGCTTAGCTTTACTTTTACCAAAGCTCATTACTTTATTGCCGCCACCTTGAGATTGACTCATTAGGAAGAAGAATAAGAAGATGATAATGATGAATGGAATAATACCTGTAAAGAACTGTACCCATCCACTCGTTTCTGGTGCTTTCAAGAAATCTATATTGCTATTCTTATCCTTAGCAGCTGCATCGATTCGATCCATCAATGATTGGTTATCACGGGGAAGGTTAACTGTAAAACTTTCGCCTTTTTCATAACCTTTCATGGAACCTTCAACAATATATACTGATTTATCAGGTTGAATTTTTGCTTCTGTAATTTCATTCTTATCAAGAGCTTCTAAAAACTCTGGGTAAGTAATTTCATTCGTCGGTGATTTACCACCGTTGAAAGTACCAAATATACCAATGATCACTAGGAAAATCAGTAAATAGAATATGGTATATCGAAATATTCGATTCATCTCCAGCCTCCTCATTACAAACAGAAAAATTATAAGTAAAATCTTAACATATCATGATTTCATCATACAACGAAAAGCCTTACTTAAAAAAAGTTTCGTTCGAATTTTGTCGAAATCTAAACATATTTATTCCTACTAATTAAAATCCCAGCCTATTTGCACCCGGTGATTCCTTTTTGGCACAGCTTTTGTGTGCCCGTAATTGAATTGTATCTTAACAACACAACACCTATGTCAGCCGCTGGAGGCATTAACTTGTACCCACTCGTAAAATTGAGTGGATATTTAAGCATTAAAACGAATAAACTTCCGGTTTTAAAATACCGATGTATGGTAAGTTGCGGTATTTTTCCGCGTAGTCTAAACCATAACCAACTACAAAGCCATCTGGAACTTTGAAGCCAACATAGTCAGCAGCAAGATTTACTTTTCGTCCTGACGGTTTGTCTAAAAGAGTAACAATTTTGATTGATTTTGCTTTACGATACTTAAATAGATCTACTAAGTAGCTAAGCGTTAATCCGCTATCGATGATGTCCTCGATAATTAATACGTCACGCCCTTCAACACTTGTATTTAAATCCTTTAAAATCTTTACTTCGCCAGATGAAACAGTGGCATTACCATAGCTAGAAACATCCATAAAATCTAGCTCAATAAAAGAATCGAAACGTTTCATCAAGTCTGTCATAAATGGCATCGCACCTTTAAGTACGCCAACAGCTAACGGGAATGAATCTTTATATTCCTCTGTTAATTGGGCACCTAGCACAGCGATTCTTTCTTGCAGTTGTTCTTCAGTAATCATAATTTTTTCGATGTCATTTTGTAACATATCGATTCCTCCTCGTGTTGTTTCAAAAATTTTCAACCTGTATGTAGGTGAAATATTTTACAAAGACCATTAGTCTACGATGAGCACTGTATCATCGCTTGGCTGCGGGGTAGTTGAAAAGTAAATACCCATACGCACACCAATTACCGCTACGACCTCGTCAGATTGAGAAATCAGTAACGGCCAGCTATTTCGCTCATTTAAAGGAATCTTTTCATCTATAAAAAGGCGAGATAAACGTTTGGGCTTATCCATTCCTTTTAACAGCATTCGGTCTCCTTCCTTACGTGCCCTAATATAGAGTGGAAGTGTAAGTTTATTAGCGTTAAAGTAAAAAAGTTGTGCAGAGTCCGTAAGCAATTCAGGTGCTAATTCAGATAGCCGAACGACAGATAGATGAACACCATTTGTCAACATCGTCCCTCCATTAGCAGTCAAAACAAATCCATTTTCAGGATAAATTTCACTTTCTAATGTTTCGCTTTTCTGAATCGTCAATTTGCCATAACGGCGAACTGCTATAAAACCTTCTGGCAAGTGAATTTCAGCATACCCAGATGTTGTTTCACAAAGCTTTGAAAGCGAAGTTAAGATAGCATAACTTTGTATCGTATTTGAATCTTTGTAAAGATAGTTTAATAGTATTAAAATGAGCCTCCTTTGTAAAGCAGGTGCTACCATTTCAAACGTTTCTATCTCCATACTATACATATTTCCATTGTATAATTTTACTGTTTTTGAAAATATGTCTTGCGCAAGTGTCATTAAGTACGCATCATCCTCTTGTAAATGCTTTGTAAAACGACTCGTCTGCTCAGCTACCCGTGGGTTTTCCGCTTCCAATAGTGGTACTACGTGGTGTCTAAAGCGATTTCTTACGTAGGAATCTTTCGTATTGCTCGCGTCTTCACGATAATTCAAGCCTTGCTTCTGTAAATATTCCCTTATTTCGGACTTTGTAACCGTTAAAAACGGACGAATTAATGATTTTCCTTCAAAAAAACGCTGTGAGCGAATACCTTGCATACTATTCATCGTGGCATTTTTCGTCAGGGCCATTAATACTGACTCCAGTTGGTCGTCCGCATGATGTGCAGTTACAAGCTTGGTTGCCTTCGTTGTATGTATGATCTCTCCAAAATAACGATAACGTTCTCTACGACAAATCAGCTGTGAGTTGCCATTTTCTGACGCTATAATTTCTGGAATTGGAATCGCTGTTGAATGCAAGACAATACCATATTTATCACAATATTTTTGCACAAAAGCTCGATCCTCAGCTGATGCCTCACCTCTTAACATATGATCGACATGCACTGCCTCGATTTCAATCCCCCATTGTTCTTTTGTTTTAACAAAGTAATGGAGTAATGCCATTGAATCTACACCACCCGAAACGGCGATGAGAAGATGATCGTCTTGCTGTAGTAATTGCTCTTCATCAATAAATTGTTTAACTTTTAATTCAAATGACAAACGCTTCTCCTCCCCTTTTCGTTTTCTGTTATGACGATTTACTCATGGAATATTGAACCGGTTTAAATACCGCCCATGTTGGTACGACGTGGGTAACTTCTAACATCAACACTGTACAGTCATCTTCTATTTCATAATACGTCTGGAAGGACTGCATAATGGTTGTTAATTTATCTTGGATTGTTTTATTTGTGCTTGCTACCTGTTGTGCGAACGCTAAAAATGCTTCTTCCTGTTCATCCCAATCGGCAACACTTGAAAACAGACCATCTGAATGCATAAGAATGACGTCGCCTGCCTTAAGCTTTCTTTTTTCAGCCTCAACCGCTGAAATCGACAAAAAGCCAACTGGCGCTGCGTTACTTTCTACTTTCAACACCTCTTTACCTCGTAAAATATAGGTGGACATTCCCCCCGCCTTCCACGACCATAAATCACCATGTTGTAAATCCACTAGAGCAAAATCAAGTGTTGCATACATATCATCTTGTTGTTTAAGTGACATCACATAATGCAATGTATGCATAGCAGTCTCGGGATTCATATTAAAATTCAAACATTCCCGCATTAAATGAATCAATTTTCTACTCTCATGCTGTGCTTCTTTACTCTGACCCATACCATCGGACAATAATATTGCAAATAGCCCTGGATGCAGTTGAAACAGCGCATGGGAGTCACCAGAGTAGAGTGTTGCATCTTTTGACATGCTATATATATCATACTCTACTTCAAAGCTAATAGCTGACCTAAAGCTTACTTGTATGTGACGAAATGGTACATCACATTCAACTACTTTTTCAATTTCAAATGGTTCATCAAAAATATCGTATAAAATTGGTAAAATCATACGTTCAGCCAATGTCGTATCCTCTTCCCAATCGACACGTGCAGGTGCTAATGCACACACTATTTTTCGCGCTCCTGCCTTATTGCTCAGCACATCAAGTTGAAAACATTCTATATGGGCATCCTTCAATCGTTGCACAATATCCTTCTCCACACTAACGAATGAGATCGTTTCTTCTTTCATCTCAGCGATGAGCTGATTAAGGTGATTACTCATATCACGTAGCTGTAGTGCGATCATTTTTTTACCATGGAAATACTGGCCATTAATACGCTCTCTATAAAGTTCAGTATCTAACTCCTCGAATATTTTCGTTGATTTAACACATTTATAACGTATTTGTTCTTCCACTCGGTGAATAGCTGATTCCTTCCCTACCCCTTTCATATGAAACCAATCCGTCATAAGCTTGTCCATGCCATTATTTTGTGCCCCCCAGCACCGATCATGGCGAAAACAGCTTAAACATGTATTCATAGGGGCTACTTCCTCTTTCACCGCTACAGGGGCTGTCATAAAGCGTTCAAAGACTAGCTCTTTCATGAAATGAACAAAGTGTTGAAAGTGCTCTAGCTTAAATGTAACATGCTCTGTCAACCAATGCTGCCTTGCTAATAGCACTTCTTCCCGTTTTGGAAAAAGCTTATTCCGTACTTTATCTGAATAGCTTTTAGGAATAACTAAAAAAATAATACTGCCTATAGCAATTGAAGTGAAATACACGCTATCTAAAGGCAATGTTGCATCATAAAATAAAAAAAACACACTTGGCAAAATACTACCGATTGCCACACCAAATCTTCCTGCACGTGCTCCCATACCTGCACAAAGACCTGTTAAAGTAGCTACTGATAGCATCCCTGTAAACGATAGCTTGGCCACCCCGATAAGAGTTCCGAGTATCGCTCCTATAACTGTCGCTAGTGGCACACTTCCTACAAATGCACCAAAACAAATTAGTAGCTGCAATAAAAAAATTGGCAATGAAAAATAGCTAATGACGACCGCTTGCATTCCTGTTAGCATAGCTGCAAATACAACTAGTGCTGAGCCAAGCCGTTCATATGTCCAATTGCTTGTAAACCACTCATATGAGTTGACGAAAAGCACTTGCATAAATAACGTCATAATAAGTGCTAATGCTACCTCACACCCTACATAAAATTGCACAAGCACCGGCGGAAGACCCTGGTACATGATGCCCTGCCACAATACTTGCACGCTTAGTACAGCAAGAGAAACGGCAATGCTTTGAGGGAGTCGCCAATATCGGAAACGCATTATACACTCGTACATGCCTATTTGTAATGCTAGAATGAGGACTTGTCCAAAACCTAGGAAATAGCAGCCTATTAAACCGCCAAATAATACGAATTTCGCATACTCTTTATACTTACTGCGAATTATCGCCCAAAAAGGTACAGAGAAAGGTACAGCTGCTTCAAACACAACAGATTGAGCTAAAAAGAAGGATGTTAAAAAAAATAGGGAACCTATAAATAATTGCCTTTTTCTCGCCCCCGATTTTTGGTCGTCTACATTCGCTGTTTCATACCATTCAACACTAGTCATTTCATAATCCCCTTTCTACACTTTTTCGTTATTATAAGAAATTATGTGTGGAAAGATTGTCTGACGATGGCAAAAAAAAATATAAACATTTCGACGAATACATATGCATAAATACGATAAATGTCAGTAACTACTAAAAAAATGGGTAGCTGTACTTGTTTGCAGTAATTATTTTTCGCAATATTCCACTATTAACTGTATTTATGGTACTAATGTCAATTTTCGCGTTCAAATTATTCATTTCTTTGTCTTTTCATTAAGCTAATACACGTTTTTTCAACTTTATTAGATTTTTATTAAACTTTTTTTATAAAGATATTGACACTTTGTTTAATGGATTGTATTATTTAACTTGTCCTTTAAAAAGACATGCGGAAGTAGTTCAGTGGTAGAACACCACCTTGCCAAGGTGGGGGTCGCGAGTTCGAACCTCGTCTTCCGCTCCAATAATATTTTGGCGGCCTAGCTCAGCTGGCTAGAGCGTACGGTTCATACCCGTAAGGTCGGGGGTTCGATCCCCTCGGCCGCCACCATAATTGGCCCCTTGGTCAAGCGGTTAAGACACCGCCCTTTCACGGCGGTAACACGGGTTCGAATCCCGTAGGGGTCATACATAAAAAAACGTCTCAGATGTACATCTGAGACGTTTTTTTATTGTTTCGGACATAGTAATAAGTATCGTTAGCATTTTAGTATGCTTACCTTCTCAAAATATGGCATACTTATTATAAAATGCACATGTTACTAGGAGGTTCACTGTTTTTGGGTTCATTAACTAAAGCTGCTTTAACATGCGGGAGTGGCTCAATGATCATTCTCGTATCAATACTTATCAACTTACCCTTTGCCATTCAAATTTTCTTACTTCTTGCAGGTCTCATCATAAGCGTATATGGTGTGTACTTACTCGTAAAAATGGTGACTAATCCTGTAGAGAAGACACCTGAAACAACATCGGAGCAGCCTGTGTCAGCTCCAAAGAAGAAAAAAGGACCGACTTCAACTTTATAGGTACGCCCTATCCAAAATCGTACTTCACCACGTAATTTCAACTACATGAAATTACGTTTTTTAATTCCAGTAATACTAACTGCCCTTTAGATACTGTATCGAATTTGTGCTTACAAACAAAAAAGATTAGCCTTTGTTATAAACAAAAGCTAATCCCCGTTCTATTTAATACACTTTTTCTACGATTAAAACAGTCAGCAAACTACCCTCTTCTAGCCCCGCGACCACCACGTTTTGACTCTGTAGCACGTTTTAATGTTGCTAGACGTTCATCACTATCTTTTAAGAAACGTGCCATTTTTTGCTCAAAGTTTTCCTTCGGCTGATGGCGTTCGTTACGATCATTAGAACGATTGTCACGACGCGGACGTTGAGGACGCTCTGGTCTCTCAACTTGAGGCTTTGCTTTACGGATTGAAAGACCAATCTTTCCATCCGCTTCAACATTCATCACTTTTACTTCAACTTCATCTCCAACTTTTAGATGCTCATTGATATCTTTTACATAATTGTCAGCAACTTCACTGATGTGTACTAAGCCTGTTTTGCCGTCTGGCAGCTCAACGAATGCTCCAAAATTTGTGATTCCTGTTACTTTACCTTGTACCTTGCTGCCTACTTCAATTGACATAAAAAAAATGCTCCTCCTTAAAAATTAAGCGACTCTTTTGAGCCATGTAATCAATTTAATCAAACTTTTTACTTCAATAAGTTTCTCTTTTCATTATATATAACTAAAAAAGTGTGTCAACAATACATAGCTTTTCAGTCGTCTTTTTTATCTTCCTTATCAGGAATAATGAAAATAATTTCACCTTCTTCTGATAGGAAGTACTCTTTGCGTAAAAGCTTTGCAATATACTCATCATCTTCTAATTGTTTAATCTTAAGATTTAACGAATCCTGCTCATCTTTTACCTTTACCAAATGCTGAGTTGCCTCTTGTTTTTTCTTTTCTTTTTCAGCTAGCGTCTCAGATTGATGGACTAGAATATTTATGAGGAAGGCGATAATGACGACTGGCACAATCGCAAAAAAAACAATACGGCGCATTTTTCGTTTACGCGATTGCACTTTACGATTCATAGCTTTATCCGTGTTACGGACATAGTCATTATCAAGCTTTGTGTAGTTTTGTTGTTCATCTTTTGATGAATGACGTTTAGTCATGCCCGCACCTCCGAAGTTATTGTTGTCTTTTATTATACTTGATATATCGAAATTTTTTTAATAAAGTGTAGGACAAATACGAATAAATTTTGACAAAAGGTCTTAAGACGAATGCACCAATTTTCATTAATATGTGTAGGATTTGTCGAATAATAGCGATTATTAAACGTACGATAAACCAAAATGGTTTCCATGTTATATTCACTATTATACGTGCAATGAAACGTAAAAAGGTTTGAAAAAAGGTTTGATATAAAAATATACCAGCAATCTGCGCAAGCGGGTCGTAAGCCCGCCATGCGCCATCTTTTAACCAAAACAATAAATAATACGTTAACCCTCCGAGCAGAATCCAAGTCAACAATTCTAAAACCATCATCCACTTTCGGAGGCTTGACCTTTTTGGAGTTGAAAAAACAATGAGCCTTACACTATCAATAATAAATCCAACTGCGATACCGCTCACAACCATGACTAATAGCTGAACGAATTGCTGACTAACAATCATCCAAACAATTTATGAAGGAAACCTTTCGAGAAGCCACTTTCCTCCTCGTCATACTGCAAGGTTTTTACAGTTCCTTCAAGCGTCAATAACCCTTTGTCAACATCTAAGTGAACGATATGCAGTTCCTCTCCACGAATCAATAAATGCCCTTGGGACGTCTTAATAAAAAACTCTTCCTGATCAAAGCGTTCAATTGATTTTACAGAAGTCATGTCCATTCTTTTACGATTACGAATCGTTAAAATATGTTCTCCAGATGGAATTGTGTAACGATTACTTTCTTGATGTAGCGTCATTTTTTTCCTCCTTTAGTCGTCCTAGCTTCTGTTCACTTTATGCGGACAACCTTAAAAGCATGACAAACTTTATGAAAGTTGCCTTACTTTTATTAAGAAAAAATTTTTAACGTTACTAGCAAATCAATTACAACTCGGTATAATTGCGCTCAGATTTTTTCGAGCACAATTAAAATTTGAAACATCTGCAGGAATCTTTAACTTGGTTCAGCCAGCGTTTAAACCCTAAGAAATCCGTATTGGCGTTTATCCCCATAGTGAACTTCTGCTCAAACAAAGTGAAAATTAGTCTTCGTCATCAATAAATTCAGGCTCAACCTTTTCAAGACGCTCTTCTTTTAATATTGTAAACATCTTTGCTGCATCTTCTTTTTTTACAGTATCACGTAACTCTTCCACGCGAGCTGTGACAATTTTTTGGCCAAAACGAATAGCTAGTTCATCACCAGCCTTCACACTACTACTAGCCTTCGCTACTTTACTATTAATCGTAATACGACCTTGGTCAGCAACTTCTTTTGCTAACGTACGTCGTTTTATTAATCGTGAAACTTTTAAATATTTATCTAATCGCATATTATTACTCCTTCTCAAGTTGCTTTGCTTCATGCCAAAAAGCATCTAATTGTTCCAGTGTATAATCTGAAAATGGCTTACCACTAGCTTTTACTTTCGCTTCAACATAGCCAAAGCGTCTTGCAAACTTCTCATTTGCATGCAGCATGGCCTCTTCGGGTGATAGCTTGTAAAAGCGAGCTAAATTAACGAGCGTAAACAACACATCTCCAAATTCATCGAGACGCGTCATATTAGACCCTTTCGCCACTTCATGACGGAATTCCTGCCACTCTTCTGCAAACTTATCCCATGCGCCATCTACATCTGGCCAATCAAAACCAACTTTAGCTGCCCTTTTTTGATAATTGTACGCTGTTTGCAGCGCAGATGACGCTCGATATTCCTCTTCCAATAACGGCTTGTCACTAATCCCTTTTTCTTCAGCCTTGATTGCTTCCCAATTGGCAATGACACCATCAGCATCTTCAACTGTGACATCTCCAAATACATGAGGGTGACGACGAATCATTTTCTCACTAATTGAAGCTAAAACGTCCTCTAATGTGAAATAGCCTTGATCTTCTCCAATTTGCGCATGTAGAAATACTTGTAATAACACATCCCCAAGCTCTTCAATCATCGCAAAATCATCTTCTGCATCTACAGCGGCTAAATATTCATGTGCTTCCTCTAGTAAATATTTCTTTAACGATTCATGTGTTTGCTTTTGATCCCACGGACACCCATTTGGTCCACGCAAAGTAGCAATAATTTGGCGGAAAGTTGCCCAATCACGTAATGCTTCCTCCTGAGAAGTCACCGGAGGTACATAAACCGTTGTTAAATTATTTACCTCAACACTTTGGTCAAGCTCATATAGCGGAACGGTCACTAGCTTTTCTTGAGAGGAACCCGCTGCTGTAACGACCGTTACTGGATATTCATCATCATATTTCTCCATCAATGTCAGCTTCACTTCCGACGCGCTGAATGTATCATACACTTGTGCAATTAAAATGTGCTGGCGCATATTAATGTCATGCATCGAAAAGCTTGTGCCATCTAGTAATTGAAAGCCCTCAATTGGGTCAATTTTTAAAGCACCAAAAATAGGGTCTAAAAAGCTCTGACCACCTTCTATTACTACATTGACCTTTTCTTCTTGCGCTGCTCGAATAAGAAGCTGCACCGTTTGCTCTGCAACAAGCGGATGACCAGGTACAGCGTACATCACGTCTCCCATTGCAGTAGCCTCGATTAATCTTTGCGCAATTTCTTCATACACCGGCTGGAATGTACTATGCTTCTCATATACAGCGTCAAAGCTTTCAAATTGTAAGCCTTCGTTAGCTAGCTCCTCTAATACAGGGTGATCAACCGTCCTAACAAACAACTTCTTTGCCGCTATTAATTTTTTATAAACGCCCATTTGCAACTGATTGAAATCACCAGCGCCAAGGCCAATTATCGTTAATGTATTCAATAACTCCACCTACTTCTTTCTATTTAACCATAGTTGATAAACAGCCATTCTACGACCAAAAGGTAGTAAATACCATTCTTTTTCAGCAAGTACTCGTAGTTTTGCAATGCAAGTAATCATCACTATTGCGCCAATACAAACCGCACTGAAGCCAGCAACCACAGCGACAAGGCGTTCAGATAAAAATCCATTTAACAAAGCTGGGATAAATTGAAGCCAAAGGATTACTACCACTGACATACATAATGAGGCAATGCCAAGCTTTTGATAAAAGCTTGCAGGTGCCAATTGAATGCCTGTAATTTTCTTTAAGTACAGCACGAGCGCTAATGCTGTGAACAAAAGTCCCACATTATTAGCAACAGCAGCGCCTAGAACACCAAACGGTGCAATTGTGAAGACATTTAGTAACACTTTTAATAAAAAACCTACAAATAAAAACAGAGCTGGCATTTTTAATTTCCCAAAACCTTGCAAAATAGCTGTAAATGTCAAAATAATTGACAACGGTACAATTTGTAAAACATATAACATAAGTACTTCTGATAGTGCATCTGTTTTAAATAGCATTGCATTAATATAAGGCATGACTAGTATTAGCCCTAGTGAAGCTGCCCACCCAAACAATACGGAGGCCCTATACGTAAGCTGTATAAACGGCATCGCACTGCGCCCATTTTGCTTGTTAGACATATGTGCAACAAGTGGCACAATAGCAAGCGATAATGAGGCTGCAATGACAACCCCTAATTGAACTAATGGTTGTCCGCGGTCATAAATACCTTTTGTTTCCTTAGCTAATGTCTCGTCCATTCCGCTATCTATGAGTAGCGAAAAAATAGTAAATGAATCGACAAGCTGATAGCCAAGCAATAACAAGCTACTCATACTCACACTTAAACTAAGCAATGTCACCTCTTTTAACACAGGAAAGCTTGCTATTCGTTGTTGTTGTTTGCCAATAAAAGAACCAAAGCGTTTTTTAAAAAGAAACGCAATTAATAATAAGCCAACTACTTCTCCGACGACCGTCCCAATAATAGCCATTTGTCCTGCCCCATAGAGGGACTTTGTCGTTGTCATAATTATAAACGTACCAGCTAATATAACGGAAACTCTTACCGTTTGCTCCAGTACTTGTGCATAAGCAATTGGCTCCATAATCCCTCTTGATTGAAAGCCACCCTTAAAAATAGCAAGTGCAGGCATTACTAATACAATAAAAGATCCTGTGCGTAGTAATAGCGCAAGATTGGCATCACCCATCATTTTCGCAAGTACATCTGCCCCAGCAAATAAAACACCAAAAAATACGAAGGAAAGTACTGTTAAATAACGAAAAATAATCCGCATAATGCTTCGTCTTTTCTGTGTACGTTCTTCCTCATCTACAATACAATCATTATCTGCAAGCATTTTTGAAATAGCTACCGCAAAACCGCTTGATGTCCATACTACAAAGATGGATATTACAGGATACACTTGTTGATAAATGTAAAATCCTTCGTCACCAACTAGATTTTGAAAAGGTACACGATAAATTGCGCTTAAAACTTTCACAATGAGGGCTGCAATGGTTAGTAATGCCGCGCCCTTCATGTAACTTTTCATACCAAATCGTTCCGACATAAATTGTCCTCTTTCCTTCATTTAACAATGCCAATAGTATAGCATACCTCAAAAGTATGACGCTCACGTTAACACTGTCTCCGCTATCGGTACAGCATTATGTATACAAAAAAAGTTATTGTTCACCCTAAAAGAGTCATGACAATAACTTTCGATGTTCATCAATTATTCATTTGTTTTGCTAAGAAATTAGCAGCTGTTTCCACTACTTTTACTTCTACTTCGCCAACAAAATGTACTTTAGATAAAACAATGATACAACCAATTGGATCACCATTCACCATGATTGGTGTTGCACAATATGATTTAACTTGTTCATATTGTCCAGGAACAATTTCAATAGTTGTTTCCATTTTCTCAATTTTTGTTGAGCGTTCGTCCATAAATCCTTCTGCAAAAGATGTAATACGGCGATTAATATATTCTTTCTTGCCGATCCCTGCAACAGCGATTACTTCGTCTCGGTCTGTTACAAACGCTGGAGTACCTAGCGTTTCATACAATGTTTCTACATACTCACGTGCGAATTCTCCTAAATCATTAATTGGAGAATACTTTTTCAAAATGATTTCACCTTCACGGTCCGTATAAATTTCTAACGGGTCACCTTCGCGAATACGTAGCGTTCTACGAATTTCTTTCGGTATTACCACACGTCCTAAATCATCTATACGACGAACAATTCCTGTTGCTTTCATGCTAAACTGCCTCGCTTTCGTATTCATTAAAATTTTTCTACAACAATAGTATGGTTTTTCTCAAGACAATCTATGCAAAAAATGAACGAAAAGGATTTTGAATCCAACATTATTTTTTTTAATAAAAATTTGTCTTTTCATACAATAAGGCTGAACTTGCCAATTTGTCAACAAGTTCAGCCTTTTTTCACATATTTTTTTTCGATTTTGCAATAATCTGCATTATTTCTTCTAATATATCAAAATGATGGTATTTATTGCATTTACGCTCATCAATTGTCAATATCAACTGCATACTATCCATACCGAAGCCAACAGCTCGCTCAAATTTCATCGTTTCAGTTACAATTTTACTACCATCTACTTTTGCAGAACCCTCTTCAGATATCAAAATAGAGATAACCTTTTGCTTTTCTTTAATAGAGGAAACGCCCATTTCTAAGCCCCAAATTTTCATACGTGCAATTCGCAGTAAACGTTCTGTTTCAATTGGTAAATCACCGAAACGGTCTTGCAATTCTTCAATAATTTCTTCGTATTCATCCACTTGGTCCATCGCTTTAATGCGTTTATACATTTGAATTTTTTGATAGCCATCTGGAATATACGTATCAGGAATATAAGCATCGATGTTCAGTAAAATTTCTATCTCTGGCTTATCCTCTTTTTTCACGCCAGTTTGTCGTTCTGCAATGGCCTCTTCTAGCATTTGCGAGTACAAGTCAAAGCCAACAGAATCAATAAAGCCATGTTGCTGTGCACCCAATAAATTACCAGCTCCACGAATCGATAAATCACGCATCGCAATTTTAAAACCAGATCCGAGCTCCGTAAACTCTTTAATAGCTTGTAGTCGTTGCTCCGCTACATCTGTGAGTACTTTATCACGCTGATACATAAAGTAGGCATACGCTACTCGATTTGATCGCCCTACACGACCTCGTAATTGATACAGTTGGGCTAAACCCATTCGATCTGCGTCATGGACAATAAGCGTGTTGACATTAGGAATATCTACTCCAGTCTCGATAATTGTCGTCGTAACAAGAACATCATAATCCCCTTCAATAAATGCTAAAATGACAGATTCTAATTGTGATTCAGTCATTTTACCGTGTGCATGTCCGATACGCGCTTCAGGGACAAGCGTTTGAATCTCATCAACCTTCCGTGCCATATCCTCCACTCGATTGTATAAGTAAAATACTTGGCCACCACGTGCCATTTCACGCTCAATTGCTTCTCGTACTAGTGCACCGCTATGCTCCATAACATAAGTTTGCACAGGGAAACGGTTTGCAGGAGGCGTTTCAATAACCGATAAATCACGTACACCAACCATCGACATATGCAGCGTTCTTGGAATAGGTGTTGCTGTTAAAGTTAACACGTCAACATTTGTTTTCAGCTGTTTAATTTTCTCCTTATGTGTAACACCAAAGCGCTGTTCCTCATCTACAATGAGTAGACCAAGATCTTGGAACGTTAAATCTTTAGATAAAATTCGATGAGTTCCTATTACAATATCAACTTGCCCGTCTTTTAAACCTTTTAATGTCGCTACTTGCTCTTTTTTCGTGCGGAAGCGAGATAGTAGACCAACATTAATTGCAAAGTCCTGGAATCTCTCGCGGATTGTCTCGTAGTGCTGCTGCGCTAAAATCGTCGTAGGCACGAGGAAGGCAACTTGCTTACCATCTTGAATGGCTTTAAATGCCGCACGAATGGCAACTTCTGTTTTGCCATATCCTACGTCGCCACATACTAGGCGATCCATTGGGCGTTCTCGTTCCATATCACGTTTTACTTCAATAATCGAACGTAGCTGATCTTCTGTTTCTTCATAAGGGAATGATGTCTCAAAATTACGTTGATCATCATTATCAGGCGCAAAAGCATGCCCTTTTTCCGCTTCACGCTTAGCATAGAGTTTAATTAAATCATCTGCAATATCTTGAACGGCAGAGGAAACCTTTGCTTTAGCTTTTTTCCACTCCGCTCCACCTAATTTATGTAGCTTCGGTTCGCGATCTTCAGATGCCACATATTTTTGAATTAAATCGATTTGCTCCACAGGCACATATAATTTATCATCTGCGCGATATCGTATGTGCAAATAATCTTTATGTGTCCCATTGACTATTAGTGTTTCTACACCGATATATTTCCCAATCCCATGGTGCACGTGCACGACATAGTCGCCCGGCTTAATTTCTGTATAGCTTTTAATACGCTCTGCATTTGTCATTTTTTGAGGGCGTGATTTTTTCTTTGCTTGCTGTTTAAATAATTCATCCTCTGTTACGACTGCCAAACGCTGCAAAGGCAATTCAAATCCGCTTGATAATCCGCCTTCTACAATATAGAGACCAGACTCAGTCGGCTCCCCAATCGTTGCATGAATATCGTATTCCTCAAGCATTTGCTGTACACGTTTCACGCGGTTTTTATCCCTAGCTACGATAAGCACTGTAAATTTACCGAGCTGCCAGCGTTCAACTTCATTTTGTAATAACGCCATTTGCCCGTGGAATTGCTGCATCGGCTTACATGAAAAATTAGTTGTCTTATTAAAGGTAATACCAGCAAACGTACGTGAAAATAATGAGAAATATAGCTTCTGCTGTGACAGCATAGCCAAAATCTCCTTTAAAGAAAAGGCTGGCTTCACATCGTGTACCATTTTCCCCTCTTCAATCAGTGATAAAAACCACTCTTCTTCTTCACGCTCCCATGCATCCATTACTTCTTGAATGCGGCCAAGCTCATCAAATAATACGATGCCATCCTGTGCAAAATAATCACCTAAATATGCCGTTTTATCATATAACAACGAGCCATATTTATTAACGAAATCTGGGAGGTTTCCTTGTTGCAACAGTTCAATATCGTATTGAATATGTTGATACAGAAGCTCTTTCGTCTCCTGTTTCTTTACTTTTTTCAAGCTTGTCGCTAATGCAATTTCTAAACGACCTGCTAAAGCTATTCGTTCTTCCTTTGTCAAAATTACTTCTGACGCAGGTAAAATACGAACTTTTTGTAATTTATCTATTGAACGCTGATCATCTGCAGAAAACGTACGAATCGAGTCTACTTCCGTATCAAATAACTCGATTCGAATAGGTGCTTCTAAATACGGAGGATATATATCTAAAATGCCTCCACGCAACGCAAATTCACCAGGCGTCGTTACCATTGAGTTACGGACATATCCCATCGCTACAAGCGTTTGGAGCCATTCCTCTATTTGTACTTCCTCGCCTATGGCAGTCTGTAAAAAATAATGTATCCAATGTTCTTTCGGGGGCATCATTTTTCGCAAGCCAGCAATAGGTATAATGTAAACGGCTTTTTCACCTCTCGCTAGACAATCAAGCGTTGCGATACGCTCTGCTCGAAGCTCCGGAGAGGCTACTGATAAGTCTGCAGCAATAAACTCATCTGCTGGGTAATAGTGGACATATTCCTCTCCTAATAACCCTACAAGCTCATCCGCCATTTTTTGTGCCTGCAATAAATTGGGTGACACAATATAAATTGGTTTTTGTACATGGTCAAATAACGCATCGACCATAATTGGCCGTGCGCTTCCTGTTAAACCTGTAATGAGCTGAGATGCTGTATTGCCGCTCTGAATCTCCTGTAAAAATGATGTGATATGTTTGTCCTGCGACACAATCTGTCGTAAAACTTCCACAGTCAAAAACTCCTTTCAGCGCGAAAATTCTAATTATTCAATGTGCCTCATACTATCAATCTAGTACAATATTACACATTTCATTTGTCTAATTATCAAGTTCACCTTTGTGTAATTGTCCTAGTCATTAAACTCTCGGTTTAGAAAACATAACGCACTACTATACAACATGTTTATTATCCTTGCATTACTATTGAAAGCAGCGTATATTTCTACTTCAAAAAATAAAAACGGAAAAAGCTTTGAACGCACGCAATGTGCGCCAAAGCATCCTTCCATTATTGAATCCATTTATTGAGTGCGTGATAATCTGGATATTGTCTAAGCGAATCCTCACATTGCTCACAAATGCAGTGTACAGTCGTTTGCCCATGTTGATCCTTTTCAACATAATCATCTGCCTCACCTAATTCGAAAATATGCAACTTTCGAATTGTATCATCTGCATCAAATGGTAGTGTTCCTATTTCTACTTCACAATGCCTACAACGGTAGCGAATTGCCATCTCCAAATCATCCTCCTTTAAGCAACTTACTACTTAAAGTATAGACATTTTGGAAAGAGATTATGCACCGTTAAATTGGCTCATCACATCAAGAAATGGTTTTGAAAGAGACGCTTCTATTGCATTAACACTATTATCAATAGCATCTGCCATAACAATATTGTCTTCTTTAGAAAACTTTGATAGCACATAATCCGCTACCTTCATGCCAGCCGGTGGACGACTTACACCAATACGAATTCGATTAAATTCCTGTGTTCCTAAATGTTGAATCAAAGATTTAATGCCGTTATGTCCACCCGCACTACCTTTTTGACGCAAACGCAATTTTCCTGTTTCTAAATCTAAATCATCATAGATTACAATTAAATCTTCTACATCAATATCAAAATAGTCCATGAGAGGTCTAACGCATTCACCTGATAAGTTCATATATGTTAAAGGCTTAACAAGTAGAACCTTGCCTTCAGGACGATGTACTGTTGCATACATGCCATTGAATTTTGAAGTTGCTAACGGTGCATCCCACTTTTTAGCTAATGCATCAATTACATCAAACCCAATATTATGTCTTGTATGCTCATAAGGTTTACCTGGATTTCCTAAACCAACGATAATTTTCATAAGTACCTCACTTCTTTCAATCTAATAGTCATTATTTTACCATACTGAGCTATAAGAAAACATTTCGTTCATCCCCGTTATGAACAAATATATGTATGATAAAAATTTATCGGTCCGTTGTAAAAACTGTTCATTTTTACGACAACAAAAAAGCTATCAAGTCCGTCTTTTACGACTTCCTCGATAGCCTTCCCTTCAAACATACATTTAATCTTATGACTCAACGCTTTCTTCAACTTCAGTATCGTCTGCAGAAACTGTTGGCGCCATAATTGTTACTAAAATATGATCATCTTCGTTCACAATTTCAAAATCTACATGATCGCGAATATCCGCTACCATAATAGTTTCTCCAATTGCTAGTTTCGTAATATCAATTTCTAATGTTTCTGGAATATCAGTAGGTTTAACTTTTATTTTAACTTCCAAATTCGGCTGCATTAAAATGCCACCTTCACCTACACCAGCTGATTCTCCAACAAGTGTTACCGCTACGTCTACTTCTAATTCTTCAGACATATTAATTGCTAAAAAATCTACATGATTCACTTCATCTTTCAGTGTACATCTTTGTACTTCTGATACAACGACATTTACCCTTTCACCATCTAACTCCACCGGAATGACACCATTACGCCCGTTCTTTTGAACAAACTGTCTAAATTCTTTCGCTGAAATAGAAATTGGGGTTGAATCTAGTTTGTAGCCATAAATAACTGCAGGAATGGCTCCCCCTTTTCTAAGTTGGGTTAATGTCGAACGATGCCCAGCTTCGCGCTTATTTACACTTAAGACTGTACTCATACTATACCTTCCCCTTCCAAGAAAATTATTTATGCCTTAACACTGATGCCACATACCAATTACAGAATTCAATATAAAAAACGCTATTTCTTCTGTTATTAGTTTATGACAGCCGCTAAAGGCTTTTATAATATTTATCTCTCTTTTCGAAAGAGCGTAAATATTACACAGTAACAAATACTATTATACCCTCTAATTTGAATATTCAAACTTAATAGCTATACAAAAAGGACAAATCTACTCATAAATGTAGATTTGTCCCTTTTTTGTCACACATTATGCTATATCAAATATAAATTTATTCTAATTAAAATTAATCGAATAAAGTACTTACTGATTTGTTTTCGTATACACGAGAAATTGCATCTGCCATTAATTTAGCTACTGAAAGCTCTGTAATTTTTGGTGATTTTTTCTCTTCAGAAAGTTGAATTGTATTTGTTACTACTAATTCTTTAATCGCAGAGTTTTCAATACGCTCGATTGCTGGACCTGATAGTACTGGGTGTGAGCAGCAAGCATATACTTCTTTTGCACCAGCAGCACGTAAAGCGTCAGCGCCAATTGTAATTGTACCTGCAGTATCGATAATATCATCAATCAAGATTGCCACTTTACCATCAACATTACCAACGATATTCATCACTTCCGCAACATTTGGTTTTGGACGGCGTTTGTCAATAATTGCAATCGGTGCTTTTAAACGTTCTGCCATTTTACGCGCACGCGTTACTCCACCGTGGTCAGGTGAAACAATTACGATTTCCTCAGAAGGAATACCTTTAGATTTGAAGTAATCAGAAAGTAAAGGTACCGCCATTAAGTGGTCAATTAAAATATCGAAGAAACCTTGGATTTGTGGTGCGTGTAAGTCTAAAACGATAACACGTGTTGCACCAGCCGTTTCAAGTAAGTTTGCCACTAATTTAGCTGTAATTGGCTCACGCGCTTTTGCTTTACGGTCTTGACGAGCATAACCATAATAAGGCATTACAACGTTAACTGTACGAGCAGATGCGCGTTTCACAGCATCTACCATAATTAAAAGCTCCATTAAATGTTCGTTTACAGGTGCAGAAGTAGACTGCACGATAAACACATCACAACCACGAATACTTTCTTCAATACTAATTTGAATCTCTCCATCGCTAAAGTGCTTAACTGAAGATTTCCCTAATTCAACTCCCATTTCTTGCGCAATTTCTTGGGCTAGTGGGTTATTAGAATTGAGTGAAAATATTTTTAATTGTGAGTTTGCATATTGATACGGCATGATGGCCTCCTGTTTATTTGATAATTATTTTGAATTTAATTTGCTTACATAATTCGGTTTGTTTTCTTGTCTTGCACGCGCAATTGCTAGTGCATCCTCAGGAACTTCTTTTGTAATTGTAGATCCTGCTGCAATAAATGAACCTTTTCCAACTTTCACTGGCGCTACTAAGTTAGTATTACATCCTACAAATACATCATCTTCAATAATTGTTTGGAACTTGTTCTTCCCATCATAGTTTACTGTAATAGAACCACAGCCAACATTGACGTTATTACCTATTTCAGCATCTCCAATATAGCTTAAATGAGATACCTTTGTGTCGTTACCTAATTTACTTTTCTTCACTTCTACAAAGTTACCGATTTTAACATGGCTACCGATATCAGAAAGTGGACGAATATGTGCAAACGGTCCAATTGCTGTATCTTCCGCTACAGTGCTTTCTCGTACAACAGATGAATGCACAGAAGTACGGTCACCAATACGGCTATCGATAATTTGTGTATTTGGACCGATTAAACAATCTTCTCCAATTACAGTTGCTCCTTCAATCATAGAGCCTGGTTGAATCACTGTATCACGACCAATTACTGCATCTGAGCTAATGTACGTAGCATTTGGGTTAATGATTGTCACGCCATTACGCATATGACGCTCATTAATACGCGCACGCATTAACTCTTCCGCTTGTGACAATGCCACACGGTCATTCACACCGAGTGTTTCTTCAAAATCATCCGTTACATAAGCTTCAACGATATCGCCTTGTTTTTGTAAAATTTCAATTACATCAGGTAAATAAAACTCACCCTGTGCATTATCATTTTTCACAAGTTTTAACGTTTCAAATAATGCTTTATTATCGAAGCAATATGTCCCAGTATTAATTTCTTTTACTCGTTGCTGCTCTTCACTTGCATCTTTTTGTTCAACAATTTGCTCCACCTGTCCACCATCGCCACGTAAAATACGACCATAGCCAGTTGGATTTTCTGCAACAGCTGTTAAAATTGTTGCTTTTGCATTTTTTGCTTGATGATGCTCAAATAAAGCTTTCATCGTTTCAGGGCGAATAAGTGGCGTATCACCGCAAACAACTAATGTTGTTCCTTGTTCGCTACCTAAAATTGACTCTGCTTGTTGTACTGCATGTGCTGTACCTAATTGTTCAGCTTGTAAAACATACTCGCTCTTATCTCCAAGTTGTTGTTTTACTTTTTCTGCACCATGTCCTACAACCGTTACGATGCGGTTCACATCTAACGTTTGAATGTGATCCACTACATGCTGTACCATGGGTTTCCCACATACTGGATGGAGCACTTTATATAATTTGGACTTCATACGTGTACCTTGACCTGCAGCCAAAATGACAGCAAAAATATTGCTCATCAGTAAGTCCTCCAATACGCTCATTTTCTCTTATGACTATATAGCAAAATTCATCTATTTTCAAGGCATGTAGAATTGACTAAACGGTGAATTCCTAAATCAAACACACCTTATGCTCGAATGTAATGAGCTATACACTACAATTTGCTGTTTTTCTCTTTTTTGAAAAATAAAAAGAACTCCTCAATGATTGAAGAGTTCCTTTTATTTTCTTCCGCCAAAAGGATACTTATTTGTAAATAACCTTTAAACGAGCATTTATTTTCATAAAACTATACGCCAATTCCTTCTAATTCAGCTGCTTGTTCCGACTCTGGCACATTGCTAGAGTTATGATAAGCGTTTAAAATAATCTCTTGAATTTTGTTACGTGTCGTTGAGTTGATAGGATGCGCAATATCTCTAAATTCGCCATCTGGTGTTCGTTTACTCGGCATAGCGACGAATAAGCCTGTATTCCCATCAATAACGCGGATATCATGTACCACAAACTCATTGTCGAGTGTAATGGAAGCAATCGCACGCATGCGACCATCCGTTTGTACATGACGTAATCTTACATCAGTAACTTCCATTTTCTCACCACCTCTCATCTTAGATGCCTAAATGAAAATATTATATTCATATTACCGAATATTTCCCTTTTCATAGTCTACCAAATTTTCTAAAAAATTTGAATACTTCATTTTTAATTCGTTACAATATTTTCTCTAGTTTACGGTAAATTTGACAATTGTTTGTCAAATTTTTAAAAACTAATTAAATACACGGCGTAATGACTACCTTTTTGCCTACTAGATACGTCCATCTAAAAATTTGTGACATTCAATGAATCCTTTAACTTGTTTCAGCAAAGGTTTGAGTCCACACTAAAATCAGTGCATATTTAGTTTTTATTCGCCTCTTTTAGAATTAGAACGCATATGCTAAAGCTAGTTAATAAAAGCACTATAAATGACCTTTTAGCGTATTCTTAAAAGCCATCAAGAAGTTCAACTCGATGGCTTTTTTCTTTTTTATCCTTTTATGCTCCTAAATTAGAATTACGCTACCAACGTGTTCAGTTGATTGGCGTGAAAGGCCGCGACGTGACTTCTGCTTAGTACAGCACACAACGTAATGCGCAACAAACCGCGCGTTAACGAGTTGCGGCTTACAGAGTGCTAGGCAGAGGGCGCCACATGCACCGTAAATCAATAGCAGTATAAATCTATAATAAAAGAATAAAAGCCCTTTAAAAGAGCTTTAAGTTCTTTTAAAGGGCTACTAATTTTTATTTTACGATTGCGATAACTTCTATTTCTACTTTCACATCTTTTGGTAAGCGTGCTACTTCCACTGCTGAACGAGCTGGTTTATGCTC
Organism: Lysinibacillus sp. NPDC093197; assembly: GCF_044754025.1. NCBI lineage: Bacteria > Bacillati > Bacillota > Bacilli > Caryophanales > Bacillaceae > Lysinibacillus > Lysinibacillus sp. NPDC093197. The sequence goes on along the minus strand of NZ_JBIVOH010000014.1, from coordinate 19,912 downwards.
TCCAAAATGACTTGCATATACTTCATTCATAGCAACAAAGTCATTCATATCCTTCATAAAGACTGTTGTTTTTACTACATTGTCTAGTGATGAGCCTGCAGCTTCTAGTACTGCCTTTAAATTAGCAAATACTTGGTGTGTTTGAGCGACAATATCACCCTCTACTAATTCGCCTGCTGCCGTTAATGGAATTTGACCTGAACTATAAAACATCCCATTAACGATCATTCCTTGTGCATACGGTCCAATTGCTGCTGGTGCATTCGTTGTAGATACTACATTCATTTGTCATTTCTCCCTTTTTGTAAAATAATTGCCTTCACTTAATGCAATCGTACGATCTTTTTCATTGACCTCATGAAGCTTTACAAGTGAATAGTAATCATCTACTAAAGTTTCGTCTGCATGCTCTGCCTCAACTAGCACAGCGATGCCTGCTAATTGACAGTCAAACTCTTCTAATAGATTCTTCATGCCGTTCATCGTACCACCGACTTTCATAAAGTCATCGGTAATAAGTACACGCTGTCCACTCTTCATGCTTCTTTTAGATAATACCATTGTCTGAATTCTTCGAGAAGAACCAGATACATAGTTTATACTAACTGTAGAGCCTTCTGTTACTTTGCTATCTCTACGAACGACAACAACTGGAACATTTAAATGCCTTGCAATGGCATGGGCAATAGATATCCCCTTTGTTGCTACTGTCATAATAACATCGATTTGCTGGTCAGCAAATGCAGATGCAAAAACCTTCCCAACTCGATTAATTAAATCTGGATTGCCCAATAAATCCGTCATAAATAAATAGCCACCAGGTAACAAACGATCTGAATGTTCAAGCTCAGCTTTTAAATCCTGGATGACTAAACGAACTTCCTCTTCGGACATTTTAGGAATATACTTCACACCACCTGCTGCTCCTGGCACTGTTATCAATAACCCGATTCCTTTTTCTTCGAAAGTTTCTTTAACAATCGTTAAATCTTCACTGATCGAAGACTTTGCGGATTGATATAATTCTGAAAAATAAGTTAGCGGGATCAGCTGATGTGGATGTTCTAGTAAATAGTACGTCATATCAACTAGTCGTTCACTACGCTTCCATTTCATGCGACCCTCTCCTAAACACGAATATTTATAGGTAAAATTAACACAATTATGCGTTTTTAAGCAAGCGTATTACGCTCCCCTAATATGCGCACAGCATATACTTCTTCACAAAAACCTCGTAAGCCATTGTAAATTCTGCTCACTCTCGCCTCAGTATCCACGAGACCAAAGACCGTTGGACCGCTTCCGCTCATTAACGTCGCATCTGCGCCAAAACGTTTCATCTGTTCTTTTAACATAATAACTTCAGGATGTAACTTAAATGTTACAGTTTCCAAAACATTTCCTAAAGATGCACATAGTAGCTCATAGCTTTCTGTTTCAATTGCTTGGATCATTTGCTTTGTATTAGGATGCTCAAGCCCTTCAACCTTTAAGCCACCATATACTTCTGCTGTTGACACACCAATTTTAGGCTTAGCTAACACGACCCAACAACTTGGCGGTGCAGGTAATTCCTGAATTTTCTCCCCTCGCCCAGTTGCTAGTGCAGTACCTCCGTATACACAAAAAGAAACGTCTGAACCGATTTTAGCACCAAGCTCCGCTAGCTCGTCTATTGATAGTTTTAAATTCCAAAGCTCATTTAAACCTTTTAGCGTTGCCGCTGCATCGCTACTGCCTCCTGCAAGACCTGCTGCAATCGGTATTTCTTTTTCAATTGTAATGGATACACCTTGTCTAATGCCGTATGTATCTTTTATAAGACGCGCTGCTTGATAAGCAAAATTGCGGTGATCATTTGGTACGAAATTATCCGTTGAAATAATTTCAATTACTCCATCTTCTCGAGATTCTAAGCTAATGCGATCTGCCAAATCGACAGTCGTCATGACCATCTCCACTTCGTGATAATTATCTGGTCGTTTATAAAGAACATCTAATGTTAAATTAATTTTTGCAGGCGCCTTTACATAAAGCATCTTACTTCCTCCCTCATAACTACACGCATAAACAGCCGTTCGTTTTTCGCGCAAGATAATTCATTTTATTTTACCATAATGAGAAAGCAAACTGAAAAAAGAACCGTTATAAAAACGGTTCTCTCTCGTCAGTTGTTTTGTTGTGTTCAGCATCGGCTCAATTCCTAGCTGAATGAAGTAAAAATGTAAGCAAGTTATTTAATGCGAAGTACACTACTTACGCTCTTGCTCACTGCTTGCTCTTTCTGCCATCTCAATGGCACGTTTCACCATATTACCAGCATCTCGAGCTTTAATTCCGCCCCAACCTTCTTTTTGCACAACATCATAAAATCCAAGTTCTTTGGCGATCTCTTCTTTTAAACGAGGTGACATGATTCCCTTTCTAGGCATGCAAACTCCTCCTTTAACAACTGACGAAATTAGTATGTCCGATAAAACGAAAAACACTCATGTAGTTTTTAACATACATGAGTGCTTCAAAATATAGAAATAAGTACTAGAAACTATTTCGCGACAGCAGCCTGTGCTTCGTCTAAAAATGTAATCTCTACTGCCTCAGTTAAAATATCTGTGTAGCTATACGATACGCGTTTGCACGTATTGTCTTCTTGATCAAGTTCAACTACAAAAATTGCGCGATATGTTTCACGCAATATCCCTGCACACTCGACCGTTTTCTTGCGACCTCCGTTTGCTTTTAACTGCAAACGTTTACCCAAATGACAATCCAACGACTTTTTAATGTCCGCTAAAGTTTTTGGCATTTTCGCTTACACCTCACTATTACCTAGTATAAGGGATACGCCCAAAAATGTCAACAAAATATAATATTTTATCAGCCCTCTATAAATGTTGTCAACTTATTTTTTTCAAAAAAATACGTTTTTTTTTCATTTCGACTGAAAATGTAACATATTTTTTCACTTTGCAAAGGTTGGATATAAGGCATCCGCTAACTTTCCAAACTCTTGAATTGACAACGTCTCACCACGACGAGTTGGGTCAATATTCACAGATTCTAAAGCTTCAATTATTTTTTCTTTATTTGCTTTACCATTTGGTAGACCCGATTGTAAATTATTTAAAATTGTTTTACGGCGCTGTACAAATGAAGCACGTGTTACTACGAAAAGGAAATCCTCGTCAATAACATTTACCGGTGGCTCATTATGCTTAATAAGGCGAATAACTGCTGAATCTACATTTGGTTGTGGCATAAATACAGTTTTCGGCACAGTCATAGCAATTTCAGCCTTTACATAATACTGAATTGCAATAGATAGTGAACCATATTCTTTTGTTCCTGGTTTTGCTGTAATGCGATCAGCGACTTCCTTCTGCATCATCACAACAAATCCACGTATTGGTAAACGATCATTTAGCAATTTCATTAAAATAGGCGTTGTAACATAATAAGGCAAATTAGCTACAACCATAATATCTTCAATGCCTGGCATTTCTTCCTCAATGACCTTCGCCACATCAGCCTTTAAAATATCAGAATGAACGATAGACACGTTATTATATGGACTTAACGTATCTGCTAGTACTGGTAATAAGCGCTGATCTATTTCAAACGATACGACCTTTTTTGCGCTGCGTGCTAGATGCTCTGTTAATGCGCCAATGCCTGGTCCTACTTCAATTGCGCCACTATTTTCCGTTAAATTTGCATGACTAACGATGTTTCTTAAAATATTTGGATCGATTAAAAAATTTTGTCCTAAACTTTTTTTAAACGAAAATCCATATTTCTTCAAAATTTCCTGTGTTCGAATCGGTGTTGCAATATCCTTATGCATTATTTTCCTCCTGATCTACCTGTGCGACAGCTGCACCAAATTGCAGTTCTGTTATTTGAAACATTTTCAATCTTTTATGAAGTTGTTTACCATTTGTTGCACCTATATTTAAAATTTCTCCTAGACGATCTCGGCGACTTTTCGCCGATGGATGACCAATTAAGCGAGCAGTCATTAAATCTTCTAGTGTAATATCATCAGCAATGGGCTCAGTGCTATTTGGCGTATAAACAAGACTTAACGCCTCACGAATATCCTCATCTGCCGCATGCTCAATACCTAAACCTTTACCATTCTTCGCAATTGTTTTGGATTTCGGTAAAAAGGCATGTTTAACACCTTGTACGTGTTGTTCAATAATTGCTCGAATTCTGCGTCCTGGGTAATCAGGGTCTGTGAACACTATGACACCTCGTTTATCCTGTGCATGCTGAATACGTTTAAGCGTCTCTTCTGAAATGGCAGATCCATTCGTTTCAATCGTATCTGCCTGAACAGCTCGCTTAATGGCGGTTGTATCATCTTTTCCTTCAACGACAATCACTTCTTGTATTTGCAAAAAGGCTCCTCTTTTCTACCTTATCTTCAGACCATTTTACAACTGCCCTGTATGATTGTACAGAAATACAAAGCTATTGCGTCGTATACATGAAAAAAGCTTTCCTGCCAGTCAATACAGGAAAGCGAATGCTTAGTGAAAACATTTTGATATTTTTTACAATTTTTTTAATTTAATACTTTAATGCGCACTTTCTTGCGTCCCCAATTACGAGCTTGTGCATCTGATTGTACTAGTATGTCGATCTTATTACCCTTAATTGACCCACCAGTATCCCCAGCAATCGCTGTTCCATAGCCTTCAACCCAAACTTTTGAGCCTAGTTTAATAACAGATGGATCTACTGCAATTACCTTTAAGCCAGAATCTGAACGTAAGTTAATGCCAGTAGCTGATGTTCCTGAACAACCCTTACAGTAAGGTGTATAAGCGGTTGCAGTCACATAAAACTCTTTCCCACTAGATGGCTCTGCTGAACCACGAGACACAGTTGTAGTGCTTGCTACTAATTGTTTAGTACCAACGGCAACTACTTGTTTCTTTGGCTCATTTATGACTTTTTCAGATTGTAAATTTTTCGCGACAATTTTGCCGTTTTCTTTAACGACTTCATACGTTCGAGAAATTTTACCCTTCTCGCCCGTAGTTACTACTTTTTGTTTTCCTTTTAGCAAAGAAGCATCCTGCTTCTTTTCAATTGCGAAATCTAATGAGTCTTCCACTACATCGATAACCTTTTCTACGCGAACTACTGCGATTTTACTCTCTGGAGTGATAACGTCCTCCAGGTTATTCTCGACACGATCGAATTCATTTAGCTGAATTCCCTGTTGTTTTAAAAAGTTAGCGACCGTAGTCGAAGTGGACCAAACTTGTCTATTTTCTAAACCATCGACAAGCGTTAACTGAAACGCTTTTTGAATATCGATTTTGTTATCTGCTCCTACTTCTGTATCCAAGCTCTGCTTTAATGTATCATGCTCTGATACTTCGATATTTGCTTCCTTCAAAATGTTCTTCACTAGTTTTTCAGTTGTCCAAACTTTTGACTGATTTCCATCAACTGAAATTGTTACTTCTTTTGCCTGTTCCCAAGTAATTGCTAATCCATTAACAATTTTGGCATTCAGAGAGGGTGATATTTTATCATGCGCTGCTACGTCTATATTTTGATTTTGTAATAGTTCTTCTACAGTTTTGGCATGTGTTGCTACTTCAATTGCTTCCCCGTTAGCGCTAAGCGTTACGGTTTTTTTAGTACCTTGGAAAAGTACGAATGAAATTACTGATACAAACAGGACAAGTGAAACAATTCTTATCACTGTTTGCTTACTCCTCAATGATCCTAAGAACAAGTTTTTCATGGAATTATTTGACATGAAAAAACGCCTCCTTAATACAAAGTTGGATTATACGGACTAGAATTAGCACTGTCAACCCGATTGTATTTCAAAAAAATTTGACCATGCTATTTTAGCCAACCGCAAACACAGTATTGGAGGCACTTTAGCTAGTTAATCGTCAATCCTAAAAATTTTTTTTGCATTGGCAGTCGTTACTTGTGCAACTTCCTCAATTGATATTTCTCTTAAACGTGCAATTTCCTCTGCAACTAACGGCACCAATGCTGGTTCGTTACGTTTACCGCGATATGGATGTGGCGCTAAATATGGCGCATCTGTTTCAATCATTAAGTGCTCTAAAGGTATTTCCATTGCGACTTCCTTCGGCATACGGGCATTTTTAAAAGTCACTGGTCCACCAAGACTAATCATAAAATTCATTCCAATGCATTGACAAGCAGTTTCTACACTTCCGCTATAACAATGCATTACGCCTCCAACAGTAGCTGCGTTTTCTTCGCGCAAAATGTTGACTACATCTGCTGTCGCCTCTCTGTTATGAATAATAATTGGTAAATTTACTTTTTGCGCTAAATGAATTTGCTTGCGAAAAAGGGCTTGTTGAATATCTTTTGGTGATTTATCCCAATAATAGTCTAATCCTGTTTCGCCAATTCCGACGATTTTAGGATGTGCTGCCAATTCTTCAATCCATTTTAAATCCTCTTCAGTACAATCAATGGCATCTACTGGATGCCAACCAATAACACCATAAATAAAATCATATTGCTCTACTAATTCCATTGTTTTTTCAATCGTTTTACGATCAAATCCTACAACTACCATAGTTTCAACTTTTGCTTCAAGAGCTCGATCAATGACTTCTTGTAAGTCTTCTTGATACTGCTCTGCATTCAAATGTACATGTGTATCGATAAACATTGCCATTCTCCTAACATTGATTTTATTAAAAAATATTATTTCATATTTTTCATCAGTATTACAATTTTGTTACAAACAATTTAGTATTATGACAATACACATATATATATTCGCCATAACTATTACCATATACCTAAAATTCGTCAATTTCCGCATTGCATAAATTATCCTAAAATAATTAAACAACCATTTTTAGTCCAAATTTACAATGGCCTGCTGAATATTTTCTACTCAGCAGGCCATTCTTCGTTTTTTATTTTACCTTTGCACCATTTTCAAGTTTTGGATCAACAGACGCAAGCTTTAAAATTCCATCTTTTTCGCCAGCTAATATCATTCCTTGTGATAATTCACCACGTAACTTAACAGGTTTTAGGTTTGCAACTACGATTACTTTTTGCCCGACTAATTCTTCAGCAGAATAGTACTTTGCAATACCCGAAACTACTTGGCGTTGCTCATAACCAAGGTCAACCTGAAGCTTTAATAATTTATCTGCTTTAGGGACTTGCTCACATGCTGTAACCGTTGCCACACGTAAGTCAACTTTCATAAAATCATCAATTGAAATTTCCGGAATTTCTGGAACCTCAACAGCTTTTGATTCTACGCTTGGTTCTTCCTCCTGAGAAGTTTTTACTGAGCCACGCATTTCCTCTCGAATATAAGTAATTTCAATTTCGCTATCTAAACGAGGGAAAATCGGCGTTCCTTTTTCTACCACTTTAATGTTTGCTGGAATAGTATTACCGAATGTTTCAATTGTTTCCCATGCTAAGAATTTGTCATCTAGACCCAATTGTTGGATAATACGTGTCGGTGAAGATGTCATAAATGGTTGTAACATGACTGCAATATGTTGCAAGCTCTCTGCCAAATTTCGCATAACAGCCCCTAATTTTGGCTTATCTGCCTCATCTTTAGCAAGAACCCATGGTTGTGTTTCATCAATGTATTTATTTGTGCGTGATACTAGCGTCCATAGGTCGGCTAATACGACACTAAATTGCATTTTTTCCATACTTTCTTCATATTTAATACGTACTGATTCTGCATGCACTTTTAATGCCTCATCAAATTCAGTAGATTGAAGATTTTCTGTAGGAATATTGCCATCAAAATATTTGTTAATCATAGAAATCGTACGGTTTAATAAATTGCCTAAATCATTTGCTAAATCAAAATTTGTTCGCTCAACAAACGATTCTGGAGAAAATACACCGTCAGAGCCAAATGGGAGCTCTCTTAATAGGAAGTAACGCGTTGCATCTAATCCATAACGCTCGATAAGCATCTCTGGATATACAACATTTCCTTTTGATTTAGACATTTTACCGTCCTTCATCATAATAAATCCATGTGCGAAAACTTTTTTAGGTAATGGTAAATCAAGAGCCATTAAGAATATTGGCCAATAGATTGTATGGAAACGTACAATATCTTTTCCAACTACATGCACGTCTGCTGGCCAATATCTGTTAAATAATGTTTCATCATCTGATAAGTATCCTAAAGAAGTAATATAATTTGTTAACGCATCTACCCAAACATAAATTACGTGTTTTGGGTCTCCAGGCACTTTAATACCCCAGTCGAATGAAGTACGGGAAACTGATAAATCTTCAAGCCCTGGTTTAATAAAGTTGTTAATCATTTCATTTTTACGTGATTCTGGCTCGATGAAATCAGGATTTTCTTCATAATAAGCTAATAGTCGATCAGCGTATTTCTTCATATTAAAGAAGTAAGATTCCTCTTTCACTTTGTGTACGGCACGTCCACAATCTGGACATTTACCATCTTCTAATTGTGTCTCTGTAAAAAATGACTCACAAGGTGTGCAGTACCAGCCTTCATACTCACCTTTATAAATATCGCCGTTATCTAAAAACTTTTGGAAAATCTTTTCGACAGTTTTTTTATGACGTTCCTCTGTTGTTTGAATGAAATCATCATATGAAATGTCCATTAATGTCCAAAGTTTTTTTGCTGCCACGGCAATCTCATTTACATATTCCTGAGGATGCTTGCCAGCTTCTGCTGCCTTTTCTTGAATTTTTTGTCCGTGTTCATCCATCCCTGTTAAGAAACGTACATCATATCCGCGTAAACGTTTATAACGTGCTATCGTATCAGACGCCACTGTCGTGTACGCCGTACCAATATGAAATTTTCCACTTGGATAATAAATCGGGGTTGTTATATAGAATGTTTTGTTTTGTTCGCTCACGAGAACTGCCTCCAATGTTTCACAGTATAATATCTATTCTATCGAAGTACGAAATTCGTTTCAATGAAAGTTTATTGAATGCGAAAATTGTCGAATATTATACTAATCCATTTAATGTATTTTATAAGAAGCTTTTTTACTATAAAATAAAATCTATAATAAAAACCTTTTAAAAAAATTGAAATAACAGTTTTCTTCTCAAAAATTTTTACAATTAAGAGATTATTACTGTATTAATTAATTGACGTTTATGGCATTACTTGGTATGATAACTATCAGACAAAGAAATAATGTCGAAATTTGACGAAATACAATATAACTTTTACTTTTAGGAGGAAAAATAATTATGAAATCAACAGGAATTGTTCGTAAAGTCGATGAATTAGGTCGTGTGGTAATTCCAATCGAACTTCGCCGTACATTAGGTATCGCTGAAAAAGACGCTTTAGAAATCTACGTAGATGATGACAAAATCATCCTAAAAAAATATATGCCTAATATGACATGTGCTGTTACTGGCGAAGTTTCTGATGATAACTTCCGTCTAGTTGGAGGCAAATTAATTTTAAGTCCTGAAGGCGCAGAAATGTTAATGAAAGAAATCCAATCTAGCTTAAAAAAATAATTTCTTTCTAGCACCTAAATCGAGAACAAAGATTTAGGTGTTTTTATTATTTGATAAAAATTTCTTTTTATAATGGAAAAGTAATATACATGATTCCCTTATAATGTCCATGTCAGACATCTTTTATTAAGATTACTCTTTTTTACAATTATTATCAATTTTAAATATTTTATTTTAACAAAGAAAATTACAGTATATTGTAAAATTTTGTATAAATTAATCAAAAAAGGTTGCCTCTATTGAGACAACCCAGCTTTTATTGACACTTACTCACTATGATAAGTATTATAAATATCTCGTTTTGCTACTTGACGTAGTTTTGCTACTTCTTTAATTGCTTCCTTAGAAGTAACGTCTGTTTCAGCAATAATATAATCGACGTGTTCCACAACACTCATGTCTTTCCAATATGCCTCTTCTTGATTGTCTTCTTCTGCATTTTGATTTCCTTCTAGAACAATGCAAAATTCTCCTCGAATTTCTTCGGTTTGTGACCACTCAACCGCTTCTGTTAAGGTACCACGAAGGAATTCCTCAAATTTCTTTGTCAGTTCACGTGCTAGCACAATACGACGATTGCCAAGAATTAATTCCATATCCTTTAACGTTTCCTTTAAGCGATGTGGCGCCTCATAAAATAAGATAGTTTCTTGTCGATTTTTTAATTGCTCTAATTGCTGTCGTCTCTCTTTTTTCCCCCGGTTTAAAAAACCGTAAAAGAAAAATGGCTGAGGTGTTAATCCTGACGCAATTAAAGCTGATATTGCTGCATTGGCACCTGGTATTGGTACTACCGCAATTCCTTCCGCGATTGCCTTTACGACAATATCTGCTCCAGGATCAGAAATACAAGGTAGACCAGCGTCACTAACTAATGCCACCGTTTTTCCTTCTCGCAAAAAGCCTAATAGCTTCTCTCCCCCAGCATCGATATTATGTTCGTGGTAACTCACAAGTGGTGTATCAATTTCAAAATAGTTACAAAGCTTCTTTGTATTACGTGTATCTTCAGCAGCGATCACATCCGCTTCTTTTAATATACGAAGTGCACGTACACTCATATCCTCTAAATTCCCAATTGGTGTTGCTACTAGATATAAGTATCCTTGATGAGTGTGCATCGTACTTTTTTGTGATTTCACGATTTATCCCTCCCTATATATTTTGTTTTTTGCGTCCGTGTTAACTGCTTAAAAGCATATTCTGCTCGCATCGCTTCTTGTTTTGTGTCGAAAGCTTCGACATATATACATTCTACAGGTCCCCTTGCCTTTGTATATTTAGCACCTTTACCTGCATTATGTGCGGCAACACGCTTGTCTATATTATTTGTATAACCTGCATAGTACGACTTGTCTGCACATTCTAATACATAGAAGAAATGGCTATTCGTTTTTTCCATAGAGCATTTCTCTCACTTCTGCTGTATATTCATTGTTTGCATCATAAACATAAAGTGGGGGTAATATTTTCAAATCCGGTTTACCATCCTTTATTCCTTCTATTAATAAGGTATTGGCTTCTTTCCCCTCTTTCGGATAAATTAGCTGCATTCGTTTTGGTTCTAATCGATTTGCCCGCATCGCAGTGACAATATCTAAAAGGCGGCCAGGTCGATGAACGAATGCTGCTTTTCCACCTTGCTTTAATAATTTACTTGCAGACTGAACCGCTTCATCGAGTGTTAAATGTAGCTCGTGTCGTGCAATAGCATGATGTTCACTTAAATTTTTATCACTCGCTTCATGGGCTAAGAAATACGGCGGGTTACATGTTACCACATCATATTTTTCGACCCCTAATTGTGATGGAATTTCTTTTACATCACCAAGGACCATTTGGATTTGTTCCTCTAAGTTATTATAACGAATACTTCGCTCTGCCATATCAAATAAACGTGGTTGTATTTCTACACCTGTAATTTGTCCTTTCGTTCTGGCACTTAAAAATAGTGGTATGACACCATTACCCGAACACAAGTCAACAATTTTTCCTTTATAATAAGGTACATTGACAAATTTCGAAAGTAGCACTGCATCCAATGAAAAAGAAAAGACAGATGGGCTTTGAATAATACGTAAATCCTCTGCCAACAAATAATCTAGCCTTTCATCATCCTTTAACCAATTTTCCACGAATCTTCCTCCTACTATACAAAACAAAAGACTGACACCACCGAAGCGGGAATCAGTCTTCTATTACACATTTTGCTTATTTAAAAATGATAGACAAAACAGACAGTCTTCACCTTTACGTGAACTCCCAAAATGAACATGACAAACGTGGAAGCCCTCTTGGTATAGACGTGCTAAGTTATCATATCCCTCGCCAATATCTAATGGAATCTCTTTCTTCTCATCTGCAGCCTGTACGGTGTTCTCTTTAGAAAGGAGTTCTTCTAGACGTGTACGAAGGTGATGATTTTCTGTTTCGAGTGCCTTATGTTCTTCCATCATTAACGCTACAAATTGCTTCAATGCACCAAATTGCTCCTGCATTGCTTCGAGCTGTTGTTCGAACTCCATAACGGTATCTAAGAAATTACGGTCCTTCACCCAAGCCACCTCGTTAAATTCTCTATCTTATATAAGATTTTTTTCGCATGCCAGCAGTTCTTCTAGTGTATACTCAACCGTGCGCTCCTGCTCTTGTAAATATACTTGAACAATTCTTTCCAGCACATTTAAACCTACAACTCTTCCGCGGCCATCTGGTGTCATTGTCATTTCACCAACATCTGGCATACCTTCTTTTGCTTCTTCATACTCATCGTTTTCATACTTTAAACAGCACATTAAACGACCACATAACCCAGATATTTTTGATGGGTTTAAAGATAAATTTTGATCTTTTGCCATTTTGATAGACACTGGATCAAAATCACCTAAAAATGTTGAACAGCATAGCATTCGGCCACATGGACCGATACCACCTAATAATTTTGCTTCATCTCGTACACCAATTTGGCGTAGCTCGATACGTGTTCTAAAAACAGAGGCTAAATCTTTTACTAAATCCCTAAAATCGACCCGACCTTCTGCTGTAAAATAAAAAATTATTTTATTACGATCAAATGTATATTCTACATCAACAAGTTTCATCTCTAGTTTGTGTTCTATGATTTTTGCACTTGCTAGCTCAAATGCCCGCTTTGACTCGATTGCATTTTCTTCAACTTGGATTCGATCCCGTTCATCTGCTGGTCGTAGTACTTGTTTAAGTGGTAATACGACATCATTTTCCCCTACTACTTTTTGAGGGACAACTACCTTACCATATTCTACACCGCGAGCTGTCTCTACAATGACATATTGACTGTCTTCTAGTAGAAATGATGCTGGATCGAAATAATATATTTTACCCGCTTTTTTAAAGCGGATTCCTACTACATTATACAAATGTATATCCCTCCTGCAGATTAAGCATTAGCTGCTCCATCATTAACGTCCTATTCATGTTACGCTGTAAAGATGCGCGCGCCTGTAAAATAGCCTCCATTTGACTAGATAGGCGTTCGAAAGTCGAATGTAACGCAGCTTCTTTAAAAGTCTGTAACATGTCTGGATAAGTACAAGCTGCTTCGGGATTAGCTTTTATTGACACTATATCACGGTAAGCAAATAGTAGTAAATCCAATGCTTGCTCCATTTCGCCTTTTTCCTTAAATAGTGGCAACCATTCCTCATGCACAACAATCATAGCTTCATGTACATTTTGGCGAATTGCCTCTACTAATTTTAACACTGTTTTTCGAGCCTGTGCAAACTGCTCATCTTTTGCTAAAAAAATAGCTGTTTCGAGCTCGTTCGTCATCATGCTAACTGTAGAAGCCATGGAGTGGGGAATTTCGTTTTCTTGCAAATGCTTTAACAATACTTGTCTAGGCATTTTTTGAAACTTAATATGCTGACAGCGCGAACGAATTGTAGGTAATATGGATTGCATCTGCTCTGTTAACAAAATAGCCGTAACTTCTCCATCCGGTTCCTCTAAAAACTTTAAAATCATGTTAGCTGATGCTATATTGAGGCGATCTGCGTGATGGAGTACGTAAATTTTCCGTCCTTGCTCTACACCCATCATCTTCATCTCAGCTATAAGATCACGTATTTGATCAATTTTAATAAATTGACCTTCAGGATAAATTTGATGAATATTCGGATGATTTCCCGAATCTACTCGTCTGCAATTTCGACATGTTTCACATGGAACATTTTTTTGCGGATGTTCACATAGCATTAATTTTACAAAAAAACGCATAATATCCACTTTTCCTGTCCCTTTTTCGCCATCAAAAATGTATGCATGGGCTAATCTATTTTTGTCAAAAATCGTTTGAAGCTGCTTCATTACGACTGGCTGTAGTGTGAAAAGCTCTTCAACATTCTTCGCCATTTTTTATTAAATTCCTTCCTATATCAAAGCCTTTTAGACTTGTACAAGTAATTTTATTTCAGTAGAAATACATTCCACCAATTTTAATATTTAAAACCCTACTGAATCAATTTGAAAAAAGCCCGCGCCTACAAGTGAACAAGACACGGGTTTTACATATATAAATTAATTAATAGACCTTTAATCTCTCCAATTTTATCGAGAAGGTCAATCGCTTCTTTTTCTTCATCTAAAATATCTTGTGCAAGTTCCACAAGACGACTATCAATTGTTTCAATAATTTTTAATCGTCTTCCCTCACCAAAGCGATTCCATGTATGTGATTGTTTTAATTCCATTCCATGTTCTACAGTTTCCTGTAAAAAACGCTTCACAAGCATTTTAAAACGAGCAAGCTCTCGCAAATTTCGGGATCTTGCAACACGGTCACCAGCAGTAGAAATATCCCCCAACAATCGTGTTAATTGTTCGGTTTGCAATTTTGAACCTTGCTTAACGACCATATCACCGAATCGGTTGTTTTGATTATTATTTTGAAGAGGCTCTGTACGATTAGTATTTAACCCGACACGTATATCTTGATTGATCTTCAAGCTGCTTTCGCCCCCAATTGCTTTCTTATAAAATTCATCTTTATATGTGAATTCGTACTGTCTGCTTGGCAATTCTTACTGAACAACATATTTATCTTTTATTTAAATACCGTTAAAAATGGTGAAATTGTTCAATCGGTAAAACAAATACAGTAGCGCCCCCTACCTCTACCTCCACTGGATATGGTATATAGGAATCTGCATTACCACCTAATGGTGAAACAGGTGCAACCAACTGTTCACGCGCTCGACAATTATCACGGATAATATCTAAAACTTTGGGTATGAGAGAGTCTTCTGTTCCAATTAAGAACGTCGTATTACCAGAGCGTAAAAACCCCCCTGTACTCGCTAATTTTGTTGCGCGAAACTGATTTTTCGTTAAAGCATTCGATAAGCGGCTACTATCCTGATCTTGTACCACAGCTACGACTAACTTCATTCGCACTCACCCCTTTTATATAATTGGCCTTGATAGAATTTATTCAAAAACAGCAACTTCTACCATCAATTTTAACTTCAATTAAAACAAAAGCACAAAATTATTTAAGCTTTCGTATTATTAACACGAAGTATAAATTGCGCTAGAAAAATTCACTTCTTCATTTTATCATTGATTTGCGTAACCGATGATAATTAGTTCAATTGCATTCTTCTTAGCACCTATAAGGAAAGGTCCTCTTCTATCCGATGCAGTTCATCTGTCACCGTATGTTACCATTATATCACAATATGGTAGCCGACTTCATGTTTTTACTGTATTGCTTCGTACAATATTGCCCATACATCTTCAACTACACGCTCAATACTTTGGTCTGCATTGACGACATTTATACGTTCTGGATAACGTTTTACTAATTGTAAATATCCTTCACGCACCTTTTTGTGAAAAGCCAGACTTTCAACATCGAGACGGTTCACTTCTCGGTCACCATGTGCATGAATACGTGCTAAACCAACCTCTGGAGAAATATCAAATAGAATTGTTAAGTCAGGTAATTTCTTCCCTATTGCAAATTCATTAATGGAAAGTACCTCATCTACACCAATGCCACGTGCATATCCTTGGTAAGCTAATGATGAATCGATAAAGCGATCACAAATTACCATTCTTCCAGCATCTAAAGCAGGTCGTACTTTTTCAAAGTAATGCTGACTTCTAGCTGCCGCATATAATAATGCTTCTGTACGCTCATCCATTGCTGTATGCTCCGGGTTTAAAATGATTGTACGAATCTTTTCAGCGATTTCAATGCCTCCAGGTTCTCTCGTTGCTAAAACATCTATATTTTCTAGTGATAACCGTTCAGCGATTTTTTTAATAACGGTTGTTTTGCCAGCACCTTCTGGACCTTCGAATGTAATAAATAAATTGCACTTCATGCTGTTATTGCCTCCAACTATTTAATGACCTCAATCATTTTCTCTTCTAATCGGTGATTTCCTTGGAAAGTTGCACCTGTTGCAAGTAATTCTTCTAGTTGACTTAGTTTAGCCACTGTAATTTTCTCACCTGGAACAAGTAATGGTATACCAGGAGGGTAAGGAATAATCATACTTGCAGCCGTACGTCCCATCGTTCGCATATAGGGTAGCCATTCCTTCTTCATATTCGCTATTTCATCGAACGAATACATTGGTTCTGTAATAGCTACAAAATTGTAAGCAGTTTGGGAAACAGCTTGTATTTCTGTTTTTTCAGTGTTTAATAATGCTGTAACAGCATCTTTAATGCGAACGCGTATATCTGCAAACGGGTAACTGTACCCTTGCTTTAAAAGTGGCAATACAAGTAATACTTGGTGTGCATCTGCAAGCTCGGCATAAACACGCTTAGCTTCTAATGCTTCTTGTAATTGATAACCACTATAACCTTTGACTCGGAGCAATAACTTTATAGGATCATCTACTTCAATTACTTCAAGTGAGCCAATTGCACGTAATGCTTCAGCCCATTGATTTTTTTTCTCTATTATATATGCGCCATCACTCTCCATATATGTCTGTATATAATAGCGTGCATCATCTAAAGAAGCTAACAATACATACGATGGACTGCTGGATTGTAACATGCGCAAATAGTGATGAATGCTTTCAACATTCACTAATTCTGAGTTCACATGCATAAAAGAAGCCATTGTCATAGCTGGCAATGTTTTGTGTGCTGACTGTACAACAACATCTGCACCAAAGGTCAATGCAGATGGCTGAAATAAAGAACAGGCACTAAAATGAGCACCATGAGCCTCATCTACCAAAACGGGTATTTTTTTTTCATGACAATATGCCACTTGCTGTGAAATTTCGTTCGATGTCATACCGTAATATGTGGGGTATGTTAATACAACTGCCTTTGCCTCTGGATAACAATCTACTGCCTGTTTTAAATCGTGATAAGAGACATGTGTTGCTGTTAATGTTCGATCATCCCACTGAGGAGAAACATATACTGCCTTTGCTCCAACTAGCTCAATTGCGTGAAATATAGACTTATGTGCATTACGTTGTACGATAATCGTATCGCCTCTTTTACATGTAGCATAAATCATAGCTAAATTTCCTACCGTAGAGCCACCTACTAAAAAAAAGCTTTTCATCACGCCATATGTATCAGCCAGTAAATTTTCAGCCTCTAAAATCATCTCTTCAGGGTAATGCAAGTCATCTAGTCCTGTTAATTCTGTCACATCGTAACGCATGACATCTTTAAAAGCTTGTGGTAGATGTGACAATTCACCATGTTTATGTCCTGGTACATGAAAAGATATATTTTGTTGTTGTCGAAAACGCTCTAAACCTTCTACAATTGGCTTTTTCTTTTGCAAAACAAGACACCCTTTTCAATTTATTATCCTTTAATTATACGGGATTATTGCAGGATAAAAAAGCTATCCTACAAAATAGGATAGCTTAAGATTTAAGTGTAGAAAAAAACAATTAAAGCATTTGATTTTAAATTCCCATTGATATAAAAACTCCCTGCTAAAACGATTCAAAAGAGTTCCACTAATTTTAGCTACTGAATTGGCATAAAGGCAACTTGCCAAATACCATTTTCATTTTTCACCATTTGATAGCCCATGTCACTTTCATTTTGTGTAAAAAGGATGACTCCTCCATGATCGGGCAATTCTTTAAAAGCCCCATTTTTCATCGCTTTCGCCATTTCCAATGCCCAAGATCTATTTCTTTCTGCCTCTACTTGTGTATGTTGACGCATATGCTCGGCCTCGCTCCATTTCGAATAGTTTTCCCGCGTTGTATATAGCCGATACACAGTTTGTTCATCGGCTAAAAATTTCGCGTATAACTGAACACGAGCTATCGTCAATGGATCTACATCACGAAATATTTCCACATCATTTTGTTCTCTAAAAGCATCATATAATGCCCTTTCACTTTTGGACCATTCATTAGCTATCTCTAATGCTTCATAACCTAGCACTTTCCCTATAATTAGAGAATCCGTAATTTTCGTCATTATACCGTGTCCCCAATTATCTGCTGCTACATAATATTCGCCTGCATCAAGGGGCAATTCATCCATATTCCAAAAAAAATATTTACGAATTTCATTTTCATCAAAAGTCGCACCATCCTCTTTCAGCTTGTCGATATATGCTTCAAACACATCGAAGCCCATTTGTGTGGCAAAACCATAGTATATATCTAGGGGTATTGTATTTACTATGATCGTTCCATCATGAATGGCAATCTTTTCTCCAGGCAATCCTACAATTCGTGCTATCGTCTTTGTTCCATCCTCGGCATTTACATATACAACGTCGCCTCTATTTAAATTTTCAACATTTGGTTCAATAACAATAGGATAGGACGTATATTCATGGTTACCACGGTTCATCGCATTACTTGTATACTGTATCTTATATTGTTGTCCCGTCATATTACCTATCACAGGGACCCTATCATCAATGTCTGTGGACGCCCATTCAATGGAATTCATCCGTTGCATTGATCCATCAATATATTCGTAAACTACACGTGCTACAGGTTGCTTGCTAAAGGCGAACCAAAACATCCCAGCATTGGCTATCTCCAATATCTTCCCTTCCTGTTTTCCAACTATAACTTTCTTTAAACCGTTGCTTCTCTCTGTACCACAATATAAATAAGGCGCCTGTCTAGAGTTTAAATAATGCACAGTTGCATCTTCTGTACCAAAACCATTTGTACAATGGTCTGTGGAAATCCATTCACCATCCTTAAAAATTAAATATGCAGCATGAACTAGCAAACTCGAACCTGTCTGTACTTTATAAACAACAAGGGCATCTTCCTTTTGCAACACATTCATTTCTTCATAAAGAATTTCATCTGCGCCACTTTCTTGCAACCATAATGCTAGTGACTCTTCTTTGGATATATTTGATTCAAACGACACAATCACGGCAAGCAAAACTATAAGAAATATAGAGCCACACATAATAAGAGGATACTGCCATGAACGTTTACGGCTAGTATTTCTTCTAGCTATTATTTCTTGCATGACTCGTTTCTCATTTGCCTCTGAAAATCTTGATTCATCACTAAATAACTTATCAAAATCATGCTTTATTTTATTCATGCCGTAACACCTCCCATTCTGCTTCATCTAACCTCTGTTTTAGCATCTCCCTTGCACGTCTCAATCTTGTTTTAATTGTATTCTCAGATAGATTCAGTAACTCTCCAATCGCCGCAGTGGTCAGTTCTTCATAATAAAACAATATAATTACTTCACGGTACTTCACAGATAACTGTAGAACACTTTTAGCAATATCCAGCTTTTCTAAACGTTGTAACATCTCACTATCTATTGAACACTTTTCTGCATAGATTTGATTTAACCAGTAGTTCGAAATTATTTGTCTTCTACTTTTCCAACTACGTAAATAATCATGACATCGATTAATTGTTATTTTAGCTAAGTAAGTTTTTAATGTAGCACGTTCCTCAAATTGATGATGCGTTTCGAAAAACTTAATAAAAACATCCTGTACAATATCTTCAGCTGTAGCCCAGTCCTTAACATATAAATACGATAATCTCATTAAATAGTCTCCATATGTATGCATAATTTCCTTCATAGTTTGTGCTTCATACTGCTCCATACAATCCCCCCTTCTATCATGTTGAAATTACTAAATATAAATTTTACTCAATAGACGGATACAAATGAGCTATAGTTTCATTTTCTTTTTATGTACTTTTTAACTAATGGGAAGGAATCAATTACTTTAGCAAAAACAAAAAAACACCGAAGATTTCTCTTCGATGTTTTGAATGTGCCTAGCGACGTCCTACTCTCACAGGGGGAAGCCCCCAACTACCATCGGCGCTAAAGAGCTTAACTTCCGTGTTCGGTATGGGAACGGGTGTGA
>NZ_JBIVOH010000013.1:0-85889 GCF_044754025.1 Lysinibacillus sp. NPDC093197 | reverse complement strand
TGATGTCCAAAATTTTGTTTCGTTCACTAACGAAGTTAGCTAGTAAAAACTATATTGATTACGTTTTGCTTGTTCAGTTTTCAAGGTTCATTTTGCTAGCTACTTAATAAGTAACTTTTTATAATTTAACATACATTCAATATGATGTCAACTATTATTTTCTTTCTGTATGTTGTTCGCTTGTTTCGTAACAACGTGTTTAAATATATCATCTCACATTATAGTTTGCAAGTGTTTAATTGAAATAAAACTATTCAGTCAATAGTATGATAGTAGTTTCTTCTATATTATTAAGTGCCAGGCACTCAAACAATTTTAAATGAAAAAAGCTCCACTTAGTTTTCACTAAGCAGAGCCTATTTCGTCCTTACATTATCGAACCCAGATAAAGTACGCAAGGAATACGAAGAATAATCCGTACATCATTGGGTGAATTTCTTTTTTACGACCTGCTAAAAGCATTGTTACTGGGTAGAATACGAAACCAATTGCGATCCCTGTTGCAATGGAATAGCCAAGAGGCATCATTAAAACAGTGAAGAACGCTGGAACTGCAATTTCGAATTTATCCCATTCAATTAAACGTAGTGACGAAACCATTAACACACCGACGATAACAAGTGCTGGTGCTGTTACTGCTGAAGTAACAACCGCAAGTAATGGTGAGAAGAATAGTGCTACTATAAATAATACAGCAGTAACAACTGCAGCAAAACCTGAACGAGCACCTGCTGCTACACCAGAAGTTGATTCTACATAAGCAGTAGTTGTTGAAGTACCAAATAAAGAACCAATTGTTGTTGCTAGTGCATCTGCCATAAGTGCACGGCTTGCACGTGGTAATTTATCGTCTTTTACTAATCCAGCTTGTGTTGCCACAGCCATTAATGTGCCGGCTGTATCGAAAAAGTCAACGAATAAAAATGTTAATACAACAACTAAAAATTTAACGTTTATTAATGAACCGAAGTCATGAATAATTGGGTTAAGTGCAACCATAAATGTTGAATCTACACTTGGGATCGATGCTACAACAGCTTCAGGAGGTGCAATAACACCCGTAATCATACCAACGATTGCTGTAATAACCATTCCTAAGAAAATACCGACGCTACGGAATTTAAGGATTAGGATGATTGAAATAATAATGCCGAATACTGCTAAAAGAGTTGAACCTGTAAATGCTCCTAATGTTACTAAAGTTGCTGGACTATCAACTACAATGCCAGCTCCTTGTAACCCTACAAATGTAATAAATAAACCAATACCAGCTGACACAGCATATTTAAGTTGTGCTGGAATTGCATTAATAACTGTTTCACGAATACCTGTTAATGAAAGGATAATAAATATAATCCCCGAGAAGAACACACCTGTTAAACCAGTTTGCCAAGGAATGCCATACGTCCCTACTACCGTGAAGGCAAAGAATGCATTTAACCCCATACCTGGCGCCAATGAGATTGGGAATTTAGCGAAAATACCCATAATCAAAGAACCGACTGCTGCTGCTAATGCTGTTGCCACGAAAACAGCACCTTTATCCATTCCCGCACTTTCCAGAATCCCTGGGTTAACAGCTAAAATGTATGCCATAGCTAGGAATGTTGTAATACCGCCAATTATTTCGCGGCGATAATTAGTACCTAATTCATCGAACATGAAATATTTTTTCATTTTAAAAATATCCTCCGTATTGTCGTCTTCAATATCGAAAACAAAAAAGACACGCTGACTATTCTACTAGTCGCATGTCTACGATACATTTCATCACTAATAATGTGTGAAATAAATTAGTTATTATACATCCGTATAAAAACTAAAATCGTAGTCAAGTTATTTACGGTAACTTGGTAGAAACTCACGGGCCATATTCCCGACATTATACGACGACTTATTTACTTTACAATCGTAATATATCATTTCGTTTTTTAGATTTCAACCCCATTTCCGAACATTTCTTATAAAAAAAATACGAAAGTTCGTGTAAAATACGGTATTATTGTTCTGATTTTGTAAAAACAGCGTAAAAAAACAGGAAAAATACTAACTTATACAAGTTGCTTTTCCTGTTTTTTATTTACGATTAAAGGCTATAATCGACCATTTTGCATTTGTTTTGAAAAAGTGAGCTTTTCAAATGTATGTAAATATGTCAAAGGCTTTTATATCGAATTACTCACCCAACTCCTACACAATAAGAAGTACTTAGGCAATAAATACGAAACCACCGAACATATTACGTAAGAGCTCCCATTCTCATTTCCATCATTATCCTTACTTCTCTACTCGACTCTCTAATAATTGAATTCTTTTTTCTAATTTTTGTTTCCAATCCATCGCTAATGCATCTACTGCTTGAATACGTTTCATCGCAAGTGCGTTGTTGTTTTCAAAATATACTTCATTGCAATGTAAAACCGATATACGAGCAGGGTGTCTTTCAACTATTTCAATTTTTGAGTCTGCACATATTGTTCCCTCACTTAGTACACGTGCTAGGAAGCCTGTATAACCTGTTTCAATTAATCGTTTAAGTAATGTGTCAGCCTTTGTATATTTATCAATCGTACTACACGGAATACGTCCTTGCGTAATTTGAATGACTGCATCACCAATTTTATAAATATCTCCAATACAAACATCCGCTTCAAGCATATTTGTTACCGTTAAGTTCTCACCGAATGCTGCTGCTGGCAATGCCTTACCAAGTTCCTTTTCCCATTGCTCGTAATGCTCCGCAGGATATAGACAAACAGCGCGATCAGGTCCACCATGATGCTTTTTATCTGCCACATCATCTCCCTCAAATCCACGAGTAGCTAAATAAACTTCGTGCACTTTCCGTTTTTCAATCCCTGTAATCATTGATCGCCCTTTACTATAGTCCAATTCTTTCGGCATACCAACAGCAAGTGTATAAATCGTCGCTATACTTTTCTCCATTTTAATCCCCCTAAATTAAACAACAGCGTAATCATTTTACATAAATTCAGTTTACTATATCCAACGCTTTGCCAGCAATTTTGCCCTCACTACGTTAGTTTATATCATTTAAATCTTTCCAGTTAAAAATGACCAGAAAAGTTCTATTGTTACGTCACTTGGTGCACATCAGACAACTAAAAAAAGCCCTAAAAACCCTGTGTTACTAGGGCTTTTAGGACTCTTGCTATTAGCTGTTATTCCCACTCAATTGTTGCTGGTGGCTTAGAAGTAATATCATACAGCACGCGGTTTACGTGTTTTACTTCGTTTACTAGGCGTACAGAAATTTTTTCTAGAACATCCCAAGGGATACGTGCCCAGTCAGAAGTCATACCGTCGATAGACGTTACTGCACGGATACCGATTGCGTAGTCATACGTACGAGCATCGCCCATTACGCCTACTGAACGGATATCAGGTAATACCGTGAAGTATTGCCAAACATCGCGTTCAAGGCCAGCTTTTGCGATTTCTTCACGTAAGATGAAGTCAGATTCACGAACAATTTCAAGTTTTTCTTCTGTTACTTCACCAAGTACACGAATACCTAAACCAGGACCTGGGAATGGTTGACGCCAAACGATTTTTTCGTCAAGACCAAGCTCTAAGCCAAGTGCACGAACTTCGTCTTTAAATAATGTTTTTAATGGCTCAATCAATTTGAACTGCATGTCTTCTGGAAGGCCACCTACGTTATGGTGAGATTTAATTGTTTGAGCAGTAGAAGTACCAGATTCAATGATGTCTGTGTATAAAGTTCCTTGTGCAAGGAAATCCATACCTTCTAGTTTTGAAGCTTCTTCATCGAACACGTAAATAAACTCGTTACCGATAATTTTACGTTTTTTCTCTGGATCAGACACACCTGCAAGTTTGTCCATGAAGCGTTGACGTGCATCAATCTTAATTAGGTTCATATCGAAATCTTCCGTGAAAGTTTTCATAACCTGTTCAACTTCACCTTTACGGTTTAAGTTGTGGTCTACAAACATACATGTAAGTTGATCACCAATTGCTTTATGAATAAGTACTGCAACAACAGAAGAGTCTACTCCGCCTGAAAGTGCACATAATACTTTTTTATCGCCAACAATTTCGCGAATTTTTGCGATTTCAATTTCGATAAAGTTTGCCATTGACCAATCGCCTTTAGCACCACAAATATCGAATACGAATTGACGTAGTAAATCGTTACCGTATACAGAGTGACGAACTTCTGGGTGGAATTGTACTGCATATAATTTACGTTCTACGTTTGCCATAGCAGCAATAGGGCATGATGCACTTGTTGCGATGATTTCAAAGCCAGCAGGTACTTCTGTTACGTGGTCGCCATGGCTCATCCAGACGATTTGTTCTGTTGGTAATTCACCGAATAATTTATTTGTAGCAGTCACTTGAATTTCCGCTTTACCGTATTCACGTGTTTCAGCGCCTTCAACTTTACCGCCTTGAGTATAAGCCATTAATTGCATACCATAGCAAATACCTAGGATTGGTAAGCCTAATTCAAAAATGGCTTGATCTACATGGAAAGCATTATCATCATAAACTGAGTTAGGACCACCAGAAAAGATGATACCTGTTGCGTTCATTTCTTTAATTTCTTCTGCTGTAATCGTATGTGGATGTAATTCACTGAAGACACCGAACTCACGAATACGACGCGTAATTAATTGGTTAAATTGGCTACCGAAGTCTAGAACGACGATTTTTTCTTGCTCTTTTAATAAAGGGCTTGCTGACAATATTTCCACCTCTTCTTGTATTTTTAAAGGACGTTTTCATAGGTTCAAAGAAAAACGCGTATGAAAGTAAAAAAACTTCCTACGCGTCCATAAGTTCATGATTTATAAAGGGGAATGCGTAACAAAGAAAAGTGATTTATAAAAACTCCTCACCTAACCAAAACATTCACCTTCATAGAGAAATCATTTACGGTGATTTCGTAGAAACATCCGAACCCTATTTTCGAACTTATATGAAAGCCATCCTAATCATATATAATTTTTTTCATTTTACTCTTTGTGCCCATTAAAATCAACTGATAGTGCGATTGATTAAATATTCCCAACTTTCTCTCAGTTTAACGTAGTCAACATTCTGCGTATTCTCGCTATAAATATGTTGCTCGTATATCGCTGTTAACTTCCGCATTTCTTCCGTTTCTAAAGCGGCATCCACCCGTTCAGCAAACACTCGTAATGTCTCGCCATCTTTTCGACGTAAGCCAATACGTACTAATTGTTTCGTTAATGCCTGATAAGATGAATCAAAGCTCGTCCAATCCGCTTCTTTTTTACGATAGGCACGCACATGCATTTTAGGAATCCATGTTTTTCGTTGTACAAATAATGTCACACCAATAATTATTAGCAGAACAATGAGTGCCAACCAAACATATTTTAATGTTTTTATCCACGTCCATACACTATCAAAACTAAATGCTGATTGGGTAGTTGTTTTCTTAGTTGGTTGGTCTTTCTTTTGTTGTTGCTCAGTTTTTTCTTCTGGTTGCAGTTCCTGCTCTTGCTGAGGAACATCTCGTTGCAAATCATAATTGATATTAACATTCCCAGAAAAACCAATTGTAGGTTCAAATTCTATCCAGCCTGTACCCGGAACGTACGCCTCTACCCATGAATGCGCATTATCATTTGTTATCGTATATTTACGATAACCATCAGATACTCCACCTGCATTACCTGGTGCAAAACCCTTCACCCAACGGGCAGGAATACCAATAGTCCGAAGCATCACGACCATTGATGTAGAGAAATTATCACAGTACCCTACTTTCGTATCGAACAGAAATTGATCTACATAATCTTGATTTTCCGAAGGATAGGCGGCAGCTGTTTTATCATAACTAAAGTCACCTTTTGAAAAATACCCTTCTATCGCCTTTATTTTTTCATATATCGATGTTTTATTGCGCGTAATATCAATTGCTAAATCTTGTACTCGCTGCGGAAGCGTATCTGGTAATTGTAAGAAACGATTATAGGAACTATCTAATGTTTCTAACATAGCTGGCTCTGACGTCTGAAGTTGTTGCAAGCTATAATTTGGTTCACTATAAGATATCGTGTAACTTGACAGTAATTTATTACTACCATTACTCATAGTTACTAATTCACCACTTGGTTGTTTCGTTACTATTTTTTCCGTTTGTCCATCCTGTACATACAATGTTGGCTCCTCTGCAGAAACGGACAGCATACCATACGTTTGAATTAAAAATGGCATAGGTACAGCCATTTCCATCTGTATTTGGCGTTCATTCTGCGTTGGTCCAACAGGCAGAGAAGTAAAGATCGGGGTATCATTTTCAAAAACTGCTTCCCCTATATATTCACCAGACAATACCCAACCTTTTGATGTATACGTATCTTTTGTATCTATACGCCAATAATGACGGTCGCGGGAAGTTGCAGTGAAAATTAATGTATTATCACCTTTATACGGGCCACCTAATCTACTATCATCATCACTATAGCCAACTGTTTTTTGACCATCTCCCACGCCACCTTGTCCTGTAACGCCTTTAATAAACGGCACTGGATCGGCCCACGTAGGCCCTGCTTTTGGTAAAAAGAATGCTACCATACTAACGAGTGCCACCGAAATTAACATCGGTAATATAATTTTCCACTTTCTAACTAAATCACTTGGCGCATCAACTTGGAGTCTTAATCGTTTTAAGAAAAGTACACCAGTCATAATAAGACCCAGTACTACTACTTTAATAATAGCCGGTTTTCCATTATATTCGCTGAAAGTATCAAGAGTAGCGATGAAAAATACAGTTAGTACGAAGAAATAGAAAATATTATGATGCACCGTAATCCAATGGTGAATTAAATATATTAACATCCAGATCAATGCCAAAAACAGTACTGTTCTAAATGCATCTGATACTTGTCCGAAATTACCTGAAAAAATATTCACCATATTCAATGTCACTTCATTCACTAAAAATGGAATAGTGTGACCTGAAAAAAAAGGGTTCTCGCTATAAACAAATATAACGAACCATGTAATGTAGCCTAACTTGACAAGCCCCGACAATAACGGCCGAACTTTAAATAGGCACAGTACTAGTGCTAAGCCAATAAAAATTAAAAACAAATGACTTACACCTGTATTTGTTAATTGCATTACTGGTATTAACCACTCACGTAATATAAAGAAAATAATGAGATAAGCTATAGCCAATTCAATAAAACTTTCTAGTGATTTTTTCACGGCTTCATCACCTCCGTGAACAAGTGGTAATAATCTGTTGGATCTACATACACGACTTGAATATGTTTATAACGCTTTATTACATCAGACTGTGTTTGTGTCTGTTGTGTCACAACAAAACAAATACAGCTTTTCACCGAATTACCTAAAGTATGTAATAGTTCATCTGATATATCACTCGTAACATATAAAAGTGTTGCAACACGCTGAAAAACTTGTTGATCGCGTAATTGGAATTGTGCATTTTCAAGAGGTTTTACACTAGCTAAATGTTGCATCACTCGATCTAGTTGCTTTTCCCCTTGAATGGAAGTGAACACTTTCGTCTTCGTGCCTGTTGACACAAAAGAAATTTCTCCACGACCTTGCACTATTGCTTTAAACATCGAAGCTACCAACTCAATTTTCTCTTCAAATAATGGAGAAGCACCTTCATCAAGCATTAACAGAAGTTCCTGAGATTGACGATCCTCAAACTCCTTAGACTGTAGCGTTTGCGTTTTTGCAAAAGACTTCCAATGAATCCACGAAAAGCGGTCCCCTGGTACATATTCGCGTAAACCAATAGCCATTGATGTGTCTTTCACAATGGAATAAGGAGCCATCATAGACCCAACATCTAATTTTGCTTGCAATGTAGCATATTTCATATCATGCACTCTTGGATAGACAAGAACTGTTTGTTCTTTTTCTATCTGAATGCGTTTTTTTGCCCATCCGAAAAAATCATAGAAGATTATATTTGCACCTAAATATTGATGTTCACCGCGCGGTAAGCTTTCAAGAGTATAACTCCAATTAAAAACCTTTTTAAAGCCTACAAATTTGATAGCGTCTTTCTCTTGTACCTTTGACTGAACTAGCATCGTGCTGCCAACAAGCTCTTCTACTAGCATATATGCAAATGGAAATCGTGTTTTTCTTTCAACACTAATTGTTACGTTAACGGATTGTCCGCTTTCAACACGGGAAGGCTCAATTTTCCGCTCTATACGGTAAATGTCCTCCCTAACAAGTTGAAAAATAAAGGCGTATAGCAAAAATGGACTCACTGTGAAAAATACAAACCAGCTTACAAAACCGCCTTGAAACATTGCATAGCAAAACGTAATAAGCATTAGAAAGCTCACTAATAGAAAATGTTTACTTTTCTCAAAAAGAGCACGCCATTTCTTCATTTCTCTGCAAACCTCTTTGTTGGCACAGGGGTTTTCGCCAAAATACGCTCAATAATTTCCTCTGCTGTTACATCATCATAGCGTGCATCTGGCTTAAGTACTAATCGGTGACTAAAAACATATGGCGCCAAATGTTGAACATCATCTGGTATTACATAGCTACGCCCTTTCATAAACGCATACGCCTGCGATGCCTTCATCAAAGCAATTGTTGCGCGAGGACTAACCCCTAAATACACATAGTTATTCTCTCTCGTTTGAGAAGCCAGCTCAACCATGTAGTTTTTTACGGAGTCTTCGACATACACACCTTGCACAAGCTCCTGTAATTCAATTAATTGCGCAAGCGTAAGTACAGCATCAATTTTTTCAATGGACTTACCGTTTTCTGCACGTCGTAATATTTCTACTTCCTGTCCTCTAGTTGGATAGCCCATTTTTATTTTCAGTAAAAAACGATCGAGCTGCGCCTCTGGCAGTGGATACGTCCCCTCATGTTCAATCGGATTTTGCGTAGCCATAACGAAAAATGGCTGGTTAATTTCAAGTGTATTGCCGTCTATTGTAATTGACGCTTCCTCCATTGCCTCAAGTAACGCTGATTGTGTTTTAGGTGATGTTCTATTAATTTCATCAGCTAATACTACATCCCCCATAATTGGTCCTGGTCGAAATTCAAATTCCATTGTTTTAGGGTTATAAATAGAAACACCTACAACATCTGATGGCAGTAAATCTGGTGTAAACTGAATACGTTTAAACTGAGCATCGAATGATTTGGCAAGTGCACGCACCATCATTGTCTTACCCACTCCAGGCACATCTTCAAGTAATACATGACCTTGGGCAAGCAAAGCGACGATACTAAGTTCAGCAACCTCCCTCTTCCCAATCATTACTTTTTCTATATTTTCTAATACCATTTGTATTTGTAAATTCATAAAACAAAATCCCTCCCATTTCCACAAACCAATTATTTGAATTGCACGATAATTTTAGTTTAAGCATATCGAAAACTGCAATGTAACACAATCAATGTGCCATTAGCCGTCGCATACACGAATTATATATTAAATCTACGAGAGTATTCCCCTTGTATTTACCTCAAAAAATAGCTTGTTTGAAGTTTTTTATAAAACAAGCCTATCTAGTAGTATAACGGTTCACTTACAAAAAAGTTACAAATTTTAATTTTTTAGCCATGAATTTAATAAGTCAAAAGAACTAATTACATTACTGATGGCTTGCCGAAAACTTAAAGGGAATCAATAGAGCAATGTTTAGTAATATCCAGTAGCAAAAAACCCTATACCAAGTTTGGTATAGGGTTTAATTTTACTTTATATGGAAGTTCGGTAACTATTGTGGCGCTTCTTTAGCTTGCTAAGACGGCTCAACTTTCCAGCTGTTTCATTTAGTTCATTATGAATTTGTACGTTGCCTTCACTATCAACAAAAGTAGCCTCAATTTTATTGTGACGTTGTTGTTGAATTTGTCTCTTCTTATTTAGTAGTTTTTTATCTTTAATTTTTTGAATACTTTTTTTAAATCGTTGCTGTGCGTTATGGCTAAAGTCATGACTAAGATCACCAGCATGTAAATACTGTTGTTCATTACGAAAAGTACTATTTGTCGTCGCACTTACACTAGAAGTCCTCATAATTAGTTACCCTCCTTTTTATTTTACTACGTTTATAGGTATTTATATCGACATTATATGCAAGAAATTAAGCAAACAGAACCAAAATACATAAAAAAGAATAGAATTGTTAAAAAAGTTTCTATCACTTTTTTGTACAACTCTATTCTCACAGGCTTTATTTCCAAAAATCATCAAAAATTGTGATAGGCATATGACGTTTATGTTGAGATCGCAAATAGTGCTGCTCTAGTGTTTCACGAGCATCCTTGGGAATTTCCTTCCCTTCTAAATAATCATCAATTTGCTCATATGTTAAACCAAGCGCCACTTCGTCTGGTAGAGATGGGCGGTTTTCCTCCAAGTCTGCTGTCGGCACTTTCAAATACAGATGCTCAGGGCAATCAAGCGCAGCTAACAATTGTTTTCCCTGACGCTTGTTAAGACGGAAAATAGGCATTAAATCTGCCCCACCATCACCAAACTTTGTATAGAAACCTGTAATTGCCTCTGCTGCATGGTCTGTTCCTAAAACGACTGCACTATTCATAGCAGCAATAGAAAATTGCACTTTCATGCGCTCACGTGCTTTTTCATTCCCTTTTACAAAATCGCTAAGTGTAACACCGGCATTTTCTAAAGCACGTACACTGGCATCGACTGCTTCCTTAATATTCACTGTGTAAGTATTCGTAGGCTTAATAAAATCAATAGCGTCCTGACAGTCCTGTTCATCCATTTGAACACCATATGGCAAACGCACTGCCCAAAATGAATATTTCTCCTCGCCCGCTTCAGCATTTAACTCATCAATAGCTAGTTGTGCTAATTTCCCAGTTAAAGTAGAATCTTGTCCACCAGATATACCAAGCACAAATCCTTTTACAAAGCTATATCGACGTGCATATGCCTTTAAAAAATCAATGGATTTACGAATTTCTTCCTGTGCATCAATTGTTGGCAAAACGCTTAATTCTTTAATTATTTGTTGTTGTAATGCCATAACATTCTCCACTCCTTAACCTTTCACAATTCGATTAACCATTTCGCGCACTTCTTCTATATTGCGCATTTTATTGTCCCAGCATTTTTGACTTAAATCGACTGGATATTCTTCTGGATTCATCGCACGTTTGTATTCATCCCATAACAATTCTAAATTTTCAGCTGCATAATTGCGCATGTCTACCAACGACGGGTTTTGATAAATTATTTCCCCTTTATTAATCACATGCTGATGTAAGTTTTTCGCCTCGAAATTCGTCACGAATTTTGACACAAATGTATGCACAGGGTGGAACATTTTTATGCGTTCTTCGGATTGAGGGTCTTCATCGTGCATTGTAATGTAATCGCCCTCTGATTTACCATTTTTCAAGTCGATAATACGATAAACATTTTTCAAACCTGGTGTTGAAACCTTTTCCGCATTCGCAGATATTTTAATCGTATCTTCCAACTGACCTTCTTCATTTTCAATAGCTACCATTTTATAGACAGCTCCTAACGCAGGCTGATCATAAGCTGTAATGACCTTTGTTCCAATTCCCCACATATCTACGCGCGCGCCTTGTGCCTTTAAGTTCAAAATTGTGTATTCATCTAAATCATTCGAAACAACAATTTTCGCATCAGGGAAGCCCGCTTCATCGAGCATACGACGTGCTTCTTTTGATAAGAAAGCAATATCTCCACTATCTAGACGAATACCTATAAAATTAATTTTATCCCCTAGTTCTTTTGCCACTTTGATCGCTGTCGGTACACCAGATTTCAACGTGTTATAAGTGTCCACTAAAAACACACAATTACGATGACGTTTAGCATAGGCGTGGAATGCATCATAATCATTTTTATATGCTTGCACAAGCGCATGCGCATGCGTACCAGCTACTGGTATGTTAAATAGTTTACCCGCACGAACATTACTTGTGGAAGCAAATCCGCCTATAAAGGCTGCACGAGTTCCCCAAATTGCTGCATCCATTTCATGGGCACGGCGTGTACCAAATTCCATAGCCATTTCATCTTTTACGATTTGCTTAATACGACTTGCCTTAGTAGCAATTAGCGTTTGGTAATTCACAATATTCAAAAGAGCTGTCTCAATTAGCTGAGCTTCCACTAACGGTGCCTCAATGCGTACAATTGGTTCGTTTGCAAAAACGAGTTCCCCTTCCACCATTGAATACATATCACCTGTAAAGCGAATATTTTTTAAATAATCAATGAAATCTTCTTTATAGCCAACTTCTTCACGTAAATATTCAATATCTGACTCACTAAAACGAAAGTCTCGTAAAAACTCAAGCATGCGTTCCAATCCGGCAAATATGGCATAGCCATTACCGAATGGTAATTTTCTGAAATATAACTCAAAAACCGCTTTTCTATTATGTATACCATCAGCCCAATAAGACTCTGCCATATTGATTTGGTATAAATCTGTGTGTAGCGCTAGGCTATCATCAGCATAGTTTGATCTCATAGGAAATCCCTTCTTCCACTATCATTGTTAGTCTTAGTATACACTATATACCCAAAATCTTGCGTTTTACACGTTTCCCTTCCTATGTTAGGTTTTCTAACATGAATATTCAGAAAATTTAGAACCGTTCATGATTTAGACACAAATTTTAGTACCGCTTTCATTCCTTTAATAATTAGCTTTTTAGTAATCTATTACGGAAAATGAAATATATGATGTCACAAAACCTAACATGTAAATCAAAAAAACAATTGCGCCGTTTAACAGCTCCCTATAGTATGTAAATTAAATTTACGCAAGGAGCTGGTGTGAGTGAAAAAAATCGAGGCAATTATTCGTCCAGAGGTATTTGGGGTTGTACGAGACGGACTTGCAAAGGTTGGTATTGCAGGTTTAAGTATTTCTGAAATCGCTGGCTGTGGTCGTCAATTAGGTCATACAGGTTTGTTTCGTGGAAATGCTTACGAAATTGAGTTTTTACCAAAATTAAAACTTGAAATGATTATCGACGACGAAAAAGTAGAACCGATTGTGGAGGTTTTATTACGTGATGCTGCAACTGGTAAGGTTGGAGACGGAAAAATATTTATTTATCCAGTAGAACAGGCAATTCGTATCCGTACTAAAGAAGTCGGATCAATTGCTGTAGATTAAGGGGGAGATAGCTATGGAAGACGTTATATTATCTGTAAATTTAGTTTGGGTTATGCTTGGTACAATTTTAGTTTTCTTCATGCATGCAGGATTTGCAATGGTAGAAGCAGGTTTCACACGTTCTAAAAATGCCGTAAACATTATTATGAAAAACTTCTTAACTATATCGCTTGGAGGAATTGTTTATTTTCTATGTGGCTATGCAATAATGTTTGGCGACACAGCTGGGGGCATCTTCGGAACTAGTGGATTCGCTTTAAACGGTGTAGATGACCTCTCCTTCTTTATTTTCCAAACGATGTTTGCTGCAACAGGTGCGACAATCTTATCTGGTGCCGTAGCAGAACGAACAAATATTTTTGCTTATATCGGTGTAATTATACTTATGACATTACTCGTTTATCCTGTTGTTGGGCATTGGATTTGGAGCGGTCAAGGCTGGTTAACTGATTTAGGCTTTATCGATTTTGCCGGTTCTACAGTTGTCCATTTAACAGGTGCTGTAGCTGCCTTTGTAGCAGCAATAATGATTGGGCCACGTCTAGGTAAATACGAAAATGGCCGCGTCAACGTTATTACTGGTCATAGCATTCCACTTGGCGCATTAGGCGTGTTTCTACTGTGGTTTGGCTGGTTCGGTTTTAATGGTGCCTCTACGTTAGCTGCAGATCCTACCCTCGTTCCAAAGGTAATTGCCAATACATTTTTCGCAGCTTCTGCAGGCGTTGTTGCTACTGCATTTTATACAAAATTCCGCTATGGTCACATTGATGGCTCACTAACTCTCAACGGTGCGTTAGCAGGGCTCGTAGGTATTACAGCCGGTGCAGCGAACGTCAGCATTATCGGTTCACTCATTATTGGTTTAATTGCAGCACCCTTATTAGTAGAAGGTGTCCGCTTTATTGAATGGAAATTAAAAGTAGATGATCCTGTAGGCGCAATTGCAGTTCATGGTATTTGTGGCATTTGGGGCACACTTGCGGTCGGTTTATTTGACATTAGCGGTCAAGGGCTATTCTACGGTGGTGGCCTAAGTTTACTAGGCATTCAAGCAATAGGTGTAATTGCGACAATCGCTTGGGTTGGCGTTTCCGTCTCAGCGGGTCTATTTATCATTAAAGCATTTATCCCTTTACGTGTGTCAGTAGAAGAAGAAATCACAGGCCTAGATGTTATCGAACATGGTACACCCGCTTATGAATATCAAGAAGTTTTTAAAAGCTCTGCTATTAATGGTGAAACATTTGCACACCGTCTAACTCACTTTGGTAAAACTCAAACGAGTGTCACAGAAGAACATGTCTAGATATTAAAATGATTGCACCTATGAAAAAATTACAAAATCTGCTGGATGTCCCTAGTGAAGTTATGGGAATCCAGCAGTTTTTTGTTACAGCACTGCTTAAATATTTATTCAGCTCTTTCTAATTCAAGTAAAAATTCTTTCATTGTTAGCCCACTACGGAAACCTGTCAGCTTACCGTTTTTTCCGATGACACGATGACACGGAATAATTGCCAATATAGGGTTGGCACCTATTGCACTGCCTACAGCTCTTACCGCCTTTGGATTACCAATTCGCTCCGCAATTGCAGAATACGTTGTCGTCGTTCCATACGGCAACTCTTTCAACGCATCCCATACAGCTAGCTGAAATGATGTTCCTTTCACATGTATAGGTAAATTAAATTCAGTAAGCTCTCCATTAAAGTAAGCTGTTAATTGTTCAACATACGGCGTTAATTTTTCTTTATTTTCTTCAAAACTGTAGCCCTTAAACGGCTTTTGAGCCCATTTTTCCACTTCTTCAAACGCTGTATTCGGCGTTCCTATATATACAAGGCCTTTATCTGAAGCAATAATATACATATCACCTTGTGCGTATGTTAGTGTATCTACATATAAAACATTCATTATTCCATTCTCCTTACTTGTTTTCATTAGAAGTTTTCTTTAAATAAGGTAAAATAACTGTAGCGTCGAATCATTTCATATGAAAGTTATTTACCTATAATCTTAAAGGAGGTTCAACGACATGACAACGTTATTTGAGCCCGCTATCCACCTTCAACAAGTGAGTTTTTCAGCTAACGATAAGAACATTTTAAAATTAATTACTGGTTCATTCCCAAAAGGAAAAATTACAACACTTGTTGGTCCATCCGGTGCTGGCAAAACAACATTATTGAAAATGTTTAACGGCCTACTCTCACCGACAGATGGCCTTATCTTAATTGATAATCAGCCGATTGCTTCCTATGAGCCTACCACTTTAAGAAAACATGTAGGAATCGCTCTTCAGGCAGCACCCATGATTAACGGAACCGTATTTGACAATTTGGCACTTCCACTTGTTTTACAAGGAAAACAACTCTCACAGCAAGATGCATTCCGCTATTTACTGGACGTTGGTCTCGATGAAAGTTTTTTACATCGCTCCATCAATAAGCTATCTGGTGGGCAACGTCAAAAGGTTTCAATTGCGCGCACTCTAATCAACCAATCTTCTATATTATTGTTAGATGAAATTACTTCTGCATTAGATCGTCAATCCGCACAAGATATCGAAACACTCATTGTGAAATTAAACAAAAAATATGATGTCACGATAATATGGATTACACATAATTTACAGCAGGCATTAACGATTGGGCATTATACATGGGTCATGATGGGAGGAGAGCTGATTGAAACAGGAGAAAGTTCGTTATTAAAAGCTCCTAGTAATCCGAGAGTCGCTGAATTTGTACAGGGGGTAAACTCATGACTTATACATCGCTTTCGCTGACATTAATTTTCGTATTAATTCCGCTATTACTTTCAAAAACGTTTAAACTAGGCCTTGAAAAAGACACCGTTATTGCAACAATTCGTTCTATTATTCAATTACTTGCAGTCGGCTATATTTTAAAATTCGTTTTTGAAGCTGGAAGTTTTATTTATATATTTCTAATGGTAGCATTAATGATTTTAGTTGCAGCGTTTAATGCCCGTAAAAATGGTAAAGGAATTAAGGGAATCACTTGGAAAATAATAATTACGCTTGTTGTGGTGGAAATTGTCACACAAGGTGTTTTACTTGGCTTCGGTATTGTCCCTAGCACCGCACAGTATATTATCCCTATTAGTGGTATGTTAATTGGCAACACGATGGTATTATCCATTTTATTTTTAAATCGTTTCACTGCAGAAATTACAAGTCACCAAAACGAAATCGAACTCATTTTATCTCTAGGAGGCACACCTAAACAAGCAATTCATCGCCAACTAATCAATGCCATTAAAGCAAGTATGATTCCTACCATTGAAAGCCAAAAAACTATTGGACTTGTACAATTACCAGGTATGATGAGCGGTCAAATTATCGGTGGTGCAGACCCTATCCAAGCAGTTCAATTTCAACTTTTAATAATTTTCGCGCTATTAACAACCGCAACATTATCGAGCATAATGATAGGCTTTTTAAGCTATCCTGTGCTTTTCAATGAAAGATTACAGATGTTGGAAATGAAATAATTGTTTTCGTGATATCATGACATTCTCTATAAATATGTTATACTAGTAAGAAAAATGCAGTGAGGAGAATGACCCATGTTATTACGCGATTTTTTCATCCAATTATCTGAAAACCAACTATTAAATAGTGCTGCTAAAAAATACGGCTTAAAATTAGGTGCCCAAAGTGTGGTGGCTGGTACAAATATAGAAGAAACGATTGCAAGCATCAAAGAATTAAACGCACATAATATCTCTTGCACAGTGGATAATCTAGGGGAGTTTGTTGCGAATGAAGAGGAAGCTACAAAAGCTAAGGATCAAATCCTCGCTGTCATTGAAGCTATTCATGAAAACAATGTTGATGCACATATTTCGTTAAAGCCTTCTCAATTAGGCTTAGACATTGATGTTGATTTTTGCTACGACAATTTATATGAGATTGTAGAAAAAGCAGCAGCCTATGATATTTTTGTAAACTTTGATATGGAAAATTACGGCCGTCTACAAACATCATTTGATATGGTAGAAGAGCTTTCAAAAACATTCAATAATGTCGGTACTGTTATTCAATCATACTTTTACCGAGCAAAAGACGATCTTGAGAAATTTAAAAACTACCGTTTACGTATCGTAAAAGGTGCATATAAAGAGCCTGTGGAAGTAGCCTTCCAAGATAAGCTAGATATTGATTTAAACTATATCGAACTAATTGAATACCATTTATTACATGGTAAATTTACATCGATTGCTACACATGACCATAACGTCATTGCACACGTAAAGCGCTTTGTTGCTGATAACAATATTCCATTTGATAAATTTGAAT
Organism: Lysinibacillus sp. NPDC093197; assembly: GCF_044754025.1. NCBI lineage: Bacteria > Bacillati > Bacillota > Bacilli > Caryophanales > Bacillaceae > Lysinibacillus > Lysinibacillus sp. NPDC093197. The sequence continues at coordinate 68,366 of NZ_JBIVOH010000013.1, read as the reverse complement.
TCCAAATGTTATATGGCTTCCGTACAGATATGCAAAAAGAACTTGCGAAAGAAGGCTATAACTTCTGTGTCTACGTTCCATTTGGCGAAGATTGGTACGGTTACTTTATGCGTCGCTTAGCGGAGCGTCCTCAAAATCTTAACCTTGTGACAAAACAAGTATTTACGAAGAAAACGAATACAGTTCTTGCTGTAGCAGCTGGTGCATTCGTTCTTGGTCGCTTAACAAAGCGCAAAAAGTAATAAAAAGAAGTTGGGACATAACTATTAAAATTTTAAGCAGATAATACCAGTTGATGGTAGAGAAGGCGGTGACTCCTGCGGAAACGCACGCAAGCGTAAGACGCAACAAGTCGCGCGTTAGCGAGGGTTGCGGCTTACGTGTGTGCCCGCCGTAGCGAACATCAACGGCATAGCAAAAAAGTGTTAGATTGATGGCAGTCAATCTAACACTTTTTCTGTTGGACATCTACTTTTTAAGGGTTTGTTGACCATAGACCTGCATGTTTTAAAACAACACGCGGATGTAATTTTAATTGAGCTACCATTAAGTCTGCTAAATCTTCTGCTTGCATGACTTTTTCCGGATTGCCATCAGTTAATTGTAATTCTACTGCCATATCAGTTGCAACAGTACTTGGTGTTAACGTTACAACACGAATATTATGTTTTCGAACTTCTAACATTAATGATTCACTCATGCCAATAACAGCCGCTTTCGATGCACTATATGCACTCGTAATCGGGGCACCTTTTTGACCTGCTGTAGATGAAATATTAATAATATCCCCTGACTCACGTTCAATCATTTCTGGTAGGACGGCACGTGTTGTGTAATAAACACCTTTAACATTTACATCTACAATATTCGTCCAATCTTCAGGTGAAAGTTCTAAAAACTTACCGAATTTCGAAATCCCCGCATTATTTACTAAAATATCGATTGGTCCTAATTCAGCTCGAATACTTTCTACAGCCGTTGTAATGGATTGCAAATTTGCTACATCAGCTGTAGCAATCGCGACTTTTACATCATATGCCTTTAGTTGTTTTTCAACTTGTTGTAAATTCTCTAATGTACGACCCACTAGCCCAACGTTGATGCCCTCTTTTGCAAAGGCGATGGCTGTTGCACGGCCAATACCACGACCGGCTCCAGTAATTAAAGCCGTTTTACCAGTAATAGTTTGCATATATCTTGCTCCCTTTTGAATAGTGATAGATAAAATCTATGTTTTTTAGCATACCTATTCGCCAATCAAAAGTACATTCAGAAGACTTACTTATTCCATCCTTTTTCCTTAAAGCGTGCAATAGCCTCAATACGGTTCCCGACATGGAGCTTTTCTAATATTGTTGAAATATAATTGCGCACAGTCCCTGCCGATAAAAATAACTCCGCTGCAATTTCTTTTGTTGTTTTACCTTCTGCTACAAGTGTTAACACCTGACTTTCACGCTCAGTTAGTGGATTTTCACTATCGTCCTCGTAAACAAAATCAACAAGTTCTGGTGCGTAAATTCTTTTGCCATCTACGATTGTCCGAATAGCACTCACCAATTCCTCGATAGGACTATCCTTCAATAAGTAACCTCGGACACCCGCTTTTCTTGCTCGTTCGAAATAACCAGGTCTAGCAAATGTAGTTAATATAATTACTTTACAGTCGGAACTCTGCAATTCTTCAGCCGCATCAAGTCCAGTTTTCACTGGCATTTCAATATCCATAATACAAATATCAGGCTGATGCTCTTCTACAAGCGCCAATGCTTCCTCACCATTTTTTGCTAACCCGACGACCTCCATATCTTCCTCCATACTAAGTAAGGAACGAAGTGCGCCTAATAGCATCCCCTGATCTTCAGCAATTACAATTCGTATCAAGCCATAACCCTCTTTCTATAGGTTCTTCAAATTTTCTTTAACTTTTTGATGTGTAATAGTCACCGGTATAGATACCGTTAAAGTAGTGCCATTTTCACTTTCTATTTTAAATGAACCATTTATAAACTCTAAGCGTTCATGCATCCCTTTTAAGCCATTACCTGACTTCAATGCTTGTTTTTTCGTAATCCCCTGTCCGTTGTCACGAACAACTAAGTGTACTTCTTTAAAATTTTGATGGAAGGCAATTTCACATTTAGTTGCTCCGCTATGCTTTACAATGTTCGTTACCGCTTCCTTTAAACACATAGATAAAACATTTTCCACGAGAGGTGGAACTTGCAATGATTCCTTATCTCCCTCAAAAACAAATTCCATCTCTGCCGCTTTTAAAATTTGAGAAATACGCATAAGCTCGTCTTCAAATCTAGTTGTCCGCATATCTGACACCAATTCTCGTACCTCTTTTAAGGCAATACTAGCTGTTTGACGAATATCCTTAATTTCAATTAAAGCTTGCTGTGGATCACGAGCAATCAGTCTCGAGGCTAAGTCGCTTTTCAAACCAATCATTGACAACTTTTGACCAAGCGTATCATGTAAATCACGTGCAATACGTTGTCGTTCCTCAAAGACAATTAATTCAGCTATTCGTTCATTTGCAGTTTCTAGTTGACCTTCTAAATTTTCACGCTTATTTTTCGAATAAATCGTTAAAGGTAGAAGTACTACTGCTAATATCGTTAGTACGACAAAAGGTAGCTGCGATAAAAATAAATGTAGCTCTACAAAGAAGCCAACTCCTGTAGAAATCACTGTAAAACCGATATGGAGCCCATACATTATGTAAAAGCCAACAGGTCTACGGATATTGCCTATGAAAAAGGCCGTAAAAATCGATAAATACACATAACCATACAATATAGTTAAAATAATATTAATGACCATTTCAAAGCTAATCCACATATACACTAGTCCGTTTTTAGAGTTCACAGAAAATCGATAAAAAATAAAATAGAGCATTAAAAAAGTTATCCCAATTGATATTTCAATGTACGATGATTTTCTGAATATAAAGAAAAACGGTAGAAAACAAAAAATAACCCATAAATAAACACTGAGCATAGGACTATTCGGAATGATACTATGCCATTTCTTCATCATAATCTCACGCTCTTTCCTACTTTTCCCTACATTATAACAAGAAAAGAATATTTGCGCCTTCACTTGCTATCCTGTAACTATCAAACGGACATATCCTTATTTATATAAAACAGCCATCCCAAAAAGAGATGGCTGGCTGTATTCTACTAAGCAGCAATACTGCCTTTCGCTTTTCGTTTTATAATTTCATTTACATCTTTAAAAGTTACAAATTTGCCAAGATCTTCATCGTATAATTTATAGCGTAAAGATTCTAAGCTTGTACGCAATGTAATTGTAGTAGCAGAGTGCAATGGCGGTGTTTCATTATGTGCTTTTTCAAGATTATAGTTCGGTACACGCGGTGCTAAATGGTGCACGTGGTGGAAGCCGATATTGCCTGTTGCCCATTGTAATAGCTTCGGTAGTTTATAGTACGAACTACCTTCAACAGCAGCTTTTACATAATCCCACTCTGAATCGTGCTCGAAGTAAGAATCCTCGTACGTATGTTGAATATAAAATAACCATATGCCAAGGGAACCAGCGACAAATAAAGTAACGCCTTGAACTAATAAAAATGCTTGCCAACCCATAGCGTAAATAAGACCTACACAGATACCTAAAATAATTATATTTGTTACGTAAGTGTTCGTGCGTTCCTTTTGTTTCGCATCTTTTCGGTTAAAACGATTCAAAATTAACACCATGTATAACGGCCCTAAGCCGAACATTACAAGTGGATTACGGTAAAAACGATACCATAAACGTTGACCTTTAGAACATTGTAAATATTCCTCTACTGTCATCATATCAATATCACCAATACCACGCTTATCTAAGTTCGAGCTTGTTGCGTGGTGGATTGTATGCTCACGCTTCCATTTTTCATATGGGAAAGATGTAATTACCCCAGTTACTAAGCCAACCCAGTCGTTTGCTTTTTTACTTTTGAAAAATGAACCGTGGGTACAATCATGGAAAATGATAAATGTTCTAACGACAAATCCAGCAGAAATAATACTTAAACCAGCAGTTAACCATGGCGAAACATCCACTAACATATAACCAGCAACCCATAGGACAATTAACGGAACAATTGTATTGACCATTTGAAAAATACTTTTACCTGTATCTGATTTCGCAAATGGCGCTACATCTTGGCGCAATTTCTTCGTTTTTTCTTTATCTGTTGCCATTCCCTTTTCCCTCGTTTCCTTTTGCTTATGACCTCATCATAAAACAAGAGTATAACTAGCAACAGACGCAAACATCATGAAAAGCGCATGACATTTGTCATACGCATCAACGATAGCCAAGTAAGATTTTTACTCCCCACTATGCATACGTTTTTATCATTAAAGCCAACTCACACTACTTTTGTGGTCCAGGTAAATGTAGTTGATAGAATACTAAATCCAACCATTCGTTAAATTTATAACCAGCATTTTTAATTGTTCCTGCATATTCAAAGCCTAGCTTCTCATGCGCCTTTATGCTTCCTATATTTTCTCCGTCAATACCAGCAACTAACGTTTTAACACCTTGCTCCTGTGCAAGCTTAATCAACTGATGCATTAACTTCGTTGCGATGCCTTTCTTATAATGGTCCTTATGCACATATACCGAATGCTCCATCGTATACTTATAACCGGGATAAGGACGGAACTGACTGTAATTTGCAAAACCTGCAACTACTCCGTTTTCTACATAGACTAGCAATGGATTACCAGCTGCTTTTTGCTCTTGAAACCATTGTTTCTTTTCTTCTAACGATTGTATCTCATACCTATACACTGCTTTACTCGTTAATATAATGTCATTATAAATAACTAAAACCTCTGGCAAATCTTTTTCTTCCATAAATCGAATCATCCTATTCACGTCCTCACCATAAAAGAAATAGACCCCACCGATAACGGCAGGGTTGTACTTAATGCAACTATTTAATTTGCCTCACCACAAAGGGCATATTGCGCTTTGATTGGTCATACGATTACACCATTTCAATATCCGCAACACACCCCTCATAGACGTAGACGTTCACTTTATTAAGTTGGCATTAAACCTTCTCCATAAAGATAAACCTTTTTTATCTATATTACACGTTAAAATATCTTGCATCTGGATGTGCAAAAACAATCGCAGATACGGATGCTTCTGGCTCCATCATAAAGCCTTCTGTTAAATGAACCCCAATGTCTTCCGGCTTTAATAAGCCAAATAATTTCTCTTGGTCTTCCAAGTTCGGGCAGGCAGGATAGCCAAATGAGAAACGTTGCCCTTGGTATTTCGCGGCAAAACGGTCGCGCATTGTGAAATCTGTATTATCAGGGAAGCCCCATTGGTCACGAATTTCTTGATGCATACGCTCTGCAAAGCCTTCTGCAAGCTCTAGAGCTGTTGATTGAAGGGCATGACTTTCAAGGAATTTTCCTTCCTCTTTTAACTGACGAGCTGTCGCCATAACACCTTGACCAGCAGTTACAACCATCAGTGCAATATAATCCATCTCTCCGCTATCTACTGTTTTCAAGAAATCAGCTAAACACATAAACGGTTCAACCTGCTGACGCGGGAAGGTAAAACGTTCAATTTCCGTTTTACTATCTGACGGATCATAAACGACAACATCATCTCCATCAGCTTGCGCTGGGAAGAACTGATACAAGCCTGAAGGTTTTAATAGGTCACTTTGTAAATAACCATCGACTAGTTGTTTTAGTTCTGTTGCCCGTTCATCTCCTGCATCAAGCAATTGCTGAACTTGTCCTTTTAGGCCTAAGTGGTGACCAATCAATGTTCGCATATTCACATATGGATATAAATGTGACACGGAATAATCCTTTTTCACATGACGACGAACATCCGCAGGCAGGAACACAGTCGCATCTTTTACTGTACGTACAGGCTTCACAGTAATTTCTTTCGCAGGTCGCGCTGCACGTTTCTCATCAGCCTCTAACCGTTTTTGACGTGAGTCTGCTATTTCAGCTAAAAAGTTTTCTCGCGTCTCTGTACCCATTAAACGATTTACTTGCTCTAGCCCCTGCATCGCATCTTTTGAGTAAATAACAGGACCTTCATATTCGTTTGCAATTTTTGTTTCAGTAAAGCGACGAGACAACGCTGCGCCCCCTACTAATATAGGAACATTAATACCTGCTGCTTTAAAGTCCTGGGCAGTGATAACCATCTGCTGAGCAGATTTAACAAGTAATCCCGACAGACCGATAAAATCAGGCTTTTCCTTGCGAATAGCCTCGATTAACTGTGATGGCGTTACTTTAATGCCTAAATCAACCACTTTATATCCGTTATTACTTAAAATAATATCTACGAGATTTTTACCAATATCATGCACATCGCCTTTTACAGTAGCAAGTACCATTTTACCTTTACCAGAGCTGTCCTCATTTTTCTCCATAAATTGCTCAAGATGCGCTACAGCTGCCTTCATAACACCTGCTGATTGTAATACTTCCGCTACGATAAGCTGATTATCATTGAATAAGCGACCAACCTCAGCCATCCCTTCCATCAATGGTCCATTAATAATATCAAGCGGTGCGTCAAAAATTTCACGAGCGGCATCAAGATCTTCAATAAGCCCTTCTTTAGTACCTTCTAAAATATAATAAGCTAAGCGTCCTTCCACTGTTTTCGGAATATCTGCTTCAGTTTTCTCTTTCTTTTTATCACGATAAAAATCAGTAAATACCGCTAATGTTTCATCATTTGTATTGAATAATAGGTCATTTGCAAGCTTAATTTCCTCTTCAGGAATTGATGCATAACGCTCTAACTTCTCTGTGTTGACAATCGCGTAATCCAAGCCTGCCTGTGTACAGTGATATAAATACACAGCATTCAATACTTCACGGCCAACTGGTGGTAAGCCGAAGGAAATATTACTTACGCCAAGAACCGTTAACGTGCGAGGCAGTTTTTCTTTAATAAGACGAATGCCCTCGATTGTTTCAAGTGCTGAACCAATATATTGTTCATCCCCTGTACCAACTGGGAACATTAGCGGGTCAAAAATAATATCCTCTGGAGCTAAGCCCCATTTCTCTGTTAATAATTGATAAGAACGCTCGGCAATTTCTAGTTTACGATGGCGATCTACTGCCATCCCTTGCTCATCAATCGTACCGACAACTAAAGAGCCACCATATTTTTTCACTAATGGCATTACGGCCTCAAAACGTTCTTCGCCATCCTCTAGATTAATAGAATTGATAATGGCTTTACCTTGTGAAAATTTCAGCGCTTCCTCAATTACTTTCTCATCTGTAGAATCAATTACAAGCGGTACTTTTACTTTTTTAACAACTTCCTGCATAAAGCCACGCATATCCTCTAATTCATCACGATCTGGGTTCGCTAAGCAAATATCTATAACATGTGCCCCATTTTTCACTTGTGCACGTGCTATTTCTGCCGCTTCCTCATATTTACCGTCAATAATTAAATTTTTGAATTTTCGGGAACCAATAACGTTCGTTCGCTCCCCAATAAATAGCGGACGCATTGAATCATCGTATACTAAAGGTTCAATACCAGATACAACATGACCATGTGTACTTTCCGGTAATTGACGCGGCTTTTCATCCTTCAGCACTTCTCGGATTGCCGCAATATGTGCTGGTGTTGTTCCACAACAGCCGCCAACAATATTAAGCCAGCCTTTTTCAGCAAAACCTTTTAATTTTTGAGATAAAGTTTCTGGAGATTCATGATAACAACCTTCCTCATCTGGCAAACCAGCATTTGGATAACAGCTAATATAGCCGGTAGAAAGCTCCGCTAACGAACGAATATGATCTGTCATAAACTCTGGACCTGTCGCACAGTTTAAGCCGACAGATAACGGCTTAATATGCTCAATTGATATGTAAAAGGCATCAATCGTTTGCCCTGCTAGCGTTGTGCCCATTGGCTCAATCGTGCCTGAAATCATAACAGGTAGTTCTTTTCCAGTTTCCTCAAACGCACGTGATACCCCCAGTGTCCCCGCTTTTACATTTAGCATATCCTGACTTGTTTCAAGAAGCAGTACGTCTGAGCCCGCTTCGATTAGTGCCTTTGCCTGTACATAAAAGTTTTCTTCAAGTTCATCAAAGGTAATACCGCCAGTTACTGATAATGTTTTGGTCGTTGGACCCATTGCTCCCGCAACAAAACGGGGCCACTCTGGAGTAGAAAACTCATCCACTACTTTGCGCGCAATTTCTACTGCACGCTTATTAATTTCTTCTGCCTTAGACCCAAGGCTATATTCATTTAATACGAGAGGCGTACCTCCAAACGTATTTGTACAAATAATATCCGCACCAGCCTCTAAATATTTACGGTGAACTTTTTCAAGCACATCAGGTCTAGTTAATACAAGATTCTCGTTACAACCATCAAGCTCCTCGCCACCAAAATCTTCTGCTGATAAGTTTTCATTTTGAAGCATTGTACCCATTGCGCCATCCAGAATTAATATTCGTTTCTCTAGTTGCTCTTCAATCAAATGCTTAGCCATCTATACTTACCCCTTTTTTCTGTTCATCCAATTGCTCAATAAATTTCATTAACTCTAGCGTCATATCATAGCGTAAAAACGGTGTAATTAAGTAAATACCATTGAAATACTCTGCAGCTACTTCTACTAACTCTTTAGCAATTGCAATCCCTTCTAATGTTGAACGTTCCTTATCTTCACCACATGCCTTCATGCGTGACAGTGCATCGTCAGATAGTTTGATACCTGGTACTTCATGGTGTAAAAACTCAGCGCTCTTATAGCTCGTTACTGGCATAATACCAATATAAATTGGTGCATCTAAATGCTTTGTTGCCTCATAAATTTCAATGATTTTTTCTTTCGTATAAACTGGTTGAGAAATAAAGTAATCCGCACCATGCTCTATTTTTTTCTCTAGTCGAGCTACTGCTCGGTCTAGTACACGTACATTTGGGTTAAATGCTGCCGCTACAGAGAAGTTTGCCTTTTTACGAAGTGGCTTTCCGGAAAATGAAATACCGTCATTTAACTGTTTAATCAGCTGGATTAGCTCCATAGAAGATACATCATAAACGCTTGTGGCACCTGGGAAATCACCTACCTTAGTCGGATCTCCAGTAACCGCTAAAATATCATGAATGCCAAGTGCATTTAAGCCCATTAAATGTGACTGTAATCCAATTAAATTACGATCACGGCACGTTATATGCGTTAACGGTCGGACACCGTGCGTTTCCTTCAATAACGCACCCATTGCCACATTACTAATGCGGGGCGATGCAAGTGAATTATCTGCCATCATCACTACATCAGCGCCTGCTTCATATAATTTTTTCGCACCTTGAATAAAGCCGTCAATTTCTAAATGCCTCGGTGTGTCTAACTCCACGATAACCGAACGCTCGCGCTTTACCTTCGCGTGCAATGGCTCATACGTCGCAGGCTCTGCTTCACGTACAACCTGTACTTTTTCAGGCTTTGCTAACTTTTCTTCAATAGGTGTTAACTCTTCTAAATATTTTTTCGCTGCTGCTATGTGCTTTGGTGTTGTACCACAGCACCCACCGATTAAACGAACACCTTGGTCAACCAGTGCAACTGCGGCACGACCAAAATAATCAGCTTCTGACTCATATACGACACGCCCATCCTCTAAATCTAGCAAGGATGCATTTGGATATGCAGACATAAATGCTTTTTCAGGAAGCTCAACTCCTTCAAATGCTTGAATTGTATGATGCGGTCCTAAACGACAATTTACGCCTACTACATCTGCACCAAGAGCCTCTAACTCGTGCAATGCTTGATTTAATGCCATTCCATTTTGTAACACGCCCGGTTCATGCATCGACACCTGCGCAATAATTGGTAGCTTTGTTTTGGCACGTAACATTTTCAACGTTGCGCTTAACTCTTCGAAATCATAATACGTTTCAAGTAAAAGGCCATCTGGATTGCCTGCAAGTAACACATTTGCTTGCTCTTCAACTGTCGATAAAATTTCCTCTAACGTTGCATCACTTTTACGAATACCACGGATGCCTCCAATTGTGCCTAACACAAATTGTCCGCCATCTGCTGCTGCACGTTTCGCAATCGTGATTGCAGCTTCATTAAACTGCTGAACTCGCGATTCTAAACCGTAGCGTGCTAATTTAATCGCATTAGCACCGTAAGTATTTGTCTGAATCACATCTGCACCAGCAGCAATATATTCTTTATGGATTTTTTCAATTAACTTCGGTCTCTGTACATTCATTTCTTCATGGCAGTACTCCAAGCCGTAGCCATATAATACAGTACCAATAGCACCATCTGCAGTTAATACATGTGATTTTAACTTTTCTAGCAATCCCATAAAACGTAACCCTCACTTTCCTTGTATCCAAAAATATAAAAAGCCTTCTTTTAAAAAAAGAAGGCTTTAACGAATCGTAATTGTTTTTCCTTCTCATCTTCGACCAAAAAGGTCTTCTGGATTTAGCACCTGACATTAGTTGGTTGCTGAAGCTTCATAGGGCCAGTCCCTCGGCTTCTCTCGATAAGAATGTAGTATGAATTTTTCAAATAATTAAAAGAATCATATCGTTTACAGGCGATAGAGTCAAGACTATTTCACTTAACAAAGGAGATTTCTCCAGAAAAATATCAAATTTCCGCATTTGTTTTACGGTTATACTAGTTTTTCTCCAAGCTCTTCGCCTATTTTTTTACCATTTTGAATACAAGCACCAATGCCTACTCCGAAATAAGAACAGCCTGCAATCGATAAATTTGGATACCTTTCTGCAAGCTCAGCTGTTAAGCCCTTCAATGCCTCATGATGTGCTAAATCGTATTTTGGCATTTGATCAATCCATTTCGCAACATTAACTACAGTTGGCTTTTCATCAATCCCTAAACTTTTCTTTACATCGTCTAATGCGACAGCAGCTAGTTCTTCATCTGTCATCTTACATAATTTTTCATACGCAGGATTGATGCTCTTATAAAAGAGTCGTACAAGCAATTTACTATTAGCAGATGTATGCTTCCATTTTCGACTTGTCCAAGTTGCTGCATTGCATTGGACATTTGAATTATGTGACACAATAAAACCCGTTCCATCTGCTGGTAGCACTGCATCCGGTACATCAAAACCTAAGTAAATTGTTATTGCAGAAGCTGTAGTAAATTCCTTAAAATAATGATCTAACGATGGGTCCTGTAATAAGCTTTGCACCGCTTCATTGGGCAACGCTAGAACAACGTGATTAGCCTCAATCTTTCTACTATTTGCTAATGTAATTGTATATTGCCCTTCATGTTTCTTTACACTTGTTGTTGCTACACCTTTAATAATTTCTACTTCTGTTAACGTTTCATCAAGGCGGTCAATTAGAGATGATAAGCCTTTTTTAAACGAAATAAACTTTTTATTGGAAGCTTTCATAAATTGTTCGCGATTTGCATCAAACCCCTTGATGATGCTACCGTATTCATTTTTATAATCGATTAAGTACGGCAATGTAGAAGCAATCGAAAGTTGATGTAGGTCACCAGAATATACTCCTGCTAATACTGGCGCTATTTGATTTTGCACAAGCTCTTCACCTAAGTAATACGTTAAAAACTCGCCTATTGAGCTTTCTTTCGTAAAACCTTTATTCGGCATCGTTAAGTCCTGTAATGCGATTTGCTTACCAGCTTCTGATACAAGCGTACTTGCTTCCAGAGATGCTAAACTCATAGGAATACCGAATGTTGAATCAGCTGGTATTGCATGTAATTCGTCGTTTGTATAGATATAAGATACACCTGTTTCGTTGTACACTAGCTCCTGTTCAAAGTTAAGCTCCTGTACTAGCTCCATAACACCTTTATGACGAGCTACAATTGAATCAGCGCCCGTTTCCATTATAAAACCATGGTCATATGCGGAGTATAGCTTTCCACCTAAGTATGCATTTTTTTCAACAAGTACTAGGTTTACATCTATTTTTTTCTCCAATACTTGACGTTGTAGATAATGCATCGTACATAAACCTGTAATCCCGCCACCCAATACAACTATTGTTTCCATGAAGATCGCCCCTAATTTCTTTATTTATCTCCTATTAGTATAAACTGTTTTTGCAAACATTTACGTTCAACCCATTACAAATTTAGCAAAAATGAAGCAATCAAAAAATAAATAGCCGTTGATTGCGCTACGGGTAAATTGTTTGAGTGCCTGGCACCCTTAATAAAAATCCACTTCGTTTTCCGTAAAGGAGGGCAAGAGCACAAAGACGATAAAGCTCCTATCCTACCTGCGGAAAGCAAAGCGGATTGTAAATTAATTTGTTATTTAGAGGACATTTAAGCCCCATTTTATAAAATCATTAAATTAGTTTAAGTTTTGGGCAACATTCGCTAATTTATCTGCTGAATTTGTAACTTCATTAAATGCAAGTCCAAGCTCATTAAGAATCTCAGCCACAGCGAGCACTTCTTTTTCCATGCGATCATTTTGACACTTAGCTTGTGTCATAGCATCTAAAATTTTGTTAAATTGCCCCTCAGTTTGCGTCATGTTTTCCTCACCTGACGCAACTTCTTCCTGAATATGACTAAGTGTATGAGCAAGCTTATCCGTTCGCTCCGTCGTCTTTTCTAATAATTTAGCTACGGATGTGACAGATTCCTTTGTTTGACTAGATAATTTACGAACTTCATCGGCTACTACACTAAAGCCTTTCCCCGCTTCTCCAGCACGAGCTGCTTCAATAGCTGCATTTAAAGCTAATAAATTTGTTTGATTTGCAATGTTCGTCACAACATTCATAATCGCTTCCATTTCCTTAGACATTTCTGTCAATTGCTTAATATTGTCTGTAATATCATCTACTGATTGAATAATGTTACTCATATTTTTTGATTGATGTTGTAGACGTTCCCGACCTTCAATCGCCTGACTTTCAGCTAGCGTACTAACCTGCAATGATCTTTTCGCCAATTCCTTAATCTCATGTGATTGATTATTTAATTGATGGAATGAGGCGTTTGTTTCTTCAGAAATTGCAGCAAGCCCCTCTGAAGATTCCACGATTTTTCTCTCAACTGCCTCTTTCTCACGTTCTACATTTTCCTTTAGTCGTTCGACTGTACTTTCAAAAGCCTCTAATACAAGCTGCTGCTCAAAATTAGAAATTTTAGAGATTGCACGAATTGTATTAAATTGGTCCATAGGGTGTTCTACATGTTTTTCTACCAAGTCAATAAATGAAATGGCTAAATCTTGGAAAGCACAAATATACCATTGTGTTCTAAGGCCGATATGTACATGTACTTTTGCGATACTTACTCGTCTTTTATAAAACTCTTCATCTATTGTACCGTTAAACATTTCAATAATATGACGGCGCAATGTGACCTTCAACTTATCTACAGAACTATGTTTATTAATAATATCTACTAAACTTTGCTCAGTTCCAATCATTCCATAAAATCGGTCTACGATTTGATTTATGTTGTCCTCAACAAATGGTTTAAAAGCCTTTAAATATTGTAAATCTAGTTTGGTCAAATTTAACATTTCAATCTGCTTCACCAATGTTCGTGAGTTCGGAACATCCATTGTCACTGAGTATTGTTGTAAATCTAATGGCATTGCCTTTTTCTGTTTTTGAAAAATCACACTTTTCCCTCTTTCATATACATGTTCTTTTGAAGAGCTGAGCATAATCTATTTCCGTTTACCCAAATATATTTATAAATATACGAAAAAATACCACGACCGCTAATAAATTAACAAGAAAATAATATAACAAAATAACATCATAATAATCAATAATTCATTAATTTTACATTTTAAAATTACTCATTTACAATATACACTTTAAATATAATTGTCAATTTATATTAACCTATTTTTTACCATTTATCATTATAATATTTATTACTAAACCAAAAAGTTATCCATCATGGAAATGTGATAAAATTACTAATTCAACATTTTTCGTTAGCTATATCTACGGTCTTTTTACTAATTAAAGAATATTGTTTGAATTACTACGAGCATAATTAAGTAGCAGCAATTTCACTATCTATCATTTATTCATTCCAAAGAGGTCAATCAACCTAAAATAACAGCTAAAAACAGTTCTAAAAGACCAATACCGAGATAGTTAATAAATAGTTCTAAATAATCACAATAATCATTGACCAATTATGCGAAGATTTAATCCATTGCGTCCTTATTTCTTTGTAATGTCGTATAAGCATTATTTTCTTTATAAAAGCAAAAAACCCGCAATGGCTAGTTTATAGCTAACCATTACGGGTAATTCCAGTATAACAACAGTCGGAATTTACAAATTATCTAACTCCTCAAGTAATTGAGACGCTTCTTCAATCCCTGCTTCTGCAGCAAGTCCATACCATTTCTTTGCCTCTTTAATATTTCGTGGTATACCTTCACCTTTATTGTAAATGTGTCCAAGTTGTAATTTTGCTTCAGGATCTCCTTGAAGTGCCGCTTGCTTGAACCAATGAATACCTTTTTCAATATTGCGGATTCCCGTTAACCCCTTGCTCCAAATAAAGCCCAAATCATAAAATGCATCTACATGATATTGTTCAGCAGCTCTTTCAAACCAATATAAACCTCGATTTACATCACGAGTTTGCCCTAAATGACCTTCTAAATAGATTCCACCAAGCCTGTATTCCGCTTCAACATAGCCTGCCTCAGCCGCTTTTTTATAGAAGTTAAATGCCTGCTGTTCATCTATCGCAATCCCTAGCCCTTGCTCATGCATAATACCTAATGTAAACATTGCCTCAGCCACACCTTGTGTTGCGGCAACATCAAACCATTTCTTTGCAAGTACCATATTTTCTTGTACACTTTCCCCATTAAAATACATATCCGCTAAGTTATTGGCTGCATCTGCATGCCCTTGATTTGCAGCAGCTTCATACAATTGGAACGCCCGATCATAATTCTCGTCTACACCAATACCTTCAAAATAATAGTTAGCAAGTGCATATTGAGCATTTGCACTACCTTGTTTTGCTGATAGTTCAAACCATTTTATCGATTTTTCGGGCTGGAAAGGTGTATCATCGTTTGTACTATAATATTCTCCTAGCTCATACTGGGCATCTGCGTCTTGTTCTTCAATTGCTGCTTTGTATAAATCAATGATTTCTTCATGATCTAAATCTTCTTCTTCAAATAGTTCGACCGCTTCGTCCTGTTTCATAACATACCATTCCAGTATATCGAGAACATCATCCACAACTTCTGTTGTATAAGCTAACTTCTCTAAAGAAGTAATTTGCCATATTAAAATATAAATAGGGAGTGGTATTGCCTCACGCAATAAGTCATCGTATTCTGCTAACAGTGTTAAAACATTATCTTGTACTGTTTGTGTTTGCTCTGGATGTACAATTTGCAAGTGACGTTGTTGTTTTTTTCTTAACAATCCTTGAATAACTTGATATAACATTTTTTGCAAGGTCGTCAGTTGTACTTCATCCAAATTGAGTAAAGATAAATTTTGTGCAAACCATGTATTCTGTATATGTGTTAGCTGTTGTAAGGACTCCGTTCGTTCCTTATTTTGCTTTGCTAAAAATTGCCCATACATTTGTTTTCCCCCCTTGCACACTATGTAAAAAAACTGCCTTGCTACTATTATATGGAAGGCAGTTCAAGAATGGTTACACATATGCTCTTAACATGAGTCCTATTAATAATGTAATGACGAAAAAGACCGTTACATGTACCCATTTATACATTTCTAATAAACCGATAAATTCCCGAGTAAAAGCGTTAGGTATATAATACAACGCTGTTTTAGAACCTACACCTTGTGCATCTAGCTTTGCCCTTCTAGCATAAATGCTTGCGCGAAATACGTGGAAGTTATTCGTAACAAAAAGGGAACGATATTTCCTTCCTTGCGCATGCGCATCCATAGTTGCTTTTGAGAAAGCCATATTCTGTTCTGTATTTGTTGATCTATCTTCCATCAATATTTTGCGATGCGGTATTTGGTATTTATCTATTATATATGTTTCCATCGCAAATGCTTCTGAAACTTTTTCATCACTTCCACGCCCACCCGAGACGATAATAAAGGGACGTTCCCCATATTTTTTATATTGCTTAACAGCTTCATCTAAACGACTTGCTAGCAGAGGGGGAACTTTGTCACCGATAAGGCCAGATCCGAGCACAATAATATAACGAGGCTCGTATGTTATCGGTGTAAAATGATAAATAATAGCGTAGACCATCACACTTGTATATAAAAATACTGTATAAGCAAAAATCAAAAATGCATAAAAGAAAAGAATATGCCAAAATCCATTTTCGATATTTGTAAAAAATATAAAGACATATCCAATCATCATTAATAGGAAAGCTAATCCAAATACAGCTAATAATAAATTTCGAATTCTTCGTCCTTCTTTTTCAAGTAGGATTTTGCTATTGAAAAACATCGCGATAGATAATAACAACATTATACTAGGGATAATACCAAACAACGTCATTATGCCCATCTTGGACACAATGCCTTGTTCGTTAATGAATAATGCATAACGTGTTGTTATTCCTACAAATAAATTCAAGCCTATTAATCCTAAAACTACAGCATTAAAGAATCGCCTTTTTTCCGTAATATATAGCATTAAAAATACTGAAATCAATAATGTCATTGTTGGTAGCATTACATTTACCCCTTTCCTTCCTTACTATTCCCCATTCAGCAGTATATTGACACTACTTGTTCATATATTGCAAATTTCCTAAATTACAGGTAGTGAATATTTTATTTTTCACTATAGTTCATGTAAAATTACTATTAAGAACTAGTTTATGACAAAATATAAAATTATATTGGAGGAATGTAAGTAATGAAAAAAATTATTGCTGCTCTTTTCGCAGCGACACTTATGTTTGCGTCAGTTGGTGCAACATTATTAATTTCGGACACACCGACGGCTGAAGCGAAATCTTATAAGTCAGGTAAAAAAGGCTTCTCAAACAATAACAATAGTTCAAATATCCAAAAATCTCAGGATAAATCTAAAGACCAAAATAATGCTACAACAAATAAAAATAATACTACGTCTACAAACAAAACAGATACTACTGCGAAAAAAGGCGGCTTTTTCTCTGGTGGCCTAATGAAAGGCTTAATGCTAGGTGGTTTAGCAGGTCTATTATTCGGTAGTCTATTTAGTGGTCTAGGAATGCTTGGTAATATTTTAGGCTTATTAATCAACGTTGCTGCAATTGTTGTTATTGTGATGCTTGTCGTTAAAATTATCAATATGTTTAAAGATAAAAAACGTAAAGAACAGGAAGCTACACAATGGCACAAATAATTAACGAACAAGATATTATCAATGCGATTTGCCTATCACAGGCATATCATAAAAATCTTCGCCCAGAAGATGTACTTGTTGAGTTAACTTATGAAGATGAAACAGGCTTCGGCGCAGAAGTTGAAACAAATGGTCAAATGGAAGTTTTAAATACTGCCGCTATGATTGGCGCTCTACGTGTATGGATAAAAGACGTTCTACACCAAGACCCTTTCTCAACAGGTATTGAGTTAATATTAGATGATGAAGAAGGCATTATTGCCAAACTATCATAGTTCTTAACAAAAAGAATAGCCGTTCAATAAATCTTACAGTCGATTTATTGAACGGCTTTTTTGTAGGATTCATGGCCGTAAATCTCAACTATATTGGCGACATTACATTACCCTCACGAACACTTACTGTTGATTATTTTAATAGCTCACTAAAGTTAACAAAGATTTTAGCTGCATGACTACGCTTTGTTGGCGCTTCTGGAGAAAATTTTCCCTCACTCCCTATTACAATACCAAGCTCATATAGCATTGTGATAGCATTTTTCGTCTCTTCATTATAGCTATCTATATCCGTAAAGGGTGTACTACTTTTCGCAACATATGCTTGATTGAGCTGCTGATTATATGCGCGGTTAATCATTAATGCTAATTGCGCACGTGTAATTGGCTGACTCGGATTAAACTTGCCATCAGACCCTTTAATAAGCCCATGTGCGTAAGCTGCTGCAATTTCTGCTTGTGTTTCTGCATCGTAGCTTGCAATATCTATGAATGGAGCTTTGTCTTTCGTTGTTAAACCTAAACTTCTAACGAGCATTGCCGCTGCTTGGGCACGTGTTATATTTTGTTCAGGTCTAAATGTTCCATCCGCATAGCCCTTCAAAATGCCTGTTTCAGCTGCTTTTTGTATAAACTCCGTTGCCCAATGATTTTTTATATCTAGAAATTGTACTTTACTACCTGTTGTAAATGTTGCAGTTGGACTTTGAACACTTTCATTACCAGCCGCATCTAACGCTTTTATAGCAACTGTATAAGCAGTATTTTCTGTTAAACTATCGAGCGTTATCGTCATTTGATCAGCGTTAACTGTAGAGTAGAGCTTATTATTTACATAAACATTGTATTTCGTAACACCCTCATTATCTGTTGCTGCTTGCCAATTTACCTTTGCCGCTGTACTACTTTCAACATTGACTTGGATTGCAGAAGAGGCATCCCATAATGGGCTTGCTTTAATAATTGGTAAAAATGCTTGATTTGCTACAGCTAGATAGCCTGCTTCACTTAAATGAATGTTTTCTGGATTTGGTAAATAAGTTGGCACATCTTTAGCCACAACGTCGAAAGTCGGCACAAATATTGCACCTGCTTTTTCGGCAGTTGTTTTAATAGAAGCATTCATAACACCTAATAGCATTTTAAATTGTGTCTGCAGCTCTTCGCTATAATATGGGAAAGAATTATAGTAGCCCATAACATAAATTTGCACTTGCGGATTCAGCTTTTTAATTTCCGCTAAAATGGCAGCTATATTACTTATCGCTTCTTGCGATGTTTTTAAAATGGCCGCAGTATCTATACCAGTTGCTGTCGCTTCTTTTAAAATAGGCAATAAATCATTCGCACCAGCAGTTAACGTAACTAGCTCCGCTTCCTGAATCGACGCTCTAAGCTTTGCACGATCATTTGTATAACCAAACCCAGTCACAGGTTTTTCTACATCACCTTGTAAGTCTGCCAACACATTTTTCGTTGTATAGCCTGAATAGGCAAAGCCTTTATTATAAGATGTTAACAAACCTGCTTGTTGCAATGCCTGTGCAACAAAATCTGTATAACCAAGACCTATTGCTCCAACCTCATTCATGCCATGTGCCAATGAATCACCTAGCGCCACATAATCAGCTTGTACGACCCAGCTTGGCGCAATGTCATCTTGCTTATTCTCTGCATTTGCTCCTACAGGGACTATTAACTGTAAAGCTAGAACACTAGCAGCTAAAAAACGAAATTTCTTTGAAAATTGCATATTCCCACTCCTCCTGCACATCTAATAATTTCTAGTTTACTAGATTGAGGATAAAAATGGGAACATTAATAGTAAATACCTAAAATCGCCCTATATTCACTTAAAGATTTACCCTATTCAGACTGGACCTTTCCGTAGACGCCTCCTCCACCAACTGCAATATTTAATTGTCCTGTTCTAGCTAAATCAATCATCTTTGCTATTTTAAGTGGCACAATTTCTGCAAGTTGCTCGGTTGTAATACGATGTAAAATTGTCATTTCAGTTCCAAATGCGTGAAGTAATCTTTCCATCATTTTCGGACCTAAACCTGGTATAAAATCAAGTGGTACTTGATGAATATACGGTGGTCTCTCACGTTCAGCACTATTCAAATCAGATAGTTCCATAATTCGAGTCGCAACGCCTTTCACGATTTGTGAACTTCCACACGACCTGCAAATTGTATCCCCATCGTTTAACTGCTTACCACATTTAGCGCATACTGTTTGATGGTATTTGCCAAGCAATGGGTTTAACCCATAATTAGCTATTACGCCTCGCCCATCCTGTTCATGGAGTGCCATCTTTAATTCGGTAAAATTAGCTGCCTTTAATCGTAGTATTTGATATTCACGTGCAATTTTGCCAAGCGAATGAGCATCCGAATTAGTCACAAATGTATACCGCTGAATTTCCCGTATATTTTTTACCATATTGGTATCAGAGCTTAAACCAAGTTCTATAGCATCTATAAGCTGTGGATCAAACACTTCAGTTAAACTGTGGTGAACGCCTCTTCCAAATAAACTTTTAAATGGTGTAAAAACATGCGCTGGAATAAAAAGACCCCCTAATTCTCGAACTTTTTGTTGCAGCGCTTGTCCATCACAATAAATACGCTGTGAACTTAAATGAATGTTTTTCATAAAGCCTCTCATCCAATTCGAAAAATCCTCCATCACTACGATAGTAGGAAAATAAGCTAGCACATGAATTGGGCCATGACAGTTGCTATCATAAATCTCAATTTCCGAGCCTGGAATAAGCGTAGTTTCTTGAAACCGAAGGCCCCCTTCCGATAACTCTTCTAGTTCACCGCGTTTTATCATCATCTCCATCTCAGCAAGTACTTCTGGCGAGTGACAATCAATTATGCCGATTATATCAAGCCCTTTTTTTGCACTAGCCATCTCTAAAATTCGCGATAATGTTAAAGTTTTACTTCCCGTAATCTTCACTGCTCGCCCACTCATTGTTCGTCCAATGTGAATATGTAAATCCGTATAATAGTCCTGAAACATGTATACAGCTCCTTTTGTTCGATTATAAAATGAAAAAACCTTACATTGCTGCAAGGCGTTTTCATTATTTAAGATGGATGGTTTTGATTTGTACTATTATCAGTGTCGTATGAACCTGAACCTTGATTTGGTGTTGCCGCTGCATCATAAGCAACTAAAGTAACACCAATTTTCTTTTCTAGCTCATTAATTTTTTCAAGCTGTGTGTGATCTAATTGTGCAAATTTAATCTCTTCCATATTCGTCACGCATCCTTTCAAAAGTAACGTTCCCCGAATATCTCACAACTATACAAAAATTAAACCGCAAAAATCTTCTGAATTGTTTTGGTGACTTTGTTTTGGTGACCGGCATTAGCATAGACCCTAACAAAAGCATCAGACTTCCTATATCATAAAAATCCACTTCGCTTTCCGGCGGGCACATTGTAAGCCGCAACCGTCGCTGCGCGCCGCTTGTTGCGTCTTACGTTACGTGCGTTCCCGCAGGAGTGTGCGTGGATTTTTACTTGGTTAACCATAAAATTCAATACTTACACAGTAAATTATTTGTGTGACTGGTGCTCCGCATATACACCTAACAAAAGCATCAGACTTCCTATATCGCAAAAATCCACTTCGCTTTCCGCGGGCACATTGTAAGCCGCAACCGTCGCTGCGCGCCGCTTGTTGCGTCTTACGTTACGTGCGTTCCCGCAGGAGTCTACGTGGATTTTTACTTGGTTAACCATAAAATTCAATACTTACACAGTAAATTATTTGTGTGACTGGTGCTCCGCATATACACCTAACAAAAGCTTCAGACTTCCTATATCGCAAAAATCCACTTCGCTTTCCGGCGGGCACATTGTAAGCCGCAGGAGTGTGCGTGGATTTTTACTTGGTTATTTATAAATACCCTACTTGCAATGCTTTATGCAAATTGTATCAGAATTGTTTGAGTGACTGGCACTTATGTAGTTTTTGTGAATTGTTCAGATACATATGTTAAATACGGTTTGCCTGTCAGTGGATGTGTTTGAATATCGGCGTATACTCCAAAAACATCACGAAGCAGTTTAGGCGTTAACACTTCTTCTGGTGTGCCGTAATGAACAATACTACCTTGTTGTAAAACATAAATTTGATCACAGTACATAGCAGCCATATTCAAATCATGTAAGGCAGCGACAACAGTCAAATGCAATGTTTGAATTAAGTCCATTAATTGTAATTGATGCTGAATGTCTAAATGATTAGTAGGCTCATCTAAAATAAGCACTTGCGCCTGTTGTGCTAGTGCACGTGCAACCATCACTCTCTTTTTTTCTCCTCCAGAAAGGGAACTAAAGCTGCGCGTTTCTAAATGGGCAATACCCGTTTGAGACAATGCCTCTTTCACTATTTTAAAGTCTTCCTTATCGTCCATTTCAAAAAGCTTCTTATGTGGCGTTCTTCCCATGCTCACTAAATCTTTCACTTTAAAATCGAATAAAACAGGTGTCTCCTGACTAACAACGGCTAAATTTTTTGCAATCGCTCTACTTGATTGCTGAAAAATATCTTCCTCATTCAATAATACCGTTCCACTTTCTGGCTTTAATAACCGATACATATTTTTCAATAGTGTCGACTTCCCACTACCATTAGGACCAATTAAACCGACAAATTGCTTTTCCTTTATTTGAATGCTTACTTCTTTTAATATGCGCTGATCATGAATGGAGAATGATACATGCTTCGCCTCTAATGTCATACCTTTAATCTCCTTCACCAAATGAATAATTGTTACGGCGTAGTAGCCAAATGAAAAATGGACCGCCACAAAAGGCAGTAATGATTCCAATTGGCATTTCTTCTGGAGCTATTATCACGCGGGCAATCGCATCTGCCCAAACTAAGAAAATCCCTCCTAATAATGCGCTAATTGGGATAACATATTTATAATTAGACCCTACTATTAATCGCACGATATGTGGAATTATTAAACCAACAAACCCAATGGAGCCACTTACTGCAACGAGCACACCTGTTAGTAATGATACGAGTAGTATCAATTGAATTCGAAATTGTTGAAGATTAACACCTAATGTGACCGCCGCTTCTTCCCCAAGTAGTAATAAATTTAAATTTCGATAATGTAGCCATAACAAACCAAAAACGATGAAAAAGATAATAGCTGGAATGAATAAATTACTCCATTTTGCGCCCGCAAGACTTCCAAGCATCCAATACATAACGGCTTTTATACCGCCCTCTTCCTTAGACATCATTAACATAAAATTTGAAGTAGCAGATAATATAAACGATACAGCCATTCCTGCTAGCAACAAACGGAAAATAGAAATACGTCCCCCTACACGTGACAAGAAAAATACCAACACAATTGCTATAAAGGAGCCTAGAAAAGCAGCTACTGAAAGGGCGTACATACCTAAAAATGAAAAAGCGCCTAAAATGATGACAGCCGTGGCACCAACTGTCGCACCTGAAGAAATACCTAAAATATATGGATCTGCAATAGAATTACGGACAAGTGCTTGCACAGCTGCTCCAGCAATAGCTAAACCTGCTCCAACAATGGCTGCAAGCATGACACGTGGGACACGTATTTGCCATATAATAATTTCTTGTGAGCGGCTCCAATCAGGCACTATCGTATTTGAGAAAATAGGAATTTTCGAGAAAATAACCTTCCATACATGTAGCGGTGTAATTGACACTGAGCCAATCATAATAGCAACCGTCATTGAAGCTAACAGTACTAAAAGAAGGGTCAATGAAAATAGCATAAATTTTTTATTCATTTGCTTATTAACTCCTTATCAATCTTGATAAATACGAAGCAATAAAAAAGGGTATTCTACGCACGAATGCATAGAAATACCCTAGGTTAAACAAAGTTGGAGAAGTATCCATCAATTGTCCGTAATTGCTTGCATCCTCGTGGGCATTACAGGTATGAACTAATTGGCAGGTCTCCTGGCTTCGATTCAACGTTACTATGATTGCCTTCCCATTCTAAAAACAGTGGCTACTACATCATAGAACTCCTCGTTACAGTTGCGGGACAGCGTCGGACTTACACCGACTTCCCTTTTAAGTGGCACTTGTTAACAAGCGTCACACCATTAGTTTCTGAAATTTTAAAATTATGACGATTCTATCATACATAATTATCGTAGTCTATAGCTTCTTTCATCTAGGAATCAATCTTTCCTCTTTTCAACTTCATACAAATGGATTTTGCACAAAACCTAATCCATAATTTCTGCACATTTACTTGTTACATTAAAGACAAATAAATAGTAAGGAGGAAATTCATATGGTATTAAAAAGAAATTTTTTCCTAGGCTTTATAGCAGCAATGGCTTTACTAATATTATCAGCTTGCTCTGACGATGCAGCGAAGACGGACTCTGCTAATGGTGACGCAATGGACCATAGTGCAGAAACAGGCCATGGAGAAGAGATGAATCATTCAAGCTCGGGTGAAGTTCCATCCACTTTAAAAACTGCTAAAAACCCTAAATTCCCTGTAGGCAGTACTGCTATTATTAAGGAAGGACATATGTCTGGGATGGCAGGCGCCGAAGCAACGATTGTTGGGGCATATGATACAACTGCCTATATTATCTCCTATGAACCGACTACTGGTGGAAAGAAAATAGAAAATCATAAATGGGTAATACATGAGGAATTAATAGATCCAGGTGTTGCCCCATTGTCTCCAGGCACTGAAGTCAAAACAGATGCTGCACATATGAAAGGCATGGAAAATGCTACTGTTCGCATTGATGACGCAGTACAAACGACCGTTTATATGATTGATTTTCCATTAACAACTACTGGTGAAGAAATGAAAAATCATAAATGGGTTACAGATAGTGAACTAACGTCAAAATAAAAACGAAACACCCTCTGTCATCAGAGGGTGTTTGTAATTACTTTTTGTCAGCAAGCTTATGCCATTTATAGCCGATTCCCCACACTGTCTGTAAGTAATCATCAACAGGAAAGCCACTTTTCCTTAGTTTTTCCCGTAAATTGCGGACATGCGAATCAATTGTTCGGTCTTCAATAGTACCGTTATATCCCCAAACTGTATTAATTAAATGCTCTCTTGAGAAAACTTTATTTTGATATTCAAGAAACAGCGCTAACATCGAAAATTCTTTCGGCGTTAAAAGAATAGCTTCTTGTTGAAAAGACAATTCAATAGATTCTTTATTTAATCGTAGCCCTTCAAAAAAAATGAAAGTTTCTTCAGTTTTTGTTCTTCTTAATACAGCATGTATGCGTGCTACTAACTCTTCCTCGTCAAAAGGCTTTAAAATGTAGTCGTCTGCTCCTAAATTTAAGCCTTTTATAATATCAGCCTGTTCCGCTTTTGCTGTTAGCATAATGACAGGTACATCCCAAAACTTCCTTATTTCCTGACAAGCTTGCCAACCATCCATATCTGGCATCATAATATCTAACAGCACTAAATCTACATGATTTTCTTCTAAATAGTCTAAAGCATCTCTAACCGATGACATCGCTATGCAATGAAAAGAAGGCTCTAAATAAAGCGTTAGTAACTCCAGCATCCTTGGTTCATCGTCAATTAATAATAATGTTTTCATTTGTTCCTACCCCTTAAATAATAATTCAAAAGTAGTCCCTTTGTTTTCCTCACTAACAACGGTTACTTCCCCTCCGTGTGCATGGACAAGCTCTCTAACAATAGCAAGACCTAATCCCATACCTCCATGTGCACGTGCACGAGATTTTTCAACCCTATAAAAACGTTCAAAAATATAAGGTAATTCCTTCTTCGGAATCCCCTTTCCAGTATCTTTAACAATGATTTTTATTAAGTTATTTTGCCTTTTTACTATAAAGAAAGTAGAATCTCCTAAGGAACAATAAGTTAATGCATTATTTAACAGATTCAAAATAATTTGCTCTAGCCTTACTGAATCGGCCATTAATGTTAATCCCTTTTCACATTGAACAAACAAGTGTATCTCTTTTTCCTGAAAAGCAGGTCTTAGCTTTACTTCGATACTTGCCACTAATTCATCCAATTGAAGACGTTCTTTGTTAATTACAAATGCGTTTTCATCCATTTTTGCTAAATCAAATAAGTCTTTAATTAACGTTGAGAGCCGATTCATTTCTTCAATAATAATACCTAAATATTTTTGGCGATCCTGCTCCGTTAAATCTCGCTTGTAAAGAATATCTGAATAGCCTTTTATAAAGGTAATAGGTGTTCTTAGCTCATGCGCAATACTTGCTAAAAACTCCTTTCTTTCCTCTTTTAAATGATTTAAATCATCGGATAACTGTTGTATGGCATTCGCAAGATCGCTTAATTCATCTTTGCCATTAGTCGAAAGGGCGACAGTAAAATCTCCTTTATTCATTTTCAATGCCGCTTCCTTCATAGCCATTAATGGTTGGGCT
This sequence comes from Lysinibacillus sp. NPDC093197, assembly GCF_044754025.1. NCBI lineage: Bacteria > Bacillati > Bacillota > Bacilli > Caryophanales > Bacillaceae > Lysinibacillus > Lysinibacillus sp. NPDC093197. The sequence continues at coordinate 42,216 of NZ_JBIVOH010000013.1, read as the reverse complement.
AATTTTCGAGATAACACAATAATGACGGCGATCGTCACCAATGCTGAAACGAGGCCGACAATTAGAAAATGTTTGTTTAATCGTTCCATTAACGCATGGATGGAATCTGTATTTTGAAACATAAACACATAGCCAACAGTCTTTTGCTGTTTAAGAATAGGACTAATCGTTGCAATATATTTTTCATCCTGCCAATTTTTCTCTAATACCTGACCACTATAAGGCACCCTACCCTTGAGCTTCTTTAAATAAACGTGTATTTCAGGGTGTGAAGATGAAGCAGCTAAAATTGTTCCAACATTATCTGTGATGACAACGTCTGTATTTTCTCTTGATTCCATTAATAATATATGTGATAACGTCTCCTCATCGAAATTTTGCTCTAATATCGTTCGATGTGAATTACCAGTTGTCTGCAAGTTTATTAATTCTTCTTCAACACGCGAGTTAGTCAAAGAAACATGTAAAAAAAACATCATAAATGTTTCTATACAAAACAATGTAATAAAAAAGATTATTCCAAGCTTTAATGAAAGTTTTTTCATGCCTTAACCACCTATATTTCAAAATGATAACGTGTAAGTGTGAAGATTTTATGCAGAAGAAAGATACTTTTATAAATATTATAAAATAAAGACTTCACGCCCACTAATTTTTCATCATCATATGGCATTTATATATGTAGCAATCATAAAGAAACGTGCCAGGCACACACACAATTCTGAAAACTTCAATATGTTTATAACTTAGTAAAAATCCACGTAGACTCCTGCGGGAACGCACTCAATGTAAGACACAACAGGCGGCGCGACAGCGACGGTTGTGGCTTACATCGTGCCCGCGGAAAGCGTAGTGGATTTTACGATTGAGGAGCCGGAATTATGCTAGGAATATAAGAGATGTGCCAGGCACACACACAATTCTGAAAACTTCAAGATGTTTATAACTAAGTAAAAATTCACGTAGACTCCTGCGGGAACGCACACAATGTAAGCCACAACAGGCGGCGCGACAGCGACGGTTGTGGCTTACATCGTGCCCGCGGAAAGCGTAGTGGATTTTTACGATTGAGGAGCCGGAATTATGCTAGGAATCTAAGAGATGTGCCAGGCACACACACAATTCTGAAAACTCCAAGATGTTTATACCTTAGTAAAAATCCATGTAGACTCCTGCGGAAACGCAATGTAAGACACAACAGGCGGCGCGACAGCGACGGTTGTGGCTTACATCGTGCCCGCGGAAAGCATGGTGGATTTTTACGATTGAGGAGCCGAAATTATGCTAGGAATCTAAGAGATGTGCCAGGCACACACACAATTCTGAAAACTTCAAGATGTTTATACCTTAGTAAAAATCCATGTAGACTCCTGCGGAAACGCAATGTAAGACACAACAGGCGGCGCGACAGCGACGGTTGTGCCTTACATCGTGCCCGCGGAAAGCGTAGTGGATTTTTACGATTGAGGAGCCGGAATTATGCTAGGAATATAAACGAGGTGTCAGGCACCCACACAATTCTGAAACCTTCAAGATGTTTATAACTTAGTAAAAATCCACGTAGACTCCTGTGGGAACGCACGCAATGTAAGCCACAACAGGCGGCGCGACAGCGACGGTTGTGGCTTACATCGTGCCCGCGGAAAGCGTAGAGGATTTTTACGATTGAGGAGCCGCTGATACTTGGGTCTTTATAAAAAAGAGCCAATAAGTATGTCGTATACTTATTGGCATCTTTTTATTAAATATATTTTTTAACCCAGTCTAAGAAGTTTTCAATTACTGTATCAAGGAATTTCACAGTACCTTCATCTGTTAAATTGCCTTCAGCATCAAATTTTGTGTGTACAGCACCGATATATACATCATTACCACTAAGTAATGGAGAATTAATTCCAGGTGAGAATAAAATATCGCGTAAATGTAATTGTGCTTTAACAGTACCTAAATTACCCATTGATGCTCCCATCATGAACGATGGTTTGCCAATCATTACTTTGTCTACACGAGATAGCCAGTCAATAGCGTTCACCATAACCCCTGGCACAGTTCCGTTATATTCTGGTGTTAACCAAAGTACCGCGTCAGCCGCTTTTACTTTTGCTTTAAAATCTAGTACTGTTTGTGGTGCTTCATTTTCGATATCTTGATCATACATTGGTAAATCGCGTAAGCTCAATACTTCTAGTTCAAGCTTTTCTGTATAACGTTTTTGAATAAATTTTGCTAATTGCATATTATAAGATTCTTTACGGATACTACCTACGATTGCTACTACTTTCATGTTGTTTCCTCCTAAATGGTTACTGCCATTAATATTTGTTAAGCTATTTTATTTTATACCGCCCTAATAATAGGTTGCAAATTCTTCAACTGGTTTACGATACCCACGTAAGCGGTGACTACTTTCCTTTTCCTTGCCAATTGTCATCATCAAGACAATCTCATGTGTTGCTGGTACATTGAATAATGCGCGCATTTGTTGTTGATCAAAGCCAATCATCGGACATGTATCCCAGCCACGATTTTTTGCTGCTAACATAAAGAGCATAGCTGAAAGTGATGCGTTACGAATCGCGTCCTCCTTCATAAACTCCTCACCACGTTCTTCGTAAAACTTCGCATTATCATCAATGAGACCTTCAAGCTCATAGTTTGTAATAATGCCTAGATCAACCATCCCTTGACTAATGTGAGCCGTTTGCTTGTATGCTTCCTTATCGCCTAGTACTAAAATAACTCCGGAAGCTGAATGTACTTTATATTGTCCATATGCAGCCTCGCGAACTCTCTCTTTCAATTCTTGATCTAACACAACGATATATTCTGTATGTTGCAAGTTGAATGCTGAAGGTGCAAGCTTGACGTCCTCTAAAATCGGTCGGATATCCTCCTCCGTCATTACAACACCGTCTATAAAATTATTTGCCGATCGACGTTTATCAATTAACTTTGTAAATTCCATGTTGGCGTACTCCAATCATTCATTATGCTTTAGTAAAATTGTGTTCCTTAATAATAAATGACACCTTACTCATATTCTTTTTCAAATGAAACCGTACTTCTTACAGTATCAATTGGACGAACAAGCCCTTCAATTTGTGCACGTTTAGGCTCTAAGAAAGGCGGTAATGATAGTTTTTCCCCCAATGTTTCATAGGGCTCATCACCCATAAAACCAGGGCCGTCTGTCGCCCATTCAAATAAGATTTGTGGTGCTACACGTGCATATAGCGATTCAAAGAAGTGACGGTTAACATAACCAGATGTATTGAAACCAAAGCCTTCTAATCGTTCTGTCCACTCATTTAAAACAGCACGATCTGCTACGCGAAATGCTGCGTGATGCACAGTACCAAAACCTTGACGAGCTGCTGGCAGGATTGTGTTATATTCCACAACAATTTGTGCACCGTTGCCTCCCTCTCCGACCTCAAATAAGTGGAAGTCTCCTTCAGCTGCAATTTCTGTGAAGAGCATTACTTTTTCTAGCATTTCTTTGAAATAGTCAAAATTCGCAACACGCACAAATATTGGACCTAATCCTGTAATAGCGTATTCTAGTGGGATAGGACCATCTTGCCAAGGTGTACCTGTAGCCACTCCTTTGTTGTTTTCATCAGAAATTAGTTGATACTGCTGATCGTCAAAATCAACAAATGATAATGTTTGCTTGCCGAATTGTTCTTTTATGCCTGTATGTTTGACATTTAAGCGCTCAAATCGTTTTTCCCAGTATGCTAATGCTGCATCTGTTGGCACTCGGAATGATGTTTTAGAAATTTCGTTTGTCCCATGTACACCTTTTGGTATGTTTGGGAAGTCAAAGAATGTCATATCTGTTCCAGCACTACCCTTGTCATCTGCAAAAAATAAGTGATATGTTTGAATATCGTCCTGATTTACTGTTTTTTTAACTAAACGCATGCCTAGTACATACGTGAAAAATTTATAATTTTCTTCTGCGCTACTTGTAATAGCAGTTACATGGTGAATTCCTTTTAAATGATTCATATTAAGTTCCTCCTATTTATCTCGAATTCGAGATATATGTTTAAAAAAATTTATTTATTAATGGCATTAAGACCGACCTTTTTCAAAGCTACATTCATTGTTTCCAACTCCTGTTGGTCTAATACTTCAAAAATTTCATTGATCTTTTGTTCATGGAGTGGAAAAATTCTATCCATTAAGACCTGTCCCTCATCTGTTAACAATGCATAGGTAACACGACGATCTTTAGGACAAGCACGTCGACAAACAAAACCTTTTTGCTCCAGCTTATCAATAACGTACGTAATACTACTACTTGCAATTAAAATTTTCTTACCAATTACTTGAATTGGCTGCTCGCCATGGTGGTACAAAAAATCCAATACCCCAAATTCAGTCTGGTTTAAATCATATTGAAGCAAATCTTTTTTTGTTGCATCCTGAATTGATTGATAAGCACGGAACATAATCGTAAAAGCTTTTAAACACCGATTTTCTTCCTTCATAAGATGCCCTCTTTCTATTTACCTCGAAATTGAATATCTTTAATTCGAGATAATAATATCACAGATATTCCCTAACAGCAATCATTTTTATTTAAATTAATATTATTAAATACAAAAATCTTTTTCAAAAGCTAAAAGCCCCTATACAAATTAGTGTATAGGGAGCTTCTATTATTTCAATCGTTTAAATTCTTTTTCTGTTCCATCAGCAAACTCTACTTCTACCTCAATCGATTGATAGTCATCTGTAATATTAAACACTTTAATGACTTGGTCAATTACTTCATCATTCGATGTTGTAGAATCGAAAGTTAGTTGCTTAAATAATGGTTCTAACTTCGTATAAGCCTCATCACCTTGAATTTTTTCATTATTGCGGTCATCTTCCAATTTAGCCTCTATACCGTTCTTCTTATTTTCATATTCAACCTCATATGATTCTGTTGCTGAATAATCAACGTCCAATGAAAATTCTATAAAGTTAAAGGGCACTTGATCCGTTACATTTTCACCAGCCTGTTGATTAGTGTTTTCCTCTGTTGGAGCATTCGTAGGTACATCCTTTACCTCATCCTTATTACAGCCATAAAGTAATCCAGCTGCTACTGAGAATACTAATAACATTTTATAATTACGCATCATGTTCCACTCCTTTTCTGTTAGTATTCTTCCCTAAAAAATCATGAAATAAACGAAAAAAGATATCTCCTTAAATTAGGAGATACCCTTTTTCTCATCTATTTAGATGGAAGACCGTCAATCAATTCGTATTAATAGAAGTAATTACGACCAGTATTATTTTCATGAATAGCACGAGCTAAGCGAAGTGTTGAAACAGCTAAATCTGCATAATTTACTTTTTCAGTTGCATTAAAGTTGTTTTGTTGTGCATCGATTAAGCCCATTACACTTGCTAATGCTACGTAACCTGCATATGCTGGATCAATAGAACCTGCATCAGCGAAGTTCAACTTGTAAATGTCGTTATGCTTTGCAGCACTTTCTAAACGTAGTACACGAATAAACCATTCTGCAAGCTCTTGACGAGTCAATGTCGCATCGACAGCAAATTCATCTGCTGGTTGTAAAACGCCCATTCTTACTGCTTGTTCAACTATTGCATATAACGGATGTTTAGGATCAATATTATTAAACGATTGATATGTTTCTTCTTCATTTCCATATCCATAGTAGCCATATGTCAATGATTTAAGAATAATTTTTAACGCTTCACCCTTCGTTATAGCTGTATCAGCATTAAAGCTTGCTGGATCTTTCACTTCCAACACATTTTGTGCTAACAAGTAGTTTAATTCCTCTGCAGCTGTTGGGTGAGAAATTTGCGGTTTATTATTTGAATCATCGGCACTACTTACCCATTTGCCTGTTAGTGCATCAATTTGATTATATATGCTGCCCTCATATGAAGGTGCATACACTAAATCATAGTGATTGCTATCTTCTTTATCCTGTTTAGTGTACTGTAACTTCAGCTTTAACGCATCGCTAAATGTTTCCTTTGCCTTATCAGCTGAGACTACCTTACTTACAGATGGCCAGTTATCAATTTTTTGTTGATTAATGTTTAATCCACGTAATGAACCGTCTGTACCGACGCTCACATAAATTTCATCACCAACAACAGGAATTCCGTTTACAATACGCGGGAATGAGAAGCCATATTGGTTGCTATAATTATCATATCCATAATCATCTAAAGGTTTTGCATAGTTATGGATATAGGACGGAGCCCACTCTTTTAAGTAGTCAATAGCCTTCGCCAACGCAGCATCTTTCGTAATCTTTTCTGCTTTTTTATCTGTCAGCATGAAATCTCTACTGATGTCATAGTATTGTGTAATTTCACCAGTTGCCTTATTAATTTCAAATGAAGCACCAGAACCACCATTCTCATACATGTACATGTAATTTACAGAGTAAAGTGTTTCACCATTTTCATTTTCTCTTTCATCAACCATATCAATTTGTAGTTTTGCCTTATCAGGGTCCACTTTTAAGAAGGATTTTGCAAATTCCTCTACTTCTTCAACCGTCATACCAGGTTTTCTCGGATTAAGTTGTTCTGAAGATAGCTTTTCAACACCTTTTACGCTTGGTGCTTTTGCCACGAAGCCATTCGCTGTTTGCCATTGTCCTGTTAATGCATGTACACCATAGAAGCTTGATGTTGGCATATACACTAGCTTCACTTCACGCTTATCAGATGGATAGTTATAGTCTAAATAATAACGTAACTCTACAGCAAAGTTATCACGAACTTGTGCTAGAACATCTGCCTCGCTCTTTTTCTGTTCTACGCCATCGAACGTTGCCTTTTTAGATACATTTGAATTGCGATATACTTGTACAACTTCTCCATTAGCAAGCACACCAATAAAAATTGTGTGGTTACTAAGCGTTACACCGTTATGTGTCGGTGCATATGAGAATGAATAAGTAATTGGCTCTGATAATGGGCGAGTGTAATTAAATCCATAATCAAAATCATTTTCTTGTAATTTATAGTTTGCTGTATTCGGGAATTTCTTTAAGAAATCCTGTGCAATTTTTTGTGCGTCATCCTTCGAATATTTAGCAGGATATAGCGCATCTGCCACATTAGCTGGCTGGTAATAGAAGCTTTCAAGCTCTAAATCATCACCCATAAAAGTAATACTACCATACACATCTTTACCATTTACTGTTTTTTGGAAACTCAAATCATAACGGATTGTTTTATCATCGTTATAGTAATGTCCACGCCCCGTATAAAAATCATTATCTGTTAAAAAATTGAACTTTTCTGGGAAAAGCTCACGGAATTTTTTTATAAGTGTACTTTTTGTTACCTTTGTTTCTGTTGAGGCTACTTGAATCTCTATTCTCTCTGGAGAATCCTTAACATTAGCAGAAGCTTGTGCCATTGGAGAAAGTACTCCGACAGAAAATGCAGTAGACGTTAGAATAATCCCCAATTTTTTAAATTTACCCAAAATATCCCTCCTAAAATACAATTTACCTAATTATATATTATATTCCCAAAATAGGAAATAGTATTTACAGATTATTTCCAATAAGAAGAAAATAAATTGGGTATACCATTATCCCTATCAATGTCATTTCTTCACCACATTAAAATTTGAGTCTATCAATAACCAATTTTGCGGGAACGGTAGCCCAAGCTTCCAGTACCCTATGCCTCTAAGCTTGTACTGCTTAATTAAATTAAATTTCGCTTGAATCGACCGTGCATCTTCAAACCAGACTATGTGCGCTCTTCCTTGCTCATCATAATATTCAAAGAAAGGTGCTTGTGCATTCCAATCATATTGGATAGCTGCATTATATTTTTTGGCAATCTCAATAGCCCTTTGCGGACTTACAGCCTCTGCATATGGACCTCCTTGTACAAACGGCAGTGTCCAATCATAGCCATATAAGTTTTGTCCAAGCAATATTTTACTTGGTGGTATTTCTGATACAGCATATTTGACAACGGCCTCAACTTCGCGAATTGGCGAAACAGCCATAGGGGGTCCAGCAGAATAGCCCCATTCATAGGTCATCAGCAATACGAAGTCCACAATCTCCCCATGTGCTTTATAATCATGTGCTTCAATCCATGGCCCTTTTTGATTCGCACTTGTTTTTGGGGCAAGTGCTGTCGAAACCGTATAACCCTCTGCATGGAACCGCTCCACGGCTCTTCTTAAAAAATTGTTATACGCTTCCCGCTGATCAGGGGGCAAATTTTCAAAGTCAAAATGGATATCTTTTATGCTTTCTAAACGCCTTGCTTCTTTAAGAATATTGTCAAAAAGTAAATCTTGCACTGCCGTACTTTGGAAAATATCTCTTGCAAGGTCGCCACTAAATTGAAAGTTCTCCAAATTCGATACAACCATTGCAACAGCTGCTCCTGAGTCTTTCGTAATTTCAGACACACCGTTTTTTGGAGGTTGCTTCAATGTCCCGTCTCTCCGTGCTTCATAGCTAAATAAGGCAAGATAAGTTAAATAAGGAGATGCTTCTCGGGCTGAATTTAATAATGCTTCACTAACGGCTGTCCCTCTTGGCTCTAAATATGCCAATGTTTCTGCTCTCGTTTTCGGTGCTGGTGGAATATAAAGACGCAAACCAACTGATAAAGTCTGGTTTGGATTTATGCCATTGACCTGTGCAAGTGTTAAATAATTAATCCCAAAGCGTTGCCCTATAGACCATAAACTATCCCCAGGCTGTACATAATAAAAGCTACCGACGATTGGAATTACAAGTGCTTGGCCAACAACTAATCGATTAGGGTCTGGAATTTGATTGGCATCTACTATACTTTGAACCGTTGTGCCATATGCATTTGCAATTCCATATAAGGACTCTCCTGCTCGTACAACATGTATTTGAATGCGATTTGCCTCCTTTTTACGTAATGAAACCATAGCCATAAAGCTTATGATATAAAATAAGAAAACATGTCACCTTGAAGCAATCACATCTGTAGCGCAATCAATTTTTAGTACAAATAATTATAGAGGACTTTTGCCGTTGATTTCCTTTCCAGGCGCTCCCTTTCCGACCGTTGACGTGAAGTGCCAGGCACTCAAACAATTTCTATGCTATGAATGTAGACTTCTGCGACAACAGCTCACGTGTGCCCGTGGAAATCGCCCCCCACGCAATAGAAATCAGCGGCAGTAGTATCATTTTTTATCCTTTTCATGGTCATAAAGTGGAAATTTCTTTGCCAACATTATTCGTTGATTTTCTTTCCAGGCGCTCCCTTTCCGACCGTAGCGAATATCAACAGCAGTTAGATGAAAAAAGGCGAAAAAACCTCTCAAATTTAATGAGAGGTTTTTGTATTTTATTTATGCGCATTGGACGTAATCATTTCAAATAACAATGGCACATTCGTACTGCGTTGCAAAGAATTACATTCCTTTGTTAAGTACGCCCAACTTTCTTTCATTTTTTCTCGGTAAGATAGTGCTGTATCTACATGCAGAAATTCCAAAAGATACTCTTTTATAGAGCCCGATAAGTTTTCCATAAATTCATCTGCTTTTAGCACTTTTTCCGTGGCGACTTCATTGCGCTCATTCCATAATACGTGCTCTAAATTTGTAGCAAAATAAAACAACTGATAAGGTACTTTTAATCGATCAATACTAAAATGGTCATTTGCAAGCAAAATCTTAACGTTATTAGCCTTCATTTCATTGCGCTGTTCAATTTGCTCTTTACGTCTCTCTGTTTTTACAAAAATGGCGTCCTCAGTATAATAGAGATTCTGTTCGATATCTGCATTGATTTTGACAAACTCTGGAGCGATAAAACAACCATCTGCATCGGTAATATGAATGACTGCCGATAAATCTTTCGCTAAAAACTTATACTTTTCTAGATAATTATGAATGACTCGGCTGACACTATTTTTAATATTGGGGATTCGCTTTTTCGCATCCCATTTCGTCAAAATATCCTCACGTTGCACATCAAAGCGGATGGTCGAATCGGCAAAATGCTCATCTAAAAAATCCTCTAAAATTATTTGCTCTGTTTGTCCTTCTACAATCACTAAAAGCACTTTTTTAGTCATGTTGCACACCAGCTTTTCTAAAAGCACGTTTAATTTTGAACGTTTTCGTTTCTTTATAAACCTCTTCATCCTGTCCACCTAGCTGTATAGCACGTAAATAGACATCTCGTGCATTATTGACCTCTTTAATACCTTTTAGCTGCATATATCGGTAATTCTCATTCGTTGTTGTAAACCATAAGTTTTTAATGGCAAGCACCTCTAACACACGTAAATTGTGGGACGTAAAAATAAGTTGCCCTTTTCCGCCCTCATCAATCACTGTTAACAACTCGCCTAACAAATATTCAAAAACGCCAGAATCTAATTCATCGATCACAACACAAGCAGTTGGATTATTGTAAACAGCTATTAGTACACTAAGCACAGAGATAATTTTTAAAATCCCTTCTGATTCTGTTCGCAATGGCAATTCCCGATCTCCCCGTTGCGATAGAAACTCAAATCGGATTCCCTTTTCACCATTATCTAATAATTGCTCTGTAATGACATGAATCTTAATAGTGAGTCCTGGAATAATAGTCGATAATACTTGATTGCTTTGCTCTATCACTTCACATAATACATTGAAAGCATTTTTAGGCAGTAATGCTGGCCCTTTCAAATCATATGGAATGGAGCCACGCGTTTTTTCAAGATGGATACTAAAGGGCATACTGCGTTCTTCAAATAAAGGCGCGATATTTTGATTGTTGATAACATGTAAATCTCGATTAAAATCAATCGCTAAATTATGAAGCAACTGCATTTCTAATTCTGATAGCTTTTCTTGTAGCAATGGCTTTAAATCTTTATGGAAGATAAATGACATATATTGTTTTCGCGCTAGTTGTTGAATAACAAGCGTTTTTATACGCATTTTTTCACTCATATCTCGTAAAAAGCTTTTTCGAATTTGAACGTCCTCATCTGTGACACTTACTAAAACTTTTGATCGTTTTCCTTTTTCATCTTCTCTATATGTGAGTCGCTCTGCAATAATATATAGCCGTTTTTCATCCTCACGCAATGTTACATAGTAGTTCACAAAAAATGTACCAAATTGATTGTCCACTAGAAATTCAAAATCAATAGTAGCAGTGTTTTCTCCTGCCATGATTAAACGCTTGTCTTGTAATGGTAATTTCACTTCAGCAATCCAACCAGAAATAATCGTCTTTAATAAGCTAAATGCATCAACAATCGTCGTTTTCCCAGAACCGTTTTGCCCATACACGCCAACGACGTTCGCTTTCATAAGCGAAGCAAAATCCACTGCTAATGTTAGCTCACCATTTCGTACATTCCTTAAGTTTTGTACCTTTATTTTCTTAATTTTTATAATAGTCATCGAAACACCCTTTAAGTCTTTTCTTCTTATTATAATGAATATCGTTATATTTTATAACAATTTCAAATTTAATATCCTATACTTGTTTTTATATTGAGCTATTTGCCTATGACAAATACATTACGGGACATATGTTAGAGAAGAAAAATGAAGAAAGGTGTGTTTCATTGGTCAATCCTAGATTAGCTCCCGAAGATTTTAATCAACAGTTCCGACCCGGTATGAAAATATGGGTTACGCTCCCTACTGGCACATATTCAGGCACATTGATTCGAACATTTGGAAAAGACGGAAGAACAGCCGAAATTCAATTAGATTCTGGTCAAGTTATAACAGTTGATGTTAGCCAAATTACAGCAGCAGGGACAGGTTACCCTCCTGGTGGTGGCTCATATCCACCTCCGTATCCACCTCCATACCCTCCACCATATCCGCAACCATATCCACCTCAACCGTATCCACCACAGCCGTATCCACCACGTCCTTATCCGCCACAACCATATCCACCTCAACCATATCCACCGCGTCCATACCCACAACCGTTCCCCCCTATGCCATACCCTGGTGGACAATACCCTGGTGGTCAATTACCTGGTCTCCCACCCATACTACCTCCAGGCCTTCCCAACATTTTACCTGGCATCTTTGGTAACCCGAGATAATAAAAAAGGCTTTCCATAAGTTCAGTTATGAACGAGTGGAAAACCTTTTTTTATTTTCTTTTACACAAAGTATACACAACTTTTTTCAAACAATTGTAATAATATTTGTCTATAATAACAATTAGTAATTTTAAAAGTTGGTTACTAGAAACAAATTATACTATTATTAGTGTATTTTCTATTAATAATATGCCAGAAACCCGTTAATCCCTATTATAAAAACACTATATTTTTAATTCGCACTTCGAAATTTCACAGTTGAAATAGTAGGATTTTTGGGTTGTGAATCGTATTTTTTGGCAGTATAGTTGTTTATGGTTAGGGGATGAATGGATTATTTTACTAACAATGAAATAATGATAAAAAGTATAGGAATGTACTTCTATATATGAAATTATCATGACGGTCAATTGTAACATTGTACTATTCCCATTACATTTGGCTTTCTCATTATCGGCCGTCCCTTTTTCACTTGAAATATGTTTTTTACAATTTTAGGAGGAAGAGTATGAAGAAAAGTAAGAAGCAGCAAATGTCAATTAGCAAGAAATTAACTTTCACAATGGTTAGTATTTTATTGCTATTTGGATTAGTTACTATGGGATTTTCCTATTATATAGTGAAAAACAGTAACTTAAAAGATATGGATGAATCCCTCTATGATAAAGGCATGATTTTATCAAAGACAATAGATCAAAAAGCATTGAAATCTGCACTGCAACAACCAAATGCTAATAATAATGATGTCGTTCGTTTAACAGAAGAAATGGATGCCATCAATGATAAATCAGATATTATTACCAATCTCTTTCTTATTACAGTAGATGGTGAAAATATTAATGCACCGGTTTTATCCTCAAGTGTTCTTGAAGTTGGGGCAGAATATAACCAAGATATGATCGCGATGGGTCTCTCTCCAGATTTCCTTGCAAGAATAAAAGAAGTTTTTGAAACAAAAGAGGCAACTGCTACAGAGATTTATAAAGATGAGTTTGGAAGCTATAAAACAGGGCTTACTCCGATATTAGATGACGATGGTTCAATGTTAGCTGCGTATGCTATTGATTATGATGTATCGATGGTAACTGCTAAAGCACTTTCGGAAGCAATGTGGGTTCTGTTAATTACTGTTTTATTCCTTATTGGGTCTTCCATCGTCGTTTACTCACTATTAAAAAAGAAGCTAACGCCTATCCAACAGCTATCCTTACAATCTAAAAAAGTTGCTGAAGGTAACTTGGAGCTAGAACCTTTACCTGTTCAATCAAATGATGAAATTGGCGTGCTAACAAATAATTTTAATGTAATGATTGGAAGTTTACAAACAGTCATTCAAAGCGCAACAAATGTTTCTTCACGTGTTTCAAATACTGCACAAGTTTTATCAAGTAATATGCAGGAAGCAACGGATTCTTATAATAGTGTAGCTTCATCGATGCAAGAAATAGCAAGTGTTGCGGATTTACAAGTTCAAAAGGCAAAAGAAAGTTCAGTTACGATTGAGGAAATGAGCATTGGTATTCAACGTATTGCCATGACATCTAATCAGATTTCTGAATCCTCTATTCTTGCATCTGAGGAAGCGGAAAAAGGTAACGATTCAACGAACAAATCTGTCGCTCAAATGAATGCAATTAGTAAAGCTGTAAATCAATCGGCATCATCTGTCAAAATGCTAGGTGAACACTCAAATAAAATCCAAGAAATCGTTGGTATTATTACAGGTATCGCTTCCCAAACAAATTTACTTGCATTAAATGCGGCAATAGAGGCTGCTCGTGCAGGTGAAGCAGGAAGTGGTTTTGCTGTAGTCGCTGACGAGGTGCGCAAGTTGGCAGAGCAATCAGAGGCATCAGCAAGAGAAATTTCTACGCTAATCTCGCGTATTCAACACGATACTAATGAATCAGTAAATGTCATGATACATGCGGTAGAGGAAGTGGACAATGGCTTAATAATGATCAATGATTCCGAAAAATCATTTGGCCAAATTTTAACTTCAATACATCATGTTACTGGTCAGATTCAAGAATTATCAGCTACTATTGAGGAAATGGCAGCTGGTATGGAAGAGGTTACATCAGCTGTTCAAGATATGGAACAATTCTCTGAAAATTCTAGAAACAATACAAGCACAGTAGCCGAAACATCTGCTACTCAGCTCAACACAGTGCAAAGAGTTTCAGAAGAAGCACAAGTATTAACAGATTTATCAGATGAATTATTAACTGTTGTAAAGACTTTTATTGTGAAATGATGTACTAAAAAAACCTTATAGCTTTATTAATCTCGTCGATGCTACAGCATCGGCGAGCCATTTATTCATGTCATTTCCTAGCAATAATATTTACTTCTAGTTGCACTAATTGGGCACTGCCCCTCTACTTTCAAAAATAGGAGTTGTGATGATTGAATAAAGAACTTAATTTACTTACAGCAGATTATCAAACGAACTATAATGAGCAACAAACCCTACCAGCTCATTGTACGCAATTGTTAACTGAAGCAGATAAAGTAGTTTATCAAGCTTTAAATCAAACAAAAGCCTTTTATGCGAAAGATCAAACAATACCTGAAGTATTTTATCAAGCTGTAGAACAGTTTGCTGATAGAATTGCATTATCATTTAATGGTGGCTCAATGACCTATCGTCAGCTCAATGAACGATCCAATCAAATCGCTCATATGCTGCGAGACAAAGGTTTGCAAAAAGGCGACAAAGTGGCGATTGTTATGGAACGTAGTCAGGAAACTGTTATTAGTTTACTTGGTGTTTTAAAAGCAGGTGGTATATATGTACCGATTGATCCTAGCTATCCTAAAGAGCGTTGTCATTATTTGTTAAATGATACAGGTGCGACATTTATATTAATAAAAGAAGAACATACTCAATTACTTAATGATTTACTACATAACGATTCCCAAACTCGTATAGTGTTTACACTTAATCGGATGGAAATCACATTTTCAAAAAACAATATCCATATCGATCTCAGCCCTGCTGATTTAGCCTATATTATTTATACATCAGGCTCGACAGGCAAGCCAAAAGGCGTAATGCTTAAGCATGAATCTGTGATCAACTTAATTACTGACAATCAAAGAATCTACCAAGCAAGTAAATATGATGTCTTTTCACAATTTATCTCCTATAGTTTTGATCCATCCGTCACTGAAACATTTACTGCTTTTTTCTCTGGCGCACGATTACATATGCTCACAAGTATTGAGCGCGTATCAATAGAGGCATTTGCTGAAATGATTGAGCGTGAAAAAGTAACAACAGCCACAATTCCAAATGCATTCTTTACGCAGCTAGCTACTCACCTCTCTATTGAACACCATGATAAATTATCGTCTCTTAAATATTTATCTGTAGGTGGGGAAGCCCTTATGCCTGCTGTTATACAAAAGTGGCATGAAAAATTCGGAACAACAACTGAAATTATTAATGTATATGGACCAACAGAATGTACAGTGCTGTCCTCCTACCATAAAGTGAAGGATACTGTAATTGATAATCAATCAAGCATTCCTATTGGTAAGCCTATCGCCAATTACGAAATGTATATTATTAATAATGATGGTCAGCTTTGCCCTGTCAATGAAGCAGGGGAACTTTACATAGCTGGTGCTGGTCTAGCTGCTGGCTATTTAAATCAACCGGAAAAAACTGCTGAAGCGTTTGTCCCACATATATTATCAAATGAACCTGGAAGATTAATGTATCGAACAGGTGATTTAGTTCGTTTATTACCGAGCGGTGTAATTGAATTTGTAGGACGCAAAGATTCTCAAATTAAAGTTAGAGGGTTCCGAATTGAGTTAGGCGAAATTGAAACGGTATTAAGTAATCACCCAAGCATTCAAGAAGGCGTGATACTTGCAAAGAAAATGGACGATGGAAATAATAGCTTGTTTGCCTACTACACTTTAATTGGCGGTAGTAAGGAAGAACAAACAGCAATTAGACAGTATTTAGCAGGTCATTTACCAGACTATATGGTGCCTGAACGATTAATTGAAGTGCAGGAAATGCCCTTGTCCCCTACAGGCAAAATCGACCGAAAGCAATTAGCTGCTATTGAGGTAACAGCACCTTTACCAAGTCATTATGATCAACCGGAGAACCCAATACAGAAGCTACTAGCCTCTGCATGGCAACATGTACTCGGTATTGAACGTGTCGGTATTCATGATAATTTCTTTCATATCGGTGGGCATTCATTAAAAGTACTTGAAATTTTAGTCCAAGTGAAAAAGCATATTCCGTTTTTAAAAATACAAGACTTTTTCCAATATCAAACGATTGCCGAACTAGATCATTATATTTGTAACTATCAACCAGAAACGAATGACACACCACAACAACATGTAGATTTTGTTCGTAAAGATTTGATGGAGCCAAGCCGTCTTTCCGTTGCGCAAACACCAACACCTCTAACTATGAATGCTGTGCTGTTAACCGGTGCAACAGGCTATTTAGGAAGTCATATTTTAAATGAGCTTTTAAATAATACAAATACTCATATTTACTGCTTAATTAGACAAAGCGCACACACAACACTTGATGAAAAACTTAAAGAGAGCATGGCTTTTTATTTCGGTGAAGACATTGTGGCAATGCTACATAATCGAGTGACTGTCATCCAAGGTGATTTGAGTAAAGAAAAACTTAATTTATCAAGTAAAGATTACGTTACACTTACTGAAGAAATTGATGCAATTATTCATTGTGGTGCAGATGTAAGACATTTCGGGGCTGCCACTCATTTTAATGATGTCAATGTTGAAGGGACTAGATACTTGCTCGAGCTTGCTAAAAGTAAAGCAGGTGTCCATTTCCACTACGTTTCAACAATTGGTATTCCTGAAGAACTTGCGGCAACACAATGGGGAGAAAAGCAAGCACTGGGTGAATTTGATTACGATGTTTCACTTACAAATGTTTATACCCAAAGTAAGTTAGAGGCTGAAAATCTTGTTAAAAATGCCGTGAACGATAAAATTCCTGTTTCAATTTATCGTGTTGGCAATTTAACATGCCATTCCCAAACAGGAAAATTCCAGCGCAACATAGATGATAATGCGTTTTACCGAATGATGAAATCGATGCTCCATTTAGGAAAAACACCGACAGCTAATTGGCATGTTGACTTTACGCCAATCAATTATGCGAGCCAGGCACTTATAACATTAGCCCGTCAACCAAAATCCAACGGACACATTTTCCACCTATGTAACCCTGTACCCCTAGCCTATCTTGATTTTATTGAAGCAATAAAGGACATGGGATATGAGTTAGATATAGTTTCGGCAAATGAATATGAAGATTGGCTTTTAAATTCGGAGCATCCTAAAGCATTACAAGAATATTTATCATTAGCTATTGCACAACTTGAAGGTGATGGCGCAAGCGATTCACCATTTATATTTAATAGTGAAAAAACACAGGAATTTTTAGTGAACTCGGGTATTGCATGTGCAGAACCAAATTCAGCCTTTATCCGCACGATGATTACGTATGGTATCGAATTAGGTTATTTCCCTGAACCTAAACCAGTTGCAGTTCGATAATGTTGAGAGTCAATGGCGTACAAGTATTTGCACTCCCCATTGGACCACCATTAACAACATTTGAATGGGCGAAGTATTATGCGCAACTGCCTCCTGATGAGCAAATCAGGATATTGCAATACCAACATTGGCAGGACCGACAACGAGCCTTATTAGGAAGCATTATTTCCAGATGGGCAATTCAGCAATTGACTGCTACACAAGAGGTACAGATTGTTCGAAACGAATATGGTCGGCCTTATGTTGTAGGAGATGTTGGTTGGAGAGGTGATTTTAATCTTTCCCATTCAGGAGATTGGCTTGTCATAGCAGTAACGGAAAATGGTCATGTCGGTATTGATGTGGAGGAAATTAAGCCTGTTACGAAAGATGTTATGCACTATGCCATGACAGAGAATGAAATAACTAGCATTGACGAAATTGTAGAACCGCTACGATTAAAAAAATTTTATGAACTGTGGACATTAAAGGAAGCTCTCTTTAAAACTGCCTTATGTCCACAGCCATCACCACACTTAATCGATACGACGGATGAAATTCAAAACATTTCTACACAGCTTATTTATCTTGATGAACGACACCCTGTATCCATCTGCTGGGATCGCACATCACATATAAATTTAACCTTTTTGCATAGACATCAGCTTCAATAACTTTGCTCAGCGTATGGCAAAAGGCATCAAAAACTTGATGCCTTTTGTCTTTTTTATGAAGATAGATGAGGTGTCAGGCACTCAAACAATTTCCTTGCATTTTTTTGAAGCGCTAAGGAAAAATCCACCTAGACTCCTGCGGGCACAGCACGAGTTGTAAGACGTAACAAACCGCGCAACGGCGAGGGTTGCGGCTTACATCGTGCCCGCGGAAAGCGTAGTGGATTTTTCCGATTTAAAAGTCGATACTGTACTAGGTACGGATGCGCGGTGCCAGGCACCCAATCAATTTCCTTGCATTTTTTTGAAACGCTAAGGAAAAATCCACCTAGACTCCTGCGGGCACAGCACGAGTTGTAAGACGTAACAAACCGCGCAACGGCGAGGGTTGTGGCTTACATCGTGCCCACGGAAAGCGTAGTGGATTTTTACGATTTAGGAGCCGCTCCTATGCAAGCTAAGTGCCAGGCACTCAATCAACGTTTCCCTTTCAAAAAACTATCTCCATTATTTAAACAAATCTGGGTACATTTCTTTTGCTAGGGCTTCCATTCCATCTATCGTGTTGTAACCATATCCGAACATATAATTGTAATCTACAATATACATCTGCTTATTTTTTATAGCTTTCATACTAGATAGTTTCGGATTCGCATAAATTTCTTCCCTTACTTTTGTAAGATCAGAACCATCCCAGTTTGGAATAATTAAAACATCTGGATCTGCGGCAATTAACGTTTCAATGCTAACATCACCTGTCTCATCCTTGAAAATATTATCTAATTTCACCATTTTGAATGCATCGTTAAAAAACGTTTCATCGTGTGCTGGATAAACAAAAAGCTCTTTTGGATCGTTCGTATGCAAATAAGCAAACGTTTTTTCGTCTTTAATGCTTTCTAATTTTGAAGAAATGTCTTGTTGTCTATCTTTTAATTCTTTAATAAAGCTCGCTGCTTTGTCTTGAACATTAAAGATTTCACCGATGTTTTCAATATCATTATAAATTGAATCATACGTACCACCTGTCACTGATGATTCTAATACATATGTTT
The DNA here is from genome assembly GCF_044754025.1 of Lysinibacillus sp. NPDC093197. Classification (NCBI taxonomy): domain Bacteria; kingdom Bacillati; phylum Bacillota; class Bacilli; order Caryophanales; family Bacillaceae; genus Lysinibacillus; species Lysinibacillus sp. NPDC093197. The sequence goes on along the minus strand of NZ_JBIVOH010000013.1, from coordinate 22,841 downwards.
TGACACCTAATTCATTAAGTGAATCAACCGTACCTACTCCCCATTCAGCATTATCAAATAAACCACCTCGACCAAAAACTAAATCTGGATTAGTACCTAATGTAACTTCTTTTCCTACGTACTCATCACTTAAAATATTTAACTTTGAATACTCATTTTCTACAGCTTTATCAACTGCTCCGAAGTTTGCACCAACACCAACAATTTTATCACCTAAGCCTAAATGCAATAATAATTCTGCAGCTGGTCGCGTGTTGGCCATGATTCTTTCAGGTGCCTTATCGAATACTTGATCTTTCTTTTCCCAAGTAGAACCACCCTCTGCCTTTGAATAGTTTGTAATTGTCAGTGGATAATGCTCTGTTGCTTCGGATTCCTCAGTTGTATTTTTTGTAGTGTTACCACAAGCTGTTAACATTAATATAGCTGCTAAACCAATTCCTAATAATAGTTTATTCTTCATTGTGATCCTCCTAAAGACCATATGCAAATCCTAATCCCTTCGTCACAGGATTAATAAATGTTTGGCATTTTATTTGATATAAAGCTTCAATTGTATCTGGTATTAGTACTTCTTCTGGGGTACCATGTGCATAAATTTCCCCATCCTTTACCGCATAAAGATAATCGCAGTACTGTGCTGCCATCTCTAAATCATGGAGCGCTGCTAGTACACCAATGTTTAAATCCTTTACACAAGATAAAATTTCAATTTGATAGCGAATATCTAAATGATTTGTCGGTTCATCTAAAATCATAAATTTAGGCTGTTGCGCAATTGTTCTTGCTAAAATCACACGTTGTTTTTCACCACCAGACAATGATAGAAAACTACGATTTTTATAATCTAGTAAGTTCGTTCGCATTAACGCTTCCTCTACAATATCAAAATCCTGTTGTGTGTCAGACTCTAGCATTTTTTTATGTGGTGTTCTGCCTAACAGCACCATTTGCTGAACCGTTAAATCAAAGTGCATTTCATTGAACTGACCAACTACACCTAAGTGCTTTGAAATCTTTTTCTCTGAGCTTTTTAAAACATCTAGATTATCTAAAAATACCATTCCCTTCTGCGGAACAAGGCTTTTATATATACTTTTTAATAAAGTTGATTTTCCGCATCCGTTTGGTCCGATTAAGCCCACAAATTGTTGCTTTTTAACTTGTATAGATATATTTTTAACAATTTCCTTTTTGCCGATCTTAACTTCCATTTCCTGTGCAACTAATTCCATTTTTCTACCCTCCGAAGTTGTAACCTTTTTTTACAATCATATAGATAAATAATGGTGATCCAATAACAGAAGTAATGATCCCAATAGGTAATTCAACATTTTGAATTAAAGTTCTGGACAAAACATCTGCCCAAATCATAAATAGTCCTCCTAAAAGTAATGTACCTAGCATTAATCGTTTATGATCTGCACCAAATATTCCTCTTGTAATATGAGGAATAATTAATCCTACGAAGCCTATCATGCCTGCGTAGGCAACCATTGTGCCTGTTATAAGTGAAGTAAGAATCATATATAATTTTCGGTATGCGCTTAAATTGATACCTAACGTTATAGCTGATTCATCGCCTAATAGCATTGTATTTAACACACGATACTGGAAAAGGAACAGTGTGGCTCCCAGTACAATAACAATCGCTAATATCGGTGTTTTATCCCAGCTTGCAGAGGCTAAACTTCCCATTGACCAAAAAGTAACTGTCTTAATACCTTCCGCATTATTTGCAAAAAAGATAATAAGGCTTGAGAAAGAGCTACATAAAGCTCCTATGACAACACCTGATAATACAAGTTTTATTGACGTTGCCTTCCCACCAATACTCGATAATATAAGCACTGCCATTGATGTAATCATTGCTCCCGCAAATGCTCCGAAAGCTACACCAAACTGTGATAACAGTGCACTGCTGCCAAACCCTACTAAAATCGCAAATGTCGCTCCTAATGAAGCTCCTGAAGATATACCAAGTATGTATGGATCAGCAAGTGGATTTTGTACGACTGCTTGCATAACAGTCCCACATAAAGCAAGTCCTATGCCAATTAGTAAGGCAAAAATCACCCGAGGCATTCTCACCTGTAAAATGATATTCAAAAAGGATTCACTGTCCACATTTTCAAGCGATCCAAATTTGCCATTGGACATTGCGTGCAATAGAATGCTCATTGTTTGCTTGAAGGGTATGCTGACTTGCCCAATTGATACAGAATAAACGGCAGATATAAATATGGCACCTATTAAAAGTAGGATAATCACATAATAAATATTGCCCATGCCTATTCTGCTAACATCCTGTTTATCCAAAATTTCACCTCTATCTAAAATCTTAATTGATAATGATTTTCATTTTCAATTACTATAATAATTTATAATATAGTGAAAAACAACAAAAATATTAAGACTGCTATAATTTTCCTTGCTAAAAAGCCCCATTGCATTCACACTAACAGCAAAGAAGCTTTAATTTTTACCTACTTAGGGTTAGTTTATAAAATATTAAATAAGGAGATTAACAATGAGCAACATTACCTTTGACCATATCGAAAAAATTGGCCATATCATATATGAAGATGAAGTTTGTCAGCATGTTCATTATCCAGAGATGCTAAGTCGTTATGATAGTAATTTTATTCTATTTAAAACGATGCCCTCATTAACTACATTTAAAGAAACGGCAAGGATGCTACGTACCTTTCATCAAAAATATAATCAAAAGCACTTAAAATTTATTTTTCCATCTAACGAGAAGATTTCCGCCGATATTCTCAGTTATTTAACTGAAGAAAACTATGACATTGGGTTTTTAGAATTATATACAATTGAGCCAAGCCAATTTGCAACAAGCGTGCATCGACATGTTGATGTTCAGCCAGTGACAGAAGACAATTTAGAGGTATTTTTAAAACTACAGTATGAAGAGGATTTGAAATATGGCGAAACTTTTGCCACGGAAAAACAAGCATTACTACAACGTCGTTTCCATGACTCTCACAAACATCAGCTCCTAGCCTACTATGACGGTATCCCAGTTGGTTCTACGGAGCTTATCGAGGAAAATACAACAGTTGAAATTGATAACTTATTTGTACTTGAAGCCTTTCAACGTAAAGGGATAGGTACGCAACTTCAGCAATATGTCATGCAGAAATTTCATCATAAAATCGTTATTTTAGTAGCTGATGGCGAAGATACACCGAGAGACATGTACCAGAAACAAAACTATGTATATCAAGGTTTCCAATATGAAGTTTTAAAGGTTGAAGGAGATTAAACAGCTAGGGTCATAAAAAAGGCACTTAATTCAGCCCTTCGCATTTTCCATAACACTACTTAAACCTTCCCTCTTTAATATGAAATGCTGCTAATAATCCGCACACAAAAAGAAGCTACTCAAAAGTTTGCACAACTAATGAGAAGCTTCCATTTTAACCCTTCAACCATTCAAACAGACAGATGTTTACTTTTAACTGAGAAAATTGGTCAAGATTTAGAGTCTGATTGTGTTTCAATCATTTCTTTTGGAACCGCACGGTAAACCGTAAATGACAAAATAATCGCTAATATCGTTATTACAAAAGCAATAAGATACACAAGTTCTACACCAGCAACCATAGCTTGGCTAATTGTAGCCGGATCACTCGGATTGGTCGCATTTGTTAAAAAGTGATTTTGTCTGGCATTCATAATACTAATAAAAACAGCAACACCAATTGCCCCTGCAACAGGCTGCAAAGTTGTCATAACCGCAGTGCCATGTGGATATAAAGATTTAGGTAGTTGGTTTAAACCATTTGTCTGCGCAGGCATCATAATCGCAGAAACACTAAGCATTAATAAAATATAGCATAATACGATTATCCAAATAGGTGTTTCAGCTGTTAACCTACTTAACGTAAAGACTGTACCACTTAATACAAGTGTTGCAGGAATCATCAATACACGGGGGCCAAATTTATCGAACAATTGCCCCATGAATGGAGACATAAGTCCATTTAGCAAGCTCCCAGGTAGTAGAACGAGTCCTGCTGCTGCTGCAGTCAAGGCTAATGGACCTTGCATAAATATTGGTAAAATGATTTCCGATGCAAACATCGCCATAATAATAATTAAAAACATTAATACTGCGTGTGTATACATTGGATATTTAAATACTCGTAAATTCATTACAGGCTCTTTCAGCTTAAACTGTCTTAAAGAGAATAATACAACACCAATGATTCCGATAATAATCGTCACAAATACACTTGGGCTAAGGAAACCTTTTTCTCCAGCAGCACTAAACCCGTAAATAATTGACCCGAAGCCAATCGTTGAAAAGATTATAGACAGAACATCAATTTTCGGTTTTGTGACCTCCGAAATATTTGTTAAATATTTAGAAGCAAAAACAATTGAAAATAAGGCGAAAGGAATAACAATAATAAATAAATAGCGCCAGCCTAAATATTCAACAATAACACCTGATAAAGTCGGTCCGATTGCAGGTGCAAACGTAAAAATCAAACCTACTATCCCCATTATTTTCCCGCGATTTTCTGGTGGATATAATAATAAAAAGACATTAAAAATAATCGGCATCAATAGCCCTGTTCCAATTGCTTGGATTAATCGACCTACTAATAAAACGGGAAAGCTAGGCGCAATTGCACAAATGATTGTTCCAATTGTGAAAGTGACCATAACACCAATGAACAATTGCCTCGTTGTAAACCACTGTAACATCAAGGCGGAAATTGGAATAACTATCCCCATTACAAGCATAAACCCTGTTGCCATCCACTGAACAGTTGGCAAAGTAATGTGGAACTCATGCATTAATGTCGTTAATGCAATGTTTAACAATGTTTCGTTTAAAACTGCAAAAAAAGCACCGATAATTAACGACAGCATAATCGGTAATGTTTTAACGTTAGGATCTTGTGATAGGAATTCATATTTTATAGATTGATTTTGTTCCATTTAATTACTCCTTACTAGCATGTATTTTTTGGTGAACTTTTCTTTTTTTAAAAATTCCGTTATCGAGCAGAACATTGGATTAAGAATTGCTCCCTTCTTAGTTAATATCAAACTAACCTAGGATTGAATAAACAACAAAATGATATCCAAAACCAATCTTACCCAAATCATTACCTCATCAACCATCCCAGTAATAGCAATTGTTCTACCCAACGGAAAACGGGAGCATGTGCAAATTAAGCTCAGTTAAAACAAGAACCTTTATCATTGTATCCCGCTTAAAAAACGAAAAGATCACAAGCACCTGCCTGTGATCATAAAAGTAAAGGGAAAAAACCATCCATATTTCATTAAGTTGTCAGTAAGAACAAGAAACCTACCTTTGGTAAACCAAATAAAAGGTTAAAGTAGACAAAAATAAAGAAAGGAAAAACAAGTCGCCTTTCTTTCATTACATATAACTAGCCCTCACAACTAAGTGGGAACAATTAATGAAATTTGGTGAATAACAATTTCACAATATGAAATGAAGATAATTAAAAAAGGACTGACTAATTCCATTTACTCTGCATACACAAACAGAGCCTTTGACAGTATTCAATTACTGGTTCAAAGTTGGGAATTGTAGTGTCATTTTCTAACATCCTCCTTAAAGCATTTTTTATACACAACGAATTATAACGAACTTATTAGCAGAAGTCAAAGTTTTCAAAAACAAGAAAAAATTATTGCAGTCGTTGTTGAATAACAAAAATTCATTACAGAAAAAAGAATAGGATACACTTACGCATCCTATTCCTTTGCTGCATCATTCAAATTTCGGCAAATAAATCATTGCCTTAAATAAATCGCCATCTACTTGCACTAAAAATTTACCGTGTTGGATGTGAATAAGGCTTTCAGCAATCGATAAGCCTAATCCGCTACCTTGACTTGATCTTGATTCATCGCCTCTTGTAAAACGTTCCATTAGCTCATCTACGGAAATATTTAATTCATATGCTGAAATATTTTTAAATGTTACGAGTAGTTCATTTCCTATATCTTCTACATCAATATATACCCTCGATGCAGGCAGTGCATATTTAAAAATATTCGAGAATAAGTTTTCGATGGAGCGCCATAGGAGTTTACCATCAGCTTTCACATACACTTTTTCTGTAGGGTGGGCTAACTTAAAGTTTAATGATGCCGCTTCAATTTTCTCACCCATTTCCCCTATCCCTTGCTTTAGTAATGCTACGATATCAATCCGTTCTAACTGCACAGGTATACTGCCACTTGACGCTTTAGCCGCTTCAAATAAATCATCGGTTAAGTGCTTGAGTCTCTTCGATTTTTGATCTAATACGTCTATATATTCAGCAATGAGTTCAGGGTCTTTTTCTATTTTTAATAAATCGACATACGTAATAATTGATGTTAAAGGCGTTCGGATATCATGCGAAACATTCGTAATAAGCTCTGTTTTTAAACGCTCGCTTTTAATCTCACTATCCACCGATTTTTTTAAGCCATCTGTAATACTATTAATATTCGCTGCAAGTTGGCTAAACTCGCCTTTTCCTTCAATATCAATTCGATGATGAAGGTCCCCATTTTTAATTTGCTCGACGCCCTCTTTAATGCGTTTAAACGACTTCACCTTTTTCAACGCAAACCAAGCAGCTAAGCCTAGCGTAATAGGAAACATGAAAAACGTCGCCGCAGCTACTAAAGGATAACCAATAACAAGAAGCACGATTTTCACAGCCGTACTGCCATTATCAAAAACATGTTTTATCCCAATAAAAATCTTTTTGAAGATTTGATATATAACAGTGTGCTGAAGTAGTGATCTATTTTTAATATGCTTGATAAGCGATAAAATCATTAGTAAGGCAATAATAAAAATAGGTACCGTGAGAAGAATGTTCATTTCACGTAACACCTCAACAATCATTGCCACCCACAACCCTGTTAAACCAGCGACTATGACAATATTGACATCATTATATAGTTTATCAATAACAGAAAAATGCATTTCTTTATCTTTAAATGAAGTTCTTCCAATAACTATTACTAAATAAGCAAAAGATACAATAAACCCTACCAGAAATAAAATGAATTCATTAAGATAACTTTTAGCAACCTCTTTATTCTTTTCCCATTCTTGCATTTTTTGCTCTAAGTAAGATTCTTTATATGCCACATAAATAGCATCTGTTTGCGGATTCAACATTTCAACATCTTGTGTAATGTAATCTAAGTATTTATTTTTTTTCATTTCATTTGGATAAAGCTTTTGTTGATAATTCGCAAATTGCATATATGCACCAAATGATGCAAATTGCTCTTTCTTATTTAGTTCACTATTAGAGAATACATGTTCACCATCACTCGCGTAATATACGATTCCGTCATATGCATCTAATGCGCTGAGTAAACGATAGAATACTCGTACTTGTTCTCGTATGCGTTCTTCTTTTTTACTTTGTATATCATCTGCATATGCTTCTTGATATATCTTTCTATTTTCCACCTCACTCAAATTCCCATTATATTTAGATGAATATTGGAAATCATTATATAATTCTTCTTCCATTTCTCTCATTTCTTCTTTTGTAAGTGCCTTACCACTTAAAATATACTCTTCACTTTTATATGTTCCGATTAATTGTGCTAAAGAGCTAATAAGGCTATAACTTTCATCGGCGAATGCTATACTTTCAAAATAATTGTCTTGATTGATACTACTAAGATAAACTTCATTTAATTCCATGTTGATAATTACCTTCGCAGTACCAGTTAAACAAGCGATGGCAATTAGAAACACAACCACTTTCGTAATAAGTGCATGACTAATATTTTTCAACTTTATACCCAACTCCCCATACAACTTTTAAATACTTCGGCTCTTTCGGATTAATTTCAATTTTCTCTCGAATTTTCCGAATATGTACCGCCACCGTATTTTCTGGATTAATGGCACTTTCATTCCATACCTTTTCATAAATCTCTTCGATTGTGAATACTCTCCCCGTATTTGCTGTAAGAAGCTTTAAAATTTTATACTGCACTGGAGTTAAATGAACTGCTTGGTTATCAACGGTAATGACTTTCTTTTCATCGTCAATCATAAGACCACCCGTTTGAAATATATTACTACTCACCTCAAGACTGCCAAAAGCCGTATACCTTCTTAGCTGCGATTTCACCCTAGCGACAAGTTCTAATGGATTAAACGGCTTAGCCATATAATCATCTGCGCCAATATTTAATCCAAGTATTTTGTCATAATCCTCCGACTTAGCAGAAAGCATAATTAACGGAATCATATTATCTTGCCGAATCTTCATTGTTGCCGTAATGCCATCCATTTTTGGCATCATTATATCCATAATAATTAGATGAATAACTTGATCTCGAATAAGTTCGATTGCCTCTATACCATTGTAAGCTTTGAATACTTGATAGCCTTCGTTTTCTAAATAAACACTAATAGCTCTTACAATTTCTTTATCATCATCACAAATCAAAATGTTCAACTACATTCACTCCTCCATCTCTTTAGGCTTTTAAAAATTCCCCTATAGGATTCGTATTAGAATATAATACTAATTAAATCTTAACAAACCCATGCATCAATTCTTAAGATTTTCTTATTGTTGTCCAATATATATTCATTATGCCGAATAGCCGAATTTGCCCTTATGATTATATAAAACTCCAAATTAAATACATAATTGATTTTCTTTAAAAAACACATCTGTCATTCGGTTATTAAGGTGCGTAAGGTAATGGAGGGGAATATTATTAAAAGGGGTTTTTAATTGCAAAGAAAAACCACTCTTCATAATTATTAAAAACCATGAGAAGTGGTGCTTTGTCATTTATTAGTGATTAACACTACCTTATAAAAGGAAGTTTTGAAACATGTATTTCTAGGCTCTCTAATGCGAAAGTGCCCACTTTTAAAAGCTAACCCTTGCTACGAAAAACATCATGGGCCCGTATGGTGGATTGCGTTAGCAAAATTATAGGGAAAATAAGGGATGCATTTAATGCTAAATAAATTGTTATCATTGCCTAAGAGTATCTAAAAAAATGACTCCGGTACTGTACCGAAGTCATCTCATTGTAGCCTAGAATTATAGTGTCTCTTTCTTAACTGTCCATTAAACAGGGCTCAGTTCAATTATAACATTCTGTGTTTTCAATATTATTTAAAGTAAATATCTCTTAAAAAACAGCTTATTTTAAAAATTGTTCTTCAAAATATTCCAGCTGGTAATCTAAAGTTAAAGAATCGTTAAACATAAAGGCATTTCCATCCACTTCAATTACATGGTCGTTCTTCACTGCTGGCATTTCGTTATATAGTTCTGTCTTTTGATAGGAATTATCTTGGTCATTATATTTACTCACAACCAAGTAGTCTCCAACATAATCAGGTAATACTTCAGATGAAATCATGTAGTATCCTTCTTTACTTGTCATTTCTTTTACTTTTTCAGGCATTTTCAGACCCATTGCCTGATAAAGAACTTCTGTGCCTCTTCCCCAGCTATTGCCAAGAATACCTATATCTTTATCGTAACTTTCCATTACAGTCACCGTTGAATTTTCGCCAACTTTTGCTTTAATTTTATTTCCTACAGTAGTTGCACGGTTTTTGAAGTCATCAATCCAATCTTGAGCTTCTTTTTCTTTGTTTACCAATTTACCAATTTCTAAATGCTGTGTTAAATAATCGACTTTATTATACGTATAGGTAACTGTTGGGGCAATTTTTTTCAACCTATCTAGGTTATTATTATCGCTGCCTCCAATAATTAAATCTGGTTCTAATTCAATAATTGTCTCTAGATCCTCATCTGACACAGTTGTAACATCTTCTAATTGCTCTTTAAATAACGGACTTGCCTTAGACCACTCGTCCACCCCTACAATATTGACGCCAAATGAGATTAAGTCACCTGCATTACCAGTCAAAACTACTACTCTTTTCGGATGAGCGGGTACTTCAATTGGTCCATTTTCAGATTGATATGTAATTGTTTCACTTTCTTCCTCTTTATTTGCATCCCCTGCTGCCTGATTCTTTGTACTATTGCCACAGGCACTAAGAAAAAGCACACACATGAAGATGAATGGTATAATAAATCTTTTCAATTTAAGATTCTCCTTTATATTTACTATCATTATCGTTTTCACAGAATGATGATAATGATTATCATTACTATTTAAAAATGATAGTCTCCTTTCAATCTTTTGTCAATAGCAGTTTAAGATAGATAAATAATGAGACAAAAAAGTAGCCTTGTTAAAAACAATTTAACAAGGCTACTTTAACTATCTTCATCTACAATCGCAATTTGTTGAAGAAGAACATGTTGTTAATAAACTACGTGATTACTTTCTTGTTTCCACAACAGAATTTCATTAGCAACTTTTTCAGGAAAGTCCCAATGAAGGTGGTGTTTAGTGTTTTCTATACCTATTACCTTTAATTCTTTAATACCTTTTTTAATTTCCTGTATTCCCTTTTTTCGGGCTGAATCTGTCGGTACAATTGTTGCATGAAGTAATAAAACAGGACACTGAATACTTTCAAAAGTGGTTGAACAAGGCTCTTTATAGAATGCCTTAATAATTGCTAAAATACTGAAAACGTCCGCCTTAAATATATAATTATCATTAACATTTTTAAAGCTAGATGCTATTAATGAATTAAGATTTGTATCCCATTGCTTTGTTGTGTAACTTTGGTATTCTTTGACCACTTCGTCCCAAGAACTATATATACTGGACTCAACATATTCTTTCCAATCTATCAAGGCTTTTTCCTCTGTCAGTCCATCAACATGTTCAGGAAACGCATATCCTCCATCTAATAAAATAACGCCCCTTACCTTAGCAGAAGATATTTTTGCGATGTGTAGGCAAAGGTCTGCCCCCCAAGAATGTCCCAACATGTAAAAAGGTTTATTCGTAATCTGTTGTATTACCTGATACATACTCTTTGCTAAGGGGGAAAACATATAATCCTCCTCCCGTTTTAGTGAATCCGTTTCTCCATGTCCCGGGTTATCTATCAGAATAAGATGAAAATCATTTATTAAGTATTCAATAAGCCCAGATAAACTTTTTAAATCACCAGTCATTCCGTGAAGACAAACAAGTGAAGGAAGGCTGTTATCACCAAATTCACATCCGTGAAAAGTATTGCCATCTACTGTTATTTGAAACTTCTTCAATTCTATTACTCTCCCTCAACTTCATCTATTTTGTTATATTCTTTGAGCTAATAATTTTAAATAAACTTACCACGTAAATTTATCAAATGTCCATTTTTTTCTTATTGCATTTTACTGTAGCTTTAATTCAAATACATAATTTCAAAATCTATAAAATATTTCAGCATCATTTCACATCTATTTGTAAACTACATGAGTGGCTAGACTGCTTACAATCGCCATGTTAAACCCTGACTAACACCGCACACTTATTTAGACATACACACACTTCACTATTAGGAGGAGCAGGTGCCACACCCGAACAAATCATGGATAGACTTGGCTATTCAGATGATCAAATTACCAAAAACGACTATCTCCATGTAACGAAAGAAATGAAAAAAGAAGCCTCTCACAAGTTCAATGAACTTATGAGAAGCCTCCGTTAAAATGCTTTTATTCCGTTTCATCTTATATAAAAGATCAAAGGTTTAAGCGGCTTATTACATCATGCCGCCCATTCCACCCATGCCGCCCATATCAGGCATACCTGGTGCTGCTAGTTCTGGAATATCTGCTACAACAGCTTCAGTAGTTAATAATAGAGCTGCTACAGATGCTGCATTTTGTAGTGCTGAGCGTGTTACTTTTGCTGGGTCTACTACGCCCGCTTCCATCATGTTTACCCACTCGCCTGTTGCTGCGTTGAAACCAACACCGATTTCTTCGCGTTTTAGGCGATCTACAATAATTGAACCTTCAAGACCTGCATTGTTTGCGATTTGGCGAACTGGCTCTTCTAATGCACGAAGAACAATTTTCACACCTGTTGCTACATCGCCTTCAACTGCATCAGCTGCTTTTTCAACTGCTGCGTATACATTTAGAAGTGCAGTACCACCACCTGATACGATACCCTCTTCTACTGCTGCACGTGTTGAGTTCAATGCATCTTCAATGCGAAGTTTGCGTTCTTTTAATTCTGTTTCTGTTGCAGCACCAACTTTAATAACTGCTACACCACCTGCTAATTTCGCTAGGCGTTCTTGTAATTTTTCTTTATCGAATTCTGAAGTTGTATCAGCAAGCTGTGCACGAATTTGGCCGACACGACGCTCGATTGCTTCTGTACCGCCAACTCCTTCTACGATTGTTGTATAGTCTTTTGTTACAACAACTTTCGCAGCACGGCCTAATGATGTAATATCAGCAGTTTTAAGATCTAAGCCTAATTCTTCTGTAATTACTTGACCACCTGTTAAGATTGCAATATCTTCAAGCATCGCTTTACGACGGTCACCGAAGCCTGGTGCTTTTACTGCTACAGCATTGAATGTACCACGTAGTTTATTAACTACAAGTGTTGCAAGAGCTTCACCCTCAACATCTTCAGCGATCATTAATAGTGGACGACCTTGTTGTACCACTTGTTCTAATAGCGGTAAAACTTCTTGGATATTCGTAATTTTTTTATCTGTAATTAAAATGTATGGGTTATCAAGAACCGCTTCCATTTTATCTGTATCTGTTACCATGTAGTGAGACGCATAACCGCGATCGAATTGCATACCTTCTACTACATCTAATTCAGTTGTGAAACCTTTAGATTCCTCAATTGTAATAACACCATCATTACCAACACGTTCCATTGCTTCTGCAATTAGTTGGCCTACTTCGTCGTCAGCTGCTGAGATTGCCGCAACTTGTGCGATTTCCTCTTTATTGCTTACTGGACGAGAAATAGCATGTAATTCTGTAAGAGCTGCTGCTACCGCTTTGTCGATCCCTTTACGGATTCCTACAGGGTTTGCACCAGCTGTTACGTTTTTAAGACCTTCACGGATAATCGCTTGTGCAAGAACTGTTGCAGTAGTTGTACCATCACCAGCGATTTCATTAGTTTTAGAAGCAACCTCTGCTACTAATTTTGCACCCATGTTTTCATATGGATTTTCAAGTTCAATTTCTTTTGCAATTGTTACACCATCATTTGTAATTAATGGTGAACCGAATTTTTTTTCTAATACGACGTTACGACCTTTAGGACCTAATGTCACTTTTACTGCATTTGCTAATTTATCTACACCTTGAAGCATTAATGCACGAGCTTCTTCTGAGAATTTAATATCTTTTGCCATTTGAATTTACCCTCCTGAAATGGAATATTCGTTAAGCCTAATTAATATAATAACTATTATTCAATAATTGCAAGAATATCACTTTCACGTAAGATTAAGTATTCATTGCCTTCATATTTAACTTCTGTACCTGAGTATTTAGAGAAAATAATGTGGTCGTCAACTTTAACGTCAAGCTCTACACGTTGTCCGTTTTCTAATATACGACCTGTCCCAACTGCTACTACTTTACCCTCTTGTGGTTTTTCTTTTGCAGAGTCTGGTAGTACAATTCCAAATGCAGATTTTTCTTCTACCTCGATTAGTTCGATGACAATACGATCTCCTAGTGGTCTTAACAAGTGAAACAACCTCCTATTAATTAAATATTTCTTAAAAGTTTATTAGCACTCTATATCAACGAGTGCTAATACATTTATTATGATAATCAATCAACTGTTTTTTTGCAAGTCAGAACTACGAAAAATTTTGTTTTCTTTCCATATTCCTCTACAATAGAAAGGTAGCTTATGAATGGAAAGGATTTTGACTGTGAATAATACTTTAAAAAACGTACAGCATAAAAAAACGGCTCTCTATGTTTTAATCATTTACATTGTCATGCAATTATCAGGAAAGTGGTTACTTTTACCGTTTCATAAATTTGTGATGAGTACAACGGGTTTACCTCATGCACAAGCGGCCCCTATTACACAAGGCTGGTATATCGCACTCAGCTTTGCCATTGCATTGATTTTAAGTTTGATTTTAACTACTCGCGATAAATCGTTTTGGGATATCTATCAAGGTAAAAAGGAGACTATTCCACTTACAATCGTGTGGGGAGTGTTAGGTTTCTTCCTTGTATTCTTCGGGCAAATGATTGGTGCAGCTATTGAGATGGCTGTGTTCGGAATCGAGGGTGGCTCACAAAACACAGCTGATATTGTGGCGATAGCAAAAGGTGCTCCAATTGCCATTTTAGCGATAGTTGTATTTGGCCCAATTTTAGAGGAATTCGTCTTCCGTCGTGTTATTTTCGGCTCGCTTGTCCAAACGACGAACTTCTGGGTGGCAGCCATAGTCAGTGCCATTTTCTTTGCGCTAATTCATTTTGATTTTTCACATATTCTGTTATATACGATTTGTGGTTTAATCTTTGCTTTCTTATACCATAAAACAAAAAGGATTTGGACATCAATTATTGCGCATGTCATGCTGAACGGCTTCGTTACACTTGTACAATTAAACGCAGAACCGTTGCAAAAATTTTTAGATGAACTGCAAAAAATGCAATAAAAAAAGAGCTAGATGTGGAAAACATCTAGCTCTTTTTATTAGTCATTTAATTCTTCAATTTGTCGTCGTTGTTCAGCTAACAAACGCTCAACTTGCTCGCGTTCTGCTTCTTTACGCTCTTCCTCTAAAAGTAATGCCTCGGCTTTTAAAAACTTACGATAGCCTCTGCGTGCAATGATAATACTAATTTCATAAATTACAAATAGCGGAATTGCTACGATAACGTTTGAAATAAAGTCTGGTGGTGCAAGAAATACTGCAATAACGATTAACACAAAATATGCATACTTTCTGAATTTCACCATCAATTCAGGATTTAATATACCTAAACGTGCTAAAAATAATGTCACAACAGGTAATTGAAAAATGATTCCGAACGGCATGACTAGGCGAAACAAAAATGAAAAATATGCGTTAATCCCAATTGTTTGTTTGATTTCTAAATCCGCAGATAAGCCCATCATAAAGTGCATGACATATGGGAATAAAACATAATAAGAAAATGAAGCTCCTGCTAAAAATAGAAAGAACGAATATGGAATATATTTTAAAGTAGCCTTACGTTCTGTCTCATGTAAACCTGGTGTAATAAATAACCAAATTTGATGAAGAAGCAACGGTGAACTTATAACAAACGCTATAATGACTGTCACTTGCAAATATACGACAAGGGGATCAGTCACTTTAAACGCGTTTAAAGTTAGTTGCTCTGCTTCTTTACTATATTGAATATGTTTAATTAATGGTTCGGCTAGATAAAAGCCAACTATAAGTGCAATAACAAAGAAAACAGCGCAAATAAAGAGCCGTTTTCTTAGTTCTTCTAAATGCTCTACGACTGTTAATTCTCTTGGATTCATATTAACTAGACATCCTTAACTTACTTAACGTTATCATTTTCTTTATGTTCAATTATTTTCTTTTTTGTATCGTCATCGTCATCAGCTAGACCTTTTGTTGCATTTTTAAATTCACGAAGTGTAGAACCCATTGCTTTACCTAGCTCAGGTAATTTCTTTGGTCCGAATATTAGAATTGCAACCACACCGATAATAACTAGGCTAACTGGTGTAAAAGCACTTAAGTGCACAACCATTGCAGCCACCTCCTCTTATATATATATCATTTTAACTTAAATATTTTCGTTTGGCGAATTTATTTCAATAGTTTAAACACCATCAATTGTAACAGTTTACAAATTTGTGAATACCTTTATTTATCGCTATTTCGTATTAAATAAATAAGCGCTTGTAATTCTACCGACAAATCTATCGTTAATAATTTCATAGTATCTGGTACGGTAATACGCTCTGGCGTAAAGTTTAAAATGCCTTTTGCATTCATTGCTGCTAATCGATCAGCCATCTTCTGAGCAGAGCGCGAAGATACTGTTAAAATAGCAAGGTCTGCTCCATATTCAGCATACTTTTCTTCTAATAAATCAGGATGATAAACGGGAATATTGCTTATCATTTTCCCTTCTTTTGGTGCCTTTGAGTCAAATGCAACCACAATATGAGTGTTATGATTTTTTTGGAAATTATACTTTAAAAATGCATTCCCTAAGTTCCCCACACCGATTAACGCTACTTTTGTTGTCTCATGCTGATCAAGTGTTTGGCTAAAAAACTTCAATAGATGCTGAACATCATAGCCATATCCCTTTTTGCCAAGCGCACCGAAATAAGAAAAATCACGACGAATCGTTGCAGAATCGATTTTCATCGCCTCGCTCAATTCCTTCGATGAAATACGTTCCATTCCTTCTTGCGCAAAGTTTTGGATAAATCGATAGTAAAGAGGAAGTCTTTTAGTTGTGGCTTGTGGAATTTTTACTTCTTGTTTCAAACTTTTTCCTCCTTATAAACACATCAAATTCACCTAAGCGTATTTGAATACTCATTTTGAAACATGCTTATATGAATCAATTACTTTTCAGCGTACATGCATCTAGAATTTTTTGAGCATGCTTGAAATTCTTCTCATAAAATCTATGACATCCGCTGGGCCGCTAACTTGATTCAGACGGGTTTCAACCCACACTGAGTTCAATGCATATCATATTCATCACCCACTTATAAAAGTGGAGGATTTCCCTTTAGTTAACGGCGTGTTTTACGCCACTAACTAAAGAGAAATCGTTTCAATCTTACATGACAGCTTAGAATAAGTAAAGCACTGACATTGCAAGCAATTCCGTCATCCTTTACACTAAGAAAGAATTGAGGTGTCAAGAATGATTGTATTACAAGTCAATCAACTATATAAATCCTTTATTGCAGATGAAATTTTAAGTGGTGTCAAACTAGAAGTTCAACACCGTGATCGTGTAGCATTAGTCGGACGTAACGGGGCTGGTAAATCCACTTTACTAAAAATCATCGCTGGTCAATTGTCATATGATTCTGGCGATATTATTATTCCAAAAGGCGTTCAAGTTGGCTATTTAGAACAACATGCGGGTCTAAACTCAACTTTATCAATTTGGGACGAAATGATGACAATTTTCGAACCGCTTCTTGGACAGGAAAAGACATTGCGCTCCCTTGAGCAACAAATGGCTGATCCAGCGGTTTACGAAAATCCAGAAATGTATGCAAAGGTTATGTCCGAATATGACCAATTACAGCATGATTTTAAAGATGCAGGAGGCTATCAATACGAATCTGATACGCGTTCTGTTCTTCATGGTATGCAATTTTACCCAGAGGATTATGAAAAAGCAATTAGCTCATTGTCAGGAGGTCAACGAACTCGTTTAGCTCTTGCAAAGCTTCTATTAAGTAAGCCAGATTTATTAATTCTCGATGAGCCTACAAACCATTTAGATATTGAAACGCTATCTTGGTTAGAGACTTATTTAAAAGGCTATGAAGGCGCTATTTTAATCGTTTCACATGACCGTTACTTCTTAGACCAAGTTGTCTCCATCGTCTATGAAGTTTCTCGTCATCGCGTTACGAAATACACTGGAAACTACAGTGCTTATTTAGATGAAAAGGCGAAAAACTATGAGCGCGATGTAAAAATGTTTGAACGCCAGCAAGATGAGAAAGCAAAGCTTGAGGATTTTATTCAAAAAAATATAGCCCGTGCCTCTACGACCAAAATGGCACAAAGCCGACGCAAAATGCTCGAACGTACGGAATGGATGGACTCTCCTGACGGTAACGAAAAATCTGCTAGCTTTGGCTTTACGATAGAGCGACAAAGTGGCAATGATGTGCTCTCTATTGACTCTTTAGCTGTTGGCTACGGTGACAAGCAAATATCTAGTGGCATCACACTACGAGCTTTTCGTGAAGATCGCATTGCACTAGTTGGACCAAATGGTGTTGGTAAATCGACATTATTAAAAACGATTGTCAAAGATTTATCCCCACTTGCAGGGGACATTCGTTATGGTACCAATGTGCAAATTAGCTACTACGACCAAGAACAGGCAAAGCTCTCTAGCAATAAAAGCGTTTTAAAAGAATTATGGGATGAATGGCCATTAATGAACGAAAAAGACATTCGCACTGTACTTGGTCGCTTTTTATTCAGTGGAGAAGATGTAGATAAAGCCGTCAATTCTTTATCTGGTGGTGAGAAGGCTCGATTAGCATTGGCAAAATTAATGATGCAAAAGGCGAATTTCTTAATTCTCGATGAGCCTACCAACCACTTAGATTTAGATAGTAAAGAAGTGTTGGAAAATGCCTTAATTGATTATCCTGGAACGCTCCTCTTCGTATCACATGACCGATATTTTATTAATCGAATTGCAACGAAAGTTGTTGAGCTATCTGGTGAAGGTTCTTTTGAATACTTAGGTGATTACGATTACTATCTTGAGAAAAAACAGGAACTTTTTGAAATTGCTCAAATGAAGGCTGCTTCTCAACCACAAATACAAGCAACAGCTCCTGAAAAGACCTCTACTTCCAAAATAGATAGAGAGGCAAAAAAACGTGAGCGGCAAATTAGACGTTCAATAGAAGAATTAGAGATCAACATGCAAAAGGCAGCTACAGAAATCGCTCGTTTAGAAGAAGCTCTCTGTGATCCTGAAATTTTCACTGACCATGAGAAAATTTCACAACTACAAGGTGAATTAGCTACTATTAAAGAGCAGCATGAAGTCATTGAAATGGAATGGCTCGAACTAAATGAGGAACTAGAAAATATTATTTTATAAAATCTCAAAAAGCCATATGCTATGTCATATGGCTTTTTTCTTTACTCGCCTTTATTTTTCATATATATTGGTCAAGTGCTATTTTTCGACAAAAAATGCCCACAACTTTATACACACTATAAAACTAGTAATACCAACATATCAACAGACTTTTCCACACTGTCCACAATTTCAAATTATTTAATCCACATCGTTCTGTGTAAAATGGGCTACTATATATAGAATAATCACAACTTATACACAAGTTATCCACAATTTGTGCATAAGTACGAATGTTCGCAGTTTTTTTATGCACTTTTTTCACACTTCCTGTGGATAATTTTCTGAAAAATTTGTCAATTATTTATTTTTCTAATATAGGTATATATTTTCTAGCATTATTCGTGATTTTATATACCATAATATTTTTATAAAAATAAAAAAAGAGACGACTCAGCTAAAACTCTGAGCCATCTCATTCAAGTGCTTACTCAACCCACGATTTCAATTCCATACCAGGTCGACCATTCATCATCATATTTCCACGAACACCTGCTTCAAACATCGGGGTTGCAGCAGCCCCTATCATTGCTGCATTGTCTGTACATAATTTCAATGGTGGTACAAAAAAGGGAATGCCCTCATTAGAAAATACCGCCTCAAGGGATGTACGCAAACCTTTATTAGCAGCTACACCACCTGCTGCGATTACTTGCTTAACTTTATATTCACGCGCTGCACGCAATGTTTTTGCAGTTAGTACTTCAACTACACTTTCCTGAAAGCCTTTTGCAACAGCTGTTGGAGAAATCTCTTCACCACGTTGATCCATATTGTGCTTATAGTTAATTACTGCTGATTTTAAACCGCTAAAGCTAAAATCATAGGATTCTTCCTCAAGCCATACACGTGGAAAAGCTACGGCTTCTTGACCTTCATGTGCTAACTGATCTATACGAGGACCTCCTGGATACGGTAAGCCTAACACGCGTGCAACTTTGTCATAAGCTTCTCCTGCCGCATCATCCCGCGTTTCTCCTATCACTTCAAATGAGCCATGCTCTTTCATATAAACAAGCTCCGTATGTCCCCCTGATACAACAAGGGCTATTAGTGGAAACTCCATTGGTTGGACAAGTGCATTGGCATAAATATGACCCGCAATATGATGTACGCCCAAAATCGGTACATTGTTTGCGAAGGCAAACGCTTTTGCTGCGTTAATGCCAATTAACAGTGCCCCTACCAGACCAGGGCCTTCTGTAACAGCTACTGCATCTAAATCAGATGGCTGCATATTTGCTTGTTTTAACGCCTCTTCAATAACAACCGTAATTTGCTCTACATGATGACGTGATGCAATCTCGGGTACTACGCCACCAAAACGCTTATGACTCTCAATTTGTGAAGCAACTACATTTGAAACAATTTCAGAACCATTACGAATAACAGCCGCTGCCGTTTCATCACAGCTGGACTCAATTGCTAAAATAATTCGATTTTCCATTATAAATTCACCCACATGACTAGGGCATCCTCCCCGTTATCTGTATAGTAACCTTTACGTATGCCACCATCTTGGAAGGCAAGCTTGCGGTAAAGATTTTGTGCCACCGTATTCGTTTCACGTACCTCTAGACTCATAACGTCCATTCCATGCTCCCGTGCAATACGCATCGCTTCCCGCATTAAGCCTTCTCCAATTCCACGACCACGAGCTGCCTCGGTAACAGCCACATTTGTAATTTGAGCCGCATCTATGACCATCCACATTCCACAAAAACCTATTATGCTATTGTTTTCATCTACTGCTAAAACATAGTGTGCATATTGATTTTCATGCATCTCATAGTAAAAAGAATCCAATGTCCATGGCGTCGGGAATGTAGCAAGTTCAATCGCATAAACCGCTGGTACATCCTCTGATACCATTTTACGATACATTACATTACTACTCATGTGCCTTCTCCTTTTGCTCTTTTAACCAGTTTGCTTCAGCCTCAGCAATACGTTTATATTGCGGAGTAAAATGATGGACTTCCTCTAGACTCGGTAATTTCGCTGTGCTTGCTAAACTAATCGCTGCACTCGCACGTGGCAAATCTTCATGAAGAGGTGCACGATACGCATTATGTCCAAGGACTTCAACAATTTTATCCCAAAATAGATCGACATCTACTCCTACAAATAAAATAGGTGCATCTAAAGCCTTCAAATGGGCCAACAGTCCTTCAATATGATCATGATAATCCTCTATAACTACATCCAACTTCGACCCTTTATAGACAGCTGTGTATACATTGCCACGACGTGCATCAAATATAGGACATATTAGTCCATCAAAAAGCGCTGCATTTGCTGCTAATACTTTTAAGCTTGAAACACCGACTAATGGCTTCTGTAATGTCCATGCTAATGTTTTAGCAAGCGTTACACCAATTCGTACTCCTGTATATGACCCTGGCCCTTCTGATACAGCTATTGCATCTAACTCATTTGGCTTTACACCAACATTAGCTAGTATCGTTTCAATTGCTGGCATTGCACCTGCAGAATGCGTTAACTTTATATTTTGTACAACCTCTGCCAACACTTTTCCATCCTTAACAACTGCAACAGAAAGTGGCGCATTCGCTGTTTCAATTCCTAACCAAATCATCTCATTAGCTCCTCACATATTGCTTCATATCGCTTGCCATAAGGCATTAACACAAATCGTCGTTCGTATTCACTAACACGGTAAATTTCAATTGCTAAACGCTCTTTAGGTAAATCTGGTTCAATTAAATGTGCCCACTCAATAACGGATACCGCATCACCATAAAATAGCTCGTCCCACCCAAGATCCTCATCACTTTCCGCCAAACGATATACATCTAAATGATTAAAGGGCAAACGCCCCTCATACTGTTTCACAATAGTAAACGTAGGGCTATTAACCGTTCTAGTTACACCTAGACCTTTTGCTAAAGCTTTTGTAAATGTGGTCTTCCCAGCACCTAAGTCGCCCTCTAAAGTAATTGTATCCTGTGCCATAAGTAAATTTGCTAGCTTCATGGCAAAGTGCTCTGTATCTTCTAGTGAATTCATTATTTTTTCAAATTTCATCTCTATGTCCTCTCCTAGCTCATTACTTCTAGTTTACCGAAACACATGCAAATGTTCAAAGCATCGAGTGATTTTCAAAAAAATAAACACGTCCTCTTTCGAAGACGTGTCTACTCTCTTGTTGAATATCCCTTCAGCGCAATAACCTCTTTATTTACTAATTGATTATCTTTAAATTGAACGATATAGGCTTGCGTCAAAAGTATTTCATCATTCCATCGGTAATAATCACTTTTAATCGTCTCGCTTGGGCTACCACCAGCTATTTCAACTACATCCATATAACTCATACCTAGTTGTAATTGCTCAAATTCATTTTCATTCATATTTTTTTGCCAATGATACGAATTCGATTCCTCTATATCAATAATTGGAACTCCGCAAGCTACTTTAAGTATAAAGATTAACCAAAGTATGCCGAAACGTATCCCTATTGACACACCTCCGTCCTCCCGTGCGAAACCTATACTGTCTATACATATGCAACGGAAAAGGATTTAGTGCAATTCTTTTAGTGTATCCCGCTATTCCTTAGGCTTTACTTGCGATTTCTGAAGCTCAATCAGCGATTCGACAAACATTATCCTTAAAAAACAAATAAAAAAGCCCTTATGATTAATAAAAAATCATAAGAACTGTATTTTCATAAAAATGGCGGTCCCGACCGGGATCGAACCGGCGATCTCCTGCGTGACAGGCAGGCATGTTAACCGCTACACCACGGGACCTCTTTAAGACATATATAAATATAACATATAATATATATAAGTACAATACTATTTTTATATTTTTAAAATAAAACAAGTATTTTTATTGACCTGTTTTGTAAAAAAAATATAAAAAAACAGCCAGCACACAGCTGACTGTTTTATTGCCTAGCGACGTCCTACTCTCACAGGGGGAAGCCCCCAACTACCATCGGCGCTAAAGAGCTTAACTTCCGTGTTCGGTATGGGAACGGGTGTG
>NZ_JBIVOH010000012.1:0-88720 GCF_044754025.1 Lysinibacillus sp. NPDC093197 | reverse complement strand
AGTAGCGTCTAATTTTTCCTCAGCAGTAAATTTCCCCATAGAAAAACTGCACCTCCAATTGTTAGATGTGTCTAACAATTGGGGGGCAGTTCAGAATGAGGGGGTTATTTTGGCTGCTAATGATCGTTATGTTCCCAAGGACACTTTGGGCGCATTTTTTATTCCGCAATCAGGACAGATTGTAGAAGAATGTAAATTACGATTAATAGTAGGGAACAGTACCATAAGTGAGGAGAAAATAGATAAGGAACTTTACGATGTCACTTATCTATTTATCTGTAGGGTTTTGCTTTTTTTAAGCAAAAAGATCGGATTATTATCCACAAGGTTACCCATTATCATAATGAGGGGATTGTTTTTTTAAAACGTTCGAAGTGAAGTCAAAATGAAGGTTGATTTTTGTTATTTTTCCTCAGATTTCACTTGCAGCCGAAGGCGTTATTTCAATGCTCCGATATTTTTAAATATATTTTTCTTATCCTGGTATAGAGAAGTAGTATGAAAGAAGGGGCAAGTATGTAATGTCCACTTCTAAATTATATTAGACATCTTTTTTCTTTTATAGAGAAAAAATCGTGAAACTATTTTCATTGATTCATTAAATGCTAGCGTAGTGTGCATCCGTGATATTGGTATTTTGGTACGGTGGAGACTTTAGAATAATCTATAATATATTTATTTTCATTATTATTCATTTTTTATATTCAAATCTACTTGTGGCGGATTAGGGTATAATTCATTAATTAGCAGTACCAGAGCTTCATTCAATTCATATCGTGCAATTTTCCCTTGGTACTCTAAATTGCGGATGTAGTCAATAGCACAATCTAGGTTATCGAATACGCGATTCTCTTGTTTTGGTAATATAAATGTAAGATGAAGATCATGTAGGCTATTAAAAAAATTAGGAAAGCCCTCTGCTAAAAGAAACTTGTTAAAAGTATCTCTCATATTTTTCCACATGTAGCTGGCTTCATTTTCAGGGTGTGTAATTGCTCTTATGGCTTTTATTGCTTCGCCATTTAAGCCCATATAGGAACACGCCTTCTTCAATGAAAATGAATCCTCATCAGTTTCACCAGTGAGATAGCCCACATCCAGATGAAAGAAATCCGCAATTAAAAACATAGTATCGTATTTTGGAAAGCCGACTTCTCCATTTTTGATCTTGGCCCCTGTATTCATCCATCGACTAACATCTTTTTGGCCAAAACTAGTTCCGTATTTATTGTTTAAGGCATCAGCAAAGGATGCTTGAGTATAGCCTCCTTCATCAATACACTTTTTTAATCTAATTTTCCAGTACGTAGCCTTTTCTTTAGATAAGTCATCCATGTTATAAAAATCCTCCCTTCAAGATGAATTGTATATCTTTGGTAGGTCTTGTACAACTTAAAATCTTACGTTACGATTATTTTAGGAAAACCTAGAAGAACAGAGAAAAAAACAGGGAATCGAGGAGGTTATTAAATCGAAACTCAATTCACACCCAATCTAAATATGAATGGGGACGTAAGAAAAAGTAAGAAAAAAAGCTTTTTTGAAAAAGCTAAAGAACATAAAAAGGAAATAATAATAGGAACAGCAATTGTATTTTCAGTGATGGGAACAATCCTTGTTGTTAAAAACAGAGCAATTATCAAACCATTTATCAAGTCATCACTCATAGGAAAAGTCTCGACCAAAAGTATAGAAACGAATAATAATGTCAGTCCGTTAGTTTCAGAACCTATTGATTATACGATTAATGTTAGAGAACATATTCGAAATCTCCCTAAAGGCTGGAATCCTTCTAGTAACAAAGTGGAGTTGGCTTCAAAATATGGATATTTGTTAGAAGAAAATCAAACATGGGTAAATGCTTACACAAAGACATCTGCCTAAGTAAAGAATATGATGTGAGGAATGAAATGATGGATACATGTGAAAACTGTCAACAATCGTTGTCTGGCGGCGTTTTTACGCTGCTTTGGGAAGACGGAGATAAGCCTCATGCATTCGTCACATGCCGGTACTGTGGACATGAGAATATTAAATACGGTTTTGGCGGAGATGATGACTAGAGGTGATTCTCGTCTTGAAAGGGGAAAAACAATATGAGATGTCGCAAGATACGGAAAAGCATTTAATGTAAGTGCTGAATGAGATTATGATAATGACCTATCAGAACGTTTATGAGAAGCATGTGCCGAGGACGATGTGAATTCTAGATGGATAGATGGAACATTTAAAGCTGCTGACGGGGATCTGAAATCGAAATATTCATAAATTGGTGGAATTTAAAAATAAGAATTTTATTTATAAGTGAGTAAATTTCATAAATCATAGCCTTTATGAGACAAGGTTGTTGAACGTGCTGCTAAGACATATTTTAATCTAAAGACCTAATAGATAAAATGGTAACACTAGATGTTGAATTAACTAATATTTTCCATATTAGAAATCATTGATACAATAAAACAATTTTAATAAAGTTTAAGTAGATTACTACGGTACTTCACTTTTCTGATTCAGCAAACGTGTACTTGAGTTATAAAGTATACAAAACAAACCTAATAAACGTTCCAAAATGCAATTATGGAAACACACCAAAAAGGCAAGCAACGTTGGTAAATCAACGTTGCTTGCCTTTTTCTAATGAACATTATTTATACAGGGTGTGCAAACATTTGATCTATCAACAATTATACAATTATGGTCAGGTGTCTAGTGTGCATAAAATCGTGCATATACGTACACATTTGAGCCCAGAACATTTTGCACCAATTATAGCTCCCATTAATTCAATAACGAAATATTATTTTTATCTAGGCTTTAAAGGCTTCTTTATAAAGATAATAAGATCCTGAGGAAACTAAATTTATTTATTATTGTTTTATGGACATAATAACCCGTACTAATATAAAAGGGGATGGTATTTATGGGGAGAAAATCTAGCATAAGAAAGCTTAGGAGAGCTAAAAAATCTAATGCCCCGTCGACGATTCTAGCCATTGTGGTCTTATTTATCATGGGTAAGGTAATTGCTGATAACATCAATCCCCTTCAAGATGATGTGTCATCAACACTTGTCTTATTGTTCTTTCTCATAGCCATCATTATAGGATTATTTCGGTATATGGGATTACACCAAGTTTTTCGAATTACACCTCGTATTCGATACTGGAATTTAAAACAGAAAAGTATCTTTGGTCTATATCTTTTTTTTATCGTTTTAATGATAAGTGAGATATTTCCACATGGGGAAATTTTAGCTCTATTTTTCTTTTTAGGTTTATTTTATATAGGTATTCGTTCAATAATAGGTAGTTACAAAAATTCTAATGCTGTTTTATCTCCTTTACTATTAAAAAAACGTTCAAAGTATTGCCATGTGAATATTGAGGAAATTGATAAAATGGGAGGTACGGAATTTGAAGAGTTTCTGTCAGAATTATACTATGGGTTGGGTTATTATGCGGAAGTTACTCCTCATAATGACTATGGAGTAGATGTAATAATCATAAAAGATAAGATTAAAACAGGAATACAAGCAAAGTGTTATGGGGAAGGACGTAGAATTGGAGTCGAAGCGGTAAATGAAATATGTGGTGGGGCAGGATACTGGAAAGCTCAAAAGAAGAAGGTAATCACTAATCGTTATTTTACTAAAAAAGCTTTAAATTCAGCTAAAGCAAATAATGTTGAAATGGTAGACCGTGATGGCTTACAGCTTTTAATTAAAGAATACCAACTAATATTGCAACGGAGAGGAGCATCAAGTTTCTTTTCATTTATTAAGAGGTGGAAACATAGATGAAATTATACCTCCGCAATCTAAATAACTTCAAAGAATCTATGAGAAATTAAATTCTTGTGGATTTTTTAGATGTTAGGAATTAGCTTCTTATGCAATTAAACACACCGTTAATTTGATGAAATTTCTTTGCAAATTTTCATATTCAATTCCTCAAATAAGACTTAGGTGAGATGCCATAATTTGTACTTAGATTTTTTTAAACTTTTTAAA
This sequence comes from Lysinibacillus sp. NPDC093197, assembly GCF_044754025.1. NCBI lineage: Bacteria > Bacillati > Bacillota > Bacilli > Caryophanales > Bacillaceae > Lysinibacillus > Lysinibacillus sp. NPDC093197. The sequence continues at coordinate 84,711 of NZ_JBIVOH010000012.1, read as the reverse complement.
AGTTATAAATGAAAGTTGAATTTTAATAAGATGTGCAATTCAAAAAAATTGATATCATTGGAGGATCCGCGCAGTTAAAATTTATAAGGAAATAATTATAAAGAGGCTTTCCCTGAAAATATGGGAAAGCCGCCTGTAGTTTCTTTATAAAACAGATGTCGCTACAAGGGAAGAAGTTGTTCAAAGATAATACTAGTCTGTTCAGAGTCACGTTCTCGCAACTCTTTTAAGACGTGTGCATACGTAGATGTTGTAATGTCGATGTTAGAGTGTCCTAGGCGTTCTGATACATATAAAATTGAAATACCTTTGTAAAGTAGGATACTCGAGTGGGTGTGTCTTAGTCCGTGGACAGTAATGAGCGGCTTAATATTTAGGCGCTTTAAAATAGAACGAAGGGTATCATTTAGTCTGTCATTTGATACAACATATATATCCGAAGATGGCTCAAAGAAAACTAAGCTATTGACATTCTTTGAATGATTTTTTACTTTAATTAAATGCTTTTCTAATGCTTTCATTGTTAGTTTATCAATACTAATTGTTCGCTCCGATTTTTCAGTTTTTAAGGGACCAAAACCACCGCCTTCTTTATACTGCCATTGACGATGAACCTTAATTCGATTGTTTTTAAAGTCTAAATCATTAATACATAGACCAATTAACTCCCCAAATCGTAGCCCTGTAGATAGAGCTAAAATTAACATAATGTTTTCAATCCCTTGATCAATATTCTTGTGTAAATCTTGTAATAATAATTGGCTACTTGTATAATCAAGAAACTTTTCAGAACTCTTTTTCCCGGATGAACCTGTTACAGTGATTTTTCGGGTAAAATCATTTTTGATTAATTTTTCATCAATTGCTTCCTGCAAACAAGTGCGAATGTAGCCATTTAGCTTCCGGTTAGTATCCTTTGCATTTGTTTCCCCTAAGTCATTTGGGAAATTTTGATAATCCCTCTTTGTGATTTTTTGAAGCGGTGTTTCTTTAAAATGTATAAGGATTTTATTGTACGTAGCTTGATACGAATTTAATGTAATAGCTCCAACATCCTTCTTATAAGTCTGATACCATTCTAAGAAATATTGAGCAAATGTTATATCCTTTTTGATACCAGAAATCCCTTGAGCTATATTTGCTTCAACTTGTGCTGCTGCAACAGAGGCCTCTTTCTTAGTGCGAAATCCTCCTTTTCGAATTGGTTTATATTTTCCTTCAATTGTTCTACTAACGCTATACTGCCAAGTAGATCCACGTTTTGTGATGCTAGCCATAACCTGCTCCTTTCAATTTAGATGAGGTTATTAGCATTGACTTTATTAAAACTATTCATAACGAAAGAAATGAAAATTTTACAAGTTGTATTCTCTAGTTCCCAAAAATATCAGTGAAATTTTCATCGAGAAACTTTGCCATTTGTAATGCATGCATGCTCCAAGGTTCACCTTTTTTTTGAGGATAATAAACAAAACCTCCAGAGTTAATATCCAATATAGATTTGAAACGTGGGTTATATAAAACATTTTGTTTTATCCAATCTTTTTTACGCCTCATACGATTTTCTAAATCCATCATGGACCAATAAACACCTAGTAGGTCCGCTTTTTTTAATTCTTCTAATTCCAATTTTTCAATTATAACTTGTGATTCAGGTATAGCTATTAATAGCCGTACGCTTAGATGTTGCAAATAATATTCTCCTTTCGGTTTGAAGTAGGGGAGGGAATCAACATGGGTCAAACAATCTTATAATTATGGATTTTATAAAGAGTATAGTTAGCGTAACCCTTACTCTAAATATGGTTATTTAAATTCTTCACATTTTACTTTTACTTTCCTTAAATCAGGACTTTTATTTAACTCTTTATTTAAATTGAGTTCCACCTCCCACTGTTTTAATACTTCTAAAGCATTCTTACGTTGTTTCTTATATTGCAAGTCCTTGTTGTTATGCAAAATAACCCTCCTAAGAAATATCTCTTAAAAGGGTTTCTAATTTATATTTAATATTTACACTTGGCCAATTTATTAGTTATACAGGAAGTATGTGAAATCTAGCTATATAAAAAAGACGAGCTATTAATCCTTAGACACACCTTTTAACTATATTCAATAACAAAAAAAGAAAATCACCCCTCTAATACCTTGGCCGGTTAGGAATGATTTACTCTCTCAGGTGCCAATCGCCTTTAAAGCGATTTATTTTGTCTTAGGACTGAATAAGCGTTCCAGCGCTGTACAGTCCTTTTAATTATCTGTTTATTAAAGTAGAGTATACTATAATCTCTACACATTTTGAAAATTTAATCTGTCTTTATGTTAATAGCAACAATCTTTTAGAAAAAATCCTTTGAATAAAAAGATGCGGTATTTTTTAAAAAAGGTAAATTTAGGGAATAGGACTTGTTTATAATTTTTTCTTTAAATAATCAAAGATTAATTCATTGTTAGGTATGTGAAAATTTTTATTTCTTACGTAATGAGGGTGGATATATTCCTTTGTTGTAATCAAACTTTCATGACCTAATAATTGCCTAATTATGTCTATCGGAGATCCTTGATCTGCCATTAGAGTAGCAAATGTATGTCTTAATCCATGGATATTAATTGATGGCAAATTTGCTAATTGTAAATATTTTTTTAATAAAATATCAACATCATTTCGTGTGTATTTTTTTTTGGAATCTTTTATAAATAAATAATCAGAAGCCTTTCGGTTTGATTTTAATGCGTACTTTTGAATCTCATGCCCCATTCCTGTCCTAAGAAAAATCATTCTTTGATGTTTAGTTTTGGTTTTTATTAATAAAAATGTATCGTTTTCAAAATCTATATCTTCGCATTTTAAATTTAAAATTTCTGAAATTCTACATCCTGTTGAAATTAGAAGTGTAAAGAGAAGGATGTCTGTCATTAAATCGTTGGAATGGGTAACAATGGAGTTAAGTAATTTCAGTATATTACCCCTTGTTAGTACCTTTGCAAATTTCTTTTCAGGTAAATAATCTTTCAACTGAAATTTGATATGAATCATAGGATTTTCAAAAAAATAATTGTTTTCCAAAAATCTAAAAAAACTCATTAGGGCTTTATAATTATCTTTCAGAACATAGTAGCTTTTATCTTTTAAAAATAAAAAATAATTGTCAATTATAAGGCTGTTAATAGGAATATATTTAAGAGGTTGACCTGAAGAATCTTTTAATAAAATTACCTTATCTAAATAAATATCCTTTGCTTTAGTATTCATTTCATCAGATAAATAGGAGATAAATTTCTTTAATAAATAGTTATAATTGGATAGGGTTTTTTTAGATAAACGAACATTATTGTTATAAGTTTCGAGTTCTTCTAGTACTGTTTTCACTTTTTACCCTCATTAATTGTATTTAGTAGAATTTCGAAAGGGTAGGGGAATTTATTGATAATTTCATCTCTTAAATCTTCACCACGTAATTTTGTATAAATCATTGTCGTTTTGGGATCAGAATGACCTAAAATATCTGTAAGATGGTGCTCCTTTATTCCAATTTTTAAACAATAAACAGCGAATGTATGTCGAAAAGAATGCACTGTTATATAAGAAAGTTCACTTTGATGTTTTCTAATTCTTTCTACTATATGCTCTATTGTTCGAATTGGGAAATTTCTCTTTCTAACAATTCCTTCATCTCTAGCGAATAAAAAGCCTTCACATTTTGAATCCCAATTTGACATTCCGCTTTTTTGCAAATAAATTAAAATCTCCTCTTTTAATTCAGGGAACATGGGAATAATTCTGTCTTTCTTTCCCTTTCCATTATATATATAAATCAGATTTTCTATCACATTGAAATCTTTAACTTTAATTTTGGAAACTTCACTTACTCTGCAACCTGTTAATAATAAAAACAAAATCATAGCTCTACAACGATAGGGCTTAGAAAAACGTTCGACAGTTTCTAATATTTTTTTTATTTGTGCTTCCTTTATATATCGAGGAAGCAATGAAGTTTTTTCTAATTTGAATCTATTACGGAAATCTTTATTTGTATAATCCATTTCATAAGCAAATTTAAAAATGCTTTTCAAAATGGCGTAATATTTATTAATTGTTCGTACGGAAAAAGATTGTTTATTTTCATTATCTTTCGTAAGCATTTCGTTAATCACAATTTCATTTAGCTCGTTTAATTTCAAATTAGGGTAGTTAAGTAATATAAATTTTTTTATTCTCAAAATGAAGTTATTATAAGTTTTAAGAGTTTCTTGTGATCGTTTGTTAAGCTTTACCAAATCAACGAGATATTCTTGATACTTTTCTAATACATATAAAGCAGGTTTTTCATTATCATTTATACTTTCTATGGTAGGTGTACCACCTAAAAATTCCAATAAGGCATTTTCAGAAACCCCTAATTGATTACAAATTTCTCCTAATGATATATTTAGTGATTTTTCAATTGCCATCGTTCGTCAACCTCCATTGAAAATTTTTTTATCCATAAAAAGTTTCTTCATGTGATTAATATCTCTATAAAAATAATAGTGTGTTGAAATTAAATGTTTATGACCAACGGATTCTTTTACTTGTCCAATATTGATATTATGATTGAGCGCATTGGTTATAAAGGTATGTCTAAGTGTTTTAGGAGTAAAACGAATTTCATTAAAGACTTTTAAATTATATTTTCTAAATAGATGAGTAATATGCTCACTACGTATTTGTGTACCTGTACCGAAGGCGGTTAAAAATAAAGCCTTTGAATTATGTTGGGGTAAATAATTTTCTCTGATTTGTAAATACTGTTTGATAAATGAAAGAGTTGTATCTGTTAATGTCAAAGTCCTTTGATTTGATTTTTTACATTTTAAGACAATTAATTTCTCGTGAAAATAAATATCGTCAATATTCAAGTTTTGTATTTCGATAGGTCTACATCCTGTCTCAAGAATAATTAGAAATATAGAAATATCCCTTAAAATATTCTTAGAAATCTCAAATATATTTTCTATTATTAATAAGACATCTTGAATTGAAACGTATTCATTGCTTCTTTTTCCATTTTGAATAAGTCTTTTTGGTATTTGATACCTAAAACTAATTTGATTTTCTTCAGATAAAAAACAAAAAAATAATCTGACTGCCTTTAAATATGAGTATGCTGTAGAAGTTGCGATTTTTTCTAAATTCACTTCCTTCGTTAAATGCATTTCAAACTGATGGATATTCATTTTCCAAAATTCATTCTGATGTTGCTTATTATGTTGATAATTCGAGAAAGACAAAAAGTATTTAATGCTAGCACTATAAGTGTGAATTGTAGTTGCAGCATAACGTTTAATCTCTAAGTATCTTCTAAATTTCCTTAGAATAGGGTAATCCAAGTTCGTTTTCAAAAAAGAGTTCTGGCTATTTTTAGGGGGAACATAATATAGATTCGTTATTTCTTTTTTTCTAAGAAAGTTGCAAAATTTTTTTAAATATTTCAAAATTAATAGTCCTTTTGCATTTTCAAGTTCATTTTTAGTTACTAATAAATGAACATGTTTTTGTATTTTCAAAATGTGATTTAACTCTAATTTGCCCATCTGTACTCCAGCATTTTTTTGAGGAAAAAGATCTTTTTCCTTTTTCAATACCATATATACTTCATAGGTGAAATACTCGAAAAAATCCAAATTTTTGAAGCGGTTATCATGTTTGAATTCTTCCAACAAGGAAAGATAAGCACTATCATTAATAGTAGAAATAAATATTTGATGTTTCTGTTCCATTTAATCCCTCTTTCTAATCTGTATTAATTGTTACGAAAAGCGAATTTATTTTGTATTGTAACCCAAATGTATAACCCTTATAATGAAGATATTGATACTTTAACTATTGACCTTAACCAAACGGTGGAGGCTTTTATTAGCACTTTGATAAGTGTTCAGACGATTCCTATTCCTAGGATACGTCTGTCCATTTATCAAAGTGCTTTTTTGTTTTGAAATGAAGAATGGACAAAATTATAAATTCGCAACTTGTTTCACCTATTTCTGTCCAATTAGTTAGTAAATTAATCAAAAGTTGCGGGGAATTTTAGTTCCTCGCAAGTTTGAAGGGAGGAGATAGTATGAGGGATTTCTCATTTTATATATCATGGTGTACGATGCGGGGAAAAGTTAAGATACGGTGAACTGTTTACTAATTAAAGTATTTGTTACAAATAAAAAGTGTAATTATTTAGCCAAAATTTTGGCTAAGAGATACTTTCAATTTGGGTACAGTTATCTTTTAATCAGGTGATGATTAGATGACGATAACTGTTCTTGAGGTAGACAATTTAAAACTAATCAGGAAACTAATCAAAGGTGAACTTAGTTTTGGAGAATATCTCCGTAAAAGAGGATTAAGTAAATATGATAATTTAAAAGAGCTAAAATTTGTTGTAAATGATAACCCCAACTTTTTAGATGAAATTTTATCAATTATTTCAATCGGTTTACGCTGTAGAGCGATGAAAGGGATTTTTAATTTAATTGATGATGAAATAGCTTTGTTTATTGATTTTAGTAGCAGTCAGCTTAGTCATTTTATTAGAAAGAATATGGCCAATAATAAAGAAAGTAAATTATTATCAGAAAGAAGTACATCACTTGAGATGATTTATGATTTAGCGATAATATTGGATCTCCCTTTACGATATTTAGTAAATACTTCAACTGAGTATGAAATGACTAATTCATTTGCTGAATATAAAACTCCGAAAATTACTAAAAAGAATTTATATGTACTTATTGAGGAGATACTTTTTGAAATGAAATTGAAATCAAGATTAAATAGAAGGATTTTTGGGGTTAAAATTATAAATGAATTTTTTAATGCCGGAAATTCTAAGTATTTATATGCTCGAGTGGATATTCGCGAGAAATTTTTCACAATAGAAATACACTTAGAAAATAAAGCTAACGTTAATTACCCGGAATTAATAAAATTAGAGAAATCTATAAAAATGAAGAATGAAATTTTCATTCGTAATGCATTTTTAAGGCAAAATCAAAAACTTTGTATATTAATTTCAATTGACGGTATTTTTGATCAAAATATTCTTTATTTGCATCGAGATTTTCTATGGAGAAATGTATTGTTTAAATTTAAGGATGAAGAGTTAAACATGATGATGGATAAAGAAGAACCCGAGTATTTTTAAAACACAATAAAAATTAAATTAAGCTTGTTAAATCAAAAATTGATTTAACAGGCTATTTTTATTTTTTTAGACTATTCATTGAAAAAAGATTACTTTTCGTAGATTGAAAACAAAGTGAAATAAAAGTAGTTTATATAACCATCGTTTAATAGACAAATTAATGGAGCATAAATTAACGTTTATGCTCTATTTTTTTACTGTTCTTGTCTTTAAACTCGGCTACTGTAAATTGTATATAAAAGGTATAAGTTAATGGAATATAGGGGGATTATGGGAAGAGTTATTGGTTATTGTCGAGTTAGTACAGAAGATCAAAAATTTAAATTTGCAGGAACAAGCAATAAAAATATGCAGATGAAAATGGATTAGAATTAGTCATGTATGTTTAAAAGATTTCTAGTCGTAAAGGAAATCGTGTCGAACTTGAGCATGCAATGAAAGCAGCAGCAAATGGAGATATATTATTGTCTATAAATTAGATCGTTTAGCAAGAATTACTAAAGAGTTATTTAAATTAACAGAGTATCTAAATGAGAAAGACATAGAGTTTGTTTGAATTAAATGATGCACTTGATACAACTATTCCTACAGGAAAGCAATATTTGGAATGCTCGCTGTATTTACTGAGTTTGATAGAGATATTATTCAGCAACGTACTAGGGCGGGATTAGAAATTGCTAGAAAAAGTGGAAGAGTAGGTGGAAACCCGCCAATTAATGATAAAAAGGAAAAAGTTAACCACTATTTTGTGAAAAATAGAAGTTTATACCAAATATGATGATAAAGTGGTAAAATGAGGGCGATAATACTAGGTTTATGAAGGAGGTCTATTATGAGTTTTTTTAGTCAAAGAATGAAAGCTTTCGCTTCAACTACCTCGGATACTTTAATCAATCCAGTCGATTTGTTTAATAAGAAATTAGTTCATCAAAAGGGATATGATTTTTTACGAGGTAATCAAACAGAGTTTTTAAAGAAATGGGATACTAGAAGAGAAGATAGAGATATAGTAGGATTAATGGATACTGGATCTGGAAAAACTTTGATTGGTTTATTGATGCTTTATTCAAAAGCTCAAGAAATTAAAGAACCTGTTGTTTATTTGTGTCCTGATAATCAACTAGTAGAACAAGTTTGTACACAAGCAAGTTTATATGGAATACCGGTGTGTCAGATTGAGAAGAATGAATATGGAAGACAAGAATTCCCTTCAGAATTTAGTAATAGTGAAGCAGTATTAGTCACTACTTTTGAAAGATTATTCAATGGTAAATCTATCTTTGGTGTCAACGGAAGCACAGATAGAGAGATTCAAAATATTGGAGCATTATTAATAGATGATGCACATGAATGTGTAAAAAAGGCTAGAAGTAAGTCTACGATAACAATCAAAAGAGACAGACAGCAAAAATTATTTAATGAAATTTTGAGTATATTTAATGATGCCCTTGCTTACCAAGGTGTTGGTGCGTTAGCTAGTATAAGAAGAGGAGAGGCTTCAGTTATAAAGCAAGTTCCATACTGGGCTTGGAAAAACAGTATTGGTTCAATTCAAGCTTTATTAGAGAGTTATAACGAAGAAGCGCATCCTAATATTTATTTCAATTTTAGTTTAATTAGCAATAATCTAGAAAATTGTGAGTGTTTTATAAGTGGTAATTCAATAGAAATCACACCAATGTTGATACCAACAGAAAATATTCCATCTTATGAAGGCGCAAAGTATAGATATATCTTATCGGCTACATTAGGTAATAACTATGAACTAATTAGAGAATTGGGTATTGATAGGGATTCTATTGAAAATCCTATCACTGTTGATAATGTAAGTATGGGAGAACGATTAATTATCTCTCCCAAAAGGATACATAAAGAAATTACTGATAATGAGATCAGAGAACTATGTAGAGAATATTCAAATTATGTTAATGTAGCTATTATAGTACCAAATGAAACAAAGGCATCTCCTTGGATAGATAAAGGTGCAAAACTGATAAAAACAGAAAATATAATCAATGATCTAAACACTCTTAAATCTACTAATAAAGGCAATTTTGTTGTGTTTATGAATAGATATGATGGAATAGATATGATTGATTCAATGTGTAGAATTTTAGTTATTGACGGTATGCCTACTAAGGAGTCTTTAAAAGAAAAACTAGATGCGCCGTATAGAAAAGATTCAATATTGACTAATCTAAAAAGAGCTCAAACTATTGAACAAGGACTGGGAAGAGCTGTACGTTCCGGAACAGATCATTGTGTATCAATCCTAATGGGTAGTGATCTATTAAGTTTTATTAGTATTAATAAAAATAAAGAGTTGTTTAGTCAAAGCACACAAGCTCAATTAGACTTCGGTTTCAATTTAACTGAAAATGTTACGTTTACAAAACAAAAAGCTATTGAGATTGTTAAAGAATCAATGGGGAGTTGTTTAAAAGCTGAGGAAGACTGGAGACAGTTTCATAAAAATATGATAAATGAAGCTCAACAAAAATACTCTAAAGTGGATCTAGCAAATATGATAAAAATAGCCGAGTGTGAAAGAAATGCTATAAGAGCTTCAATTAGAAAACAGGTTCAAGTTGTAGATGTTAATATGAAAAATATCACTGCTTTAACTGATGGTACGTCAGATGAAGGTTGGATGTATCAATTTTATGCGCAGTTATTAAATGATTTAGATACAAATAGAGTTCAAGATTTACAATTAAGAGCTTTTGAAGCTAATGGCTCATTAATAAAGCCATTAACTTTTGTGAAATCTAGAAGAGTTAAGCGTTACAGTAATCAATTGTCTGTATTTAAAAAACATATTCATCAATATGAAAAGGGAACTGATATTGCGATAAAAGTTGATAATATTATATCTTTATTATTATATTCGCCTCAACTATATTACAAAGAGTTTGAAAAAGCAGTTCAAGAGTTAGGTGAATTTTTAGGATTTGAGTCTACACAACCTGATATGGGAACAAATGATGGCCCGGATAATTTTTGGAGAATGGAAAACGTCGATTTAGTTATAGAATGTAAAAATAATAGCATTAATAATATTTCAAGACAAGAAACAGAACAAATGTCGTCTTCTATAAGATGGTATAAAGAAAGATACGCTGAAGAAGAACGTATGATGCCTATTATGCTTCATAGAAGCGATTTTTTAGAAAATAATGCTTATGCAAATGAAGAATTTGTTGTAATAAATGAAAGTAAATTAGAGATGTTTAAAACCAATTTGAGAGGTATGAGTGAAGAATTGTCTTGTAAGCCACCTAACATGTGGTTAGACAGCGAATTAGATACTCTCTTAACTAAATATCATTTAGATGAAAAAAGTTTTGTAGACTATTATTCAACAAAAGTAAAAAGAACGTAACAGAAAAAGCTTGGAGTGCCTTATTTTAATGAGGATGCTTCAAGCTTTTTTCTTTAATGATACCAGTACTAATACCAATAGTTTTTTACGTCATGTTATAAAGTTTTAATAATATCTATATTTAGAGCATACTACCTATAAATGAATAAAAAATAGTCAACCCTCGATTTAGGTATATGTTGATTTATCACTCGGTAAAGGCTTATTCCCTGGAATAATGACTACAACAATAAAATCTGGATATTTATTCTCAACTTTATACAAAGGTTTAATATTATCTAAATAAACTAGTTCTCTTACATCATTTACAGGAGCTGTTTTCTCATTCAAATCTAAGACAGCAAATATTCCCAATTGGTCATACGAGTAAATATATGTATGAAGTTGCTCTAGATACTTTTCTCTAATAGAAACTTTAGAAATTGGATTTTTGGTTTTTTTCAGCTCAATAGGGAAAGTAAGATTATTTAGTTTGAAAACGATGTCAATCCTTCCACCGTCAGCAAAGTTATTAATTTCTTCCTCCGATGCATAAGCAATTTTGCTATATAAAAAATGCTTATATAGGCTATCTTGAAAATCCCTTTCTGAGGCTTTATCACCTTTACCATTATGTTTTTCTATATACAAGTAATTGAAATCATCTGAGCGTTTAGATTTTACTGTAAGCATTAAATATCTAATAGTTTCTTCTAATATACGCATAAAAGTATTTAACTTTTGCTCGCTATAGTTAGGGATAGCCTGTTTTATAGAAGATAGCATATTTAAGTAAATTTCTTGACCAGTTATATCACCTGTATAAACATCCATATTTCTTTCATATTTTTGCTCAGTATAAGACTTTATAAGACTTAAAATATCTTTAATATCTTTAACATCTTTAATATCTTTTAATTTCTGTACTAAGTCGTCAGTATCTACATATGGTAAAATTTCTTTTATCTGTAAGCAAATACTTAGATACTGAGTATCTTCGTTTTTTTTTTCGTTGTTACTACTAATAGATGATTTTACTATATTTAAAAAGGAGCTTAAAATTTCATCTTCAGCATATTGATTTTGAATATTATTTATTTTAACTGTATAGTAAGCAAAATTATTTATATATATATTTTCTAGAATTTGAGAATTAATAGATTTCTTGAAGCTCTCAATAAGTTGATTTTGTATCTTATCAGAAGATAACGATGTATTTAATAACTCCATATGATACTGGGATAATTTACCAAACTCTTTAGCGTAATCAATCCAATTTTTATGGTTATTCGAATTTTCAAATATCCTATAAACATTTAATAATACATCTAGAATTTTATTCTCTAATTTGAGTGATTCATTTGAATAACTAAATGCTGATCTAATAAAAGATAAGTTTATTAACTTTTTAAGTGTTGATTCAGCACTTGTTTTATCTTCACTCAGAATTGATATTAAATAATTCGTTACTTCATAAAAATACTCTGCATCAACTCTATTTTCCACTGAAAGATAGGCAGCTTTAAAAAAGTTAGCACTACTCTCAAGACATTTTAAGAAACTTATCTTATCACTAAATTCATTATTATTTATTAGATGTATTAACCCTAATCTAAAATATGCTTCAGATGAAACATCCCCATCTTCCAACTCTTTAAAATCTTGAAACTTCTTTAAAATCTCATTATCATCATCATAGAAAAAATATAGATATTTTAAAGAAACAACAATAATTTGAGGAGAATCTGAATCTTCTATATCTAGTAAAATATCTATAGTTGATGATTTTCTTATCTTTTCTATAGCAGATAAAAAAGATAAAAATTCTATACTAAGTTTCCTTATGTAGATATTAGTTTCATATTCTATGATTTTTCGAAAAAATCCTTTTAGGCTTCTTTCTGAGTTGAAATTTAAATCACCACATTTTTGTATCCAGTCTTCTAGGAGAACAATTTTATCTTGAGTAGACCTTGAAAAAAATGTTTCATAATCAATTTCCATAAAATTTCACTCCCATTTAAATTTTAAAATATTGTTTTCCCTTCATCTTTCGCATCAATTTTATAATCAACACTAGCATTTTTTAATTCTTCTAAAGCGGTCCCAATAATAATTTGCAGATCATTTTTATATTCATCTTCTATTTCCTTGAAAATACTAGCTAGACTAATTAAATCATTGCTTATTACTTCTTCTTTACCTGGTGAATCAATTATTAATATTCTTGGATGCCTTCCAACACTGTATTTTACATCTAAAAGAATTAAGCTTAATACTACGGCTATTTTGGCTCTTAGTTGTTCACCTTCGTTTAGCTCACTAAACTTATTTTCTTTACCATTTTGGATAAAGATGATTTCTAGATTGTCTTTTATGGTAACTTGGTCAATGTTTTTTTGCCCAAATCTAATTAACTGACTGGAAATTAAGGAACACAAACTTTTCAAGATATTATCGCTTTCTTTATATCTTAATTTATTCAATAAATTTATTGCGCAATTAATTACTTTTAATTTGTGATCTAAAATTTCAAATGTAGCATCAGGATTTTCTGTATTTTTTTTCACTAGTTTATGTTCTATTTCAATCCGTTTTTCAATTAATTTAGAAAGCTGATCTATTTGCTTATCTTCAAATGAATAATCTTGAACTTCTTGTTCATGTTTGTTTAAACTAGATTCTAAATGTATTTTCGCTTCAGTCTTTTGAATAATGTTTTCCATTAATCTCTCAATTCCAGCTGAAATCTTTGCGAGATTTTCGGATAACTCATTAATTTTACTAGTTAATATTTCTTCGTCTTCTTCATTTTTTGGATCTAAAGGGTCTTCACATAGCATGCATTTATGATTTGTTTTTTCGCTAATTTCTCTCGAAGGCTTAATCTCATGCTCACATCTTGGACATTTTTTAATATCTAAATTACTAAAAAAGAAACCAAAGTTTAATTCCTCTGTTAAGTTAGTAATACGTTTTTCTATCTGAAGCTTCTCTTTCTGAAGTTGTCCAACTTGATTGTTTAAAGCTGTGATTTCTTTCGCCAAATTGAAAAGTTTAAGGCTTTGTATTTTATAATTTTCGATATTAAGAGTCTTTTTAAAGGTTGTTTTACGCTGTTCTTGCATCTCAGAGATTTTTATATTTAATTTTTCTAATTCTGTAACCAATTCATTTTTTTCTTGGTTATTTCCATCTTGTACTTTTTCAATAAAAAGTTTCTTATTTATACTATTTTGTAAATAATCACTTTGCTTATTCCATGAATTAATTAGGGCTGTGTACTTTAATCCTAAAATCATTTCAAGAACTTTCTTGTTTTGAGACCCAAATTCAGAATTTAAAAAGAGTACATTATAATCCTTAGATTCTAAATAGATAGATTTATAGTATGTTTTCCATGAAGTATTATTTTCAATGAGTTCAAGGCTTTTTTTAGTGCTACTAGTCCAGGTTAAATTATAATATGAGAATTGTTCAAAAAAGAAATTCTGCATTTTGTCTTTAAATGCAGTTTCAGTATTTGCCTCAAAGTTTATTAAAATATCTTCTAATTCTATGTATCCATTTTCGTTGATAATTAAGGAGTCAATTGAACTTCTATAAAGTCCACTTCTAATTCTAGTGTTTGTTAAATTTATATATACTGAATAAGTAGTATTGTTTAAATCAAATTCAAATAATATAGTATCTATCCAATCATAAACATCTTTTTTGACAGAGCTTTTATCTCCTGTTAATGCAAATTTAATTATTTTAAATATAGAAGATTTCCCCTTATTGTTGTCTGCGAAAATAACATTTACTCCTGTAAAGAAGTTTTTATCATAATCTATAACCTCTCCAGTTATTTTTTTGCCGCTGAGTTTAAGTCTTTTTATTATCAACCGCTTTCCTTGCGAAATTGGATTATCTTTTTCATAATTACTTATATTAAGTATTTTGGATATTTCCTCAATACTTAATATCTGATCACATGATTTATATACATCCGACAAAAAATTATCCCAATTCATTTAACTAATTCCTCTCCAAATATCTTATAAAACTTCTCTTTGACCTCATCTTGAATTCCATTAATATATTCATTTAATGGTGTGTTTTTATACTCTTGATGCTCATATTGTCTTATTTTTAATTCTGTCCCTGAAAGATTTCCAAAATATTTTCTAATCAACTCGCATCTTTTTTTATACCAAAAGGCATTTTCAAGATTTTTCAAAATATCCTTTTCAATTTTTTCTATCCCAAAGTCTGTTAAATAGTATACTTTTTCGAAAATTCTGCCATCAATACTTCGTTTGCTAGTATAATCAATAAAATTAACTGATATTAAAAATGCAATAATATCATCAATATCTTCATAAGCTCCGAAAAAGAAGCGTAGCATATCTTCTCGTCTAATTTCTGGTTCATTATATTTAAATATAGAAATAATAGTAGCCTTTATTTCCTCAATATTTATATCACTATTGTCTGTTTCAATAAGTTCTAATAATTCTGCAGCTAGATAGTCAGGATAACGAATCAAAAAGTCAATTTTTTGAATACGAACTTCACTTTTGAACTGTTTTATATGAGTTTCTTTTACTTTATCCCCCTTTATATCTTCTGAAAAGTAGTAAAGTATTAATAAAATTCTTAATTTACTACGGTATGAATTGGCTATAGCATTCATTTCTCTATTCCCCTCTTAAAAGTAATGTCTTTTCAATTCTACATTAATTACTACAATTTACCACTACAAATGTTCTTAATTAGTCGAAAGATAAAAATAATATTTATTTTCTTTCGTTACTAAGGAATACCTTATCAGTCTCATACCAACTCTGAATCAGCTACAATAAGTTGGACATGAAAAATAAGGGATAGCGCTTTGATTATTAACTTAAAGGTTGTTTATTATGCATGCTCATGCCAAACTTTTTCGCACTGTGCGAGTTCAAACAAAACAGCAGAGCTGGTATATCAAGCTTAAGGATTACAACAATCGCCTTGCACAAAGGGATGCCTCTTATGATAATGTTGTGACTGAGGCGATGTTTAAGTTATTAAAAATAGACTTCACTTACGGAGCGCACTTTTTTCAATAGAACAGTTCTTATTTGAAATAAATGTTTATGTAAAATAGTTGAACAACATTTGAACACATGAAAAATTGTGTTATTTACCACCTGTGAAAAAAATAGCAGTCTAAAGTTTGCCGGTTTTCACTTTTTCTCATTACAGTGGTTATGACTTTTTTAAATAACTTTTGTAATATTAATAGTATAATTTTTATAACAATAGATATGATTAGAGGGGAGTAACATTGCTTAGTCAATAGGCTAAAAAGGGGTCACCTTGAAATAAGGGGGCTCCCTATATAAAAGAAGTTGAATTAACATTATTTTCAACGAGAGGGGATTCTATGGGCGAAATAATTATTGAAATGTTCCCCGCTGACAATGGCGATTCATTTCTAGTTAGGTGTAAAGGGGAAAGAACAAGCAATATACTAATAGATTTTGGTTATGAGGAAACTTACAGAGAATTTATTAAGCCGAGGTTACTAGAACTAAGTTCCAATGGTGAGATGCTTGATTTGGTAGTGTTAACGCATGTGGATGCAGATCATGTAGAAGGTGCGCAGTTCTTTTTTGAGGAAAATGGATATAATTCTAATCCTAGTATCATCGAAGTAAAAGAAGTATGGCATAACAGCTATAGGCATCTTGCTATCAGTGAGGGTTTGCAAACAATACCTGATAAATTGGTGAGAAAAGTTGAAAGAAAAGTAAAATCACTTCCAACAAAAAAAATCCAGCGCGAAGAAACTAAAGTTAGTATTGAACAAGGCACTCGCATTGCTAGTCTTTTATATAAATATGAATATTCATGGAATAGTTTGTTTGATGGACATGCAGTAACATTTAATACTGAGCCGATCGCATTAAATGAAGATGTTAACTTAACTATATTATCTCCGTCAGGGTCACAGTTGGATCGACTAAGAGAACATTGGAGGATTGGATTAAAAAAGTTATTTCCAGGTGTACCTCTTGTGGATGACCGAGTTTTAGATGATGCTGTAGAGTTTGTTTCTTATCTATACCCTGACTGGGGTGTACCTAATTTATCTGAGAAAACGTCATCGCATAAAGGATTAATATCTATAGCGGAAACCTCTTTTAGAGAGGAAAGGTCGGTAATCAATGCTAGTTCAATAACCTTCATTCTTGATTTTTACGATAAAAAAATCCTTTTTCTAGCCGATAGCCAACCTTCTATAATTAAATATGGTCTTGAAATGCTGTATAACAATGATAGTTTCCCTATTTTTTTTGATGCAATAAAAGTTTCACATCATGGAAGTAAGGCAAACACTAGCAAAGATTTTTTAGATTTTATTCACTCGGATAAGTACTTAATATCAACTAATGGTGCCAATCATGGACATCCTCATTTAGAAGCTTTAGCACGTTTAGTGGTAAGTGACAAAAAACACAAAAAAATATTCTTTAATTATGAAACAGAAACTTCATCAATATTTTCTAAGAAACAATGGGAGCAGGAATTTAACTATTCGGTGATTACAGCTGAAACAAAAAAAAGTTCAATAATAGTTATTTAGGGGGATATAGAATGGATGAGCAGTTTACGTATTCGATTGGAAAAATTCATTGTGGAACAAAGGATGGTTCCTTATTTCTAATTAGCCCGATTATTGCTATTACAGCTTTGCATGTCGTAGATGAGGCATTGAGATACGGAGAAGAAATTGAAGTTGATTTTCCTATATTGAATTGCGAAGAAGTTATTAGTGCTAAAGTTATTTATCCTACATCTGTCGAGAATACCAATTTACCTGATATAGCAGTTTTAGAACTCTCTAGGCCGGTAGAAGTTAGTCATTTAAAATTGGCTAGAGTAAATATTGAACAGGATATAGAGTGGAAATCGTTTGGTTATCCCATCACCAAGGAGGAGAAGGGGCAGTTTTTTAAAGGAACAGTAGCACTAACTCGCAGTGATTATACTAGTTATCAATATGATATTGATTTATTTTGTGCTGTTCCAAACCTTACAGATCCAAAATATAGTGCTAAAGGGGCATCCGGATCCCCTATTGTGATTGGTGATTATGTGGTAGGCATTCTAACAGATGCAATGCCAGGATCTACAATTGGTATGGTGGACATCATACGTATTCAATCCTTACTTGCAGAACACGATATAAACTTCCCTTTCTTAGGAAACATAGGTAAATACTATAACGACATAAGAAAGCTTAGGGATTATACAAAGATGCTGGCTGATAATAACTCAGATTACTCAAGGCTATGGATTAATTATGAGGAAGTAAAAATTGATAGAGAATGCGTTGATGTAATACAAGATGAGGTTAAGAATGGCTCATTATTGATAATTGGGGAACCCGGCGCAGGTAAATCGGGTGCTTTAAGGGATTTGGTCGTTAATCTTGATAAGGAAAAGCGTGATGTTGTTTTTTTGGATGTAGGTCATATTAATGCTGAAAGTATAGGAACTCTTCGTGAGGAATTAGGAATTTCAATGGATTTGAATTTAGTGCTGGAGAATTGGTTGGGCGAACAACCAGGATACATAGTGATAGATGCATTAGATGCAGCGCGGTCAGAAAAATCTGCACAAGTTTTAAGATCACTCATCTCTCATGTACACCGAAAAATGTGGAGATGGAGAATAATTGCATCAGTTCGGAAGTTTGACCTTCGTCACGATAATGAACTTCGAAGATTGTTCCGTGGAGATGCGATAACTAAATATCAAGATCCTGAGTTTTCTAATCTAAGACACATATATATTTCTGAATTTAGTGAGGAAGAAACATTAGGAATATTGAAATCAGCACCTGAAATAGAAACCTTATTAAATAAAGCAGATGAAACCATGAAGAATTTAATAAGATTCCCATTTAATTTAAGAATAATAAGTGAATTGCTAGACGAGGGTATTGAAGAGTCTGAGTTAATTCCTATAAGAACACAAAGAGAATTGCTCGATCGATATTGGTCCTATAGGGTTATACGTAGAGATGGTCAGCGTGATGCAAGAGAGATACTACTTACCAAGACAGTAAAGGAAATGGTAGCTAATAAAACGCTAAGGGCGGCTCGTAGTAAAGTTGTTGATGCAACTACTAGTGGTACATTACATGATTTATTAAGTACGAATGTATTAGTAGAATGGCAAAAGTCAATCGCAGGTAGCCCATCAGGATATACAATTGCTTTTTCTCATCATATATTATTTGATTATGCTGTTTATCGATTAATGATGCAAGAAAATCCTGAAAAGATTGTTCGTCTCCTTATAGATAATCCAGACCTAGTTTTAGTGATTCGACCTAGTTTTGTCTATCTTTTTACAAATATATGGTATATGGGTGAATCACGTCTTTTATTTTGGGACCTGGTATTCCTGTTAATAGAGAATGAAACTATCCCAGAAGTTGCTAAGTTAATTGGTCCATCATTAGCAGTAGAGTTGGGCAATGTTGTAAATGATTTTAATCCATTATTTGAGAGATTAACAATTCAAGATTTAAACTCTAGTAAAGTGGCAGAATTAACATTGAGCCATCTAATAGGTGGATTTATGGTAGTGGTAGAGGAACCTGTAAAAAGAGACGTAATGGAATTATGGGGTGGTATAGCCGAAATATTAAGTAAGAATATGACCATCTCTAAAGTAGTCATGTCTTCTGTTCGCCTTATAACATCAGCATTATGTAATAATAACAGTGATTTTGGTATGAATAAGAACATTGGACTAGCAGCTAGACGTCTATTAGAAGAAATTTTGGAAAAGCCTGAACATGATTGGATGCTAAATTCAGTTATAACTAGTGTTTGTAGAACGTTTTTAAGTAATAAAGATGAATCAGAAAGGTTACTTGGAAAGTTTCTAACCCCTCAACGAATTAAAGATAAAGGATATGTTGAAATTCCTATAATTGCAAGTGAACTTCCAATATTGTTTAAGCATTCTCCATCATTTGTTAAAGACGTTTATTGCATTGCTTTTTTTCACGAAGAAAAAAGCGAGGAGAGCACAACTTTAGGAACAAGTAAAATTCTTCCACTGAAATCTAATAGAAGACAAGATTATAGACACGCTCTATATCTTTTAAAAGAGGAATTCCCGAATTATTTAGAATATGCTCCATTCCATGCCTTATACACTTTAATAGCTATTGTGGAGAATTATGCAATAAAGAAACATTCAAGTGGTAATACGAGGGACGGAATACCATTCGAATTTTTGGGATTAAAGACTCACTTTAGACCTGATCATAGTCATATTTGGGACAGTGATACTTATAAGATTGATGAAGAGGTCGAATTGCTTGATCATCTTCAAAATTATTTAATAAAGCTTGGACATGATGAAAATAAAAAAGAGTTACTTCAAGGAATAATAAAAGTAATAATCACGTTTAATAAATCAGCGGTTATCTGGAGACGTTTAATCATTTCAGGTATAAGTTGTCCTAATACTATAGGAATGGAAATTCGTGAATTAGCTTGGATTAATCCTATACTAATTAATTATGATACTTCCAAAGAAATAGGCGACTTAATAACTGTAATTTACCCGCTAATCACCGAAGAGGATCGGGAGAAAATAGAGAATGCCATATTAGCTATCCCGACCTTTAATACTTCTTATAATCTTGAGGGATTACAAAGAATCGTAGGGAAATTAATAGGTTGCATTCCTCAGGATTTAATTAAAACAAAATTCGTGAAACAACTTATTAGTGAATTTCAGAAAAAACCTGGTGGTATCCCGCCTAATAATCCTATATTTTATATGCGAGATTGGGAAAGTGAGCCATATGATGAAAGTAAATCGTTAAGAGAACAAGGAATAGATATAGATAAGGAACAAAATAATCAAATTCTGAACTTGAGAAAATCTATTAAAGGATTTATAGAAAGAAACTCAAATTCAACAATTACTATTGAAGAAGTGGGGTCTTTAATGCCTACAATAAATGCATTAAAGCCTTTACTAGAAAAAGCGGACAAGACAAGAGTGGATTTGCGGCTACAAGAGCTCACATGGGATAGCCTAGCAGAGGCATGCTCTATTATATCAAAACAAGAAGCAATATTAACGAACCCAGCTTTAGCGAAGTTAGTGAAAGAAATACTTATAATTTGTTCTAATCACAATAATCCGATTTTAAGTCCTGGCGAAGAAGAGGCGTTCGAAAAGTCAGTTGGTTGGGGATTGCCCGCGCCTAGGATTCAAGCAGCAATAGGTTTAATGGAAATTTCAAAATATCAAAATTATCTGGATGAGGATCTAAAGGCTACTATTAGGTCTCTAATTACTGACGCTGTACCTGCAGTTCGATACCAAATAGTGGTAAAGTTGTTCTCATTGCAAAAGCATCATGAGGATTTTATGTGGGAGATGGTTGAGCTAATTGCTTTAAATGAAAAGAATACATCAATTTTACAATATTTTGTAGCAACGACTTTGTTTCCTTTAATCAACAAAAATAATATAAAAGTAATGGATTTGTTAATAAATATTTATTCAGGGACCGATTTTAATAAAAGGTATAAAAACTTACGCAATGAATGCTTAATGGTATTCCTTGATCAGTACCTTTATAAGGAAGATGCAATATCACGTGAAATCATTTCCAGTATTGTTAATAATCCAATTGCCTATACAAGTGAAAATCTTCACCTAATTGGTATGATGAGAGCTTTTTTGGTGATAGATTCAGATGAAAGTCTTAAGGAATATCCATCCTTGGTAAGAAATGAAATTTGGAAATTACTTGAGGAAATATTAGTTCATTTATTGATTGCCTATAACGACTTACTGACAGCATATAACGAAAAAGATGAATGGAACGAGCTTAAGCAAAAGCAAATAAATGATATAGCAAGAATTGCTGATCATGCATGTAAACAAGTTTATTTTGCATCTGGAGCGCTTAATAAGGATTATACTATGGAGAAATATTATGCATCTGAAAAGTTCCATAAGAGCTTTTTTGAAGAGGGAAGTGATGTTTTAGATTTGCTTAGTGAATTTGGTATTCCATCAATTACACACAATTTGATACAGACCATAGAGTTTTTCGCAACTTTAGATCCTTCTAAAGCTTTTAAGAGAATAGGTAAAATAGTAATGTTAGGAGAAGAAGGTGGCTATCAGTTTGAATCGTTAGGTAAAAATCTAATCATCCAACTCATTGAACGCTACTTATCAGAGTTTCGTTCTATATTCATTGAAGATAGGGAAAATAACGAAATCCTGCTAACAGTTTTAGATGTTTTTGTAAAAGTGGGTTGGCCCGAAGCTCGGAGATTAACGTATAAACTTGATCAGCTCTATAGATGATTTTTGATGAATCAAGAGTTTAAAAATACGCTTAAAACGTTCAGTTTGCCGTGAATATTTCATCTCTTAGACAAATACTTAACACCGACTTTTTGATCCTTCATAATATAGACACAGGCTGAAGAGCTGCTGGTTAAGCAAGATATTATGTATAAAAGTATAATAAATGTTCATGTGTTTTTTTTCTACACATTTTCTACACAACATAAGTGAAAAACCAGTAATACAAAGGCTTCAAATGAATTTGAAATTCCCTCCTGGGACGCTAACCAAAGCCTTACAGCCTCAATGGTTGTAAGGCTTTTTATATTTATACATAGGTGTATATTTACGCTTTCGGTGCCCACGGAACCAGCCGCCGATACCATAATTTGATACTGAGTTTGAACCGTTTCAGCAATTTACCGACGTAAAGGCACGTCTTATATTCCACCACTTAGCATGACTAACATTATGGTGAAGGCGACTTGAAACGTGATTAGACGGATTTCTGACACGTTTATATACATCACAGAACGTTTGCTGACGTGCGAGAATTTACAGCCTAGTTGCAGATTGGCGACGGACGATTGGAGGAGAAGGAAAACCGAACGTTTTGGAGGATGTTCATCACAAAGGTTACACGTATTAAATAGATGAAAAACGGTCTTTATTGCTGCATAGACTAAAAAACTAGAGACGGTTTCATTCGTCTCTAGTAATTTTTTAATATAAGCTTTCGTGATTTTGCATCATAAATCTCATAACCGATTTCAAAATTATGATCTTTTGTAACGGTCAATTTACAATAGTATGGAATTGATTTACGATATGCATCTAGTTCGGGGATATCGAAAAAGTCATATTGTTCTTCAGTTTCAATCATTTCAAAGGTTGCTGATGTTGAGCGTCCGATTGAATCAATTTCGATTGTACAATCTCCACTAATAACGTCGTAATCTTTTTGAATCACTGAATTTAGACTCGGTAGGGTCAAAGATAAAATTATAACTCCTATTAGAAAGCCAAAAAGAGACTTAAACCCATCGAAAGAAATCAACTTTTTGTCTTTATACATAAAAATTAATAATATAGCTTGCGAAATAACAAGCAATAATCCCATTGAGAGTCCTATGTAATACATTTCTTCACTTCCTATGTAACTGCTGAGTATTTTCTAGTAACAAATTTAAAGTTTGCCCCACATATCTTATCGTTTTTTTTATGCCGAGGAAACAGGTGGATTATTCCACTAATTATATTCTTCACATCTTCTGATATAGAAAATAGGAAAGTATGTAACCTTCATTTCGCCTTTGTAAACTTGGCTAGAAACGATTTTTAGTCGATACTCGACGTATTTATCATCGAAGGAATAGTGACGCTAAAATGCACGGAATTTGATGCGAGTATTGTACGCAATTAGTTCGTAGGTATTTTGGCTTGTTTTATTGTAGTTGTTTTACGGAACATGTGAGTAATTATTGTAATTTCCTTCTGCATTCAATAATTAGCTTTTCAATGACTTTATCATCATAAAAGCCGAAAAATCATTCGTATTATATAAATGAAGATAGTGCAGAGCAGTTATCTGAATAAACAACAAGCAGGCTACGGATATCCGTAGCCTGCTTGCATATTTAAAAAGAGTAAAGTGATAATAATAACTTAAAATCAGTGATAGTAATCCATACTAGTCGATGCATTTACAATATGGTTTGTTCAGAATTTGTTTAATAGACCTATGATAAGATGCGTAAGGGGCCGATAATAGAAATACAGGTGAAAGTCATATTGCCTAATGGATTTAATTTTAACAAACTGATAGTTTGATGCTATAAATAATTGTGTTCAAGTAGGGGATGCGTGATAGTGAAAAAAAATATTAGCATTACTGTGACCATTATCATGCTATTTATTATCGTATATTTTGTTGGCAATGGAGATTATTTTGTTAGTAGTAGTCAGCAGATTGCGCAAAATGGGATAGTTACGATTGAAGAAAAAGAACTACAAGAAAATACTCTTTTAAAATTAGATGGAGAATGGTCGTTCTATCCAAATATCTTAATATCGTCAAGTGATTCATTTGATGCGTATGAGAGCGCAAAAATACTAATTGAGGTTCCGTCTACCTGGAATAGTTTTGTAGAGCCAAATGAGGAAGGACTTACTGTAGGAACATATCATGTTAAGATAAATGTACCAATTGAAGGGGAATATGGATTATACATTCGTTCAATTCACCAATCTAACCGTGTTTTCATAAATGGAGAAGTTGTAGGTGGTATGGGGAATCCGAGTGAAACCTTAAAGGACTTTAAGTTCGAAAATGATGATAAATATACGGTGTTTGCAAAAAGTGAGAATCAAATGCTTGATATTGTAATTCATGTCGGAAATTATAATTATCCAAAAGCTGGTATTACTTTTCCTATTGAGGTTGGAACAAAGGAAGCGATTCAAAGAGATTTTAGCATGAAAATTTTAGCAGAATCGTTTGTATGTATTGGTTATATTGTATTCGGTGCCATTTATATTATATCGTATAGTCAAAATCGGAAACGTAAAGAAGAATTGTTTTTGGGGTTATTCACTATATTATTCGGACTGTACATGTCGTTTACTAATGAAAAAATATTTTTACTAATTTTCCCTTATTTAAATATAAATGAACAATTGCGTTTGCAATTAGGGATTTTACCACTTGTCGATGCTTGTTTAGCATTTTTTCTCTATTATTTGTATCCGGAGTTTATGAGGAAAAAAGCAATTTATATTATTAGTATTTTATTAGGTTTTCTTTTTTTGATCTATGGGATTTACAACCCGATTACAAAAAATAGTATGATTATACCAATAGAAAATCTAGTTCTTTCAAAAATAATCTTTGCAGTAATTTTTATTCCTGTTGGGCTTTATAATGTGTTTGTGCTATTACGTGTGCTTATGAAAGGTGTAGAAGGTTCACGTTATATTCTAATTCTTTTAGTATCTCTTACTTGTTATACTTTTTTAATCGTAATGTATTATATTTTTGATATACCTATAGTTTATAGTGAACAATTATTGTTTATTTTTACACTATATAGTTTTGCATCTCTGCTTAGTTTTCGAGCAAATACATCTTTTAAGAAAGTTCAAGCGTTATCGGAAGAGCTATTGATGCATAATCAAATGAAAGATGAGTTTTTGTTGAAAACGTCTCATGAATTACGTACACCTTTAAATGGCATTTTAAATATATCTAAGTCGTTAATGGAAGGTGTACAAGGACCATTAAAGCGTGAGCAACAAGAAAATGTCATTTTAATACATAGTGTCGCACAACGTTTAGGTTATTTAGTAGAGGATTTATTAATTTCTTCGAATCATATGACTGAAGAAGTTCGTGTTATGCCTCGTGTTGTTCCGATAAGCGTAATTAATGAAGTAATAGAGGAAATTCGTAGTTTAATGTCGAGTGATACAACCATAAGATTAATGAGTGTAGTAGATTCAAATTTACCCCATATGTATACAGATGAATTACGATTGAAACAAGTGCTTTATAATTTACTCTACAATGCTCTGCAGCATACAAAACATGGACAAATTACAGTCTTAGCTAGTGTACGTGATGATTATATGGAAATACAAGTAAGCGATACTGGAATTGGTATACCTTCACAAGACTTAGATCGAATTTTTAATTCCTTTTATCAAGTAAAGAAAGGTAAAAATAGTGGGGGACTTGGGTTAGGATTAAGTATCTCAAAAAATATAGTAGAACAGTTAAATGGGGAAATTCATGTAACAAGTACATTAGGTGTTGGAACCATTTTTACTTTTACGGTGCCGCTTGCCACACACGAAAAACTAGATATTGAAACACAAAAACAGATGGGCAATCGAGCAGAAAATACTATACTACAGCTAAATTTACCATTATTGCATAAAGGTAATGACAAATCCATACTCGTTGTTGATGATGATCATGTGAATATAAAAGTACTAGTGGACGCATTAATTCAAAAAGGCTATACCGTTATTGGGGTAGATAATGGGTTTGATGCGATGGATTATATAAAGAAACATAAAGTAGATTGCATGTTAGTCGACTTAATGATGAATGGTATGTCAGGCTATGAATTATGCAAACAAGTACGAAAACAATACGATATGTTGGAATTACCGATTATTGTTTTAACAGCAATTATGCAGCATTCAGATTTAGTGTTATCTTTACAAGTTGGGGCAAATGATTATCTGCCAAAACCGATTGCGATGGATGAATTACTAGTGCGTATTCAATCATTACTAGCAGTTCGTCAATCTTCCATTGATGCGATTGAGGATGAAATGAATTATTTATATGCGCAAGTAACTCCTCATTTTGTCTACAATACACTTAATACTATTATCGGCTTAAGCTATACAGATATAGAAAATACACGAGAGGCGTTATACAGTTTAGCAACTTATTTCCGTGCCAAGCTGAATGTCCATTATCGTAACAGCATGGTTTCTATAGAAGATGAAATAGACCTTGTAAAAGCATATCTCTATATTGAAAAAATGCGCTTTGGTGATCGTCTTACAGTTGCATATGATATTGATGAATCCATTCAATCTTTGATTCCAGCATTATCAATTCAGCCTATAGTTGAAAATTCAGTTTTTCACGGAATTTCGAAGAAAAAAGAAGGTGGTACTATAGAGGTGAGTGTGCAACGAGAAGGTCAATTTATACGTATAAAAATTTATGATAACGGGATCGGTATCTCAGAAGAAAAGTTGCAACGATTAGTAAATGAAGAAAACTCACGTATTGGATTTACGAATCCGTTGAAAAAATTTAAGCTTATTAAAAATGCCAGTTTGCGTATATATAGTGAAGAAGGTAAAGGAACTACTGTTATTATTCTATTACCAGAAGGTGATGCATAGTGAATATAGTCATAATTGATGATGAAAAAATGGCAATAGATGTGTTAAGAATTATGCTAGAAAAGCTTACACAATTTACGTTTTGCATTAAAGGTACGTATACAAATGTAAGGGATGCATTTGCACTTTTTGAAAAAGAACGAGTAGATGTCGTTTTTTTAGATATGGAGATGATTGACGTTCATGGGTTGCAAGTTGCCAAAAAGTTACTAGTTAAATATCCAAATATGCAAATTATTTTTGTGACAGCCCATGCGAAGTTTGCTGTAGATGCTTTTGATATAGAAGCAACAGATTATTTATTAAAGCCAGTTCGAGAAAACCGTTTATTGAAGGCAGTGACAAAAGCACAGCAAGTATTTAGTCTACGGCAAGAAATGCAATCTAAAAAAAATGAATTACATATGTATGCACATACTTTTGGTAGCTTTCGTCTATTAGATGTTCAACAGCAAATTGTGAAATGGCGTACAAGAAAAGTAAAGGAATTGTTTTTATATTTATGGTTTAATCGAAATAAGCCGCTATTAAATACTGTAATTATGGAAGAATTATGGCCAGAAGCAGAGATAGAGAAAGCTGGGGCTAATTTACATACATCCATCTATCAATTACGCAAAATTTTGAAGCAAAATGGTAGTGAAAATCCGATTCTATTAGTAAATAATCATTATCAATTAAATATCGAAATTGCTAGTGATTATGAGGAACTATTACAGTTGTTAGAAAGAGAGCATTATGATGAACAAGCAATGCAACAATTATTAAATTGCTATGAAGATGATTTTTTAGCGGAGGAAGAATATCATTGGGCGATTCAAATACAACTTCGCTTAAAACAAAGCGTATTACATTTATTAGAAATGTATATCGCTCATACGAATGAAATTAATCCATTGCTAAAACTAAATTGCCTACAAAAGATGCTAGAGATCGATGAATTTAATGAACAATACATGTTTTTGCTCTTGCAATTTTTAATCGAGAAAAATAAAAAACAAGATTGTACACAATGTTTTGATATGATCCAGCAAAAGTTACAGGAAGAGTTAGGCGTGCCAGTGCCAGATAATATTAAGAGTATGTATGCTGAATACATGATACGCGTATAGAAAGTTACGCAAATCATTGCTTTCATCTTCATTGCTCACTTTTTCACTTTGTTAAAATAGAACTGAAAAAAAGGTAAGGTTGAATTAATAAAATACTTGTATATGAAAAAAAGTTGATTTTAATTTTTTAAACGACCTAATCGTTGCTTTTTTGTCAAAAATACTCGAAAATTGTTGAATTGTTCAGAAATTGTTCAACAAAGCCTTTTAAAATAGGTTCATGATTAATTAAAAGGTTGGAGAGGGAGCAAATGTTGAAAAAATTGCTAGAAAATCGTATCGTTAATTTGCATTGTATGAAAACCTCATTTCAGCAAAATGTTTACTTAATACATAATTCTGTAAAAGTCTTAGGAATTGTAGCGAAATCCATGCGAATTGAAAATGAACAAATTATTGCTGGGTACATAGTCGACAGTAGAATATTTTTTAAAAGTATGCAATATGGGCAAACCACTATCACGTTAACGGATGATATAAACGAAACAATTTTAGAGCTATTTGTACATCCTTCTGGTGAAATAGTAGTAGAGGTGAAACCATATTTAGGTAAAGCAGAAGTTGTGCTTGCATACTATCGTACGATTTTGGCAGACACTGCAATTGCGATTGACTTAAAAGGTGCATTAAAACATTATTTAGTGGCACATCAACTAATGCAAGATGAGGACTCAATTACTGAGGTACATTATCAATCTATGCATCCTAATGTATTGAAAGATTCATACGCTGGCAATTTTACTTTAGGCTGTCACCCAAATGGGAAGGAGATTACCTGTGCCCAAGAGTATATATTGGCGAACCGTATGGCAACATTACAATTTTCAAAGATAGTTATTTTACAACAGGGCATAAAGAAAATCATCATCTTAAAAACGCTGTTAACTTTCTTAATTACGAATCATGTGTTTGTAAGTTCAGAGATTATCAATAAGAACCTATCTCAGAAAGAAATGGAAGTAAATAAAGGAACGTTAGTGCTTGTATAAAAAATAGCCAACTGCCGAAATATGGCAATTGGCTATTTTTTATATTATCTTTTAGGCAAATTGGGATGGGATGGTAATCCAAGCCGCTTATAAAAACTTAAGTACTCAATTAATATTGAGCTTGGACTTGCTTATTTCAAGAATATACCACTAGCTAATAGTAAATTAATTATAGTAGTCTGAATTGCGAAAAAATATTGAAAATCATGTGATTACTATTTATAATCAAATTGATTTATATTATAAAGGAGATGATGAAGGAAATGAAGAGACTAAGTATTTTGTTGTGTACGTTAACATTAGTTTTTGGATTTTTTGCATTTTCAGGAATCTCTATAGCTACCGAAGAAACAAGCTTTAACGATGGTGAGAAATTTACACCAGTAACAGAACCAGTAACGGATCCAGTATCTGAACCAGTAACAGAACTACCTCTTGGTTTTGACATCAATAAAGAATATGAAGATGGGGAAATCATATCAGAGACAATCACTAAATCTGATATTAATCCACGAGGTTTTTATCTTTATGCAGATGCATCGCACCAAGTGTACTATACATTTAATAGCTCTATCCCAACATTGTATCCTTACGAAAAATGGATTGATGGCTATTTATATAGTGGAAATCTAAAATTACAAGGAGCAGTGCCAGCGGGAAAGGGTTATTTAGCTACATATAGTGGAAAGATTTCTACATTTGTTAACTAAAATAAGGATTTGCTATAACAATAAAAGCCACGTTCATTTATTTGAGTGTGGCTTTTATGATTAGGTTTCAAACAAAAATCTATCATATAAGTCATCAAAATAAAGACTAGGCGCTCATGTGAGTACCTGGTCCTTTTTGATTATTCATTTTGCAATTCCTTTTCACGTTCCTCGATCAGCTTTTTTAATTCATTTAAATCATCTAATCCACAATATTTATTAATGTATGTTTTAGCTGCACTTTTAGCGGACTGTTTACGTGTCTTTTCTCTATTGCGTTCTCGATATGCCTGTGTAGCCTTTTTTTGTGCGTCTGTTGTTTTTTGCTCAGCCATATAATTAGTCACCTCTTTTCTTGATAAAGTATAGAACAATGTTCACTACTGCTAAAATTAAACAGATTGAGTACAGAACAATCATAGGGTAGTCATAGAATTATTATATACCAAGGTATATAATAATTACAAAAGTTTTTATTTGTTTATTTAACTATTTTCCAAATAAATTACTGATTTAATCAAATGAAAAAAGTTACTCGATTGAGTGATTAGTTTTGAAATGCTTGATGTTCAAAGTAATTATTAACGACGTTTGGAACTTAATCAAGAAGTTTTCCCCATTGATTTTAATTAAGGTTTCTTTATTGATTTCGAAAGACATAACTATACCGTCTTTTTCATTTCAATACGTCACTTATATCGGTGGTCGATAATCATGTTTCAAAATAATATTTAATTAACATGGTGTAAATAACTTCACAATATATATATATGTAATGTATAATATAAATATCCTAGGTATACATGAAGTATTTTTGTAGAAGCTATTTTTTAAAAGTTTGAGAAGAATATATAATTTTGAAAAGGATGATTAAAATGGGACGTTTAACAGGTAAAGTAGCAATTATCACTGGTGCAGCACTAGGGATGGGAGCGTCGGAAGCTAAGCTTTTCGCAAGTGAAGGAGCAAAAGTAGTCGCAACGGATATTAGAGATGATTTATTAAAAGAGGTAATTAGTGAAATTAAAGAAAACGGCGGAGATGCAATTGGATTAAAGCATAATGTTACTTCTGAGGAAGAGTGGAAAAATGTTATTCAGGAAGCTATAAACCATTACGGTAAGGTAGATGTACTAGTCAATAATGCTGGAGTAGCCAGTCCAAAAACGATGACTCAAATGGAAATGGATGAATGGAACAAAGTAATGGATATTAATTTAAACGGCTGTGTACTTGGGATGAAATATGTAATTCCAGAGATGCAAAAAGCCGGTGGGGGTTCTTTAATTAATATTTCATCTATTGGTGGGATAGTGGGTATGGCTGGATCAAGTCCATACACAGCTGCAAAAGGGGCATTACGCTCTTTATCTAAATCAGCTGCTGTAGAATATGGAAAAGATAAAATAAGAGTAAATTCCGTTCACCCTGGTATTATTGAGACACCTATGACTGCTGATTCCTTTAAGGACGCATTACCATTCTATCAAACGTTCACTCAGCTTCCTTATTTCGGAAACCCAGAAGATGTTGCTTACGGAGTACTATTCCTTGCATCTGATGAATCACGTTTCATGACCGGAGCGGAATTAGTTATTGATGGAGGTTGGACAGCCATTTAATATAAAGCTGGTGCCACATGTGCTAATAGAAAAACAATAATTATTTTATAAACTACAAATCAAGTAAAAAGTCGATCATATAGTTGAGCGGCTTTTTATTTTACTCATTTTCAGTGAGCGATTCGTCTCTGTTTTTCAGAGGATTATGTTTGTAAGGTCCTTTAATAGACAAATTCATTAATTGAAATGCCATTTCATGTTCTGAATAAGGTAGGTTATTTTTAATCCACCATATAATAACTTCCAAAAAGGCAGATTCCACATATTTGATTATTAAATCTCTTTTAGCTGTAAGATTTTGCTCATTAGGTTCGATTTGGTTAATCCCTTCAGAAACAAACTCATGTATTATTTCTAAAAGTCCCGAAGCTAAATAAGGAATGCGGTTAGTAACTAGGAAGGCTTTATAAAATGAGAAATTGTCTGCAATATGTTGAAATAATTGAACAAAACTTGGATGAGGGTATTTTTCTAAATAATCAAAGTTATCTAAAAGTGATATTTTGACACTTACTTTTTCACGCAAGTCACTTAAAATTTCATCGATACATTGTACCATAAGCTCATTCTTATCTTTATAGTGAAGATAAAAGGTAACACGTTTTACTGTTGCTCGGTCAGAAATATCTTGTACTTTAATTTCCTCAAAGGCTTGTCCTTCCATTAGTTCAATTAATGCCTGCTTTAATAACCTTCTAGTTCTAATTACACGTGGATCAATTTTTTGTCTTGTCATGAATTTCTATCCCTTTACTATATGATTATGTTTTGAATTTTTTTAATATTATTGAATTCCCACATCACAACGATGCTCTTCAATTACATTATTAGGACATCTTAATGTTTATTTTTATGTGTATTAAGAAAAATTGTTCAGTAGCTACTTTACATAATATACCTCATCAACCTCCGCTAGTCGATGGACTTGTATTATTCCAAAAAATAATACCTCGTTACTACAATTATGCATAGTAACGATAAAAAAGACAATTACTTATGTATGTCAAAATGAAGTCAGTGTGAATCCAAACTCTCTACTATATTTACGGGCCGTTACTATTTCAGATCCTGACCTTGGGGATATAAAAATCCAATTATTACTAAATGGCTATATATGCATAATAATCCAATGATGAAGGAATACTTGATTTTTTTAAAACTATTAAAACTAACTAAATTAATTTAATAGAAGTTTTACAGTAAATTAGTGTTATTTCACATTTATGGATAGGGAATATGACCTTTTTGTTAAATACATAATTTGTTAACTAAATAAGTCTACGAAAATTATCATTTAATGATAATTATCTATTCAATCTGTAGCAAATTTATATTAATCTATTATTCGAATTACAAATTAATAATAGGAGGAGATAATATTGGGAATTTTAGAACTAAATAATTCAAAAGGTAAAATAAAGCTATTATTGGTTGCTCTTTTCTTTGCATTTCTGGCATTTATGCTTTCAACTGTATCTGCTGAAGCTTCAAGTTATAAAGAAGGCGATATTTTGTTTACTACTAGTACAAGTTCATGGGGGTTTACTGGCCATGCAGGAATAGTAGGTAGATCTGCTGATGGGAATTTGTATGCTGTACATATTCCAGGTCCAAATCAACCAATACAAAAAATAACTTTAACCCAATGGGAAACTAGATACCCAGTTACAGAGGTTTGGAGACATACCAATCAAACTGCGGCTCAACAAGCTGGACAAAAATCAATGGATTTTATTCGTTATTATGGAACTGATACATCTTACATAGCTCCATATTCAATCTTCTCTGTTGCAGGATTAACTTATGCAGACAAATCAGAAACATACTGCAGTAAGTTAGTTTGGCAGAGTTACTATTACGGTTCGGGATTAAACTTAGGATATAAACCAGGTGGAATGGGGATTATCAGTCCATATGCACTTAGAGCTTTACCAAATATGTATAAGGTATCAGGAAATATCTAAAACTAACTTTAAACGCTCTCTATAGAATTCTATAGAGAGCGTTTTTTTATGACTTAAAGTAAAATCATAATAATGATAAGGAAAATAAGAATTAAGAAATAAGAATTATTGCAGATTGGATGGAGAGAATGATTGTGAAAGAAACTACGAGCAATAACTGATTTACTGAACAATAGGAGAAAATTAACAAATGAGGGTATCCATTACTTATTGGAAATGAAGAATTTGTGAAGAATTATAGTTTAACTAACGGATGCTTAGAGGAAAGGTGTTGAGCTATTCAGATACTCTTTTTCCTACTCAATTAATGGGTGGTTTTCTTTAAAAAGAAAATCAAAAAATTAAGGACTACCCAATATTCATAATATCCTATGCTTTCTATGCTTTCGGATTGAAATGCAACAGGGATTATAATCAAATTTTTCTATATAGAATTTAATTTGGCATACTAAATAAGAGCATGTTTTGATTAATCTTTTTTCAAAACGTGCTCTTTTGATTTGTTCTCTTTTCAAGGTTCATACAAAGCTTAGTTCTTCTCTCTTACTTTTTCGTAAGAATTGTTTTAGAAAGCATTTTCTGTAGGTAAGGGAGCACCACAGTCACTCAATTAAAACAACACTATACAAAATTTGAAAACTATAAAACAATTAAAAGTAAATTATTTTTTTCACTCAATATTCAAGTAATTTACTTAGTTTTTAATACTATTTTATAGTAAGTTTTTACAGTTAAAAAGTAATAGATAATGTAAACACCTGTGTATACACCAATACATATAGCAACAGGAACGACTAAATTGGTTTGCAATAAGTTTGATAAAGCTGTTAAGGCAACAGCACTATGCGCAATTCCAGCAAGTAATGGTATAGCGAAAATAAACAAATTTTGCTTGGCTATGGATTTGTAAATTTCTTTTTTCTTTACACCAATTTTTAGTAAAATTTCGTAGCGTCCTTTATCTGATGTAGCTTCTGTTAATTGCTTAAAGTAAATGATACTACCTGTTGCTGCTAAGAAAACTAGACCTAGAAAACCACTCATGAAAATCATTAAACCTGAAGTTTCTAAACCACTTGAGTAATCTGAATAAAAATTTGAGAATTTAGCTTCGTCAGGTAAAAAGGACTTTATTTCATTTGTTAATTTCTCTGCATCATCTTCATTTTTGATTTTATAAACCTCCATGTCCAGAGGGGGAGCTACTTTTACTAATTCAGTAAATAACTCGTCACTGACTACAATGACATTAAAAACGGTATTGGAGTTTAATACGCTATATTTCTTTAAATCAGTAAATGCTATTTTTTGTTCAAACTCATTGACTTTAAAAGACACCTCAGTACCTATATATTTGGGTGAATAGCCTTCCATGTATGCCGCATCTAAGGCAGTAGCCTGATTTCCTTTTAATGAAAGAGAATCCTTTCGATTCTGATTATTAGCTAATTTGTTAAAATCACTTGCAGAAATAAGCGTATAGGGCATATCACCATAATTATACAAATTTGTAGTATCTACATTTACTTCAATTGTAGGAATCGTTTCATGGTACATAATCTGATGATCAATATCATTAGAAATCGTTTCCTTTACCTTATTAGATACGGTATTGTCGGTCACAGTAAACATGAAACTGTTTGGATTTGCGATCTGTGTATTATGTCTGTTGTTGTAATATGAGCTATAGGACGTTCCAACTGCAGATAATGTTGTAGCACTTAATACTGCAATTATTGTTAAAGTTCGAGCGTTGCCCTTAATTCGATATAAGAGCTGTGATATCCCAATAATATTAATGCCGTTCCAGTAACTCTTTTTATTTTTTTTAGCCAATTTTAACAGATAAACAGTTACTGAATTGAATAGGAGATACGTACCTATGATGACAGTTGCTAAGATAATGAGAGGGGTAATTGCCATACCAAGCGTTTTCCAAATACTTGATGTCACTAAATTTTGTAAAGCAATCCAGTATCCTATACCAATAAGAAGAATGGACAATAATGCTAAGAAAAACGATGCTTTCGGCTCTGGCTCACCCTGTTTTTCTGCCTGAAATAAATCAATTAGTTTAAAACGGTAAATAACTCTGTATCCTTGAAATGATGTGAATAAAGTAATAATCATAAATACAATGATTGTGTTAACAATCGCTGCAAAGGAAACTGAAAAGTTCACCAAGGTATCATGTCCCATTACCTTCATTAATAGGGATACAAAGTACTTCGAAAGTATTGATCCAAGAGCTATTCCGATTGCAAGTGCAATAATTCCTAATGTAAAGTTTTCGTAAAACAACATCTTGCCAATTTGTTTTTTACGAACACCAAGTAACGAATAAAGTGCAACTTCTTTTTTCCGTTTTCGTGTAAAAAAAGAATTTGAATACCAAATAAAAATGGCTACGAATATCATTAATACAACAGACGCAGCACTAAACGCTGCGCTAATTTTTGGTGAACCTTCAGAAGTAGCTAAGATTGTTTTATCATATTTTAAAGAAACGAATGTAAAATAAATCACAATACTAAAAATCATGGATGCGAAATATAAAAAGTAGTTACTGAAATTATTCTTCATATTTTTTTGAGCGATATTAAATAATGTCACTATGACCACCTCCGAGAGAAGCGAGTACATCTAAGACGTCTTGGAAATATGCTTTACGTGTTTTCTCTACTTTATGAAGTTCCTTGTAAAGTTTTCCGTCATTAATAAATATCACTCGTTTGCAAAAGCTAGCAGCGTATGCATCATGTGTCACCATCATGATAGTTGTATTATTTTTTTTATTTAAAATGCTGAGGCTTTCAAGTAAATTAGTTGCGGATTTTGAATCCAAAGCTCCTGTTGGTTCATCCGCTAAAATCAAGCTTGGACTTGCTACAATTGCCCGGGATGCAGCTACACGTTGCTTTTGTCCACCGGAAATATGATACGGATACTTATTTAAAATTTCACGAATGCCAAATGAATCTGCAATATGATCGACGCGTTTTTCAATCTCTTTTTCTGGCACTTTAGCAAGTGCTAGCGGAAGTAAAATATTTTCCTTCACCGTTAATGTATCAAGTAGATTGTAATCTTGGAAAATAAATCCTAATTTATCGCGACGGAAATCTGATAATTGTTCATCGTCCATCATCATAATTTTTTTACCATCAATAATGATGTCTCCTGATGATGGAATATCAATAGTTGAAAAAATATTTAATAAAGTAGATTTTCCAGCTCCAGAAGGGCCCATGATCCCTACAAATTCACCTTCATTAATTTCTAAGTTAATATCTTGTAATGCTCTATATACATTATCTTTAGAACCGAATTCTTTCTGAACATTTTTTGCTTGTAAGATTTTTTTCATAATTGTATTTTCTCCTTGTAGACTAATAGTTTTTGCATATTTGTTATCTAATTTTTGTCTACAAAAGTTAGAATACACTTTCAACATTACATACATTTTAGTTAAACCTTAATTCGACCTTAACAAAACCTTAAATTGTTAAAGAGTTAGCTTATTATTCACAGTTTGAAGAGAAAGAGGAGTTAGTTTGCTGTATGGTTAAATAAAACCTTCGATAAGCTTTAGAATGACGGTTTTTAATTTTAATACGGCTTCCAAAATAGGGATTAAAATATCATAAGAATAAATGGAAGACAAACTAAACGGTGGCCATTATTTTATCTAGACATAAATATGACTAGGTACTATGATAAATAGAAAATGAGGGGGCTCACAGTGGGGAAAAAACTATATTCACCAGATTTTAAATTAGAAATTGTTAAACAATATCGCCTCGGCACCGCTGTAAGTAAATTATCAAGCGAATATGGTATATCAGAAGTGACGATTTATAAATGGATTAAACTATATGCACCTGTTGATGGGATGGTCGACATGACAAAGGCAGAGGTATTAAGCGTGCAAAAAGAAAACGAGCGTTTAAAGCAGGAAGTAGATATTTTAAAAAAGGCTATAACCATATTCGCAACCAAATAGCTGAAACAGATATAATTGACTATATAGAACGAGAAAGTGAAAAATATGCTGTGAAAGTACTTTGTGAGCTACTAGGCTTGCCGAAAAGCTCTTATTACAGCGCATTGCAAAAAAATGTAACAGTACCTACAAAGTCAGCATCAGAGGTATTATTAGAGGAAATTGAACAGATTTTTATTGAAGATGGACAACTTTACAATGGTGCACAGCTATATGACAGATTAAAAAAGCGAGGCTTTCAGGGGAGTTTGCGGAAAGTGCAGCGGGTGTTAAAAAAAGCTAAGGAAGCACAAGTAGTAGAAGTGCAGGAGCCAATAGTAAATATGGGACTTGAAACAACAGAAGCGAACGAAAAGTGGGTAGTCAATATAAGTTATGTACCAACGTGGCATCAAGGGTGGGTTTATATGGCATCTATTATAGATGTACATACAAAGAAGTTAATAGGCTTTAGCTTTGATCGATCAGTTAGCGAAAGCTTAGTTGTGGAGGCACTAA
Source organism: Lysinibacillus sp. NPDC093197 (assembly GCF_044754025.1). Taxonomy (NCBI): domain Bacteria; kingdom Bacillati; phylum Bacillota; class Bacilli; order Caryophanales; family Bacillaceae; genus Lysinibacillus; species Lysinibacillus sp. NPDC093197. The sequence goes on along the minus strand of NZ_JBIVOH010000012.1, from coordinate 46,975 downwards.
AGAAAGCGTATGCCCAATTTGCTATGCCAGTTGTATTGTATACAAGCCTACAACCAGCGTTTATTGAGCGCTGCAAAAAAGCAAGTAAAGAAAACGAATTGTTACTACCACCAATTGTTTATAAAGATTATTTGTATGATGAGGAATGTTTACAAGCAATTGTGCCGTTTTTAACGGGTACGGAAAATCGACTGCTGCGAGGTCATGCTTCTACCCGCTATTTAAAATGAACATAATGAGAAGATGAAAGCTTCCTTACTTGGTATATATGATGCCATGTAAGGAAGCTTATTTTGTTAGGCTTTATATGATGTTGTAAAAGTTAATTTAAAAATGTCCAAATGATTGACGTTTTCTGAATAATTAATTATATTCAAAGTATATTAAATCTACAAATCTATTAGGAAGGAGAATTCTAAATGAAAGTGATGTTATTTGCAGGACCAGGAAAAAAGAAAATCTCCTGAAGTAGACAAATTATGTGTAGTGAAAGATAGTGATGCAGTTGTTCGGTTTGGGCGTACATATCTTAGGTGATGTACCTGCTGTTAAAGAGGGGACAATCTTAGTCAGGGGGGGTATTGGAGTCTAACTTTTTCGGCATGAGGGGCTACTACACTAAGAAGTTTAAAATGAAGAATTAGACCTTTTTAAAAAAGAGAATGATGTATACCCTCATTTTTTTCAATCCGTTTGGAATGGATCGTCCTAAAGTAGTAAATAAAGTGATCGACGCTGGAAGAATTAGAAACATATCATCAGTGAGCAAAATTTATTGAAGAAGGGATGATATTGACTAAAGACTAGTTTTCCTGAACTGACCTAGTTATTTGAAGCAAATATAATACACCCGTTTAGGCTACTTTCTTTCAATTTTCTATGCTATCTTCTTTAGTAGAAAAATTTACAGGTTAGTAATATTTATCGAGATTTTGTTGTAATATTTAGTGAATTCATACTGTGTTGGAACAACAAAACTAGTGGAGGATTTTTATGAAAAAACTGCTAATGTCTATTATTACTTTTTCACTAGTTTTAATATTAACATTTTCTTCTTCCCAGCTAGAATCCGTTTCGGCTATTAATACTGGTTATTTAATAGAACCCTTGGGGTATGATGATGATGTGCGTGCTTGCTCAGGAACCTTCAGTAGTTCTGATGGACGCTCTTATGTGATAATACAAACAAACGCTAGTTCAATTAATCGTTCACTACAATGGGGATTTTACATAAGACCAAGTGCTTATGAACTATTCAGACCTGGAGTAAATGTAAGTATGAGCGCATCTGTAAATGGTGTTCGAATTAATCCACCATACGCGCCTCACTATGAAAGTCCGAATTATAGTTTTCATGGTAGTATGAAAAATTATCAGGTATTAGGTGAAAATTATGCTCTTAAATCGGGTGATATAGTTAACTTTAACTGGTTTGCGCTTAACCCTACCGCGATTAACGGTGTTAAAAATACTACACTGATTTTCCTTGAATGTGCAGTAAAATAAATTTACTAGATAGAAGGATAAAAGATGACACTTAGATGGAAACGAGAAAATATTATATTCGATAGTTTATACGAAGCAGATGTATGGGCCGATTCAATAGGAAATGAAATGTATGCAAGACTGTATGATGGTTATGACACACCAGATTATAAAATAGCTTATTCATTAGCATTTAGACTTGCTCAGATGAATGAATTCAGAGTTTTTGCAGAAATGACAATAGATAATGATAGAAGATATAAAGTTTGGGTAAAATAGACTGCGTAGAGGTCATGCTTCCATCCCCTATTTAAAATGAACATAATGAGAAGATGAAAGCTTCCTTACTTGGTATATATGATGCCATGTAAGGAAGCTTATTTTGTTAGGCTTTATATGATGTTATGAAAATTAATTTAAAAGTGTCCAAACGATTGACGTTTTCTGAAAAATTAATTATATTTATGGTGAATTAGGATTTTATAAGCCTAATCAAAATCTATTGAGAGAGGAGACATTCTAAATGAAAGCATTAGTATTTGCGGGACCAGGTAAAAAGGAATTGCGTGAAGTTGAAAAACCACGTGTAGTGAAAGACGGCGATGCAGTCGTTCGTCTTGTGAAAACAACAATTTGTGGTACGGACTTACACATTTTAGGCGGCGATGTACCTGCCGTTAAAGAGGGGACAATTTTAGGTCATGAAGGTATCGGAATCGTAGAAGAGGTAGGCGCAGGCGTATCAAACTTCAAAGTGGGCGATAGGGTCATTATTTCTTGCGTGACTTCATGTGGTAAATGTCATTATTGTAAAAAATCATTATATGCACATTGTGAAGACGGTGGCTGGATTTTAGGTCACTTAATCAATGGTACTCAAGCAGAATATGTTCATATACCACATGCAGATAATTCTCTTTACCACATACCTAAAGGGATTTCAGATGATGCTGCTGTCATGATTTCTGATATTTTACCAACAGGTTTGGAAATTGGTGTATTAAATGGTCAAGTTTCACCTGGTGATGTAGTAGCCATTGTAGGTGCTGGTCCAATCGGTATGTCTGCATTATTAACTTCGCAATTTTATTCTCCTTCTAAAATCATTATGATAGATCTCGACGATAACCGTTTAGAAGAATCCAAGAAATTCGGTGCGACTGATACAATCAATTCACGTGATGCACAAGCTGCAATTGATAAAATTTTTGACATTACGGATGGTCGTGGCGTGGACGTCGCGATCGAAGCGGTGGGCTATCCTGCAACATTCGATATTTGCCAACGTATTTTATCACCTGGAGGACGTTTAGCAAACGTAGGTGTACATGGCAAACCTGTCGATCTACAATTACAAGATTTATGGATTCGGAACGTTACAATTTCCACAGGCTTAGTGTCTACAAGCACAACGCCAATGCTAATTAAAACTTTGGAAACAGGGAAAATTAAGCCAGAGGGATTAGCAACACATCGTTTCAAATTTGAAAAAATGATTGAAGCATACGAAACATTCGCTAATGCCGCGAAAGAGAATGCATTAAAGATCATTATAGATTTTGAATAATCGAGAATTAACATAAAAAGTCCTCAGCGGGGACAAGCTCCATAAATTTGGATTAAAAGTATAGAAAAAAGGTGCCTACAAGGTGCTTAAATAAATATAAAAAGAAGCATTCTTCTAAATTAGCATTTCAAGCTAGATATAACAGTTTAATAAACACCGTATATAAGTGTATAAAAATATGAAACCATGTATGCCGTCGGTAGGTAGTGGAGTAAAAGGTGACACGTACATGGGCAGTTGTGAGAACGAATTAAAAAGGACTTGCATAGATGCAGATAAGTCATCCATGCAAGTCCTAACGCACCTTATAGGCGCAATAAGGAATTTCTATTGAAGTAATCGGATATCAAGTGATAGCGTATAATACGAACGGGATGTCAAAAAAGATTGCTCGAAGCACTAATTATTAGTACCTTTGTTCACCCATGCAGGAAATGTTCAATCTTTTTTCGTACAACTGCTGGGGGTATTAGTTGGATATGTTCACCTTTATCGTCACATGTGAAAATGCCTTTGAAAACTTCGGGCATGGCATTGTACTGATTCTCTAACTGTTCATTAAATTGTTTAAAACAGTCATAAGGATATTTTTCTAGCAGGTAGGGTAACAAAAAAGCTGACCTTAAGATTTCATATTCCTGATAATTATATGGTGTACTGTCTGGACGCTTCTTTAAGATTTCCAACATCTTATTCATCAAAAGGGCAACCTCTTCTTCGCTTGCAAAGGCAGCATATCCTCGAATGGCAGTAAGCCGCATATCCAAATATCGTTCTTTTTTAAAGGCTTTTAGGAAAAAGTCCTTTCCATCCTCAGGCAAGTCAAAGACTAATTGCTTTAATAAAGTATTGCGTTTTGCAATATCCTTTGTATTAAAATATGTTTCCATATATCCGTTTTTTTCGTCCAAATATCCTATCTCCATTCATGAGCTTGTCGTTACAACTTATTTTTCAAGGTTGCTTCAAGCACCCCTTTTCTTTTTTCCACGTCTTTTCGTGAATAAGGTTATTAAGAACACTATCTAATTACTAAACAGATTCTTTTTCTAGTAGTTTCAAATGATTACGGTACTTTGAGTAACTTTTAACTAGCAGAGCAATTAGAATCTAACCTAATTTTTTAGAAGCTTTTATATTCTTGGCGAACAATTTGAATAAAATCATTTAAGTAAGGCGGTATATTTTTATCCTTGTGCCAAGCTATTTCTGTATAAATTGGGTTTAAGTTTAAAGCGATTGGTAGTTCTATTAGTGTTCCACTAATAAGCTCTTTTTCTACTACCATTTTAGGAAGTAGAGAAATACCTAATTCTGCTATAACACATTGTTTTATAGCTTCTATACTGACAAATTCAATGATATGCCTTGGAAAGATGCCTTCTTGCTGTAACTTATTTTCAAATTGTGTTCGGTAAGAACAGCCTTTTTCAGTTAATAATATCGTTTCTTGTGCTATTTCTTCTAATGATAGCTTTTCTGTATGATTCAAATGATGGGTTGGGGATACAACTAACACTAAATCCTCTTCTAGTAACGTTTCAGTATAGAGTGTTGACATTATCTTTCGAGTATCGGTGATGAATGCCAAGTCTAAATGATCAGTTTGGAGTAGGTTCTTTGCAATTTCACTCGCATGGACTGGTTTAAAGATTAGTTCCACTTGAGGATGTAGCTGCTTAAATGCCTTTAGTATTCTCGGTAGTCGATATGTGCATTGACTTTCTTGAGCACCTATTGTTAAAAATGCGTTTAATTCGCTATCACCTGTTACTGCATACCGCATTTCTTCGTCAAGCTGAATTATTTTTTCGGCATATTGTGTTAATTCTATTCCTGCTTTTGTAAGGTATATTCGTTTGCCTAATCGCTCAAATAATGTTGTTCCTAACTCATCTTCTAATGATTTTATTTGTGCGGTAATACTTGACTGTGCGTAATCTAATATTTTGGCAGTTTGAGTAAAGTTTAACGTCTTTGCTGCGGTTAAGAATGTTTGTAAATGTTTAATTTCCATCTTTTTCACCTCTAAATCGAAATTTACGATTGATTCAATCGGTTTATTCAGCTTTATCGATAAGTTACGTAATTATATACTACAATTATTAAATAAGGATAGATAGGGGTATGACACATGAAAATTGTAACTTTTATTGGAAGTTCAAGGAATGGCGGAAATAGTGAGCTATTAACAGATATAGTACTAAAAGATATTACGCATAAAAAAATTTATTTAAAAGATTTAGATATTAGACCAATTGAAGATTTACGTCATACAAAAGATGGATTTCAAGTAATTAAAGATGATTATGATAATGTGATTGAGGAATTACAAAATAGCGACATTGTAATTTTTGCAACGCCAATATATTGGTACAGCATGTCGGGAATAATGAAAAACATGGTTGATCGATTTAGCCAATCAATACGAGATAATCGTTTCCCTGATTTAAAAGAACGATTAAAAAAAATACGAACAATCGTCGTAATCGTAGGTGGTGATAAACCGAGAATCAAGGGCTTACCACTTATTCAGCAGTTTCAATACACATTTGAATTTTTAGAAATGTCATTATGGTCATATATTATTGGGGAAGCAAATAAACCTGGCGAAATCATGGATGATAAATACGCATTATCACAAGCTGCTTTGTTGAATGAAAATATAAAGTCACTGCTTTATAAGGAAGGGGAGTAAATGAAGCAAATATATAAACTTCATTTAAAGTGGATTAGTACTCTTAATAAAGTGTAGATAGTTTAGTTTGAACTACCATTTCAAATGATTTAGGCAGATTCATAGCTCAAACTGCTGTAAACTTTGGCTTCGTAAGTTTAGTCAAAATAATGGCAGTTGAGCTGATGTTAGTCAATTATTCAAATTTAAATAGAGAGGATAACTGTCAGATGCCTGAAAGATATGTTAAGTGGTAAAATCTTGTTACGAAGTGAATTTTTAAAAATGAAGTAGCATTTTGAGAAAATATATAGCAAATGAGGTGAACTCAGTAGAACCAAGTGGGTTATCATTTTATGCAGAGATGAATCATAATGACTGGAGCTCTTGGATAGAAAGGTTTAAATTGGAAGCGACAAAAGTGGTAGGATTTGAAGTTGGTGAACCCGAAGATGGATTTATCTAAAGATAGAAGGTCGAATTTGTGATTTGATAATTAAAAATGGATATATAGGATATTTCGGGAACATTTTTTGAAAGGGCATTATCGGGGAGAGAGGGGTAACTGAATGTCAATTTTACTAAAAGCATCATTTGTTTATTTTAGTATTGACGACGAGACCGTATTAATTGGATTTGCAGATGATGAATTTGAGACAAAGGAATATGTGCTATTTCAAAAGTCATTATGGATTGAAGACATACCCGTCTTAAATAACGTTCATATTACTATTAATAGTGAAAATAGATCAGCGTATGGGGAGATATTAAGGATAATACTTAGTCGAAAGTTTATTTCAATCTTTTTATCAAAAGATACTGCAAGTTCACTTGGCGTATCTGATTCCATTGATATTGAATATGATATAGATGAAAAAGAATTCAAAATCTTAATAAGTCACATTCAAAAGCTAAATGTAAATCAAGACATAATAATTGAGGTTAAGTAGAGTTAAGCCTTCAATTGAAGATGTATTGACGTTTATTGGTACAGCGATGAAAGAGATCATTAATAATCTCATTGAAATATCGATTAATTATACTAGCAGTTAACTGATTTGAAGAAGAAGTATTATGTTGGCATAAGTTAAAATCAGAGACCTTCGTATAAACCATATCCACGCTTCATGTACTCCCCACCTTTTCCTCTTATAAGAAATCTCTCCTTATAAATATATTCTAAACTATAACTTTGTAGAGGCTTGAAGGTAGAGCTTAGCACCTTCTTATGACACTATACTCATGGGTGCAGGAAATAGACAAGAAATGAATAAGTGGTAAAATTTAGTGATAAAGTAAAATGAAAAATCAGACGTAAGGAGAGAAAACAAGATGGGCAAGAAGAAAAAGACCTTACCGAAAAATTTTGATGAACTAATTGAAGCAGGGGATATATCAGCATTAAAAGAGGTATTTATGAAATGCGATTTAGATGCTCGTGGCGGTTACAGCAAATCAACAGCCTTGAGCTTTTTCAATATACCCGATGAATTGGTTCGCTGGCTCGTGGAACAAGGTGCTGATATAAATGCTAGTGATAGATACGGAAGAACGGCTCTACATAATCATGCAATAAGTTGGTGCGGTAATATTGAATTGCTGCTTGAGTTGGGTGCAGATATAGAAGCCTTTGATTATCAAAATGAGACACCTTTATTTGCAGCTGCAGCTTCTTTTAAGCCAAATGCTGTTCACACGCTGATTGCTAACGGGGCAAATAGTAGCGCAGAAAATAAGATGAAACAGACGCCCTTAGAAAAAGCTTTGGCAATATGTAAAAATATTGATATCGTCAATATGGCGAAAGTTGCCGATATTTTGCTTAATGCTAGAGTAACAGTAACGCAGGAAATGAAAGAGTCTATTAAACGAATTGGAACGGACTTTGAATTTCATAGAGAGGGCTTTAATAAAGATTTCTTAAATCAAACAGATGAGGGACTTTTACATCTATATGAGCTATTTGATGTTACTCCAGTAGGGAAACGAAATACTCACGATGGCGCCTCTCCAATAGAAGTAACTACAAAGGGATGGCAAGCACAACATAATGAACTTTGGAGTTTATTAATTCCATCACAAGGACAGGCGAAGACCGTACAAGGTGAGGTTATCCGTATTACTGGTAAAGTATCATACGAAATTTTAAATAACGGCGCAATCAATTGGGATAATCAATATCGTAAAATGCTTAGTAGTCTAAACCATTACTTTAGCATGGGTACACCATTAAATGATGCTGCACTTCAGGAGGCAGAAGCATTAGTAAAAGCACTTCGCAATGGACATGGTCGTGATGAACCAGCGAGGCTGTGTGAACTGGCAGTGTGCTGGGTACTCAGTAATTTGAATCCTATAACTTTGCAACAGCCCGAATATAAGCGATAACTTTAGTACGGCGATGGCACAACACTAAAACATATTAAAAGGGGATGTATTTCAGAATGAGTTATGATGTCCATATCGGAAAGCTAATAAATGGTAGAAGAGAATTGGAAGGTAAAGGTATGTTTCTACTATGCTCAACAGATCAAACCATTCAGGAAATCTCGACATTTAGTCCACAAGAAGGGATATTCATTAGTAGAAGCGCTATTGAGAATGCGCTTTACGATTTCTGCAAATCTGCAATATCTAATTATATTGAAGAAGGAAGTAACGAGGATGTGTATACCTTCTCTATCTATACTGATAGCTATAACGGTAGTTATTTAGTGTACATGAATAATCGAGCCTCTCTTGACGAAAGTGTTACTGATTGCTACGCACATTATCAAGAAAAGTATATTAAAACTGGTGACGAAATTTATAATCAAACTAGAGAACAGGTATATAGTTCATATAAGTTTAGTGAAGGCGATTATCCCTTTATGTTTGAAGAGATGCCTGAATGCCTTGAAAGCTATCTCCAAGTTTTTAGTTGCATTAGCCAAGAAACGCCTGAGTATTTAAGCAATGCGGAGAACTATATATTTGAGAAGACGATAATAGATTCGGAGCTATTCTTAATCGCCATTGAAGTTATTCATCGATTGCAGAACGACCTAAAACAATTGAATCGAACGGAGGACTTCATTGCCTACGTATCAGCAGCGGATGGCGTTGGTGGTGATTATTTAACACTAAGCCAACTCATAAGGAAATGTGTGCCCGAAGACCAATTGTATAAAGCAATGCCTGACTTGAAAAATAAAGATTTGGAATTTCGGACTGCTGTCGATGCAATACATCAGCTTCCCCTGGATCAGCAGGTAAAGCATTGGGTTAATGTTATAGAAGGAGGAGAGTTTGGTGAAGGCAGCATGAAAAGCTTTTGGCGAACAGACTTTGAAGCCTATAAACAGCTAGTGGAGCTTGGAGGGCAAGTTATCCCATATATTAAAGCGTATTTGAATGGTGATATTAAAAACGAGAGCATGGATATTTTAATGTTGGTATTAGAAGATTTAGAAGAACAAGCCGACACCCGATAATATCATTAAAAAATCGAAGAAGTATAATTTGCGAAATTGTTATGATACAAAAACAATCCTTTATCTTTAAGGGGGTAATCAAGTATGGTGGAACGAATACCTTGCAAGACAGAAGGCTGCAGCGCAACAATTTTGCCGAGCACCGCAGCCAAAACAGGTGGTATTTGCATGCCGTGCCATCAAGAGCAGGAACGAAAAAAGCAACAAATTTATATTGAGCAGCACCGCAAAACGGTAAATCTCTACGAAGGCTTAAAAGATCATGTTGATATCCTGAAGGTGATGCATGCACCGAAAAAGTATGACCCACTTATCCAGTATGTTTCGTATCCGTTAAGCATGGAGCATATGTACATATCTTTATCAGACCAAGAAGCGGACTGTATGCTGAAATATGCAATGGAATTACTCGCTAGTAACAATGAAAGTGAAGCAGAGGATATTTTATTATCTCTAGTGTGCTATCGGGATGATAATATATCAGATGCTTTGCCTGAGCTTATAGAGCGCGGCTTGTTTGATAATCCGATTCTTTATAAAGATGCACCACAAGGCATACGAAATCTGCTTTTAGAGCAGGTGAAATGGGATGAATACAACCGAAATCATCTCCTCCTAGTACTTGGCTGGATTGGAGATACTGTTGTTACAGAGCAGTTTCGGGAATGGCAAATGCAGCCACCAACATGGGCGGAGCAGTTGTTTGTAACGCCTGAAACGTACGCACTTGATGGAGGATGGGAGCTTACCCCAGACGGAAAGAAGCGTAATCTAATTAACCATTTATGTTATGCAATTAGGCAAGCAGACCAACAGTTGGATAATCTAAACGAAGACCATCATGCTCATTTTCTAGAGTCAAGCCATTTAACGTGTCCATGGTGTAACAGGGAGTTAACGAAGTTGATGGACGTAGCTACCTCCCATCCGTCATTAAAATATCTCAACTTGCAGATGGAGAACCTACAGGTCATAACCTGTGATGTATGTGGGGGCTTTAGCACAATATACATGGAGCTAGATAGTCGTGGCGTGCCTGTTTGGAGCCGCCATAATAAAAAACCTGCTTATCTTCCTGATATCGATGACCTAAGCAGTGAAGCGGAAACCGTACCTAGTTTAGTCCTTTCACATAAACCGCAATCACCGTATTATGCTGCAGTTTGGACGATGTCACAATTTGATTCGCAGATTGGTGGCCATCCAAGCTGGGTACAAGAGCCGGAGTATCCGCTTTGTCCTTGTTGTGAACGAAGAATGCAATTCATTGGGCAGATTGATTATGCTGATTTCGACGAATATGCAGAAGGTATTTTTTATATGTTTATATGTCCAGAAGACAGTATGACAGCAACGGTATATCAGCAAAGCTAAAAACTGTTCACGCTTTGTTGTATTTCAGGGACCACGAGAAGAATAAAATGAGAAAAAGAGCCCGCTTTAACAGCGAGCTCTTTGCTTAGGCTTCTTTTAACTTATTCATTACTTCATCTATATAGGAATCGGTAAAGTGAATAATGCCGAGATTTTTTACAATACGTCCTTCCTTCAGGCGGTTATCAAGCCAATCTGTAATAAAGGCAGGAGCATATCCGCCTTGACCGAATTCTCCGCCAAATGCGATGATGTTCTGATAAATGGATACATATTGATCGTAATTAGTGTCTGGATACGACTTGGTATATAACCAAAACTGCACATCATACATGACATAGGATAATTCATCTGCATGAAAACTAAAATGGCCTTTCTCTTCGACAATTCGTGTACATATGTTGCGAATTTTTTGTTCCACCTGAGCCACTTCAGTTACCTGAGTGCACAACTCCTCCAGCAGAGGTGAAAATTTGCCGCGCGCTACTTTATCGAGAGCTATTTCTTTGTCTTCTTCAGAAGTATCATATTGTTCTTCGCTCACTAAGCCTTTAATAAACTCTTCAAAATTGTCAGCAAGGAAGGTAATCTCATAATCATCTTCTTGGTCGACATGAATAACTTCAGGTTCACCATTCCTACCGCAAGCTCGATAGTCGAGCATCACAACATCATGACCGGCTGAAGGACAATCACAGATTACGACTCCAATGTCTGGATATCCCCATTCCTCAATCATAAACGGACTACCCAAATCTCCGCACAGGGAATAGCTTTTCTCGCGCCCAATACCCGCAATTCCTGTAATGGCAATATGATCCTCAGCCCAGGATGTAGGGTCTTCTGTTGGAAAGCAAGTGTTCATTGGCACCCCACCATTTTGCTGCTTCATAAGATAAATATAAGAGGAGGGGAGCTTATAACCAAGTTCTTTTTCTATAGAGTCGATTAGTTCATCCGTAGGGGGATCACATTGGTAGGATGTTCTTGCGTACTCGCTGTCATCCCAGAAATCAGTTAGAAACATGTCTGAAAAAGGAATTTTCTTTGCAAGGGAACCGCCACGCGCCAAGGAATCTTTCTTTTTGGCAAGCCGGAGTTCTTCTTTTTTTTGCTTCTCCACTTTATGAGTACTCTGTCTCAAAAAATATTCCGTACTTTGAACACCAGGCTCTAATTGATCTGACCTGCTAAAAGCTTGGACTGCTTCCTCATATCGCTGTAAATAATAAAGAGCAAAGCCAACCCGATAATGCCATAGAGAATCCTGTTTGCCAGCCTCAGCAATCTTACCGAATTGATGGAGCGCTTCTTCGTAAAGCCCCGAATTGTTATAGGCTCTTGCCATAATGCTAATTGCTTCATAGTCGCGCTCTTCTTCAGGAATTGCTAAAAGCGAATCGATAATTCGCTGATGTTCGTCTACTTCATGCCATGCAATCAATTGATCAATTAGCTTTTGTTCCATGTCTACCTCCAAATGATTATTTACATCATAACTACATATGTTTCTGGTAGCCTCTACTATAAAATAGTAACATCTATTAAAAAAGGATTCTAGAATTTTCCTTTATGTTACAACTAAGAAGAAATTTAAGGGAATGAGCTTAATATTTCATTGGACTCATTTTTTTTTTGCCTTGAAATACGTAATTAACTTACTCACTTCAACTACGAAGTGAGTTTTTATTATTCTTAAAATTTTAGTTGATTACTTCATTCCCATTTGTCCCATGATATAGGTAGATGGGGGGTGTTGGCTTATGGATTATGAATATACAGTAAAGTTTCACTTCAACGAAAGTCGTGAAGAAGAATATAAAATCAAGAATAATATTGGACAGGAAACATTTGTAGAAGAAATTTTTAATGGGTTCAATGAAAAGTCCTGGTATTCATTTACTGAAACAGAAAATTATAAAACGATATTAATTAGTACGAAAGGTGTTTATAAGGTATCGGTAGTGCAAGATGTAGTAACATTTGATTAATTTAATGTATTAAGTCACATCCATTTTTGGAGTGGCTTTTTATTATGATGAAGTTAGTCACGGGCAACGACAGGGGGTGACGTAGTACTACGATATGCTAATTAAGCTTTAGAAAAGTTAACTTTTAGTGGGCTACCATATTCGAGTATGATAGTGATAATATTAAGTTTTTTAAAGGGAGATTTACATGAAAAATAGATTTTCAATTGGAGAAATGGCTAAGCTTCATAATACAACCATTAAAACTCTTCGATATTATGATGAAATTGACTTGTTAAAACCTGTACATACAGATAGCAACAACGGTTATAGATACTATTCAACGGAACAATTTGAACAAGTGAATACTATAAATTATTTAAAGGAATTAGGTTTTTCATTAAAGGAAATTAAAAGACATCTGGATCACAGGGATATCAACGGTTTTTTGCATCTCTTAGAGGAACAGCAACGATTAACTGAAGTAAAAATTAAAGAACTGGAACAAATTAACCGCAGATTTCAACATCGAATCAAGGATATAAAATTAGCACAAGAAATAAAGGAATTAGAAGTTCCGTTCATAAAGGAAATAAAAGAGAGAAAGATAGTAAGGTTAATGGAAAAAATCAGTTCAGAACCTCAACTGGAAGTTTCTCTACGACAACTAGAGAATTCGTCCAATATGAATTCTTCTATATTTATTGGGGGAGTCGGTTTAACAATTAGTATTCGTGATCTATTGAATAACAAGTTTAATGAATATAACTCCATCTTTATTTTAGTCGAGGAAGATGACATTCAAAGTCCTATAGTAACAACTCTTCCGGAAGGAAAGTATGCATGTATTTATTATAATGGAAATCATAATAATTCTCCTGTACAGTATAAATCCTTGCTGAATTGTATAAAAGATAATGGTTTTCAAATTATCGGAGACACCATTGAAAGGACAATCATTGACCATTATATTTCTGAAAGGAAAGAAGACTATCTGACAGAAATTCAAATACCAATAAAGTGTTGACCCTCCCCATACAGGAGGGTTTATTTTTTACTTAGGCACAATTATCTAAAGGAGAAATCATTATGTTTGGAACAATATTTAATACAATGATGATAATAATCGGAAGCATTGTTGGAAGCGTCTTTAAAAATGGGATAAAAGATGATTATCATAATATCCTTATGCAGGCTATGGGCTTAGCTGCTATGGGGTTAGGAATAAATGCACTTGTACAACATTTACCTTCAAGCAAATATCCGGTACTTTTTATTGTAAGTTTAGCTGTAGGTGGATTAATCGGCCAAAAACTTAATTTGGAATCAAAATTTAATGCTTTAGTTAATAAATATTCTAAAGGCAATTTAGCAGAAGGGTTATCGACTGCTATTTTATTATTTTGTATTGGCACATTATCTATATTAGGTCCTGTAGAGGCTGCGTTAAAGGGAGATTATACGTATCTACTGGCAAATGGTATATTAGATGGCATTACTTCGATTGTTTTAGCAACTACATTTGGTATTGGGATAGCTATATCAGGAATTGTGTTATTTGTATGGCAAGGTTCCATTTATTTAATTGCTATTTTAATGGGGAGCTCCATCAATAATGATCTTCTAAATGAATTGACAATTATAGGAGGTATATTAATTTTAGCGTCAGGTTTAAGTATTTTGGGCATTAAAAAATTTAATACTTTAAATCTTTTGCCAGCATTACTTATCCCAGTTATTGTATTTTTATTTATCTAGTAATCCCTTTTATTATGGACTAAGAAATCTTGAACTACATTTAAAGAGAAAACACACATCAATTTGTAATGAACCAAATTTGTGTGTGTTTTATGCACTAAAATTTATTATTTAACTAACTTATTTAGGAAGGGTAGTATCTCCTTAGGATTAAAAATGTTGTAGTATCGTATCGAGAATCACTTATTCTACAGGGGCCATATTGTTGTAGATTACGTCGGCAGTGACTTTTCCAGTACTAACATCTTGAGATGTGTAACCCGAAATGAAGTTTCCAACTTTAAATTCTTTTTGCAATAGTTCTTCTGATGGTTTTGCTGCAGTTGGCCCTTTAATCCCTAGTTGCGTTTTGTTCGTTACCGTTACCCATAAATCACCGATTTTAAAGCTATTGCCGTTTGCATTGACTTCAGTAATCGTCCCTTCAATATTCACCACTGCTTTGGCTGTAGTTTGCGGTTTATCTATTTCCACTAATGTACTTTGCGTGTCGGTCTTCGAATGCTGTATCATCGTGTACGTCCCTGTCAATACTGTACAAACTGTGACTATCATGCCCAAGTTCTTTAAGGATAATTTCATGCTATTTTTCATTATAGATTCCTCCTTAATTGCTGTAGATTGCATAAATTTTTTATAAGTTTCTTCTTTGAAATTATCGTTTATCTTCACCTGCTCCATCGCAGATTTATAGACAGACTTCCTCATTCTCAAGCCCTCCAATCTTTTCTTTTAAATGAAGGCGTCCACGCGCAAGCCAAGTCCCCACTGTTGCTGGCTTAGCCTGTAGGATCTCTGCAATTTCCTGAATCGTATATCCCTCATAATAGTGCAGATGGATAGGAATCCGATATTTTTTATCTAGAGCTAATACTGCCTGTAATAACTCGTTCTCTTCCTTAGGGAGGTAGCTTAAATCCTCAGGAATTGGATTTCTGCTGCGGAACCAGCCGGTTTTCAGCATATTTTTGCTTTTGTTAATGGTAGTGCGTATGAGCCAAGCTTTTTCATGTTCATCGTTGTTGAATACAGGGGGATTCTGCAAATAAGTTAAAAATACCTCCTGTGCAACCTCTTCAGCATCCGCTACATTTTTTAAATATGCGAATGCCACTTTTATCAGACTATGGGAGTATAAGTCCAGAGCCCGATGCAATGCGTCATGAACTTCTAGAGAATGATGCACCCCACCACCTCCTTTCACTTTAAATACAACTGAGGACGCCGTTATTTTTCATTGAGAATTAATTTTTTTAATATTTAGTGGGGAAGTTCATTTTATTTCCCATTTACCTTATTCTTATTTTCTCCTGTAATTATAAAAAATTTTATTCCGCTAATCATTGCCAACGCACAAATGTTACCTCGACGTTACTATGAAACTAAAATGTGCGTACTTTTTTTTACTCTTTCGAGACTACATAATGAGAAAGCAATCAAGCAAACACATATTGGAGGAATAAAAATAATGAATCATTTACAAGATACAATCACATTAAATAACGGGCTACAAATGCCTGGTATGGGGTTAGGTGTTTTTCAAGTAGAGAATGATGCTACTGCAGAGATGGTTAAAAACGCTATCGAGGTTGGATATCGAAGCATCGATACTGCTGCAATTTATGGCAATGAAGCGGGTGTAGGGGAAGGTATAAAACTAGCGCTAGCATCTACTGGTTTACGTCGTGAAGACCTGTTTATTACATCAAAAGTATGGAATGATGGATTAAGCTATGAGGAAACAATTGCTGGATATGAAGAGAGTCTACAAAAATTAGGGTTAGATTATTTAGATCTTTACCTTATTCATTGGCCAGGTAAAGATAAGTATGCTGAATCTTGGAGAGCGCTTGAAGATTTATATGAACAAGGCAAGATTAAAGCAATTGGCGTATGTAACTTCACTGTAGCACATTTAGAAAAATTATTATCATTTGCTCGTATTAAACCTGTTATCAATCAAGTGGAATTCCACCCACGCTTACAGCAAGTGGAGCTTCGTGCATTTTGTGACAAGCACCAAATTCAACTAGAAGCATGGGCACCTTTAATGCAAGGCGGGCTTCTTGAAGATGAGACCATTTCTAAAATCGCTACAAAATATGGGAAATCAATCGCTCAAGTTATTTTGCGTTGGGATGTCCAAAATGGAGTGATCACAATTCCAAAATCTGTGCGTAGAGAACGCATGATGCAAAATGCCGATATTTTTGACTTTCATTTAACAGACGAAGAAATGGCTACTATCAATTCAATGAACCTTGAACAACGTGTTGGACCAAACCCAGATGACTTTGACTTTGCGCTATAAGCATAAAAAGAGAAAGAGACTGTCTAGTGTGTGACAGTCTCTTTCTTCCCTCATTATGATGTTTGCTGCATAGCGATAGCGATATCTTCATCACGTTGTTTTAAAACGACATCTTCGCCTTTTTCCTGTAATACTTCAATATGATTTTCGCCCCAAGTGCAAAGCATGTTCAAAATAGGTTCCATTCCTTCTCCATAAGGCGTTAAGGAATATTCAACTTTGGGCGGTACTTGATTAAAGACTTTGCGATTGATTAGTCCAGCTTGCTCTAACTCTCGTAATTGGCTTGTAAGCATCTTTTGTGAAATTTTTGGAATCAATCGTCGAAACTCATTTGTTCGAATTTTACCATGGTGGTTTAAATGACAAAGAATAATCGGTTTCCATTTTCCGCCGATTACTTCAAGCGTCGCTTCCACACCAATATTATATAATTTTTGCATTGTAACCTCCGTAATATACAAAAGTAACTAAAAGTACTCTATGGGTCATTTAGATATGTACTGAATATTACTACACATGCAAAGAAAAATCAAAGGAGATAGTATTTGTATGTCACAATTAAAAAAGCCAAATGCTAAATTAACATTGCTTGCACTTGCAATTAGTGCGTTTGGAATAGGGTCCACTGAATTTATCAGTGTTGGTCTTCTCCCATTAATTAAAGATAACTTTGGTATATCGTTAAGCACAGCAGGCTTAACCGTTTCTATATATGCACTAGGTGTAACGATTGGAGCTCCATTATTAACAGCTTTCACATCACACCTCAGTCGAAAAACAGTTTTATTGCTTGTTATGACCATTTTTATAATTGGTAATTTAACAGCAGCATTAGCACCTATTTTCTCCATCCTGATTATAGGACGCATTATTTCAGCATTAGCACATGGTGTGTTTATGTCCATCGCCTCTGTCATTGCGGCAGAAGTAGTTGAACCAAATAAACGAGCAAGTGCTATTGCCTTTATGTTTACAGGTTTAACATTAGCTACTGTAACAGGTGTTCCACTAGGTACATTTATTGGACAAGTAATGGACTGGCGTATGTCGTTCATCTTTATTGTCGTAATTGGCATTATCGGTTTAATTAGTAATGCGATGTTAGTCCCTAGCCAATTATCGAAAGGCAACCCAATCTCTTTACGTGATATTGGCAAAGTATTAGGTAATATCCGCATGGTATTAATACTTTTCATTACTGCAATTGGCTACGGTGGTGTCTTTGTTGTTTATACGTTTGTTTCGCCGATTTTAGAGCAATATATGGGGTACTCACCACATGCTGTTGTTGTGATTTTAGTTGTCTATGGTGTTTGTGTTGCTATTGGTAATACATTAGGCGGTCATTTCGCTAATAAAAATCCGCTTCGTGCAATCTTTATTATTTTTGTTGGGCTTGCCTTAGCATTATATGGCATTAACTTTACGCTCGAATCACCAATTATCGGATTAATTATGGTACTGCTAATGGGGTTATTTATGTTCATGAATGTCCCAGGCTTGCAATTATATGCGGTTATTCTGTCTGAAAAATATGTGCCATCAGCTATTTCCATGGCTTCCGCTTTAAATATTTCTGCTTTTAACATTGGTATATTTCTAGGATCATATATTGGAGGCTTTATTATTCGCCATCAATCGTTAGCGCATACACCCCTTTACGGATTCTTAATGGTGATGCTTGCAGCGGTTGTTACACTACTATGGTATCTTTGTGATAAAAAGAAAGTTTAATTTTTTTAGGATTGCGTAATAATGTTGAGATAAATAAAAAAGGAAGCTCATTATGGCTTCCTTTTTTATTTGAAATATAGAAGTCAATTTTCTTTTCATGCAGCGCTTTCCGCGGGCACACTGAAAGTTGCTTCCTTCGGTACTGTCGATACTTTGAAAGGAAGTCACCATGTTTCTTTTTTTCTATTATATCAATCTAAGTGAAAGTAATTTAAATGTACTTTAATTAATACATCCTAATTGCCACTCCTTTAAATTTTCTTGACTTCTAGCTTGGTTTTTAGTTTTATTATAAGTATATAAAGTAATGGTTTTAACTAATGGCTATCAATTATTAAAACAAAATTATGATTCGTTTAGCTAATTTTAATATGTATTAAACAAAGTTTTTTGGTTACGTATAGGTAGGACCTCTAGTGTATAGATGGTCTTTTTTTGTGGGCTCATATCGGCTGTACAAGTTAGGAATGACTTTAAATAAAATAGACTACCTAGTACTTGCTTTCCACCCAAGTTCTAAGGTAGTTTGTTGTTAAAGAGAATAGTTTAATCGATGACACAGTGTAAGCATATACAACCAAATGTTAAGATGAAATATAGATCGAAAGAGGTTATGTACAACATGAAACAAGGAGTTACTGCCAAAGATGTAGCAAAATTGGCTGGTGTTTCACAATCTTCAGTATCAAGAGTGTATTTTGAAGGTGCGTCAGTATCTGCGAAAACTAGAGAGAAGGTTCTAGCAGCAGCACAAGAGCTTGGCTATAGACCGAATGAATTTGCACGGAGCTTAATTACAAACCAATCCAAAATCATTGGTTTAGTGATGAAAGGTGTTCAAAATCCTTTCTATCCTCAAGTATTAAAGCTATTTACGACTTCCCTAAAAAAACATGGCTATAGCGTACTATTCGTCTACACCAATAATGATGAAATCCAAAAAGAGGATATCGAAATATTATTTAATTATAATGTTGCAGGTGTAGTTATTACCGATGCATCACTTTCTTTGTCGGTTACAGAAGATTTCATAAAGTATCAAATACCGTTAGTTCTGTTTAATCGAAAAATAGATAATAATAAATTTTATTCTGTATGTTGTAACAACTTTGAGGCAAGTAAAAAGATTGCAGAATATCTATTAAGTATCGGCTGCTCAAAGATGATTTATATTTCAGGGAATGAAAATACATCTACAAGTAGAGAACGCGAAAAGGGATTTAGTGCTATGTTACAGGGGGAAGACGTGCACTATCAGAAATACAGTTCTGATTACACTTATGAAGGTGGGTATAATATTACTCGTAAAATTATATTAGAAAAACAATTACCGGATGCGTTCTTTGTGGCTAATGATATTATGGCGTTAGGAGTAGTGGATGCATTAAAGGACAATAATATTGCTATTCCGAATGAAACGAAAGTTATAGGTTTTGATAATATTGAAATGGCAGCTTGGCCTACATACAGTCTAACAACATGGGAGCAACCAATTACAGAAATGGTAGACGAGACTGTAAAATATTTGCTTAATGAACTAGAAGAATATTCAGGTGAAGCTAAAAATCTTGAAATTGACGGAGCCCTTATTTTGCGCAAAACAACATAGTGTAAAAAGGTCGTAAAGACTTATTCCATAAGCATCATGCTATATCAAAATAGGATGCATACAGTAATATGTATGTGCATCTTATGAGAGATAGTATGATGCTTTTATTATTTTCTCATGAGTTATAGTAAATATTTAATAAAAATAACGAAAATAAATACCTGTTGACAACCATTTATTTTTCGAATAATCTTACTTATATAATTTCTGCATACGTATGCAAAAATGAAAAACTAAACAAAAAGGGGTAATAACAATGGTTAAAGTATTGAAATCTGGAAAATCAAAAGAAGAAGTAAGCATAAATGACTCTCAGGTCTCTCAAATTGTATCGGAAGCAATTAAGGACATAGAAAAGCGAGGAGATCAAGCAGTTCGTGAACTATCTGAAAAATTCGATAAATGGTCTCCGGAAGCGTTTCGTTTAACTGACAAACAAATAAATGAAATCGTATCCAACGTGCCTAGCGATGTAATTGAGGACATTAAATTTGCTCAAAAAAATATTCGTGAATTTGCAGAGGCACAATTAGCTTCATTACATGATGTGGAAGTAGAAAATATTCCTGGCGTTATTTTAGGTCACAAAAATATTCCGGTTAACAGTGTTGGATGTTACATACCTGGTGGTCGCTATCCAATGGTTGCCTCTGCACATATGAGTGTTTTAACGGCGAAAGTGGCAGGCGTAAAACGAGTAATTGCTTGTACGCCACCTATTAACGGAGAAATTCCACATGCCACAATTGCAGCAATGTCATTAGCAGGTGCTGATGAAATTTACCTTCTAGGTGGTATTCAAGCAATGGCTGCGATGGCAATTGGTACAGAAACAATCGAACCTGTAGATATGATTGTTGGACCAGGGAATGCCTTCGTTGCCGAAGCAAAAAGACAATTGTATGGTCGCGTAGGAATTGACTTATTTGCAGGTCCAACAGAAACATTAGTAGTTGCTGACCATACGGCAGATGCCGAAATGATAGCAACGGATCTTTTAGGACAAGGGGAGCATGGACCAACATCACCTGGAGCGCTAATTACAACATCTGAAAAATTGGCAGAAGAAACTGTAAAAGAAATTGAACGTCAATTGCAAACGTTACCAACTGCCGATGTTGCCCGTGTATCATGGGAAGATTATGGTCAAATCCTTTTAGTAGATTCAATTGAGGAAGCTAGAATTGAAGCAGACCGACTTGCTTTTGAGCACGTAGAAATATTAACGGAAGATCCTAATTACTTCCTTGAAAATATGACGAACTATGGTTGCTTATTCTTAGGCCCTGAGACAAATGTTGCTTATGGAGACAAAGTAATTGGTACAAATCATACATTACCGACTAAGGGTGCTGCTCGTTATACAGGTGGATTATGGGTAGGAAAATTCATTAAGACTGTTACCTATCAAAAAGTAACACCAGAGGCAAGTGCCTACATTGGGGAATATGCAGCACGTCTTTGTCAGTTAGAAAACTTTGCTGGTCATGCCGAGCAAGCTCTGCTACGTGTGAGAAGATACGGAAAAAAGAATGATTAATGCTAGGTATGATGGCAAGTAAGTGAAGATTAATAAAACGCAAAAAGGGGATTCGGGGGGAACTATATGTTAGGGATGATTGGGTTATTTGGCGGATTGGCACTATTAATATATTTAACAATGAGAGGTATGAACTTACTCATTGCTGCACCTATAACTGCATTGCTTGTAGGGCTATTAAATGGGCTGCCGCTTTTCCCGCAGCTTGCAGAAAATGATGCTGCAAACTTTTTAACTAATTATATGTCTGGTTTCACAGGCTTTATCGCATCTTGGTATTTAATGTTTTTAACGGGTGCTATATTTGGTAAAGTAATGGAAGATAGTGGAGCGGCGGACAGTGTTTCGCAATGGATTGTCAGTAAAATCGGCATGAAACAAGCTGCATTAGCGATTGTAGTTGCCTGTGCGGTTTTAACTTATGGTGGTGTAAGCTTGTTTGTTGTAGCATTTTCTGTTTATCCTATGGCACTTAGCCTATTTAAACAGGCAGATTTACCAAGACGCTTTATTCCAGCGGCTCTTGGTTTTGGTTCAACAACGTTTACGATGACATCTGCAGGTTCGCCTGAAATACAAAACTGGATTCCAATTCAGTTTTTAGGTACTTCACCATATGCAGGATGGGAAGTTAGTTTTATTGTCGCTGTATTTATGTTAGCGTTTGGTTATTGGTGGCTCAAAAAGATGATCAGCAAAGCTATGGCGAATGGAGAACGATTTGTTAGTAGAGAGACGGATATATTGACAACAACTCGAACAGATTTACCAAATCCGATTTTAAGTATTGTGCCATTACTCGTTGTATTAATTATTTCTTTTACCTTCCATAATTCATTAGGAACGTCAGCATTGATTATCGCATTAACGGGCGGTATATTAGCAAGTTACCTTATCAACAGAAAGTTCTTTCAAAATTTTGGTGCAGCAGTAGGAGAAGGGGCAATGGGTGCGATTGTTGCAATTGCGAATACAGCTGCGGTTGTTGGCTTTGGGGGTGTCGTAAAAGCAACGCCTGCTTTTGAATCTGCTGTAAAGGTTATGACAGATATTCCAGGAAGCCCATTAGTAGGTGGTGCTTTAGCGGTAGCAGTTATTGCAGGATTAACGGGTTCGTCATCTGGAGGACAAGCCATTGCATTACCTTTATTAGCACCACATTATTTGGATTTAGGGGTCAATCCGGAGGCGTTACACCGAACAGTTGCCATTTCTTCAGGGTCACTTGACTCACTTCCACAAGGAGGATATGTGGTCACGACTATTCGTTCAATCTGTGGAGAAACACATAAAGATGCTTACCCAGCATTTGGTGCATTAACAGTTGTAGTGCCGGCATTAGGTGTAATATTAGCCGTAATATTATTCTCATTCGGTTTGGGCATTTAATAGATATTTGAAAACAGAAACCCAACAAATGATTGATCATCGTTTGTTGGGTTTCTCAGCTTATAGAATAAAAGGAAAATTACTTGCGTATAGCTCTGGAATGGTTTTATTACATCATAGCTAAATTTTATTAACGGTGTATTGTATTTTCTGTTTCATACTGTATATTTAATTTAATTTTGTTCAAGTCCCTATCAATTTTGGAAACTAATATATGTAATTCTTCATTTTCTGGAGCGTTAAACGTTTCTCCTCTTCGTTTGCTTAAAGTGACTGTTTGATTAATTAATCGCAAACAGGATTTAATTAGAGCCAAATCCGTTTTGATTGCTTCTTTGTTTATAATGTCTATTTCATCCATTAATAATCACCCCTACAAACATAATACAATATTAGTAATCATTATCCAATACGATGAATTGGATGATACATCGTTGGATAATGTACTAATGATTTAAAGCACCATCTATTTTTATTTACCACTTTAAAAATGGGTTAAACAACATAATAGAGGGAGTGTATTAATGTTTGGTTGCAGTAGCTTATCAATTCATACAACAGATAAGAAAACATTATTTGCTAGGACAATGGATTTTACAATGGAACCAGATAGTAAAGTAGTTATCGTCCCACGTAAATATGGCATTCGATTGCTTGAAGAAAAAAATGAGGTAAC
The DNA here is from genome assembly GCF_044754025.1 of Lysinibacillus sp. NPDC093197. Classification (NCBI taxonomy): domain Bacteria; kingdom Bacillati; phylum Bacillota; class Bacilli; order Caryophanales; family Bacillaceae; genus Lysinibacillus; species Lysinibacillus sp. NPDC093197. The sequence continues at coordinate 23,409 of NZ_JBIVOH010000012.1, read as the reverse complement.
CATTAGCAATCCATACGCGTTTATTGGAATGGGCAGCACGGATCTCGCATCTCCTGTTCTTTACGACGGTGTAAACGAAAAAGGTTTGATGGGAGCGATGCTGTACTATGCCACATTTGCGACTTATTCAGACGAACCTAAAGAAGGCACAAGAGGTATTAATCCGATTTATGTTGTTTCACAAGTGTTGGGAAGCTGTGTAACGGTCGACGATGTTATTGAAAAGTTAAGCGCTTTTACATTATTGAATGAAGCAAATAACATACTTGGTTTCGCACCACCACTTCACTATACATTTACAGATGCTAATGGTGAAACGATTGTCATTGAACCTGATAGAACAGGCATAACTGTTCATCGCCAAACAATTGGGGTCATGACCAATAGCCCTGGTTACGAATGGCATCAGACAAATTTAAGAGCTTATATTGGTGTCACGCCTAATCCTCCCCAAGACATTACAATGGGAAATTTGAAATTAACACCGTTTGGGCAAGGGGCAGGCGGGTTAGGGTTACCAGGTGATTTCACGCCATCTGCACGGTTTCTTCGTGTCGCTTATTGGAAGAAGTATACGGAACAAGCGAAAAATGAAATTGAAGGGGTAACTGCTTTGTTTCATATTCTATCTTCTGTTAATATTCCGAAAGGCGTTGTCTTAAATAAAGAGGGGAAGACGGACTATACAATATATACGTCTGCAATGTGTGCGCAAAGCAAAAACTATTACTTTAAGCTTTATGATAATAGTCGAATTTCAGCAGTTTCATTATTTGCCGAGGATTTGGATAGCCATGAATTAATTACATTTGAGTGGAATCGTGAACAGGATATTAAACAGTTGAATGTGACAAACTAATAAAGCACCAGGCGCTTATTATGATGTATGAGCACCTGGTCTTTTTATGTCTTTTAATCACCTCAGAAACTCATTCGTGATAGAGATTGGATTTTTTAGTGGATGGCTAAAATAACATAGTAGTGGCTGGTTCATGACAAGCAAACTTAGATTAATATATAATCTTTTAGCTTGTATAAAACTGCTAAAAGATGAAAGCATGTTTGATAGAATATTATGAGGTGAGTATATATGGATTGGAAACCAGATAGAAAAGCAAAGAAAGCTATCTATAAACAACTCGCAGAATATATTGAAAAGGGGATAGCTGATGGTACATTTCCACCTGATAAACCATTACCATCAGAGAGGTATTTGGCTAGTACATTGCATGTAAATAGAAGTACGGTCGTTCATGCATATGACGAATTAGAATCTTTAGGGCTAATTGATAGAACTAGAGGAAGCGGTACTACGATAAGTAAAGATATATGGGGTATAACAAAAAAGCGGATTCCGAGCTGGAATCGATATATTGAGGCGGGTTCATTTTTACCTAGTCTACCTGTAACACAAAAAATAAGAAAAGAAGCAGTTGAACATAAATTAATCAATTTAGCTTCCGGTGAATTGTCAGAAGATCTTTTCCCTAAAAGATTTTTAAGCGAGATTACTTCAACGCGTTCTTTTATTGGAAGCTTAGGATACGATCATCCACAAGGAAATGAAATCCTTAGAAGTACACTTACAGAACATGTGAAAATTAGTCGGGGAATCGAAACAAACGCTTCTTCAATACTTATAACATCTGGAGCGCAACAAGCATTACATTTAATTGTCCAATGTTTGTTAAAGCCTGGTGATGCAATTGCTATAGAAGACCCTTCATATAATTACAATCTTCCTACTTTTAAATCAGCAGGTATCCAAGTACATTATTTACCTGTTAATGAAGAGGGGATTAATCCAGAAGATTTGCAAATGTTATATAAAAAACACCGAATAAAAATGATTTTTTTAAATCCATATTTTCAGAATCCGACTGGCTACTTAATGAATCAAAAGAAAAAAGAAGCGATTTTAGACATATCCTCTAAGCTTGGAATTCCTGTTGTAGAAGACGATCCTTATAGTTTAACCGCTTTTTCAGGAGAAAAAATTTCAACCCTTAAATCAATGGATAAGAACGGCAATGTTTTATATATTAGCTCGTTGTCTAAAATTGTCGCTTCAGGACTAAGAATTGGGTGGATTATAGGCCCAACATCAGTAATTGAAAGATTGTCCGATGCGAAGCAACAATTAGACTTTGGTCACTCAAGCTATACACAATGGATAGCCAATGATTTTTTAGAATCAGAACATTTCCATTCACACATGAAATGTTTAATTAAGGAATTAGAAAAAAGAAGAAATACAATTATTAAAAGCCTTGATACTTATTTAAAAGGGCTTGTGGAATATTCAATTCCGCAAGGTGGTATTCATATATGGTGTAAAATACTAAAAAGCTTTAATGAAACCCAGTTACTTGAGGAGTCCATTAAGCAAGGCGTCATTTATGCTCCAGGCTCAACATTGGGTTCCAAAGAAAGCTTTGTTCGTTTTACTTTCGCAAGGGAAGATGAAGATTCGATTGATGAAGGTATAAAAAGGTTTGCACAAGCTCTTCATAGTTTGTAGTTAATTGGATGACTAAAAATAAGCAAGAGTGGATGGTTTAAATGATATGGAAAACCTATATGATCGTAATAAGGGAAGAGAGCATCATCCCTTAAGCATTAGCTGCTGATGAGAAAAACTCAAGGTGGCTACCTTTTATTATATTTTATACCGCGATCATTTTATGATTTAGAATTATTCCCACTCTAAGCTTAAAATGAAAGAAAATAGAGTAAGCTTCCAATCCTCAGGTTGGAAAATTACTCTATTTTTATTATGTCACAATACTTTCATTTGATATTCAAATCTTGTATGGTATGGTGTTGAATGGAGCATTTCATGAAATCCAATTACTCAATGAATGTAGCAAAAAGATCATTATATGTATCTCTAAAATAAATGGATGGTCAAAAAAGTATCAAATTGGATGGTTATAATCATTATAATTCCTTTATCATTGAGAATGGATGATGAAACATTTATCTAGGTATTTAGTGAAACAATGGCAATGAAGGTGATAATAAATTATTTGCTATAAAAATGATAAAATTATTGAAAGAGTTGATATGATATGACATGGGGTTTAATTATTACAATAGTGATTGGATCGATTGTTAAATTGTTAATGAGTCCTCCAAGTATCGTTGTGGCATGGACTGTAAGTAAATTTGAACTTCATAAAAAACTGGATTCAAAAGATGTTACGGTAACCTATAATGGAAAGAACTTAGAAGAAGTAGAAAAAAACAGATTTACTGACTATTTTAATGAAGCTTCCTTTTTAAAAAAGCATTATATCTTCCCAGGCAATGAAAAATTATTTCTAGAGCCAGAATCGAATGTAACACCATTTGTCATCAACGTAAAAAAGGGAAAAAAAGAAGATGTTCATTTCTTTGTTTTTAATTACGATAATCACGTTGATGTAGTGAAGAAATACAAAGAGAAGGTTGTTTCTTATAGTATAAGTTCTGAACATCTACAAAAATTTTCTTTGTCTCCTAAAGCAGTAATTTAAAGGGCTAAAATACCCTTACCATCCAATTACAAAATCGTTTATCCAGCCAGTTATCGGTATAGTACCGATAACTGGCTATTTTAATTTTTGTATTCGATTAAGAAGTTTTGACCGTTTGTTCTATATAGCTTAATTTATTCGTCTATCATCTGAAAATGCTTGGCTAGAGAATGATGTGAAAAATGGATATCTACAGCTTTTAGAAACACATTTTACGATGGTAAATGGAGGATGGGCTTCATGTAACATGACGCTTACACTGTTATCCTTTTTCAATAATTATAATATGACAGCAAGTAGTTGAAAACGAAGAAGAAACAGGTTATTTTATATAGATAAATGAGCGTGTTTTTCAAGGTGGAATAAATGAATTGATAGAAGATTTACTTGCAGCATTCATACCTAATGTTAGTATTGCTTTAGATACGCGAAAAATCGATAGAAATATTGAATTGTTAAAGAATGAATTTTGGTTTGAAGATATTTATAATGAAGAAAAATATCGAAAGTTATTTTTCGTAAATAGAAAAGTAAGGAGATATCTACAAAATACTCGTCGTGTGAAAAGAATGATAAAGAAGGAAAAAATTCAAAATGCATTTATAACCTTTTTAAATAAACAACTATGACAATTTTATATGGGGGAAACGAATATGCCAAATAAAGAGTTATCACTTGAGCAACATGAGGAACTATTAAAAACTTTGCAAGACCGATTTGAGAAAAATATGAATCGCCATCAAGGTCTTGAATGGGCTAAAGTACAAGCTAAGCTAGTAGCTCATACGGAAAAACTTTGGTCGCTTAATGAAATGGAAGTTACAGGCGGCGAGCCGGATGTTGTCGAGTATGATAAAAATACGGACGAGTACATTTTTTATGATTGTGCAACAGAAAGTCCTAAAGGTCGTAGAAGCTTTTGTTACGATCGTGAAGCATGGGAATCAAGAAAGAAGCATCAACCAGAAAATACAGTAATCGATATGGCAACTACCATGGGCATTAAACTGTTAACGGAGGAACAATACCGAAAATTGCAAGAACTAGGAAATTTCGATTTGAAAACATCAAGTTGGGTACAAACGCCTGCAAATATTAGAAAACTTGGCGGAGCTATCTTTTGTGATCGTCGCTACGATACTGTCTTTATGTATCATAATGGAGCAGATTCCTACTATGCTGCAAGAGGCTTCCGTGGCTCGTTTAGGGTTTAAAGGAAGTGTGATTATTTGATTTTTAACAAAATATTTGAGGAATTAAACATCAAAAACGATAGTAACATGATTTCGAGAGAAGCTGTTAGAGCGATTATTGTCAATGAAAATCGAATTCTTTTAGTTCATTCAAATAAGGGAGATTTTAAATTTCCTGGAGGGGGTCTAGAGGATAATGAGACCCATGAGGAAGGATTAGTTCGAGAAGTAAAAGAAGAAACGGGTTACATGAATTGCAGAGTTCAAAACAAGGTTGGCTTTGTCTGTGAAAAGAAAATGGATGAAAATGACGATAACACATTATTCAAAATGGCATCGCACTATTATTTTTGTGAATTGATTAATGATGCGAGGATTGCTCAACAATTAGATGCTTATGAATCCTTACAACAATTCACAGCAAGGTGGGTTTCAATTGATGAGGCAATTAAACAAAATGAAAGCTTGATCAATGTATCAGATAACAATAGATGGTTGCGACGTGAAACATTTGTTTTAAAAGAGCTGAAAAATTTTTTAGCTTTAGATTGCAATAAATAATAAATTTTTCAGAACAACAAAAGTTAGGGCGAATAGAATGAAGGATAAGAAGGAACGATTGAAAGAATTGCTTGCTCAGCAAAAGCAAAAAATAATAGAAGAGGAGGAAAAAAGAGCATATAAAATCGTTTTAGAGGAAGTAAATGATTTGTTTTCGAATATGAGTGTTGAAGAGGACGTAGCCATTTTATCAAAAGAAGATTCTAAAAAAATCACCGATGATTTATTTGAAGCATTTCCATTTGGTCACTCGGGAATTGACTGGACACTTATGTTTTCTAAAACTATTTTTTCTAACTTTGTTGATTATGAAAGCGCGCTAGTGGAATTAGTAATGAAAAATCATAAAGTACATGATGAAATTTGTTATATCATTGATCTGAATGCTCAACATGTTATTAAAACAAAATTGTTTAACATTATTTATAGAGTCGAAGAAGTGAGGTGTTGGGATAAATATATTTATGCACCTCAAATTAAATTGGTTATTGAATTCCCTTCGAATGATATTGCGGTAGGATGGAAGGAATAAATTTTTATAATATAGCAAATCAGTTAGAACAATAATGAAAACAGTCATCAATGCAACATTTGCAATGGTGACTGTTTTTACTATAAGTATTATAAAATATTTAGCTAGTCTATATTGAGTTACTTCTTACCTAATATGAAAGGTGTTCGGATTAAGGATTAGATTAAAAGGGTCACCAGGCTGGGAGCAACCCTTTAATTTAGAGAGGTGCATTATTGCTTGTATGATAGTATTAACAATCGTCTCCAGAACTTATGAAAGTAGCGCCGACAATAATTAAAAGAATAAATAGTACAACGATTAGCACGAATGTTGAACCGTTATTGTTATTACCATAATCATAGTTATTTACTCCACAACAATTATTGTTCCAATTGCCTGCATTTCCGTAGTATCCCATGGAAAAATCCCTCCTTTCTTCAATGTATAATATGTATTCTGCAAAGAAGTGGGGGGGTGTTTATCCATTAAAAATTTAAACTAGTAATATTTTGTGGGAGATGATAAAAGAGGTGTCGACGGAAATGCTACCCTATATATGAAATTTGTAAGCCATCTTCAGCAAGTTTCATAAGGAGCCTTTAGTTTTTGAAATAGCGACCACTTTATAAACATTTAGGTAAGTTTTCCATAGTAAATAGCCTAAAACACTACGAAAAAGATTTAGTAGAATATCAGCAGTATCAAAACTTCTTAAAAAAAGATTTAATTGAAGTCCCTCTATACTAAGTATCCCTTAATAATGGAAAATCGGCGATAAAACCATTTCAATCGCCGATAAGGCACTGTGAATGTGTCTTGCGGAGAATGCTGATATAAAAAAATCCACTCGCTTTCCGCGGGCACAACGTAAGCCGCAACCCTCGCTATGCGCGGTGTTAAGTCTTACGCAACGTGCGTTCCCGCAGGAGTCAGCGTGGATTTTTAATTAAAGACAGAAAATTCAAAATCGTTTGAGTGACTGGCACTTTTCGTTACATCGCTACCCAGTGATCTTTAGAAACTTCCACGAGTTGTGTGTTGTCTAAATTAAAACGATTGATCATCAACTCTTCTTCTGACATGACCTGAAGTTTCTTTTGTTTTTCAATTGCAGGGTCCGGTATTGGAATTGATTGTAGCAACATTTTTGTATAGGGATGCTGTGGGTTCGCATAGAGTTCTTCGCTTTCCGCTAATTCCACAATTTTTCCTCCGTACATCACGGCTACGCGATCACTAATATGCTTCACCATCGACAAATCATGTGCGATAAATAAATAAGTCAACCCTAGTCGTTGTTGTAATTCTTTCAATAAGTCTACAACTTGTTTTTGAATCGAAACATCTAGGGCAGAGAGTGGTTCATCACATACAATAAAATTCGGCTCCACTGCTAAAGCACGGGCAATACCAATACGTTGACGTTGCCCGCCGCTAAATTCATGTGGATAGCGTAAAGCATGCTCCTTTTTTAAGCCTACTAGTTCGAGTAATTCCTCAATACGTGCGCGACGTTCCTCAGCTGATTTCGCCAATTTATGTACATCAAGTGCCTCCCCGATAATATCAAGAACCTTTTTACGAGGATTTAATGATGAGTATGGATCCTGGAAAATGATTTGCATGTGTCGTCGCATACTTTTTAATTCACCTTTAGATAAGCGTGTGACAGGAACCCCTTTATACAATACTTCGCCATCTGTTGGCTCATGGAGCTGTAAAATCGTACGTCCTGTTGTCGATTTACCTGAACCAGATTCGCCTACGAGCCCGAGTGTCTCACCGGGATAAATACGGAATGACAAATCATCTACTGCTTTTAATAGTTCACCTTTTTTTAAATCGAAATGCTTAGATAAATTTCGTACTTCAATTAGCGGTACGTTCAAATCGGTACCTTCTTCGATATTAGGAGGCTGTTTTGGTTCTTTCTTTTCATGAAGCTTCGGCAGTGCATTTAATAGTTTCTTCGTATAAGGATGCTTCGGATTAGCAAATATCTCTTCCGTAGTTCCTTCCTCAACAATTTCTCCCTCTTTCATGACAATGACACGATCGCACATACCTGCAACAACACCTAAATCATGCGTAATTAAAATGATTGATGTTCCTAGACGTTCTTGCATTTGCTTCATAATGCTTAAAATTTGTGCTTGAATTGTGACATCTAGCGCAGTTGTTGGTTCGTCTGCAATCAACAGGGAAGGGTTACATGCAAGGGCCATCGTAATCATGACACGTTGACGCATACCACCACTAAATTCATGTGGGTACTGCTGATAACGTTCTTCACTATTTTTAATGCCAACTAATTTTAATAATTCAATCGTTTTTTCGTATGCTTGCTTTTTGGACATTTTTTGATGCTTCATTAAACCTTCAGCAATTTGCTCACCAACACGAATGGTTGGGTTAGTAGAAGTCATCGGGTCTTGGAAAATCATACTGATGTCTTTACCTCGGATGGCTTCCATTTGTTTTTCCGATTGTGTCACTAAATTTTCCCCTTGGAAAAGAATTGTACCTGACTTTAAAAAAGAGGGCGGTGATGGGAGAAGACGCATAATGGAACGAGCGGTTACACTTTTCCCGCTACCAGATTCTCCAACAATGCCGACTGTCTCTCCTTTATTGACATAAAAGTTAACACCTTTTACTGCTTCAAATTCGCTTTCACCTGTAATAAAAGAAACGCGTAAATCTTGTATTTCAAGAATTTTTTCACTCATCGAATGCTCATCCTTTAATAAATTTCAAATATTCTTATTGACGAACTGTAGTCGTTCATACATACTATACTATACAGGTAGGTATTGTACAATATAGAGTGTAATGTAAATTTTATCATTTTATTTTCATACCTTACTACTATAGTAAGCGAAGAAAGGAGGAAATACATGAACAATTTTCAGAATATTAGAAAGCTTAATGAAAGTTATTACTTTAAGCAAATTTTTAATGAAATGACGAGGAAAACTAGTTATTCTATTGTGTTATTTTTACTAGGATTTCCAGTGCATATTGTTACATATTTTTTATATTTGTTAAAAAAAGATAAACATTCATATGCTCAAATGTTTGCACAAACGAAAGAACGATTTATTTCGCAAGGGAAAATTCAAGCATGGGAAGCGGAATATAGGCAGCAGGAACAAACGAAGGCAGCATTTTTTAATAAATCGCTGAATGAACAGCAACTTGCATCAGTAGTTAATCAACTAACGGAACAAAAGCTTAATAGAGAAGTAGAAAAAATACTACTAAACGAAGGTATTGCAAAACAATCCTACAAAAAGTATTTTAGTGAACTACTCGAAAATCCGATTTTTTTAGCTGTGTCATTTATTCCGGGTATTTTAATGTATTGTTTCCTAATTCTATGCAGTAATGCGTTTAGTCGATTTATCGTTGAGCGCTTATTCCAAAGTGCATTTGTCATTGTTGGTGTGGCGACATTAGTATTTACTATTTTATATTTATCGCCATTTGATCCTGCACGTAATTTGTTAGGAATCGAGGCAACACCTGAACAAGTCGCAAATTTTAATAAAATTCATGGATTAGATCAGCCATATTTAGTGCAGCTCTGGCATTCCTTATCTGGACTATTTACATTTGACTTAGGAAATTCCTTTGAAGGTAAAGAAAACATTACGCAAAGTATTATGAATAAGTTTCCAGTAACATTGGAAATTGCGCTATTTTCATTATTGATGGCGGTGGCGATTGCCATTCCTGTTGGGATAATTTCAGCGGTCCGACCGAATTCGTTTGCAGATTATGCGTTTATGTTTATCGCACTTATTGGTTTATCAATTCCGAGCTTCTGGCAAGGACTCATTTTTATTTTAACGTTTTCATTAAAATTACAATGGTTCCCTGCTACGTATAATCCGAATAATTGGTTATCCATTGTCATGCCGGTTGTTGTATTAGGTACTTCTATTACAGCGTCGATTGCACGAATGACAAGATCAAGCATGCTTGAGGTAATTCATGAGGACTATATTATTACAGCAAAAGCGAAAGGATTGAGTGAGCGCAAAGTCATTACAAAGCATGCGATTCGCAATGCGATGATTCCGATCGTTACCGTAATTGGTCTTTTATTTGGTGGTATGCTTGGCGGTGCTTCTGTTACTGAAAAAGTATTTAATATTAGTGGAATCGGAAGTTATATAGTAGATAAGCAATTCATTCCGGATATTCCTGCCATCCTCGGTGGGGTTGTTTATATTGCCATTACAATTTCAATTGTCAATATGGTGATTGATGTGCTATATGCGTTCTTTGATCCACGCATTCGTTCAAAAATGAAGAAATCTTAGGAGAGGGTATATTGTGAAATTCATATCGAATGTGAAACTGCTTATGAAAATAACGCAAGAATATGTCAATGCACAGTTTACCATTGCCTTTTCTGCTATTTTTTCAGTGCTGTTTTTACTAAATAGTTTTGATTTTGTAAATGGCGTATGGCGACCTTATGTCCTTACGATATTTGTTATTTATGCCTGTACGACATTATATATATGGTTTACATCTTTTCAAATAAAAAAGGATTTAGCAAAAGAACGCGAAATTCAAACACGTACACGACTGCTTGGTTATCCATTAATGCTAACAGTCCTAGTGGGTAATGTATTTGCAGCAGGCTTCGGATTTATGCTGGCAACGAAAAATAAAACTGCAGAATATACTTTTGCTATATATGCATTTATTACTCAGATTTTTATTATTCTTATTTCGGCATTAAATCTATTTAAGCCTTATGTGGTGGATACGTTTTTATTAGCAATGGGAGCATTTTTAGTACTCGCGGTCTTTTATGCGGTGATGGCTGTACTTGTAGCTCGATACGTTACAGTAAGCGATGCCCCTAAATGGATGATACCGCTTGGAGTAGTATTGCTTTTACCTGCCCTAACAGGAAATCTTTTTTCATTCCTACTTGGCTGGACATTAATTAAAAAAGCCCGCAATACGGATCCATCTGCCGTTGAAAAGTGGCAGAAAATATGGAATAAAATATTGCGTAATACGATGGCTGTATTCGGTATGTTCTTTATTATATTTATGTTCTCGCTATCGGTCGTTAGTTCATGGACATTTGATTACGATTTTGCAGTGCAAAATAATTATAGTGCGTTATTACAAACCCCTTCTTTGGATTATCCACTAGGGACTGATAACTTTGGTAGAGATTTATTTTCAAGAATCGTGTTTGGAGCTCAAATCTCTTTAATTGTTGGCTTCTTTTCAACTATTATCCCAGCTGCAATAGGAGGAGCACTTGGCGCATTTTCAGGCTATTATGGAAAAAATACAGATAACATCATAATGCGTCTACTTGATATTTTATATGCTATCCCAGGTATCTTACTGGCAATTGCAATCATTGCGGCATTTGGTGCAAACACAGTGAATTTAATTATTGCATTGAGCGTAGGGGCAATCCCGACATATGCAAGAACGATGCGTGCTAATGTCATGCAAATTGCCAATTTTGAATTTGTTGAATCAGCAAGGGCACTTGGTGTGTCGGATGCTGCCATTATTTTTAAGCATATCGTACCGAACTCTCTCGCTCCGATGATAGTGAAAGCGACTTTAACAATTGGTGGAGCAGTTATTTCAACAAGTAGTTTAAGCTTTCTTGGACTTGGAATTGAGCCACATATACCGGAGTGGGGCAATATTTTAAAAGTAGGCAGTACGTATTTAGAAACAAATTCTTATGTAGCTATTTTCCCAGGTTTATGCATAATGCTACTCGTCTTATCGTTTAACTTTTTCGGTGATGGGTTACGTGATGCACTTGATCCGAAAACAAACTAAAATTATTTATTGGAGGAATACAGAGATGAACAAAAAATTATTTACACTTGCTGCATCAGCAACCGTTGCGGCGGTCGCTTTAGCAGGGTGTGTAGAAACTAAATCGAATGTTGAAAATAAAGGTGATAAGTCAGATACAGCGAGTACAAAACCTGTTATTGAAGTGCTAGGTATGGCAGCTCAAGAACAAGATATGAATATTGTGCGCGACCAATTAGTGAAAAATGGCTTTGATGTAAAATTAAATATTCAACCAGACTTCGGTTCATATTCAGCACAAAAAGATGCGGGTAACTATGATGTCGCAATTTCTAGCTGGACGACTGTAACAGGAAATCCAGACTACGCAGTACGTGGGTTATTTAAAACTGGTGGAGATTATAGTGTGACTGCAGATGCTACAGTCGATAAATTAATTGATGAAGCTAGTACATTAACTGGCGATGATGCCAAAGAGAAATATAAAGAGCTTGAACAAGCATTAGTATTTGATAATGCTTATATTGCACCTTTATACATTTCTCAAAAATTCCAAGGTATTTATTCGAAAAAAGTAAACCCAGATACTGTACGTTTACCAAAATCACGTGCTCAAGCATGGGAATCAATTGCATTTAATGATACTGCTAAAAATGCGACAGACACATTAGTGTTGCATCAATCAATTGGCTCATTAACTTCTTTAGACCCGATTAAAGGGAATGACGGTTCAATTAATACATTAAATACGAATATGTATGTTCGATTAGTGAATTTATCAGATACTGATGAAGTAGTATCTGACGGCTCATTATCTTATAATCACGCTATTTCTGAAAATAACCAAGAGTACTATTTCGTATTACGTGATGATATTAATTTTGCTAAAGTGGAAAATGGCAAAGCAGTGGATACTGGTGATTTAGTATCAGCTGAAGATGTTGTATTCTCATTAGAACGTGCGAAAGATCAAAATTCAGTACCAGACCACCGCACATATTCTATTCATGAAAATATTGATTCCGTAGAGGTAGTTTCAGATATTACTTCACTTGAATCTGTGAAAACAGCTGATGGAAAGTCAGTTTTAGATGAACTATCAGATAAACTACCAGCAGCTATTGCTCAAGTCGTAACGGACGAAGCGAAAGTAGACAATGCAGCAGGTAAATATCAAGTAGTGAAAATTACAACACCAAATCCATTCCCACAAGTGCTGAATTATTTAGCTCACCAATCGGGGGGAATCGTGTCTGAAGCGGCGGTTAAAGCGGTTAATACGTTTGACGTAGCAAGCTATGATCCAAATGTAAATGTTGCATACGGTGACCAAGCTACTGTTACAGAAGGTGCAACTTATGCAAACCATTTAGCGGCTTCTGGACCTTACATTTTAGTGCAAAAAAATGATTACGAAGCAACATTTGTCAAAAACCCTGCATACCAAGTTGGTACTGACAACGAGCCGAAAATTAATAACATAAGTGTTCGTTTCATTGAAGATAATGATAGTGCGCTATCTGCACTTCGTAATGGTGAAATTGATGTATTACAATCAGTACCAGAAACTAAAATTGATGTAGTAAAAGGCGATGCTAACTTAACATTAAAAACAGCTGATAGTAATGCTGTCTCTTATTTACTCGTTAATCCAAAAGGTCGCGAAGTATCGAAATCGGTAGACTTACGTAAAGCAATCCTTTACTCTATTAACCAAGATGAATTTATTAGCTACTACCAAGGCAATAAAAAGCCAGCAGTATCAACAGTTTCTCCACTTGTTGACACAGGCTTAAAGCTAACAGCAGATAGCTCAAAAGTAAAAGAATTTTTAAGTGCTTATAAAGCTAGTAAATAAAGTGTCAGACACATGAATTGAAGTGCTTCAAATCCTAATCTAAGGGTTTGAAGTGCTTTTTTTTGAGTGCCAGGCACTTTTTGTTTAAATTTGGAACTTAAACCAAGTTTAGTCGTATATAAAGTAAAAGAATAAAAGGAGAGTTGTATATGCGAAAGAAAAATTACATCATTTTAATTGTAACATTGGTTGTGGAAGCGATTATTACGTACTTTATTGCATCATTTTTCTCCGTTAGATTTATCGAAATAATGTTCTTTATTGGCTTTGCAATTGCTGGCGGTATTTTTTACTTTTCGAGTAGTGGTGGTCCAATGGCTAGATTCAATGAAGTGGCAGTGACTGCTCAAACAGGTCTCATTCTTAAAAGCGAGCAATATATCGCAAAGAAAGGACCGATATTTTTTGCTTCCGTACTATTTTGTTTAATTGGACTAGTTTTCTTTCTTCTTCTAATTGCAGGCATAATTCCACCTAAAGAAATTTAAATAATGTTGTTTAGAGGAGAGCATACGGCTGACGCAGCTCTCTGCAAATTAAAAAGCCCTTCTAGTCTTTCAAGGATTGGAGGGGCTTGTTGTTGTTTACGAGAACAAGTATAGGTAAAAAGCCTCGCAGCATTATTAAATCAACGTAACGAATAGATTGCATAATACTTGGAAAGTACTTTATGTAAAAAGTTGGAGTTGATTTGTTTGGAATTTATTAAAGATAAAGAGCTTTACTGCTATAGCTGTCGTAAAAAGACGCTCTTTACATGTAAAGACGGGCATCATAAAAGTGGTGTAGAAAGTCATTGCAGTGAATGCAGTGGCATTTGGTTTGAATGGCAAAATCGAGCAGTTGAAAGAGAAATGGAGAAATGGGTTGAATATAACCAAAGAATCGTAAATTAATACAAGCGCTTCACAATTTATGTTATTCTACCTTGTAAATTATTATATTAAAAGAAAGAATTTACCTTAAATTATTGCGATAATTTGCTTAAAAGTGATACAAATTATCCAAAAAGGTCACTTACTTAGAACTTAAGGCTTCCGAATATAGACTATGTCCGATTTAGTTGTATATAATGGAATAAAGTTAAAGTGTGAAGGTGATATATTTGGACGACATAGTCATAACAGGATATGGCATTAAAGCTCCTGGAATTTTAGATAAATTTAGCTTTTTAAATGTATTAGAAAAAGGTATTTGTACTCAGGGCATTTTAAACTATGCTCAACAGCCTCACACTAATATCGTAGCGGGTTTGATTGAAGATAGCTTCTTGGAGATAAACGGGGTAAGTTATCATCGCCATCCGCGTTCTGTAAGAATGGCAATTGCCGCTGCATTGGATGCATCTGAAATGTCAAATTTAAATGATTTTAAACCACATCGAATTGCAGTAATTATGGGGACATCCGCAGGAGCCATTCTTGAAATCGAAAAATACGCTTCGGATGCTTTTGATTTAAGGAAGTTTCCGATTCATGGGGTTTCCCTTGTTGATACGCACACACTTTCAAGCTCTGTTGCCGAAGCAATCGGTTCGTGTGGTTCTGCCTTTACAGTAACAACAGGCTGCAGTGCTAGTTTAGACGCTATATTAATAGGGAAACAGCTATTGGAGTCTGGAAGTGTTGATGCTTGTATTGTAGGAGGAACAGAGGCTCCATTAGGCCAATGGACAATTAATGGCTTTAAAAAAATAAGGTCACTTTCTACGGAGATTTCAATCGAAAAAGCTGGTGTACCGTTTTCAACTCAGCATCGCGGCTTCGTGTTATCCGAGGGAGCTGGTGTAATGGTTTTAGAGCGTAGGCAATCAGCAATTACAAGAGGACAGAAGATATATGGAAAAGTTGAACGTGTTGTTTCAAGAAATGAAGGACAAAAACTATTAACCTCTGATATTACTGGTAGACATATGCTGGACGTTTTTCAAGAAACAGTCGGAGATACTATACCAAGCTATATAAACAGTCAGGCGTTAGGTATTGAGGTAAATGATCAGATAGAACGCTTTACTCTGAAAGAAACATTTGGCTCTAAAGTGCCTATTACTTCAATTAAAGGAATGATAGGTCACACATTTGGTGCAATGGGTGCTATGCAAATTATTGCATCTTTATTATCAATGGAATACGGGTTTATACCTCCAACGATTAAAACATCAGGTCATGGGTTTGAAGACATACCTATTGTTTATGAAACTAGACATCAAGCGGTAGAGTCTGTATGTATTACTACTCATGGGAGTAGCGGGAATAATGCTTGTCTATTACTGACACATACATAGGAGGCTCTTTATATGTTTTTTATATTTTTAATTTTATTATCATTTATTCCCGTTTGTGTTGGGATTACGATTTTAGTGCTATTCAAAAAAAATAAACTTTCTAAAATTATTTTTTTATTCCTTCTTTTAGCCTCATTTTGGCACATAGATGTTTCGTTTTTATACGCATATCGACTGTTTACCGAAGAAACTATAATGTTCTTTTTCAAACTTTTTCGATTTGGGTCAATCATGGTCACACCAACGATTTTTTATATTGGTTATACCATTGTTCAAGAAATACTCCCTAAAGAGTATCAAAAAAAGTGGCGCTATCTTGTTAATCGGACGACCGTTTTTATATCTTACGCATTTGCTCTTCTTGGTTACATAATCGGTTGGAGTTCTAAAGGGATTAGTAAATTAGAACTTATTAAAATGGAAACTAGTATATTTTATTTTCCAGTGGATGGCGAGCTGTCATGGATTTTTAATTTTAATGTCCTTCTTTTTATTGTATGTATCATTATTAGTTTGTTAATTAGTTTAGATGTACAAAATAAGAGTGAACGTTCGTTTTTGTTATATTTTAATATTTTTACGGCCATTGGGTTTACCATTGGCTACTTAAATATGTTTCCTAGTTCAAGATTGTATCCAAGCTCGATTGCCGTTTTAGTCTTTGCAATTTCTATATTAATCCTTTCGAGTCGCATGCATCTTGAAATCGTAAACAATATGAATAAAAGGCTATATGAGCAAAAGCAGTTTTTATTTAGGGTTATCGATTTAAATCCTAACTACATTTATGCGCAAGATGAAAATGGTCGTTATACTTTGATGAATAAATCCTATGCGCAGTTAATGGGCATGAGCTTTCAAGATATGATTGGAAAAACGGACACGGATTTACTAATCGATTTGTCTGATGAGGAAGATAGCCTCGATCAAGAAAAAGGTATGTTCAAGCTACCTGAAAAACATTTCATAAAAGAGGAAGCTATTACAGCTGCTTCGGGAGAAGTCGTATGGGTCCAAACTGTCAAAGTACCAATTCATTTACATGAAAGTTCTACGTTACTTGCTGTATCAACTGATATTACTGAACGCAAGCAGTATGAAGATGAAATTAAATTTCAAGCAAATCATGATGCTTTGACGGGGTTACCGAATAGAAGAATGTTCAATGATGATTTAATCGCCCTTTTAGAAAAGGCTAAAGCGGAAGGTAGTCAAAATGCAATATTGTTCTTCGATTTAGATCGTTTTAAATATATCAATGACACTCTTGGTCATGATGTAGGTGATTTATTATTAGTAGAAGTATCAAGACGAATTGAAATGCTATTAGAAGAAAAACATAACAGGGCTAACATTTATCGACTTGGTGGAGATGAATTTACAATCTTATTGCCCTATTATGATGCCACTGAAAGTGAGGCATTTGCTAAAGACTTATTAGCACAATTTATTACAGGCTTTTGGATTGATGGTAGTGAGTATTTCATTACACCGAGTATTGGCATTAGTACGTTCCCAAATGATGGCTATGATGCTAATACATTAATTAAGCATGCAGATACAGCCATGTACTATGTAAAAGAAAGAGGGAAAAATAACTATCAATTATTCACTTCAGAAATGCAACAACATTTCTATAGGAAAATGATGATTGAAAAACAATTACGAACAGCACTCGATAATGAGGAATTTGAACTTTATTATCAGCCCATTATGGATGTGAAAACGAATGAAATCATCGGTATGGAATCGCTAATCAGATGGAACAATGCAGTACTTGGACAAGTAACCCCAGATGAATTCATTTCCATTATGGAGGAGACTGGAATGATTATTCCTATCGGTAAATGGGTATTGAATACGGCCATTGCACAAACAGCGCATTGGCATCGTGAATCAAATAAGCGATTAAAAATAAGTATAAATGTCTCAGTGAAGCAGTTACTCGAATCAACATTTGTAGATAGTGTCCAGCATGCAATAGAGAATGCAAAACTTGATGCGACCTATGTTGTATTAGAGATAACGGAAAGTATCGCAATGTATGCTGAGTCAATGATTGAAAAATTATGTGCATTAAAAAAACTAGGTATAAGTCTATCGATGGATGATTTCGGAACAGGGTATTCATCACTTAGTTATTTAAATAAATATCCACTCGATTCCTTGAAAATTGATAAATCATTTGTAATTGGCATGAATCAAGATGATGAGAACAAAGCACTCGTAAAAACCATTATTGCGATAGCCAAACAACTCGATTTGAAAGTGATAGCTGAAGGCGTAGAAGGTAAGGAAGAATATCACTTCTTGGCTGAGATTGGCTGTGATTATGCTCAAGGGTACTTGTTTAGCCGTCCACTCCCTGTTGCAGAATTTAAAGGGAAATGGCTTATAGACACTGACGTCTCACATAAATAGTATGTTCATTTAATTGATAAAGGAATAATTGGTAGCGAGGCTTTCTCTTCATGAGGAAGCCTTTGCTTGTGGGCAAATGTTGTAGGGCATTGATCCTTATCGGATGGCTTGTCCAAATTTTTTGGTCTTTCATGCCTCGCGTTTTACAAAAGGCTTCGTGGCATGGATGTTTGTCACTTTGTATTGTTACCAATTAGATAGTATAAATATGATACTATTGAAAAAAGTTGGAGATTAACAAGATAGATTTGAAGGTGGGATAGTAGATATGAAAAAGTGGATTGTTTTATTTACTTTAATAATGTGTATAAGCTTTCAATCAAATACTGAAGCTAAAGTCATATGGGATGGAGCGGAGATTACAAAAGGACAAACGGGTAAATTAACATTTTCAAAAGACGTGAAAATATATAAAAAAAGTGACGACGGTACGTTTATTTCACTCGTTGTGAAAAAAGGGGAGTTTTATCGCGTATATGGCCATGAGTATTCGACTGTTGGCAAAGTATATAATATGAGTGGTGGTTATCGTGTACAAGCAACAGATTTAGTTATTTATAAGGAAGTTCCGTTAGCTATCCAACAACAAGTATCAGGTGTGAAGTTTACTGTAGGGACGCCTATTTTTGCTAATTCTGCAAAAGGCGTGTCCATTAAAGAAGCCCCGAATAGTG
The DNA here is from genome assembly GCF_044754025.1 of Lysinibacillus sp. NPDC093197. NCBI lineage: Bacteria > Bacillati > Bacillota > Bacilli > Caryophanales > Bacillaceae > Lysinibacillus > Lysinibacillus sp. NPDC093197. The sequence continues at coordinate 4,569 of NZ_JBIVOH010000012.1, read as the reverse complement.
CAGCGAAAACTATTTTGCATACACCGTATGGGGCTGTTTTTAAGGTAGTTGAGCTGAGTGGGGATTATGTGAAAGTAGAATACAATCCAAGAACTGATACAACAATTGATTATATTTGGGGATATGTACCACAAGACTATGTGTCAAACTTACCTGAAGGAACAATCCAATATGTGAATCAAATTGTTGATTTATCCGTTCGTCCTGGATGGCAAAGCCAGTCATTAAAACCTGGTACATCAGTTGCGGTCTATTTCACAACAGCAGATGGTCGGGCATATGTGTCTTCAAATAAACTGTATGGGTACATACCTGTAAGTGCTTTGTCAAAGACGCCAATCGTAGATAAGGAATTGCAGGTATTAGCGGAACCGTCGAGCTTATTATTTGATGCAACTAAAAAAATTGCCTTATCGGAAACAGCACCTTATTACTATTTAACAGAGTTTTCGCCGACTTCTAGTAATCGTTGGCAAGGGAAAATGCAACTAGTAAATGATGATGAAATTAGTGGTGGCAAACAAATAGCAGGTGCACTAAGCTACACACTTATAAATAAGAAGCTAACGTATCATTTAGAAAGCGAACTACATGATCAAAAAATTATGATGCAGTTCCCGTTAAAAATAAATGATACAATCTATGTCAATTGTCAAGCGCAAAAAGTGAGCAAAATTTATGAGCAATACGCGTTAAATATTACAGGTAGTTATAAAACATTTACAAATGTTGTAATAGCAGGGGATTACATTATTGCGAAAGGTTTAGTGAAGGGACCTTTTAATTATTGGATTCAATCGTAGCGTGGTCTATTAGGAAAGTCTGGTGTTTCTGATTGAGCGAAAACGCTCTTATAGTAAAAAGTTGAATTAGCAAAAAAATTGAAATATTCGTAATGTGAATTTATAATAATGACAAATATTTTTGGAAGGGATTTTTTTATATGAAAGGAAACCCTTTAACAGGGAACATATATGAGCTTGTAGGGGTACCTTGGAGACAGTAAGGAGTGAAGACAATAAATGATATATCGATTTTTATTGTTGCTAGCTACCCTCATCTTTATAGTCAATTTATATGTCCTTCCAACATTTTTCTCCATTGAACCGGACCGTACAGGTACTTTGATTGGATTAATAATCATCATCGTTATTATTAATCATTTATTAAACAATAAAGTTAACAATTAATTTTCTCGTGCAGCTCCTTGCAATAGGAATGCTGCATGATTTTTTATGTTTCAGCTATTTTTTTGAATGAAATGTCTATTTTATGTATTTAAATTGAAAAAAATGTTCAAAAAAAACAAAAAGATGCGCTCATTGACCAAAATAGTGGTACAGTTAGAAAGTATATTTTAAAAGTGAGTAGGAGACAAAACATGATTGAAATCAAAACATCTCCATTAAGCAATGGAGAATTCAATAGAGGGGTATTTGCTACATGTGATATCCAAAAAGGAGAGCTTTTACACGAAGCACCAGTTATTTCCTATCCAAATGAACAGCATCAACACATTGAGCAAACATTGCTTGCTGATTATGCTTTTGAATATGGAATAGGTCAATCTGCTATCCTTCTTGGCTATGGCATGTTGTTTAATCATTCTTATGAACCGAATGCAACGTATGAGATTAATTTTAGAAACCAAACATTTGATTTCTTTGCTTACAAAGATATCAAAGCAGGGGAAGAAATATTAATCAATTATAATGGCGATGTGGATAATCAAGATCAGCTATGGTTTAACGAGGAATAAAAAAAGAATTAAAAGCTCGCCCAGCCCCGTACAAATAACTTGTATGGGGTATTTTTTAATTCGATACGGAGTAACGGAAACTTAATAGTAAAGAAAATAAAAATAATTTATATAAGTGGTAGACAAATGAGATTTTATATAATATAATAAATTTAATAACATCGTTTGCGAAGAAACAATAATTCACATGTTACAAAGAGTAATCGTGTTTTGTTCGGTACTTTTTGTAATATGTGAATTTTTTTCTTTTGAGGAAATCGGATATTATTAAATACAATTAATGGAGGTCATTCAAATGACACAACAAGGTACAGTAAAATGGTTTAACGCAGAAAAAGGTTTCGGTTTCATCGAAGTAGAAGGCGGAAACGACGTATTCGCTCACTTCTCAGCTATCCAAGGTGAAGGTTTCAAATCACTTGACGAAGGTCAAAAAGTTGAATTCTCAGTAGAAGACGGCCAACGTGGACCTCAAGCTACAAACATCGTAAAACTTTAATTTTTAATTAAACTAACGATACACAATGTAGGCAAACTCAAAGAAATTTGAGTTTGCCTACATTTTTTTTTTGAATGAAATTTAAGTAGTAGCCTTTGCGTCCCTCTAAAGCGTCTAGAACGCATGTAAAGTAACAGAATCTTATACGTGGAAACATACTTCTATTATGAAGTTAAAGCGCTTTAAAGGCTTGTTAAGAAGCTTATGAACGATTTTGTACTTCGTTGCTGTAAAAAGTGCTTGAGTTTGTTTTGGACTTCCGTTATATTAAAAGAGACTAAAAGGTATCTTTTTCGGAGGTGCACATGAAAAAAGGTGAAATAACAAGGCTTAATATTATTCGAAAATCTGCTGCGATTTTTAACACAAAAGGATACATGACAACGACGATGAGCGACATTATTCAAGAAACAAATATTCAAAAAGGGGGGATATATCGACATTTTAAGGATAAAGAGCAACTGATGCTCGAATCTTTTCAGTTCTCAACTGAAACAATGAAAAACCATCTAATGGAAAGTGTTGCTCAACACGACCATGCAACGGACAAATTACTTGCATTTGTAGAGGGCTTTTTACAATTAAGTGAAGGAGAACCGATAGTAGGAGGGTGCCCTATTTTAAACGCAGCAACCGAAATGGATGATCTAGACGGAAGTGCATTGCTACCATCGATTACTGAAGCAATGGATATGATGGTCATGTGGTTGGTAAAAATATTAAAGGATGGTATGAGACATCAGCAATTGAAGCAAACGATACAGCCATATGAAACAGCAATATTTATTGTGTCGACACTTGAAGGTGGACTCGTATTAGATAGATTAAAAAAGGATGAGCATTTAACGGAGGTTTTAATAAATCATTTGAGGCAGTATATTTCAATGATAGCTACAGAGCGGCAATAAAGCCGTCTTTTTTATAATTAAAAAGAGACTATTTGGTATCTTTTTTGGAGGGTTAGAATGAGCTATTTATTATTTTTTGCTTTCTTCGTGCTTATTTTATTTTTGAGAAGCTATATCATTTTGCATATTTTTACACCAAAGCGAAAAAAGGAAAAAAATATCCGCAATCAACTTTTGAAAATATCGAAATTGGGATGAAAATAGGAGCTGTCAGAGGTTGGCTGATTAGAAGTGACAAGGGTAAGGGATGTTTTCTACTGATTCACGGGTGGGGCTCTAATAAGTCTGATATGTTGCGATATGTAGACCCAATAGTAGCTCGCGGCTATGACGTTGTAATGATAGATGTACTTGGTCATGGGCAAAGTGACTCCGTGCAAAAACAAGTAAGTATTGAATCGTTTGTCCAAACGATAACATCCACGATTGATTATGTGACAGAAAGACCAGATGTTAACTGTAAGTCTATTTATGTTTTAGGGCATTCAATGGGAGGAATAGCTGCAAGTATTGTAAATGCCCAAGATTCAAGAATACATGCTCTTATCACTGACTCAATGCCTACATCACTAAAGAGTATTAGCAATTCAATGGCAGAAAAAGTAACAGTACCTTATATGCCAATTGGTTGGCTATTTGTTAGTTGGTTTTTATTAAGAGGAGGTGTTTTTTTAAAAGCTAGAAAAGAGTGGCGTCTTGAAAAAATATTAAAAAACCAACAGTCACCGTCTCTTGCTATTCACTCAATGCAAGATAAAAAAGTACCCGTTTCAAATGTGGAAGTTTTAAAAAATGGTAGCAACTTTAAACAAGTAATTAAAGTGGAAACAAAGGGTCACCATAATTGTGTGAAAGATCCGTTTTTTTGGAATTACGTTTTTCAATTTATAGATAGTAATAAGGGGGATATAGTAAATGATTAATATTGATACACTCGTGATTGGTGCAGGTCCTGGAGGGTATGTTGCGGCTATTCGTGCTACTCAAATGGGGCAAAATGTAACAATTATAGAGAAGGAATTTCTAGGAGGAGTATGCTCGAATGTCGGTTGTATTCCATCGAAAGTATTGATTTCTGTAGGTCATCGTTTTGAGCAAGCAAAGCATTCAGAAGATATGGGGGTAGTTGTCCAAGAAGTAAAACTAGACTGGACAAAAGTACAAGAGTTTAAAAAGGGGATCGTTTCTAAATTAGTAGGTGGCGTTGAAAGTCTGCTAAAAGGCAACAAAATCGACATAGTGAAGGGGGAGGCATACTTTGTAGATAAAAATACTGTACGTGTCATTGAGGGTGGAAGCTCAGAAACGTACACATTTAACAATGTGATTATCGCAACAGGTTCTCGTCCAGTTGAAATTCCAACTTTTAAATTCTCTGATCGTGTCCTAAACTCTACTGGCGC
>NZ_JBIVOH010000011.1:60161-114602 GCF_044754025.1 Lysinibacillus sp. NPDC093197 | reverse complement strand
TCACACCCGTTCCCATACCGAACACGGAAGTTAAGCTCTTTAGCGCCGATGGTAGTTGGGGGCTTCCCCCTGTGAGAGTAGGACGTCGCTAGGCAAATAAAAACCTGAGATTAGATTCTCAGGTTTTTTTGTATTTAAAGCAGTCTGTCTGAATAAGCCCCGCCAAAATCAGATTGGGGCTATTCGACAGACTTGAAGTGTCTTAATAAAATACAATGCGATTCATTGTAGTAAATGTCTTGTATCACTCGTTGACAATCTGGAACAGCTGTTTATACAGCTGTTTTTATTTTGTCTATTAAAATTCAAGGGCGTTTCGCAAGTTATTGAGATAGGATTGGCTGACTGGTAATTCTGTCCCGTCATTTAATGTAACGATAAAATTGGAAGTGAGGTCACGCGCCATCTTTTTTATGAAATGAATATTAACAATATAAGATCGATGAATGCGAATGAAAAATGCTGGTAAGCGCATTTGTAATTCTTTGAGTGTAATACTTGTTTTAAACTGTTCCTTTTCTACATAGAACCATGTCTTTTTCTGCAGGCTTTCGATATAAGATATTTTCTCAATGGCAACAGGGTTCCATTCTTCGTCCCGTTTACCAGTTAAAAATTGATAAGGTTCTAATTTCTGCGCTGTAAAAGTTGAAGGTAAAACAATTACTAATGCAGCTAGCGTGTCCTGTATATGTATTGGATAGCCAATACCGTAATATGGTGTTCCAAATAAGGTATTGTCTAAGATTGCGTCTGTGCGTTTTTTTGTTTGTAATACTTGCTCTGCAATACTGCCTGGCTCGACTTGCCGCCCTGCTTCTAAATGAATACTGTGCGATCCAGAGTGAAAATAGATATAAGAGTTTTGAACAGCAATGGCGATGGACGAATTTGTTGGAATCCAGTCTTGTAACATCGTAATAAATTGTTGTGAAATATCTTTTTGTAAAGAATCTAATTCATTATTCATTGTGATTATCCCCCTTGTTTGTAAACAGTTTACCAAATTTTGTCGTTAAAAAAGGTAGTTTCATCATTAAAATTCGGCATTTTATCTAAAAATAATGAAAATTCAGATGTACTGTTATATATTAATTTACAACAAATAAACCTGTTATGGAACAGATTTTAAAAAGTTTTTTAACAGAGTATATTTTATACAAAGGGGAAGGTGGAATTTCAATATGTCAACACGTCAAGAAAAAATCCAAGCTTTAGAAAAACAATGGGCAGAAAACCCGCGTTGGGCTGGTATTGAGCGCGCATATACAGCTGAAGAAGTAGTTAAATTACAGGGGTCTGTTGTAATTGAGCAAACTTTAGCAACTAAAGGTGCTACGCGACTTTGGAAATCCCTACATGAAGAACCATTCATTAATGCATTAGGTGCACTAACTGGTAATCAAGCGGTTCAACAAGTAAAAGCAGGTTTACAAGCAATCTACTTATCAGGCTGGCAAGTAGCTGCCGATGCTAACCTTTCGGGACAAATGTATCCTGACCAATCACTATACCCAGCTAACTCTGTACCGGCTGTAGTAAAACGTATTAATCAAGCACTACAACGCGCTGATCAAATCGATCATGCTGAAGGTCGTGTAGATGACTTTGATTGGTTTGCGCCTATCGTTGCAGATGCTGAAGCTGGTTTCGGTGGTCCTCTAAATGTATTTGAACTTGTAAAAGGTATGATTGAAGCGGGAGCTGCAGGTGTTCATTTAGAAGACCAATTAGCTTCTGAGAAAAAATGTGGGCACTTAGGTGGGAAAGTATTACTTCCTACACAAAATGCTGTTCGTAACTTAATTGCAGCTCGTCTAGCAACAGATGTAATGGGCGTAGATACAATTTTAATCGCACGTACGGACGCTGATGCAGCAGATATGGTAACTTCAGATATCGATCCACGTGATGCAGAATTTATAACTGGTGAACGTACACCTGAAGGCTTCTTCCGTACAAAACCTGGTATCAAACAAGCAATTGCCCGCGGTTTAGCATATGCACCATACGCAGATTTAATCTGGTGTGAAACGTCTAAGCCATCACTTGAAGAAGCACGCGAATTTGCAGCAGCGATTCATGCTGAATTCCCAGGTAAAATGCTTGCTTACAACTGCTCACCTTCATTTAACTGGAAAGCAAACCTTTCAGAAGAAGAAATCGCAGAATACCAACGCGAGCTTGGAAAACTAGGATACAAATTCCAATTCGTAACGCTAGCAGGCTTCCATGCATTAAACCACTCTATGTTTGAGCTAGCTCATGACTATAAAGATAACGGAATGGCTGCATACTCTAAACTACAACAAGCTGAGTTTGCTTCTGAATCTAAAGGCTATACGGCTACTCGTCATCAACGTGAAGTAGGTACAGGTTACTTCGATGATGTGTCACAAGTTATTTCAGGTGGTACTTCTTCAACAACAGCAATGGCAGGATCTACAGAAACTGAACAATTCGTTTAATTCAATTACGTTAATTCCTAAATTCATAATCATAGATAAGTTTCCCTCGCACCTCCTAAGCGGGGGAAACTTAAATCACGAGAGGTGGGGAACTACTAATGGAACAGGTAACTACAGGTAAGCTTACTATTGTTGGGGAACAAAACGAGCAAACAAAAGAAATTTTAACACCGGAAGCCCTTGAGTTTGTTCTTGCCTTGCATGAAAAGTTCGATGCTCGTCGTAAAGAGCTTTTAGAGGCTCGTCAAGAACGTCAAAAACGTCTTGATGCTGGTGAGAAACTCGACTTCCTACCAGATACAAAGCATATTCGTGAGGGAGATTGGACGATTGCGCCACTGCCAGCGGATTTACAAGATCGACGAGTAGAAATTACTGGACCAGTAGACCGCAAAATGGTTATTAATGCGTTGAACTCTGGTGCGAAAATGTTCATGGCTTGTTTTGAAGATGCATCTGCTCCGACATGGGAAAACATGATTTCTGGTCAAATCAATATGCGTGATGCCATTAATAAGACAATTGAATTTACACAAGCATCAAATGGTAAAACATATAAATTAAACAATGAAACAGCTGTATTATTAGTACGTCCACGAGGTCTTCATTTACTTGAAAAGCATGTACTAGTGGATGGGGAACCTATATCAGGTAGTTTCTTTGATTTTGCTCTATATTTATACCACAATGCTAAAAATGCACTAGCAAAAGGTACGGGTCCATACTTCTACCTGCCAAAGTTAGAAAGCCATTTAGAGGCTCGTTTGTGGAATGATGTTTTTGTCTTTGCACAAGATTACATCGGTATTCCACAAGGTACAATTAGAGCTACAGTTTTAATTGAAACAATATTGGCTGCTTTTGAAATGGATGAAATTTTATATGAGCTTCGCGACCATTCAGCAGGGCTGAACTGTGGCCGTTGGGATTACATTTTCAGCTATATTAAACGCCTGCGCAATCAACCAGATGTGATTTTACCTGATCGCGGTCAAGTAACGATGACAGTTCCATTTATGAAGGCTTATACGTCTTTATGTATTCAAACATGTCATAAACGTAACGCACCTGCGATGGGCGGTATGGCGGCGCAAATTCCTGTAAAAGGGGATGACGAAGCGAATGCAGTAGCATTTGCAAAGGTTGCTGAAGACAAACGTCGTGAGGCAACTGATGGTCATGACGGGACTTGGGTAGCACACCCTGGCATGGTTGCAACGGCTATGGAGCAGTTTGATGCGATTATGGAGACACCAAATCAAATTCATAAAAAACGCGAAGATGTGAATGTTAAGGCTGAAGATTTAGTGGCTGTGCCAGAAGGTACAATTACACTTGAAGGTCTTCAAATTAACTGTAGTGTTGGGGTTCAGTACATTGCTTCTTGGTTACGAGGCAACGGTGCTGCACCGATTAACAACTTGATGGAGGATGCTGCAACAGCAGAAATCTCCCGTACACAAGTATGGCAATGGATTCGTCATCCAAAGGGTATTTTAGATGATGGAAGAGGTATTACATTAGCATTCGTGCTAGAAGTTTTGGAAGAAGAGCTTGTGAAAATTAAAGAGGCTGTTGGGGAACAGGTTTATAACAGTGGTCGCTATGATGAAGCTGCTGAACTGTTTAAATCTTTAATTGAACAAGATGAGTTCGTGGAATTCTTGACACTTCCAGGCTATGAAAAATTAAGTTAATTAATAGGAATCTACTAACGAACATATCCTACTTTTCTAAAATACAGTGGGCTGAACTCGAATGCAGCTCATGAGTTCCACTAATGTAACGAGCGGGGTCTGTTCCCCTGTTCTTTACTTATACACAATGAGCACTGTTTAATAAAAGGGGTCTACTTATATTAATGGTAAGTAATGAGATTTAAAAATGGGGTGCAAGATGTCTTACGAGCTTAGATGGGGGGCTTGTAAGGCATTTTTCTATACACAGGAAAACATTATGAGGGGGAAAAGAAATGGGCAATAAGGAAATGCTATTAATTCCAGGTCCTACACCAGTAGTTGATGAGATATATGATGCTTTGGCGAGCGAGACGCGTGGGCATACAGATCCACGATTTGTTGCGATTTATAAAAATGCATTAGTCCAAACAAAAGAACTGCTCCAAACGGATGGCGAGGTGTTTGTACTAGCAGGCTCAGGAACGCTAGCAATGGAAATGGCGATTGTCAATATAGTGGGCAAGGGAGAAAAAATACTTGTCATTAGTCATGGGTATTTTGGGGATCGTTTTACACCTTTAGCAACTGCTTATGGTATTCAAGTAGAAGTGCTACAGGCAGAGTGGGGTAAACAAGTTGAACTAGCTGCTGTAAAGGCAAAATTAGCTGGGGGTAATTTTAAAGCAGTCACTATTACTCATGCAGATACATCTACAGGTGTTGTTTCAGATTTAGATGCATTAGTTCCAATTATTAAACAAGCGGGGGCTCTTATAATTTTAGATGGAGTTGTTGCAACAGCCGCATTGGATGAAAATATGAATAAAGCATATGGGCACGCCGACTATAAATTGGATGTTGTATTAACTGGCTCACAAAAGGCTATTGGCGTTCCACCAGGATTAGCAATCATTGCGTTTAATCAATCTGCTTTAAAGGCTCGCGAAGCACTTGGAACGATACCAGCATACTACTGCGATATTGAAAACTGGATACCAGTCATGAATGATCCAGGGAAATATTTTGCAACACCACCTGTAAATTTAATTTATGCTTATGATGTTGCTATGAAGATGGTTTTAGATGAGGGGATTGCGAAGCGTGAGGCGCGCCATAAAGCATATGGACGTGCTGTGCGTTTCGCATTATCTACGTATGGCATGGCAGCACTTGCTGATGAGACTGTAGCAGCACCAACTTTAAGTTGTATGCTCTATCCTGATGGGGTAGAGGATGCCAAGTTCCGAGCAAAGCTTGCAGAAAAAGGCGTAATTGTCGCTGGTTCTTTGGCACATTTAGCAGGTAAAGCATTCCGTATTGGGCATATGGGTAATACAACACCTGCTATGCTTGAACAAGCCGTGAAACTAATCGGTGAATCACTCAATGAATTAGGACACGTAGTAGCAGTAAAAGAAGCGGTTGCACGTTTGAATGAAGAATTAGCAGTAGTGACTATGTAATAGTAGAGGGAGATGTCTCACAAATGCGTGAGACATCTCCTTTTTCGTTATTTAACAATTGCTAGGATGAAACCGTCATATCCTTTAATTCCAACGGTTTGAATGGCTGTAGATTCGATACGTGGTTCGTGTTCTAATAAATCCATAAATTGACGCACACCTTGCACACGCTCATCTTCGCTTTTATCATCGATGACTTCACCGTTTCGCACTACATTATCAGCAATGATAAGTGCTCCACTATTCGCTAATTCTAAAGCCCATTTTAAATATTGAGGATTATTCGGTTTATCGGCATCAATGAAAATAAGGTCGAATAAAGGGCCTGAATTTTTAATTGTAGGCAATGAATGCAATGCATTTCCTACAATCACTTCGACTTTGCTACTACAGCCTGCTTTTAGGATGTTTTGCTTCGCCACTTCTGCATACGTCGGTTCAATCTCTAGTGTGTAAACCTTTCCTGATTCAGGGAGCGCACGAGCAAGCCATATACTGCTATAGCCACCAAGTGTACCAATTTCTAAAATATTTTGAGCACCTTTTATTTTTGCTAGCAGGTAAAGTAATTTTCCTTGTGTGGGTGATACATCAATTTCAGGAATGCCAGCATTTTTATTTGTTTGTAGGACATTCTCCATTGTTTCATCAAATGGAATTAGCTTATCAATAAAATATTCATCCACATCATGCCAAACATTGTTAGTTAACATAGTATAATTCCTCGTTTCCATAAGTGATTTAAACTGCAACTAAAGTGTATGATAAAATGAACTATAATAAAAATATATAATAATTACTAATACATAACTTTAAGTTATGAGTGAGGAGAAGGTATGAATAGTCACGCATTAAAATTATTTTACCAAGTAGCTAAAACAGGTAGTTTTACAAAGGCTGCTGAAATATTACATATTAGTCAGCCAGCAGTTTCTAGCCAAATTAAAAGGTTTGAGCAGGAAATAGGCGTACCATTATTTAAACAGCAAGGCAGAGGCATCGTATTGACTGAATTTGGTGAGGCGCTAGCGGAAAAGGCGCAAAATCTTATTTCTCTTGAGCAACACATTGAGTCATTTATTGAAGACTTTCGCCTAGCCAAGACAGGGTCTATTCATATTGTTGCTACTTATTTACCTGCTAATTTTTTAATTCCAAAATGGGCAGCTACTTTTAAAGGCTTAAATGAAGATATTAATTTAGTTGTTACAACGGCCAATACGAAAGAAGCATTTGAGCAGCTTATACACTATAAAGCGGATATTGCTATTTACGGTGGTGGAATATATGAGAGACCTGAGGAAGTATTATGGGAGGAGCTCTTTGAAGACGAGCTGTGGTTTGTTGTTGCACCCGAACATTTATATGCAAATCAAACGATTTCTATAGCGGATATGATGAAGGAACCTTTTATAATGCGCGAGGAAGGAAGCTCCATGAGAGATCACCTCTTTTCCCTATGTGAAACCCATCAAGTAAATCCACCGAAAATTGCACTACAATTTAGTGGAATAAATGAAACAATTCGATCGGTTATGGCTGGATATGGTGCAATTTTTATTTCATCACTTGCGGTTAAAGAGTATGTTCATAATGGGCAATTGGCAAGAGTATATGTACAGGGGATACATAGTAAACATAAAGTTGCTATTTGTACAAGGAAAAATGAGAAGCAAAGTTTACTTGTAAATAAGTTTATTGATACGATAAAAAATTCTTTATAGAAAAATTTAAGTCCTTCCGAGATACCTCAATTTTTCTATGCATAAAACCTGAATTTTGTTATACTAACTGTATAACAAACATGGAGCTGATATAGATGTTTATTCAAATAGAGCCCTTATCGGATGTGCCTATCTATGAACAGGTTACACGGCAAATTATAGAGGGTATTGCAAGGGGAGACATGGGACCAGGTGATATGTTGCCATCTGTGCGTAGTTTAGCGGCTGATTTAGGTGTTAATATGCATACGGTTAATAAGAGTTACCATGAGCTTGAGGCAAAAGGAATCATTACAATTCGCGCTAAATCAGGTGCAATTATTCGATCAACTGAGGATCGTGCATTAACGCCTGAACAGTTGCAACAGATTGAAAAAAATTTAAAGCCTGTTGTGGCAGAAGGAATGGTGCTCGGCGCAACAGCTGATCAAATTGAGCACATGATGAAAAAGGTATTTGCTGACTTGCAACTGCCAGTAGAAGGGGTGTAGCATGCTACTAGGTATTTTTACAATAATGTATATTATGACATTAGCTATGCAAATTTTTGTCCCTTATATTGTACGTGAGACAATCGTATTTGGAGTTACCGTACCGGAGCAAAATGTAAAGCATCCTGCATTAGCGATTGCGAAAAAGCGCTATGCGCAAATAGTAGGTCTTTTGGGAGCGATAATTTTAATAATCATGTTTGTGTTTTACTGGTTGCTCGCTCCTGCTGAAAGTGCTCAGGGCATTCTTTTACTTAGCTGTTTATTTGGGATGCTTGCGGTCAGTATGGTGTTATATTGGTTGAATCATCAAAAAGTGATGAAGCTGAAACTGCGTGAACGATGGGGCTTAAATATAAAACAAGTGAGAGCTGTCGATTTAACAGCCCGTAGTCGTGATGAAATACTACCTTGGCCATTTTATGTGGTGCCTATCGGTGTTACTGTTTTCCTCATTATGTTTACGTTGTTACATTATGAACAAATACCAAATGCTGTTGCGGTACATTGGGGACCAAGCGGAGCGGCAGATGCGTGGCAAGAAAAAACGTATTTTTCTGCGGTTTCACTACCACTAGTCATGTTAATGATGCAATGTATGATGTGGGGTATTGCAGATTCACTTAAGCGCTCTGCAATTCGATTGTCTATCAACCATCAGCAGGAGTCTTTGGAAAGCGAATTAAAAACACGGAAATTTATGAGCTGGAATATAGCGTTGGTCAGCTATAGTTTAACGGGATTATTTACAATACTACAGTTAAGTAATATTTATCCTTCGATGGCTGAAGGAAAAAAACTATTACCATTGTTTATTGCTTTCCTAGTTTTAATATTAGGTTCAGTGCTTGTATATGCATGGAAAAAGCGACAGTTACGATTGAATTATAAAGATAATGTGGTGTCAGAGGTAATGGATATTGATGAGGATCGTTATTGGAAGGGCGGTCTTATTTATATGAATCGTCAGGATCCATCAGTGTTTGTGGAGAAACGTTTTGGTGTAGGTTGGACAATGAACTTTGCGAACCCAAGAGGCTATATCGTCATCGGCTTGCCATTACTTATATTGCTGTTGGTTTCAATATTTTCATTATAAAATAAAGAGGTTGTCAAAAAGCGCATAAGTGCCAGTCACTCAAACAATTTCCAATGGTAACTGTGGGTTTTATGAAAATATAAGTGAAAATCCAAGAAGTCTCCCAGTGGGAACAACACAGTGCATAAGCCGCAACAAACCGCGCGTAGCGAGGGATGCGGCTTATGCTGTGCCCGCGGAAAGCGAAGTGGATTTTTGCACAGAAAGTAGTCAATAGCAAGTGCCAGTCACTCAAACAATTTCCACTGCTAGCAGTGGTTTTTTATGTAACAAGTCATATTTTATTGTTAGACTGACTTATAGGACAGCCCTTTTTACATAAAGCGTAAGTTAGGAACTGAACTCCTAGTGCAATATATTGAATGGGGGCAAGGATAAATGAAAATTTTAGTTGTCGATGATGACGTTCATATTTTACAGTTAGTCAATATTTATTTAACGCGAGAGGGCTATCAAGTATTGCAAGCAGAGAATGGCGAGCAAGCTTTGCAATTGCTTGATGGAAATATGCCCGATTTGGCTGTTGTTGATGTTATGATGCCAGGAATGGATGGCTTTACGCTAACTGAAATTTTAAGTAAGGATTACGATATTCCGGTGCTGTTATTAACGGCAAAAGGAGAGCTAGAAGATAAGGAGCGTGGCTTTTTAGCGGGTTCAGATGACTATGTCGTTAAACCGTTCGAGCCAAAGGAGTTGCTGTTTCGCATTGCAGCGATTTTACGTAGGCTTGATAAAAAGAATCAGGTAACAATACAGGTTGGTAAGCTCGAAATTGATCGACGTAGCTTTGAGGTTACGATTGGTGGAGAAACACTTATTTTGCCTTTAAAGGAATTCGAGCTATTGGCGCTACTTGCCTCTCGACCAAATCAAGTTTTTACACGTAGCATTATTATGGAGCAAGTATGGGGCTACGACTATGAAGGGGACGAGCAAACGTTAAATACACATGTGAAGCGGATTCGCGAGCGCTTGCATCGCTACGAAACAGATGTTGAGATTACAACGGTACGTGGCGTCGGTTATAAGCTTGAGGTTAGTGCGACATGAAGACGTTATATAGTAAGTTTGTTGTCACAACGATGCTCATTATGATTGGCAGTTTATGCATTGGGTTTTTAATGACGAATACGTATTATCATCAAGTGACTAAAGGAAAAAATGATGCTAAAAATGTTGCAATTGCAGAGGATATTGTCGATTATATCGAATCAGCGAAGCAAATGGATTTAGATAGCTATTTAACAACACTTGGAGAGATTGGTTATCAAATTTATGTTACAACGGGAGAGGATCATCGCTTTTTTGGTGGCGAATACCGAGATAAAACATTGTCGGCAGATGTAATCCAGCATGTTTTAGAAGGTGAAGTCTATCATGGGATGCGTGATTTCCCAAAAGAGACCTTTATGACAGGCTTTTTTGCAAATGAACTCATTAATACCATTGGTGTACCCTTTACGTATAATAACGAACAGTATGCACTGTTTATTAGACCAGATATTCGATTGTTGTTCTCTGAGGCGCATACGCTATTAGGAGGTCTTATCCTTGGAATGGCTGTGCTAAGTTTACTTGCTATGCTGCTATTTGCAAAGGCATTAATTAGACCGATTACACAGTTAACAGAAGCAACACATCAACTGGCTCATGAAAAGTTTGATACGTTGCTTGAAATAGATCGAGCGGATGAAATTGGACAACTGGCAGATAGCTTTAATGTGATGACAGAAAAATTACAGGAAAATGATAGAATTCGTAAACTATTTATAAGCAATGTATCTCATGACTTTCAATCGCCTTTATTGAATATTCAAGGCTATGTAGATTTACTGAAAAACCCTACGCTTTCTGAACCAGAACGACAAGAATATGCGACAATTATAGAGCTAGAAACGAAGCGACTTTCGACATTGACGAAGCAACTGTTACTCCTGACATCACTCGATCAATCGACTAGAATGCTAAAGAGAGAACCGTACAATTTAGATGAACAATTGAAGGAAACTGTGCGCAAATATCGTTGGCAGTTAGAGGAAGCTAATGTGCAGTTATCGTATCAGATTGAGCCAGTAACGTATAAAGGTGATGCGGGGCTACTACAAAATGTATGGGATAATTTATTAACAAACGCCATTAAATATAATGTTAATGGGGGAGAAATTCACATACATCTTCAAGAGCAATCTACTTTTGTAGAAGTGTTAATAGAGGATAGCGGTATTGGAATGAATGAGGAGCAATTGCAAAAGGTATATGACCGTTTTTATCGAGCTGATGAGTCAAGAACGAAACAGGGGACAGGTCTCGGCCTTGCCATTGTAAAACAAATTGTTGAATTGCACGGTGGGGAAGTGCAAATGAAAAGTGCAATTAAAGTAGGGACAAGCGTTTGTATACACCTACCAAAATTGTAATATAGAGTTCATGTAAAGTTCATGTTCAATCGATAAACTTCTATGTAAGTTGAAACTTGGAGGAGTTATCGTATGGAACAAAAATGGAGTTTACGTCTTATTCGACTCGCAGCGATTTTTGCTTTAGTGGGTACGTACTTAGGATCGCATATGTCAGGGTCAGGTAGTTATGAATTTCGACCAATTCACGCGCACGTTTTACTCGTTGGCTGGTTAAGTATGTTTGCATGGGGCATTTTTTACCGTGCATTTAAAGTGAAATCGCAAAAATTAGTAGCATTACATGGCTGGACAGCGATTATTGGAGTTTTTGGCTTAACACTTGGTATGTGGTTCTACAATATTAATCCTTTTAACTTTGGTCATACATTTACTTTAATTTTCTTTATTGTAGGTGGTACCACTTTGTTAATTAGTTTTGCATTATTTATTATTGTGACATTCATGGTAAATCAAAAAGATGGAATGAAAAATTAATATAAAACCGCGCCAGTATGAGACGCGGTCAGTGGGTAGGCAAATTCAAAAAAATTGAGTTTGCTTATTTTTTTAAGTAACCGTTGATTTCGTTCGAGAAGCGGGCTTGCCATTGCATTTAAACTAGAGTTAGTAGTCGCCTAAGCATCTATCAATTTAAATGCTCTAGTGATTTTTTAAGCCAACGTGTTGCCTCGTTATAATCTTGAGCTACACCCTGTCCTTTCTTATAAAGCATGCCAAGCTGAAACTGAGCTTTTTGGTGACCCTGATTTGCAGCAAGTCGGTAAAGTTGGGCAGCCCTCGCAAAATCTTTAGGGACACCTTGTCCATTGCTATGCATTTGAGCTAACTGGTATTGAGCTTTAGCATGTCCTTTAGAAGCTGCTTGTTCAATCCATCTAGCTGCTTCCGTGAAATCTTGCTTCACTCCTTTACCCTTATCAAATAAATTGCCAAGTTGATATTGTGCGCCTGAATGCCCTTGAATAGCAGCAAGTCTATAGCAACGTCTAGCCTCATCTAAGTCTTGGGAGACGCCCAATCCTTGTTCATATAATAATCCCAATTGATATTCAGCTTGAATATGAGATTGGTCTGTTGCAGCTCTCCACCATTGAACTGCTTTGGCATAATTCAATGGAACACCAACACCGTTAGCATATAACAACCCAAGTTCGAATTGAGCATCAGCATAGCCTTTTTCAGCGGCAAGTATAAAATACTGTAATGCTTTGTCAGGCTGTTGAAGCTGATAGACGAAAAGAAGGCCTAGCTCATAGCCAGCACTAATATGTCCATTGTCAGCGGCAAGCTGAAACCATCTTTCCGCACGCGTACTATCTTTTTCTTTTTGGTAAAGTAGGCCGAGACAATATTGGGCATTGGTATGCCCTTTATGAGCCGCAAGTTTAAACCACTTTATTGCTTCAATGTGATCTAGCTGTATGCCCTGTCCTGTATTGTATAGTAAGGCCAATTGAAACTCTGCATTCGTATGGTCTTGAAGGGCAGCTAGGTGGAACCATCTCGCAGCTTCCTCAACATTTTGTGAGATGCCACGGCCTTTAAGATACATATAGCCAAGGTTATACTGTGCACTTGCATCTCCTGCAAGTGCTGCCATTTCAAAATAAGCTATTGCCTCCTCAAAGCTTTGTTGTACACCAGTTCCATTATGATAGAGAAAGCCAAGATTATTTTGTGCACTTGTATTGCCTTGGTTGGCTGCTGAAATATACCATTTTGCTGCCTCTTCAAAATCAATAGCAAGGCCTAGCCCTTGATTGTAAAGTACGCCAAGATTATACTGTGCGTCGGCATTTCCTAAATCCGCCGCAGACTTATAATAATGGGCGGCCTCTTGATAATCTTGCTCAACACCTTGTCCTAAATGATAAAGCACCCCTAGACTATAAAGTGCATTAGCATCATGTTGTGCGGCTGCTTTCTCATACCACATCTTGGCTGTAACATAATCTTTTTGAACACCTCGACCGTGGTTATAAAGGAATCCTAAATTGTATTGTGCACTTGCATTGCCCTTTTTTGCGGAAATTTCAAACCAACTAGCAGCATGTTCATAGTCTTTAGCTGAGTACTGATCGAGCATCTTCGTATCAAGTGGAGGCAATAAATGTTCAAATTTAGGGAATTTTCGAGTCGAAATAGATGCTCTTAGACTACGATCATAACGGTGAATAAACCATTCAACGATATCACTAACATAATCGAGGACAATTTTAGCTGCTTTCGCTTCAACGATGTCATTGTTGCTAGTACTTGTCATTTTAAATACAAGTTCCATTAGTAAATAAATACGACGTGGATGAATGTTTGAGATAAAGGTACGATTATTTAATAGTGTTCGGATATTTTTTTGTTTAGGTTTCGCTTGCATTTCCAGCTTGTAAAAGTCATAGACTATCTCCTCAAGGACGAGGCGTGACTTTTGTAAAGAAATTGATGGCTGTGTAATAGCGTGGTTACTAGCATCCTGTAAGCTTTGTGCTATATGTGTGAACGATAAAATATGTAATTTTTCACATTGTTCGTGAAGGATATCGTATTGTATGACGATTGTAATCACCTCTTCTTAACTAACGGTAATAGTCTTTTTTTCATATATCGGGAAATTATTAGTGTTATTGATCATTTTCCATTGAATTCCTCAGTTGAATTGTCTTCAGTATGATACTATTTGATTTAAGAGTTAGTTTATAGTCTTTGGAGGGATTGATGGATGAAAAAAATTGCAGCAATTATTCCAACATATAATCCGCAACAATCATTTATAACATTTGTACATCAATTATTAGCCACCTCAATTTCTCAAGTTGTTATTGTTAATGATGGTAGCGATAAAAAATATGAAAATATTTTTGAAGAGTTAAAGAAAATAGATAGATGTAAAGTTCTCCAACACGAACAGAATATTGGAAAGGGTGGAGCGTTAAAAACAGCTTTCTCCTATATTCGGTCTAAACGAGCGGGTTTTCAGGGTGTTCTAACAGTAGGGGCACACGGACAGCATACGTTAGAGGATATCAAATTAGTATTGACTATGACAAAAGTGTTTTCAGAAGGCATTGTCTTAGGAATCCGCAATTTCCATTCCTCCGATAGTACGTTCTTTTCGTATTGGGGGAACCGAGCAACTAGTTTACTGTTTGAATTACTATTTCATAAAAAGCTAATGGATACACAAACAGGCTTGCGTTACATAGAAATCAAAGAATTACCATGGCTTATAGAGGTACAAGGTGATCGTTTTGAATACGATACAAATATGCTTGTCGCGGCCCTAAAAAGAAAATGTCCAATTTTCGAAGTAGAAATTGGTCAGCTACGCTTAAAAAAGAATTCAATTATTCAATATGATGAATTAACAAATACAGGTACAGTAATGGCTAAGATGCTTATAAAATATTTGAAACCGTAGTAAGCGTAATGCAATACGTGTATTTCTAATATTTTGTGCTAGGATAAGAATAATAATTACTCAACTTGACGCAGCGAGTATAAAAGAAGGGGTAATGAATGTGGAATATTCAGATCAAGTGAAAAATCGTGTGAAGCGAATGGAAGGTCAGCTACGCGGTATTTTGAAAATGATGGAAGAAGAAAAAGATTGCAAAGCCGTTATTACACAATTATCCGCAGTGCGCTCTGCGGTAGATCGTACGGTAGGCGTAATTGTTAGTACAAATTTGTTAGAATGTGTACAAAATGCTGAAGGTGACGGCGAAAAAATGAATGAAGTTATTCAAGAGGCTGTAAATTTAGTTGTCAAAAGCCGTTAGAATCCAAAGTTAAAGCATATTTAAGCTCTTACCTTATATAGAAGCTTGTTAAACGACAAGTCTCGCCTCTTTTAGTTTTGTCGGAGAATCGTAAGCCACTTTTGTTTAGGGGCTTATTTGTCTCAGTTTCCGATAGAATTTATTCTGGCGGGGCTTGTTTCGTTATTATGATTATATAAGATGTTTTAGGTGAAAGTTAATGAATATGCAAAAAAATACTTTTAATTATTAGATTTATGTTTTATATAGGTTTAAAAACCTAAATGATTACTTCGATAAATGTAGAAAAAGGTCATATGTAGTGAACTTGTATGATAGATTTAAAGTAATAT
This sequence comes from Lysinibacillus sp. NPDC093197, assembly GCF_044754025.1. NCBI lineage: Bacteria > Bacillati > Bacillota > Bacilli > Caryophanales > Bacillaceae > Lysinibacillus > Lysinibacillus sp. NPDC093197. The sequence continues at coordinate 99,147 of NZ_JBIVOH010000011.1, read as the reverse complement.
TCTCTTTTATAATTAGGATAAAGATATTATAAAAGAGAAGGTGAGTTATTTTGAGAAAATGGATATTAAGCAGTGCAACATTGTTGATGTTAAGCCCAACTATAGCCCATGCACAAAGCCAGCCTTTAAATATGCAAGCACCAATTGCTTACAATGTGGTGGCAAGCACTAAGATAGAAACATTCGATCAACTAACAAATGAAATAGCAATGCAACTTAACAATTTTGCTACAGAAATTAAAGTTACATATAGTGGTTCAATGACAGGTTTCGACAAAAAGTTAATGGAAGCATTTGAAGAGGCACAGCAAAAGGCTACTTATGCCAGTGGTCATCTTCAAGGAATGACTATGACTGCTGATTCCACAGGCAACGTGACCTATAAAGTGAAATACTTTACGACTCCAGCACAAGAATCTGCCGTTCAGAAAAAGATTGATGGCATATTAAAAACGATTATTAAGCCATCTATGACACAATTTCAAAAAGTAAAAGCCATTAATGATTATATAGTGTCCAATACTACTTATGGTACAAAAACAAAGGCGAGTCCACATAGCGCTTACGCATTATTATTTGAAGGACAAGCTGTATGCCAAGGCTATGCTTTATCAGCATATAAAATGTTAGAGCAAGCAGGGATTGAAACTAAATATGTAGTAGGTTATGTAAATGGCAATGAAGCACATGCTTGGAATATGGTGAAGGTTGATGGCAAGTGGTATCATCTGGATACAACATGGAATGATCCGTTACCAAATCGCATAGGGGCATCTTCCTATGATTATTTCCTTGTAACTGATGCTCAGCTAAAGAAAGACCATAATTGGATTACTTCAAATTACCCTGCGGCAACAAGTACAGCATATAATTTTATGCAAAATGTACATTTTGCACACCAAATCAATAATACTTTATTCTTTAGCAACACAGCAGATAATGATAAATTGTATAAACTCGACTTGGTAAGTGGTAAGAAGACTAAGGTAATTAATACGCGAGCACTTTATATTACAGGTGTTGGAGACAATCTTTATTATAGCGATTATAGTAATAGCGGTTACTTAACAAAACTAAATTTAAAAACATTAAAAACGAGTGTAGTTGTTAAACAATCGGTATCTGATCTATTGATTAACAGCGGATATTTAGTATATAAAGTTAATGGTAAAGAGCAAAAGCTGAAAATTAACTAATTTATAGTGTGATAAACAGAAAGCTTCTATATCACATGTTCAATGCATATATATTTATAAGCACAAAAGGGCTCCTAATTGAGTTCTTTGTGTTTTTTTTGTATATAATGAAAGTAGTGAAACTGTGTGAGGTGAAGATTTTTGTGGAAAAAGCTAGCTATTATTGCAATACTTATCATTTTCTTAGAACCAATTTATACAGCGGGTAAAGCGACAGTAAAACAAGTTGTTACGTGGGCAAATAATGATGACATTGAAACGGTGCTACTAGCAACAAAGGAGAAAATTGTTGATGTTACCACTAAATTTTCAGAAGATGCCTCAATACAAACAGCAAACCCTGAAGATGTGAAGGAACAAAAGCTAGCCGTTTCTTCTCCGGTCGTACAGCAGCCTGAGACAAAGCTTGTTGTTACAAATGCAAAGGAAATGGCAGATGCGATGTATGCCTATTATAGTAGCTTTTCACCAACCTATGAGATTCAATATAAGGGAAGTACAGAACGAATCGAGAAGATTGTAGAAGAGGCCTATGACAGTGCAATTAAAAGAGATGATTTTGTGTATGGGCATATTAGTAAGCATTCCATACGCTTTGAATATGGGAGAAAAACTGCCAAAATTTTTGGGGAACAAAGCTATTTAATAACGCCAGAGCAAGCAGCTTATGTTGAGATGAACGCTCAAGAAATAGTAGCCACAATTGAGAAAAACGCGAAAACAGATGTGGAGAAGGTCAGAGCCGTTAATGATTATATAGTAGCGAATACGGCTTATACAGAACAAACGAAGTCAAGCCCACATAGTGCTTATACCGTGCTTGCTGAGCATGGTGGTGTATGTCAGGGCTATGCGTTATTAGCACATACACTGTTACAAAAACTTGGCTTTGAGACTCAATATATTGTTGGCTATGTCGGTAAGGAAGGGCATGCTTGGAATTTAGTAAAACTTGACGGTCAATGGTATCATCTTGATACAACGTGGAATGATCCTGTGCCTGATCGGAACGGTGCCATAAGGTATCAATATTTTTTAGTAGATGATCGTACAATGGCGCGTGATCATACATGGATAGCAAATGATTATCCAAAAGCAACAAGTACCATTTATAGCTACTATCAAGATATCGATTTTCCCGCACAAGTAGGAACTCAGTTATTTTATAGCAGTATTTCTGATGACAATAAATTGTACGTGCTTGATATGACTACAGGAAAAGCTCAGCGTGTTACTAAAACGCGTGCGCAATATATTGTTTATGCTGATGGATGGTTATACTTTAGTAATTATTCGCATGGCGCTTATTTAACAAAAATTCGCCCTGATGGAAGCGGTGAACAAGTGTTAAATAGGGAAGACACGAAGGATTTATTTATTAAGGATGGCTATTTATATTTCATGACGGATGAGCTAAAGAAAATGCAACTATAATTTTTGCCAATTAAGTGTAGATGAAGGGTGTATGACATTAAAATGCTCTATAGCCATCTTACATTTTAAATAAGTAATACTGTTGATTTCCGCTATGGGCGGACGCTTTCCGCGGGCACAACGTAAGCCGCAACCCTCGCTGTCGCGTGGATTGTTGCGTCTTACGTTTTGTGCGTTCCCGCAGGAGTCGCCGCCCGCCGCTCCAATCGACTGAATGCCTTGGTAAAAATATTCTATTTAATGACCACGAAGAGGATAAATGTCAAAAGTTAGGACTATATCGCCTATAGTTACAGTCTTCTTTTATATGAAATAAATATAGATGACTACTACCGTTGATTTCCGCTATGGGCGGACGCTTTCCGCGGGCACATCGTAAGCCGCAACCCTCGCTGTCGCGCGGATTGTTGCGTCTTACGTTTTGTGCGTTCCCGCAGGAGTCGCCGCCTTCCACTCCAATCAACTGAACACGTTAGTAAATCCACAAAAAGGGCGTATGACATTAACGATTGTCATACGCTCTTTTTGAGCGTTCAATAATATAATGTATTGGTTGATGCTGACACAAAGTAACTTGGATTTTTGGGTACATTGAGGTCATTTCCTGGGAAAATGTTTTTAAAATTAGCGGGTTATGCTTTAGAGCGCCACCATTACAATAAAAGTGAAAAGGCTCGCCTTGATAGCCAATTTGCTTTAGTACCGCACAAGCGAGAAGCACTAACTCATGGGCAGCCTGTATAGAGATATGAATAGCGCATGCATCTTTCTTTGCAACTGCATCGGCTAAAAATGCACTCATTTTTGCTAATTGTGCATTTGTATAAGATGGGCGGAATAACCATGCTGCTAGCTCCGTGACATCTTGAATACGTAAATAGTTATAGACGGCATCTTTTAATATCGTCGCCTCGCCTCGTCCATCCTCCATGCGGAAAATGGCCCGTAAAACTTCCTGCCCTAGCCAATAGCCACTACCTTCATCGCCTGCACGATGGCCCCAGCCACCAGAACGTGCGATTTGTATACCATCGAATGCGTACGCAATTGCACCAGTCCCTGCTATGAGTAGTGCACCTGCCTGTCCAGCAGTGACACCTAATAAGGTAGCTTCAGCATCATTTTCGATAATAAGCATCTGGATATGTAGCTGTGCCGCTGTAATTGCATCATGGACAATTTCCGTAACATTTTTATGATCATTTGGTGAATCAATCCCAGCCATAGCAAACGTGGCGATAGCGATTTTTGAGTTAGCTTGCGCTTGTAAAAATACACGAGCTTTTGCTAATAATGTTCGTAATATATCCGTAGCAGGCTCCACACCTATAGCCTGGTAATTGGACCCTCCTAATGATGTTGTAAATTGTATTTCACCTGACTCGGCATGTACGATTGCACATGCCGTTTTAGTTGCACCACCATCAATAATTAGCAGCCATTCATTCATTGATCCCATTCCTCTATAAACGAAATTAATTGCTTTTCCGCCTCTGTAATGGCGAATTCCTTTTGCTGAACCCATTCAAGTAGGGTATCTGCCTTTACCTTTGCTCGCTCAATTGATGCTCGCATTGTTTCAGGTGAAGGGCCACCTAATAATGTTCGTACACTTACAAAAAACTCTGGTTTTAAAGTATGATAAAAATCATCTTCAGAAATAATTAAAGGTTTGCCAGTAACCAACTTGGCTTGTGTATTAGCTAGGCTCCATGTCAGACTAGCGAGTGATTCTTCACCGTGAGCAAGTAATACTTTAATGCACTTACTGACGATACTATGGGCTTGACGGAATGAAATACCTTCGGAGCGGACTAATGTATCAGCGAGTTCTGTTACATTTGCAAAACTGTTTTCCGCGCGGTTTCGGAGCTTCTTCTTGTTTACATCCATTGTAACAACGAGTGAACCAAATAATTTGTAAATACCTATTAATCGATCTATAGCTCGCCATAAATATGGTTGCATATCGTCCTCTGTATCTACGATATCACCAAACGGTGTATTATGTACCATTTGTAGAACTGTACTAGCGTCTCCGACTACTGCAGATAGTAATGAGCGTGTATGTTCAATGGAAACAGGGTTACGTTTTTGCGGCATAATCGAGCTAATTTGAACGTATGGGCTAGCTAGTGTAAATGCGTTAAATTCCTGTGTAGCCCATAATAAAAAGTCCTGAGATGTACGTCCGAGGTTAAGGGCGGCAAGCTGTACAATACTTGCTGCTTCAGAGATATAGTCAGCACCAGCAACCGCATCCCAGGCATTTTCGATAATTTCATCGAAAGCTAGTAAGTCTCGCATGCGCTCACGGCTAATGTTAAAGCCTGTAGTCGTTAAGGCGGCTGCTCCCATGCTACTCCGATTAACTGTTTGATAGCAATGCTGCATGCGCTCGAAATCTCGATCGAGTTGATCGATTACGGCTTTTAAATAATGTGCAAAAGTGGTTGGTTGTGCTTGTTGCGTATGTGTATAGCCAATCATAATTGTATCGATATGCTCCTCAGCTGAAGCAATTAAATCACCTCGTAATTTAAGCAATTCCCCCATAAGCATTAATAACTTTTTGCGCAATGTCATTCGATAAATGGCGATACCCATATCATTACGACTTCTACCAATATGGAGATTTCCAGCAACGTCACCAGCAAGTTCTATTAGTTTATTTTCAATGCGGAAAAATAAATCCTCGTATTGCGGGCTATAATCTTCTATTCGATAATAGTTCAAGTCTAGTTTTTTTAGCGCCATAGCAATTTGTTTCGCTTCTTCTTTTTTTACTAGTCCTTGTTCTTCTAACATTTTTAAGTGAGCAATATTAATTTGAAGCATAATTGTTAAAAAGTTTTTCTTCGCTTCGTCATAAGCTGGTTGCAAAACAATTTTCCGATAAATATTTGAAGGAAAAATCATTCCATCCTCCTGCTGGATTTTGTTGCGGAAATCTTCAAACATATGAATGGCCTCCTATAGGATGACAGTTAAATGGCTGTGCCAGCACTGCCCTTTGATAGCTTTTCGGAAATAATGAGCACAATTAAAATTAAGAAAATCTGTAAAACGCCATAAGCACATGCAGTTCCAAATTTAAAGGCATATAATTTTTGAAATATAGCAACAGACAGCGGGATTGTAGAAGTACTGTAAATAAGAATAGAGGCTACGAACTCACCTAAACTTTGAACAAGTGCTAGCAGAGTTCCTGCTAATATTCCCGAAAAAGTAAGTGGTAGTACGATCCGTCTAAACGTATACCACCAGTTTGCGCCTAGACTTCGCGATGCCTCCTCGATAGACTGATCTAATTGCACGAGGGAAGCTGATGTTGAACGAAAAACGAGGGGTAAATGTCTAATAAAATAAGCTAATGGTAAAATCCAAAATGTACCGATAAGTACTTGGTTAAAAGCGAAAATATTTTCAGTACTAAAGGCTGCAATTAAATTGACGGCAACTACAGTACCAGGCAATGCCCAAGGAACCATAATTAAAATATCAAGCAATGTTTTACCTTTAAAATTTAGGCGAACCATCGCATAGGCAGCTGCAACACCGAAAATTACATTACCGAACGTTGCGACGACGCCCATTTGTATAGAGTTCCAAATTGGTCTCCATGTTCGTTCGTCAGTAAAAAGCGCTATATAATGATCGAGTGTATAGTCGGTGGGGAGAATTTGAGTTTTCCAGGCACCATCTACTGAAAAAGAAATTAAAATAAGCACTAATATTGGTAAAATTAAAATAAGTGTACCGCCAAAGGAAGCAATTGTAGCAATCATTTTCATCCATTTTGAGGATACTTCAGAGCGATGAACGCTAATGCCTTTACTCAAATTTTGATAGTTTCTACGATTTTGGTACCAGCGCATAATGATTAAAAATGAAATGGACACAAAAGATAAAATCATTGACTGTGTAGCGGCCATCCCCAAATTACCATTTGTTCGTGATAAGTATATTTGCATGGTCATTGTTCGTTCGACACCAAACATTAACGGCGCAGTATAGGATGCCATAGATATCATAAATACAAGTAATGCAGATGCAATAATAGAAGGTGTCAGCATTGGCAATATAACCTTTGTCCATACACGAATACGCCCTGCGCCTAAACTAGTTGCTGCTTCCTCTAATGATGGATCCAATCCTTTAATAGCAGCCGAAGCGGTTAAATAGAAGTATGTGTACATTGTAAATGTATGTACAACGATTACACCCCATATGCCTTTTAAAGAAAAGGGTACTTGCTGTAGTCCAAATAAATGTTGGATCGCACGTGGGAAAATTCCACTTTCTCCGTAAAGAAAAGTAAATGAAAGTACACCAACAAGCGGTGGAAGAGCCATTGGCACTAATACTAAAATGGATAGTATCCGTCTCCCAGGGAAATTATAGCGTTCTAATAAAAAGGCCATTGTAATACCAACAATTGCACAGCAAATAACACTAATAATAGAAATATATAAACTAGTCCAGAGTGCCTCGAGATTCGCAGGGCTAGCGAGACTAAAAAACTTTTGATAATGCGTAAGTGCATTATCCTCTGAAAAGCTCTGAAGGAAAGTTTGATAGAAAGGATAAATCACATAGGCAAACAACACTAAAAACAATGGTGAAATTAATATATAAACAAACCATTTCGATTGTGTTAGCCGTGTCCAAGCATTATTTTGATAAGATTGTACAGGTGGTTTTTCCATATGGTATGCCTCCTATTCTCCTAAAAAATAAAGTGATTCACGAGCTATATTTAATGTAATGTCTTCGCCAATATTTTTTAACTGAGCGTTTGTATTAATTATCATGACTTTCAACGAGAAATCGATAAAATCGACAATATAATTCACGCTTATTCCTGTAAATTCAACAAAAGAAATGGTTCCTGTTAATGTGTTTTCACCAGGACCTTGATTAACGGTCTCTGGACGAATCGAAATAAACACGTTGTCTCCAATCATATGCGTTAAATTAGGGGAGCTGTGTTGCTTTCGCCCAGTTAGAACAAGTCCGCTCTTCGTTTTTACTTGTATTTCATCATCATGAATAGCAATTGTTGTCGCTTCAATTAAATTCGTTTCCCCAATAAAATCGGCGACGAAGCGGTTTAATGGACGATTATAAATCTCCTGAGGTGTGCCAATTTGTTTCACATATCCATTATCCATCACCATAATGCGGTCCGACATAGCCATCGCTTCCATTTGATCGTGCGTTACGTAAATTGTTGTGACGCCTAACTCCGATTGAATTCTTTTGATTTCAATGCGCGTTTCCTCTCGTAATTTCGCGTCTAAATTCGACAAAGGCTCATCAAGTAATAAAATATCAGGCTCAATGACAAGTGCTCTTGCCAATGCTACGCGTTGCTGCTGACCGCCAGATAATTCATTTATTTTTCTATTTCCGTATTGTGCAAGATGCACGAGTCCTCTAATACGATCGACTTTTTGTTTTATCTCAAATTTTGAGAACTTTCGTACTTGTAAACCAAAGGCAATATTTTCGTCTACTGTCATATGCGGAAAAAGGGCGTAATTTTGAAACACCATACCGATATTTCGTTTGTTTGGCTGAAGCAATGTCACATCACGATCATCGAAATAAATTTTCCCTTCAGTAGGGTAATAAAATCCTGCAATCATTCGTAATGTGGTTGTTTTCCCGCAACCACTAGGCCCGAGGAAAGTGAAAAATTCACCTGTTTTAATATCGAGATTTAAATCTTTCACGCCATGTACTTTCCCAAATTGCTTAGAGACATTTTCGATTTTGACATTTTTCAAATGAAATGCTCCTTTCTATTTTGAAAAGATGGGGATGCTATTGCAATCAACTTTTCGCATAAATGTCTAAGTAGAATACTTATTAGCCTGTAATTGATACAATTCTGAAAAATATCCCTTTTCATTCAATAACTCTTGCATTGAACCTTCTTCAATTATGTGCCCATGTTGCAATACAAGGATTCGATTAACCATTTTTAAAGCAGATAATTTATGCGTTATTAATAATAATGTTTTTGTTGCTGAAAGGTCAGTTAATGTTTCAATCATATGGTGCTCACTCCTTGCATCAAGAGCTGCCGAAGGTTCATCTAAAATGAGAAATGCTGCATTTCGGAAGTAAGCTCTTGCAATAGCTACCTTTTGCCATTCACCGCCTGATAGTTCTGTGCCGTTATCAAAATTTTTACTTAAAATTTGCTCATACCCTTGTTCGAAACTTGCAACTAAATCATTAAGAGAGCTTTGCTCGGACACGCTAGCTAACCTTTCATAATCATTAGTACTTTCCGTATGACTAATCATAATATTTTCTTTAAAGGATAACTGATAACGGGAAAAGTCTTGAAACACAATACCGATTATTTGACGATAAGAATCAATATTATATTCTGCAATATCAATGCCGTTTAATTCTATTTTTCCTTCAGTTGGTTCATAAAATCTTGAAATCAGCTTAACGATGGTAGATTTCCCAGCACCATTTTCTCCGACAAGTGCGATTTTTTCCCCCATGTTGATAGTAAAATTAACTTGATGAAGTATAAATTTAGAAGAATTGGGGTACTTAAAAGATACATTTTTAAAAACTAATGTAAAATTACTTTTTTCTAAGGACAAAATCTCTTTGCCTGATTTTATATCTGATTGTAACGATGTGAATTTAAAATATTTTTCCATATAAAGTAATGTGTCATATAGTAAGCTCGAATTTTCGATAAAACCCGCCAAACTTTGCCGTGCAAGTAAAACAGAAGAAGAGAAAATTAGTATATCTCCTGCAGTAAATGTGTTATTTAGTACGCCTTTGACTACCCACCAAAAACTTAGGCCAATCCCTGCAATTCCAATTCCTACAAATACAACAGAGAAGATAGCTTGTTTATATCTGATTTTTTTTACTTCTGTATGAATTTTATTGAACGTCACCATATATTTATTAATAAAAAAGGCGGCCGTGTTATATATTTTCACTTCTTTGATGTGTTCTTTTGACAGCATTACTGAGCTATAATATTGCATCTTTCTAGATTCTGGACTATTCATTACAAGGGTTTCAAATGCTTCTTTTTGTAATTTATATGTAACGATAGCCTGTGGAACTATGGCAACAAAAATAATGAAAGCAATCAAGATATTAAAGTTCGTCAATAGCACCAACATAGAAATGCCAGTTATGACACTACTAATCATGCCAGAAGTAAAAACGATGAGGTTTACTGGCCTCCATGCAGCTTCTTGCTCAAGTATTTGTATATCATCATAAAATTCTGGATTTTCAAAGTAATATAGTCCCTTTATATCCGAAGATTTTTCCATTAAGGATTTATTTAAGTCGGCAATTAATTTATCAGTCATTAAACCTTGAAAGGTCATTTCAATGGGACCTAATATAGCATTAATAAATGATACTATTATCCAAGATATTACAAAGAATATGATTATAGAATAAACGATAGTGTCGGTAGTAGAAATGGCATCAATTAAACCTTTTGAAAACCAAATAGTAAGAGAGGGTAGTATTGCTTGAAATGGAATTATAATTAACAAAACAATAGAATAAAACTTTGAAGCTCCCCAAAAAAGAGGGAAGGTTTTTAGGGTAAGTTTGAAATAAGAGTAGATTGTATTCATGATTCTTCACCTAATTATACAGTATATATTTTACTTATATTCCTATTTAATTTAGCGTAAGTGTATTAATCAATTGGCAACGGACTGCAAAGAACTAAGCACGAGTTTTTAAGGCAACCTTAATGAAATGTGCCTCATTTAAGAAGGGGTGTAAAGAAGCTGAAAATCTCGAGATAAAATAAAAAATCCCCTTTAAGAAATTATAAAAAATAATGTAATATTTACATTTATAAGTTCTAAAAGAGGGTATTAAATTACTTAGTTTTAAATTCAATGCTTAGGATTCATATAATTCATTGCTATATACCACTATATGAAATCCTCCTTTAATTAGGGTTAAATTATAATTATTATAAACTGAATAATCAGAAATGACAAATTATTATAAAATTAGACAAGGTCAAAAATTTTTAGCAAACTTCCGTTTACCAAAATAAATTATAGAGTAATACTGCTGTTGATTTATGTTGCGTGTGGACGCTTTCCGCGGGCACACTGTAAGCCGCAACCCTCGCTTAAGCACGGTTTGTTGCGTCTTACATTCTGTGCTGTCCCCGCAGGACTGAATTAGGTAAGGAATTGTTTGAAAATTGTTTGAGTGCCTGGCACTACTTATTTCCTCTACCTTTAATATTCGTATCCCAGTGCTCCATCCATTCTGCCTCTTTATCCGACATTAGTTGCCAATCAATATCAAATGTTTTTAAATCTAATTCCTGATACCATTCTGGCATTGAAGCATGATCGATGTCGGAGCGTGTTGGAATTTGGTAGTAATCATTCGCTAATTTCGTCACCATTTCCTTTTCAAATAAAAACTCTACGAACAATTTTGCGTTCTCCAAGTTTTTAGCATTGTTAACAACGGCAACACCATCAACTAAAATTGGTGCACCGCTCTTCGGATAAATGTAATCGAACGGATAATCAGTTGTATATTTCTTTAATAGAATATCTTGCAAATTCCATAAGGAAACACTGCCTTCTTGACGTGTGAGCTTCAAATAAAGGGCATTTGGGTCTTGTGTATATTCTTTCGTGTTGGCATCTAATTTTAATAGCCAATCGTAGCCCTTATCAGGTGTAGTGGCATCTTGACGAACAATCATTGAGGAATAAATAGTTCGCATTGTTCCCGAAGCTAATACGCCGCGAATTAAAATTTGATCTTTCCATTTTGGATCTAATAAATCATCCCAATCTTGTGGGCCGGTCTCTTTTGTTAGTAAGTCGCTGTTAATCATTATTACTTCAGGTAAAAGCATTTCACCGAACCAGCGACCTTCTTTATCTTTATAGTTTGCATCAATTGTCTCGATAAAGCTCGGTTGCCACGTATGCAGTAAATCTTCGTTAGCGCCAACCATTAATGCAGATTGTGTACCACCCCACCAAAAATCTGCCTGAGGATTTGCTTTTTCACCGCGTAGACGCTCTAATATTTGCTGAGCACCCATTGTTAAAAACTCCACTTCAATGTCCGGGTACTTCTCATTAAACTGATCGATTACGCCTTGCACCATTTCCTCATCACGTCCTGTGTAAATGACCAGTTTGCCAGATGGAGTTGTGCTTTCATCTGCTTTTTCTGAATCAGATGCTTTGTCATCGTTTGTGGTATCTTTTGTCGAATTTTTATCGTCGGTGTTGCTACAAGCAGCTAAAACGATAAGCATCAGCACAAGAAAAACTCCGAAAATACGTGTTTTTTTCATAATCATCTTCCCCTTCCTATAGTGAGTTGCTTACATAGTGCAGTATAATACTTAAATAAAGTATTAATGTTAGAATAATTAAAATAATCTAACGATATTATTATCATAATCCAAAAAAATGACGATTATCAACGATATATATGTGAAAAATAAAAACTCCTTAAAAATGGCTAAACCCATTTTTAAGGAGCTGTTATTTTTCGGTTAGCAAGCATATTAGGCAGCAACATGCCTAGAATAACGAGAATTATGCCAACAACTTGTAATAAAGTGAGTGATTCGTGCAATACAATAACGGAAACAGTTACAGCAACAGGTAGTTCAATGGCGCTTAAAATAGAGGCTAGTGCGCCACCAACCTTTGGTACTGCAATTGAAAATAAATAAATCGGTAAGATAATACCGAAAAGTCCAAGTGCTAGTCCGAATTTCCATAACCCTTCAGTGAACAATTTGCCGTTCCATGCAATTTCAGGGTTTAAGAAAATACTGATCATAATAAGTGCAACAAAGGAAACAATTAGAACTCTTGATGTCGTTGTAATCCCTTCGACAGGGCGAGAGTTAAATTGGATAAAGCATGCAAAGGTAAATGCAGCCGCAAACCCAAATAGCCAGCCTTGTATTGCAATACCACTTAAATCGACATTCAGTACACCAGCCGCCAAAATAGTACCAGCAAATAAAACGATAATCGAAATGACTTCTGGTCTACTAGGCAGTCGTTTATGGAATATGCAGTCTAACAATAAACCAATCCATGTAAATTGAAAGAGCATGACGACGGCAAGTGATGCAGGTAAATATTTTAATGATTCCCCGTAGACTATACCCGTAATGCCTGTGAAAATCCCTGCACTAATTAAAATAAGTAAGCCATTCTTTGAAAGTTTCGGTAGTTGTCTTTGCGTTATGATAAAGATTGTTGCAACTAGCATAAAGCCGATAATATATTGGCTAGATACCGCCTCTGATGTTGTAAAGCCATGCTGCATAGCTACTTTGACAATTGTCGATAAAATGCCATAGCTACTTGAAGCGATGACGATCAATAGAGGGTAAATTAAATTTGTTTTCATGCTTAATTATTCCACATCCTAAATCTGTTTCACCATATGATGAAATGGTTCGTCTATGATGGACCATGGTTCAGTAATGACAAAGCCCATACGTTCATATAAGCGACGAGCATCTTCTTTCTGTGTTTCTACATTTAATGATAATTTTGTAAATCCTCGTTTTTGCGTTTGCTCGATAGCGAATTGAATTAACAATGTACCGATCCCTTTACCACGAGCCTCTGGCGAAACACAAACTGTATCGATATAGTATTCATCCTCATGAGCCTCTTGATCGATGGTAATAGAAGGGGCATTTTTCTCTTCAAGCCATTTTACGAGATTAGCATCCATTTGAATTGCCTGTGCACCATTGTAATAAACAAGTGTGCCTAATATTTGTTCACCTTCAACCGCCACAAAAGTATTTAAATAAGAGTGTCTGTTATCTTCACGTTGGAAGAGCACTGTTAGTTCCTGTTCAACCTTTGAAGCTGTTTGTTCTCCTGTTAAACGGTTGGCAATATCACCAATCGCATCAATAATTAGTGGAATAACGGCATAAGCATCCTGAGGTTGTGCTTGTCGAATTGTTATACTCATTGTCAAAATCCCTACCTTTCTATAGGCAAGTATAACAAAGATAGAAGATGTCTCAAGCTTTTGAAATATTCACTACTTTACTTTTTTAGAATAAGTATAGAGTCGATTACGGTTAATTTCTGCTACGGGCAGGGCCTTCTGCTCAGTACACTGTAAGCTGCAACCTCGTTAGCGCGCGTTTTGTCCGTTATGAGTTGTAGTCGCGTCCCTCCATTACAAATAACTATATACGTTGGTAGAGAAATACTTTTTTATGACTATCAGAAGGATAAAAAAGACGAAAATCTTTTTAAAAATAATATTAGCGGGCTATTGCTGTTGATTTGTCGTGTGCAGCCGTTTTCTTTGTGGCACTCCTTAGGATGACCATTTCATTAAGCGATATGAATAATAATTGTTGAATGAAATTTGGCGATTAAGGTCGAAAAAAACCGCATGTGCTAATACTTTTATTATTTTTCCGAAAGTTTAAAACTTTATAGGAAATCAACTTTCATGTTAATCTATAATGAATAGACTTTCGGGGGGACAACAATGACAAAGGAAGATAAGGATTTTATTTTAGTCTATGGAGATGCATTTATTGACTATATTGCTGACGATGTAACGAATACATCTTTTACTAAATATATGGGTGGTGCAACGGTTAATGTAGCTGCTGGCATTAGCCGTATTGGTGCTCCATCTGCACTAATTACGATTACTGGAGATGACGAAGGTTCACAATTTGTTCAAGATGGTCTTGCGCAAGAAGGTGTGAACCTTGACTTTGCGGTATTTGACCCTGCAAAACGTGTAAGTGGTGTTTACGTGCATTTAACTGAAGCTTGCGAGCGAATTTTCAAAGATTATGTCGACGAGACGCCAGATTTACAAGTTGATGCAACACAATTAGATGATGCTGCCTTTAAACATGCTTCTGCATTAATTGTGTGCTCAGGTACAATGTTTCATCCAACTGCATTAGCAACTACGAGAGCTGCTGTCGAAAAGGCAAAGGAAAAAGGTGCTATTATTGCAATGGATGCCAATATTCGACCATTACGTTGGAGCAGTGAAGAAGTTTGTAGGGAGACCATTACTTCATTTTTTGAGAATGTAGATATTTTGAAAGTAACTGATGATGAATTATTTTTCTTAACAGAGACAACTAATTTAGAAGATGGCATTGAGCAGTTAAACAGTTACTTAGTACCGATTATTTTAGTAACAGTTGGTGAAGAGGGCACATATGCCGTATTAAACGGGGAAGTTATCCACGTACCAACAGAAAAGGTTGTCCCAGTAGATACTACAGGTGCAGGAGATGCATTTATGGCTGGTGTATTACGCGATGTCCATTACAATGGTTTACCGACAACTGTAGAAGAGCTAGTACGCTGTGTGAGCTTTGGCAATCGATTAGGTGCCCTTGCAGCGACGAAGGCAGGAGCACTAACAGCGCTACCATATTATGATGATATCAAACATTTATTAGAGAAATAAAAGTTCGGAGCGTGCATATGATGGAAAAAAACTATGATGTGTTAGTGAAAGATCGATTATTTTTTGGCGGTGCGCAAGATGCAGATGCAGCTTATGTAAATGAGCAGGTAGATGTTGTAATTGATGTTCGCGTGAATGGATTAACAGCACAAGAACAGCAAGCAGCGCACTATAATTACAACCATATGCCTATCGCTGATGAAGAAGCAGAAGTAGCTCAGTCTATTGAAAAAGTAGCGAAAAAAATAGTCTCTGCTTATGAATCAGGGCAGAAGGTTTATTTTCACTGTGGAAGTGGTGGTGGACGAGCAGGTGTAGCAGCGACTGCTGTGTTAATGGAACTTGGCTTAGCAAAATCGCTACAGTCAGCAGAATCAGCCGTTAAGAAAGCACGCTCACAAGTAACAATCCGTCCAAATATGGCAACGGCTTTAAAGAAGTTGTACGAAAAGTAATGTTTTTTATAAAATATTACCTTGGTATTTAAATTAGTCTTTATGAAACAATTCTATATGAAGTATGTAGCCTGCCATGTCCTATGGCGGGCTTTTTTGAATTTATGTAAACGAGTATGGACAGTTTTCTGGCGTTGCCTAGTACATACTATGCAGCAGCTACAAAAGGTTGTTTTTGCAGAAAATGTGAACTATTACAGGAACAGCACGAATAAAAGAGCTGCGCCGTTACTGCTAAAAGGTGAGCGACTTGAACGGAACTAAATGACTTGTTAGGATTTAGCATTTGATTTTTGTTCTATACATATTAGAACAAAATTGTTATAGTAAAGTTAGAACAAAAAGGCGAGGTGTTTTAAATGGAGGAGTTAGCAAAAATCCCTTGGGCGGTTATAGCGCCAATAATCGTAGTACAAATTATTTTAATGATTATTGCTTTAATTGATCTTCGAAAAATTCACGCAACAAATGGGCCGAAAATTTTATGGGTATTTATTATATTATTTATTAATCTACTTGGGCCTGTTGCATATTTTATCGTCGGGAGAAAACAATCATGACAACATTACTACAAGTAACGGGTTTGACGAAGCGTTTTGCCGACAAAACAGTAGTGGATGCAATTGATTTTACGTTAGAAGAACACACATCCACAGCATTAATTGGACCAAATGGTGCAGGGAAGACAACGACCTTATCGATGTTAACAGGTTTATTAAAGCCATCTTTAGGGAGCGTTAAAATGTTGGGTGGAGATTTACGAACAAATATTGGATTTTTACCGCAATATCCGCAGTTTCAGCCTTGGCTAAGTGCCCTAGAGTTTACGGAAATGGCCGCAAAGTTAAGTGGTGTACCTGCTAAAAAGGCGAAGCAAGAAGCTCAAAAAACATTAGAATTTGTAGGCTTAGGAAATGATCTTCATAAAAAGATTGCAACGTTTTCAGGTGGGATGAAGCAACGTCTTGGTATTTCCCAGGCAATTGTTCATAAGCCTAAATTACTGCTGTTAGACGAACCTGTATCTGCTTTAGATCCAGTTGGACGTAGAGAAGTACTTGATTTATTAAAAGGTTTACAGCAGCAGACGACAATTTTGTATTCAACACATATTTTGAATGATGCTGAGGAAATGACTGACCAGTTATTATTTTTGCGTAATGGTCAACTTGTGGAACAGGGAACATTACGTGAAGTGCGCCAACGTTTTGATGAGCCAGCTTATATCGTAGAATTTAGCACGGTGGAAGAAGCGCAGCATTTTATTAGTCAATCTACATTTAAATGTACAGTTAACGGTAGCTATGTGTACGTAGCCATTCAAGATGAAGAACCGAGCATGCAACAAGTACTTGAACGCCTTACTGCTTATCCATATTTAGTGCGAAATGTAGCACGTCAAACGGCGTCGCTAGAGGATATTTTCATGAAGGTGGCGAAAAGAGCATGAATGGATTTAACGTACTACTTCAAAAAGAATTTCGTGACGCGTGGCGTAGTAGAAAGTTTTTATGGATTCCACTTGTTTTCGCTCTTTTAGGTATGAGTGAACCGCTAACCAGTTATTATATAAAGGATATTCTAAAGGCTGTTGGCAATATGCCTGAAGGTTTTGAAATGTTGATGCCAGAATTAGTACCTGCAGATTTAATATTATCTACAATTAGTCAGTTTCAATTAATTGGATTACTCGTGCTTATGGCTTCTTTTGTAGGCTCTATTAGCAAAGAACGCTCAAATGGTTTGGCTACCTTATTGTATGTACGACCTATTTCTTTTGGAGCATTTTTTATTAGTAAGTTTTTAGTTGTCAGTACAGTAGGCTTTGTCAGTATAGTAGCAGGATTTACGGCAAGTGTTTATTATACGGTTGTGTTGTACGGAACATTTGAGATAGGGACTCTTTTAGCAAGTGTTTGTACGTATTTTATATGGTTGTTATTTGTTTTAGCAGCGACACTCATGATGAGTGCGATGTTTAAAACAGTAGTTGCAACAACATGCGCATTTATTTTAATTTTTGTAGGTCAAATTATTGATGGGCTCGTAGGTACGTTTTGGACAATTTCACCGTGGAAGTTACCACTATACGGTGTTCAGCTAATACGCGGGACAATGGAAATGTCTGATTATTGGTGGAGCCTAGTTATTACAATAGTTCTTATATGTCTTTGTATTACTATCGGCATTTTTTCAATGAAGAAAAACGCTTCAATGGCTAAAATATAACAAGAAAAATCCACTTAGACTTCTGCGGCTTACAACATGCCCGCGGAAAGCGAAGTGGATTTTGCCGTATTAGAAAGTCAGATATTATGCATAAGAGTGAAATATGGAATTGCCCTTTTATGTGTCCAGATGGCACAGCTAGTAGGGCATTCTTTATATCCAGTAAAAATCCACGAAGACTCCTGCGGGAACGCACGAATGTAAGACGCAACAAACAGCGCGTACGCGAGGGTTGCGGCTTACAACATGCCCGCGGAAAGCGAAGTGGATTTTTACGCTTTAGAAAGTCAGATATGTACGAACTTTTCTTGGAATATCCATAACTTAGGAATATAATGTAGCTATAACTTATGATTTGTCAAATAACTCGAAAAATATAAAATCTTGCTATGAGAGTAGGTGATAAGATTGGCTACACAAAATTCCGATCGCTTTCTCACAGCCTTTAATCGAATTGACCATCGACTAAGGGATATTATCGGTGCGAAAGATTTTATGCCTTTTTACCGTCTCGTGGACCAGGCGAAAAAAAAGGACGTTTTAGTACGTAAATATGAGGATGATTTACGCTCCTATGCAGATTTACGCAATGCGATTGTTCATCATCGTACATCTATGGAGTATGTAATTGCAGAACCACACGTAGATGTAGTAGAGCGCATTGAATATATGGACGCTACTCTTGCAAAGCCCACACTAGTGGGACAAATGTTTCGAAAAAAGGTGCTTGTATTCCAAGAAAATGATTCATTAAAGCATGTATTAAAGGTTATTCGTCAACGCAAGTTTACACAGTTTCCTGTTTATAATAAAGACCAATTTAAAGGGCTTGTGACTACTGTTGGCATTACAAATTGGCTTGCATCTGTAATGGGAGGCAACCATGTGCCGAAACACGTTCCTACATTGCATGATATCTTATTGCACGAAAAAAATAGAGTGAATTACAAATTTGTGAGTAGATACATAACGATTTATGAGGCGGAAGAAATATTTAAACAGGGCGTGGAAAGTGGAAAGCGTTTTGAGGCGATATTGATTACGGAGCATGGGAAAACACAACAAAAGCTGATTGGCATAATTACACCATTAGATATTATGAAAATAGAATAGGCAAGACGATACAAGCTGTTACGGGCTTGATCGTCTTGCTTTATCTTTTAGGCTAATGTATAAGGAGCCATTCGTTTGAACTTGTGCAAAGTAGACATCTTCATAGGATTGGACATTTTGCTTTTTCAGCTTTTTCATTACCCAATCTTCAGTCAATTCAAGTTCCACAATATTTTCTTTAATAAGCTGTCCATCCGATATTACTTCTGTTGGTAAATAAGTAGGCGGAGTGACATCGGCTTTTATATCTTGCTTCGTTGAGGGCTGTTCTGCTGGCTTCAGCAATACGCTCAAATTACCGGTAGTTTCTAATAAAGCGTATTGGACATCCTGAACGGAAAATACAGATTGTTCGCGTAACATCATCGTTAACTCATCCATGTGCAAGCGATTTTTCTTTAGTCCTGATTCTAAAATAAGGCCATTCTGAATGACAATGGTTGGTTTATCGTCAATCAGCACACGTGCTTTTTTAGATTTGATAGTAATAACGGTCATGAGATACGTTAAAACGCTCCACCATATTAGTGCAATAAGTCCTTCTAAAAAAGGTGTCTCAGATTGTGCTGCAATTTCTGAAGCGATCGATCCAAATGTAATACCTGTTGTATAGTGGAAAAATGTAAGCTGGCCTAGCTGTTTTTTACCAAGTAATCGTGTAACAATGAGTAATGCAAAAAAGGAAAGGGTTGCTCTAATTACCATTTCCCAAACATTGGCGTGGAAAAATTCATCTACAGTCATACAAAAATCAACTCCTTAGAACTGCTATCGAGAAATAGCTTGTGCAAAAAGAGGAATTGTATGCGACAATCATTTATAAATTAGGTTTTTGAAAAAATAAGGAAGTGTGGTGGTAGCATGAACAAACAAATAGAAAATTCTAACAATCCTGTCTTTCCGATTATGATTGCTATTGCCGTTGCCCATCTTATCAATGATACGATGCAATCTGTTATACCTGCGATGTTTCCAATATTGAAGAGTGAGCTCGGTTTGACCTTTACGCAAATCGGGCTTATTTCATTTGTATTAAACATGTTTGCCTCAGCTCTGCAACCCATTGTAGGCTACGTCAGCGATAAAAAGCCAATGCCTTATGCTTTACCTATCGGAATGATTAGCTCATTTATAGGGATTTCCATTTTAGCTTTCACAACGCAATACTGGGTAATTATTATAGCCGTATTATTTTTAGGCCTTGGTTCAGCAATATTTCACCCGGAAGGTTCACGCGTTTCATTTATGGCAGCAGGCTCTAAAAGAGGGCTTTCACAATCAATTTATCAAGTTGGCGGGAACTCTGGACAAGCGCTTGCGCCATTAATTAGCGCTTACATTTTGGACATTTTTGGACAACGTGGAGCAGCTTTTGTGCTTATTGCGACAACGATAGGAATTATATTGTTGAGTAAGATTGCCAAATGGTATAAAAAGCAGTTGGAGCTAGAACGTCTATCCAAGAAAAAACGCACATTAGTATCATCTTTGCCTCCACTGACAAAGAAACAAGTGGGAATCGCTTTAACAT
Organism: Lysinibacillus sp. NPDC093197; assembly: GCF_044754025.1. Classification (NCBI taxonomy): domain Bacteria; kingdom Bacillati; phylum Bacillota; class Bacilli; order Caryophanales; family Bacillaceae; genus Lysinibacillus; species Lysinibacillus sp. NPDC093197. Next base: position 78,682 of record NZ_JBIVOH010000011.1, on the reverse strand, counting down.
TATTATTTACTATTATTTTTGCACGATCATTTTATACAACGAATATAACAAGTTTTTATGTTTTTTATTTAATGGATCATTATAATGTTAGTCTGCGACTTGGACAAATTTTAATTTTTACTTTTATGGCTTTTGGTGTTGTTGGCACGTTTTTTGGGGGATCATTATCTGACCGTATCGGTAGAAAAAATGTAATTTTACTTTCAGTCGTTGTGCCAATGCCATTCTGTTTAGCATTGCCATATGTACCGTTATGGATAGCAGCAATATTTTTAGTTATTATCGGCACATTAATTATGATTAGCTTCTCTGTAACAGTTGTTTATGCACAAGAGCTTGTACCAACTAAAATTGGGACAATGGCGGGATTAACGACTGGCTTTGCATTTGGTATGGGAGCAATTGGAGCAATTGTAATTGGAGTGTTAATGGATCATAAAGGTATTGATTTCACAATGTTGATTGTTTCTTTACTGCCATTATTATTACTAGTAGCATTTTTCTTACCGAAAGATAAACCTGCATCTGCTTTGTAAGAAAAATACACGCCTCTATACAGGAGGCGTGTCAGCTAGGTGTATAATTAAAAAGGGAAGAATCCGTTTAACGGCTTCCTTCCTTCACTTCAATCTAGTCACCGTTGCAATAGAATCAACATTGCTCAAAAAGTAGGAATTAGGCGTTTTAAATGCGTGATTACAAACTATTGCCGTAATGGGGATGTAAATTCTGCTGGTAACTTTTCTTTATCATTCACCAAGCCCTCAGTAATATGAATTTCATGCATTTTATCGTTGTAAGTAAATTTAAATATCCCATTATCAAAATCAGTGCCAATTTCTTTGAAGAAGATGCCTTCAATTGAAACATACCGTGGACAAGTAAATGCTATTTTAAAATTGTCCTGGTCTTTAATCAAATAGGCACGTACACCTTTTTCGTATGTATCATAGGTGTCATCTTCAGTTGGACGTTGGACAGCTACAATGTGGAAATCTACAAAAGGAACCTCTTTTAATAGGACATTCAGGAATGATCCCTTTGTTATTTCCTCCCAACGGCTTTGTGCACTTTGACCAACGATGATTTGAGAAATGCCGTAATTTTTTGCTACTTCAGCAATGACCTTTTGAATAGGACGTTTTTCGTTATCTAGTAAAATGAATTTTTCAACATCAAGCTCTTCGGCTAGGTCTTTCCACTGTTCGATGTAACCAGATTTCTCAGCATCAAAGGCATCGAGGGGTTGTGAATCGACCGAAAGAATATAGAGTGGGCAATCGAGCATCATGGCCATTTTATGACCTCGACGAATTAAGCGCTCCCCATTTAGTCCATAGTAGACACAAACTAAAATACTTTCGTCTAATCTCCCTTTAACATGCTTCATTAAAAATATACACCTCTTTATCCTATTGTTATTTTGTTATTTGTACTGCGAATTTTGAAAAAAATATCCTAAAACAGCTAAAATGAAGGCTGTTACAGTGCATTATGCTTATTTATATTGTATACTTTAAAGTGAATAAAAGTTAATGACGATATACGGGAAACCCTTAAGGAATTCGGCTTATATCCATGTTCTATGATTGTTTTGTTTATGCATAATGTGAATTTAAATGAATAGCTTCCATATGCCACATTATTATGCAGTGAGTTAAATAGATAGTCAAGTGTTGATGCAATTAAACATTTATCAAGTGTCTAATGTACGATACATGTTCGGTATCCACATCGATTAGTACAGGTAAACATCCAAATTTAGAAGAGTTCTGATATATTCATTCAACTTTTTGTCTACTATGTACCTCTTTAAGAAGGGGATAGCAGGCTTGTATTTTACAGTAGTTATTCAAACGCTGCTGAATAACGTTAAAGCAACGGCGAATGTCAAATATTTTGTAAGGAATAATTTAGGAGCTATTTTATAGTATGCATATATGTACTATCAGCTAACTGACCTGTATCATGCAGGCCTAAAAATACAAAATCTCGGGCGCAAAATTGCTGGACGAAATTGATTGTAGGAGGTTTTCATTTGGTTACAGTTCTCATTGCGATACTTTTACCATTTGTATGTGCCGCTCTAATCCCTTTGCTCTATAGGCGACTAAGGCGTGTTATACATTTAGGCTGGTTTGTTTTATCCGTTCCAATCATATTGTTTATTTTACTCGCACGGTACATTCCTCAAATTGCCGAGGGTAAAACATTTATTCATACATATGAGTGGATTCCCTCTTTTGATATAAACTTCACGACATATCTCGACGGGCTCAGCATTATTTTTGGTTTGCTGATTACAGGTGTAGGTAGTTTAGTTATTTTATATTCAATTTTTTATTTATCAACGAAAGAATCTCTTCATCATTTTTACTGCTACTTATTACTATTCATGGGCGCTATGCTCGGCGTCGTCTTTTCAGATAATTTAATGGTGCTGTATACATTTTGGGAATTAACAAGTGTGTCTTCATTTTTGTTAATTGCATTTTGGCATCATCGTAAAGCTTCACGTGCTGGTGCACGAAAAGCAATGACTATTACTGTTTTCGGTGGTCTTTCAATGCTTGCGGGTTTCCTAATGCTATATGTAGCTTCAGGAACATTTAGTATTCGCGACATAGTAGCTAACGTAGAGCTAATACGGGAACATTCACTATTTGTTCCAGCGTTATTGCTAATTTTAGTAGGTGCTTTTACTAAATCCGCACAATTTCCTTTTCATATTTGGTTGCCTGATGCGATGGAGGCCCCAACTCCTGTTAGTGCCTACCTCCACTCGGCTACTATGGTGAAAGCTGGGATTTATTTAGTTGCACGTTTTTCTCCAGTATTTGGTGGTGAGGCTATTTGGTTCTGGCTAGTTAGTGGAATTGGCCTTTTAACATTGTTCTGGGGCTCGTTCAATGCAGTACGTCAAACAGACTTAAAGGCGTTACTAGCGTTTTCAACAGTTAGTCAGCTTGGGTTAATTATGAGTTTATTTGGTCTTGGTTCCGCAGGGCATTATTTTGGATATGCTGAAAGTTCAATCATATATACACAAGCGAGTTTTGCGGCATTGTTCCACCTTATTAATCACTCCACATTTAAAGGGGCATTATTCATGATGGTTGGTATTGTTGACCATGAAGTTGGAACACGTGATATACGTCGTCTCGGTGGTTTGATGGCGTTAATGCCGGTGACATTTACGATAGCTGTAATAGGCGGATTATCAATGGCGGGATTACCTCCATTTAATGGTTTTTTAAGTAAGGAGATGTTCTTTACGGCCGTGTTACAAATTCGTGAGGTCAATATCTTTTCTATGGATAGTTGGGGTGTTTTATTCCCTATCGTGGCATGGGTCGCAAGTATTTTTACGTTTGTTTACAGCATGATTTTAATTGCTCATACATTTTTCGGTAAATTGCAACCTGCTAAATTGGATAAAAAACCACATGAAGCCCCGATTGGGATGCTCATTTCGCCAATAGTACTTTGTTTATTAGTAGTCGCAATTTTCTTCTTTCCAAACGTCCTTGGCCATTATATTTTAGAGCCTGCAATGGCTAGTATTTATCCAACATTCCCATCAGCTAGTGAATTAACACCACATATTTATGCATGGCACGGTGTTAATCCTGAATTGTTGATGACCATTGGTGTAATAATTGTCGGCATTATTTTATTTAAAACATTAAAAAGCTGGAAGCCTCTATATCGTATTTTTTCACAAAACTATACGTTTAACACTTACTATAATCGCCTTATAGAGTTTAGTGAAAAAGGCTCTATGAAGTTCACTAATCGTTATATGTCAGGCAATTTAACACATTATTTTGTCTATATCTATGTGTTTTTTGTCGCGCTCATTGCAGGATATTTTATATGGTCTGATGCCATGGCATTTGATTTTGCAAAGGATTCACCAGTAGAGTCCTATGAGCTTATTTTAGTGTTTGTTATGATGTTTGCTGCAATATGGATGATTTTTGCAAAGGGACGGATTACGGCTATGCTATTGAACGGCGTTCTTGGCTATTCGATCGCATTCTTCTTCGTAATTTTCCGAGCACCTGATTTGGCACTTACGCAACTAGTTGTTGAATCCGTGACAACAGCATTGTTCCTATTGTGTTTTAAATTTTTACCGGATTTAATGCCTGAATCCTCACGCAAAAGAGTGAAGTTTTCAAATGCTGTTATCGCCATTTTTGTAGGTGCAACGGTAACGTTAGTTGGTTTAGCTGTCGTGCACTATGACCGCTTTGAAACGGTCGCGCTGTACTTTAATGATGCGTATGACTTAGCTGGCGGATCAAATATTGTTAACACTATTTTAGGGGATTTTCGTGCGTTTGATACGATGTTAGAGGTTGTCGTTCTTTTAATTGCTGGCTTAGGCGTGTACACGCTGACAAAGCTCAAGCCACGAAAGAAGGAGGCAGACCATGAAAATTAATGACGTTATTTTACGTACTATTACAAAGGCTGTCGTATTCATTATTTTAACGCTTGGTATTTACTTATTTTTTGCAGGACACCATGCTCCGGGTGGAGGTTTTATAGGTGGTCTCGTGCTTGCCTCGGCAATAGTACTGCTATATTTAGCTTACGATATTGAAACAGTGCACAAAGGGATGCCGTTTGATTTTAAAAAGGTAGCAGCACTGGGCGTATTATTAGCGACAGGTACGGCCATCGGTTCGCTGTTTTTTGATGTACCATTTTTATCACAAGCATATACGTATATCGATGTGCCGATTTTCGGAAAAATGGGCTTCTCGACTGTTACTATTTTTGAAGCTGGCGTGGCGTTAACGGTTGTTGGCGTTGTTGTGACAATTATTTTAAGTATAAGTGAGGATGAATAGCCAATGGAGTCTTTAATTCTAATATTAATTGGTGTGTTAGTTGCTGTAGCGACGTACCTAATCCTCTCAAAGCAATTATTACGTGTGATTCTTGGAACAGCAGTACTTTCACATGCTGCGCATTTACTTATTTTAACGATGGGGGGCCTGAAAAAAGGGGATGTGCCACTCATTGGTGAATCGCCAGGTCCATACGCAGATGCGCTTCCACAAGCATTAATTTTAACGGCTATCGTGATTAGCTTTGCAGTGACAGCATTTGTGCTAGTTCTCGGCTATCGTGCCTATAAAACTAATGGCACTGGGGAATTTGATGAATTGAGAGGTACGTCTGATGAGTAATATAATCGTTTTACCATTAATCGTGCCGGTTATTACGGCCATTTTGCTAGTGTTTTTAAGAGAACATGTTTTGTTACAACGCATTCTGAGCCTGTGTACGTTTGCCTTCGTTGTAATCATAAGTGTCGTACTTTTGTTAGAGGTCCATCAACAAGGTGTGATGCGTATTGATTTTAGTGGCTGGTTACCGCCATTCGGGATATTATTTGTTGCCGATTCTTTTGCGGTACTACTTGTTTTAGTAGCGAATATTGTCGCAGCAATTTGTTTATTATACGCTATCTTCACAATTGGCGAGCACTACGAAAAAATGTATTTTTATCCATTTGTGCTCTTAATGGTAGCGGGGGTAAATGGGTCGTTTCTAACAGGAGATATTTTTAATTTATTTGTATGCTTTGAAGTGATGCTACTTGCCTCTTATGCACTTATTAGCTTAGGTGGTGGGAAGATACAGCTACGAGAAGCGCTGAAGTATGTACTTATTAATATTGTTGCTTCATGGATCTTTTTAGTGGCATTAGCATTTTTATATGGAACTATCGGGACGTTAAATATGGCCCATATTTCCTTACGTGTTATGGAAGCTGGAGCTGACCCACTTATTACAACAGTAGGGCTTGTGTTCCTGATTGTTTTTAGCTTAAAAGCAGGTTTACTTCTATTCTTCTGGTTGCCAGGTTCATATAGTGCGCCACCAACAGCCATTGCTGCATTGTTTGCCGCTCTATTAACTAAAGTTGGCATTTATGCACTTGTTCGCACATTTACATTATTATTTACAACGAATACCGAGGTAACACATACAATCCTCAGTGTTATGGCAGGATTAACTATAATTGCTGGTTGCATGGGTGCACTTGCCGGAAGAGATGTAAGGACAATTGCGTCATACAATGTCCTAATTGGTGTAGGTTTTATTGTTGCTGGACTTGCTATCGGTACGGAATCTGCCCTGCAAGGTGTAACGTACTACTTAATGCATGATATGGTAGTAAAAGCTATGCTGTTTTTAGCGGTAGGGATGATGATTTACGTAACTGGTGAAACCATTATAGATAAAATGAGTGGACTTATTCGGAATTATCCCTTTTTCGGATGGCTATTCTTTATAATGATGTGTTCGCTCGCTGGAATTCCACCATTAAGTGGATTTTTAGGCAAAGTTTTAATTGGACAAGGGGCCATTGAAGGAGGGAATTTTGTGCTACTAGGATTAGGTTTCCTTTCTAGCTTAATAGTTCTCTACTCTCTACTACGTATTTTCCTTTCTTCCTTTTTTGGTGAAACCATTATTAGTATTGAGGATGAAAAACCACTACCGAAACGGGTAGTGTTACCATTGACTTTACTAACAGTTTGCACAATCGGTTTAGGCATTGGTGCTGAGTGGATGTCACCGTATGTTAAGGATGCGGCAGAAACGCTTCACACACCCTCTATTTATATTGACGCAGTGTTGAACGGCGAACAATGGCAAGGTGAGGTGAATAAGTAATGGCTATGCAATTTATATTAAATTTATTTATTGCCACGTTATGGTTATTGCTACAGGATGAAATCACACCCCAGTTTTCTACATTTTTAATGGGCTTTATCGTTGGTATTGGAATTTTGTATGCAATGCATCGTTTTTACGGTACTCAATTTTATTTGCGCCGTGTTTTCTCTATTATTAAACTACTATGGCTTTTTAACTGGGAGCTATTACTCTCGAGCTACAATGTGTTAAAACAAATAACAACACCTAAGTTGAATATTACACCGGGTATTTTTACGTATAAAACAGAACTTAATGGAGATTGGGAAATTACAGCGCTCGCAATATTGTTAACGCTGACACCTGGTTCAGTTGTGATGGAGGTTTCTGAGGATGGAGATTTGTTCTATATCCATGCTATGGATATTGAGCAATCAAAAGACGCCGTAGTTCGCTCCATAGGGAAATTTGAAAAAGCGATTATGGAGGTGACACGCTAATGGTAGAAAATGTTTTATTAATAGCACTTGCGTTATTTAGTGTGTCGATTGCGTTGTCGCTATATCGTGTCATAAAAGGCCCATCTATGCCTGATCGTGCGATAGCGCTTGATACGATAGGTATCAATCTACTTTCTGCAATAGCTATCGTATCCATCGTGTTAAAAACAAAGGCATATTTAGAAGCAATATTAATTTTAGGTATATTGGCGTTTATCGGTACAATTGCCTTTACAAAATATATTGAAAGAGGTGTGATTGTTGAACGTAAATCAAATGATTGAGTGGGCGGCAGTCATCCTAATACTTGTTGGTTCTATCGTTAGTGTTATTAGTGCATTTGGTATGATTCGCTTGCCTGATGTCTATACACGGTCACATGCAGCGACGAAAAGTTCAACATTGTCTGTATTAAGCTGCCTGTTAGGTGCATTTGTCTACTTTTGGATACACGACGGCTATGTGAGCGTTCGATTAATTTTAGGGATTCTCTTTGTATTTGTAACAGCACCAGTAGCTGGCCATTTAATATGTCGTGCTGCATATCGATCTCGTGTGCCTTTAGCAGAAGGATCGGGAGAAGATGAATTAAAAGCAAAGCTATTTATGGACAAAGACGAATAAATAGCGAAGCGTTTCGTGTTGCGACTGAGACATTATTTTAGGAACAGGGTAATTTTCTCAATTAATTATGGAGAAGAACTTAGCAATTCTTTCTTTTGGATAAATTATGAAGATGACAATAGTTGAAGATGATTGTGAAGTCGGTGACTCACGCGAAAAGCAACTGCTTAGAGGAAATCAACGACAAAGAGAAAAGTGTTAGATTGACAGCAAATCAATCTAACACTTTTTTTATGTTGTCCAGTCTCTTTTCCAATATGCATTCATTTAGACAGATGTCCTATGTTTTACAGGCATAAATGATGACAAGAATGAAAATAGTAAAGTAACACGTTCTAGAGTAATTCAAAAATAACAAAAAAATATAAAAACATTGATTTATTAGAAAATTCTGTGTAAAATATTTTGTTAAAAAATTTCGTGTATAGCTTGAAAATTATTTTAAAAGAGTATATCTTAATTAGCAGATAGATTTTTTATTCTGCTATATGAATAAATATCCAATCGACTATTTTCGAGACACAAATGTTTCATATACAATAAAAAACGAAAAAAAAGGAGAAATTAGAATATGAAGAACAAAATTTTCATGCTTATGCTCGTTCTAGTAATTGGTGTACTTGCAGCATGTGGAACTAAAGATGATAATGCAACAAATTCAAATACTGGTTCAGATTCAGCAGAGAAACAAGTACTAAAAGTAGGTACATCAGCAGACTACGCACCATTTGAATATGTTGACGCTGCTAAAGGTGAAGAAATTATTGGATTTGATATTGATTTAATTAAACTAGTCGGTGAAAAACTAGGTGTAGAAATGCAAGTTCAAGATATGGACTTTAACAGCTTAGTCCCTGCTTTACAAGCAGGTAAAGTAGACGTTGTTATTTCTGGGATGACACCAAATGAAGAGCGAGAAAAAGTCGTAGATTTCTCAGACAAATACAATCAAACAGAACAAGTTATCGTAGTTAAAAAAGATAGCGGTATTAAAAAAGAAGCGGACTTAGCTGGTAAAAAAGTCGGTGTACAAACTGCTTCAATTCAAGAAAATTTAGGTAAAGCTATTGCTGAAAAAGTAGATGTATCTATTGAAGGACGTACACGTATTCCTGAAATTGTCCAAGATATGATGTCAAAACGCTTGGACGGAGCAATCATGGAAGGTGGCGTAGCTAAAGGTTATCTAAAAACAAACGATAAATTAGCGGCGTTCCCAGTAGAAGTACAACCAGAAGATCATAAAGCAATCGCTGTTCAAAAAGGTAGCGATTTAAAAGATAAAATTAACAAAGCATTAAAAGAACTAGCTGATGAAGGAAAAATTCAACAGCTTGAAGAAAAATGGTTAGAAAAAGCTGAATAATTCAATTGAAATGCGATAGCTCTATCTAGGGCTATCGCTTGTCCATTTCACTAAAAGGAAAAGAGAAAGGAGGGGACGCTGTGAATTTAGATTTTACAGCAATCATTCCCTCTATTCCTTATATATTAAAAGGAATAGGTGTTACACTTCAAATTGCAATCGGTGCATCCATCATCGGTTTTATCGTTGGTATATTATTAGCATTATTTAAAATTGGGAAAGTGAAAATTTTACGATGGCTTGCGGATTTCTACACATCCATTTTCCGCGGTACACCACTTGTCCTACAATTATTAATTATTTACTACGCAGTCCCACAATTATTAGATATTCAAATTGAGCCAATTCCAACAGCAATCATTGCATTCGGGTTAAACTCAGGTGCTTATATTTCAGAAATTATCCGTGCCGGAATCAACGCCGTCGATAAAGGTCAAATGGAAGCAGCTCAAGCATTAGGTATACCGTATTCAAAAATGATGAAAGATATTATTATTCCACAAGCAGTAAAAAATATATTACCATCTTTAGTAAATGAATTTATTACTTTAAATAAAGAAACAGCTGTTGTAACGGTTATTAGTGCACTTGATATTATGCGCCGTGCCTATATTGTAGGTGGTTCAACGTATCGTTACCTTGAACCTTTACTATTTGCTGGGGTAATCTACTATATTATGACGCTTGTCTTGACGTTCCTTGGTAAACGAATCGAGAAAGGAATGAGAAAAAGTGATTAAAATTGAAGATTTACACAAATCATTTGGGCAAAATGAAGTACTAAAAGGTATTTCAACTGAAATAAAAGAAAAAGAAGTAATTGCTATTATCGGACCATCAGGCTCTGGTAAGTCTACATTCTTACGTTGCTTAAATTTATTAGAAGAGCCGACGAGTGGGAAGATTACAATCGCTGGAGATAACCTTACTGATAAAGGGACAAATATTATGAAGATACGTGAAGAAGTCGGCATGGTTTTTCAGCATTTTCACCTTTTCCCACATAAAACGGTTTTAGAAAACTTAACTTATGCACCCATCAATGTAAAGGGGATGGATAAGGCAACAGCCATTAAAAATGCTGAAGATTTGCTAACGAAAGTGGGTCTTTTTGAGAAGCGTAATGAGTATCCAAGTCGCCTTTCAGGTGGACAAAAGCAACGTGTAGCAATTGCTAGAGCACTTGCGATGGACCCAAAAGTGATACTGTTTGATGAGCCTACTTCTGCTCTTGACCCAGAAATGGTTAAAGAAGTGTTAGCAGTTATGAAAAACTTAGCAGATTCAGGGATGACGATGTTAATCGTAACGCATGAAATGGGCTTCGCGCGTGAAGTAGCAGATCGCATTCTATTCCTTGACGGTGGAAAACTTATAGAAGATGCACCGCCAGAAGAGTTTTTCTCTTCACCTTCTACACAACGCGCAAAAGACTTTTTAGAAAAAGTTTTATAATTTATGAAACGCATTTAGTCTCTTTTATATTAGAGGCTAAATGCGTTTTTGCTTTAAATGAAAGAAGAATCATCAAATTGATCTATAAATGCATCAAGCTTGAATAACTCCTCTATATGATAGGTTCCTAATGGATGCTCTTTTTCTAAAAGCTCAGTAGCGACTGCTGCGGCAATTTTCGCTGTAACTAATGATTCATCATTATCAACAAAGGATAATGCTATTGGTGGTGTGTGTTTTTCAATGGCTTCGACTTTTATCGCACATACAGACGAACCAATTTTAACTTTTTGGATAAGTGAGGTAAGGATGTGTTGTATTTTATTTATTTTTAACATGTTAGAAAGTCGGCTTTTTTGTAGAAAAGAGACAAACCGATTGAGCCATTCTACATCAAACCCCATCCTTGTTACAATCTGCGCCCGAGGAAAATGTTTGCTTAATGTATGCTGATCTGAAAAATTAAATTGATAGACGCTACGTTTGCCAATCTTATAGAAATGCACGAAGCGTTTATTTGTAAAATTAGTAATCTTCGTCCCAGTGTGATTTTTAACGGTGTATTGCTTATTTAATTGATCTAATATCCAATGAATTGCGCCATTACCATGTTTATCGCCTGCCCCAAGTAAAATTGAAATATGAAGTTTTGCAATCGAAGGCAGTTGTTGCGCAACATACATGGCCATTAAATTCGTTAAGCCAGGTGCCATTCCTACGCTCATTACAGCTGTCGATTGATGCTGAACGGCTACTGGGTGAAGGAGCTCAAGTTTTGTTAGAAAGGTATGACTTGCAGTAATATCAATGTACATAATTCCTTCTGACAAGCATAGCTCAGCAAACGCTGTATCCTGTTGCTCTAGACACATAATGACTAGCGCGATATTTTCAAGCTGCTTTGGCTGTACAGGCTTAGAGACATCAAGCTGCATCGGGCTAACAAGATGATTTTGTTGGACGCAAAACTGTTTAGCCTTTTGTGAATCTCTTCCAGCAATCCAAACTCGATTAGGATAACTTTGCATTAGTAATTTTGCGATTTTGCGACCAACCTCACCATAACCCCCGACGATTAATATATTTTTTGTTGTCATTTATTTACCTCTTCTTTAATGGCCACTAAAGCATCAACCATATGTGACTTAAAATATGGCATTACCTTTGAAAAGCCAACGTCATGTAGTAAGTCAGTTAGCATTTCAAGGCTAATTGGATAAGTAGATGTGCCAAAAGATTGCTCAAAACGAAGCCAATGTTCTTCAGATAAATTATTTTGCAGCATAGAGCTCCGCCAATACTTGAGCTGGAGTGGAAATGCTGCTGCTGACATGTCTGTATTAATGGATGAAATAAATAACACTCCATTATCCTTTAAGCTATCTGCCATTTTTTGTAGTAGTGCTTTCTTTTGTTCAAGTTCCTCAATAAAATGTAAAACTAAGTGACAGGATGCAACTGCAAACTGATGGTGCAGCACCAATGAACGTAAATCTTCTTCATACCACTCAATCTGAGGGGGAGGATCAACTTTCTCCATACGTTTTCGAGCCAACTGTAGCATGATTTCTGAAGTATCAACGGCTGTAAAATGGGAGAAAGGGAATGCCTTCCCGAGGGAAAATAGTTCCTGACCGCCACCAGCCCCTACTATTAACATGCTATCAATAGTAGGGTAACTATAAAGGATTTCAGTCATCATATCGTAAATAAGATCGTAACCAATAATTTTTTGTCGAATAGTATTTTGGTAGCTTGAGACAATTGGATTTTGCCAATCATGCTGTAGATTTTTCATTTTTTACCTCCGTGTTGTACAATATAATTAAGAATTATTCTCAATTATAAACACTTATGGAAAATGAACTATCCCATAATTCTGGGGGAGGAATTTCGTGCAAGATATTCAGTATTGGCGAAGGAAATCAGAAAGCTATTTAAAAAATAACGTGAATTCAGTTCAGTACCGACAAAAAATAGTAGAAGATTTACGTAAGTTTATTAATTTCGATGCATATTGTTGCACTATGACAGATACTCAAATGTATTTTTCAATAGGTGCTGTTACAGAGCAATCAATAGAAAATATTCATCAACAACTAATGTCTTTGGAATATGGCTCAGGAGATGTAAATAACTATCGTTATCTTGTAGAAAGTGGCCTATATATCGGTAGACTTAGTGATGTGGGTATCCAGTGTGTACGATATAAAGAGGTGTTAGAGCCTCATGGCTTTAGTGATGAAATTCGAGCTGCACTGATGTTTCAAGGGCAATGCTATGGATTTTTAACACTTTTTAAAAAGACAGAAAATGTACAGCCCTTTTTTCAAGATGCAGAGGTAGAACAAGTTAGAATTCTCATGCCTGTCATGGGGAAGGCTTTAAAAAGATTCCATCAAACGATTATCGAAGAGCGACTGCCAACAGAACGGGAGCAAAGTGGAATCATTATTTTGAATAAAGATTTGCATATTCTTTCTACAAATATGAAGGCATCTCAATTGTTAGTACTTTTAAGAAAAAATGAAGGATTACTTGATTGGCAATTGCCGAAGCCAATACAGGCAATTTGTGCGAACTTACTGGCAAACAGAAAGGACATTGAAAATTCCTTGTTAGTGCCAATTCATAACAAAGGTTATATAACAATCCAAGCATCCATTCTCATGACAGCTGATTTACAACAACAAATAGCGATAGTATTAAACGAAGCATCCCCTAAAGAAATGCTAACTTTTTTACTGACAGCTTATCAGCTTACACCTAGAGAAAAGGACGTTATAGTTGAAATAATGAAAGGTATGGCGACAAAAGATATTGCACATAATCTCGGAATTTCTAGTTATACTGTTCAGGATCATTTAAAGCTAATTTTTCAAAAGGTCGATGTGCGTGATCGTAATGAATTAATTTGGAAGCTATTTACTCGTTTTAATGAATAAATAAGCCCTATAAAAATCTGCAGATGTTCTTTTAAAAGAATATCTGCAGATTCTTTTTAATATGACAAAATAATAATAGGTAGAAAGGTTAAGAAAACTTAACTTAAATTTCGTAGAGGAAAATAGGGAATTTATAATATAATGAAAAACAGTAAGAGAGTCCTAAGAAAATACAATATTCGACACCGTTTTTTAGGTAGTAAGAGATAGCAATTAAATATAAATATGTATTTATTATTCGGAAAATTCTGATATTAGGAGGAGTAGCGATGGCATGGACTTTTTATTTAAATGTCACAAATGATACAGATCGAGATTTAGAGCTAGTAGAATCGCAATTACATTGGGGCTATTGGAATACAGATGGTGAAGAGGATAAAAAACCTCAAACTATTAAAGCAGGGCAAACAATTCAAGCTGTTGGCGCCAAATCAGCATTTGGACCAAATGGTTATGAATTTTCTTGCTCTTGGAAAGATAAAAATAGTGAAACGCAAGCACCGTACGGGGTAATAAGTCTTTATGTGAATGTTCCTTATAATGATCCTAATGAAGCTAGATGTCGAGCAAATGGATATTTTGAAGTAGCTGAGTGGAAAGACATTACACATGATGGCCATAGCTTTGTTCGAAATATCCGTATTTCTAACAAGCTAGATAAATTAAAACAAAATGAAATAAGAAACAATCTAGAAACAGATTGGGCCAAAATTAACGCATTAGTTGAAATCGAAGATGTGAGAGATATTGATTTAAATCAATATATTCCTAGTGGTGTTCATTTTGAAAAGATGTCGTTATTCAAAACACCTATCTTTACTATTTCAAAAAGATTATTTGATGGGGTCAATGATTTAACGTTTGATAGTCTTTATTTAAAGCAACGTGAAGTACAACAGTATTATTCCGTAGAAGTGACTAGTTTAAGAGCAGATGCGTCTAAAATCGAAACTGTTACGAAAAAGGGAAAAATTACAGTAAAAGATGAGTTTGGATTATCTACTACAAGTAAAGTGGTGGAAGAGAAAGTTAGTACCATTGAAACGGCCTTTAAATTTACAGAAAAGATTTCTGTATCTGATGAAAAAGTGGTAAAGGCAAGTGTGGCACAGGAACTACAGGCGGAATTAAAAGCGAAGTTTAATATATTAAATGCTGTTACAACAGAGCAACAGCAAACTGAGAAAAAATCGAAAGAAAGAGTTTTTGAAGCCCCGAGTGATAAAGATATGGACGTTGTACCTTGGATTTTTAGTAAAATGATTCTTCTTTATCGAACGGACAACAATAATGTAACAACGTTAATTGGTGCTTCTGAATGGGATTATGCCGTATTACATCGTACGCATCTATACGATGTAATGGATAATACGAGAAATAAAGTAACGACAGGAGGAGCGCACTAAAATGGCGACTTGGACATTTTCATTAATGATTACAAATGCAACAGACCGTGAGCTTGAAGTTTTTCAATCGCAGCTAGCGTGGGGTATCTGGAATACCGATGATATGGAAGACCAGAAGCCGGTAAATATTCCTCCAAACACAACATTACAGGCATTGGGAATAAAAGCATCCACAGGTCCCAATGGATATGAATGCTCTTGCTCATGGCGAGATATAGTCCCACAAGGCGGAAAATCATATGGCACAATCTCGATAGCGCTAGACGTTCCACAAAAGAGCAAAAATCGAGCTGAATGCTTAGCTGATCATCAATTGCACGTCGATAGTTGGGAAGACTTGCCTGACAAAGGACATAACTTTGTACGATCTATCATTGTAACGAATAAGAATGCCTAAAAGAAAGTGGAACATATTTGATGAAAATAAAGCTTAAATCTATCACAAAGGAAGATGAAACATTTCTCTACGAAATCTATGCCTCGACAAGAAATCAAGAAGTAAATTCATGGGGATGGTCAGCTGAACAAAGGGCCGATTTTTTAGCAATGCAATGGCGCGCACAACAAGTTTCGTATAATCAGGAATTTCCAAGGGCAAATCATTGGATTATTGTTGCGGGTGCTGAATGTGTTGGCAGGATTCTCACGGAAGAACTACCTGAATATCATCGTCTGATTGATATAGCTATATTGCCAAAATATCAGGGAAGATGTATTGGGACATATATTATTGTTCAACTGCAGAAAAAGGCAAAAGTACAAAAGAAAGCAGTTGTATTACACGTCCTTAAAACAAATGCTGCAAGATATCTCTATGAGAGACTAGGATTTCAAGTTATTCAGGAAAACGAGATTTATATAAAAATGCTATGGAAATAAAAGAGAAGGAGTGTGTTGGTATGTCAGATGCGTACCTAGGTGAAATTCGTATGTTTAGTGGTAAGTATGCTCCAAGGGATTGGGAGCTTTGTAATGGACAATTATTATCGGTTAATGAGTACCAGGCTCTTTTTTCGTTAATAGGAAATAAATATGGTGGCGATGGGGTAACAAATTTTGCGTTACCTGATTTACGTGGAAGAATCCCAATTCATAAAAGTCCAGAATATCCTATTGCTAGTAAAGGCGGAGAGGAGACAGTGACATTAATCGAGGCCGATTTACCAGCCCATACGCATATAATTACAGCAAATAATGTTAAAACGGAAACAACAGAAAGCACACCATCTAATACTGTATGGGGAGTAGCTGATTTAAAGAATTATCAAACAAGTATAGCGAGTGATGTTGTGCAGATGAATAGTAATTTAATGTCATCAGTTGGTGGCAATCAGCCACATGAAAATGTCATGCCTTCATTGGTTATTAATTTTATTATTGCAACACAAGGACTGTACCCATATTTTTCTTAAAAGGGAGGAAGTACATTGGCAGAACCATTTGTAGGAGAAGTACGACTTTTTAGTTTCGACAAAATACCTCAAAATTGGTTACCGTGTGATGGACGTCTATTGCCGGTGAATCAATACATAGCACTTTATTCTTTGATAGGAAATAAATACGGGGGAGATGGTAAAACAACTTTTGCACTACCCAATTTGCAAGGTAGAGTACCGTTACATAAAAGCGACGAAATTGCCTATGCATCAATGGGTGGTGAAGCAACACACGCATTAACGATAAATGAAATGCCAAATCATACGCATGAAGTTTATGCGGATGAGGGTGAAACAAATAAAGCAACACCAAAGAGTAACGTATGGGGAAAAGTGAATGGCAATAATATGTTTGCCAGTAATCCAAATACTGCAATGAGTGCAACAGCGATGACAGTCACTGGACAAAATCAGGCCCATAATAATATGCAGCCTTATCTAGTCGTATCGTTTTGTATTGCAACAATGGGGATTTTTCCACCACGGAGTTAGGGAGGAACGAAAATGGCAGAAGCCTATACAGGAGAGATTAAAATATTCGCTGGCAACTATGCACCAAGTGATTGGGCTTTTTGTGATGGAAGTACATTACTTGTTAATCAGCACCAAGTGTTATTTTCAATTATCGGTAATAGATTTGGTGGCGATGGCAAAACAGACTTTAAGTTGCCAGATTTAAGAGGTAAAGCGCCCATGCATTACGGAACGGGCACAGGACTTACAACAAGGGAATTTGCCACAGAAGTAGGTGAAGTAAGTGTGTTATTAAGTAGTGAGCAAATGCCTGCCCATAAGCATGAAATGCAAGGGAGCACAAAAACAACGGGTGGAGTTAGTAGTCCCGAAGGTGCCATTTGGAGCGCTCTAGGAGGATTGAATCCAAAGAAGTTATATAAAGAATATACACCAACTACAAAAGTAAATATTCATCAGCAAGCGATTGAAACAACTGGAGGAAATATGGCACACAATAACATGCAACCATATGTAGCATTAAACTTTATTATTTGTTTGTATGGTGAATACCCAGTAAATGAAGGGTGATATAGATGAGAAACTATAAACGGATAAATGTTGTACTTATGTTGGTTGCAATGTTGCTCACCATTGTACAACCATTTTTGGATATACAAGTTGCGAGGGCAGCAATTCCAACTATTGAACCTATAAATATTGTAACGGGGACTGTTTATCAAAGTACACCAAATAGCGTTAATATTTTAGAAGGACTTGCTGGAGCAGGTGGTTATGATTCAGGCGATCAGACAAACACGGCTTATCTTAAATTTTATTTACCATCTGGCACTGACTATTCGAATGCAAAGTTAAGCCTTACGCCAATTGATTCGGGAGTTACGGGTGATATTTCTAATTTGAGAGTTAATATAGGCAGCTCGGATAATTGGGTAGTTAATGGAGGTTTTGATCAACCTTTATCTATTTTACCGACTAAATTTATAGGGATTGAAAAAGATTTTTCTAAACCATCCTATATATTTAATCAATTCGATACCCCTATTTCTATACCCATCGGTGATTTACTTACTGAACAGAATATAAATGATATTGGTAGTGAAAATATTATTACATTAATTCTTTCGTCGCCAAATATGATAGATGACTATGCAGTTTTTGACAAAATTGAGTTAATTGATTTTAATACCACACCCACTGTAGAGGAGAAGCATAAAGTTAGCTTTGATGTAGATGGGGGGAGTCTAGTACCCGATCAATCCATCGCACATGGTGAAAAAGCAACAGTGCCACCAGCCCCAACAAAAGCAGGCTACACATTTGAAGGCTGGTATACAGATGATGAGCGAACAAATCAATATGATTTCACCAACAATGTCATTACAGCGAATACGACACTTTATGCGAAGTGGGAACCACTGAAGTATACTGTTAGTTTTGAAGTAAATGGTGGAAGTGTAGTACCAAGTCAATCCGTAGCACATGGTGAAAAAGCAACAGTGCCACCAGCCCCAACAAAAGCAGGCTACACATTCGAAGGCTGGTATACAGATGATGAGCGAACAAATCAATATGATTTTACCAGCAATGTCATTACAGCGAATACGACACTTTATGCGAAGTGGGAAGCA
>NZ_JBIVOH010000011.1:59603-60066 GCF_044754025.1 Lysinibacillus sp. NPDC093197 | reverse complement strand
TTACACGGTTAATTTTGAAGTAAATGGCGGAAGTCTAGTACCAAATCAAACGGTAGCACATGGTGAAAAGGCAACAGTGCCACCAGCCCCAACAAAAGCAGGCTACACATTTGAAGGCTGGTATACAGATGATGAGCGAACAAATCAATATGATTTTACCAGCAATGTCATTACAGCGAATACGACACTTTATGCGAAGTGGGAAGCAGTCGGTTACACGGTTAATTTTGAAGTAAATGGCGGAAGTCTAGTACCAAATCAAACGGTAGCACATGGTGAAAAGGCAACAGTGCCACCAGCCCCAACAAAAGCGGGTTACACATTTGAAGGCTGGTATACAGATGATGAGGGTACAAATCAATATGATTTTACCAACAATGTCATTACAGCCAATACAACATTTTACGCGAAGTGGGAACCACTGAAGTATACAGTTAGCTTTGAAGTGAGCGGTGGAAGTGCA
>NZ_JBIVOH010000011.1:0-59507 GCF_044754025.1 Lysinibacillus sp. NPDC093197 | reverse complement strand
TGCAGTAGCAAGTCAAACGGTAGCACATGGCGAAAAGGCAACAGTGCCACCAGCTCCAACAAAAGCAGGCTACACATTTGAAGGCTGGTATACAGACGATGAGGGTACAAATCAATATGATTTTACCAACAATGTCATTACAGCCAATACAACACTTTACGCGAAGTGGGAACCACTGAAGTATACAGTTAGCTTTGAAGTGAGCGGTGGAAGTGCAGTAGCAAGTCAAACGGTAGCACATGGCGAAAAGGCAACAGTGCCACCAGCTCCAACAAAAGCAGGCTACACATTTGAAGGCTGGTATACAGATGATGAGGGAACGGAACAATATGATTTCAGCAACAATGTCATTACAGCCAATACAACACTTTACGCGAAGTGGGAACCAGTTGGTTACACAGTGAATTTTGAAGTAAATGGTGGAAGTGCAGTACCAAGTCAATCCGTAGCACACGGACAAAAGGCAAGTGAACCAACGCCAACGCCAACGAAAGCGGGCTATACATTTGGAGGTTGGTACACAGATGTAACGCTTACAGAAACTTATGATTTCAACAATGAAATCACAGCCAATACGACACTTTATGCGAAATGGAAACTGGTTACTTACACGGTTAATTTTGAAGTAAATGGCGGAAGTCTAGTACCAAATCAAACGGTAGCACATGGTGAAAAAGCAACAGTGCCAACAGTACCAACAAAAGCAGGCTACACATTTGAAGGCTGGTATACAGATGATGAGGGAACGGAACAATATGATTTCAGCAACAATGTCATTACAGCCAATACAACACTTTACGCGAAGTGGGAACCAGTTGGTTACACAGTGAATTTTGAAGTAAATGGTGGAAGTGCAGTACCAAGCCAATCCGTAGCACACGGACAAAAGGCAAGTGAACCAACGCCAACGCCAACGAAAGCAGGCTATACATTTGGAGGTTGGTACACAGATGTAACACTTACAAAAACTTATGATTTCAACAATGAAATCACAGCCAATACGACACTTTATGGGAAATGGAAACCGGTTACTTACACTGTTAGTTTTGAAGTGAATGGTGGAAGTCAAGTTCCAAGTCAATCCGTAGCACACGGACAAAAGGCAAGTGAACCAACGCCAACGAAAGCAGGCTATATATTTGGAGGTTGGTATACCAGCAGTACACTGGAAAAGCTATTTGACTTTAATAGTAGCTCCATAACAAGGAGTGTTACAATTTATTCCAAATGGATTAAGGTTGTATCACCACCTACTAATAATGATAGTAACGAAAGCTCTACACCATCAACAAACACTGAACACATTGTTGTTAATGTTGAAGGAGAAGGTGGTGTGAATTTAACTAAAACACCAATTATTCGTACAACGATGCCTGATGGAGTAATAAAGGATCAAGTTTCAATGTCCGAGGATATCGCTAAGGAAACAATAGAAAAAGCGAAACAATTGGGTAACGATACTGCTCGTATTATTATTCCTGATGCAAACGATAAAGTAAGTGAAGTTGTAATTGATATTCCTAAATCTTCAGTAGCTCAAATAAATGCTGGAAATATAAATTTAGAAATTGCAACTATGAATGCTATAATTTCTATTCCAAATGTATCTATGTCGAACTTTGATAATGACTTATACTTCCGTTTGGTGCCTATCAAGACATCAGAACAGCAACATCAAGTGGAGGATAGAATATTAAAAGAAGATCTAATTAAAGATACATTGCAAAGTGAAAAAGTATATTTAATTGGTCGTCCAATGACCATTGAAACGAATATGCAAAATCGCCCAGTGACATTAACATTGCCATTACCGAAGAATATAACGCAAGAACAGCTTAATAATTTAGCTATCTATATCGAGCATAGCGATGGTACAAAAGAGTTATTACGTGGCAAAGTTGTAGATTATCAAAAAGATATGTTAGGTGTGCAATTTGAAGTTACAAAATTCTCTACTTTCTCGATTCTCTATTTACCAGTAGATGAGGAACCAACGACTGACGATATTACACATACACCGTATATTCAAGGCTATGCAGATGGCACATTCCGTCCGAATGCATCTGTAACGCGCGCACAGATGGCAAGTATGTTCGCTCGTCAATTAACAGGTAATGCAATTCCGCAAGCGCAGGCATCGTATACAGATACAATGAAACATGACGCAAAAGATGCCATAGAATTTGTGAAGGATGCAGGTTTATTTAATGGTGTTACGGAAACAAGCTTCAATCCAAATGGCTTCATTACGCGTGCCCAAATGGCGGCAGTAGCGGCTCGTTGGATAGAAAAGCACTGCGTAGACAATCCAAATGCAGATTTTTGTAAAACAACATCAGAAGGTAATGCTTTCAAAGATGTTAGTAATAATCATTGGGCTGTTCAAGCGATTGATACTGTCTATGCATTGGGCATTATGACGGGAACAACAGCAGACACATTTAATCCAGATGGTAATTTAACTCGTGCGCAAGCAGTGAAGGTACTAAATCACTTGTTTGAGCGTCAAGCGCCAACAGAGCTTCAAAGTCCAATTTTTAAAGACGTCCAAAGTAATCATTGGGCATTTTATGAGATTCAAGAAGCTGCAGTAAAACATACTCATAATAGATAATGAATTAGTTAAAACGGCTGGATGAAAGAATTTTAGCCAGTGAAAATCCCGAACTTTTAAAAAAACACTCTAATTTAGTGTTTTGTAATAGTTCGGGTTTTCTGTTTTGCCGTTTAGTAAATTTCAACTATATAACAGATAAAATAAATTATGTAATCGCCTCCTTTATATCAAATAAAGGTTAAGAAAAATTAACTTTTGTTATTGTGATATCTCATAGTTAGGATTTTAGTACTGATATATAATGGGAGATGAGTTAAAAGTCATTGCTTAAATTTAAAAAAGGAGGGGTAACTTTGTATCGAAAAAGAGAATGTTTTATGATAGCCATTTTACTAACATTAATCTGTAGTTTTTGTTTTCAAGAAAAATTAGCCTATGCAGCTTCTGTTAATCATCCTCCTGTTGTTGTAGCTTCTGAAATAATTCCAAAGCAATCAATGACACTGGGACAAGGAAAAATTGTTATTGATTTAAGTAAGTTATTTTATGATGCAGATAACGATCAGTTAATACTTAAAGCTATTACTGAAACTGTAGGTATTGTAACAGCAGATTTAAATTCAAATTTATTAACCATTGAGGCGCTTTCACCTGGGAAGACAAGAATAAAGATTAGTGCTGATGATCGAAAGTTAGGAAGAGCAAGCAGTAGTTTTGAGGTAGAAGTCTTACCTAAGTTGAATAATATACCAATAGTTACTCAAGTAATAAATGATCAAACTGGGCATGTTGGAGATGCTCCAATTCTAGTTGATGCAAGTAATGTTTTTGCTGATGTAGATGATGATATTTTAACGTTAGAAGTTAGTTCGAGTGATGAATCTGTTGCTACAGCTCAATTGAATTCTCAAATGATAACTATCATACCAGTAGGCGTAGGCCAAAGTATAATTTCAGTACAAGCAGATGATGGTAACGGAGGTAGGGAAACTACAACATTTGCTGTTACCGTAATTAGTCCACCGAACCAACCTCCTGTGGTTGTGCAATCAATTAGTAATAAATTAGGAATAGTGAATGATGTCATCACTATAGACGGTAGTGGTATTTTTTCAGATGCAGACAATGACGTTCTTACGATAAATGTTAATTCTAGTGATGAATCTATTGCTACAGCTCAAATTCATGGACAAACAATTACTGTTCTGCCGATAGCAGCAGGCGTAAGTACTATTACAGTCCATGCGGATGATGGAAAAGGTGGGCAAGTATCTACAAGTTTTATAGTTACTGTATCTAACCCAACGTTTAACCATGCCCCAATGGTTGCTAAAACGATTAGTAATCAAAGAGCAACAATAGGCGGGAAGCATTGGGAGATGATAGTAAGTGATGTGTTTTCAGATGATGATAACGATACATTAACATTAACTGTAAGCTCGAGTAATAGTGGAGTAGCAACTGCTAGTCTGAATGGTTCGTCTCTTAAAATTACACAAAATGCATTGGGTACAAGCGTTATTACTATTTCAGCAGATGATGGAAAAGGTGGGCTAGTATCAACAAGCTTTATTTTCAGTGTAGATGCCCCAGGACTTTTTATATCGGATTTTGTGCAAAATGGAGAATATAATGATGTGCTAGAAATATATAATGCAACAATGGTTCCTCTATCAAATTATAAAATAGAAATTCAGCAATATAATCTAATTTTAAAGCAACATAGTATCAAAACAATAAATATACCTTTAGTATATCCAAACACAAACTTTGTGTTAATCCATACTTATTTTTATGACTTTTTTGATATTACTACTTCACAATACTTCAATGATGATTTTATTTTTAGAGATGCCTCTAAAATAACGGTTTCAATGACATTAAAAGACAGTAATGGCATTGTAGTAGATACGGTTGGGGTTAGGGATTCAAACATCCCGATATTGGAAAGTAACGGTGGTTATATAAGAGATAAAAGGCTACAATCTGGGTCATCAAATTTTAACAAATCAGAATGGATATTATTACCTAAAAACGATTATTCTACAATTGGTCACTATTAAAAAGAGAGGGCGATTTTTATTCAATATTCTAAAAGAAAAGTAATAAATTTAATTATGGTAACCATCTTAGTATTTATTATGATGCCTGTGACTTTTGTAGCGGCAAAAAGTGATGTTTATTCATTTAATACCGCAACTAATAAAGAAGAAATGAAATTAGCAATGACTACAGATTGGAGTGTAGTACATTACACAGCTCAAGGAAATGATTTATTTCAAAATTTTAAAGTAGCAGATCAAAATTATTTGGCAAATAAATTATTAATTGAGCGACCACAGACAGGGTATACTTCTACAAGTACATTACGACAAGTATATTTAAATGCTGTCAATGATCGATCCTATCTTATAAATGTTAACAATGCGACAGATGCACTTACACTATGGACAATTTTTATTGATGATTATCATTTAAATTATAGTAACTTCAATCGCCTGACTATAGAAGATCAAGATAAAGTCTGTCAGCAAATTATTATGGCACGTCCTAATCAAGGTTTTGATTCTATAGAAACTTTACAATCCGTGTTTGATAGTGAAGTTAATAGTATTTTTATTAAAAAAGTACAACTTGATAAAGATGCACTTACTATTTTATATGCTCAAAATGATACTTCAGAAAATGTAACTAAAAATCTTGTTTTACCTACTATTGGAGATAATGGTGCGACAATAACTTGGGTATCTGACAAGCCAGAGCTAGTTAAAAGTAATGGCGAAGTTATACGCCCATCTGCAGGCAAAGGAAATGAAATGGTTACATTGACTGCTAAAATTTCCTTCGGTGAATATGTGGAAACTAAAGTCTTCTCTATTAATGTAAAAGCATTTTCACCGAGTCAAAATGCTTTTTTAAAGGAGTTAACGATTACTTCGGGCAACTTCAATACGCCATTTGATAAGAAGACAATATCTTATACAGCAAAAGTTCCACATATAGTAGATAGTGTAAATATTAGAGCTATAGCTGAGGACGATAAAGCAAATGTAACAATAAACAGTAAGGCAAGTACGGAAGCAATAAAGCTTGTAACAGGTATGAATACAATAAAGATTTTAGTGACTGCTGAAGATGGTAGCCAAAGGGAATATACAATTTTGGTTACTAGGGAAAATGCTCCTATTAATAGCGGGGATACAACTGTCTCTGAATCTACAGAAATTTTTACTGTGAATATAGAGTCAAGTAGTGGAGAAGCTGTTTCTAAAACGACAATTAAACGAACAATTGGTGAAGATGGATTCATGAAAGATGAAGTGATTTTAACAGAAAAAAGTGCATTAGAAACTATTTCAAAGTTGAAAGAAGTAGGGTCAGATCAAGCACGTATTGTTATTCCAGATTCACAGGATAAAGTAAAACAGGTTGATATATCAATACCTAATAATATTGTTAGCCTGTTGAAAAACAATCAATTAAATCTAACTATCCAGGCTTATAATGTAAACATTGATGTTTCAAAAGATTCATTGGCAACATTTAATGATAATTTATATTTCCGACTAATACCTTTAAATGAACAAAACGAGCAATTAGAAATCGAAGAGCGTGCAAAAAATGAATTGATTGATAAAGATATAACTGGTAGTTCAATTAGTAAGTTAATAGGGCGTCCAATGAAAATTGAGACCAATATGCAAAATCGCCCAGTAACATTAACCTTACCTTTGCCTAATAATTTATCCCAAGAACAGCTTAATAATTTAGCTATCTATATCGAGCATAGCGATGGCACAAAAGAGTTATTACGTGGGAAAGTTGTAGATTATCAAAAAGATATGCTAGGCTTGCAATTTAAAGTTACAAAATTCTCTACTTTCTCCATGCTCTATTTGCCAGACAAGGGTGACGATGTTAAGTATACACCTTATATTCAAGGCTATGCAGATGGTACATTCCGACCGAATGCATTTGTAACGCGCGCACAGATGGCAAGTATGTTTGCACGACAACTAACTAGTAATGCGATTCCAAAGTCTAATGCGACATTTACAGATACGGCTCAGCATGATGCAAAAGATGCAATCGAATTTGTGAAGGAAACAGGTTTATTTAAAGGTGTTACGGAGACAAGCTTTAATCCGAACGGTTCCATTACACGTGCACAAATGGCAGTAGTAGCAGCTCGTTGGGTAGAAAGACAGTGCAAAGAAAATCCTAATGCAGATTTTTGTAAACCAACATCAGAGGGCATCGTTTTCAAAGATGTTAGTAATAGTCATTGGGCTATCAAAGCAATTAATACTGTCAATGCATTGGGCATTATGACTGGCGTAACGGTAGACACATTTAATCCTGAAGGTTATTTAACACGTGCCCAAGCGGTGAAGGTGCTAAATCGCTTGTTTGAACGGCAAGTAACAACAGAACATCAAGAGCCAATATTTAAAGATGTACCAAGTAATCATTGGGCATTTTATGAGATTCAAGAAGCGGCAAAAAAATAAAGCGAACGGGTACCAAAAGAGAAAAAGTGTTAGATTGACCGCAATCAATCTAACACTTTTTACTATGTCGTTGATGTCCGCTATGGTGGATGCTTTCCGAAGGTTTACAGGCGATTGGCAGAATGTTAGCGGCGATAACTGCAGACGTACAGGCGATTGGCAGAATGTTAGCGGCGATATCCGCTGACGTACAGGCGATTTACAGGGTGTTAGCGGCGATAACTGCAGACGTACAGGCGATTTACAGAATGTTAGCGGCGATATCTCCTGACTAACCAGCGATTCACGGGCTTTTGCCTGCGATTTCTCTAGGTATACCGTAAGCCGCAACCAAAGCGCGTGGTGCCCTTGTCTTACGTTCTAAGCAGGGGGCACCGCATCTGCTACCAAAAAGAAAGAATTACTCAAAGAGGAACTGATAACCAGAACCCCTTACAGTTACAATTTTAGCTCGATGGCCAGAGATCGATTCCAGTTTTTTTCGCAAATTACTGATATGTACTTTTAACGCCTGCGTTTGTCCGATACTATCTTCCGCCCAAATGAGCTTATACAAGTCAGATGGGTGGAAAATTTCCCCTGGTCGCTGTGCTAAAAAGTACAGAATATGAAATTCCTTAGTGGATAAAATTAAAGCTACGCCATCAATGTATACTTTTCCCGAATGAACATGGAAGTGAAAATTATTAATGACCTGCACATCTTCATTGCGTATATTTCCGTCTGTTAATTGCATATTTCCCTTCCGTAGAGAAATTCTTTCAATTGTTTTCATTAAGCGCGCTTTATCAATCGGCTTCAAAATATAATCAATGGCTTGAACAGAAAAGGCATCAATTGCATAATGCTCATAGGCAGTTACAAAAATAATATCCAATACATGTGTTAAATCTTCTAATTTACTAGCAACATCAATCCCATTCATCTCTGCCATCTCAATATCTAAAAAAAGAATATCTGGTTTGAGTGTAGGGATGTTTGCTATAGCGTCCAAAGGGTTTAAATATTTCCCGACAACATCAATTGCCCCATTGTCCTTTAACATCGTCTCTAGTAAATTGATTGCTAAAATTTCATCGTCAACAATGATTGCTTTTAACATTCTTTCACCTCTTTTCATCCAAAAATAGTGGGAACTTTAGTATCACCGTCGTTCCTTCACCAACAACACTTTCAATATGGAAAGTGGCCTTCTCGTATTTTTTTAAACGTTTAGTGATATTGCGAATCCCTACGCTCTGATGAACGGATGGCTCTTCTGATAATACCTTTTCTATTACTTCTTGTGTCATACCTATACCGTTGTCCTGAATTTTAATATCAATCATTTGTTGATCTTTTTTAATAGTCATTGTTACTTTCCCATTTATTCGCTTGTTTCTTAAACCATGGAAAAGAGCATTTTCTACTAATGGCTGAAGAAGCAGAGGCGGGATTAGTATTTTTAAAGGCTCCTCCATCTGAATTTCCCATTCAAGTTGATCTGGATATCTTGTTTGGTGAATATTAACGTAAGATTGAATTAGCACGAGCTCCTGTTCTAGAGGAATAAGGCTATTTGTATTCTCAAACGAGAAGCTACTTCTTAAAAATGTTGCAAAATCTGTTATCATAATACGGGCTTTATCCAAGTCTAAATAGCTTAGCGATAAAATAGAATTTAAAACATTGTAAATAAAATGTGGTTTAATTTGTGCTTGTAAAAATGCAGTCTCCATTTTAATTGCAATTTCAGCCGACTCCTTTAGTAATATAAGATTTCGTACCCTTGTCTTCAATTCAGCAGTATCTAATGGTTTGTGTAAAAAATCATTCGCCCCAGATTGGAATGCTGCTAGCATATCCTCTGGTCGTATCGCTGCTGTGAGCATTAAAATCGGTAACTCGGCAGAAGAATAGTTTTTCCTAATTTGTTGGCAAACCTCATATCCAGAAAGGTTCGGCATCATAATATCTAAAATCAATAAGTCTATATCTGGATGCACTTGTAATTGTTCGAAAACATGCTGACTATCATCAACAGCGATAATAGAATAGTTCTCCTTTGCAAGAATATCGATTAGTACTTTGAGGTTAATATGATCATCATCAGCAATGAGTATTTTTTTGCCTATTTTTCTTTCCTCAAAATAAGGAAATGTTATTGGCAAATAATCTTTAGTTAATGTGATTTTATTCCGTTGTTGTTTATCTTGCTGGACTTTCTTTATTGTCTGCACAGGTAATTTAACAGAGAAAGTTGTTCCTTGATCAACAACTGAATGGACCGTAATTTCTCCGCCATGCAACTTCACAAGCTCTTTCGTCACATTTAGCCCTAAACCCGTACCTTTACTTGCGTCTTCTAACTGTCGGAATGGTTCAAATATCGACTCCAAATGTTCTGGAGCTATGCCTCGACCGGTGTCACTTATTTCAATAGTCAGGAATCCTTGTTCTTCGTAGCATGAAATTTCTACTTTCCCATGCCTAGTGTACTTAACAGCATTTTCTATTATGTTATAAAGAATTTGACGCAGTCTATCCTCGTCAGCTACGATAAATTTTCCTCGTTCAATGTAATTGTAAATCTTTACGTCTTTATTTCCGATGTACGACAATATTTCAACGATGACATGGGTCACAGAATAAAGATCAACGTTAGTAAGACGAAGCTTTAGTTCGCCTTCTTTTAACTTGGAAAAATCTAAAATGTCATTCACAAGATGTGATAACTTTTCTGTGATATTAAATATGAGTGATATTTTTTCCTTTTGTTCCATCGTTAATGTAGAGCTTTCTTGAGGCTCTAACATGGAATGAGATATGGCAATCACACCGTGTAACGGAGTGCGAAATTCATGTGAGGTTTTTGCAAGAAATTCATCTTTTAACTTATCCACTCGGATTAAAGCATTTGTTAATCTACCTTTTTCTAAATAAGAATCTGTAAAGCGATGAGAAATATACAGAGCGAGCATCGTTAAACAAATAAAAGGAAGCAAGGGAGGTAAAGAGTAAATTTCTAGATTAATATTGAGATTTAAGGTAGCTACGACCATATATAAAAGAATGGACATAGTACTAAGCCATAAATAGATAGCACCTACTAATCGTTTAAAGATTGCAATCGTTTGAATATAAAGCAAATAAAAGATATTTATTAAAATATAAATAGAATGTACAGTTTGTAGGTATGAGCTAATAGATATTGGGAGCATGACTGTAGCTAATAATAAAATGCCAATAATACAAAGTACTTTCACGAACTTTTTATGTGAAAATTGCTGAAGGGCATGGTAAAAATACAGTAGCATAAAGATACCCGAACCGATACTCGAAATGATTTGGACTCTTATCAGAAATTCATAGCTGATAGGGAGTAACGACATTAATATTTTTTCTCCATGAGATAGACCGTATAAACCAACCATGAAGCAAAATAAAGAAAAGTAGAGCTGCTCAATTTCAAGCTTGGCGTATAGGTAGGAACCAGCAAAATAAATAAACATTGTAAAAAAAGCAGCAAAGGTTATTAAATCGTAGAAAAGTGAACCTTCTCTTAATTTACCAATACTCTCTTGATCCCCGATAAAAATGGAACCAATAATTCCTCCGCCTGATGCATAATCAAAATTAGCTACATGAATGATGAGTTCAAGTTCATTATTTTTAGGTGAGAAATATGCAACATACGGTACATTTTGTTGAATATATGTCGAATCTTCTGCAGGCTCTCCACTTTGTCCAATACGTTTTTCGTTTATGTAAATGGCATTCGACATCCGAATATTACCTGTTTTTATACCCAATATAGTATCTGTATCATTAATTAAAATTTTTAAACGATAGGTACCGCTACCGAGTGTAGTAAAAATTTGACCATCAAACTTGTACCTAGACCATAGTGATGGGACATTTACTGAATAAGAATGAGAGTTATTGAATTCTGAATAATTCAATAATTTATCAGGAACAAAATCCCATTCTCCATCCAAGCTTACAGTATTTTTGTGCAAATCATACTGTCTAAGATCTATTACTCCTGCAACGGCTTTAGGAGCGTTTTGGCTTTCATTATTGTGTAATCGAGATGTCATTCCAATCATCACAATACTAATAACGACCATAAAAATAAGTAATAACTTTCTCATTCTCACTTTCATTCTTGTTCTCTCATTCTTATAATATTTTAAGGTATTGATATTAAAAACGTAGTAAATGAATATGAAATTATACCCATATTATATCATGTGAAAGTTGACTAAGAATAGATGAAATGCACATGATTTCCTATAATAGATAGATGAGGATGGTTGGATTTTGTGCATTTTATGTAATTAAAGCGCATCTACTTACAATCGCTCTGTTTTTTGCTTATAATAGAAGGGTAAGAAGTTTTTCTGAAAAAGTAGCCACAAAGTGAGCGATTGCGAATGAAAAAATTATTATACGTAGTATTTTTTCTTGTTTTTATAGTCATTTTTTTGTACGTAAACAATCACTGGCTGGTTGTAAGTAAGCATGTATATGAATCTGAAAAAGTGCCAGCCAGCTTCGATGGGCTACGCATTGTACAAATATCAGATTTACATGATGCACTCTTTGGTAATAACCAACAGAAACTCATTGCAAAGGTTAAGGCTACAAATCCAGATTATATATTTATTACAGGCGATGTTATTGATAGTAATCGCTTTAATTTGGAGCAAAGCTTACAGGCAGTGAGAGGGTTAGTCGAATTAGCGGATGTATATTATGTACTTGGAAACCATGAAGTTGCGACGAATAAGGTTAGTGAAATTTATGAGGCGCTGTCATCGTTAGGTGTACATGTGATGGCCAATGAATCGACCGTGTTAGAGCGCGACGGGGAGCGTTTGGCGATTGTTGGTATTGAAGATCCGTTAATGGGTAGATCAACTGAAGAAATGCTGGACATGGCGACTGCTTATGTT
Organism: Lysinibacillus sp. NPDC093197; assembly: GCF_044754025.1. Taxonomy (NCBI): domain Bacteria; kingdom Bacillati; phylum Bacillota; class Bacilli; order Caryophanales; family Bacillaceae; genus Lysinibacillus; species Lysinibacillus sp. NPDC093197. The sequence continues at coordinate 47,502 of NZ_JBIVOH010000011.1, read as the reverse complement.
CCAAAAGACATGCTAAAGCTGTTGCTGGCGCATCGACCAGAAGTGTTTGGTACGTATGTAAATCAAGAAATAGATTTAGTATTCTCAGGTCATGCACATGGAGGTCAGGTTCGGATTCCTGGCATCGGAGGACTTGTCGCACCAGGACAGGGACTGTTTCCTAAGTTTACGGCTGGTGTTTACGAGGAAGCCAGCACCAAAATGATAGTTAGTCGGGGATTAGGAAATAGTAGTGTGCCTTTCCGAGTTTTTAATCGTCCAGAAATTATTGTGCTGGATTTAAAGAAAAAATAAGTACCGTTGACAAAAGGCATCAAGAAGTTCATATTCTTGATGCCTTTTGTCATTTTTTTATGCAAATATTATTCAGTTGATTGGAGCGGAGGGCCGGTGCCGAAGGACGGTGCCAGGCACGCAAACAATTTACCTTGCATCTCATGAATTTTAAGACTATCCCAGGAAAAATCCACGAAGACTCCTGCGGCTTACGTCGTGCCCGCGGAAAGCGAAGTGGAATTTTACAATTCTAGGAGCCGACTATGCATGTATACATGCACAGTGCCAGGCACTCAAACAATTTACTTTAGTTGATTGGAGCGGAAAGCGTCCGCCCACAGCAGAAAACAACAGCAGTAGACTCTCCAATCATTGCGTCTTAGCTAAGCAGTGCTTTCTAGTTGTTTACGTTCCGTACGTCTAACAAGATGAATACTGATTTCGTATAAAATAATCATCGGGATTAATACGAGTAACTGACTAATAAAATCAGGTGGGGTAATGACTGCTGAGCCAACGCCCATTGCAATATAGGACCAGCCGCGTATTTTTTTCATGGATTCAGCCGTTAGTACACCAATGGACGATAAAAAGAGCGCAACGATGGGCAACTCAAATAATAATCCAAGTGGTACTGTTGTCATAATTAAAAAATGCATATATTCACTGGCAGAAACCATTACATCAAAATTCGTCGCACCTAAGCTTACTAAAAATGAATAGCTAAGTGGATTAACAACAAAATAGCCGAATGCTACACCTAATAAAAAGAGCATAAACATAACTGGCGCGTAGAGTCCGAGAAAGCGACTTTCCTCTTCCTTTAAGCCAGGTTTTACAAAGCTCCAAAGAAAGTGAACGAGAAAAGGCATAGATAGACCAAATGCTAAAGCCGTGGAAATCGTCATGTAAAACTTAACGACCTCTAGTGGTCCTAAAATAATGAGTGAATGACCACGCGTAACATACGGAAACCAAATATTAATGGTAGAGAATGCAACAATAAAAAATAAAATAAAGACGACAAGTCCTTTTATGATTTGTTTCCTTAGCTCTGCAATATGCTCGAGTATTGAATCTAAAGGGAAAATCGGTTTATCCTCAACTACTGATTGTTCAATATCATTGTGAGTAATTTCAACAAGAGCCTCCCGCAATGGTGGAGGCTCCTCTTCCTTTTTATCAAGTGGACTTAAATAATTTTTTTCTTCATAAGGATCCATAGGAAACCTCCTACGAAACGTCAGATTTTTTTTCTATTTTTTTCGCAGGTTCTTCGTCGTCATCCATTAACCCTTTTGTTGACTTTTTAAACTCTGCGAACGTCTTTCCAACTGCACCACCGATTTCTGGTAATTTTTTTGGACCAAAAACGATTAGTACAATAACTAAAATAATAATTAAACCAGGAACTCCAATTGCTCCAAGACCGCCCATGGCGTCATCCTCCTATTAAATATAATTTTTTTGGTGCATTTAAAATGACAAACCTTACACTAAAGAACCACCTGATTTGCTATATTTCAAAATACCTTCTGCACAGCGATAAGCTAATGCGCCAAGGGTACCTGTTGGATTATAGCCACTATTGTGAGCAAAGCTTCCAGAACTTAAAGCGAAAAGATTTTCTACGTCCCAATGTTGTAGATAGTTGTTCACAACGCCCTTATCAGGTGTTGTGCTCATTACTGTACCACCAGTATTGTGTGTCGTTTGATAAGGTACAATGTTGTAATCTGTAATTTCCGCATTTGGTACAATAGTTTTTGCGCCCATTTCTTTCATAATGTCAGCAGCACGAGCAGAAACAAATTTATGGAGCGCTCGATCCTGATCAGTGAAATTGTATGTTAATTGTAAAAGAGGTAAACCATACGCATCTTTATAATTGGAATCAAGTGACAGGAAATTTTCTTTATGCGGCATAGATGCCCCCTGCGCACCAATACCGAATGAACGTGTATAGTAATGAATAGACTGCTTTTTAAATTCCGGTCCCCATGTAGGCGTATCCGGAGGTGTTGGATTCGATCCAATAGGGCGTGCACCTGTTTGAGTGAGTGCGATATTACCACCATGGATAAAATCTAACTCACTATGGTCAAAGTTATCCCCATTGTAATCATCAATACTCATACCGAGAGAACCTGCACCCATAAATGTGTTGTATTGGTCATCAAAGAATCCTGTAGCACCAGGTAAAATTTGATAGCAATAATTTCGACCTAACGTTCCCTTGCCTGTTGTTGGATCATACAGTTGACCTATGTTAGAAACCATTAGTAGTTTGGCATTGTTAAAGACATAGCTTGTTAATACGACAATATTCGCAGGTTGAATAAATTCCTCCCCAGATATCGTGTCGATATATCTTACGCCAGTCGCTTTGTTGCCTTGTTTTAAAATTTCTACAACGTTTGAATTGTAACGTAGATCAAAATTTCCAGTTTTTAAAGCAGTAGGTATTACTGTAATTTCCGCGGAAGATTTTGCGCCATATTCACAACCGAAACGCTCACAGAAGCCACAATATTGACAAGCATTAATTGTTTCACCGTCTGGATTTTTATAGACTTCTGATATGTTAGCAGAAGGGACCATATAAGGTGATAATTTTAGATTTTTTGTTGCTTTCTCAAATTGTTGTAGCATAGGCGTCATTTTCATAGCAGGCGTTGGATAAGCACTTGAACGTTTCCCTGCAAATGGATTTTTATCATCGCCTGAAATTCCAGTTGTTTTTTCAAATTTATCAAAATAAGGCTCTAATTGATCGTAATTTAATGCCCAATCCTGTATTAAATAATCTGGACCTAATTTGTTAGCACCATAACGTTCATCTGTCAGCGTTTTAATTTGAAAGTCGTATGGCAAAAATCGGTAGGTCATGCCGTTCCAGTGCGTTCCAGATCCCCCAAGCCCCTCACCTAATAAAAAGGACCCAAGTTGACGCATAGGTAAAGCCTGCATCTTACGATTATTACGGAAAGAAACTGTTTCCTTTGACAGATTTTGCATTAAATCATAGCGAATTGCATAGCGATATTCGTCATGAATATTTAAAAAATCCTCCGTGCCACGCTTCTGACCTCGTTCTAAACCAACTACCTTTAATCCAGCTTTCGAGCACTCAGCAGCGACAATGCCACCTGTCCACCCTACACCTACTGTTACAACGTCTACACTTGGTAATGTTGTTGCCATTTATAAAACCCCCCTTAAATTAATGGTTGCCTAATTGATTTGGTTCAATTTTTTGGAACTTAGGATCTTCAATCATTGTGATATACGCCATCTGATGACCAGGGAAGTTCTTCATGCGCCATCCTTCCATGTTACGGTTTCCGCCATATAAAGGATCTGAATATGCCCCCTCTAAAGTAGCAGCACGTAATAAGGTGAAGAAGAAAGCTGATGTTACGCCATACATTTGGACTTCACCCTTTTGAAAGGCTGTTAATATTTCATCCATTTGCTTGCCCTCTAATTCGTTAAAAGGTTTTTTAAAGCGACTTTGAGCTTCTGTCTCCATTAAAGTAACGCCTTGTTTGAAAATTTCTGCACGAGTTAAACGACTTTGATAACCTTGTGTTGGGGCACCCTCCCCAAAAGGACCATGCATATATTCCTTAGAGTTACTGCCATATTGTCCAGCTAACTGATGATCAATAAAGTAAGGAACATCTAAATCAATCGCACCTGGACCTAAATCATCTTTAGGGAAAATGCGTTCAGTAGCATTCGATAAAATAGTAAAATCGCGGTCGTTCATGAAAAACATTTTAGCTTTAGGTGCAGCAGCTTCATTTGTAGTTCCGTTGCCATGCTCTAATGTAGAAGTACCTTTACCGTTAATGTTATAGCCAACAAGACCACCTATTAATCCACCACCGACTAATGTACCAGCTGCAATACCTGTTGTTTTTAAAAAATCACGACGTGAGACATTATTATCTGTACTCATAAAAATCCTCCCCTCCAAGAAGTAAATAGATTGTGTTCTATCTTTTATAATCAGCAAAAAAACCAAATTATAATCAATTTGCCATGGAAAAAGTTTAAATTTTACCCAACGAAATAGACTATTAAATAACAATTTAGAAAGAGTGTGGATAAAATGTATTAGACTATAAGCACTATGATTATGATGAAAAATACAAATTTAAACAATTTTTATTGTTAATGGAAAAGTTTTATTGACTTCTAGTTTTCGTGACCTTACTCTGAAGGAGAAGGGCAAAAAGTTACAAAATTTTAAACAAAATATTGGAGAAATGAGCAAATTAAATATGTGGATTAAAGGTATTGGTGGTAAATTAGTTGTAGCAATTATCGCTTTAGTATTTGTGACATGTGGTACGCTTGGATTTTCTACATGGTGGAATAGTACAAAAGCAGTTGAGGAACAGGTCCGAGAAAATTTAATATCTAGGGCAGAAGATGTATCAAAATACATAGAAGAACACTTCCAACTAGCATTAGTAGAGGTAGAAGCCATTGCGGAGCAAGCAGCTATCCGTAATATGGACTTTGAGGAGCAAAAGACATATTTAACGAAACGTTTTAAGGATAGTAAAAATTATTTGGGCTTTGGTATTATTACGTCAGATGGAATAGCTCATTATTTAGATAATACAACAGCTGATTTAGGTGATCGTGAATATGTAAAAGAAGGTTTCACTGGCAAGACAGTTATGTCGGAAATCACGATAAGTCGTGTAACAAATGAGCCAGTTATTTTAATTGTCGCACCTATTGATACAGTAACAGGGGAAAAAGCATTATTATTAGCACGAATAGATGGTTATTATTTATCCAACATTGTAGAGGACATTAAAGTTGGAAAAAATGGTTATGCCTTAATGTTGGACGCTAAAGGTACTGTTATTGGGCATAAAAATCACGCACTTGTAAAAGAGCAGGTCAACGCAATTGCTGCCGCTGAAAAATCTGGTGAAATGACAGGTGAATCATTAGCAGCACAAGAAATGATTAATAATTCAAATGGATATTTTGCCTTCGATACAAAGGGAGATGGCAAAAATTTAATGGGGTACCACACATTAGATAATGGTTGGAAGATGGGGGTAGTCGCATTAGAAGATGAAATGCTTTCAGGGCTTTCACAATTGAAAACAAACTTCATTATCATGACTATTATTGTTTCGATATTGGGATTGTTGATTTCGTTTGCGATTTCGCGATCTGTAAGTAGACCGCTGCGTCATGTGCTTCGTATTAGTGAAGGGTTATCTGAAGGAGATTTTACACAAGAAATACCTGATAAATATTTGAAGCGTATTGATGAAATGGGTACTCTTGCGCGTGCATTAAATAGAATGGCAGACAATATGCGAGAGATGATATCACAGGTTGGTAAGGAAGCAACGACGGTAAATGAGGCATCTTGTGAATTAATGGGTGATGTGCTTGATGTGACAAAGCATTCTAAGCAAATTGCAGGTGCAATAGGTGAGGTAGACCGTGGAGCACAAAGTCAAACGGCAATGGCTGAAGAAGGTGCATCAGCTATGGAGCAAATGGCATTAGGTATTCAAAATATGGCAGAAGTCGCTTCGACGATAGCATCTAATACTGATTTTATTTCCGAGAAAATAAGTGAAAGTAATGGAGCCGTTAAACAATCTATTACACGTATGGATGAAATACAACGAGGAACAGCTGTAGAGCTCGACATTATCCGTAAGTTAGAACAAGAATCAAAAGAAATAGAACTGATTTCTAAAATGATTACTGATATTTCAGATCAAACAAACTTACTTGCCCTTAATGCCTCAATTGAAGCTGCACGAGCAGGGGATGCAGGTAAAGGCTTTGCGGTGGTAGCGGAGGAAGTAAGAAAACTTTCGGAGCAAACAGCGGGGTCTGCCGCGCAGATTAATGTATTAATTGATAGAGTACAAGCTTACACATTAGAGGTCGTGAAAGCAGCAGAGAGTGGCGAAGTGAATGTAGCCCGAGGGTTAGTAGCTATAGAGGCAGTAGGAGAGCGCTTTGAAGAAATCGTACATGCTGTTGGTGAAATAGCAGGTCAAATTGAGGAAATGAATGCTTCGGCAGAGCAAATGTCAGCCAATACGGAAGAGGTTTCAGCTTCAATGGAAGAAATGGCGGCAACAGCACATGCTGCAAGTGATTATGTATCTGAAGTGAAAAATGCAACATCTGAGCAAATGAAAACTGTGGAGACGATGAACGATCAAACTGTAAAAATGTCTGAAATGGCAAATCGCCTACATGGAGCAATCCAAAAATTTAAATTTTAAAATAAGTAAGCGCCCAAAACAAAAGAGAAAAGTGTTAGATTGATTGCAATCAATCTAACACTTTTTTTATGCCGTTGTTTTCTGTAGAGGCGGATATTTTCCACTCAACGGCACGTATTGTATTTTCCCGCAGAAGAAAGGATTCAGAATTGTTTAGGTGTCTGGCACTTTAGTGCTTCTTGCATAGCAGTGAGCAGTTGCTCGCGGGAAATTATGCGCTCACCGCCGCCTTGCACCATTTGATCACTGCCGCCACCTTTACCATTAATGAATGGCAAAACTTTTGCAGCAAGGTCTTTCATGCTTGTTTGTACTTGGGCACCACGCGTCGCAACAAACTGTAGCTTGTCTTCATTTTCTGAAACGAGTAGTGCGATTGCATCCGAACGTTCAGCTACTATAAAACGAGCCAATTTTTGAAGCTCTTGTATCGAGCGATCATTAAAGGAAGCAGAAATAATATTGTTGTCACTAGATGCCAACGTTTTCGCTTCAAAGGCAAGCAATTCTTCCTTTGCCGCTACAAGTGCCTTTTCTGTCGTTTTTTGAGTTGCTAGTAGTTTTGCAAGCGCAGTAGCTGCTTCGGTTTCAGGTACACTTAATTGTCTCGCAACATCGGCAAGTACAGTTTTCCTCATCGCTAGCTCTGCTAAAACTCGCTGACCACATACAAAGGACACACGCACATTGCCCTTCATTTTTTCGGTACTTAAAATTTTAATAGCGCTGACTTGCCCTGTTGATGTCGGATGTGTTCCACCACAGCCATTGTAGTCAAAATCAGGAATAATGACTAAACGAATATCTCCTGTGACTGCTACCTCTTTACGCAAGTTGTAGTTATCAAGCTCTTGATCTGTAATCCATTTTGTTTCAATTGGACGATTTTCTAAAATAATATCATTTGCTCGAGCTTCAGCCGCCGCAAGCTGTTCGCTTGATAGGGTGTCGACAGCAATATCAATAGTTACCTGTTCACTACCGAGGTGAAAGCTTACTGTTTGTGCATCAAAAAGTTCAACAAATGCTGCTGTTAAAATGTGCTGTCCAGCGTGCTGTTGCATATGGTCGAATCTGCGCTCCCAGTTCAATTTACCATGCACTTCACCAGATAAAGCAGAAGCATCACTCTCGATATAATGACGTATCTCATCATCAACTTTTTCAACATCAATTACGTTAGTATTGTTTATCGTTCCCGTATCATGTGGCTGACCACCACCTGTAGGATAAAAGGCAGTGTTAGAAAGCACAACGTACTGACGTCCATCATCCTCAATGCCAGTACGTACAACTGTTGCTGTAAATTCACGTAGCATAGTGTCTTGATAATATAGTATCTCTTTCATTAAAAAGCCCCCTTTATGTAATTTGATTTAACTTGCATTGCTAAAAGTTTTACTTTATTGTGGCATAATTGCTTGTAGGTGTATACAGGTTTTCTAGTTGACCCATGCTGAAATTGATTTATTATAGAAAAGAATAGGTAAAGATAAAGGAGCTAGTATAAATGGATATTACACAATTTTCAATGGAAGAAATTTTAGATCCTACGAATATTATTGAAGGTAAGCGCTATGAGTTTATTTTAGATGTAGATATTGATGAAGAGGATGAGCTGTACCATGAAGCGGGTATTGAAATCCGTGTTTTAATTGGCGAAAAAGAAGGTGCGCCCTTTATTTTAAATTACTTCATTATGGAAAAGGCAAAGGGAGAGTATTTAGACTTTGCGCTTGAAGATGAAGAGTTAGAAGAGATTTTAACGTTCTGCAAAGAAGAAATAGCAAAAGCATAAGTACTTAAACAGGTAAAGGAAAACAATTGTTTTTCTTTACCTGTTTTTTGTAGAAGGGAAATAACCTGTGCAAAAAGTTGATTCATTTGTTCCTCTCATAGCACTCATGACCTTTTAAAAAAAGGTAGTACTGGAAACGTGCATTTATAATTAGCTTTTTGATAACATTGATTTATTGAGTTGCAAAGTAATAGGTTTTTATCGCTTGATTTACAGTGCATATCAATGGCTATAAAGCAAAGAAGCGTTATGACAATTTTATATTCTATGTGAGAGGTACTATTTGCTATGTAAGTGTCGGAAAACGTCAACTACATAGTTATGAATACTGAGATTAAGTGGTAATAAGAAAAAGGGGGCTTGTAGGATGAAATTCGTAATCATTGGGGGAGATGCGGCAGGAATGTCCGCCGCTATGGAGATTTATAGGAATGTACCAGGGGCAGAAATTACCTCTTTAGAGCGTGGATTTATATATTCATATGGACAATGTGGATTGCCTTATGTAGTAGATGGGCGGATTTCATCAACAAAGCGCCTCATTGCGCGAGATGTTGAAACATTCCGTGATAAATATGGGATTGATGCGCGAGTTGGACATGAGGTCGAGCATATCGATGTGGAAAACCAGCTTGTTGTGGGTACACAAGCTTCAGGTGAACCATTCGAGATTGCATACGATAAACTTCTTATTGCTACAGGAGCAGATCCAATTATCCCTGTGCAAAAAGGTGCTGACTTAGCAGGTATTCATAAAGTTAAAACAATACCTGAATTAGAAGATTTACTTGCAGATTTAACACCAAATATAGAGCAGGTCACTATTCTCGGTGGGGGCTATATCGGACTTGAAATGGCGGAAACAATTCGGGCATGTAATAAGAAAGTACGACTTATACAGCGAGGCAATCAAGTCGCCAATATTTTAGATGAAGAGCTAGTTAAGCATGTTCATGAAGAGGCAAAAAAGCAAGGCATTGAGCTACTATTAAATACAAATGCCGAAGCGTTTGAAGGCACTACACGTGTTGAACGAATCAAAACAGATAAAGGTACGTTAGATACTGATTTAGTTATCGTAGCTTCAGGTATTAAACCGAATACGCAATTTTTAGATGGAACAAATATTGTACTAGCTAAAAATGGTGCCATCGTCGTTAATCGTCATCTAGAGACATCCGTTGAAAATATATACGCTGCTGGCGATTGTGCAACTCACTTTCATATCGTTAAAGAACGCTTAGATTATGTACCACTTGGAACGACGGCCAATAAGCAAGGGCGCTTAGCAGGGCTTAATATGTCTGGGAAATTTGCACCGTTTCGTGGTATTGTCGGCACCTCAATACTGAAATTTTTTGATTTAACAATCGCCACGACAGGCATTAATGAGCGAACTGCAAAAGAACTTGGATTTGAGTATGAGGCATATAAAATTTCTGCACGTCATATTGCAGGTTATTATCCAGGGGCCCAGCGGATGTTTATTAAAATTGTTGTGCGAAAGAGAGATCAGCAACTTTTAGGTGCACAAATTGTTGGACCTGCTGGTGTGGATAAACGCATTGATGTCTTTGCTACAGCTTTATACAATAAGATGACATTACCTGATTTACTCGATTTAGATTTAGCCTATGCGCCACCTTTCAATGGCGTGTGGGATCCATTACAGCAAGCTGCAAGAGTAAATGCACGTCTATAATATAATGACAAACAGGGGGAATAAAAATGAATATTTATGATATTAATGTAGCTTTAGAGGATGGAACAGAATATAGCTTAGAGCGTTATAAAGGCAAGGCATTGTTAATTGTCAATACCGCAACGAAATGTGGTTTTACACCGCAGTTTGAGGAGTTAGAAGAGCTCTATAAAAAATATCATGATGAAGGACTAGTTGTGCTCGGCTTCCCATCAAACCAGTTTAAGCAAGAGGTAGAAACTGCGGAAGAAGCTGCATCACAATGTCGTTTAACATATGGTGTAACGTTCCCAATGCATGAAATGGTGAAGGTGAATGGCAAAGAGGCACATCCTGTTTTTAACTATTTAACGACGCATTCTAAAGGCTTCCTTGGTAGTAGTGTGAAATGGAACTTTACAAAGTTTTTAGTAGATCGCAATGGAGAAATTATCAAACGATACGGCTCTGCTGATAAACCAAGTAGCATTGAGGAAGATATTAAAAACGTACTAGCTTAGAGCACGAAGGGGAAAATATAATAGATGACTACTGTCGCCGTTGATTTCCGCTACGGGCGGGCGCTTTCCGCGGGCACACCGTAAGCCGCAACCCTCGCTAACGCGCGGTTTGTTGCGTCTTACGTGCTGTGCTGTTCCCGCTGGAGTCACCCGCCCTCCGCTCCAATCAACTGAATAAGTTGGTATAGACTTCGCATATTACACCATCCAAAACCAATAAAATCAAAACGACAAAAGGTATTAAGCAAAACTTTTTGATACCTTTTGTCTAGTTTGAAGCATGCACATGAAGTGCATGCTTTTTTTGATTTAAGGTTGTTGTAAGCTTGCGACAATTTTGCTGTAAGTTTGGGGTCGTATACTGTAAACAGAAAGAGGTGAGCGTATATGACGCCATTATTAAAGGTACAAAATGTAAGAAAAACATACGGCAAAGGCGCGAATACATTTACAGCGCTTGAAAATATAACATTCGAGGTAGAACAAGGTGAATTTGTCGGTGTAATGGGGCCTTCAGGAGCAGGGAAATCGACGCTCTTAAATGTTTTAGCGACAATTGATACGCCAACAACAGGCGATATTGTAATAGGAAATACAAATTTAGCACATATGAAAGATACACAGTTAGCAGATTTTCGTCGTGATAACTTAGGCTTTATCTTCCAAGATTATAATTTGCTTGATTCATTAACAGTTCGCGAAAATATAGTACTACCACTTGCCATTGCGAAGGTGCCACAGAAGGAAATTGCTCTAAGAGTAGAGCGTATTGCACAGTTGTTTGGCATTAGTGATCTACTAGATAAATACCCTTATCAAATTTCAGGTGGTCAAAAGCAAAGAACAGCATCATCACGTGCGTTGGTAACAGCGCCGAAGCTTATTTTTGCGGATGAGCCAACAGGCGCACTCGATTCAAAATCTGCAACAGATTTATTGGAAAGTTTAAGTGATTTGAATCAATCTCATGCCGCAACGATTATGATGGTCACGCATGATGCATTTGCAGCAAGTTTCTGTCAGCGTATTCTCTTTATTCAAGACGGCAAGCTTTCCAAGGAAATTCATCGTGGGGTACAGACGAGAAAGCAGTTTTTCCAGGAAATATTACAGGTGCTTGCAGGCATCGGAGGTGGAGTAAATGACGTTATTTAGTTTGGCGCGTAAAAATATTCAGCGTAATTTGTCGAATTATTTTTTATACATCGCCTCAATGGTATTTAGCATTGTGATTTACTTTACATTTGTCACGTTAAAATACAATGACGATCTTGCAGGCTCAACAGGTATGTCGCAGCAAATTAAAGGACTAATGAGTGCATCGTCAATTGTACTATTATTTTTCATAGTAATATTTATCGCGTATTCTAATTCGTTTTTTATGAAGAAGAGAAAAAAAGAAGTAGCACTCTACTCGCTACTAGGAGTACGTAAACAAAAAATAGGTCTAATGCTCTTTTTCGAGAATTTAGTTATTGGGCTCGTATCACTCGCTTTAGGTATAGTAATAGGCTTTTTTATGTCGAAGGTGTTATTAACAATTTTAGTACGACTGATGGGCTATCAAGTCGTGGCAAATTTAACATTCACCCCTGAAGCAGTGCTTCAAACAGCAGGCATCTTTGCCATCCTATTCCTATTTACATCTTTACAGGGCTACCGTGTTATTTATCAATTTAAATTGATTGATTTGTTCCATGCAGAGAAACAGGGGGAGAAAATTCCACGTGCATCGTTTTTAGTGGCAATTGTAGGGACAGCACTTATTGCATTTGGCTATTACACAGCGTCTTCTAATATTTTCACAAGTCCTATTTGGAAGCTGTTTACAATCATAGGGACACCACTTTTAGTAATAGGTGCAACAATAGCGGGGACATATCTACTGTTCCATAGCGTGAGCGTTTTCGTACTGACAGCTTTGAAAAAGGCAACATCTTGGTCTTGGAGAGGTTTGAATTTAATTGGCGTTTCGCAGCTATTATATCGAATACGAGCAAATGCCAAATCGTTGTCCATCATCGCGATTTTAAGCGCAACAACGATTACTGCCGGTGGTGGCGTATTTGGCTTGTACTACAATACAGAAGCAACGGTGCGCCACGTGCTACCAAACACATTTATGTGGAAAGGTGAAGCTGTTGAATTTGACCAACAGAACGTATTGTACAATGAATCAATTCATGCAAAATATTTGCGCGTCGATAATGAATTTGCTTTTTTTGAATATACATTATTGAAGGAATCTGATTACAATCGTTTAGCCATATTACAAGGGACAAATCGTGAACTGCATATTGCAGACGGTTCAGCTGTACTACTAGATGTTAACTTTGATGAACGTTTTTCACATGACTTTACGGGTGAAAAATTTAAATTGCAGAGCGGGGAATCTTTTCATATCGACAAAATGTATACAGATAGTGTGCTAAACTTTATTCCAGCTGGCACGGTGCTTGTCGTAAACGATCAAGCATTTGATGCGACAAATGCGGAAGGTGTGACAATGCAGGCTGTTGGCATGGACAATGATTTAAAGCAGCAAAATGTATCTAAACAAATATATGAGCAGCTATCTACTGAGCAACAAGAATGGTTTTCAAGTGTTCCTCAAAGCTATGAGGATAGCCTAGGTACTGTAGGTTCATTACTGTTTGTAGGAAGCTTTTTAGGATTAGTATTTTTAGCAGCTACGGGAAGTATTATTTATTTTAAAGTGTTAACAGAAGCAGAAGAAGATCAGGCGAAGTATGCCGTATTAAATAAAATTGGTGTGAATAGCAGGCAAATATTGAAGACAGTTGCAGGACAGGTTGCGGTCATATTTAGTGCACCTCTTGTTGTCGGCATCGCACACAGTGCTTTCGCGCTTCTAGCATTTTCACAATTATTTAATATGGATATAACGAAGCCCGTTATATTATGGATGGTTGCATATTCAGTCATTTACGGCTTGTATTATCTCTTTACTGTACGGTCGTTTTATAAAATTGTGAGACAGGGGAATTAATATGAAAAAGGTGTTTATAAGTATTGGAGCATTGTTTATATTGTTTGTAGCAGGTCTTGGCGTACTCATGACAGTAGATTTTAATCGTTTAAATAAAGACACTTACTATGTGCATATAACTGCCGATGGGGAAGTTGAGGAATACAAGGCAGATGATGGGCAAATTATCCAAACGTATTGGTATGAGCTACCGGCATTTAAAGAAAACGGTGAAGAAATGACGTTGAAATTTTCTGCTCAAAAAAATTTACGCCTAGATGCATATTTAAAGCTTTATGTGAAAAAAGAAAACGAAGTAACGTCTTATAATGAAATACAATTTGATGAAATGCCTGCAAAGGTACAAGCACAAATGAAATAAAAATATAAGAGGAGCAGTCCATAATAAATGGACCGCTCCTCTTTATTTTTCGCTCACTTTAAGCAATTGGATAGTGACAGTTGTTCCTTTTTGTTCTTCAGATGTGATGGATACCGTTCCTCCGTGAGCTTCAATAATATCTCGCGCAATAGCTGTACCAAGCCCAGTACCCTGCTTTTGCTCAGTATTTGTTCCGCGGTAGTAACGCTCAAAAATATGCGTAAGGTCTTCAGCGCTTATACCATGACCATTATCAGCTATTGTGATGGTGTTAGCATCTACTAATACGTGAACACATACGTCAGGAGGATTATGAAGTATTGCATTATATAAAAAGTTCACAACAGCACGGCGCATAAAATGCTCGTCAATTGAATGGACAATGACATCTGCAGTTGCATCAAAATCAATATTTGCTTGTTCATAAGGTGGCGTATTTAGTGTGTCGATGACAATTTCACGCATAAACTGGACGATATTCACCTCAGTTAAAGTCAGTGGAAGCTGCTGGTGTCTTAGTCGCATTGTTAAATTTAAATCATCGAGTAAATCTTGCATATGCAATGACTGCTTTTCAATAATTTGTGCGTATTCGGTTTGCTCATTTAGTGATAAGCCCCGCTCATTTAGTAACTCTGCATAACCACGAATGGAGGCAAGTGGCGTCTTCATATCGTGTGAAACATTGCTAATCCACTCCTCACGCATCATCTCTAGTCGTTTGCGTTCTTGCTCGTGAGCGGCCAACTCGCTTGATACTTCACTTAAATTTTCAAAAACAGGTCGATAGAGACCCTTTGGTACTTTTATTGGCATGTGTTTATGATTTTTTAAATGCTGAATACGTTCTATCATTGCGTAAAGAGGCTTCGTTAATGTACGACCAAATAGCCAACCGACAAGTGTCGCGACTAGTAAATCCGCAATAACGATTAGCAATCCATACTTTCCGATAAGTTGTAGTATAGATGCGGCCGAAAGGTGAACTACTAACCTTGAAACGCCACTACCTTTAATGCCAATTAAATAGCTAATGTTATCTTTACTTCCTACATAAACCGTTGTACCAGCTTCGTATTCCTCATATTTGTAAACTTGAATTAAATCAATGGGTGCATAATGGGAAAGTGCGTTTTCAGGTGCGAAATAAGCATCGATAACTTGTCCATTTGCATCAAGCAATTGAATCCAAGCATTTCTTTGATGTAATTGTTGTAGCCCTTCCTTACGTACGGAAGATTGACCACTGTTTACGTCAATATACTGCTGAAATTCACGCACAAAGATTTCCTCTGTATCTGCAGTAGCATCATTAAATTTGTTGAATTGCTGATACACCATTAACCCAATAAAAATGGCAGTATTGACGAAAATTACAATGACTACAATAGACAATATGGATAGTAAAAAACGAGCAGTTAATCGCCATTTCATGTTTGTGGCTCTTTTGGCACGACCAATTTATAACCTAGCCCTTTGACCGTTGTAATATAAATAGGTTTAGATGGGTCATGTTCAATCTTTTCACGAAGACGACGAATATGCACCATGACCGTATTGTCTGAACCAAAAAAATCCTCACTCCAGACACGCTCGAATAATGTCTCCTTACTTAAAATACGGTTTGGATTATGCATAAAGCAAGCCATCAATCCAATCTCCTTAGCTGTTAACTCTAATAAAGTACCATCTTTATGTACTTCGGTTTCATCGCTATTGAGCACAAATGGTCCAACTTGTATCGTCTTCATTGTGGTAGTTGTAGGTGCTTCCTGTATTTGATAGCCAGCACGACGCAGATGCGCCTTTACACGATAGGCAACTTCTTTAGGGCTAAAAGGCTTGGTAATATAATCGTCTCCGCCAATGGCGAGCCCTAAAATTTTATCTATTTCCTCATCTTTAGCTGACAAGAAGAGAACTGGAATATGTGATACTTCACGAATACGTCGGCATAAATCATAGCCTTCACCGTCTGGAAGCATAACATCAAGTAGCACGATATCGGGTTTTATCTGTTGAAAGCTCGCCCAAGCTTTTTCAATAGAGTCTGATGTATGGATAAGCTTATAGCCCTCTTTTTGAAGACTAACTTTTAGCAAATTGGCTAAATCAGCTTCATCTTCTACGATTAAAATAGTTGGTTCTGTCAAAGTTCATACGCCCTTTCCTTTAAGGTTGGCAGTCATTTCTTATTTATCAGCCTTATTATAAATGAAAGTAATGGAAAAGACGAAGCACGATGAATGAGGAACAGCAATTGTGTATATTGAGTTATCTCTTGCAAACGACGGTAGCGCCAAAAAGCCTGCACTCGATGGAGAAAATAAGCTAAAAAACATTTGCTCCGACAGTAACGCTATGCATTGTGTAAAATTGGCAAGGTTTTACTCGAAATAGCAGGAACTAATGACCTCTATGTCGAAATTAATTTTATAAGCGGTGATGTGTAGCTTTCAATCGACATCGATTACCAAGTTGTTCGTAAATGCAAAGCAAAATGAAGATAAGCTATAGAGATGGCTTCATTATGATGCAAAAATTTACACATATTTTAGATTTGTACATGAATAAATTATTAATAATGGCTCTCTGCTCATGAGTGGAGAGCTCTCTTTTACACTTGTGTAGATACATAAAATATTTTTTGGATTGGGAGAGTGGAAAAACATGATTACGGAATTACAAATGCATGAAAAAGCTAAACAACCAGAAAATGAAGAAAGTGTACAGCAGCTCGAAGCAGTGGAAACATTGTTTGTGAATGAGTTCATAGATGGTATTTTAGATCCACAGCAAAAAATGCTTGGCCCTGTCAAAAATGGAGGCACAATTATCGCCAATACAACGCCTGGATGTTGGGGACCAATGCTAACGCCAACAATTCGTGGTGGACACGAAGTAACGAAGCCCGTTTTTGTAGAAGGTGCTGAAGTAGGTGATGCCATTGTTATTACAATCAAATCCATTCAGGTCACATCTCTCGCGACGGCATCTGGGCATGATGAGGCAATACCTGACCGCTTCATCGGAGATCCATTCGTATCAGTTAAATGCCCTGGCTGTGGCAAACTACATCCAAGTACAGTGGTGACTGGTATAGGACCGCAAGCAATACGCTGTTCCACATGTGATACAGAAACCGCGCCTTTTAAAATGACAAATGGTTATACAATGGCACTAGACCAAAAAGGTAATATCGGTTTAACGGTTGGACGCGAAGGTGCTCGACGTATTGCGTTAGAAGCAAAAAATTATATGCGCACACCTGAAAATTCAGTGCAAAATCCGGTAGTAGCTTTGGCACCGAGCGATTTAATTGGTGTAATGGCAAGAATACGACCTTTTTTAGGTCAGCTTGGAACGACGCCTTCGAAGGCAATGCCAGATTCACATAATGCAGGTGATTTTGGTTCGTTTTTAATTGGAGCGCCACATGAATATGCATTTACAGAAGCTGAGCTAGACACACATCGTACAGATGGACATATGGATATTAGCCGTGTTCGCGAAGGTGCTACAATTATTTGTCCTGTAAAGGTACCTGGCGGTGGTGTGTATATTGGCGATATGCATGCGATGCAGGGAGACGGAGAAATTGCTGGGCATACAACAGATGTCGCAGGAATTGTACAACTGCAGGTAAGTGTTTTGAAAAAAGTAGCACTTGAAGGTCCTATTTTGTTACCAAATGAAGAGGATTTGCCATATACAGCAAAACCTTTTTCTAAGGAAGAAAAACGCCGAGCTCGCGAACTAGCAGAGGAATTTGGTGTGAAACAAGTAGAAGAGGCGTTCCCTGTGTCTGTAGTAGGTACAGGTACAACATTAAATGAGGCGACAGATAATGCAATTAGTCGAGCAGCAAAACTATTTGAGATGAGTGAGCCAGAAGTAATGAATCGCGCAACAATTACAGGATCCATTGAAATCGGCCGCCATCCTGGTGTCGTTACTGCAACTTTCCAAGTTCCAAAGACTGTGCTAAAAAAAGCACGAATTTATAAACCTATTAAAAAGCAGTACGATTAAAATTTAGTATATATCTACAAATCAAGAAAACAAGGCACGAGCCAATGTAATGAAAGAGTACATTGGTCTCGTGCTTTGCTGTTGTAACTTCTCATCATTGTAAAAATATAAAGTAAAATTGAATTCTCGTTGTTAGCTGATATAATAGTAAAAGCTTCTAAATCTCTCTATATATAATTACGTTTGATATAATTTTAACTTTTGATTACAAGGATGGTGAATATGGCAGATTTCATACGTTTGCAAGAAAAAGAAGCAAAAAATCATCGACTAAAAGCATACATAGCTAAGATGAGTGGAGGGGGACATGCTCCTTCAAGAACTAATTTTGCCGATGCAATAACAGGTGCAGTTGGTGGCTTACTTTGTATCTTTGTATTGCTTTGTTTAACAAACTATACAGGGGCACCTTGGTTAATGGCATCACTTGGGGGTAGTTGTGTACTCGTATTTGTTGTATGGAATGCGCCATTGTCGCAACCCCGTAATATTATCGGAGGACATTTGATTTCAGCCTTTATCGGTTTGCTAATGTATTCATTATTAGGATCAAGCGTCTTTTCAATCAGCCTTGGTGTCGGTTTAACGATTTTTTTCATGGCACTTTTTGGTGTGATCCATCCACCAGCGGGAGCGAATCCGATTATCATTATTTTAGGCGGCTATAGCTGGGGCTATTTATTAATGCCGGTATTAATTGGTGCAGTAATTATTGTCATCTTTGGATTACTAATAAATAATTTACGACAGACTAGAAAATACCCACAATTTTGGTGAGCCGTTAAAAAAATAAAATTTTGCACAATTTCGTGTAACTATTTAGTTTTTGGTCCGTCTACTGTATTGGTAATGTTAGCTGTTCTTGAGAACAGTGGATACTTAAGTATGTAAATGAGTATGACGCTGACATAGATTAACGTCGGGCAAAGAGCCATCTGAGACAATGCACTGGGCTACCAACTTAAGGGCAACTATCAGATGAGCTCGTTTGTTTTTGTTTAAAATTTAACGAGCTTCGTGAAAATTTCAATGTTGCTCTAAGTAGAGCTAAAGTGTTTTGGATGAACACTTTAGCTCTTTTATTTGTGCATATTCGGAAATTTTTAGCATATGTTGGATAGGATTTGTTATATTGGAGAAAGAGTGTTGAAATATTTGAGAAACATATTTTTGCATGATAGGGGAAGATCTTTGTTGCGTGAAATTGATAGGGGGCTCTGGTTGTATGCTGCTGGACTGTGATGAGCAATTATTCATAACATATAGACAAAGTGGTGAAAATGGCGCTGAAAAATTACTTTCAAAATGGGCGGAGGCCGAGGCCGAGGTCACTCCACAAGTTGATCCCAAAATATTAGGTACGGCATTATCACCGCAATTATTTTTAGTAAATAAAGAGGCGGCGATGAACATTGCCTTTTCGACAGCTCGAAAATATTGGGGACGTGTATCTACGGAGTTGCAACTTTTTTTCAACAAGCATGGCCTAGATACAAAATATGTGAATGACCGACTTAATGCTTTTTTTTATACCCAAAAAGGGAAGCAAGCTTTTTTTGAGCAGCTTTTTGCCCAGCATACAATGGATTTGGAGCGGTTAGTTTGGCTTGTGTTCGGAAAGCGATGGCAGGTCGAGTTACCTGAAAATGATTTACAAACTATATATTTATATAAATTTGAAGATGACTATTTTGTGCATATGATTTATGAAGAAGAGGCTTTGTTTTGGCACTGGCTTTTTATGAAAAAAGTTTATTCACTGCTTATCCACAAACCTTTAGAACAATTCACATTTATCCATGAAATAATGGGTCATTTTGAACAATCGTCAACAATTACTTATGCACATGTGGATAACTTTGTGCATAAGTACAGAAAAACTCTGGATAAGTGTATAACTTATGTGGATAAATGCAATTTGTCTTGTTTAGCGAAAAAACAGCTTCGTCTATATCAAATTGTCACACACTACCGTTTGTCAGAGGGGCAGTATCAATGCATTAAAGAATTGATTACTTCCTTTGAGGCTGATTGGCGTTACTCTATGTATGCCTTAACCGAGAAAGAAAAGGTTTTGATTGCATATATTTTATTGCATATAGCTCATCAAGAACGCGATTATGAAAATGTACTTAATTATGGTGAATATTTATTGGAAGATGAACGACTTAATAATTATGCCATAGAGATTTTGTTGGAGTACAAGGACTTACTCCCAAATCGAAAACCAACACCGCCTGCAATAATAAAAAATTATAATTTGAATTATTTAGAAAATCTGTATGCAGTATTACTAGATACTTATGTCAGATTGGAACGTTACCAAGAGGGGTTAGTGCTCTTAAAGGAACATGGCCTCGCATCCAATAAAAAAATAAATGCCGCATTAGTACAGCAAAACTACAGTAATGAGCAATTAATTGCCATTGAGGCATCGATGCAGCAAGATATAGCGCTTCAAGTAAACAATTCGTTACAGCATATTGGTCTGTCAGTGGAAGAATGGCGCCAACATTATCGCCAGCCGGATGCTCCTTATTTTTTAGTAGCAAAGAGCGCTTCCATGCATATGATCAATATTTTAAAAATCCTATTTGTCACTGAGCAGTATGAGCTATTTGAGAAATTAATAGAGGTCTATAAAAAATATTTACTCATTGAAGACCACTTCGAAAAATTACGAGTATTTATTAGTGCGTATGTATAACAGATAAAAAGAGTGTCCCATGAAGTCAAAAAATGACTTCATGGGACACTCTTGCTTTAAAAATAAATATTGATGACTATTACTGTTGATTTCAGAATTGTTTGAGTGCCTGTCACCTGCTCTTTATTATTCTAAAACCCCTTTTTCTTGAAATGCAATGATTTGTTCCGAACTATAGCCAAGTGCTGACAATACTTCTTCGTTATGCTCGCCTAGCTTTGCGCCAACATGCTTGTACGTTGGATTGGCTCCATCAAATTTAAAGGCAGATGCAATTTGTTTTTGCGTTGTACCATCATTTTTCGGAATCTCCACAATCATCCCACGAGCTTGTAATTGCGGATGCTCGCACGCTTCTGGAAAAGTTAACACCGGTTCGACACAACCTTCGAAATTTTCGTTAAAGACTTCGAGCCATTCGTTGTAGGTTTTCGATAAAAAGGCATCATGCACTGCCTCTTTAAATCGAATTTGAGTATAGTATGAATCATTGAATGTATTATCAATAAGTTCTGGAATATCAAGAGCTTCACATAGTAGCCGACGAAACTGTGGCTCTAGACTGCCTACTGAGAAAAATCGTCCATCCTTCGTTTTGTAAAAATCATAGTAGCTACCACCGTTTAAAATTTCTTGTTCAGGCTGAGGCACACGGCCACCGCCAATATAGGCAGAGCCATACATTGCATTAAGTGAGAAAACGGCATCGGTCATGCTAATATCGACATACTGACCTTCTCCTGTTTTTTCTCGGTGTAGTGCTGCAGCAAGTACCCCTATAGCAGCGTGCATTGTACCACCAGCAATATCTGCAAGCTGAACCCCCATGGAGACAGGTTTTTTGTCTTTATGACGAGAATAGTCGAGAACACCAGCTAGTGCCAGATAATTATTATCATGTCCGGGTCGGTTGCTATATGGTCCAGTTTGGCCATAGCCTGTAATAGCACAATATATCAGTTTTGGATTTACTTCTTTTAGCTCTTCGTAGCCAATACCGAGTCGTTGCATGACCCCTGGTCGAAAACCTTCAATAATTACGTCGTAATCTTGTATAAGTGACTTGACAATTTCTACTGCCTCTGGCGATTTTAAATTTAATGTAAGTGACTTTTTGGAACGATTCAAGTGCTGATGAATATATGCCTCATGATCTTCATCATAGGGAGGCATAATCCGCGTTAAATCTACGCGTTTGGAGGATTCCACATGGATGACCTCCGCACCTAGGTCGGCAAAAATCATCGTTGCCATAGGCCCTGGTAGTAATGCAGAAAAATCGAGAATTTTTAACCCCTTTAAAATACCCAAATCTTCCAACCCCTTTTTGTGTAGGCTACAATGCAGTCTTTTAAGAAGCATTAGTAGCGCTTTTCTCATTATCCCCATAGTGCGAAAAGCGTGTTTTATAAAATTCTGTATTAATACAGATTGTGTTTATTTTATTCAGTATTATAACAGAAGATACATTGAATTGCCTATGTTATTTTTTATTATAAATTAATTTATCAGAAAATTATATGTCGCAATAACAATAAAAGGAAAAATATTTAGAAATTAGATGGGTATTAATGATGGAAATGGCGATAGAAGTGGGTGTATCGCCGATAACCTCGAGGAAATCGCCGATAAAATTACGTAATCGCCTGCATGAGCCCATAAATCGCCGATAGAACTTTCGTAAATTAAAAAATCTAATCATAAATATGTTTACCTTTTAAGATTATGGGTATTTGAATAATAGAACGATAATTTGGGCAAGCTATTGATATAAATAATACGTAAACTCGGGACACATCTCTCGATCAACTTGGCAAGACTTAAGGTTATCCCCCTTTCCCTTATGACAGAACAAGTATGATATGATGTATGCCTATATTTTGGGAAAGTCAAGAAAGCACCGATGCTTCTTGGCTTTTTTATTTTGTATCCGACTTTCTTCCATTATTTTAGAAATACTATGAAGGTTCACTATCTACCTGTCGATATAAAGGGTATGATGAAAATGATATTTTTACGTATTAATTATATGTGAAAGGAAGAGTGAGATGGATAAAACAAAAATCCAAAAAGTGAACAAAGCACTTATTGCAACTGTTTTAGCTACTAGCGGGATTGCTGTTGTCGTATCACCACCACAAAAAGTAGCAGCAGCTACTTCACCATTTGTAGATATTAATCAATATTCAAGTCACTATGACAATATTTTAAAATTATACTCTCAAGGTGCAATTAGTGGGTTTGCAGATAAAACGTTTCGACCAAATCAAAATGTAACGCGTGGTCAAGCAGCAAAAATGCTGGCAACGGTTTTAAAGCTAGATTTAAAAAATGTACAAGATCCATATTTCAAAGACGTTCCAAAGAGCAATGAATATTATAAGTATGTAGCAGCATTGCAAAATGCAGGGATTATGTCTGGTTATGCAAGTGGTTCATTCATGCCAAATGAAGTTATTACGCGAGGACAGTTAGCCAAAATTTTAGTGCTTGGCTTTAAATTCGAAGTAGCATCGAATTTTAATCATAGCTTCCAAGATGTAAATAGCCAAACGAGTAATGCCTACTATATTCAAACTTTAGTAGATTTACAAATTACAGAAGGAACAACACCTGTCACATTCTCTCCATTCAATGCGGTAACACGAGGACAAATTGCTTCCTTTATAGTTCGTTCACAAGAGAAAAAAAGCAATGCATCAACTTATAAGATTACTGGTGTTGAAGATGATATTGTTTACATAAATGCTGAACCGTATACAGTACCAGACAGCCTTTCACATATTTTCAATGAATATAATGCAGATGTACTAAAAGGTGCATTTATTGAGGGAGACCTCTCAGGAAAAACACTTTATTCTGTCGCAAAGTTAACGTTGAATGCAAGTGGTACGAGTTCACGATTTTTACAGTTTGATGGAGACTATAAGTCCTTTGGTGGCACAATCGTTGTAAATGGGAATTATATTGAATTTGCTAATGTAACATTAACGGGCACAATGTTAGTCAACGAAACGGTACGCCCACCGTTACATTTAGATGTTTCTTACTATAAGCCTTTAGCACTTGGCCGTGTAGCTAGCAATAATTTTTCATTTATCAACTGGTCTAATCCAGATAAGCAAGAAGGGGAAAGCTCATCAAATAGTAACTCATCGAGCGATCTTCAAAACTGGACGGATTCAAATCAAAATCCAGATAAAAACAAACCTTTTGAAAACTGGTCAAAAGATCAAGTAACGATGAAAAATGTTGAAAAGCATATTGAATTTTACAATAGTACTGTATCACGACTAGTTGTGTCTCAAAGTGGTACAAAAATTGAAACAAATAAAAAGCTACCTCGTGTAGATATTATCGGAAATGTACGTGAATTTGAGATTCAAGGCAATATCGGTACGCTGAATTTAGATACAGAAACAAAGCTAACGATATATGGAACGAGCAATATCGACTGGATTAATTACAATAGCTATACCGATTTAGAACTTTATATAGATGGTCGTGTAGGTACGCTTTATGTAGATAATGCATATGGCTGGATTGATATTGGTGACTACACATATATCGACAAAGTGATCCTTCCAAAAGACGAAGGACCAAATAATATTTTCGATGATTTCTTAGATGATAAAGATAACATAGGAAATATTACAGACCCAGATGGTAAACCAATCGATAAAGATGATATTGACAATCAAAAGCCAGCAGATAAAACAAAGCCGTTAATCGATATTACAAATGTAAGCGTATTGAATGGTAGTGATGTTCAAGTAGACTTTACATCAGATAAAGTGGGAACGTATTACTATATCGTTCGTGAAAAAAATGCCGAAGCACCAACAAAACGAGAGATGGTCAATCGTATATCTACTGATAATGTAGCAAGTGGCACGGCATCAGCCGTCAATGGCAAAAACACGTTTAAAGTAACTAATTTAGGCGAGAAAAAGGAATATGTTGTCTATGTAATGGTAGTAGATGGAGCGAAAAATACGTCGGATATTAAATCGCAATCATTCCAAATGAAAGATTCATCACCACCAGTCGTAAAATCGCTAGCAGTAAACCCTCTACATGGTGGGACACGTGCAGAATTTACATTTACAGCGAGTGAACCTGGAGAATACTACTACTATGTGCGTAAAAAAACAACTGCCGCAGATCCAACAACAGCAGATATTGTTGCTAAACCAACAGGTAAGGGGAAGGCTGTTGCTGGTAAATTGAAAGTTGACGGATTACTGACGGGTTTAGACCCTGAAGAATCGTATCAACTTTATGTAGTAATGAAAGATGAGTCAGGCAATTATTCAGTTGACCCAATTCCAAAAGAGGCGATTAAAGAGTTCAAAACAGGCGCTTTAGATAATATTCCTCCATACATTGTTGGCGGAGAACTCGTTTTACAAGATGAAATTAAAAATGAATTTTATGTAACAGTAAGTGAAGAGCTAGATCTAACTTCTGCTGAGAAAGTGGAAAACTATGAACTGACAGGGACAGGTATTGTTAACCAAGGTTTACAAAAACCGATTCGCCCTGAAAAAGTAGTATACAATAAAGCTCAAAAAAGATTAACTTTCACAATTCCTTCTTTAACAGGTTTTGTTAATGGAGATAACTTGGTCGTAACGATTTCTCCAAACGTAAAAGATTTAGCTGATAATGAATTTGAGAATATTAACAATGCACCAGTGAATAGCGTTCCGCGTAATACAGCAGAGTATATTCATAGAGATGGTGAGTGGCCATATTTAACGATTATCGGTGAACCTGCTATTAACAATGCTAAAGATCAGACACTTGTCGAATTCAATGCAACAAAAGCAGGAACATATCATTATTTAATTATGGAATCAGATTTAAATTTAACACGTGATGATCGTTTACGATTAATCGAAGCTGTGCAATTAAATTCAAAAGAATTTAATGTAGGAGGCACGAATATACCGATTATCGGTAGTGGCGGTAATAAGCCAGCACAGTTAGGAAAACAAAAGGTGACAATTCCGCTACCTAATACGATTCCACCTTTAGATCCATTTAAGAGCTATTCAATTTATATGGTATTGCGAGATCGTTCAGGGAATGTCTCGGATATTCAAACAAAACATGTTATTGATGACCGTACACCACCAGTTATCGACAATACGTCAATTAAAATATTAGAAGGGGATCGAAAAGCAACCTTCAAATTTATGTCAGACGAGGACGGTTCGTATTACTACGTTCTTCGAAATGTAGGCGACTCAACACCTGGACCAACAACTCCTGAAGAAGTGATGGCTAAAGGAATTACGAGCAGCATGCGTAAAGATACAAATGAGATTTCTTTAACGCTTGCGCCACATCAACAGTATGAGCTATATGTTGCTGTAAAGGATCGTTATAATAACGTAACGATGCTACAAAAAGGGACAGAATCAAAAGTTTATACATTTGATGAGAAGCAAAATAAAACGATAGCCTTACCTAATGGTGGGGATGGTAATGGTGTGATGAAATACACATTCTTTGCAGATGGAACACCGCCAAAAGTTCAAGATCCAATCTTTAAACGACTTGATGGTAAAACATTTGAAGTGACATTTTCAGAGGCCATCGATACAGGATTTGACTTTACATTAGTTGAGCCAGGTACTACAACAGCTATTACACCAACCTACACATCAAGCTGGCTTGATATTACAGGCACAAGGGATTGGGAATCTCGTAAGCTAATTATCAAGTTTGCTAATGAAGTAAAACAAAGCTTTGATATCAGCGTAAATGCTACCGCAAAAGATAAAGGCGGATGGACATTTAGTAAAGATAGAGCAGAGTACAAATATCCAACAAAAGAAAATACAATTACTTCTGCGACATTATTACCAGATACGCAATTCCCAAGCAATTTAAATATTTCTAAGAAGGTTCAGGTTGTTGCGAATCTGAATGCTGATATTACATGGGATCAGCACTATTACTACGCAGTATTGAACGACGGATATGATTTATCACTTAATAATATTGAAAGTATTATTGCCAATGCAGATAGTAATAACTTTACGTATATTCCTGGTGGAGCGATTGTTTCTTACGGTAAAGGTAAGATTACAGCACCTGCAGATGCAAGTTCTGCGAAGACCTTTACAGCGATCCAAACAGGTAGTGATCCAACTTCAACAAATATATTCCAAAAAGATCAACGAATTTATCTGTTCACGAAAGATAAGTATGGAAATATTGTGTACGCAAAAGCTTCAACAGATCCAGCAGCTTTAAATTATGTATTAATTCAGCCTAGAACACAATAAATCAAAATTAGAAAGACACTAGCTATTTATAATGGCTAGTGTCTTTTTATGTGGACAAAAGAAAGATTCCCACACCTATTAATGACTGGAATCAAGGTGTGGGAATTTATTCAATTTCTAACAATTTGGAATGTACCAGATGTTTGCGTTTCAATGATGTATTGATTGCCATTGACTGTATAGGACACAGGCTCGTGGTCTCCAAAATCATTGATTTGAACGATGGAAGCATTCTCAGGTAAATTTTCTAAAATGATTTCGATATTTGCTTCGAATTTAGCAGGCATTTTATTTAATACCGCTTGGAACGTAATGCGATTTAAATTTCTTGTTAGCTGAATGTCCATTACGCCAAAATCTTCATTAACGAGCGTATTTAATGGTGGAATGATAACAACCATATTTGCTTTTGTTGTTAATACAAAGCGTTCATTGTCATTTTCAGAATCAGCAACATTGATTTTTGCTTTATATGTGTTTCGACTTTTCGACATGAGCGTATTTTTTCCTGGTACTGCGGCAGAGTCGGATAATTCCGGTGTTTTGATCGTATTGCCCTTAGCTGGTAGTTTATATTTTCCTTTTACATAGTCTACTAATATCCAGACATTTGGCACAAGCTGTTGTTGTACAGGCGTTAATGCTTCGAAGGCAGTTTTTACTGCTTGTACATCGTGCGTTGTAGATGTTTTCGGCGATAAAGCTGCAATGGCATTTTCGACTTCTTTTGCAGCGGCCTTATCCATCGTAACGACGTGTTCAGCATCTAGTAAAAGCTGTTCAATACCTGTAGGCAAATAAACATTTGAGAATTTTCTTAATGCATTATACTCTGCTCGTGCTTCAGCCACATCTTTATGGAAGCTAAGACGAGAGGCGTTTAATAGTTGAATTTTGTTTACAACTTTATCGATAGAAGTATTTGGTGTAATCGACGACGTCAATATTTTTTGTGTTTCGGCACTGACAAAAGTTTTTTGCGCAGCATTCAATGTGTTGTACCAATCTCTCGTTTCAATAACGTTTTGATAATAGTTAACAGAAGTAGAATCGACTGAAGCCAATTTTTCTTCAATTTGAGCAGCTAGTCTACGATAATTCACTCTTGTTTGTTGGTGATTTGATAGAGTCGAGTAATTTGTAACATATTGTTTTTCAGTTTCTGACAATGCATTGTAGGCTTTGATGGCAGCCTCTAAGTAAGCCTGAAACGCAAATGATGTATCATTAATATTTGAAATAAGCTGTATAACATTCTGCACGTTGGAATTATAGTAGTAATAATTATTATATATGTATGCCGTCTTTGCATGTGTCGAGGTATCGGCAGCTGATGCAGACGTTATAGGTGTTGAATAAATAAGTGATGGAACGGCTACTAGAGCAAGCAAGGCTAGGCTTTTTTTATGTTTCATACGGGCAAACCTCCTATTTTAATAATACTAATTTTATCATAGCTTAAGGATTTTTTATGCATATTTTAGGTTAATAGGTAAAAAGGTCAGTCGTTTTTTATAGTATAATATATCATTACTACCACTAGAAGCGCTTCCGAAATTTCTACAGTGATAAAGAGAGCGGGAATTTTAGTTAGAAAGTTATTTCTAATGCCTATAGTTGTTTAACTCACATAGATATTACAAATTTTAGTAAAAATGGGTTTTGGTATCAATTTGTTGTCTAAAAATCAGGCATTTTTATTAGAAAATTTTATTTGACTTGGTAAAATTAGATTATTTATTGTTGTGATACATAGGTCCATACATTATGATTATTTTATAAAAATGGAGGTGTTTGTAATGAAAAAACCAAAAAGTATTGCTTTAAAACTATCTTCTTTAATTTTAGGATTATTTTTAGTGTTATTTATCGCTTATACATTGGTAACAAGTGTTATTCTACATAATCAGAGTGTCAATGATTCAGAAAACGCAACGCTTCAAAACGCGGAATTATCTGCTGCGAAGATGAGCGAACGGTTTAAGAAAGCCAATGATACATTACAAACGACAAAACGTATTGTTGAAGCAATGCAAAAAAATGACGAGCTTTCAACAGAAAGTGTAATGGATATACTGGAAACTAATTTAATGAAAAATGAGGATTTACTTGGTGTAGGTGCCGTCCTTGAAAATGGCGCTATAAAAGTTGGCCCAACTATCGACACTGCATTAATAGATCAAAATAATCGCTTCATACCTTATTTAACTAAAGATGGAAATAAGACTTCTACTAATGCTATAGAGGGAATTGACAAAACGGATGCGGCTGATTGGTATCGTATACCAACAGAAGAAGGTCGTGCTGTGCTAACAGAGCCGTATGATTATAGCGTGAATGGTAAAACGATATCGATGACGACAATTGCAGTACCGCTAGTTAATGCCTCAGGTAAAAATTTTGGCGTATTAACAGCAGATTTATCTGTTGATTTTTTAAAGGGATTAGCCGAATCCATTACTCCTGATGGTGGTTATGCAGGAATTATTACAAATCAAGGTATGTTAACAGTAAATAGTATTAACGAAAAGCTAGACGGGACGAATATGCAGGATGCTATTGATTGGACAAGTGTTAAACAATCCATGGACAATGGGGTGCTAGATAGTCTGTATGTTGACTCTAAGCAGCTTGGAGAAGAATCATTCAATGCTTTTGCTCCAATGATGTTAGAAAACATTGACGAAGTATGGTCAGTGCAGTTAGTTTTACCTAAATCTAAAATATTAGAAACGTATAATAAAGTTCTCATCTTTACGATTGTAGCTGCAATCATTATGGTAGTTTTAATGGCTGCTGCCAGTGCGATGTTTATCTTTAAACAGTTAAAGCCTTTGAAAGTTTTACGTGCATCTATTGAAACGGCGGCTGAAGGCGATTTAACTAAAAAAATAGATGAAAAATTTATAAAATCAGATGAAATTGGTGCTGTTGCAGTAGCCTATAACAATATGCTGGACAAAACGAATGATGCCATCCATACGGTATTAAATTCTTCAACATTACTTAATCAATCATCAGATGATGTCAATGAAGCATTTAATGAAATTGTCGCATCAAATCAGGAAGTATCTGTAGCTATCAATGAAATTGCGCAAGGTGCTTCGAAACAATCAGAGGATACGGAAGAAACAAATTATCGAATGATTGATTTATCCGATCAAATTGACGCCATTACAATGCTTTCCAAACAAATGGATGAGCTGTCAATGAAAACAAAATCTTCTACAGAGCAGGGCATGAAAGAAGTTGAAAGCTTACGTGATCGAAATGCTGAAACAAATGAAATGAATGTACGCATTCAAAGTCAGATGGAATCTTTATCTAGCAACATCAGAAATATCAACCAAATTATTGTATCCATTCAAGGAGTAACGGAGCAAACCAACCTACTAGCGTTAAATGCAAGTATTGAGGCTGCTCGTGCAGGAGAGCATGGAAAAGGCTTTGCGGTAGTAGCGGAAGAAGTTCGTAAACTAGCGGAACAGTCTAAAAACGAAACAGAAGTGATTAAGAAAACGGTGACTAGCATTCTAGAAGACGCGAAGCAAACGGTGTCTGTTATTGCTTCTAATGCTGATTTGATGCAAGCTCAAAATGAATCAGTGCAAAATACAGAGCTTGCTTTTAAAGATAATAATGAGCTTTCTCATTCTATTGCAACGGCAATTAATGATCTATTGTCAAATCTTTCCCAAATGTTAGAGCAAAAAGATCAGGCAGTTACAGCGATTCAAAGTATTTCTGCCGTTTCAGAGGAAACTGCAGCTTCTGCTGAACAAGTAAGTGCATCTGCTGTGGATCAACAGGCAGAAATGCAAAAGGTTGCAGAATCAATTAACAATATGAACCAAATCTCTAAAGAGCTACAAGAAGTCGTGAATCGATTTAAACTTGCATAATTAAGCTATTGAATTTTCTACAAAGCAAAGTGAATATCCCGAGGAAATCGCCAGTAAACCCTCGGAAATCGCCGATAAACGTGGGGGAATCGCCGATACACCCTCTGAAACCGTCGATAACCTTTGAGAAACCGCCGGTAAAACTTCTTGATGCTTTTGTAGACATGTTGAGACTGTCCTTTTCCAAGGACAGTCTCTTTTTATGTAAACGGTAGAGCGGAGAGGGCATTGACCCAGTTTGGGAACAGTTTTACTATAGAAAGATGAAAGGGGGGCGCCTCCATGATGTATCTCGGTATGATTTTCTTTAAAATTGTTGCGCCTATTTTAGTGTTGCTTGTACTTGGTGCGTTTTTACAGAGGAAATTTCAATTTAATTTAAAAGCGCTATCCCAGCTTATTACATATTGTTTTATGCCAGCAGCCGTATTTGTAAATTTATATGAAACGAGCGTGGAACTATCGGTGCTCGGTGAAGTGGCATTATTTATTGTGCTCTTTATTGGGAGTCAAATGGTGCTTAGTCATTTTATAGCGAAGGGGCTAGGTTTAAAGAAAACAGAGGCAGCGGTATTTAAAAATAGTGTTGTACTCATTAACTCTGGTAACTATGGCATTCCGGTGGCACAAATGATTTTTGTGACACAACCAATTGGGGTGGCCATTCAAGTTATTCTCGTTATTTTTCAAAATGTAACGACCTATACATATGGATTATATAATTTAATTTCTTCAACTAAATCAGGTATGGCCATTGTGAAGGACTTCCTGAAAATGCCGATTATTCATGCGCTCATTATCGGTGTGGCAATGAATTTCTTTAATATTGGCATTCCCCAATTTATCCGTATTCCAATTGACCACGTTGCTGATGGGTTTATCGCAGTTGCTCTTATTACGCTCGGTGCGCAACTATCTCAGCTTGAAATTAAATCAATGTTCAATAGAACTGTGTTTGTCAGCTGTTTTACACGACTTGTAGTAGGTCCAGCTGTTGCATTGCTTATCATTTTTGTCCTCGGCTTAGATGGCGTTGTGGCCCAATCGCTCTTTATTGCGAGTGCATTCCCAACTTCACGTAATAGCTCGAGTCTAGCTCTAGAATATGATTTAGGGTCAGAAACCGCTGCACAAACGGTGCTTTTTTCAACAATTGTTAGCTGTATTACAGTAACAATCGTAATTTATATGGCAGAAATACTATTTACTTAATGGCTTCCATCTATTAGGAATATCTGTTACACTAGCATCAAACTGAATAGCTTAACTAGGGGAGTCCGATGAGTCGGGCTGAGAGGGAAACGCATTGAGGTTTCTTGACCCTTTGGACCTGATCTGGCTCATACCAGCGTGGGAAAGTTAATGAACTTCGCACTCCTTGAACTTTGCGATAAATGTAACCTTACATGTACAGCCGGATCCAATATTTTTTTGGATTCGGCTTTTTATTTGTAATGCTACTTGTTGGAGTGGGCTAGATTCGGTCCTTTTAATAATTTACGTAAAAGGGAGCGGAATAGTAAATGACAACAGTTAGCGAAAAAAACATGAACATTATGACAAGCTTTGACGGAAGTAAAAAAGTATATGTAGAAGGATCACGTCCAGATATATTAGTGCCAATGCGTGAAATTAAGCTAAGCCCCACAACGGGTAGCTTTGGTGAAGAGAATAACGCACCTATACGAGTTTATGATACGAGTGGCCCTTATACAGATCCAACTTACAAAGTCGATATTACAAAAGGTTTACCAGCTTTGCGTCGTGCGTGGATTAAAGAACGGAGCGATGTAGAGGAATACGAGGGACGTACCATTAAGCCCGAGGATAATGGATTCCGCAACGCGGATGACCCGCGCATAAAGGAAAATGTTTTTCCAAAGCTTTCTCGCAAACCTTTACGTGCGAAAAAAGGCTGTAATGTGACACAGCTTCATTATGCAAGACAAGGAATTATTACGCCAGAAATGGAATTTGTAGCGATTCGCGAAAATTTAAAACCAGAATTTGTACGTGCAGAAATTGCGGCAGGGCGTGCTATAATGCCATCTAATATAAATCATCCTGAGGCGGAACCGATGATTATCGGCCGTAACTTCCACGTGAAAATTAACGCCAATATTGGAAATTCAGCTGTTACTTCATCCATCGCTGAGGAAGTTGAAAAAATGACATGGGCAACACGATGGGGTGCTGATAATATTATGGATTTATCTACTGGGAAGCACATTCATACAACTCGCGAATGGATTATTCGTAATGCTGCTGTGCCTGTTGGAACAGTGCCAATTTATCAGGCGCTTGAAAAGGTAAATGGCGTTGCTGAGGATTTAACGTGGGAGGTGTATCGTGACACGCTAATCGAGCAAGCTGAACAAGGGGTTGATTACTTCACGATTCACGCAGGTGTATTGCTGCGCTATGTACCGCTTACAGCTAATCGTGTAACGGGTATTGTTTCGCGTGGAGGTTCAATTATGGCACAGTGGTGTCTATTCCATCATCAAGAAAATTTCTTATATACTCATTTTGAAGAAATTTGCGAAATTATGAAAACGTATGATGTTGCCTTTTCGTTAGGGGATGGATTACGACCTGGCTCAATTGCAGATGCCAATGACGAGGCGCAGTTCGCAGAGCTTGAAACGCTAGGGGAGTTAACGCAAATTGCTTGGAAGCACGATGTACAAGTGATGGTAGAGGGACCTGGGCACGTGCCAATGCATCTTATTAAGGAAAATATGGACAAGCAATTAGAAGTTTGTAAAGAAGCGCCATTTTATACATTGGGTCCTCTAACGACGGATATTGCTCCTGGCTATGATCACATTACATCAGCAATTGGCGCTGCAATGATTGGCTGGTTTGGAACAGCGATGCTGTGCTATGTAACACCGAAGGAGCACTTAGGGTTACCAAATCGAGAAGATGTTCGTGTAGGTGTTATCACATATAAAATTGCGGCACATGCAGCGGATTTAGCTAAAGGTCATCCTGGTGCACAGCAGCGAGATGACGCTCTTTCAAAGGCTCGCTTTGAGTTTCGTTGGCGCGATCAATTTAATTTATCGTTAGATCCAGAGCGAGCTGTAGAATATCACGATGAGACTTTACCAGCAGAAGGAGCAAAAACGGCACATTTTTGCTCGATGTGTGGTCCTAAGTTTTGCAGTATGAGAATTTCTCAAGATATTCGTAACTATGCTAAAGAAAACGATTTAAATACGACAGAAGCAATCCATCAAGGGATGCAGGAAAAGGCAAAAGAGTTCAAAGATACTGGTAGCAGACTGTATCAATGATAAAGAACAGAGGCGTTAAAGTTTTCCCTTTAGTAATAAATAAAATGGAACAAGAGCGCAATAGTTAATGGTAGTGGATGCGGTGCTTGCACAGAACATAAAACGCAATGAACCACTCACAAGCAAGTTGTAGCTTACAGTGTGAAGAGTGGAAAGTGTCCTCCGTAGTCATAACAATGTTCATAGCAAAAAAGTGTTAGATTGATTACAGTCAATCTAACACTTTTTCTTTTTTTGGCTGGCTATTAAATTTTAAATTTATTTATTTCTTCTTGAAGGGTTGTTGCCTCATCACTTAATGATTTTGCAACAGCGTTAACCTCTTGAATAATTGATGTTTGCTCTTCAATTGCCGCAGCTATCAATTCGGATTGCTGTGCCGCATTTTTTGCCACAGATGACATTTCATTGACCGATGCAGCAACCTCTTCAGTAGCGGCAGAAATTTGCTGTGTGGAAGCTGAAACGTCTTCAATTTCAGATGCCATATGTTCAATTGCGTCCATTATTTCATTAAAGGCAGTTTGTGCATTATGAATGTATGTAACGCCTTCATCAACTTTTTGCACTGTGACGCTCACAGCTTTTTCTACTTCTCTTGTGTTTTGCTGAATATTTGTAGTTAAATTGATAATTTGGTTGGCGGATATTTTTGACTCTTCAGCTAGCTGACGTACCTCATCAGCAACGACTGCAAAGCCTTGTCCGTGTTCGCCTGCACGTGCAGCTTCGATGGCTGCATTAAGTGCAAGTAGGTTGGTTTGATCGGTAATATCGGTAATAACTTTCGTGATATTTTCAATTTCAGCCGATTGTGAACTTAACTGTTTAATGAGTTCGTTTGTCTTATCTGAGGATTGCTGAATGACCATCATCTGATTTTCAGTCGTTTGCAACATTTTTTCGCCGTTATCGGCAACAGTTTGTGTATCAATCGCCTTTGAATGTAACATTTGTGTTGCTTCAGCGATGCGTTGGACACCACGAGCTGTTTCGTCCATAGCGGTAGAGGTATCCTGTCCAGTAACTACAGCTTGGTTACCGTCCTCTGCCATGATTTCTATACGTTTTGCAATATCGCTAGAAGTAAGAGAAACTTCCTCTGTACTTGCCGACAATTCTTCAGAGCTAGAAGTCGTGTACTCAATATTTTTTGCGACATTATCAATAAGTGAGCGCAAATTAGTTTTCATGACATTAAATGAATCAGCCAAATTTCGAATTTCATCTTTTGTTTTTACTTCTACATCTTCCTGTCGTAGATCTCCGCTAGCAATTACATTTGCTGCTGTGGCTAGTTTATTAACGGGAATTGTAATCACTCTTGTCATAATGAACGTAATTATAAAGGAGAGAATTATAGAAGTAGCAGCGAGGATTAGGATGATATTCGAGCTTACAGATTCTGCTCTTGACGACTCTGCACGGGCTAGTTGTATTTGCTCCTCTTCATAAATGGCAATCTCGTGAATTGCTTGTTGAATTGCCTCTCTTGCAGGATGTGCTCTTGCTCTAAGAATATTGATAGCAGATTGTACATCATCTGGGTTATATGTATTGATAATCTCTTGTGCTGCATTTTCAAAAATGGCTTGGTTCGTTTTAATAATGTCCATTTGCTGTTGTGTTGTTTGGCTAGTAAACATTTTGTCCAGCTCTGTTATTTTAGCTTGGATTATTTGTTCTTGCTCCTCGAGCTTTTGTATTGTTACGTCATCTGGTTCAAGCATATATGAACGAAGATAGTTTCCTTGCAAAGCAGCAGCGATAAGGATTTTATCGACTTGTATAAGTTTATTAACACGGTTTTCAAATAATTCTTTATTCAATTTATCGATGTTATTCAGTTGGTAGTAGGATATTGAGCAGATAATTAGTAGTAGAAGAATAATTGTACCAAATCCAATATAGAGTTTTTTTCTGATAGACATCGTTCTTTTCCTCCATTCCAGTTTTGTTGTATTAGTAAGCAACAATGTCAGCATATCTTATCGTTATTTAGAGTATGAAAATAATATGAAATTGTGGAATTTATCGATAGATATAAATGTTAATAAAAACACCTATATGACAATGGGGGATTTACGAATCAAAAAAACAATAACTATAGGTGAATTTAATCGTTGAATTCCACTGTGTTACATTATCAGTGAGTGGGGGAGATACCTTCCAGAACGAGTGGTGGCACTTGGCTCCAATCAACTGAATAGTAAACGGAATATTACAGTATCTGTTTTTGTGACAGATGAGAAAGCTTTAGAACGAAGGAAGATTAAAATATGTAAGATAGTCTTCCATTATAGCTGCTTGTTATAAAGCTTATTGGGAAAACTCGAAGGAACTAGCAATTAAACGGAGTAAAAATGACAAAAGGCATCGAGAAGTTAATTCTCGCTACCTTTTGTCTACTTGCCAGTGACGGCAAGCAATATTGGATATCAATAAAGTGGAATATTAAATGTTTGCTACTTGTTTTACTTCTGGTTTTACTTCTTGTTTTACATATGGGTTTGAAAGATTCATTCCATCTAATGAAAGACCCATCGCTTTTGCTACACCTTCACCGTATGCAGGATCAGCTAGATAGCAGTGTAGGATGTGACGACGTTTAATGAATTCTTCAACAGTAGCCATATCGTTTGCTGTATTTTCGAATAAGCGTTGTTGTTCTTCCGCAGATAAAAGACGGAATAATTTACCTGGTTGCTCGAAGTAGTTATTGTCATCTTCACGGAAGTCGTGGATATCTGCATGACCATCAATACGTAATGGTGGCTCTTTATAGTCTAAATTGTGCTCCCATTCACCATAGCTGTTTGGTTCATAACTTAAAGTAGAACCAAGGTTACCATCAAAACGCATAGCGCCATCGCGGTGGAATGAACGGAATGGGCATTTTGGTGCGTTTACAGGTAGCATGTGGTGGTTTACGCCTAAGCGATAGCGAGCTGCATCCGCGTAAGCAAAAATACGTGCTTGTAACATTTTGTCTGGAGAGTAGCTGATACCAGGCACAATGTTAGATGGTGCAAACGATGATTGTTCTACTTCTGCAAAGTAGTTATCAGGGTTTTTATTTAACTCAAATTCACCAACTGGAATTAGCGGGAAATCTTTTTTATACCAAACTTTTGTTAAATCGAATGGGTTATATGGTAATTCACGAGCTTGTTGTTCTGTCATGACTTGAATGTACATTTTCCATTTAGGGAAATCGCCTTTTTCAATTGCTTCATATAAGTCACGTTGTGATGATTCACGGTCTTTACCGATAATTTCAGCTGCTTCGGCACCAGTTAGGTTTTTAATGCCTTGTTCTGTGCGGAAGTGGAATTTCACCCATACACGCTCGTTTTGTGCATTGATAAAGCTATATGTGTGTGAACCGAAACCATGCATATTGCGGTAGCCTGTTGGAATACCACGGTCAGACATAACAATTGTAATTTGGTGTAACGCTTCAGGTAATAAAGTCCAGAAATCCCAGTTAGAATTTGCGTTTTTCATATTTGTACGTGGGTCACGCTTAACTACATGGTTTAAATCTGTGAAGTGTAGCGGATCACGGAAGAAGAATACAGGTGTGTTATTACCAACTAAGTCCCAGTTACCTTCTTCAGTATAGAATTTAAGTGCAAAACCACGAATATCGCGCTCTGCATCTGCAGCTCCGCGTTCCCCCGCTACAGTTGAGAAACGAGCGAACATTGGCGTTTGCTTCCCAATCTCAGAGAAGATTTTTGCTTTCGTATATTGAGAAATATCATGCGTAACAGTAAATGTGCCGAAAGCTCCAGAACCTTTTGCGTGCATACGACGTTCAGGTATAACTTCACGGTTGAAGTTTGCTAATTTTTCAATTAACCATACATCTTGAAGTAAAAGAGGACCACGAGGACCTGCTGACATAGAGTCGTGGTTGCTTACTACTGGAGCACCACCTGCTGTTGTAAAACGACGGCTACGATCATTTGCGTTTGTCATATTAGTTTACCTCCTGAAAAATATTGTGAGTCAAACTCCTCGTAAATAACTATAACAAATATAAAATAGAATTTCTAGTACATTATAATAATTATTGTTAAAGAATTTATCTCGCAAGATATAAAGTATAAATATATGCGTGTTTTTCAAAAAATATACATAGTTTTTCAAGTTGTTTTCACTATTTATATAGTGTTTTCAGTCGTTTCGAAGGAAATTGAGATTTACTATTATATAAGTATTAACCTGTGTGAAGTATAGTAATTTCTTTTGTTTTACTATTTATATTGAAAATAGAACGGGCTAATTGAAAATCAATGTAGAATGCACTCTCATTAGATCTTCCAACCTTTTCGATAGCGATTAGGTGTAGTCCCTATTAGCTGTTTAAATAATTTACTAAAATAATTTGGATCATCAAAGCCATTTAAAAGTGCGATTTCACTAATAGCAAAATCTGTTTCAATAAGCATTTTGGTCGAATTTTGAATACGAACCTGTTGTAAATAGCGTTTAAACGGCTGGCCTTGCTTCTTTGCAAATATAGTACTTAAATAATTGGGACTAATACCTAACTTTTGGGCGATGAAAGGTAAGGATAGTTCGCTGTCATGGTATTGATGGTCAATTATATCTAAAGCTAATTCTACATAGTCTGCTTTTTTCTCCATTCGAGCCTCTCTTGCCAATTCAATAAGTCTTTGTGTGAATAAAATAATGCCATTGAGAATTGTATAGAAAATCGGGTGTTCAATAATTAAATGAAAAAGCTGACGATAGTTTTGTTCAATCGCGGCTTTCTCATGAAGTTTATATTTCAACATAAAGCGGCGAATTTGTGCTAATACACTTGTTAGATGAATGCGTAAATCATCTTGTTCGTAATAAATACTTCCATTTGATAATCGATATAAAAATGCTTTTACTGCCTCGATATTTCCTTCCTCTAAACTCTTAATAAGTAGCTGTTGTTCCTCTGGTGTGAGTAAAGGATCTAAGGGCTGTGTTTGATATTGTTTAGTTGCATAAAAAATATGGCCAAAGCCTTCGTAAAAACTTTGAAGAAGGGCGCGTTTTGTTAAAGCATACATATCTTTTAAAGTTGTTGGCTTACCATCATAAATCCCTATATTTAGAGCACCATTATTAGTCATTTGCCATTCTTTTAGTAATGTACGAATATCCTTTTCAATAATTTTTAAATCGCTTGTTTGAAACAAGCAGATAATTGTATCTGATAATGGATAAATGCTCATTTGATAAAAAATAGGTGTTTGTTGGAGCCATATGAACAATTTATTTAATGTTTCTAAATGCTCAGGTTCAATCATCGTGAACTGAATATTTGTTGTTAATGAGCTTGTTGTACTTTCTAAAAATAATTGATAGTAAAAAGATTCGTCTTTAGCATCAGGAATCGCTTTTTGTATTTGAGGTGTATGAAGAGAAATAGCAGTGAGTTTCTGCTTCAACACTTCTAAATCAATTGGTTTTACAAAAAGATGCGCCACCTGTAAATCAATTGCTTTTAATGCGTTTTTAAATAATGGCTCTGTCGTTATGGCGAGTATTTTGCCAGGGTGCTTTTGTAAAAGTCCATAAAGAGCTGTTAAACGGTTATTAGGCAGCAAATCAATATTTAATAAAATGACCTCTGGGGCAAATTGTTGGATGCTCTTTGTGGCCTCGGAAATAGTAGAACACATCTCAATTGATAAATCTCCAGGAAAGTATGTATGTAAAAACCATCGTATGCCTGACAGTTCTGTGAGATCTCGATCAATTAGTAACAGTCGCATGGAATCAGCCTTTCGTAAAATATTCTAGTTTCGTAAATTATTACGATTATATTAATAAAAATAACATAAAAATTCGAAATAATTCCTGTTTTCTCTTTTAAAATTCTATATTTTCTGAAAAAGGTAGTTTGTACAATGGATATAGAGAAATTCTATTTTTTTTACGCTTTAATTTACATATGCTGTTAAGAATAGGGGGATATCGTATGCAAAAAATCATCGAACTTGATGGCAATACGTTAACGAGACAACAGGTTGAGGAAATCGTGAGAGGTCAGGCTACGGTTGCACTATGTGCTGAAAGTACGAAACGTGTTCAATTAAGTAGGGAACGGATTGAAAAACGTTTAGCTGAAGGGCATGTAATCTATGGCGTTAATACTGGGTTTGGCAAGCTAAGTAATATACAAATTGAAGAATCGGATATTGAGTTATTACAGTTGAATTTATTGCGCTCAGATGCAACAGGTGTTGGAGAGCCACTTCCAACTGAAGTTGTGCGTGCGATGATGATTTTACGTGCAAATGCATTAGCACGTGGCTTTTCAGGTATTCGACAAGAAACATTGCAACTATTACTAGACTGCATCAATAAAGGTGTACATCCAATCGTTCCATCGCAGGGGTCAGTTGGAGCAAGTGGGGATTTAGCACCGTTATCACATTTAGCTTTAGTGCTTGTAGGTGAAGGGAAAGCTGAGTTCAACGGGGAGCTTATGACGGGTGGTGTCGCGTTACAAAGAGCAGGCCTATCAGCTGTAAGACTACAAGCGAAAGAAGGTTTAGCACTTGTAAATGGTACGCAAGCAATGACAGGAATTGGTGCTTTGACATTGAATGAAGCAGAGCGTATTGGGCTTGCCGCAGATATGGCAGCGAGTCTGTCGTTAGAGGCGTTAAAGGGTATTACCAATGCATTTGATCCTGCACTTTTAGCTGTAAGACCACATCCAGAATTAGAGCTTGTAGGTGGGCGTATTCGAAAATGGCTTGATGGTAGTAAACGTGTGACGAAGCAGGGAGAAGTTCGGATGCAGGATGCATATTCGCTTCGATGCATTCCACAAGTACATGGTGCTTCTTGGCAGTCATTTTACTATGCTGAGCAACGTGTGCAAACGGAAATGAATGCTACAACAGACAATCCTATCGTTTTAGAAAATGGAGAAGTTGTATCGGGAGGTCATTTCCATGGCCAGCCAATAGCGTTAGCGATGGACTTTTTAAAAGTTGGGGTTAGTGAATGGGCTAATATTTCGGAACGACGCACAGAGCGTATGGTTAATCCTCAGCTTAATGATGGTTTACCACCATTTTTAGCAACAAATCCAGGTATTGAATGTGGGCTTATGATTGCACAATATACGGCTGCTTCGATTGTATCCGAAAATAAGGTGCTGGCACATCCTTCGAGCGTGGATTCTATTCCTACATCAGGGAATCAGGAAGACCATGTCAGCATGGGAACAACGTCCGCTCGACAAGTGCGACAAATTGTACACAATGCTGCACGGGTGATTGCAATAGAAATGATTTGTGCTTCGCAAGCTATTCATTTAGACAAGGCAGAGGAGCAATTATCTCCGACAACAAGGTCGTATTTAGAAAAAGTACGTGAATTCTGTCCACCATTATTAGCAGATCAACCTATCGGCGATGAAATTGAAGCATTAGCGAAGTACTTATTGGCAAGTGATGATTTAGTAATGTTAGCAAAATAAAAGCAAAGGGGATGGCAGTATGAAAACACCAACAACGATTCGTGCACCAAGGGGAACAGTGCTCTCTTGTAAAGGATGGACACAAGAGGCGGCAATGCGCATGCTGATGAATAATCTGGATCCTGAAGTTGCGGAAAATCCTGATGAGCTCATCGTATATGGAGGCATAGGTAAAGCAGCACGGAACTGGCAAAGCTACGAACAAATCATAGCCTCTTTAAAAGAATTAGAGAATGATGAAACACTTCTTATTCAATCAGGAAAGCCAGTAGCTGTCTTTCGTACACATGAACATGCACCACGCGTCTTAATAGCCAATTCAAACTTAGTGCCTGCATGGTCGAATTGGGAGCATTTTTACGAGCTAGAAGACCGTGATTTAATGATGTATGGTCAAATGACAGCTGGTAGCTGGATTTATATTGGTGCTCAAGGGATTTTACAAGGAACATATTTATCGTTTGTAGAGGCTGGGAAGAAAGTGTTTGGGACTGCTGATTTACGTGGTAAATTCATTCTTACTGGTGGTATGGGCGGCATGAGTGGTGCACAGCCTTTAGCTGGGAAAATGGCTGGTGCAGTCATTTTAGTCGTTGAGGTGGAACGTGCGCGCATAGAACGCAAAATAAAAGAGGGCTATTGTGATTATCTTGTTGAGACAGTAGATGAGGCAATTGCGTTAGTCAATAAATTACGTGATCAGCAAGAGCCTGCCTCTATTGGTCTTGTCGGCAACTGCGCAGATATTAATCGGGAGCTATTGAATCGAGGGATTATTCCGGATTTTGTGACAGACCAAACATCTGCACATGACCCGATTAATGGTTATGTACCGAATGGCATGACCTTTGAAGAAGCGTTAGAATTACGCAAAAATGATGTTAAAACATATGAGCAAAAGGCAAAAGAAACGATGGCAGAGCATGTTCGTACAATGCTTGAATTTCAACAGGCTGGTGCAGAAGTATTTGATTACGGTAATAACATCCGTGCTTATGCGAAAGAGATGGGTGTCACGAATGCCTTTGACTTCCCAGGCTTTGTGCCAGCATATATTCGTCCTCTGTTTTGTGAGGGTAAGGGACCATTCCGTTGGGCAGCCCTTTCTGGAAACCCAGAGGATATTTATAAAACAGATGCTTTAGCAAAAGAAATGTTTGCGGAAGACGAAGGGCTTGTCAATTGGATTGATATGGCGCAAAAAATGGTGAAATGGCAAGGGCTACCTGCTCGTATTTGCTGGTTAGGCTACGGTGATCGTCATCGCTTTGCATTGAAGGTCAATGAAATGGTAGCGAATGGTGAGTTATCTGCACCAATTGTTTTTGGTCGCGACCATTTAGATTCTGGCTCTGTGGCATCGCCAAATCGTGAAACAGAAGGAATGCTTGATGGCTCCGACGCTGTTTCAGATTGGCCGATTTTAAATGCACTTGTCAATACGGCGAGTGGAGCAAGCTGGGTTAGTGTCCACCATGGCGGAGGCGTAGGAATGGGTTATTCTCAGCACGCAGGTCAAGTGTTAGTGGCAGATGGCTCAACGCTAGCAGCTGAGAAAATTGCACGCGTGTTGATTTCCGACCCAGGAATGGGCATTGTGCGCCATGCTGATGCAGGCTATGAAATTGCTATTAATACGGCAAAGAACAAAGGTGTCCGTATGCCGATGTTAAAGGATGATGTGAAATGACCATTTTGATTAAAAATGCGAATGAAGTCATTACGTTAAAAAACACAGTACAAGGTCCTCGGATAAAAGAACAAATGCGCGATATCGCAGTAATAGAAAATGCCAGTGTGCTGTTGCAAGAAAATCGTATAGTCGCTGTTGGGTCTTATGAGCAGTTAGCAATAGATTTCCCACATTTAGTAGAGGTAGCGGATGTTATTGATGCCACTGGGAAGATTGTGATGCCTGGTTTAGTGGATTGTCATACGCATTTAGTACATGGTGGTACACGTGAGCAGGAATTCAATATGCGACTTAATGGTTCCACTTATATGGACATTATGAATGCTGGTGGCGGCATTCATGCTACGACAAAGCGTACACGAGAAACAAGTTTTGAAGTGTTATATGAAAAGACG
The DNA here is from genome assembly GCF_044754025.1 of Lysinibacillus sp. NPDC093197. Lineage (NCBI taxonomy): Bacteria > Bacillati > Bacillota > Bacilli > Caryophanales > Bacillaceae > Lysinibacillus > Lysinibacillus sp. NPDC093197. Next base: position 3,734 of record NZ_JBIVOH010000011.1, on the reverse strand, counting down.
ATGCAACATTTAGATGTATTTTTAAAGCATGGTGTGACAACCGTTGAGGCAAAATCGGGCTACGGTTTAGATTGGGAAACGGAAAAGAAACAATTGGAGGTAGCGAAAAAGCTACAAGACACACATGCTGTAGACGTCATCAGTACCTTTATGGGTGCACATGCGGTGCCGCGCGATTTTAAAGGTCGTGAAGATGAATTTGTCGATGTTGTTATTCATCATATGTTGCCAAAAGTGGCAGAACTAAAGCTCGCAGAATTTAACGATGTATTTTGTGAAAAAGGGGTATTTACTCCACTGCAATCCCGACGTATTTTAGAGGCTGGCAAAGCGCTTGGGCTGACACCGAAAATACATGCTGACGAAATAGAGCCTTATAATGGAGCGGAGTTAGCTGCTGAAGTGGGAGCCATCTCGGCAGAGCATTTGTTAGTAGCCTCTGATGAAGGAATTCAAAACATGGCTACAGCTGGTACGATTGCGGTATTGCTACCTGGAACTGCCTTCTTCTTGCGCGCGCCATTTGCGAGAGGGCGTTTGATGATTGATGAAGGGGTACCTGTAGCTATATCAACAGACTTTAATCCGGGTTCATCTCCGACAATGAGTTTGCCATTTATTATGAATTTAGCTTGTATGCATATGGGTTTGACACTAGAGGAAGTGTTAACTGCTACGACGATTAATGCTGCTTGTGCACTTAACAGAGGTCATGAAATTGGGACACTTGAAGCAGGGAAGCAAGCTGACGTCATCATATTGGACGTTGCTAATTACAAGCAACTACAATATTTTTACGGCATGAATCATACGCATACTGTTATTAAAAAAGGGCAAGTCGTAGTACGTGAGGGCATTCTTTTATAGTAACAAAGGTATTGGATGCGATATTAATAGTAATTGTGCATTTATTTACAAATTAAATATTACAGAAAAAGCATAAATAGGGAGAGATCCGTTATTTATGCTTTTTTTCGTATAGAATATAGTTGTTACTATAGATAGAAGGGAATGTTTAACGTGCAGCTTACATTAACATTTCTTATTTTAGGAATGACGATTTTTGCATTTATGACAAATCGAGTGCGCGCTGATTTTGTTGCTATCGTGTCACTTCTCGCATTTGTTATCGCTGATATTTTAACACCTGCGGAAGCTTTAGCAGGCTTTTCAAATTCAGTTGTTCTTATGATCGCGGGACTTTTTGTTGTTGGCGCGGGTATATTGCGTACAGGGCTTGCGGCAATGGCTGGACAATTATTAATGAAATGGTCGGGTAATAGTGAGTTAAAGCTATTTGTATTATTGCTCATTATTGTGGGCTCTGTAGGTGCCTTTATGAGTAATACGGGGACAGTCGCCTTAATGATGCCTATTGTTGTTAGTATTGCAATTAGTATGAAAGAAAGTCCTTCAAAGTTTTTGCTACCACTTTCTTATGTAGCTAGTCTATCGGGGTTAATGACGTTAATTGCATCTCCACCAAATTTAATTGTCAGTCAGCTTTTGGTCGATCGTGGCTATCAGAAGCTAGGGTTTTTTGAGGTAACACCCATTGGCATTGTTGGGATGATTGCGGGGATTTTATATTTGGTGCTCGTGCGCAATATATTGCTACCACATGATAAAAATAAAACACAAACATCTTCTGGTTACAAGCTCTCGCCAAAGAAAATTGTTAAACAATATGATTTAAACAATCGACTGTTTAAAATGTTTGTGCCTGAAGATTCTACCATTATCGGTATATCACTAGCAGAATTAAAGCTTCCTGCAAAATACGCGCTCTGTATGATGAAAATTCAACGCAAATCACAGGATGGTATCAATTTACTCCCTATGACTTATCAAGAAATGGCGGGTCCAACAAGTGTTATACATGCCTTAGATGAACTCTATGTACAAGGTGAGGAAGAGGATATTGCTTGCTTGGCTGCAGATTATGGCTTAGTGATGCAGGAATTAACAGAGAATGAGGCAGATGAATTAGTAACAAAGCACCTTGGTATTGCGGAGGTCTTATTAACACCAAATTCTAGTTTCATTAATGAAACAGTAAGTTCACTTGGATTCCGTGAAAAGTATAATCTCAATATTATTGGTATTAACCATAGAGGTGGCTATAAGCTACAGGATATGGTTAAGCATAAGTTGAAATTTGGGGATGCCATTTTAGTGCAAGGTGCATGGGATGAAATATTAGTGCTTGCTAGAGAGACGCAGGATGTTGTTGTAGTTGGTCAGCCGAAGGAGCATGCGAGTGTTGCGGCAGCTACTGGTAAGGCTGGTATAGCGGGTGCGATTATGTTATTGATGGTTGGATTAATGGCGTTTGAAGTTTTTCCGGCGGTGATTTCCGTTATGATAGGAGCGGTTTTGATGATTATAACGGGCTGTTTGCGAAATATGGAAGATGCGTATAGTAATATAAATTTTGAAAGTATTGTGCTTGTCGCGGCGATGCTACCAATGGCAACCGCACTAGAGAAAACAGGCGGAATGGTTATTTTATCAGATGGTATTATTGATGCTCTCGGTAGCTATGGTCCATATGGGGTGCTGATAGGGATATATATATTAACAGTAATTTTTGGCCAATTTATTAGTAATACGGCAACTGCCGTTCTGTTTGCGCCAATTGCTATGAATGCAGCGATTGCAATGGATGCAAATCCTACAACATTTATGATTGGTGTAGCTGTTGCAGCGAGTATGGCGTTTGCCACGCCAATTGCCTCCCCAACCAACGCACTTGTTATGACGGCGGGTGGCTATAAATTTATGGATTTTGTAAAGATTGGCGTACCATTACAAGTTGTTATGTTTATTGTAATGATGCTAGCAGTTCCATTCTTCTTTCCGTTTTAAATTTTATGTTTTGCTGAATTTCAGACGTTAGACATTGGTGATCTGAATATATGCTGTCTGCTGTGGTTTTCGTTATGCCACAGTGGACAGCAAACAGCAAATGTTTGAAAAAAGTAATAGACGCAAAAGAAAGAATGGCTATATCAGTAGAAGGAAAATCGAAATTGGTATGGGAATAGCTACGTGATGGTGGGATTTTTTTTATACGAACACGTTCTAGAAAAAATGAGGAAGTAATCTTAACGAAAAAAGATATTCAAAATATATTACGAAAATATCCTTTATATATTGTGTAGCTGTCCTTATTAGCATATGAGGTAAACGAGGCTCCAACGTGTATGTAAAATACAAATATACAAAAACCTATATATAGGAAGGTTCTCATGTAAACTTAAAAAACAATGATACTATTAATAGCTTACTAATGAAGTTTTTTTTATAAATTAATATTTTTTGTAGAAAAACACTTGCAGAGATTGTAGAATCGTGATAAATTATTACTTGTCGCTAAGACGACTCAACAATAAGTACTACAAGCTTTAAATAACATCATAAAAAAGTGTTGACATTAACACTTTGGAGTGATAAGATATAAAAGTTGTCGCTTCTAAAACGAGAAAAAACATCTCGGAAAAAGTTGTTGACAAAGAATGTCGAAAATGTTATTATATAAAAGTTGCTGAAAACAAAGTGCAACGAAATGAACCTTGAAAACTGAACAAGCAAAACGTAATCAATATAGTTTTTACTAGCTAACTTCGTTAGTGAACGAAACAAAATTTTGGACATCAAAATTGATGCCAGCAAAACAATTTGAGCTAATCAAATTTCTTTTATGGAGAGTTTGATCCTGGCTCAGGACGAAC
>NZ_JBIVOH010000010.1:83662-166308 GCF_044754025.1 Lysinibacillus sp. NPDC093197 | reverse complement strand
CCGTTCCCATACCGAACACGGAAGTTAAGCTCTTTAGCGCCGATGGTAGTTGGGGGCTTCCCCCTGTGAGAGTAGGACGTCGCTAGGCAATAAAAAAAGCCAAGGATATATTCCTTGGCTTTTTTGTTTTTTCATTTTTTTAGAATGTAATAACAATATTGGATATGAAATATGAGGATAACCTCCGTTGTTGTTTACATATCTTTCGGGTTATTGCGGCGGTAGTAATTGTTACAATTTTGTACATTTTGAATGAGTCAAATCGGGTATAATGGAGTACAAGTAAGGAAGAATAAAAATGACAAGTGATTGGAAGGAAGAACGGTTTGGGGAAAAAGCAAATTTGGTATGAAGTAGAAGAAAATGAAACAATTGATCAATGTTTAGAAAGAATGCGTCAGGATGGCTATATAGCGATGGGACGGAAAGAAGAGCCTATCTTTCATCTAGTGAATGGTGAACCGACGTATTTACGTCAAAAAATACAATTTAAAGCAATGTTGTGTCAAGATTCTGAATAAACACGACTTAAAACCGAACAATATTTAATACCGAAAATAAATTGTTCGCATTTTAGCATTGACGTCAGTGTTTGCAATTGTTAAAATGTGATAAGGAAAACAATTAAATCCCCATATATGCTAGAGGATTGGCTCTAGTGTCTCTACCCGGCACCGTAAATGCTGGACTATGCGGGAAAGCAACTTTTGGCATGTTACGGGAAGATGTGTGTACAGATGTCTAAATCTGCATATTCTTTTCATAATAAGTCCTCAAGTAGGCTGCTTTCACGTGTATTGTAGAGAGTAGCTTATTTGAGGATTTTCTTTGTTCAAAAAGTAAAGAAATGCAGTGACTATTGAATAATAGAGGCTTGCACAATAATCGATCATTTTTCTATCGTTTAAAAGGAGCGACAATTCATGAATCCGAAAATCGGTGTCATTATGGGTAGTTCAAGTGACTGGGAAACTATGAAACATGCGTGTGATATTTTAGATGAATTACAAGTACCGTACGAGAAAAAAGTAGTATCTGCACATCGTACGCCTGATTTAATGTTTGAGTACGCAGAGGCAGCACGTGGGCGAGGTATTCAGGTGATTATTGCAGGTGCTGGTGGTGCGGCGCATTTGCCAGGTATGGTAGCAGCTAAAACAACGTTACCTGTCATTGGAGTGCCTGTACAATCTCGTGCACTTAATGGTCTTGATTCACTCTTATCAATTGTTCAAATGCCAGGTGGTGTACCTGTAGCAACTGTGGCAATTGGAAAAGCAGGTGCGACAAATGCTGGCTTACTTGCAGCGCAAATTTTGTCGACAACAGACGTAGAGCTTGCTAATAAACTAGATGCTAGACGCGAGGCGACGAAGCAACAAGTATTGGAAAGCACAGGTGACTTAGTGTGACAAAAATTATATATCCTGGACAAACGATAGGAATTATCGGAGGAGGACAGCTTGGCCGTATGATGGCACTAGCTGCTAAGGAAGCAGGCTTTAAAATAGCTGTTCTTGAACCGACAATGGATTCACCATGTGGACAGGTTGCAGATATTCGAATTGTGGCACCTTACGATGATGAGGCTGCACTCGAGGAACTTGCCGAAGTCAGTGACGTTATTACGTATGAGTTTGAAAATATCGATTACGAAGGCTTAAAACGTTTAACTCAAATGGCTTATGTACCACAAGGAGCAGAATTAGTACGCATTACACAAAACCGTGTGACTGAGAAGGAAGCAATCGTTAAAGCAGGCTGTCCAGTAGCTCCTTATATCGTAGCAAATACATATGAGGAGTTAGTAGCTAGCATTGACCAGATTAACTACCCATGTATCGTAAAAACTGCAAGAGGTGGTTATGATGGCAAAGGGCAGCAACTTCTAAATTCAGCAGCAGATTTACCATTGGCAAAAGGGCTTTTTGCTCATTCACAATGTATTGCTGAAGGTTTCGTACCTTTTGTGAAAGAAGTATCAGTTATTGTACAACGAAACGGTGATGGCGAATTATATTGTCAACCAGTTGGTGAAAACATTCATGTTCATCATATTTTACACGAAACAATTGTACCAGCTCGCATCCAAGAGGCGACAGCACAGGCTGCTGAACAAGAGGCTATAAAAATAGCTGATTACTTAAATCTAGTAGGGACGCTGGCAGTAGAAATGTTTGTTTTAGAAAATGGCGACATTATTATTAATGAACTAGCACCGAGACCTCATAATTCTGGTCACTATTCGATAGAGGCATGTAATATATCACAATTCCATCAGCATATCCGTGCTATTTGTGGTTGGCCATTGCGTAAACCACAACTTTGGGCGCCATCTATAATGGTGAATGTATTAGGGCAGCATGTTATGCCACTTAGTAACTCAATTGCAAAATATCCTGAATGGTCATTACATCTTTATGGGAAAGCTGAAGCTAAGGTGAACCGTAAAATGGGCCACGTAACGATTATGACAAAAGACTTAGAAGCAACACTACAACAAATCGAGAGTTCTGGCATTTGGTCAGAATAGAAGGAGATAAGCGATGATTGAACGTTACACAAGACCTGAGATGGGTGCAATTTGGACAGAACAAAATAAATACCAAGCTTGGCTAGAGGTTGAAATTTTAGCATGTGAGGCTTGGGCAGAAATTGGCGATATTCCAAAAGAAGATGTAGCTAAAATTCGTGAAAATGCTTCATTTGATGTAAATCGTATTTTAGAAATTGAGAAAGAAACACGTCACGATGTAGTTGCCTTTACACGTGCTGTATCTGAAACACTAGGCGAAGAACGGAAATGGGTGCACTACGGTTTAACTTCAACAGATGTTGTGGACACAGCCCTTTCTTACGTGATTAAACAAGCAAATAATATTTTAAGAAAAGATATTGTGAATTTTATTGATATTATTGCAGCAAAAGCAAAAGAGCATAAGCATACCGTTATGATGGGCCGTACACATGGTGTGCATGCGGAACCAACAACATTCGGTTTAAAATTAGGCTTATGGTATGAAGAGATGAAGCGTAACTTAGAACGCTTTGATGCAGCTGCAGCTGTAATTGAAACAGGTAAGATGTCTGGCGCAGTTGGCACGTATGCAAATATTGACCCACGTGTTGAACAATATGTTTGTGATAAATTAGGGCTTGCAGCATCGCCGATTTCTACGCAAACATTACAGCGTGATCGACATGCACAATATTTGAGTGCTCTTGCATTAATTGCAACATCAATCGAAAAGTTCGCAACTGAAATTCGTGGTTTGCAAAAATCAGAAACGAGAGAAGTAGAAGAAGCCTTTGCGAAAGGGCAAAAGGGTTCATCTGCTATGCCGCATAAACGTAATCCAATCGGTTCTGAGAACATGGTTGGTATGTCACGTTTAATGCGTGGTTACATGGTGACAGCTTATGAAAACGTAGCGTTATGGCATGAGCGTGATATTTCACATTCATCTGCTGAGCGCGTTATTTTACCGGATGCGACAATTACATTGAACTATATGTTAAATCGCTTCGGTAACATCGTGAAAAATTTAACAGTATTCCCTGAAAACATGAAACGTAATATGGGTCGAACATTTGGGCTAATTTACTCTCAACGCATTTTATTAGCACTAATCGATAAAGGATTAGTACGTGAAGAAGCGTATGATACAGTTCAGCCATTAGCGATGCAGGCGTGGGACGAGCAAGTACAATTCCGTACGTTAGTTGATGGAAGTGAAAAAATCACTTCATACTTAACGAAGGAAGAGTTAGATGAGTGCTTTGATTACAACTACCACTTACAGCATGTAGACATGATTTTTGAACGTCTTGGACTTAACTAACCGTATTGAAACGATAGACAGTTAGTGCCACGACGGATGTTACGGGTTTTGAATCTTATCCCAGATTCAAAATCCATAACATCAATACGTCGAGGCGTATTTCATAATAATCTGGGGGAATGACGAAATGACGAAAGACCAACTTTTGTATGAAGGTAAAGCCAAAAAATTATATGCGACAGAAGAGCCTACTATACTTTTAGTAGAATACAAAGATAGTGCAACTGCATTTAATGGTGAGAAAAAAGAAGAGATTGAAGGCAAAGGCGTGTTAAATAACCGCATTACCTCCTTAATTTTCGAAAAATTAAAAGCTAACGGAATTGCGTCACATTTCGTAAAACAATTGTCTGCTACGGAACAACTAGTGAAAAAGGTTGATATTATTCCAATTGAGGTTGTCGTACGTAACATCGCGGCAGGTAGCTTAGCAAAACGTCTTGGCTTTGAAGAAGGCACACCATTAAAACGCCCAATCGTTGAATTTTATTATAAGGATGATGCGTTAGGCGATCCATTTATTACAACGGAGCATATTGATGTACTTGACTTAGCAACAGCACAAGAAGTAACAGCTATGTATGATGGTGCATTAGCAGTTAATAAAGTACTGCAACCGATTTTCGCTGATGTAGATGTCACGCTAATTGACTTTAAACTGGAATTTGGACGTGACACAAACGGAGATGTCCTACTGGCAGATGAAATTTCACCAGATACGTGCAGACTTTGGGATACAAAAACAAAGCAAAAGTTGGACAAAGATGTCTTTCGTCGAGACCTTGGTAATTTAACTGAAGTATATACTATTATTCTTTCTAGACTCGGAGGCAAATAACAATGAAAAAAGTTAAAATTTACGTAACATTACGTGAGAGTATTCTAGATCCACAAGGTTCAGCAGTACAAGGTTCTTTAGCAAAAATGGGCTATGGTGAAGTAGAAGATTTACGTATCGGTAAATATCTTGAACTAACTGTTGGAGATTCAGCGCGTGATATAGATACTCTAGTTAAAGAAATGTGTGAAAAAGTTTTAACAAATGTAGTAATTGAGGACTACCGTTACGAAGTCGAGGAGGCTAACTAATCATGAAATTCGCAGTACTCGTATTCCCTGGGTCAAACTGTGACATCGATATGTATCATGCGATTAAAGACGAACTAGGTGAAGAAGTAGAATATGTATGGCACACAGAATCAGATTTAAGTGGCTTTGACGGTATTTTAGTACCTGGTGGTTTCTCTTATGGCGACTACTTACGTTGTGGCGCTATGGCAAACCAATCAAACATTATGGCGGAAGTTAAAAAAGCAGCAGATGCTGGTAAGCCCGTATTAGGCGTTTGTAACGGGTTCCAAATTCTTACTGAGGCAGGATTATTGCCTGGTGCTTTACTTCGCAATAAAAATCTTAAATTCATGTGTCGTACTATACAGCTTAAAGTTGAAAACAACAATACATTATTCACAAATCAATATGAGCAAGGTCAAGTAATTAATATTCCAATCGCACACGGTGAAGGCAATTACTACTGTGATGAGGAAACATTACAAAAACTAAAAGATAACAATCAAATCGTGTTCACATACTCAGGAGAAAATCCAAACGGTTCTTTAGAAGATATCGCAGGGATTATTAACGAGCGCGGAAATGTATTAGGAATGATGCCTCACCCAGAAAGAGCTGTCGATGCACTAGTGGGCGGAGCAGACGGTCTAGCAGTATTTAAATCAATTGTGAAGCAGTGGAGGGAAAATCATGTCAACAACTAAGTTTGAGCCAACAGCACAGCAAATTAAAGATGAAAAGCTATACGCTGGAATGGGGATGTCAGACGAAGAATTTGCAATGGTAGAAGGTATTTTAGGCCGTCTACCAAACTGGACAGAGACAGGTCTTTTCTCAGTAATGTGGTCTGAACACTGCTCATACAAAAATTCGAAACCAGTTTTACGTAAATTCCCTACAAAGGGACCACAAGTATTACAAGGTCCTGGTGAAGGTGCAGGTATTGTAGATATTGGTGACGAGCAAGCAGTTGTATTTAAAATGGAATCACATAACCATCCTTCAGCAATCGAGCCTTATCAAGGTGCAGCAACAGGTGTAGGCGGCATTATTCGTGACGTATTCTCAATGGGTGCACGTCCAATCGCGATGCTAAATTCACTACGCTTTGGTGAGTTGAAATCAGCACGTGGTAAATATTTATTTGAAGAAGTTGTTGCAGGTATTGCTGGATATGGTAACTGTATTGGGATTCCAACGGTTGGTGGCGAAATTCAATTCGACCCTTGCTACGAAGGAAATCCACTAGTGAACGCAATGTGTGTTGGTTTAATTGACCACAAAGATATTCAACGCGGTATTGCCGCAGGTGTAGGAAATACAGTTATGTACGTAGGTGCAAAAACTGGTCGTGATGGAATTCATGGTGCGACATTTGCATCTGAAGAATTAACAGAGGAATCAGAAAACCAACGTCCAGCTGTGCAAGTAGGGGACCCATTTATGGAAAAGCTACTACTTGAAGCTTGCTTAGAAGTTGTAAAATCGGATGCTCTAGTTGGTATTCAGGATATGGGTGCTGCGGGTCTTACTTCTTCTTCAGCAGAGATGGCTTCTAAAGCTGGATCTGGTGTAGAAATGAACTTAGATTTAGTACCTCAACGTGAAACAGGCATGACTGCTTACGAGATGATGCTATCCGAATCTCAAGAGCGTATGTTATTAGTTGTGAAAAAAGGTCGCGAAGATGAAATTAAAGCGATTTTCGATAAATATGATTTAGATGCAGTAGCTATTGGTGTCGTTACAGACGATAAAATGCTTCGTTTACTTCACAACGGTGAAGTTGTAGCGAATGTACCAGCGGATGCACTTGCGGAAGATGCGCCAGTTTACCATAAGCCTTCTGCTGAGCCTGCATACTATGCAGAATTCCAAGCAATCGACAACGCTGAGCCAGCTATAACAGATTACAAAGAAACATTAAACGCGCTTTTAAAAGCACCAACAATTGCTTCAAAAGAATGGGTTTATGATCAATATGATTATCAAGTACGTACGTCAACAGTTGTGGCACCTGGTTCAGATGCTGCAGTTATCCGTGTGCGTGGTACGAACAAAGGTCTTGCGATGACAACAGACTGTAACTCTCGCTACATTTACCTTGATCCTGAAGTGGGCGGTGCCATTGCAGTAGCAGAAGCGGCTCGTAACATTGTGGCAACGGGTGGTACACCACTTGCAATTACGGACTGCTTAAACTTCGGTAATCCAGAGAAGCCAGAAATCTTCTGGCAAATTGAAAAATCTGCTGATGGTATTTCTGCTGCTTGTACAGCATTAAATGCACCAGTAATCGGTGGTAACGTATCACTTTACAACGAACGTTCAGGAGAAGCTGTTTATCCAACACCAACAATTGGTATGGTAGGACTAATAGAAGATTTAGCACATGTAACAACACAAGATGTAAAAGCGACTGGTGATGTCGTATTCGTTATTGGTGAAACGAAAACTGAATTCGGTGGCTCTGAGCTTCAAAAATTATTAAATAATGGTGTAATCTCAGGAAAAGCACCAGCTATAGACTTAGCTGTGGAGGCAGCCCGCCAACAAGCATTGCTAAAAGCGATTAAAGCGGGACTTGTACAATCTGCGCATGACGTAGCAGAGGGTGGACTTGCTGTAGCACTTGCAGAAACTACTTTTGGTGCGCAAGGTCTTGGTATTGATGTAACGTTAACAGGTTCTGCAACAACGGCTCTATTCAGTGAAACACAATCCCGTTTTGTTGTAACTGTCAAAGAAGAAAATGCAGCTGCATTTGTAGAAACAGTAGAAGGTGCACTGAAAATCGGTGTCGTAACGAACGATGCACTTGTTAAAATCAACGGGGACAACGGTGTGCTTGTAGAAGGTACAGTGGAGGAATTCCGTTCTAATTGGAAAGGAGCAATCCCATGCTTGCTGAACTCAGAGGCTTAAACGAAGAATGTGGGGTGTTTGGTATTTGGGGCAATCCAAATCCAGCACACCTTAGTTATTACGGGCTTCATGCTCTTCAACACCGTGGACAAGAAGGTGCTGGTATCGTCGTTTCTGACGGTCTTCACCTTCGCGCGGTGAAAGGTGAAGGATTAGTGAATGATGTTTTCAATGAAGAGAAGTTAAAGGCAGTGGACGGAAAAGCGGCTATTGCGCATGTTCGTTATACGACTGCTGGAGGTGGCGGTATCGAAAATGTACAGCCATTACTATTTCATTCATCTACAGGTAGCCTTTCAATTGCTCATAACGGTAACTTAGTCAATGCGACACACTTAAAGCAATATCTAGAGCGTCAAGGTAGTATTTTTCACTCTAGCTCAGATACAGAAGTGTTAGCGCATCTTATTAAGAAAAGCTCGCATTCACCATTCCGAGCGAAGGTGAAAAATGCCCTTTCATTACTAAAGGGTGCGTATTCGTTCTTAATTATGACAAAAGATGAAATGCTTGTTGCACGTGATCCACATGGTTTACGTCCATTATCTCTTGGAAAGCTAGGAGATGGTTGGGTTGTTGCTTCTGAAACTTGTGCGTTTGATTTAATAGGGGCAGAGTTTGTTCGTTCTGTGGAACCAGGGGAATTATTAATTATAAACGATGAGGGCGTAAAATCTGACCGTTTTGCTAATATGGAAAATCGCGCAATGTGTGCGATGGAATATGTATACTTAGCACGTCCAGATTCTGATATTGACGGTATTAATGTGCATATGGCACGTAAACGTATGGGGAAACAACTTGCACGTGAATGTGCACATATTGAAGCGGATGTCGTAACAGGTGTACCTGATTCAAGTATTTCTGCAGCAATTGGCTTTGCTGAAGAAAGTGGTATTCCGTATGAGTTAGGTTTAATTAAAAATCGTTATGTTGGCCGTACATTCATTCAACCGACGCAAGAATTACGTGAACGCGGTGTAAAAATGAAGCTTTCACCTGTAGTTCAAGTTGTCAAAGGAAAACGTGTTGTGATGGTAGATGATTCGATTGTGCGCGGTACTACTTCACGTCGTATTGTCAAAATGCTGAAAGATGCAGGTGCAGCTGAGGTGCATGTAGTTATTTCTTCTCCACCAATGACTGACCCTTGTTATTACGGCATTGATACTTCGACACATGAAGAACTTATCGCTTCGAGTCATAGTGTAGATGAAATCCGAGAAGCGATCGGTGCTGATTCAATAACATTCCTTTCCGTTGAAGGTATGGTAGAAACGATAGCACGTCCATTTGAGGATGAGAACAAAGGTCTTTGCCTAGCATGCTTTACAAGCAAATACCCAACTGAAATTTTCCCAGATACAATCTTACCACATGAAAAAGAACTTTTACGCTAAGTGTATGTTAATAGATGAAACCTTGTCGGACTGCCCACAGTTTTTTTGTGGGTATCCGCTGAAGGTGGAATAACATTGAGTAAGGAATACGATTCCTCACTGAATGTTGAACATGCATATGTCCTCTACTTTTAAAAGTAATGGACTGCTGCGTAAATAATTTAAAGGAGGATCTCTGCATGTCAAAGGCATATGAACAAGCAGGTGTAAATATTGAAGCAGGCTACGAAGCTGTAAAACGAATGAAGTCTCACGTTGAACGTACAAAACGACTAGGTGTGATGGGTACGTTTGGTGGATTTGGTGGTATGTTTGACTTGTCAGAACTAAATCTTAAAGAACCTGTTCTCATTTCAGGTACAGATGGTGTTGGGACAAAATTAAAATTAGCATTTATGGTAGACAAGCACGATACAATTGGCGTGGACTGTGTTGCTATGTGTGTAAATGATATCGTAGCGCAAGGTGCAGAGCCACTTTACTTTTTAGATTATGTGGCACTTGGTAAAGCAGAGCCAGCGAAGATCGAACAAATCGTGAAAGGTGTTGCAGATGGCTGTGTACAATCTGGTGCTGCCTTAATCGGTGGTGAGACTGCTGAGATGCCTGGCCTTTATGAAGAAGATGAGTATGATTTAGCAGGATTCGCTGTAGGCGCATGTGAAAAATCGGCAATCGTAACAGGTGAAAATATCGTCGAAGGTGACGTGCTTGTTGGATTAGCTTCAAGTGGTGTCCATTCAAACGGCTATTCATTAGTACGTAAAATTGTTTTCGCTGACAACGGCTATGCAGTAGACGCAGTTGTTGAAGGCTTCGAAGATTTAGGTCCAATCGGTGAAGCGCTTCTAGTACCGACTAAGTTATATGCAAAACCAGTACTTGCAGCATTAAAAGCAGCTGACGTTCATGGGTGCGCACACGTCACAGGTGGCGGCTTCTATGAAAACCTTCCACGTATGATGCCAGAGGGTTTAGCAACAGAAATTGACTTAGGTTCTTGGCCAGTTCTTCGTATTTTCGAATTTTTAAAGGAAAAAGGTCAGCTTGAGGACAAAGATTTATACAATGTTTTCAATATGGGTATTGGTTTCGTGTTGGCTGTACCAGCAGCAGAAGCAGAGAAAGTAATTGCTACAGCACAAGCGAATGGTGAAAAAGCGTACAAAATCGGTCGCGTTGTGAAAGGCGAGGGTGTTGTATTTAACGGCTCACATGATGGGAGTTTAGTGTAATGACTGCACCAGTTAAAATTGCCGTATTTGCTTCAGGGAGCGGCAGTAATTTTCAAGCTATACAAGAAGCGATTGAACGTGGAGAATTACATGCAAAGGTTGAGCTTGTTGTAACAGATAAGCCTACTGCATTTGTCGCTACACGTGCTAAACAATTTGGCATCCCAGTGCTAGCTTTGAGCCCAAAACAATTTGCCTCGAAAGTAGAGTACGAGACCGCTATTATTGAAGCTTTACGTGAATGTGGTGTGCAGTGGATTGTACTTGCAGGGTATATGCGTTTAATTAGTGAGGTGCTATTGGCAGCATATCCACAGCGTATCGTTAATATCCACCCTTCACTATTACCATCCTTTCCAGGAAAAGATGCGATTGGCCAAGCAATAGAGCACGGTGTTAAGGTGACCGGTGTTACGGTGCATTTTGTGGATGAAGGCATGGATACAGGGCCTATTATTGCGCAAGCCGCTGTTGAAGTTATCGAAGGGGATCGCGAGGCAACTGAAACTGCTATTCATAAAGAAGAGCATGTACTATATACAAAGGCATTACAGCAATTATTAAAGTAGATTGGTAGGTAGTTAGGTCTGGCTTATTGTAACGGGAAACGCTAATTACCCGTAAGATTCGATCAATTCATGATGAACTCCGCTCAAATAGAACGAGTCGTTCAATTAGCACCTAACTCCGCTAAATCAAGTTGGCTAGATATTTTCGTGGCTATACACGAGACAAATTAGGAGGATTTCGTTGTGACAAAACGTGCATTAATCAGTGTTTCCAATAAAGATGGTATTTTAGAATTTGCAAAAGAATTAGTGGCATTAGGTTATGAAATTTTATCAACTGGTGGTACAAAAAAAATGTTACAAGACAATGATGTCGCTGTAACAGCAGTGGATGAAGTAACAAAATTCCCAGAAATTTTAGATGGTCGTGTGAAGACTTTAAATCCAATGATTCACGGTGGACTATTAGGGAAATTTGATGATGCTTCTCATCAAGCACAAATGAATGAGCACGGCATTGAACCAATTGAAATTGTATGTGTTAATCTTTATCCGTTCGTTGAAACAATTTCAAAGCCTAATGTAACATGGGATGATGCCATCGAGAATATTGATATTGGTGGGCCAACTATGCTACGTTCTGCTGCTAAAAACCATCAATACGTAACAGTTATTGTAGATAGCAATGACTATGCAACAGTATTAGAAGAACTGAAAGCAACTGGCGCTACAACAATTGAAACACGTCGTAAGCTAGCGGCAAAAGTCTTTCGTCACACAGCAGCTTATGATTCTTATATTTCGAATCATTTAACTGAAGAAGCATTTCCTGAAAGCTTAACGCTTACTTACGAGTTAAAACAAAACTTACGTTATGGCGAAAATCCTCATCAAAAAGCAGCATTTTATCAAAAACGCCTTGGTTCTGATTTCTCATTGGCGTATGCAACGCAACTGCACGGAAAAGAATTATCATATAATAACATCCAAGACGGAAACGCGGCACTTCAAATCGTAAAAGAGTTTGAAATGCCTGCAGCGGTTGCTGTGAAGCATATGAACCCTTGTGGTGTTGGTACAGGCGTAACACTAGAAGAAGCTTTTGATAAAGCATATGAAGCTGATTCTACGTCAATTTTCGGTGGTATTATTGCATTGAATCAGGAAGTAGATGCGGCTACTGCAGAAAAGTTAAGCCATATTTTCTTAGAAATTATTATTGCACCTGCTTTCTCTCAAGAAGCATTAGACATTTTAACACAAAAGAAAAATATTCGATTACTAACAATTCCATTTGAGCAAGCTAAAAAAGATCAATTTAACGTTGTTTCTGTTGAAGGTGGTTTACTTGTACAAGAGCCAGATAGCTATGGCTTTGCAGACGCTGACATTAAAGTAGTAACAGACAGAGAACCGACTGAGGAAGAATGGGAAGCATTACAACTTGGCTGGTCTGTAGTTAAACATGTGAAATCAAATGCAATCGTTGTAACAGATTCGCAAATGACATTGGGTGTTGGTGCTGGCCAAATGAACCGAGTAGGTGCTGCAAAAATCGCTTTCGAGCAAGCGGGTGATAAGGCGAAAGGTGCTTCACTTGCATCTGATGCATTCTTCCCTATGAGTGATACTGTGGAGGCTGCGCATGCGGCAGGTATTACAGCGATTATTCAACCAGGTGGCTCTATTAAAGACCAAGATTCAATTGATAAAGCAAATGAATACGGCATTGCTATGGTGTTTACAGGTGTACGTCACTTCAAGCATTAATAGTCGATATGCAGTAATTTACAAATAGATAAAAAACAAAGGGTCTGTCCTAATAGAAAAAAATAGTATACTGGACGTGTTTCTAGTATGCTATTTTTTCATATCCAAGTACAAGTCGACTTAAGCAGAAACAGCACAAGACGGTATGACGCACTAAACAGCAAGTAACGAATACTGTGCCGCGGAAAGCGAAGTGGACTTTTCTAGAAAGTGTGGAGCGATTTATGAGACAGTCCTTACCTTTAAAGAGGAGGATTCACTAATTATGAACGTATTAGTAATAGGAAGTGGCGGTCGTGAGCATGCAATTGCCAAACAATTTAGCATTTCTCCGTCCGTAGAAAAAGTATTCGTTGCACCAGGTAACGACGGTATGCGAGAAGATGTAGAGGTTGTTGCTATTGATACAATGGACTTTGCAGGTCTTGCACAATTTGCAAAAGAAAATGCAGTAGATTTAACATTTGTTGGTCCAGAGCAACCACTAGCAGAAGGAATCGTGGATTTCTTTACACATCGTGGTCTACGCGTATTTGGTCCGACGAAAGCAGCTGCACAAATTGAAAGTAGCAAATCATATGCGAAAGATATTATGAATAAATATAATATCCCAACAGCAACCCACGAGACGTTTACAGAAGCAGAAAAAGCGATTAACTATATTAAAGCACAAGGAGCACCAATCGTTATTAAAGCAGACGGCTTAGCAGCTGGTAAAGGTGTTGTTGTAGCAATGACGGAAGAAGAAGCGATTGAAGCAGTGCAAGATATGATTGGTAATCAACGTTTCGGTGAATCTTCATCTCGTGTTGTCATTGAAGAATTCCTTGATGGTGAAGAGTTCTCCTTTATGTCCTTTGTTCACAAGGGCCAAATTTATCCTATGGTCATTGCACAAGATCATAAACGTGCATATGACGGCGATAAAGGACCAAATACTGGCGGAATGGGTGCATATTCACCTGTTCCACAAATTTCACAGGATGTAGTAGATGTAGCGTATCAAACAGTTGTTGAACCTACTGTTAAAGGCATGGAAGCAGATGGGGTCTCATTTACTGGCATTTTATATGCAGGTCTTATTTTAACGAAAAGTGGCCCTAAAGTAATCGAGTTCAATGCCCGCTTTGGTGACCCAGAAACACAGGTCGTATTACCACGCATGAAATCCGATTTCGGTGCGTTTATGAGCGCATTAATGGATGAAAAACCATTTGATTTGCAATGGTCAAACGAAGCTATGTTAGGTGTTGTCATTGCTGCTGAAGGTTATCCTGGTGATGTAGGAAAAGGAAATGCCTTACCGAACTTAGAAGCATTATCTGCATCCCATGCAGTCTACCATGCAGGTACGAAGCATGTAGATGGAAAGTTTGTAGGGAATGGCGGGCGCGTTTTACTTGTTGCTGCTAAAGCATCTTCTTTACAGGAAGCACAAGAAAAAGTTTATGCTGGTATCGCAACAGCAGAATGGGATAATTTTTTCTACCGCAAAGATATCGGCTGGCGTACATTTAAATAACAGTTTTACTTGAAATAATTATTTTTCATAGACATATCATTTCTCTAAAAAAGTAAGGAGCCGTCTCATGTTGATTGAGACGGCTTCTTTGACTAAGAAGGATTTTGTGCTTTATTTGTAGAATTTTTACTGTCTGAGGAATTTTGTGTTGAAGTGCTGGTGTCAGATGAATTAAAACTTGCTGTTAGTTCTGACGAATTTCCAGTAATAGCAGAGGAGAAATCCTTCATAAGTTTACTGATTTGTTCAGAAGACATAGAATTTTGTTCAGAAGACATAGAATTTTGTCCACTGAACATACTTTGCATAGAGGTGTTCATGGCATTTTCCACATTTGTGTTCAACATTGCCTTCGAAGGACAATATTTAAAAATACCTTCAGCCATTTTCATGGCTCCTAATGCAATCATAAGTCGTCCTTTCATACAGCTAGGATTTCTAGATACCTTAGCGATACCAAACGCCGTCATACTTGTCCCAAGGGCAAAGCGGCAAAAGGCATTTTTATCACTTAGATTTGCTTGTTGCATCATATAATTTCCTCCTTTAGTCATAGTGGAAAAAATAAAGCGGGGTGCACTTTGCTTTATGAAAGTGCTGTGTTACGATTGAAACAAGATGATTGCATAAAGCAGCATTATTTTATCGTCTTTTAGTAAAGAGGATATGTGGCACGGATTTTGAAAGGCGTCAAATAACGAGTCCTATTCAAAATGCGAATCATTACGCAAAAGGCGCAATGAAAACAAATAAGCGCTTATGCAATAGTAGTATGTGAATTCAAGTAGGATTTACACAATGAAATTTTACGCAAATTAGGAAGGAGCGATTTACATGGATCCAACATGGAGAATTTCGCAATTGCGTCAACATATAGCTGTCATAGATGGCAAAAAATCGCCTAATATTGTCTTGAAAAATGCGCGTTATTTACATAGCATGTTAAAGCAATGGGTGGTAGGAAACATTTGGATTTCAGAAGACCGTATTGTTTATGCAGGGGATAGAATGCCACCTTTAATAGAAGGCACAGAAATTGTTGATTGTACGAATAAAACGATTGTTCCAGGTTATATTGAACCTCATGTTCATCCGTTCCAGTTGTACCATCCACAGTCTTTTGCTGATTTTTGTGGGCAACTAGGTACTACCGCTTTTATCTCAGATAATTTAAGTTTTGTATTATCTTTAGAGAACAAGAAAGCGTTTTCAATATTAGATGAGTTAAAGAAGTTACCGTTCTCTTTTTATTGGTGGGCGCGGTTTGACTCACAGACTGAAATGGAACAGGAAGAAGAAATTTTTTCAAATACTTCTATTTTAGAATGGTTACAACGTGATGATGTATTGTTAGGTGGCGAGCTAACTGGTTGGCCAAAATTATTGCATGGTGATGATTTAATGTTATATCGCATGCAAATGGCTAAGGCGCATGGCAAAAAGATTGAAGGCCACTTCCCAGGTGCTTCAGAACGCACTTTAGCGCGTATGAAATTACTTGGTGCAGATGGCGACCATGAGGCGATGACGGTGGAAGAAGTAGAGCGACGGATTATGCAAGGTTTTGCAGTAACGCTTCGTCATTCTTCTATCCGCCCTGATTTACCGAATCTATTAAAAGGAATCGTAGAAAAACAACTACCTATTTTCGACCATCTAATGATGACAACTGATGGCTCAACGCCTTCATTCCATCAAGATGGCGTAATGGATAAATGTATTCAAGTCGCTTTAGATGCAGGTGTCTCACCAATAGATGCTTACCAAATGGCATCATATAATGTTGCGCGTTATTACAATATGTCAAACTTACATGGCTTTATTGCGACTGGTCGCTTTGCCTCTCTTAATATTTTGCAAGATGAATGGCATCCAGTTCCAGAAAGTGTACTGTCAAAAGGTGTTTGGTTAAAACGTGATGGCGAACGAGTGCATCGCTTTAATGCAATCGACTATAAAGCAATTCCATCATTTGAATTGGATTTTTCACTAACTTCCCATGACTTCCAATTTTCAATGCCTTTTGGGATTGAATTAGTAAATGATGTTATTACAAAACCTTATAATTCGTTAATCACAAGAGAAGGACAGCTTGCAAACCATGATGAAAGCTATTTAATGCTCATTAACCGAAGTGGAAACTGGCATGTTAATACGATGATTAAAGGATTTGCAACAAATGTTCAAGGCTTTGCATCGTCATATTCAAACACTGGGGATATTTTGCTTATCGGGAAAAATAAAGACGATATGCTTAAAGCGTTTGAAGAGATGAAGGCTATGCGTGGGGGTATTGTCCTTGTAGAAAAAGGAGAAGTTGTCGCATCCGTTCCGCTAGCAATTGGTGGTCTTCTATATCAAGGCGATGTGGAGGAGCTTACAGTAAAAGAGCTTGCCTTAAAGCAAGCATTAGCAGAACGTGGTTATCGTCTAGGCGACGCTATTTATACTTTACTATTTTTACAATCGACGCATTTACCGTATATTCGAATTACACCTAAAGGAATTTTCGATGTAATGAAGAATAAATTATTATTACCTGCAGTTATGCGTTAGGTGTAGTAGCACATTTTTTGTAGCGCCAGAGCAGCAGCATACACTTTTACATCGAGGCGGTATTGACTAAAGGAGAGTAATGCAAGTGTTGAAATCAAAGAAACTACTAGTTGGCCTAGCATTTAGCGCTTTGTTTATCGGCGGATGTTCTAAAGATACCTCTGAACCAGAAGAGGACGTAACTAAAATAGATGATGAACCAGCTATTGAAGAGCCTGTGAAGGAAGAAATAATTGTGGCCCCATTAACGGGAGAGGCTGTCAAAGAAGAAGTGACGCAGCGTCCAATTATTGTGACTGTTAACAATCATCCTGCTGCTCGTCCTCAATCAGGATTGGCAGCAGCAGATATTATTTACGAAATGCTAGCAGAAGGAAATGTCACTCGTTTCCTAGCAGTCTATCAAAGTGAATTACCAGAAAATATTGGACCGGTCCGAAGTGCTCGTTCTTATTTTATTGATATGGCGAAGGGCCTTGGTGCATTTTATGTAGCACACGGCTATAGTCCAGAGGCGAAAACGATGCTTAGCAATAATGTTGTTGATAATATTAATGGGATGAACTATGATGGCACACTATTTAAACGTTCTAACGATCGTGTAGCCCCACACAATTCCTATATAACTTCTGAAAATATATTAAATGGTGCTGAAAAAGTAGGCGCTTCAATGAATTACAGTGAAAAAGTGCGTCAGGCTTTTTATGAACCCGATGAACGTGGTAAAATAGGCGTTGAAACAAGTCAAGTTGACATTTACTATGGGAATAGTAATTCTTTCCACAACACCTATGTATATGATCATGAAACAAATCGTTATGGTCGACAATCGGCAGGCGTAGAAACAAAGGATATGTTGACAGGTGAAGCATTAACATTTGCAAATGTTTTATTTTTTGAAATGAAGCATCAAACAATTGATGATGTAGGTCGCCAAGATATTGATTTAACCTCTGGTGGAAATGCGTATGTATTTCAAAATGGTTATTTAAGAGAAGTAAAATGGGCTAATATCGATGGATTACCAACGGCTGTCGAAGAGACTGGTGAACTTGTGAAGCTAGTTCCAGGAAAGACATGGGTTCATTTCGTACCAGCTTCACCAGGGTTAGAAGCAATGGTGAAAACGCAGCCGTAAGAGGGAGGAAAACTGCATGCAAATCGAAAAAATTCGAGGGCATCAAACAGATCAGTTATTTAAAGCAGTATTAGAACTGAAGGACATTGAAGAATGCTATAAATTTTTTGATGATTTATGTACGATTAGTGAGATTCAATCGCTAGCACAACGATTTGAGGTAGCGCATTTATTACGTTTAAAGAAAACCTATGAATCCATTAAAAAGGAGACTGGGGCAAGTACAGCAACGATTTCTCGTGTACGTCGATGCTTTGATTATGGAAATGATACATATGATGAAATGTTAGGTCGTTTGTATCCAGATGAAAAGCCATTCCAAGCACCAAAAGAATAGTAGATAAGAGGCTGGGTAGAGTTTCTGCTCAGCTTTTTTATTTTTTTGTCGAGAGTCATAAGCTATACTTGTAAACGAGTAGATAGAAAATGATAGGTGGTAAAATAGATGGATTATTTACAGTGGAGACATGTGTTCAAGCTAGATCCAGCAAAGGATATATCGGATGAAGCATTAGAAAAAATTTGTGAATCTGGAACAGATGTCATTTTAGTTGGTGGAACAGATGGGGTAACATTAGATGGTGTTTTAGATTTACTTGTCCGCGTACGTCGCTTTGAAGTACCAATAGCGCTTGAAATTTCAACGATTGATTCAGTAACACCTGGCTATGACTATTATTTTATTCCAACGGTATTAAATAGTGATGACCCGAAATGGATTAAAAATTTGCATCATGAGGCGATTAAAGAATACGGAGACATTATGGTATGGGATGAGTTAGTCGCTGAAGGTTATTGTATTTTAAATCCAAATTGTAAAGTTGCAGAAGTAACACAAGCAAAGACAGATTTATCAGTGGATGATGTTGTTGCGTATGCGCGCATGGCTGAAAATTTCTTTAAGCTACCTGTATTTTATTTAGAATATAGCGGTGTATATGGCGACATTGAAATGGTACGTGCTGTGAAAAATGAATTGCAAAATACAAAGCTATTTTACGGTGGTGGCATAACTTCTACAAAGCAAGCCGCAGAAATGGCACAGTTTGCTGATACGGTCGTTGTAGGAAATATTATTTATGAAGATTTAAAAGCTGCACTTGCGACTGTTAAGGCCGTAAAAAATGCGATATAATTAGGAACAAACGTTTGTAAGGTGGTGCGAAATGGAGCATTTAACAAAAAACTTATTAGTAGGTATGAACCCTGAACAGGAAAAAGCAGTGAAAGCAACAGAAGGGCCATTACTAATTATGGCAGGTGCTGGTTCGGGAAAAACAAGAGTATTAACGCATCGTATTGCGTATTTAATCATAGAAAAAGAAGTATACCCTTCGAAGATTTTAGCCATTACGTTCACGAATAAAGCAGCTCGTGAAATGCGTGAGCGTATAGATGGTATTCTCGGAAATGGTACTGGCGACAGCATGTGGGTATCAACATTTCACTCGATGTGTGTACGCATTTTACGACGTAATATTGAGCAGCTTGGCATCTCGCGTAATTTCTCGATTTTAGATTCTACTGACCAACTTTCTGTCATAAAAAATGTCTTGAAGGATGAAAATATTGACCCTAAGCGTTTTGAACCTCGGGCAATCTTAAATGCAATCAGCTCAGCAAAAAACGAATGCATAACTGCCGATGAATATGCAGGGCAAATTAATGAACAAAATCCTTATGAAAAAACGGTTGCTCGTGTTTATAAAGGATATGAAAAAAGATTACGTCGCAATCAGTCACTTGATTTTGATGACTTGATTATGACGACGATTACATTATTTAAGCGAGTACCTGAAGTGCTTGAATTTTATCAAAATAAATTTCAATATATCCATGTTGATGAATACCAAGATACGAATAAATCCCAATACTTACTTGTGCAATTACTAGCGAAGAAATTTAAAAATATTTGCGTAGTAGGGGATTCGGATCAATCAATTTATCGCTGGCGTGGCGCAGATATTGGGAACATCCTGTCTTTTGAAAAGGATTATCCGAATGCGAAAGTCATTATGCTAGAGCAAAATTATCGCTCAACAAAACGCATCCTTCAAGCTGCAAATGACGTCATTCAAAATAACACAAGCCGTTACCCAAAAGAGCTGCGCACCGAAAATGCACATGGTGAAAAGATTGCTTTGTACAAAGCTTATAATGAGCAGGAAGAAGCACAGTTTGTCGTACAAACGATTCAACAGTTGATGGAAAAGGAAAATCGTTCATTTGATGACTTTGCCATTTTATATCGCACGAATGCACAGTCTCGTGTAATGGAGGAAGTGTTAGTTAAGTCTAATATGGCTTATCAAATTGTCGGTGGTACAAAGTTCTATGATCGTAAAGAAATAAAGGATTTATTAGCCTATTTGCGTCTCATTGCGAACAATGACGATGATTTATCGCTTGCGCGTATTATCAATGAACCGAAGCGTAGTATTGGTGCAACCTCATTCGAAAAAATGGCACGCTATGCAATCGATCAGGATCGCTCTATTTTTGATGCAATGAATGATCTTGTGTTTATGGGATTAACAGGGAAAGCCGCTGCTTCAGCAGAACATTTTTATGCGATGATTAAAGGCTTTACTGAAATGCAAAATTACTTGTCCGTAACAGAAATCGTAGAGCAAGTTATTGAGAAATCAGGCTATCGAGCGATGTTACAAAATGAAAAGAGCATTGAAGCGGAAAGTCGTTTAGAAAATATTGAAGAGTTTTTATCTGTGACAAAAGCGTTTGAAGAACGTAGCGAAGATAAGAGCTTAATTGCCTTCCTGACAGATTTAGCTTTAATTGCAGATATTGATGCGCTTGATAAGGAAGATGCATCTAAAGGCAATATCATTTTAATGACAATGCATGCTGCTAAAGGGTTAGAGTTCCCTATAGTTTTCATTATTGGCATGGAAGAAAATATTTTCCCACATTCTCGTTCTCTTGATGATAATGATGAAATGGAAGAGGAACGACGTCTCGCGTATGTCGGCATTACGCGTGCAGAGGAACGGTTGTATTTAACATGTGCGCAATCTCGAACGATTTTTGGTCGTTTAAGCTTTAACAATGCTTCCCGTTTCTTACGTGAAATTTCAGAGGATATTTTAGAATCCATCTCAAAAGGTGGTCCAAAGCCTGAAGTTCCATTTGGCTCAAGTAATCGTTCGGCAAGTGGTTATCAAAAGAGGACACTTGGCTCGCAACAGCATACACAACCAGCAACGGCACGCCTGCAAGCAACTGGAGGTGACCAATTTGGTTGGAAAGCTGGAGATAAAGCGATTCATAAAAAATGGGGAACAGGTATGGTTGTTAGCGTAAAAGGTGAGGGTGATAGTACAGAACTAGATATCGCTTTTCCACAACCAATTGGTATTAAGCGATTACTAGCGCAATTTGCACCTATTGAAAAAGCGTAAGCGGAGGAACTTAAATGAACGAAATTGAACAGCGCATAGCGGAGTTAAATAAATTATTGCATGAATATGGGCATGCGTATTACGTGCTAGATAATCCTCTTGTTGCAGATAGTGTATATGACCAACTATTACACGAACTCATTGCATTAGAAGAGGCAAATCCTTCACTAATTTACCCAGATTCACCGACACAGCGCGTCGGCGGTGCTGTCATAGAGGGATTTAAAAAAGTGACGCATGATTATCCGATGCTAAGTCTGTCCAACGCATTTAATGAAGCGGACTTGCGCGAGTTTGACCGTAAAATTCGTCAAGCAATCGGAGATCACTTTTCCTATGTATGCGAACTAAAAATAGATGGTCTAGCGATTTCTCTTAAATATGAGAATGGTGTTTTTGTCCAAGGAGCAACACGCGGTGATGGCGTTATTGGTGAGGATATTACAGCAAATTTAAGAACAATTCGTGCTGTGCCACTTCGATTAAAAGAACCAATTACGATTGAAGTGCGCGGTGAAGCATATATGCCTAAAAAGTCGTTTGAAAAATTAAATGCACAGCGCGCTGAAAATAGTGAAGAATTATTTGCAAACCCTCGAAATGCTGCTGCTGGTTCATTACGTCAATTAGATCCAAAAATTGCAGCAAGTCGTCAACTATCAACCTTCATTTATGCAATTGGAGGAGATGGTGAAGCGTACGGCATTGATGGGCATGGCGAGATGCTAGATTATTTGGAAGGGCTTGGATTCCCTTCAAATAAAGAACGTCAACGCTGTGCTTCGATTGAAGAGGTTTTGTCCTTTATTGAAACGTGGACAGAAAATCGCCCGAATTTAGCCTATGAAATAGATGGTATCGTAATCAAAGTCGATCGTTTTGCGCAGCAGGATGAACTTGGCTATACAGCAAAAAGTCCACGTTGGGCAATTGCCTACAAATTCCCTGCAGAAGAAGTTGTAACAACGTTGCTTGATATCGATTTAACAGTAGGTCGAACAGGCGTCGTGACACCAACGGCGATTTTAACACCTGTACAAGTAGCGGGAACTACTGTGCAACGAGCATCTTTACACAACGAAGATTTAATTCGTGATAAAGATATTCGAATTGGGGACACAGTCATTATCCGAAAAGCGGGCGACATTATCCCACAAGTAGTTGGTGTATTACTAGAGCAACGTCCAGAGGATTCCATTCCTTATGAAATGCCAGCAAATTGCCCTGTTTGCGATAGTGAGCTTATTCGAATTGAGGGAGAGGTTGCCCTGCGTTGTGTAAATCCAGCATGTTTTGCACAAATTGCTGAGAGCATTAAATACTTCGTTTCCCGTAACGCCATGAACATTGACGGACTTGGTGAAAAGGTTGTTGAGCAGCTGTTGCGTGCAGATTTAATTCATGATGTATCTGATTTATATCAGTTAACAGTAGAGCAGTTAGTCGAGCTAGAACGTATGGGCGAAAAATCAGCTACAAACCTAGTGAATGCTATTCAAGCATCGAAGGACAATTCAATGGAACGTCTACTCATTGGTTTAGGGATACGACATGTTGGCGAGAAGGCGGCAAAGATTGTCTCAGAGCAATTTGAGACGATGGAAGCGGTAATGGCTGCAACTGAGGAGCAGCTTATAGCAATTCATGAAATTGGCGATAAAATGGCATCTTCCCTCGTTGAGTATTTTGCCAATGAAGATGCACGTGCTGTTATTCAGCGTCTTGCTGAGGCTGGTGTCAATATGACCTATAAAGGCAAAAAGGTAGAGGTAGTCGTAGGTGACAATCCATTTGCAGGCAAGACAATCGTGCTAACTGGTAAACTTGAGCAATTGACACGGAACGATGCAAAGGCGAAAATAGAAGAGTTAGGTGGAATTGTCACAGGAAGTGTCAGTAAAAAAACGGATCTTGTTATTGCAGGTTCGGATGCAGGGTCTAAACTGACAAAGGCAGAACAATTAGGTATTGAAGTTTGGAATGAAGACGACCTAATTGAGCAACTAACTTAAACAATACGTAAAAGATATAGCACTGGCAGATGTTTGCTCTTAAATGAGAGCGGTATAGAAAATTTGTCAAAGGTGAATCTGATAATTAGTAAAGGGGTACTAAAATAATGAAGTCATTTCGACTCATTCCAGCAATTGTAGCTGCTGCAATGCTAGTCGGCTGTGTGCCTTCGAATAAGAAGGAGACAGAGCTTACACAGGAAACGCAACAGGAAAAAGCGGAAACAACGATTATTCCTAGTCTACAGATTGATGAATCTTTCTATAAAACACTAATACCATATAAAGAAAGTGCAAGCCGTGGGTTAGTCGTTTCGAATATTTACACGAAGTATGATATGAAGGAAGTAGAAACAGGATTAATGCGTCTTTCTCAAAATGAGTTTGACACTGAAAATTATTACTTCCAAGAAGGCCAATATTTAGCTGAAAGCACTGTAAGCTCTTGGCTAGCACGTAGTTCACAAACGGAGGATGGTTTAAATCCTCCAACAACAGATGCTATGACACCAGAAGAACGTGCAACAAAAGCACCTATTTATTTATCTCATATTGTTGAGCAAAATTATTTAAAGAAAACGGATGATAATAAGGTGAAATTAGCTGGTATTTCAATAGGGCTATCTTTAAATTCTATCTATTATTATCAAAAAGAAAAATATGGTGAGTATTACGAGGAGCCTATTCCTGAGTCTGCTCTTGTTGAGCAAGGCAAAAAAATGGCGGCTGAAATTGTTTCCCGTATGCGTACACGTGATGAATTAAAAGATGTACCGATAGTCGTTGGGTTGTTTAAACAGCAGGCTCGCAATGAAATTATTCCAGGTACGTATTTTACTTATGGTGTTGCAAAAGAGGGGCAAAATGATATTGGCGATTGGCAACCTCTTGACGAAGAATATGTGATGTTCCCAACAGATGATACACATGATACTTATCGAGATGTTAGTAATAACTTCAAAAACTTCAAACAAGATGTCGATAAATATTTTTCTAACTATACAAGTGTTATTGGCACAGGCTTCTATCAAAATAAAAAAATACAAAAGCTAACAATTGAAATTCCAATTCAATTTTTCGGCACTGCTGAAATTATAGGCTTTACACAATATTTAACGGGCGCCCTAATTAATCAATTTGATAATATAAATGTCGAAGTGAGCATTACTTCAATTAATGGTCCAGAGGCTTTAATTATGAAAGAAGCGAATGATAAAGACCCGTATGTACACGTTTATGAGTAAAAAATAGTCAGCCTTGTGCTGGCTATTTTTATGTATAATCGCACTTAAATCCAATAAGTGTTCGTTTAATAGAATTTGGACAATGTACATCATACGTAAGTAATGGTTCGTAAAGCTTTTCTGAAATCCAGATCAGTTAACAATTATAGCTACGTTCAACAAAAGAAGACATCTTTGGACAACACTTTGTTATAGTAGTGAAAGTTTCTGTATTTTTGGTGAAAGTTGTGATTTTTAATAGGAAAAATGTTATGATTATTGGCATGGTTAACTTTATTCAACCCTATTGTTATCAACAAAAACAATGAATTGGATCGTATTCGGAGGTGTAAAAAATGGCAAAATTAACAAAAGAAGAAGTTAAGCACGTTGCGAATTTAGCACGTCTTGCAATTACAGAAGAAGAAGCGGAAAAATTTGCTGAGCAACTTGGGAAAATTACTGACTTTGCAGAGCAACTAAACGAGTTAGATACTACAAATGTTGAACCAACAACACACGTTTTACCATTGGTAAACGTAATGCGTGAAGATGTGGCAACAAAAGGTCTAGACCGTGATGTAATGATGTTAAACGTGAAAGAACAAGAAGATGGTCAAGTAAAAGTACCAGCTATCATGTAATACTAAAAAATAGGAGGATTCCTCATGACGTTATTTGAACGTTCAGCAAAGGAGCTACAAGCTGAAATTAAAGCTGGTAACCTAACAATCGCTGACTTAACAAAAGAAGCATATGAACGCGTAACAAAGCTTGACGGCGATGTACAAGCATTCCTTGCTTCAAACGAAGAAAAAGCAACTGCACAAGCAGCTGAAATGGACAAAGTGCCATTTGAAGAACGTGGACCACTTTTTGGTCTTCCTATTGGTGTAAAAGACAATATCGTAACAGAGGGCTTAGAAACAACTTGTGCTTCTAAAATCCTTGAAGGATTTATGCCAATTTACGATGCGACAGTCGTTAATAAGCTACGCGAAGCTGGCATGATTACAATCGGTAAATTGAACATGGACGAGTTTGCAATGGGTTCTTCAAATGAAAACTCATTCTATAAAACAACAAAAAATCCATGGAACTTAAATCACGTACCAGGTGGTTCTTCAGGTGCATCTGCGGCAGCAGTAGCAGCAGGCGAAGTATCATTCTCACTTGGTTCAGATACAGGTGGTTCAATCCGTCAACCAGCAGCATATTGCGGTGTCGTAGGGATGAAACCTACATACGGTCGTGTATCTCGATTTGGACTTGTGGCATTCGCTTCTTCGTTAGATCAAATCGGACCAATTACACGTAATGTTGAAGACAATGCGCTTTTACTAGAAGCTATTTCAGGATTAGACACTAATGATTCAACATCAGCAAATGTAGAAGTACCAAACTTCGCAGCAGCACTGACTGGCGATGTAAAAGGTTTACGTATTGCTGTACCAAAGGAATTTTTAGGTGAAGGTGTTGGCGAAGCGGCACGTCAATCAGTACTTGATGCACTAGAAGTACTAAAAGGCTTAGGTGCGACAGTAGAAGAAGTATCACTTCCTCATTCTAAATATGCACTTGCAGCGTACTATATCCTTTCTTCTTCTGAAGCGTCATCAAACCTTTCTCGTTTTGATGGTATCCGTTACGGTTTCCGCGCAGAAAACGTTAATAACCTAATGGACCTTTACAAAGAAACACGTGCACAAGGCTTTGGTGATGAAGTAAAACGTCGTATCATGCTAGGAACTTATTCACTTAGCGCTGGTACTTACGACGCTTATTACAAAAAAGCACAGCAAGCACGTACACTTATTAAAGCAGACTACGACAAAGTATTCGAAGACTTTGATGTAATCATTGGACCTACGGCACCAACGCCAGCATTTAAAATTGGTGAAAATGTTGATGACCCAATGACGATGTATGCCAACGATATTTTAACAATTCCTATGAACTTAGCGGGCGTGCCAGCAATTTCAATTCCATGTGGCTTTGAAAACGGTCTACCACTAGGCTTGCAAATCATTGGTAAATACTTCGATGAAGCAACAATTTACCGTGTAGCGCATGCGTTCGAGCAAGCTACTGCGTTCCATAAAGAAGTTCCTCAAATTTGGGAGGGAAAATAACATGAACTTTGAAACAGTCATTGGTTTAGAAGTACACGTTGAGTTAAAAACAAACTCAAAAATCTTCTCGCCAGCGCCAGCTCACTTCGGTGCTGAACCAAATACAAATACAACAGTAATCGACCTAGGTTATCCTGGTGTCCTTCCTGTCTTAAATAAAAATGTTGTAGATTTCGCAATGCGTGCAGCTCTTGCACTAAACATGGAAATCGAGCAAGAAACAAAATTTGACCGTAAAAACTACTTCTATCCGGATAATCCGAAAGCATATCAAATTTCACAATTCGATAAGCCAATTGGTAAAAACGGTTGGATTGATATTGAAGTAGATGGTTACACAAAACGTATCGGTATTACGCGCCTTCATATGGAAGAAGATGCTGGTAAACTATCTCATGCTGGTGACCATTCATTAGTGGACTTTAACCGTCAAGGTACACCGCTTGTAGAAATCGTTTCTGAGCCAGATCTTCGCACAGCAAATGAAGCGTATGCTTACCTTGAAAAATTGAAATCAATTATTCAATATACAGATGTTTCAGACTGTAAAATGGAAGAAGGTTCACTACGCTGTGATGCCAACATTTCAATTCGCCCATATGGCCGAGAAGAATTTGGTACAAAAACAGAGCTTAAAAACCTTAACTCATTTAACTACGTACGTCGTGGTATTGAGCACGAAGAGTTACGTCAAGCGGACGTATTACTGTCAGGTGGCGTGATTGATCAAGAAACGCGTCGCTTTGACGAAAAAACAGGTAAAACTATTTTAATGCGTGTTAAAGAAGGAACAGATGATTATCGTTACTTCCCAGAGCCAGATTTAGTGCGTCTGTCAATCGATGATGAGTGGTTAGAGCGCGTAAAATCAGAGATTCCAGAACTTCCAGATGCTCGTAAAAAACGTTATGTTGAAGAATTAGGATTAACACCTTATGACGCTGGCGTTCTTGTTATTTCTAAAGAAATTTCTGATTTCTTTGAAGCGATGATAGCTGAAGGAGCAGATGCAAAACTTTCTGCAAACTGGTTGATGGGTGATGTTTCTGCATATTTAAATGCTGAACAAAAAGATCTTAAAGATACTGCGTTAACTCCAGAAAACCTAGCAGGCATGGTGAAATTGATTACAGACGGTACAATTTCTTCTAAAATCGGTAAAAAAGTATTTACTGAGTTAGTCGAAAACGGTGGTTCAGCTAATGACATCGTGAAGGCAAAAGGATTAGTTCAAATTTCTGATGAGGGTGCATTATTAGCAATCGTAACAGAAGTATTAGATAACAATGCACAATCGATCGAAGACTTCAAAAATGGTAAGGATCGTGCAATTGGCTTCTTAGTTGGACAAATTATGAAAGCTACAAAAGGCCAAGCGAACCCACCAATGGTCAACAAATTATTACAACAAGAAATTGCAAAACGCTAATTTTTTTGATATTTCGATGAGTCAAGAGAGTGTATTCACTTTCTTGGCTTTTTAAATGTAAAAATTGTACATACTAACAAATCGTAACACTAAATAGTTGTCTAAAAAGAGTATTCATAGCAAAATATAGAATAGAACAAACACTTCATTTAAAAAGGGGATAAGTATATGAAAACTGAACAACAATATTTTGAAGAAGCCATTTCAATTCAACAATATATGGAAAACATGACAACGCTTAAAGAAGATAGCTTCCGTATTTATGATGGCTTTGAAGTGCCAATGAACGATGGTTTTGTCGCTTTATTAAAAGACAAGCAACCTAAAATTTTAACAATTACTGAAGATTGGTGCGGAGATGCGATGTTAAATAATCCAATTATTCGCCGTGTTGCAGAGGCAGCTGGATTAGATATGCGCACCGTTTTACGCGATGCAGATACAGATTTAATCGACCGTTACTTAACAAACGGTGGCCGTGCAATTCCTATGTATATTTTACTTAATGAATCAGGTCAAGTTATCGGTAAATGGGGACCACGTGCGCCTGAGTTACAGGATATTGTTGTGAAGAAAAGAGCTACATTACCAGACAAAGAAGATCCAACTTTTGAGGAAGCACAAAAAGCACTTTACACTGAAATACGTGAAGATAATATTACGAACAAAGCAAATTGGACATATGTATACGAAGATTTCAAAAAACATGTAACAGCAGCATTACAATAATGGAGCAATTGGCTTAGTCAAAGGTGTAACGTACAATACGCGCTCGTACGGGCGTATTGAAAGCATATGGTGTAATTTGTTTTGCAAGGCGTAGAACTTCGCATTAATCATCAGTGCAACATTTCAATGGTTTATTCGTTGAAAGTATTAGAATCTTATGAAGCAGGAAGGTATGTTATGAAACGAGCAAGAATCATTTATAATCCTACATCTGGGCGAGAAGCGTTTAAAAAGCATTTACCAGAAGTATTGGAGAAACTAGAGGTAGCAGGCTATGAGACATCATGTCACGCAACGACTTGTGAAGGCGATGCTATAGAAGCAGCAAAAAACGCAGTAGAACGTGGTTTTGATATTATCATAGCAGTTGGTGGAGATGGGACGTTAAATGAGGTTGTTTCTGGTGTCGGGCAATTTGAAAAACGTCCGAAGATTGGCTTAATTCCAATGGGGACAACGAATGATTTTGCACGTGCCGTCCATATTCCACGAAATATTGATGAAGCCGTTGATATTATTATTAAAGGCGATACCTTACCAGTAGATGTTGGATTGTTAAATGGAGAACGCTATTTCATCAATATCGCTGCTGGGGGACGTATTACTGAGCTAACGTACGAAGTGCCAAGCAAAATGAAAACAATGCTAGGGCAGTTAGCTTACTATTTAAAAGCGGTTGAAATGATTCCATCTATTAAGGCATCACATATGCGTATTGAATATGATGGTGAAGTATTTGATGGAGATGCAATGATGTTTTTATGTGGCTTAACGAACTCTGTTGGCGGCTTTGAAAAGCTTGCACCAGATGCGAGCATAAACGACGGTTACTTTACATTATTAGTATTGAAAAAAGTGAGCCTTCCAGAATTTATTCAACTTGCGGCAATGGCGTTACGAGGCGAACATTTAAAGGATGATCGTGTTATTTATAAAAAGGCAAGTGTTGTGAAAGTTACGACGGAAAACGAAGTGCATTTAAATCTAGATGGCGAATATGGTGGAGATGCACCTGCAACATTTGAAAACTTGAAGCGCCATATTGAAATTTTTGTACCGATTGAAGATATTCGGGAGGAAGATCGGATTTAAATTAATCTTATGGAACAATGACAAATAAGTGTAAATAATTTTGTAAATTTACACTTATTTGTTTGTAATCCCCTCATAAATTGGGGTTGTGAACGAATTAAGAAAAATGTTTGGCGAATATGCGTATATTAAATGAACAAAATTTGAAACCTTTATAATAGGCCGAAGTTTCGGTCCATTATAAAGGTTTTTTTCGTTGAAATAGTGGAAAATATGGGTATGGATAAGGGAAAGGAAGTGGTGCAATTTGTATAAGTCACAGGAAAGAAAGCTTATTTGGTTAAGCTTCGGTGTTGCAATTATCATGCTACTTTCCATACTGGGAAGAATATTTGGTAGTTAGGAGGGTAATGAGATGATTAATGAATCAGCAGTCTTTTGGAGTCGTGCATTAACGGAGCTTACGTTATCGTTCCATATCATTTATGCAACGATTGGTGTCGGCGTGCCGTTAATGATTATGATTGCGCAGTGGACTGGATACAAAAAGAATGACGAGCATTATATTTTAATGGCACGACGTTGGGCACGAGGTTTCGTCATTACCGTTGCTGTAGGGGTCGTTACAGGTACAGCTATCGGATTACAATTATCTTTACTATGGCCGAATTTTATGCAACTCGCAGGGCAAACTATAGCATTACCACTCTTTATGGAAACCTTTGCATTCTTCTTTGAGGCCATTTTCTTAGGTATCTACTTATACACTTGGGATCGTTTCGATAGTCAGAAAAAACATATGCTCCTTCTAATTCCTGTTGCTTTAGGTGCATCAATGTCTGCAGTTTTTATAACAATCGTGAATGCCTTTATGAACGCACCACAAGGCTTTGACATAGTGGACGGTCAGCTCGTTAATATTCAACCATTTCTAGCAATGTTTAACCCAGCTATGCCAACTAAAGTAGCGCACGTGCTTGTTACAGCCTACATGACATCAGCATTTGTGTTGGCGGCAATTGCAGGCTACCGTATGCTTAAAGGCTCAGACCATATTTATCATAAAAAATCATTATTTTTATTAATGAAGATTGGTCTGGTGACATCAATTTCAGCTGCAATAATAGGTGACTTCTCAGGCAAATACTTAGCGGAATACCAACCAGAAAAATTAGCTGCGGCTGAATGGCATTTTGAAACAACAGATAAAGCATCACTTATTTTATTCGGTGTGCTAGATGGCGAGGAAGTAAAGTATGCCATTAAAGTACCTTATGCATTAAGTATACTAGCAGCTAATAATCCAAATGCAGAAGTGATAGGCTTAGACCAATTTGCGGAGGAAGACCGACCACCGCTTTATATTCACTATCTGTTTAATACGATGGTCTTTATCGGTATGTTCATGGCATTAGTTTCTTTAGTTTATGTAGTAGGGAAATTACGTCGTTGGCGGTTTATTCATTCGCGGTTGTTTAGATGGATTATTGTTGCAGGTGCACCACTGTCAATAATAGCGATTGAATCAGGCTGGTGGCTTGCCGAAGTTGGACGTCAACCGTGGATATTATACGGTATTATGCGAACACCAGAGGGCGCAACAACGAGCGATCATGTGGATTTAATGATGCTGTTATTCTCAGGTGTTTATGCGGTACTTGGAGTAGGTAGTACCGTTGTATTAATTCGCATGTTTAAAAAGAATCCAATTGAGCGTGAAATTGAAGATCGGAATATAGAAAAAGGCGGTGACATCATATGACATTAGAGATATTAGGAATTTCAGTATTGTGGATTTTCCTTTTTGGTTATGTGATGGTCGCATCCATTGATTTTGGTGCAGGCTTTTTCAATGCTTACAGTCTCCTTATTGGGAAAAACCATATTATAACGAATATTATTAAACGATATTTATCGCCTGTATGGGAAGTAACGAATGTCTTTTTAGTGTTTTTCTTTGTTGGGATTGTAGGATTTTTCCCTCAAACGGCATTTTACTATGGAACAATTTTGCTTGTGCCGGTTAGTATTTCATTAGTGTTACTTGCGATTCGTGGCTCGTACTATGCATTTGAATCGTATGGCGCACGAGGACATGTTGGTTATTCTCTGACATATGGCTTAACAGGTTTACTTATACCAGCCTCATTATCTGTAGTATTTGCTATTGCAGGTGGCGGCTATGTGGATATGGTGGAAGGGCAACCAGTATTAAATTATTGGACACTATATACGAGTACATTTGCTTGGAGTATTGTCGTATTAAGCATAGCAGCTGTTCTTTATATATCCGCAGTATTTTTAACGTGGTATGCACATAAAGCAACAGATGTAGAGGCAACAAATTTAATGCGAAAATATGCATTAATTTGGGCAGCACCATTAATGATTAGTGCACTGGGGATTATGTATGAAATGAAATCCATTAACCCTGAAAGCTATCAGCATATGGTCAACTTATGGTGGATGTTTGCTATTTCCGCAGTATTATTTATTATTACTGTCATATTGTTATGGATGCGAAAAAATTATGGGCTTGCTGTAGGACTATTAATCGCTCAGTTCGCAGTAGCGTTTTTTGCTTACGGTATCGCGCAATATCCATATTTACTGTATCCATATTTAACGATTTATGATAGCTTTACAAACACACAAATGGCCATTGCATTAGTTATCGTATTTGTTTTAGGATTATGCCTGCTTCTACCTTCACTATATTTATTGCTGAAACTATTTTTATTCAACAAAAATTATGTGACAGGGAAAGAAGACCATCATGCATAGGAGGTTATAGCGATGGAAAAATTTTTAATGTTTTATGCACCATTTATTGTCGTCATTCTCGGGATAATTGTGATGTTCTGGTGGGCACCAAAAGATGATTATGTAACGAAAAATAATGAAAAGAGTCGCGAATAGCGACTCTTTTTTAGCACTGTCTGGGCTAAGGTAACTATCAATTGAAGATACGCTAAGGAAAACGGGGAGCTCGTTCACATTGCGAGTCGTGGTCGCTCCAGGTCATTATTTTTTAGCACAGCTAGAATAGCGTGATAAATTCATGCCTTGTTCTTTTTTCCTCCGCTATCACATGCTACAATAAGAAGATTGAAATGGAGGATGTACGAATGTCAGCACCCGTAAAAAAGAATGACCAACTCACAGTTTATATAGAAGATTTAACACATGATGGCAATGGTGTCGCAAAAGTTGATGGCTATCCATTATTTATTCAAGGTGCATTACCGAATGAAACAGCAGAAATTCATGTTTTAAAAACGTTAAAAAATTATGGATTTGCAAAAGTGATAGAAATAATTCAACCTTCACCTGATCGAGTAGATGCACCTTGCGATTATTTTAAGCAATGCGGTGGCTGTCAGTTACAGCACTTATCGTACGAGGGGCAGTTAAAGTGGAAGGAAAATATGGTGCGGAATGTTATGCAACGCTTAGGCAAAATTGACGCACCCGTTTTACCAGTGAAGGGGATGGAGGAGCCTTGGCAATATCGCAATAAAGCCCAAATTCCATTTTCTACAAATGACGCGGGACAAGTCATTGCTGGTTTCTACAAAACAAAATCGCATACAATTGTCGATATGGACCGCTGTTTAATCCAAACAGGCGAAGCGGACGCAATTCTTTCGGGATTAAAAAAGGAATTAACGGCAATCGGTATTCAACCTTATAATGAAGCATCACATGAAGGGATGCTGCGTCACGTCGTTATCCGAACTGCACGTGCAACTGGTGAGGTTATGGTCGTACTCGTTACGAAAAAGAAAAAATTCCCGCAAAAAGAAGCGGCTGTAGCGAGCATATTAAAGCTATTGCCAAACGTTACATCTATCATGCAAAACATCAATAGCGATAAAACAAACGTTATTTTTGGTGATGAAACGATCAACCTTTGGGGCAATGATGTAATCATTGATTCTATCGGTGATGTGCGCTTCGAAATTTCGGCACGCTCGTTCTACCAAGTAAATCCTCAGCAAACGGAAGTGCTATACAAGCAAGCGCTAGACTATGCTGATTTACAAGGTCATGAACGTGTCATTGATGCCTACTGTGGCATCGGTACAATTTCATTATTCCTCGCTCAAAAAGCGAAGGCAGTAATGGGTGTCGAAATCGTCCCACAAGCCATTGAAGATGCAAAACGCAATGCAGAGCTTAACGGCTTTACAAATACGTTCTTTGAGGCAGGTCCAGCAGAGGAAGTGATTCCACGCTGGTATAAGGAAGGCAAAGAAGCAGATGTCCTTGTTGTAGACCCACCACGTAAAGGATGCGATGAAGCACTTTTACAAACAATTTTAGAGCAACGCCCAAAACGAGTTGTTTATGTATCATGTAACCCAGCTACACTCGCACGTGACCTTCGCATATTGGAAGATGGCGGATACAAAACGCAGGAAATTCAACCTGTCGATATGTTCCCGCACTCCACGCATTGTGAAGCAGTTGCATGGTTGGAGTTAGCTTAATATATGGGGTACACATATAATTCTTAATAATACGGATTATAATTTTAAAAGTAGAAAAGTTCCATACAGACCCTGATTTTGCAAATAACTTTTGCGAAATGGGGGTCTTTTTATATGGAACTTAATTGGAAAATATCATTGATTTATTTCATGAAGATATCCTATGCTTATCACAGGAAATTAGTTGCTTTTTATAGGGGCTTTCCATAAGTTTCATGACTTTTTATAAGGGGTCTTATTTTATGAGGGTTTAGAGAGTAATTTTTTATTTTACCTCATAATAAAATATGGTGTCAATAATAAATTTGTGATTTTTTAAAAAAATGTTATAATAGTCTTATAGTTGTTTTTTTCAAATCGTATTTCGAATTCCGCTGACCTTTTTTGCAGATAGAATTCGGATACGTTTTTTTTATATCCTTTACCTTAAGACAAAGGAAAAAATTTAAAACAGTTATTTAAGCTTTTAAGATAATAGGTCTAATTAATTTACTATCTAATAGTAACCGCGTTTTTATTCCAAAAGGAGGATTAGAATAATGAATCTAATCAATAAAAAAGTTACACATAAGCGTTTTGGCA
This sequence comes from Lysinibacillus sp. NPDC093197, assembly GCF_044754025.1. Lineage (NCBI taxonomy): Bacteria > Bacillati > Bacillota > Bacilli > Caryophanales > Bacillaceae > Lysinibacillus > Lysinibacillus sp. NPDC093197. The sequence goes on along the minus strand of NZ_JBIVOH010000010.1, from coordinate 131,289 downwards.
TGGGTAGTATAGTTAAACATAATGAGTCTATTATTGAAATACATTTTGCGTCGGAAAATAAAATGTTTGTTTTCCCTGATGTATTTGGAAAGTACCTAAAACTACATGATAAAAGTGATGCTCATTTAATCGAAAAAATAATACAAATAAAGGAAATGGAAAGAAAAGAGGAAGAAAGGAAGAAGGAAGAAGAAAAAAAACTACAGCGAAAAAACCTGAAACTTCGATTAGAACACGAAAAACTTATGAAACATCATAAACTCCATCCTGAATCACAAATGGTTTTTAGATGTGACATAGAAGAACAAAATAGTTCTGTTTCAGAGTGGAAGGTTTTTTCAGGCGCAATAAAAAGTGGTAATAACAAGGGGAAGCCAAACAAACCTATCCGCATGCACCAAAATAGCGCTGTCCTGTTAACAGCACTAGATCCTGGCATGCCTGAAAAAGACAGACGTATCATAGGTGTCTATATGGTGAATGAAGATTTTATCGGTAAGCTGTGTGAAGATGGAAATATTCCTGCCCATTCAAAATACAAACTCCAACTTTCAGAACAGGAATCGAATCAATTACTTTTATGGAAGTATTATACAGATAAAAAATCCCCTGACAAAATGACATGGAATTCAGGTAAATACCGTTATTTTGATAATGTATGGATGGCTCAAATTTTACTTGATATCGTTTCGTTGAAGAGTGAACCAACAGAACAAGAGCTAGCACAACGATTTTTTAAACATTTTTGTAAAATGAATCAAATAACAGATCATGATTTACCAAAGCCTAATGGCGCATTAATGCGTATTTAGACTTTAGCCTAAAGATAAGAATGACAGGACACTGACATAATCTTCTAGCTATCACTAATGCCGAACAGTGCTTTGCTCTGTTTGCTAATTAACATGTGGAGTTCATATAATTATTTAGCAAGAACGAATTCTTATTAATGGGATTCGTTCTTTTTGTATTAAAAAATGAATAAAGCTGTTTTTTGTTGAATTTATTGAGCTAACGAAGTGGGACTTTAATAAAATAAGCAAAAACCAAATATGATGAAGAAAATTGGCTCGATTCCACTTCCACTTCTTCGTGAGTGTGGAGCAAATCTCCGCCTATCTTAACTAGTTTTTTTTCGTGTGAGCAACTGTTAAAATTTTTTTATTTGAGTTAGAAGCATTACTAGAACTAGCTTAATTGAGGTTTTACCAAAATTTTCTTGTATGAAATTATAAATAATTTTGCTAAGATATCTTTTGAAATAATTTACCTTTAATACGGTCCAGAGAGGCTGAAAAGGGCTATATGATACTTTAAGTTATTATGCTAGTAATATCTTTGTTTATTCATGCCCTTTTGTCTGTTCTGACGAAAGGGCATTTATTTTGCATTTTAGCTGTGATTACACAACTAACGTACCTCTTTTAAAGGAAGTCCAGTGAGGCTTAAAAGGAGAATGGAAACGTTATATTTATATAGATACATCCATTCATTCGTAAATAAAAGAGATTTATTTCATCTAGAACATACTGGAGGAGAGTAGAATGGATTATCGAAAAAAAACCGTGGTCGCATCGGTAGCTGGTTTAACATTAGAAGGCATGGACATCATGTTTATCTCATTTGCGATGACAATGATTATTGCAGAATTTAACATTGATTTAGCAACGGGAGGACTTATTTCTTCTATAACGAATGTAGGGATGCTATTAGGAGGAATCGTTTTCGGAGTTTTAGCAGATAAGTATGGAAGGGTAAAAGTCTTTACTTATACCGTCATCTTGTTTGCCATTGGTACTGCTTTAACAGGATTAGCCACTAGCATTGAACAAGTGTACCTATTTAGATTTATCGCAGGAATAGGTGCCGGAGGAGAATATGGAATTGGTATGGCGCTTGTTGCAGAAGCTTGGCCGAAAAATAAACAAGGGCGTGCGTCTTCATATGTCAGTGTAGGTGCTCAATATGGTGTTATTTTAGCAGCATTACTAAGTGCCATCATTCTTCCTACTTTAGGATGGAGAGCATTATTCTTTGTTGGTGTAATACCTGTTATTTTTGCCTTTATCGTAAGGAAAAATTTAGATGAATCACCTGAGTGGCTCGCTGCTCAGAAAAACAAAAAGGCTAGTAAGAAAGATGAAAAGGGTAAGTTGGTACAATTGTTTGAAACGCCACGAACAGCGATTACAACAATCTCGTTAATCATAATGGCAACAGTTCAAATTGCCGGTTATAACGGATTAATGATTTGGTTACCATCGATGTTGCAACAGTCACAAGGTTTGTCTGTTTCAAGTTCTGCCATTTGGACAATTAGTACAGCGGTTGGCATGATTATCGGTATGTTAACCTTTGGACTATTTCTAGATCGATTTGGCGCAAAGCGTGCCTTTGGCGTCTTCCTTATTGCCTCAGCATGTGCTGTGTTTTTATACTCTTATGCTACGGGTAGTGTTGGTGTCCTAATAGGTGGTGCAATTGTCGGATTCTTCTCAAATGGTATGTTTGCTGGATATGGAGCATTGATTGGTAGTCTATATCCCGTTCAAATTCGAAGTACCGCAACAAATACAATTTTTAACTTTGGACGAGCTATAGGAGGCTTTTCACCAATCCTTGTCGGCTATATTTTACAAAGTTATGATATGAAAGTTGCGATGCTTTACTTAGCAGGTTTATATTGTATTTCCTTTATTGTCATGCTAATGCTTAAAAAAGATAATATAGGGAATGTAAGCGAAACTATATAACAATGTAAGTTTATTTAGTGTTTTAGGAGCGCTGTTTTTATCAGCAAATTTCGTAGCAGAGTTAATGAACTTTGGTGGCCTGACAGGATTTATGTTTGTTAACTTGTCAGTAATCGTATATTACTTCTTCCGTAAAAAAGAAAAGAAAATAATTCGATACTTATTAATTCCAGGGTTAGGGTTCGGTATTTGTTTCTACTTATTCATTAATTTATCACCGATGACATTGAAGATCGGCTTTTTGTGGCTTGCAATCGGTTTTATCTATGCTTTCTTTACGACGAAAGGCTTCAAAAAGAAACCACCAACTTTTTCAGAATTATAAAGTTTGTGAGGGTTGTGGCTTACGATGTGCCTACGGAAAGCATCGCCGTGGCGGATATCGACGAATTCCATTGATGTTATTTTTCTTCAATGTAAAATGAATTAAGCTTTAGCTAATCGCTCTTTAGCATAAATAAGATAGCACAAATTGATAGTAACGAAGGCGTGACTCCTGCGGAAAGTATCGCCGTAGCGGACATCAACGGTGATGCAAAAAAGTGTTAGATTGATGTAGTCAATCTAACACTTTTTCACTTTTGTTGCTAATTAATTTTGTTTAAGAAAGTCTTTATCCTGATAGGCTGGATTTGGATATTTATAAAAACCTTCCCCTGAAGATACACCCATTTTCCCTAAATCGATATACTCGGCTTTAATTTTTTCCGCTATGATTTTAGCCATTGGATTAATTTCTGCCTTCATCATATTTAAGTTATATGGTGTTTCCATACCAACGATATCTAAAAATCCGAACGGCCCTGATGGTGAACCAGTTGAAATCATCCAGTCTTTATCAATTGTATGTGGGTCTGCAATGCCATTTGCCCAAAGCTCCATACCAGCACTTAAAAAGGGTACAAGTAATGAATTTAAAATATAGCCTGGTTGTTCCTTCTTTAAATGGAATGGAATCATGCCAATAGTACGAGCAAATTCAATTACTTGTTCAGTGTACTGTGGATCAGTTCCTTCATGACCCATTACTTCAGCCGTATTGTTTTTCCAAATAGAATTTGCAAAGTGTAATGCTAAAAACTTCTCAGGTCGTCCTGTATATTGTGCAAATTGACTAGGTAATAGTGTGGAAGAATTTGATGCGAAAACAGTTTTTGCTGGTGCTACTTTTGCTAGTTGCTCATAAAATGATTGTTTAATTTCAATACGTTCTGGTACAGCTTCAATAACTAAATCTACATCAGTTACTGCCTGTGCTAAATCTGTGTAAAATGATAAGCTTTCTAATGCTTTGGCTGCACGTGCAGTATCATTAAAATAATCTCCGTATGTGTTCGATAACGATTGCATGCGTGGTTGCGCTGCTGCAATCGCATCATCGTTAATGTCATATACATTCACTTCATATCCAAAAAATGCCGTTTGAAAAGCAATTTGACTTCCTAATACGCCGCTACCTGCGACTAATATTTTTTTAAATTCCATATCTAGTACCTCATTTCTGTATTTGAATACCCTTACATAAATAGTGGAGCAAAATAACAAAATAAAGTTGTTACATCTAGAGTGTAAATGATAGAGTTAATGCAAAGATACCGGCAATTCAGGGTATATTAATTGAAAATAAACATGCAAATGTAGGTGTACTATGACTAAAATCAACTTTCAATATGTATTGTTTCATAAAATTCACCATCAGGATATTGCCTATGCGTGGAATAAGCATTTGCAAACGAAAAGAGAGTTAAATGAGCAAGAAATTATTCAAATTGGTTATTGGTATCGTTCTTGGTTGACGTTTTTAAATGGTCAGTTAAAAAATAAAACGATTCAACGCGAAGAACTTATTAACTGGGCGACTATGCATAGTCGACTTTTACCAGAAAAATTACTCACTATATTTCCTTCATTGTCTTATTACGCAACAAAAGATGTCCTTGTACAAATTAAGCACCCGAATACAGACGAAATGCTAAAGTATCACGAAAAAGTACTAGATGTATTACGTCTTGTAAATAGTAAAGTAATACAATCTCCACTAAAGGTTGAAATAAGTCTTGAAAGTTTGCTAAAGTTACAACGTTTTAGCAAATTGCTTATTCAATTAGATGGCGTAGATCATATACCAACTATTTTATCCAAAGCACAGGAAAACTTCGGATTTCAACGTGTCATTTTTCATAGCTATAATCCATGGCTCAATGAATTTTCAGGTGTATACGGCTCTGAGCTACACAAAGTACAAATGCTAAAAGGTAAGCTGGAAGAGGTGGCCGTTTTTGCTATTAAAAAGCCACTCTATTTAGAACAACCAGCGCCATATATAAATCCGATTGCAATAGAAATGTTGAATTTATCTACGATTATTTTTATTCCGATTCAGCAAAATGGACAATTATTTGGTTGGTTAACGTTTGACCAATGTGGAACGCCTTTTTCATATAATGAAGAAGAAATGCAATTACTTGAAGAAGTAGGGAACTTATTAGGCTGTTACTTTTCACGTACACGCAGTACACAACGTCTACTGCATGACTTAAAGTTAACGGATAAAGACTTGGCGGTTTTATTTTTATTAGCGGAAGGATTCAGTAATAAAGAAATGGCAGAGCTTCTCGTTTTCAGTGAGTACACAATTCGTGACTATATTCAAAAGCTACTAACTGTATTTAATGCAAAAAACCGTACACAAATAATTGCGACGGCTTTTCGAATGGCTGTTTTAGAATAAATTAAGCTTTGAATGAAAGGAAGAATCCTAAGAGAGGATTCGTTCAGACTATAGACAAACTCGAAGATTTTCGAGTTTGTCTATAGTCCTTTTTTTATTTAAAATTAATATAGAAGTGATGTCTCCTGCCGTTGATTTCTGCTACGAACGGGCGCTTTCCGCGTGGACACCGTAAGCCGCAACCCTCGCTAACGCGCGGTCTGTTGCGTCTTACGTACTGTGCGTTCCCGCAGGAGTCGCCCGTCCTCCGCTCCAATCAACGAGTAGGGAGCTTTATTTGTAGTTTTCAAATATGATTAAAAAGTGACTCTGTCAATTCTCTTCTTATTTGCTTAATATGCTTTTCCATAAGTTGTTTAGCTTGATTTGCATCGCCAGCTGCGATTGCCAAGTAAATTTCTTTATGTTCATCAATAGTCTCTTGCGTTCGTTCTACATCTTTCAAGCGTTGTGTTCGGGTAACTCGGATTGTATCTTGCATATGTTCGCTAAGGGTTTGGAACAATTGCGAGAAGATTGAGTTATGTGAGGCGAGAACAATACTAATATGGAAAATGAGATCAGCTTGTATACCTAGTTCCACATCATTTTTAACTTGATCCATCATTTCTAATGCATGACCAATGCGTTCTAAGTCTTCTGAAGTGGCACGTTGTGAAGCTAAAAAAGCACATTCTACTTCAAGTGTCTGGCGTAGCTCTAACATTTCATATACTAATTTTTTTTCAGTTTTTAAGATTGTAGATGAAAGCTCTTGTCCTACTGAATGGCTTTCCTGTGTTTTAACAAAGCTACCACTGCCTTGTTTAATTTCAATAATTCCTTTTATTTCAAGCTTCCGAAGTGCCTCCCTAACCGATGTTCGACTAACATTAAACCGACTCGCTAATTCTCTTTCTGTCGGGAGTTTTTCTCCAGGTTGTAATTCCCCATTTAAAAAATATTCATTTATTTGATCAACAATTACTTGATAGGCTTTTTTTCTTGGTTGCAGCATTACCTATGTCCTTCCCCTCAATTACCTAATATTATAAACGCTTTAATCATACAGAAATACTACATTGTTATCAATTAAAGAAAATTAATAATTATTGATATTTTCAGAATATTAAGTATAATAATAATGGTTGGACCAATTTCGTTATTTTGTAAATTGGTATGACATATATTATTTGCACAATCAAAACACCATAAACAAGTACTGTGAAGGAATGAGAGTAAAAAGGGGAGAAAAAAATGATTGCAACAAATGAGGAATTGGTGATTGCACTAAGAAGTGCTCTTTCTGAAAGCCAAGTAACAATCAATCAAACGATTTTAGAACAACATAGTAGTGATGAATCCTATCATAGAGTCAGTTTACCGGATATTGTTGTGTTTCCGACAACGACGGAAGAAGTGAGTAAGACAATAAATATAGCAAACCAATACAAAGTACCAATAGTGCCATTTGGTAGAGGAACAAGCTTAGAAGGACATGTTATCCCTTACGACCACGGGATAACGATAGATTTTTCCAACATGAACAAAATAGTAGAAGTTAGGGAGAAGGACTTTCTCGTAAAAGTTCAACCAGGGGTAACGCGTTCTCAGTTGAATAAAGAATTGAAAAAATACGGATTGTTTTTCTCTGTCGATCCAGGAGCAGATGCAACACTTGGGGGGATGGCAGCAACAAATGCTAGTGGAACAACATCTGTTAAATATGGAGTTATGCGCGACCAAGTTCGAGATTTAGAGGTTGTTCTTTCAGATGGTGAGGTAATTCATACTGGGAATTTAGCAGAAAAATCATCCTCTGGCTATCATTTAAATGGTCTATTTGTAGGGTCTGAGGGAACACTTGGTTGCTTTACTGAATTGACGCTAAAAGTCTATGGGCTTCCTGAACATGAAATGGCTGCTCGAGCATCGTTTAAAACAGTCAATGATGCTGTCGAGGCAGTCGTTAGTATTTTACAAGCGGGAATTCCCATTGCAAGAGTAGAACTGGTTGATGAACATTCGATGAAACAAGTGAACTTGCATAGTAAAACAGCTTATGAGGAGCAACCGACCTTATTTTTAGAGTTTCATGGAAATGAAGCTGGCTTAAAGCAAGACGTTGACTTTATGAAAGAAATTGTAGTGGAGCATAATTGTGAAAATATTGAATTTGAGTCCGATAATGCAGCTCGCAATCAGCTGTGGGAAGCTCGTCATAATTTAGCTTACGCCTATGTCCATGGACACCCAGGGAAAAAACTTATGGTGACCGACGTTTGTTTACCGATTTCAGAGTTAGCAGGGGCAATTGAACATGCAAGAGAAGCCCTTAATTTGTTAGCACTTACAGGGGGGATTGTGGGCCACGTCGGTGATGGTAATTTCCATGTTCTTTTAATGATTGATATGAATGATTGTGATGAAATAAAGAAAGCTGATGAATTCAATGAATTGATAGTAATGTATGCACTTGAAAGAGGGGGAACTTGTACAGGAGAGCATGGTGTCGGTATTGGGAAACAGAAATACCAGGAGAAAGAACATGGAAAAGCACTGCTTGTGATGGAAAAGATTAAGCAAGCGCTCGATCCTGACGCTCTTTTGAATCCAAATAAAATATTAAAAATAAAGAAATAGGGAGTGGAAATATGAAAATTTTAGAAGCCATTAGTACGATAGCGGGAAAATACTTTGCCGTATGGGTTATCTGTATAGCTGTTATTGCCTTTATAGTTCCTGATCCATTTTTAATATTTGGAGGATATATTACGATTTTGCTAGGCATCGTTATGTTTGGTATGGGGCTAACGTTAAAAGCGGTTGATTTCAAATTGATTTTAACGAATCCATTGCCAGTCATCATTGGTGTATGTGCTCAATATATTATTATGCCACTGACAGCTTTTTTAATTGCTTACATTATGATCTTACCAGCGGAATTAGCTGCGGGGCTAGTCCTTCTCGGTTCTGTTCCAGGGGGTACTGCTTCAAACGTTATGGTGTATTTAGCTAAAGGTAATGTACCGTTGTCAATTACAATGACATCTTTTTCGACGTTACTAGCCCCAATTGCAACACCATTAATTTTACTATTACTTGCAGGTAAATGGATGCCTGTAGATCCAATGGCAATGTTTACTTCAATTATTCAAGTAATTATTTTGCCTATTATTCTAGGTATTGTTATAAGAAGATTTGCTCCTCAAGTTGTAGAAAAAAGCATCAACGTCATTCCTCTAATCTCAGTAGTTGCTATTATTATTATTGTCTCTGCGGTTGTTGCCGGAAATGTTGATAGCATTGCTTCAGCTGGATTTATTATTTTTACGGCAGTAATGCTTCATAATGCATTCGGTTTGCTGCTGGGCTATTTAACAGCGCTTGTGTTAGGACTAAATGAAAGTAATCGAAGAGCTATTTCAATTGAAGTAGGTATGCAAAACTCTGGTCTTGGGGTGGCGTTAGCGACTGCCCATTTTGGACCGTTAGCTGCCTTACCGAGTGTTCTTGGTGCTGTGTGGCATAATATTTCAGGTCCAATTTTGGCCACGTATTGGTCGAAAAAAACGGAGAACGTAGAGACGCATCTTAGCAAAAACATACAGGAAAGCAACGTCGGAACACATATTTAAAAGTAAAATTAAAGTGTTCGTTTCCATGTTGCGTGGTGAAGTTAGCTTAATAATAATTAAAAGAACGAATTTCCGACGGTGGAATTCGTTCTTTTGTTTATTAAGTATCGATTTCTTTTATAATAAAGCCTCTTGCAAAAGTGTTGAAAATTCGATTGAGACGCTCTGTCATTTCACCAGGTGTCGCATCAAAATCTTGTGCAATCCAGTCTAAAATCAAACCAGCTGTCCCATAAGCCATATAGCGCTTTTGGGAATGATCATCAACAACCGACACGCCGTAATGAATATCAAATTTATCTTTGAGCAAATTAAAAATCGCTTCAGGTAGTTGCTGGTGGATACGAGGTAACGTATCTTCTAACAATAATAATGTGAAGTAATCACGGTGATCGTAAATGTAATACAACAATTCAAAGGAATGGGTAGTCAACTCCTGTACTTTCACACGACTATTACTTACATACTTAGACATGCTGTTATATTGGATAGCTTCAAACATTTCTTCCATTAACTCTTCCACAAGATCATCTATATTTTGATAGTACACATAAAAGGTTGTTCGATTATATTGAGCATAATCTACAATATCCTTCACTGTAACAGCACTAAATCCCTTTTTATGGACCATATCAATAAATGCCTTTTTTAAGAAATGCTTTGTACGTAAAGCTTGATTGGAATTAGATTTCATCAAATTTATCTCCTACATTAGACAGATTGATAAAAAGTGTTGGTTTCTTCGACATTATAGCAAATATTAAGGATGGCTTACAGAAAATGAAACGGATTAAACTATAAATGTAACAACAATCTTTAGGGGAGGTACAAAAAATGAGATTCGAAAACAAAGTTGTCATTATTACAGGTGCTGCAGGAGGTATCGGTAAAGAGATTGCTCGCAAGCTTGCAGGTGAAGGAGCTAAGTTAACGCTAGTAGATTTAAATGAAGCTGCTGTGAAAGCGGTTGCAGAGGAGCTTAACTTAAGTGAGGATCGCGTACTGACTTTAAAGGCAGATGTTTCTAAAGAGGCAGAAGTAAAAAATTATGTTGATCAAACTGTATCAAAATTTGGTCGCATTGATGGATTTGCAAATAATGCAGGGGTAGAAGGTCCAGCAAAAATTTTAGAAGAAATTACTGAACAAGATTTCGATTTCGTATATAGCATTAACGTAAAAGGTGCTTTCTACGGTTTAAAATATGTCATGCCAATTATGAAACAGCAAAAAGCAGGTTCAATTGTCAATACAGCTTCTGTTGCTGGATTAATTGGTTCGCCAAATATGATGCTATACAATTCGTCAAAACATGCTCTAATGGGCATTAATAAAGTAGCTGCATTAGAAGCTGCTCCATATAATGTGCGAGTGAATACAGTCAATCCTGGTGTTATTAATACACAAATGATGCGTCAAATTGAGGCAAAAGTTGCACCAGGTGCCGCCGAAGCAGCGCAATCTGCATATCAAGATGCAGTGCCAATGAAGCGCTATGGTGAACCAAATGAAGTAGCCAATGTCATTGCGTTTTTACTATCAGATGAAGCTTCTTATGTAAGTTCTTCATCCTACACAGTAGATGGGTCACTATATAATATTTAATAATGGAGGAATATAATATGAAACGTTTTGAAGAGAAAGTAGTCATTGTAACAGGTGCAGGATCTGGTCTTGGACAAGCAGCAACACTTCAATTAGCAGAAGAAGGTGCTAAACTAGTATTAGTCGACTTGAATGAAGCGGGTTTAAAAGAAACAGAAGAAAAAGTGTTAGCCGTTTCACCACAGGCTGAACTGTTATTAATTGCAGCAAACGTAGCAGATGAAAATGCTGTCAAAGGTTTTGTAGATGCGACTGTTGAAAAGTTCGGCAAAATTGACGGTTTCTTTAACAATGCAGGCATTGAAGGAAAACAAAATTTAACAGAAGACTTTGGTATTGATGAGTTCCAAAAAGTTGTGTCTATTAACTTAAATGGTGTATTTTACGGCATGAAATACGTCTTAAAAGTAATGAAAGAACAAGGGTCAGGTTCAATTGTCAATACAGCATCTGTAGGTGGTATTCGTGGTGTTGGAAATCAATCAGGCTACGCAGCATCTAAACATGGTGTAGTCGGATTAACACGTAACTCAGCAATTGAATATGGACAATTTGGTGTTTCTATTAAAGCAATCGCACCAGGTGCCATAATGACGCCTATGGTAGAGGGCTCTTTACGTCAAATTGGTGGAGATAATTGGGAAGAGGTAGGTAAAGAATTCGTAAAACCAAACCCAATGCGCCGTTTCGGTAAACCAGCAGAGGTTGGTTACTTAGTTGCCTTCTTACTTTCTAACCAAGCAGACTTCATAAATGGTGTTGTTGTACCAATCGATGGTGGACAATCATATAAATACTAATAATGCTGGAGAGCTACGATAGCAATCTCCAATAGTAAGAAAGGTGAAATTAACTACGTTCAATTTCACCTTTCTCTTTTTAAAATTGTTTTAGCGATGCATCGAAATACTGAAATAAATGCTAACTAACAATAAATACAGATAGTCAGATATTCGCCGTATGTACTGAGACTGAGCTATTTTGGGCTATCGGTAAGATGAGTGAGCGCCTTTCATTACCAATTTGAGGACTTTGGGTCAAATGTAATGAGTAAAACAGATTATATAAAGAAAAAAATTTAAAACGATAAGGTCCTTTTTGTAGATGGGGAATTTTAAAAATAGGGACAAAGCATAATAGGAGTAAGCTGTAATTAGAAAGAAAAACCTACAAAATTTTTGTTATTTTATAAATTTTTCTAAATATTTGTCGATATTTGTATTACACACGTCGATTAAACTTGGAGGTTATAAAATGGATATTAAAAATTTAGGAAATCAATTTATAGGTGGGGAATGGAGAGAAGGACAAAGTAATAGCCTTTTACATGACATAAATCCCTATTCAGATGAAGTCATAACAGAATTTAAATTAGCAAACGTTTCTGATATTGATTATGCATATCAAGCCGCGCAACAAGCGAAGCAAGAATGGGATAAAGTAAACCCATATAAAAAGCGTGATATTCTTGAAAATGCAGTGAAATATATTGAAGAAAACGAAGAGGCCATTACATCGATTATTATGGATGAATTAGGTGGGACAAGATTAAAAGCTGCTTTTGAAATTGGTCTTGTTAAGAATATTATTAAAGAGGCTGCAACATTCCCAATTCGTATGGAAGGTAAGATTTTACCTTCAACAATCGATGATGTAGAAAACAGACTTTATCGCATTCCAGCAGGCGTTGTTGGCGTCATTAGTCCATTTAACTTCCCATTCTTTTTATCGATGAAATCTGTAGCACCTGCATTAGGTGCTGGGAACGCTGTTGTATTAAAACCTCATGAAGATACACCTATTACAGGTGGAACATTAATTGGAAAGATTTTTGAAGAAGCTGGTGTACCAAAAGGATTAATGAATGTTGTTGTAACGGATATTAATGAAATCGGGGATGCATTTGTTGAGCATCCGATTCCAAGAATTATTTCCTTCACAGGCTCAACAAAGGTAGGAAGTTATATTGGTCAAGTTGCGATTAAAAATTTCAAAAAGCCATTATTAGAGTTAGGTGGCAATAGTGCATTTATCGTATTAGAAGATGCAGATATGGAGTACGCAGTTGGTGCTGCGACATTTAGTCGATTCACACACCAAGGGCAAATTTGTATGTCAGCAAACCGCATTTTAGTGCAGAAATCGATCTACAATGAGTTCCTTGACAAGTATGTAGCGAAAGTTTCTTCACTGAAAGTTGGTGATCCAAGAGATCCTGAAACAATCATCGGCCCAGTCATTAATGATCGCCAAGCAGCTAACCTAGAAGCAATGATTGAAAAAGGCATTGCTGAAGGTGCGAAAGCCGTTATTAAAGGTAATATTAAAGGTAGAATGGTAGCGCCAACGATTTTAGCAGATGTAACAACAGACATGAGTGTGGCACAAGAAGAGCTATTTGGCCCAGTTGTTTGTGTTATTCCATTCGAAACGGAAGAAGAAGCTATTCAAATCGCAAATGATACTCGTTTTGGATTAAGCGGTGCAATTCATACGGCTAACCTTGAACGTGGTGTAGAAATGGCTAAGAAAGTACATACAGGTATGATTCATGTAAATGATTTAACAATCAATGATGAACCAAATGTTGCATTTGGTGGAGAAAAACAATCAGGTATCGGTCGCTTAAACGGAGAATGGAGCCTTGAGGAGTTTACAACTTTAAAATGGATTTCTGTAAACTATAGCAAAAGAATTTTACCTTATTAAGGACAAAGGGGTCGGAAAATATGCAAGAAGCAGATGTAATTAGTGCGTTTATTAAAGTAGCTCCTTTGTTAAACGGGCTTATTCAAGACGATATTACGGTAGGCATTTACGATACTGAGAAACTAATCATTAATATTCCAGCGAAGACATTCTCTTTAAATGTTACGCCAGGGGATCCACTTGTTGAAGGTGATGTCATCACAAATGCGATTAAAGCGAATAAATCTTTATCAGCAGTTATACCGAAAGAATTATTCGGCTTCCCACTTGTTGCAAGAGCTATCCCGCTTCACGATAGTACTGGGAAAGTAATTGGTGGGGTAGGCATTGGAACAAGTTTGGAAAAAGCTCATAAACTATTTGAAATGGCTGAAAGTTTCTCTGCGATTGTAGAGCAAACGGCCGCTTCTATTGAAGAAATTAGTGGCTCAGTAGGCAATTTATCCGACCGGGTGAAAGATATGACCTCTTCAATGAAAGATGTGAGTTCAAGTGCGGAGGAAATTGGTCAGATTTCTTCTGTAGTAAAAGGAATTTCAGATCAGAGTAATTTATTAGGTTTAAATGCGGCAATTGAGGCTGCACGTGCAGGCGAGCAGGGTAAAGGATTTGCAGTAGTGGCCGATGAAATACGTAAGCTTGCTACAAATTCGAAGCAAAATGCAGATCAAATTAATCATATTACAAAAAATATTCAACAGCTTCTAAAAGTGTTAAATCAATCATTTGCAGAAGTCAACACATTAACAGATACGCAATCGGGTTCAATCTACGAGTTTTCTTCGACGATTCAAGAAATAAGCTTGAAAGCTCAACAATTAGCACAATTTGCTGAAGAGATTTTATACGATAAGGAAAAAAAATAGAGAGAAATTTTAAAGATTAAAGATGTGCTCAAGGAAGAGCATGTCTTTAATCTTTTTTCATTATCCCATATGCTGCTGTTTAATATTTGAATTGTGAAAAACGTAATTACCCGTAGAAAAATTATTTGATGATAAAAAAAGCTCAGTTTTACTATAGCAGAAGTTTGACCAACTGAAACTACCAACACATAGTATAAGGCTGTGGAATAGTTAAATTTAAGCGAGATAAAAAGGAAAATTTATCCCTGCAAATGTTAGTAAAAACTAACGTTTGCGGGGTGTTTTTATGGCAAGGATTCCAGTAATAGAGAGAAACGAAACTATTTCTCTTGCAATATCGTCTACAACTTGACAGAAGTGTAAAAACGGGAGTATTATACATTAGCCGCCGAAAAAAAGCTATAGTGAAGTAATAATTTTCCGAAATTTATACTTATATTCTAATCTAGATATATTTTTAAATAAGTAATAGGTAGGTGCAAAAATGAAAAATCTAGTAAGTAAAAACTTATTAAACAAATTTTTAGGGATTTATATATTAGCTGTTTTAATGTTATGGGTTAAAACATACATCGCTCAAACAGCACAGTTTGATTTAGGTGTAGAAGGAGCACTTCAACATTTCCTTTTACTATTAAATCCACTAGGTTCAGCAATGCTATTCCTAGGGTTCTCATTTTTATTTAAAGGAAAGAAAAAATATACATCACTCGTTGTAATTTACACGCTTATGTCTATTCTTTTATATGCGAATGTTGTGTATTACAGATTTTTTAGTGATTTCATTACATTACCAACAATTTTCCAAACACAGAACTTTGGCGATTTAGGTGGTAGTATTTTATCGTTATTGAAACCTTATGACATTTTATTCTTTGTCGATGTACTTGTCATGATTTACCTACGTTTCTCAAGAAAAATAGAAAAAGAAACAAATCGTTTTGGATATAAGAAAGCATTTGCAATTATTGCATTTGCCTTAGCAATATCAATCGTAAACTTAGGATTAGCTGAAACTAGTCGTCCGCAACTTTTATCTCGAGGTTTTGATAGAAACTATATTGTGAAATATTTAGGAATGTATAACTATACTATTTATGACACAGTAGAAACGATGAAAGCATCTTCAGAAAGAGCATTGGCGGATAGTAGTGATATTACAGAAGTAATTAACTATACAAAATCTAACTATGCCAACCCTAATCCAAAATATTTTGGGGCGGCAAAAGGAATGAATGTTGTCTATTTACATTTAGAATCATTCCAAAACTTCCTTATCGACTATAAATTAAATGGTGAAGAAGTTACGCCATTTTTAAATTCATTAGCAAAAGATCAAAATACAATGTATTTTGACAACTTTTTCCATCAAACAGGACAAGGTAAAACATCTGATGCAGAATTTATGCTAGAAAACTCTTTATTCGGATTACCACAAGGTTCTGCTTATATTACGAAAGCACAAAATACGTACCAAGCAGCACCAAGTATTTTAAAAAATTATGGTTATACTTCAGCTGTCTTCCACGGCAACAACGGAAGCTTCTGGAACCGAAATGTCATTTATAAATCATTTGGATTCGATAAATTTTATGATGCTAGTTATTATGACACAGCCTCTTCAGATAACATGGCTGAATATGGTTTATTAGATAAACCATTCTTTGAACAATCTCAAAGTCTTTTAAGTTCTTTACCACAACCGTTTTATACAAAGTTAATTACGGTAGGGAATCACTATCCATATAAAATGAATCAAGACTTAGTAACAATCGATAAAGCTACTACTGGAGATGCAAGTGTAGATAATTATTTCCAGACTGCACGTTATGCAGATGAAGCAATCGAGCAGATGTTCAATCAACTAAAAGAATCAGGCTTATATGATAATACGATGATTGTTCTTTATGGGGACCATTATGGTATTTCAGATAATCATAATGCGGCGATGGAGCAAGTTATGGGTAAAGAAATTACACCATATGAAAGTGCTAATTTACAACGCGTACCACTATTCATTCATGTTCCAGGAATGCAAGGTGAAACTAACCATACTTATGGTGGTCAAACAGACCTTCTTCCAACGCTATTACATTTACTAGGAATTGAAACGCAAAACTATGTTCAATTCGGTTCCGATTTATTATCAGAAGAGCACAATGAAATTGTACCATTTAGAAATGGTGATTTTGTTAGTCCTTCGATTTATTCAATTAATGAAAAATATTACGATAACAAAACAGGTTTACTATTAGATGATAGTCAATTAGAGTCAGCGAAAGCTATGAAAAAAGAAGTAGACTTTAAGTTAGGGTTATCTGACAAAGTAGTGAATGGTGACTTATTGAGATTTTATACGCCAACAGGATTCACGCCCGTAGATCCATCTAAGTATAACTACAGCAAAGATGAGAGTGTAGAATCTAAATAATTACTAGTTAAGAGGGCAGTTCAAGAAGATGTGTCGGATATCAAAGCGTTTATAATAAGACTGCTTTAGGATATCTTCCCGTCAACTTGAATTGCCTTTTTTTATATGAATACACACAGGGCTCTTCCTATTTTAATTTTCGTGAAAGCATAAAAAGCAGACGGTTTAAAAGTGCAAACATGCATTTCTAATTGGCCATCTGCTTTTATTTCTAAGTATCAAAAATAAATCAAAATGAAAATCTAGTTAAAGATGAATCTGTGTGAAGATAAATTAAAAAAGCTAGGTTATACTATAATAATGACTTAACTACTTGAACCTAACATTTTGCCCTTTGTTCGGGCACGTTTTAGGTATTAAACATGGCATAAATGTGCAAAAGTAGAAGCATTTTAGGGAGCAGAATTTACTAATGTATCCCATCATGAGAGGATTTGAAGTAGAGATGACAGATAATTTTTGGCGGGATTTACCGCGACCGTTTTTTGTACTTGCACCAATGGAGGATGTGACAGATGTTGTTTTTCGTCATGTCGTAAGTAAAGCAGGTAGACCAGATGTATTTTTCACGGAGTTTACAAACTCGGATAGCTACTGTCACCCAGAGGGACAGAAAAGTGTGCGAGGGCGTCTACTTTTCACTGAAGACGAACAGCCAATGGTTGCACATATATGGGGAGACAATCCAGAATATTTCCGTCAAATGAGTGTTGGAATGGCAGAGCTAGGCTTTAAAGGCATAGATATTAACATGGGCTGTCCTGTACCGAATGTGGCAACGAGAGGAAAGGGTAGCGGTCTAATTTTACGCCCAGAAGTTGCTGCGGAGCTAATACAAGCAGCTAAAGCGGGCGGTCTGCCTGTAAGTGTTAAAACAAGACTTGGTTACACTGAAGTAGATGAGTGGAAAGAATGGCTAACACATATTTTAAAGCAGGATATCGCAAACCTTTCTATCCACCTACGTACGAGAAAGGAAATGAGCCAAGTAGAAGCACACTGGGAGCTAATTCCGGATATTAAGAAATTACGAGATGAAATTGCACCTAATACGCTGTTAACAATCAATGGGGACATTCCTGATCGTGAAACTGGCATGAAGCTTGTTGAACAATATGGTGTTGATGGGGTTATGATTGGTCGAGGTATTTTTAAAAATCCTTTTGCCTTTGAAAAAGAGCCGAAAGAACATAGTAGTAAGGAATATTTAGATCTTTTAAGATTACAGCTTGATCTTCAGGATAAATATGCAGAAGAACTGCCACGTTCAGTTACAGCACTGCATCGCTTTTTCAAAATTTATGTTAAAGGATTCCGCGGAGCAGGTGAATTAAGAAATCAATTGATGAATACAAAAACAACAGATGAAGTACGTGCATTGCTAAATAGATTTGAATAAAAAGATGTGTGCCAGTCACTCAAACAATTTTGAATTGTTTGAGTGACTGGCACTTTTTTTTCTTGACAAAGAAAAATCAAGTTTTTATTATATAATTGATAATGATTATCAATATCAATCAAGGAGGTAATTGTAATGCTTTGTGCAATGAATAAATCGGGAGTTTTTTTAACGTCTTTGTTTATTTTGTTGCTATCAACAGTATTATTTGGTTGTACAAAGTCTGATGAAGAGGCTACACCAACAACGGCTGAGAGCGAAGAGGCAAAAAATATACTAACTATGGCATGGCCAAGAGATGTAGGTGAAATGAATCCACATGTTTATAACCCTACACAATTATTTGCTCAGTCGATGGTTTACGAACCTTTAGTAAGCTATCAAAGCGGGGGTGAGTTAAAACCGCACCTTGCTGAGTCGTGGGAAGTTTCTGAAGATGGAAAAGTTTATACATTTCATCTTCGTAAAGACGTAAAGTTTTCTGATGGATCAAGTTTTAACGCGGAAATTGTTAAAAAGAATTTTGATACGATCATGAACAATCTCCAATTACATAGTTGGCTGGGTTTTCTTTCTAAAATAGAGCATACGGACGTAAAGGATGAAAATACGTTTCAAATAACATTAACCGAGCCGTATTATCCAACGATTCAAGAGTTAGCTGTCGTTCGGCCTGTTCGTTTTTTAGGTGAGGCTGGATTCCCTAATGATTCTGATACTTCAAAAGGTGTCGAGCAAGCGATTGGTACTGGCCCTTGGATTTTGGAAGAACATAAGGTTGATGAATATGCACTGTACAAACGGAACGACAATTATTGGGGTGATAAGCCGAAAGTGGAGAAAATAATGGTGAAAGTCATTCCTGATACAGAAACAAGGGTACTAGCCTTTGAAAAAGGTGAAGTAGATTTAATTTTCGGTGAAGGGGCTATAAGTTTAGATTCCTTCTTACAATTACAATCGACTGGTAAATATAACACTAGTATTTCAGAGCCAGTTGCGACGAGGTTACTGGTCATGAATACAAAGCAAGAACAACTGTCTGATGAGCGTGTGCGCCAGGCTTTACATTATGGATTTAATAAAGAATTAATGGTCGAAGGAATTAGCTCAGGTTTAGAAAAAGTAGCAGATCGTATTTTATCAACAAATTTCCCGTATACATCCAAAATTGAAGTGAAGTCGATTCAATATGATGTCGAAAAGGCAAAGTCTTTATTAGATGAAGCAGGCTGGATACTTCCAGAGGGGAAAACGGTTCGTGAAAAAGATGGAGAGCAGCTCGCAGTGGAATTAATGTACAATTCAGCTGAAACTATTCAAAAAGTAATGGCGGAAACACTGCAATCAGAATGGGCTGCTATTGGGGTGAAATTAAATATTGTTCCGCTAGAATTGGCAGAACAAATTCAAAGATTTAAAGATAATAACTTTGCTATTAATTTCTTTAGTAACTATGGTGCTCCTTATGATCCGCATACATTTATTAATATTGTAGCAACAGAAGGTTTTGGATTTAGTGAAGCAATATCTGCTTATCCGAACAAAGATGAATTGCTTAAACAAATGACAGAAGTTCCTAAAACTACAGATGAAAAAGAGCGTCAACAATTATACGCATCGATATTATCATCTCTACAAGATCAAGGAGCTCTTGTTCCTATTTCCTATTTAAGCCAGACAGCGGTCTATCAAAAGAACGTCTCTGACTTCACATTCCCTGCTAATCGAGACGAGCACCCATTCACAGGAATAAGCATTAAATAGTGAGCTAGGGGGATTTGATGGGTACTTATATTCTAAAAAGAATTACGTCGATTATTCCAGTTTTTCTTTTGGCTACACTTCTTACATCTGGAATGATCCACCTTTCGCCGGTGGATCCAGCTGAGGCGTATTTAGCAGCGGCTCATATTCAACCAACAGATGAAATATTAGCTCAAAAAAGACAAGAATTTGGTTTAGATCAACCATTTTTAAAACAGTATATAAACTCTATTATTAAAATAATTCAGCTTGATTTTGGTAACTCGTATGTTTCTAAAAAGCCTGTTTGGGAAGAGGTTACATCTAAAATACCGGCCACTATTCAGCTAGCTCTAGGAAGTTTATTAATAGCGGTGGTGTTCAGTGTTCCTCTTGGGTTCTTAGCCGGAGTGAAGAAAAACAGCTTGATTGATTATACTAGTCGCTTACTCTCGTATATGGGAGCATCGATTCCTTCTTTTTGGCTAGGTTATATATTGATTTTTTTCTTTTCTGTCAAACTTAATCTATTTCCAGTGGAGGGTATTGGGACATGGCAGCATCTTGTTCTGCCCTCCATTACATTAGCTGTTCCTTTAGTGGCTACGTATACAAGGCTGTTGCGTGCAAGTGTGTTAGAAAATATACAAGAGCCTTATGTATTATTTGCCCGGACGAGAGGAATAAAAGAAACAATTATTATGGCAAAGCATGTATTAAGGATTGCGATTTCTCCAATGATTACTGGACTAGGGATAAATCTTGGAAAACTTCTAACGGGAGCAATTATCGTTGAAACGGTCTTTTCTTGGCCAGGGTTTGGTCGCTATTTTATTGAAGCTATCTTAAATCGTGATATACCTATCATTCAGTGCTATGTATTAATTGCAGCTTGTTTATTTATTATTAGCAATTTAATCGTAGACCTTATTCAAATGTATATCGACCCCCGTATTTCAAGGAAAGAAGGGCGTCTTCAATGAGAATAAGAATACGTACATTGTTGAAACATCAGAAAGCGATTACCATTTGTTCAATCATTTTAGCTGTTCTTTTTGTCATCGCAATCTTTGCTCCTTGGATAGCACCAAATGATCCTGTTGCTGTTAATTTAGCATATAAGCTGAAGTCTCCATCTTGGCAGTTCCCATTAGGGACAGACCATTTAGGAAGATGTAACTTGTCACGGATATTATATGGCGCGCGCATTTCA
The DNA here is from genome assembly GCF_044754025.1 of Lysinibacillus sp. NPDC093197. Lineage (NCBI taxonomy): Bacteria > Bacillati > Bacillota > Bacilli > Caryophanales > Bacillaceae > Lysinibacillus > Lysinibacillus sp. NPDC093197. Next base: position 110,219 of record NZ_JBIVOH010000010.1, on the reverse strand, counting down.
TTGGGGTTTGCTATGCTTATTTTTATTTCTTCATTAGTTATTGGTTTAATTATAGGAACCTTTTCGGGATATAAAGGTGGATGGATCGATTATATGTTGATGAGATTATGCGATGGTATTTTGGCATTTCCGAATCTGATTCTTATTCTTGGCTTAGTTGGCATATTCGGTCCAGGGCTTCCACAAGTTATTTTAGCGCTAATGCTTGTGCAATGGGTTTATTACGCCAGAATATTCCGAGGCATGGTTCTTAGTCTGAAGGAGCAGAACTTTATTGCCGCCGCGAAAATTAGCGGCTCTTCACAACGAAAAATAATTAAATAGCATATTATTCCTAATGTTCTCCCACCTCTTGTGGTAATTGGTACATTAGAAATCGGCTGGGCTATCATCGATATATCGGCACTGTCGTTCTTAGGCTTTGGGGTACAACCCCCTATACCAGAATGGGGGGCGATGATTCATGAAGGAAAAGCATATATTCGGACAAATCCAGAATTAATGCTTTATCCAGGCTTGAGCATTATGCTTGTGATTATTACTTTCAATCTATTAGGCGAAGCTTTAGCAGAACGTTACGGTATCAAACGAAGATTTTAAAAAGGGATGAGAAGATTGGGAATTGAACAGAGGAAGGTATTAAATGTTAAAAATTTATATGTCAAAGTTAAATCCCAAAATGGCGATGCTATCCTCGTTCGAGATATTAATTTTGAATTAAATCGTGGGAGGATACTTGGGCTTGTTGGGGAAAGTGGAAGCGGTAAAACTATTACTAGTATGTCTATTCTTCAACTTTTAGATAAGAAGACAACAACTACTATAGGTAGCGTAGCACTACAAGGAAGAGAATTGAATGGCTTAGCTGAGAAAGAAATGCGAAAAATACGTGGTAAGGATATAGCGTTTATTATGCAAAACCCGATGAATGCTTTTACACCTGTTTTTACAATAGGACACCAACTGATAGAAACAATACGCTCTCATACACAGTGGAATAAAAAACAAGCTAGAGAGCTTGCCATCGAGGCTTTACAACATGTGAACTTACCTAATCCGGTGAATCTTTTAAAACAGTATCCTTTTCAATTAAGTGGCGGTATGCTTCAAAGGGTTATGATTGCTACTGCAGCATGCTTACATCCAGCTGTTATTATTGCAGATGAACCAACAACTGCACTTGATGTAAACAATCAGAAGAAGGTGTTACATCACTTACATCAAATACGTTCTGAATATGGCTCAGCCATTTTATTAATTTCTCATGATTTAGGTGTCATTTCAGAAATGGCTGATGAAGTAGTAGTTATGCAAAACGGCAAAATAGTCGAACAAGCAGATGTCTTTCAATTATTTAATGAGCCACAGTCTGATTATACGAAGAGGCTATTAAATGCACGTTCAATATTACACATAGAAGAATATATAAATTGAGTGATGATAGTCATGTTAGCGGGGGTGAACAAATGAGTTTATTGCAAGTTAATGAAGTAACTCATAGCTACGGATTTGGCTTCCGAAGCTTTTTTAAAAGGCACAATCGTCCTAAAAAAGTGCTTTCTAGTATCTCTCTTTCGATTGAGGAAGGAAACTGCTTAGGAATACTCGGTACGAGTGGAGCTGGTAAAAGCACGTTAGGTAAAGTGATTCTTGGTTTGGAACGACCACAGCATGGACAAGTTCTGTTTCAAGGGCATGATATTTATACAGTAGATAAGCACACTCGTCAAAAAATTCGCCGTAATTTGCAAGCTGTTTTTCAAGATTCTTACTCGTCCGTTAACCCTCGAATGACTGCCGAACGGATTATTGCAGAACCACTAGAAAATTATGAAAAGCTGACAATAGCTGAACAAAGGCGCGTTGTTATTGAATTATTGGAAAGGGTAGGGCTCAGTGAAAAGGACTTGAAAAAATATCCGCATCAATTTAGTGGTGGCCAATTGCAACGTATCAATATAGCAAGGGCAATTTCACTTAAGCCAAAGCTAATTGTTTTAGACGAATCTGTTAGTAGTTTAGATATGGTGAATCAAACCCTTATTTTAGGGTTACTAAGAGATCTAAAAAATGACTATGGATTATCTTATTTTTTTATTACACATGATATTAAAGCAGCCTGCGCGATTAGTGATACATTAGGTGTAATAGAAAGAGGAGAATTAGTCAATTTATACAATTCAAAAAGGCAATTTTTTGCATCAGAACATCCTGTTGTAAAGAAAATGATAGACTCTATGTTGCCTGAGCATCCACAACAAAGGTGCCAGTCACTAAAACAATTCTGAATTGTTTTAGTGACTGGCACTCTACATTTCTTACATACCACCAGTTACAGGGATTGCTTCCCCTGTGATTGCAGCCGCACCTTCTGATGCTAAAAATACTGCAGTTTTTGCTATTTCAGATGGCTCAAGTAAACGTTTCATCCATTGTTTGCCTAGGATGTGGTGGTTTAATGCCTCTTCTACAGAAGTACCGTCTTTTTCTGCTAATACGGGTAATTGCTTTTCGATTAATTCTGTACGAACTGGGCCAGGCTCAATTGCATTACAAGTAATACCACTAGTAGCATTTTCTAATGCCACGACTTTAGTAAATCCAACTTGTCCAGCTTTAGCAGCACAATAAGCGGATTTGTATGCATCAGGGATACGACCGTGTGCAGATACAATGTTAATAATACGGCCATAGCCATTTTGTTTCATGTTGGGAAGTGCATGTTTTGTCATTAAGAATGTCCCTTTTAAAATAATGCCATTTACTAAATCCCATTTTTCTACTGGGAAGTCTTCAACCTTTGAAATAAATTGAATACCTGCATTGTTTATAACAACCTCTACAGACCCACGTTCAGAAATTACAGCATCCATAGCTGTCTTTACATTTTCTTCTGATGTTACGTCTACACGGTAGCCTTTAGCATTGCCTAATTGTAAAGCTGCATTAACGGCTGCTTCTTCGTTAATATCGAATATTGCTACATAGTCACCATTGGCAATGAATTCCTGAGCAATTGCATATCCAATTCCTTGAGCTGCACCTGTAATAATAACTGTACGTTCTTTATTCATCATATATCTCCTACCTTTATTAATATTTTTATAATTGGAGAAGCACTCTCATCTTCTCCAAACCATTAATAGAATAAAACGCCAACGATTAAAGCTGCGATTAATGCTAATAAATTTGGTAATGTCATACTTAAAAATGAATATTTAAAAGCCTTTTCATGAGTTAATCCAGTTAAAGCAAATGTTGATAGAATGGCACCGGAATGTGGTAAACCTGTAAACACTGCTGATGCAATTGCTGATATACGATGCATTGCTTCTGGATTTACACCCATAGCTAAGTACGATTGTGCGAACGCTTCCATTGCAATACCTAGACCGCCAGATGCTGAACCAGTAATTGCACCAAGCGCACTTGAAGCAATCGTTAAACTAATCAGTGGGTTCCCTGGAATCCCTAAAATTAAATTAGAGATTACTTTGAAACCAGGTGCTAATGTAATGACCACACCAAATGCTACTGAAGCTGCCGTAAAGAAGATTGGATTAATGGCTCCATTGGCTCCAAGGCTAAGAGCTTGCTTATGTGATGGAATATATTTGTGAAAACCAATTGCAGAGACAACTACGCCTGCACCTAAACCCATTAAGACAATGTTTGGTACTTTGAGTGCACTACCAACAAAGATAATCAGGATTAGTACTAAAATCGGTAAAATACTTAAGAAGAAAGGGGGGATATCTTCTTTTAAGACGGCTTGATTATCTTTATCTTCACTCGCTTCAAATTTTTCATTTTTAGCTAAACTTTTATTTAGAGCGTTTTTCATATACCAAACACCAACAACAATCGCGACAATGGTTGCGATAATTCCTATTAAAGGTGCAGCGGTTACAGTAGTGCCTAAATAATTTGTTGGTACAACGTTTTGTATAGAAGGTGTACCTGGCAACATTGTCATAGTAAATGTACCGATTCCTAAAAATACAGGAATAACAATAAGGTTCCATGAAATGTTTAACTGTTTAAATAATGGTTTTGCTAATGGAATAATTACGAACAGTACCACGAATAAGCTAATACCACCGAAAGTTAAAATGGCACTAATAACGAAAATTGCGATTAATACAGAAAATGGTTTCTCTGTTCCAGTAATTGATAATACTTTTTGAGCAATGGATTGAGCTGCACCACTCTTTTCGATATACTGTGCTAAAATAGCACCTAATAAAAATACTGCAAAAAAATTAATGATAAACCCTGTAAGCCCTGTCATATAGGAAGCTTCATTTCCAATTAACGATGGAAAAAAGTTCATACCATTTGTTACGATGACAATAATTGAAGCTACAGGCGCTATAAATACAATGCTGTAACCTCTCATTGCCAAAAATACGACAAAAAAGATTGCAACAATAATTCCTAATGTACCCATACTATTTGTCCTCCACATTTTCTAGTGTCAATTTTCAGCTATTTGACAGTTTTATTATGTCGTAAATATGTCGGATTTTATAATACTATTTCTATTATCATGTCTATAACAAAATGGTTATCATTCATAAAAAATGCAATTTATATTTTACTAAATACATAAAAATTCTATTAATGTCGCATATATTCTATAATAAGGTGATATTTATACATGGAATTGAGGAGTTAATATATATGAAGGAAGATTTATCACTAGCCTATTTACAGGCCATTGAAGAATACGGGAATATATCCCAAGCAGCAAGTGCACTGTTTGTTTCGCAGCCCTATTTAAGTAAGTTTTTTAAAAATCTAGAGGAGAAGCTTGGTGTAGAATTAATTAATCGCCAAGTAACACCTTTGACACTAACTTATGCAGGCGAATTATACGTCTCTTATATGATAGATATAAAAAAAACATACGAGAGATTAGAACGTGAAATTGAATCGATAACAAATTTAAAAAAGGGCCGACTAATTATTGGCATTAACCCAATTTTAGCTTCCCATACACTTTATAAATTTCTTCCGCATTTCATGAGAAAGTATCCTGGTATAGAAATTGAACTTGAAGAAGCATCGGCCAATGAGATGGAAGCATTAGTACTTCAAAATAAAATTGATATTTGTATCAATATGTTACCTATTACGAATACAGAGCTTGTTTATGAAAGTCTTTATGAAGAAGATATATATTTAGTAGTGCCACCAGGTCACGCTTACTATCAAAAAAATATTAAGACAGCAACTCATATACCTTTTCAACCTTCGAGTTTAAACAAAGAAAAGTTTGTGCTACTAAACCCAGGGCTTGGATTGCGCCGATTAACGGATCAAATTTTTGAACGGTACAACATAAAACCTAATATTGTGTTGGAAACAAATAATATAGAAAATGCATTTAGATTAGCGAACAGCGGGGTAGGTATGACTATAATACCCGAATGTGTCATTACACGTGATCAACTGAACTTTGAATCGAATTTTTATACATTAGGAAATCCCACCTATAAAAACAATGTTGTCATTAGTTACAAAAAGGATAGTGTCTTATCTCCTGCAGCTTCGGCATTTTTACAATTCACAAAAGAAAAATATGGTGCCAGTCACTAAAACAATTCTGAATTGTTTTAGTGACTGGCACCTTTTCATATATTTTAGTAAAAGCCAATAGGAGTAGATATTAATGGACAAACAAAATAGCAAATACAGATGGATTGTATTTGTTGTTGTATTATTTACTTATTTGTTAATGGCGAGTCAACGAACAGCACCTGGATTAATTACAGAGCAATTGATGCGGGATTTTCATGTCACAGCAGCAACGATTGGCTTGTTAACGAGTATACAATTTTTTGTATACACAAGTTTGCAAATTCCAATGGGGATTTTGGCTGATCGTTATGGTCCGAACTTTTTCTTAATTATTGGTGCGACGCTTACAGGTTTAGGCACAATAATTTATAGTTTTGGTACACATGAATTCGTGCTGTTCTTTTCAAGAATACTTACTGGGGTAGGGGATGCGACCATATGGGTTAATATGGTGCTCATTTTAGCTCAATGGTTTTATCGAAAGGAATTTGTTCGGTTAATTGGCTTAGCAGGTATGACTGGGAGTCTTGGTTTTTTATTGGCGACAGTCCCTTTTTCCGAATGGATAGATTTACTTGGTTGGAGAGCGGCATTTTTTTCAGCGGGGTTATTATTATGTTTTTGTGGTGTTGTTCTTTATTTTGTCCTTGTAAAAAAGCCGAAAAAACTGTTTAAGGATGAGCAAGTAGTTGTCACAGCAGAAGGACAACGCGAAAAACCATTCGTCTTAGTGAAACGAATATTTTCACATCCCCAAGCATGGGCGCTATTCTTTTGTCATTTTGGTGTAGTAGGAGGCTATGTGGGATTTATTAGCTCTTGGGCTGTACCATATGGGATGAATATGTATGACATGACACGTTCGGATGCAAGTCAATTCATTATGGTAGGTCTTATTGGGGCACTTATTGGAGCTCCTTTAACTAGTTGGATTTCAAGTAGGTTAGAAACAATAAAAAGACCATATATTGCCGTTCATATGATCGTTTTACTCGGTTGGTGTTCGTTTCTTTTATTCAATGGGCATCCATCTTTATTCTTATTAATGTTATTATTTTTTATTATTGGCTTTGGCTACGGTGCAAGTGCTTTAACTTTTGCTGCTGTACGACAATCATTCCCGTTAAATGAAGCTGGGGTAGTTTCGGGGTTTGCAAATACAGGTGGTTTTCTAAGTGCTGTCTTACTACCGATTATTTTCGGATATTTATTGGATTATTTTCAATCTACTTCAGGTAATTTAGGCGATGGCTACTACTATGGTTTTTTTGCCCCAGTTATCTTCTCCATCATTGGTTTGTTTGGTGTGTTGCTCTTTCAAGAAAAGCGTTGAGAAATAGGACTTCAAAAGTGAAATCTTCTTCCACAAGCATAAGTAGAAGATTATATTTCGCCATTATCGGGAAAAATGAAATTAATGTGAATAAAAATTAAGTTGTAGTGGTTGAATTTATTATAGTAATAGAGCAGTTTAGTTGAAGAAATAGAAGTAGAAGGTTATTTTAAATAGGTAAACTAAAGTGGAATTTTAACAATTTCATTATTATCGGAAAGATTTTGTTCCACTTTACGTATGGGAAGGAGCAACAACGTTTTGGGTATAACTAGTATGGTCGGATACGTAATTATAGGTGGATTACTTATTCTTTTATTAGTCTTCATTATTGTCATGATTAATGGAGCGAAGAAGAAGTAATTGCAGTGCCAGTCACTAAAACAATTCAAAATTGTTTTAGTGACTGGCACTTTTATTCTCAATTGATTCTCAATTAGCTTTTGATAAGCTATACTAGACTCATAAAATAGTAATTTAAAAAGGCATTAAGGAGAGTTGAGTGGAATGAAACGTATTCTATTCATAGAAGACGAGCAGCATCTTTCACGTTTTGTAGAATTGGAGCTCCAGCGTGAAGGGTATGATGTTGTTTTGGCTTATGATGGTGTGACGGGGCTACATCTTGCGCTTTCCGAGGAATGGGACCTTATTTTACTAGACCTTATGCTTCCACAGCTAGATGGATTAGAAGTATGTAGGAGAATTCGCGCATTGAAAAAAACACCTGTCATCATGCTGACGGCAAGGGATAGCATTAAGGATAAAGTCTCGGGTCTCGATTGTGGAGCTGATGATTATATACCAAAGCCATTTGCCATTGAGGAGCTTCAGGCGCGCATGAGAGTTATTTTTAGAAGGCTAGAGGACAGTGCTGCTACAAGCCAAGCACTTCTTACGTTTCAAGATTTATCTGTCAATCTAGATCTGAGAGTTGTTAAACGAGGAGATGTTGAAATTGGACTAACGAAGCGTGAATTTGATTTATTAGTAGCGCTTATGCAAAATATTAATCGGGTAATGGACCGTGAAACGCTCCTCGATAAAGTATGGGGCTTTGAGACAGTCGTCGATACGAATGTTGTAGATGTGTATATTAGGTATTTACGTAATAAAATTGACCAACCTGGACAAGCAAGCTATATTCAAACGGTTCGTGGAATGGGCTACGTGATGAAACAATGATACAACGAAATCGTAAACGATGGTTATCATCAATGCCGATTAAATGGAAGCTTACTTTATGGTCTGCTTTTTTTATTTTGTTGCTTTTCATTGCTTATAATAGCGTTCAATATATATTTGTGGAAAAATGGATGATTGGTCAAGAGAAAGTACATATACGTCAACAAATGAATGACGTTCTGAATGAATTGCTAGAGAAGGAAGTTGAATTTGCTGAAACCGAATTGCCTCAAATACGAAATGATTTAAATAAAAAAAATCAAAAAGGGCAATTAATACGTATTATTAATAAGCAAAATAACAAGATTATCTCAGTATCTGATGGTATCCCAGAAGAATGGATTCCTCCAAAGCAAAGCGCTTTAACAGAAATCGTTATTACAGATTATGCAGATCATTCTTTTTTAATCATGAGAAGCCCCATCACGATTCATTCTTTTAAAGGAACCGTCGAGATTGTAAAAAACATAGATCAATTTAAGCAATTTACTGAAGATATTTTACGCGTCTTTGTTTTATCTGGATTAGGGGCAGTTATTTTAAGCGGTTTGGGTGGTGGCTTGCTTGCCCAACAATTGTTAAAGCCATTGCAGTCGATGGCAATGACGATACAAAATGTCGGGCGGAAAGGGCTACAGGAAAGGATGGAAGTTCCGAAAAGTAATGATGAAATTGCCATCTTAATGAAAATGTTTAATAAGATGATGGATCAAGTTGAACAGTCTTTTCATCAACAAAGCCAATTTGTCGAGGATGCTTCACACGAATTAAGAACACCTATTGCGATTATCGATGGACATTTGTCCTTACTACTTCGTTGGGGAAAGCATAATCCTTCAGTGATGGAGGAATCTTTAAATATTTCCTACCATGAACTTACTCGTATGAAATCGCTCGTTCAGGATCTGCTCCTTCTTACGAGTGCAGAGAGGGATGGAAACTTTAGTGAAGAAGTAGTTTTCCAAGCAGATCAAGCTATATTAAAGACAGTCGGAAAATGTGAACAACTACATCCCAATTACACATTTGAAACGTCTTTTGAAGGTTTTGAGGAACGAGAGATGATGGTTTCTGATAGTCATTTGGAACAAATTTTAATGATATTGCTGGACAATGCGGTGAAATATTCAGAAATTGGTTCTGCCATACGTATTGCAGGCTATGTTAGACATGATAAGGCGTTCATTGAAGTAACTGATCGTGGAATTGGTATACCAGAGAAAGATTTGCCTTTTGTAATGGAGCGTTTTTATCGGGTGGATAAAACAAGAAGTCGCAAGCAGGGAGGAACTGGTCTAGGGCTTGCCATTGCTAAACGGTTAATAGAACAGTACAACGGTCAAATAACAATCCAAAGCAAGGAATCTTTAGGGACGACCGTAACAGTTTCGTTTACATGTCATCTTCGTTTTAAAAAAAGGGAGGCTGAACCAAGTGAATAAGCTAGTTAAAAGAATAGCCATGCTATTGTCAGGGGGGATTCTGCTCATCAATACGGGTTGTTCGCTTAGTAGCTTGACACGACAAGCGGAATCTGAAGACAGTCGACAGGTTGTTAATGTATTTACAACTAGACACTATTATGTTGACAGTATGTTGTTTCAAGAATTTACGAAGCGTACAGGCATTCATGTCAATGAAGTGAAGGGAACAGCGGAGGAGCTTGTAGAACGTATGAAAAAAGAAGGGGAAGCTTCATCTGCTGACATATTGTTAACAGTTGATGGAGGGGCACTGGAATTCGCAAAGCAACAAGACGTTCTGCAAAAAATAAAAACGGAAACTTTGCTACGAAATGTACCTATGGAGTGGCGTGACAAAGAGCATTACTGGTTTGGAATTGCTACTCGTGCTAGGGTTATTGTTTATGCAAAAGACCGTGTAAGGATGGAAGAGTTGTCAACATATGAAGATTTGACAAACGAGCGATGGAAGGGCAAAGTATTGGTCCGATCTTCCTCAAGCTTATACAATCAATCCTTGTTGGCTTCGTTTATTGAACTGCATGGGGAACAGCAGGCAGAAAAATGGGCACAAGGAATTGTGCGAAATTTTGCCCGTGAACCAGAAGGCGGGGACAAATCTCAAGCGAAGGCAATTGTAGCAAAGGTTGGAGATGTCGCCATTATGAACACATATTATATTGGTCAGATGTTGAACTCGAACGATCCAGAAGAGCGGGAAATTGCTGAAAAACTAGGGGTGTTTTTTCCGAATCAACTGACGACAGGTACTCATGTAAATATTAGTGGAATTGGCTTGGCCAAGAATGCCCCAAATAAAGAAAACGCCATTAAATTTGCTGAATTTTTGACGAGCAAAGAGGGACAAACTTTGTTAGTACAAGGAAGCTTTGAATTTCCAGTGAACCCAGAATCAACGATGCCTACACTATTAAAAGATTGGCAAAACTTCAAAAGGCAACCGATTGATGTTGCAAGTCTAAGAAGATTACACAACAATGCAACGGAAATTTTTGAAAATGTAGGCTGGCAATAAAGAGATATTTGAAAGTGAAAAAATTTTTCCTTTCTCAGCGTTTTCTCATTTTCAGTTGCTAAACTAAATTATAGACAGTATAGATAATAATTTTCATTTATGACTTGAAGGTTATTTTTTTTCAGGATAAATGAGAATGAATGTTATTATCAATTGCTGAAAATAATTTAGGGAGGAAATAAGATGTACAACAAATACAGTTCAACGTTTTTAACATTTGTACTTGTACTTGTTTTTGTGCTGGCTGGATGTAGTGCAAACAGTTCTAGCCAAAGTAGTGCCAAGGAATCTTCATCAGCAAAAACGGCGGAGGCTTCCAATGCAAATAATACAGAGTCTAGCAAATCGGGCGGTGAAGTTAATATTTATACAGCTCGTCATTATGATGTGGATAAGGAGCTATACGATCAATTCACAGAGCAAACGGGCATTAAAGTAAACGTGGTGGAAGGAAAAGCACCAGAGTTGATTGAACGCATGAAGCGTGAAGGAGCTAGTACACCAGCTGATCTGTTCATAACTGTAGACGGTGGTATTCTAAATTCAGCTAAAACTGAGGGGATTCTACAACCAATTGTGTCAGACGAATTGGATAAACAAGTTCCTAGTGATTTGCGTGACAAAGAAAATCATTGGATTGCATTATCTACACGAGCGCGTGTTATCGTCTATGCAAAAGACCGCGTTGATCCTAGCCAGCTTTCGACTTACGAGGATTTAGCAACTGATAAGTGGAAAGGAAAAGTAGTTGTAAGATCTTCAACAAACCTATATAACCAATCGATGCTTGCTTCCTTTATTGATGTTATGGGAGAAAAAGAAGCAGAGGCTTGGGCGGCTGGTCTTGTATCGAATTTTGCACGTGAGCCAGAGGGCGGTGATCGCGATCAAGCCAAAGCAATCGTTTCTGGTGTAGGTGATGTCGCGATTTTGAATACTTATTATGTTGGACATATGTCTTCTTCTGATGATGCTGAGGAGGTCAAGGTTGCTGAGAATATCGGCGTATTTTTCCCGAACCAGCAAACGACAGGAACACATATTAATATTAGCGGCGCCGGACTTGTTAAACATAGCAAAAACAAGGAAAATGCTTTAAAACTATTAGAGTTTTTAACTGCGGCAGAAGCTCAAACAAAAATTTCTCATGCCAACTATGAGTTTCCAGTAAACAGTCAAGCAACGCTTCCAGGGCTTCTAGAAAGTTGGGGCAAGTTCAAGCACCAAAACGTTGACTTTGCAAAGTATGGTGAGTTAAATCCAAAAGCTGTGGAAATCGCCAATAAAGTTGGTTGGAAGTAAAAGATGAAACAAACTCTGCTTCCAAAATACATTTGGAGACGTATAAATGTTTGGACGATAACAAGTATTTTGGGTGCTGCAATGGTATTGCTGTCAATCCTTTACGTATTGACTGGTCTGTTCCGTCCTGCCAATGAAAATTGGGACAACATTTTGCAATTTTTATTGGCAGATTATATTTTGGGATCATTGAAGCTGGTGCTAATCACCAGCTTCTTTGCCACATTAATTGCAGTAGTACTTGCTTGGCTTGTAGTCGGATATACATTCCCATTGCGTAACTTTTATAAATGGGCATTTATTTTGCCACTAGCAGTTCCACCGTATATAGCTGCTTATACGTATAGCTATATGACTGGCTATACCGGTGTTATTCAAGCAATGCTTCGCAATAAATTTGGTATTGAGCTACCACCAGGTTCCATTGAGGTAATGTCAGAGCGCGGAGCTATTTTTATACTAACACTGTTTTTATTTCCATATATATTCATTATAACGCGGGTTTTTTTACAATCTCAGAGTGCATCCTTTATTGAAAATGCACGATTACTTGGACATAAGCCATTTTCAATTTTTTTTAAGGTAGTACTGCCACTTGCTAGACCCGCTATTATGGCAGGTGTAATGCTTGTTGTTTTTGAAGTATTGAGCGATTACGGAGTAGCCAATTACTTTGGCGTACAGACCGTTTCCACCGCAATATTTCAGATTTGGTTTGGTATGTATGATATAGAGTCAGCGTTGAAATTGGCTGCCTGGCTTATGCTCGTTGTAATTGCTATTTTTATGTTCGAACGACTGTTGAGAAGAAATCGTCGCTATGCAGCGAAGGCAAATCGAAGCAATAGGCTTAAACCGCAACAATTGAAGGGAATCAAAGCTTGGGTTGCCACGATATTTTGTACAATTATATTCCTACTCTCTTTTGTTGCACCAGTAAGCCAATTAATAGTATGGACATTTCAATATGGGAGCAAAATTTGGAGATCTGATTTTTTTGACTTAACTATCAATACGCTAAAAGGAGCCACTATAGGAACGGCGCTTATTCTAGTTATTGCACTTTTATCCTCAAGGGCAGCAGTAATTTTTGCTTCACCGTTTTTACAAGCACTTACGCGTTTGATGTCAGCAGGATATTCTGTACCAGGTGCGATTATTGCAATTGGTGTTCTCGCTCTATTTCTTGCGCTAGATGAAAAGCTGGCATCACTCTATACGTTATTCGGCAAGGAGGAAGGCGTGCTCGTGCTCAGCTTGTCATTAACAATGCTTATAGCTGGCTATGTAATTCGGTTTATTGCAACTGGGTATGGTTCATTGGAAGCGGGGTATGACAAGTTGCCTCGGGCTTATACAGAAGCGGCTCGAACATTAGGGAGAGGTAGTTTGTCGACATTCTTTCGAATAGAGCTCCCACTTTTAAGAGGTGCGTTGCTAAGTGGTTTTATATTAACTTTTGTGGAAATTATTAAGGAACTTCCACTGACATTACTACTTAGACCATTTAATTTTGATACGTTAGCGACACGTGCTTACCAATATGCAACAGATGAACGTATCTTTGATGCTGCGCTACCATCTTTATTGCTAGTTCTAATCGGATTAGCTTCAGTACTTATTATTATTAAGAAAGAAAGGGGATGACAAAATGTCCTTTGTATCCGTTGAAAAAATGACGTTCCGTTTTGCAAATGGACTTCCAGCGGTTATCGATGAACTTTCTTTCACAATGTCTAAAGGAGAAATTGTTGGTGTTCTCGGTCCAAGTGGTAGCGGGAAAAGTACACTTCTGCGATTGTTAGCGGGACTCGAAATGCCGGAACGAGGGATTATTTCCATCGATGGTCGGTTGATAGCCGGTGAGCGTACTTTTGTAGAGCCTGAGCATCGTTGTGTAGGAATGGTTTTTCAAGACTATGCCTTATTTCCAAATATGACCGTAGCGGATAATATTATTTTTGGATTACATAAACTAAATCGGACTTTGCGTCGTTTACGCTTGGAACAAATGCTTGAGTTATTGCAAATGACAGAATATGCAAAGCGCTATCCCCATGAGCTCAGTGGAGGACAGCAACAACGTGTTGCCTTAGCTAGAGCGCTTGCTCCACAGCCTTCTGTGCTTCTGATGGATGAACCTTTTAGCAGTCTAGATGCAGAATTGAAAGCTAATATTCGCAATGAACTTCGGCAAATTTTACAAAAAGCGAACATAACCTGCTTGTTTGTTTCGCATGATCCTGCCGACATTGATGCGATATGTGACCGTGTGCTTAAAATGTAAGTGCCAGTCACTAAAACAATTCAAAATTGTTTTAGTGACTGGCACTTTTTTTTATTTAAAAACCTTTTGCTCTTTTTTCAGCCATTTCTACTAGTCGTTTTGTAATTTCTCCACCTACTGAACCGTTTGCGCGAGAAGAAGCATCTGGCCCTAGTTGTACGCCGAATTCTTGTGCGATTTCATATTTCATTTGATTGACAGCCTCTTGTACACCAGGAACTTGAAGCTTATTTGAACTGCGATTGTTGTTAGCCATTTTTCTCACCTCCTTGTGATATTAGAATGGTCGTGAGCTAGTATTTCATACATTTAAAAAGAAGGAAATGTGCAAACTATATACTATAGTTAGGAATAACAGGAAAGCTAGCTAAAAATGCAATTTACTCTGTTATAATAAATCCTGGCTCTTAAAATTAAGGTTTAGCTAGAAGATCGAGGAGGTTTTGATATGACGAATAATGATATTTTGATTCGTTTACGATATGCATTAGATATTAAAAATACGGATATGGTGGAAATCTTTAAGCTAGGTGGCATGAAGTATTCAAAAGAAGATGTTTTAAATATGCTAATAAAAATTAAAGATGAAGAAGAAGATAACATCCCAGAAAATTACATCAAATGTAATAATAAAATGTTAGAGGCATTTTTAAATGGTTTAATTACATTTAAACGAGGCCCACAACCATCAACACAAGGTCAACAAGAAGGACCCCCACCAGTGACTGGTAATGAAAGCTCAAATAATATGCTGATGAAAAAAGTGAAAATTGCACTAGCTTTAACAACTGAGGATATGCTTGAGCTTTTAGCTGAAGGTGGCGTGTCAGTATCGAAAGGTGAACTCGGTGCAATCTTAAGAAATCCAAGCCATCGTAACTACAAAGAATGCGGTGATCGATTCGTAAGGAATTTTTTAAAAGGTTTAACATATAAATATAGAGACTAAAACAACAATCATTACTTAATTAAAAAATATATTGTAAAAGTACCATTTTTTTCTTTTGACCATTGCAATATGTGACAAAATTGTGTACACTTGAATTGACACAATGTTGTCACAAAAGGGAAAAGAAATGTTCATGAACAGAGGGGTGCTTTTATGATATTTTTTGATCTTATTTTAATTGTTGTTTCTTGCATTAGTATTCCATTAATAGTAGCAATCATGTTAGATATTTTTTATGCAGAACACAAAAAAGTTCGTTTTTCATTACGCCGTACTTCAGTATGGTATATGTTTGTTTTTGCTTTATCCTTTATTCCATCTGTTTTACTCGTAACACAATTTGCATGATTTTATACAATAAACATTTAGGGGTAAGTGTTTATTAATAGTAGAGCAGCGACACGTCTTAAAAAACGTTGTCGCTGCTTTTTTGTAGTGGCAAGCTATTCAAATGAAGAATGAAAAGAGAGATTACTGAATAAGATTTCTAGTATATAGATGTATTTTTCCTATCTATTATTTATTTTGAAGGTGGGATAATAATGAAAACAGTCTTTCTATTATTGTTAGGTACAATTTATTTGTTTTTAGCAAATGCAATGGAAGCCATACTAATTAAGAAAGCGTATTTTTTAATTGGACTTGCTTTAATTACTGTTGGGGTCATTCGTTATATTAAATGGAAATATCATACTTATAAAATAATGACAGAGCTAAAAAGAGCAAGTGAAGAGGAGTTAAATAATATCCCACATACACATGGCACAATCGCCAGTGACGGTTTACATGCATTATTGCTCAATGAGCATACAAAAACACTATTAGTAGCTGTTAAAGAAGATTGGGAAGCTGAGTTAATAAAGAAGGAAGTCCATTTTAATGAAATTTATGAAGTAGCCATTTTTGAAGATGGTCATATCATTGCCAGAACTAGTAACGGACTTTTTAGTGAATCATTACTAGAAGAAGACGGAAGCTCTTTAGGAGAAGAAGATGAGATTGAGGAAGAAGAATATGAGGAAATGGAGGAGGTTTCACAATTAGCTATAAAGATGGTGGTAGATAATATTACGGCTCCAATTATTGAATATGCCTTTTTAGAACAAGAGGATGCGATTTCCAAAGAAGATGAAACGTATATAGAGGCAATGGAGTTATGTGAGCAATGGTATCAAAAGATCAGTATTATTATAAAACGCTATGAACTTGAAAGAGTGCCAATTCGACGGTGGCAGTAATAAAAAAAGCTATCTCGAAAAACATTTCGGATAGCTTGTAAAACTGTTATAAAGTAAATTTTTGTAGTTGTGTATTTAGTTCTTCAGCCATTTCTGCAAGTTGATTTGCACTCTTTGAAATTTCATCCATCGTCGCGGCTGTTTCTTCGACAGTTGCAGTTGTTTGCTCTACGCCTGCAGCAGACTCTTGGGAAATAGAAGCCATTTCATCAATAGAACCATTAATCATTTCGGAGTGTTGTGAAATTTTTGTTATGTTAGTTGAAATGACATTGATATTGTCATTCATATCTTCAATAGCTTGAGAAATTTGATCGAAAGTATTATTAGTTTGATCTAATTGCGCAGTACCTTTTCTTACTTCCTCATAGCCAGATTGTAGTGAATTTGTTACACTTCCTGTTTCGTTTTGAATGCGGTGAACAATTGTTGAAATATCAGTAACAGAGAATTGCACTTGTTCGGCAAGCTTACGTACCTCATCGGCAACAACCGCAAAGCCTTTGCCATGCTCTCCTGCACGTGCCGCTTCAATTGCAGCATTTAAAGCAAGTAAATTCGTTTGGTTTGAAATCTCATCAATTACTGAAACGAGCTTCGAAATTTCAGCAGACTGCTCGTTTAAGCCTTCTACCTTTTTCACAGAATCCAATACAATGTCATTAATAGTTGCCATTTGTTTTGTTGATTGTACCATTAATTTTTTACCTGACGTTGTTAAATCATGTACATGCCCCGAATGTTCTTTTAACTCCATTCCTTCTTGCGTTGTTTCATGAATGTTGCGTTGGAAAGTTGTCATAGTTTCTGCTAAATCACTAGCTGTAGATGCTTGTGTTTCAGTTCCCGTAGCAAGCTCTTGCATAGTATAAGAAATTTGTTCTGTACCTGTTTGAACTTCATTGGCAGATTGCGCTAATTCCTCGCTGCTAGCAGCGACCGTTTCTGAAACATTATGAATAGAGCTTATAGTATCCTTTAATTTCTCATTCAGGTCATTGGCAGAAAGCATTAATTGCCCAATTTCATCTTGGTTTGTTACTGAAAACTTATCATGACGCAAATTCCCATCAGCTAATTCTCTCATACGATTTGAAACAATCGTAATTGGCTTAGCAATTCGACTTGCTGTAAAAATCGCTAAAAGTATGCCTGCAACAATTAAGATGAGACTTACAGTGGACCCAATGGATTTATTGTTTGAACTTGTTGAAACGACATCATTGCCGACTTGCGTAATCGATTCAGCGCGTTTATTAGCTACTTCTTCATAGCCATCACGAACTTCATCGACGAGCTGATTAATAGATGTTAAATTTTCTAATGCTAATTGTTTATCGCCCTTTTTATATACTTCAAATACTTCACTATTAACACGGTTGCTCCATTCACGAGCTTTCTCTACAAGCTTTTCACGTTCAGCCGTTTTTTCATATTGCTCCACGATACGGTTATTATCCTCAGCAATTTGACGGTACTCATTAAAAGTATCTATGTATTTTTCATCGCCCGTAACAACATAACTTAGGGCTGAAGATAATCGTACACTAATAGACATAGATAGATTTTTACTTGCTTCTAAAACAACTAAATCTTCCTTAACAAGTCCTGTTGCTTGCTTCTCCATGTTTGTATTAGAAAAATAAGTATAAGTAGTAAAACACACAAATAATACTAATAAAATTATAAATCTACTTAAAATGCGCGCTTTGATTGATTTAAACTGAAATAAATGGTTCATTTTTCCCATCCTTTCGCTTTTTCTATAGAACTAGTCCTATCTTTTTATTTTATTACTATTTCATAAGAAAAGTAGAATTTTTTTGATGAAAATACTAAAAAAGGTTTTTTGGCATAATTAATTTACAATTTTCTTATATTTTTGTTAGAATGCAAAAAATGTCTATCTATTTGCCTATGTTAATGTCATTTTTAGAAAGCGATAAATTATTAATTTCCTACATCACTGCACACTAATCAAAAAGATATATTAAAAAAACAAGCCCCTCCACATAGTTTTCGTGGGGGGCTTGCTTTATGTCTCTGCTTACGCTGTGTATAAAGGGCTATAAACGCTAAAAAATTGCCCTTAGCAATTTCAACTATTGCTTGTCCTTTTTGGCCTGACGCTCCCATTGCAAGAGGGAAGGATATGGATCGAATGCCCATTCTGTTCGACCATTAAATTTATAAATGCCGTAATGAAGGTGTGGTGGGAATTTTCCTGAAGTTCCTTCTTTCCCATAACCAGAGCTACCGACATAGCCGAGTATTGTTCCTGGCTCCACAACATCTCCAACCTTAATGTCCTTATTATAGCTACCAAGATGGGCATAATAATGATAAGAATTATGATTATCTCGAATGCCAATTCGCCATCCACCAAATTGGTTCCAGCCTTTGATTTCGACTACACCATAGGAAGTGGAAAGTATAGGCGTCCCATAGCTGGCAAATATGTCTGTACCTTCATGGATGCGTCTACCGCCCCAGCCTCTGTTGTCGCCCCAAGTACCTCTAAAGCTGTAATTGTAGCGAGTTGGAATAGGGAATGTATGAGCATCTAGCTCCGTTGTTTTAAAATGTTTATACAAAGTAGAAATTGTTACGATTTGATTGACAGCTTCTTCACTTTTGTAATATTCCCATAAAGCCAGTTTGAAGTCCTCATCTGTAGAACCAAATTTACTTAAATAGCTTGCCATGGAGTATATAACATCTAGATCATCTTTAGGACTAGCGATTCCATCATTATTGCCATCAAGTCCCATTCCACCGAAGTAACTGATTGTTTCGGGTATCGTATCTTCCTTGACAGGATTTAATGCGCCTGACCAATATTCATCAGAAAATTGAATGGCAATGTAGCCATCTCGTTTAGGAATATCTTTACGAACAGATTGGAGATTGCGCTCATATTGGTCGATTGCTGCTAAGAAATGCCATGGAATCAGTAATTCATCGTATTGAACATAATAAGACATGCGTTGTTGTAAAATTTCCTCATTACTAGGTCCTTCATTTGCCAATGTAACTGTTGGAAAGAAATAACTCCACACTAGCATACATGTCAGAAGGAAAATAAAATGACGACTCAAAATTGAACCTCCTTTCTACAGATTAGAATAACCGAAATTTTATATTTCATAAGTCCGCTTTACATACAGTAAATGCCTTTTTGTAGCAAGAAAAAAAAGGAACAATAAGAAGAAACTTAATCAAAGAAAAAGTAATGGGTATCATAATGTCTTTAACTTCATACTATGTTATAAATCAAGCCCTGAATGGAGGGAAGGCTATCAACATTTTAGATAAAGTGAAAAGCTATCGCGAAGAAGAAAATCGACTGAAGTGGGAAGGTACATTTGCAGATTATCTAAGCATTCTGAAGGAAAGACCTGAAGTTGCTCAAACAGCCCATTCTCGCGTCTACAATATGATTAAAAGCGCTGGAGTAGAGGAACGCGATGAGCAAAAAATGTATCAATTTTTCGGGCAAGAAATTTTTGGGCTTGAATCAGCAATTGAAAGACTGGTGGAGGAATATTTCCATCCAGCAGCAAGAAGATTAGATGTTAGAAAGCGAATTTTGTTATTGATGGGGCCAGTAAGTGGAGGAAAGTCAACGATCGTGACCTTGTTAAAGCGTGGACTTGAACAGTTTTCGCGTACGGAAGAGGGAGCAGTTTATGCAATTAAAGGATGTCCAATGCATGAGGATCCCCTGCATTTAATTCCACATCATTTACGTCATGACTTTTTTGAAGAGTATGGAATACGAATTGAGGGTAGCTTATCGCCTTTAAATACGATGCGTCTTGAAAAAGAATACGATGGACGTATTGAGAATGTCATCATTGAACGTATAACTTTTTCTGAAGACAAACGTGTAGGTATAGGAACCTTTACACCTTCTGATCCAAAATCTCAAGATATTGCGGATTTGACGGGTAGCATTGATTTCTCGACAATTGGCGTATTTGGCTCAGAGTCAGACCCTCGTGCTTATCGCTTTGATGGAGAGTTAAACAAGGCAAACCGAGGGATGATGGAATTCCAAGAAATGCTGAAATTAGATGAAAAGTTTTTATGGAATTTGTTGTCACTGACGCAGGAAGGGAATTTTAAGGCAGGAAGATTTGCCTTAATTAGTGCGGATGAGTTAATCGTAGCCCATACTAATGAAACTGAATATCGTTCCTTCATTTCTAATAAAAAGAACGAAGCATTACACTCGCGAATTATTGTAATGCCAATTCCTTATAATTTAAAAGTGAGCCAAGAAGAACTGATTTATGAAAAAATGATTAATGAAAGTGATATGTCCCATGTTCATATTGCGCCACATGCATTGAAGGCCGCAGCAATCTTTTCGGTCCTAACAAGGCTGGAAGTTCCGAAAAAACAAGGTGTGGATCTTATAAAGAAAATGCGCTTGTACGACGGAGAAAATGTGGAGGGATTTAATTCCGTTGACTTAGAGGAGCTTAAAAAAGAGTTTCCTAACGAAGGCATGAACGGTATTGATCCACGGTATATTATAAATCGTATTTCTTCAGCTATTATTCGAAAAGAAATTCCATCGATTAATGCATTGGATGTTTTGCGCGCACTGAAGGATGGTCTTGATCAGCATGCTTCTATATCGCAGGAAGATCGAGAAAAATATATGAACTATATAGCTGTGGCAAGAAGAGAGTATGATGATATTGCCAAAAATGAAGTGCAAAAAGCGTTCGTTTATTCGTACGAGGAATCTGCAAAAACGTTAATGAATAATTACCTCGATAATGTAGAGGCATTTTGTAATAAAAATAAAATATTTGACCGCTTAACTGGTGAAGAAATGAATCCAGATGAAAAATTAATGCGCTCCATTGAAGAACAAATTGGTATTTCTGAAAATGCGAAAAAAGCATTCCGTGAGGAAATATTAATTCGTATTTCGGCTTATGCAAGAAATGGAAAACGGTTTGACTACAATTCTCACGAAAGATTGCGAGAAGCGATTCAAAAGAAATTATTTGCTGATTTAAAAGATGTTGTGAAAATTACGACTTCTTCCAAAATGCCTGATGAGTCACAGTTGAAGAAAATTAATGAAGTTGTAGCAAGACTTGTCGATGAACACGGCTATAATACAACGTCAGCAAATGAGTTATTACAATATGTAGGAAGCTTACTGAATCGTTAATTTTCATTTTAGTGGCAGCCACAATTATGCCAAAAGCGTAATTGATAGACGTAATAGGAGTGTCCCAATTTTAGGGCACTCCTTTTATTTCTCTAAAAAAGTTCAATAAAGCGGATCACTAGCATAGTATAGAAAAAGCGAATTTGATAGATGGGTGAGGATAAAAATGACTGAAAACGAAAATAAGGGTTTTGTCATCTCTCAGGAAAATTGGTCCCTCCATCGTAAAGGGCACCAAGACCAGCAACGTCATATGGAAAAGGTTAAAGAAGCGATTAAAAATAATTTACCCGATTTAGTTAGTGAAGAAAGTATTGTCATGTCAAATGGTCGTGAGGTAATTAAAATACCTATACGCTCCCTCGATGAATATAAAATTCGATACAATTATGATAATTCTAAGCATGTAGGTCAAGGACAAGGTGATAGTAGCGTAGGGGATGTTGTCGCGCGTGACGGTAGCAAGAGCAATCAGCAGGGCAATGGGAAAGAAGCTGGTGACAAGCCTGGTCAAGATTATTATGAAGCAGAAGTAAGTATGGAAGAAATTCAAAGTGTGTTATTTAAAGAGCTGGAGCTTCCTAATTTACAGCAAAAAGAAAAAGCAGATATTAAAACCGAAAAAATTGAATTTAATGATATAAGGAAAAAAGGGCTTATGGGTAATGTGGATAAGAAGCGCACAATATTGAATGCGCTGAAACGCAATGCCATGGAAGGAAAAGCGCAAATTACACCAATTCATAATGATGATTTACGCTTTAAAACATGGGATGAAGTGGAGAAGCCTGAATCAAAGGCTGTAGTCCTTGCAATGATGGATACAAGTGGTTCTATGGGTGCTTTTGAAAAATATTGTGCTAGAAGTTTCTTCTTTTGGATGACGAGATTTTTACGGTCGAAATATGAAACAGTTGAAATTGAATTTATAGCACATCATACAGAGGCAAAAGTAGTGACAGAGGAAGAGTTTTTCACAAAAGGGGAAAGCGGCGGAACGATCTGTTCTTCGGCTTATATTAAAGCGTTAGAGTTGATTCGTGAGAAGTATAATCCTAGTCGTTATAATATTTATCCTGTGCATTTTTCAGATGGTGAAAACATTTCAATGGATAATGAAAAATGTTTAAAGCTAGTTAATGAATTGATGGACGTCTCAAGCATGTTTGGATATGGCGAAGTAAATCAACATAATCGTTTTTCAACATTAATGTATACGTATAAAAAAATTGATGATCCAAAGTTTAGGTATCATATTTTAAAGAAAAAAGGCGATGTCTATGATGCCTTAAAGAGCTTTTTCCAAAAACATGAGTTGCAAAATGAAAATTAATATTAGGAAGGTGCGAAGCATTCATTTTTCCAGAGGAGGAGGTTGAAAAATGGAGAAGGAGCTTCACCGTGCGATTGATGAAATAACAGAAATTGCAACAGGGTTTGGGTTAGATTTTTTCCCAATGCGTTATGAAATATGTCCTGCAGATATTATTTATACATTTGGCGCATATGGTATGCCTACGCGTTTTTCCCACTGGAGCTTTGGAAAGCAATTTCATAAGATGAAGCTACAGTATGATTTAGGGCTAAGTCAAATTTATGAGCTTGTTATTAACTCAAATCCGTGCTATGCATTTTTACTTGATACGAATTCTCTCACGCAAAACAAGCTAATTATTGCGCATGTATTAGCACACTGTGACTTCTTTAAAAACAATGTACGATTTTCTAATACAAGACGAGATATGGTAGAGAGTATGACAGCAACTGCAGAGCGGATTGCGGGCTATGAAAGGGAATATGGGAAGGAAGAGGTAGAACAGTTTTTAGATGCGATATTAGCTATTCAAGAACATATCGATCCTTCTTTATTAAGACCAAAGCTGTCATCAGAAGATGAAGAGCATGATGAAGAAGAAATTGTTACTTCTAGATCGCCGTATGATGACCTTTGGAATTTAGATAATAAGGAAAAAGAGCAAAGGTCGGTACGTAGAAAAATTAAACAGTTTCCAATGAAACCGGAAAAGGATTTATTACTTTTTATCCAAGAGCATAGTCGTGAACTAGAGGGATGGCAACGTGATATTTTAACAATGATGCGTGAGGAAATGCTATATTTTTGGCCTCAATTAGAAACGAAAATAATGAATGAAGGTTGGGCTTCCTTTTGGCATCAGCGCATCATGCGTGAACTCAATTTAACAACAGTAGAGACGATTGAATATGCCAAATTAAACGCGGGTGTTGTGCAGCCATCAAAAACATCAATCAATCCTTATTATTTGGGCTTGAAAATATTTGAGGATATTGAAAAACGCTATAATAATCCAAGTGAAGAGATGCTAAGATTAGGGGTACTACCAAATAGCGGACGTGAAAAGATGTTTGAGGTGCGTGAAATTGAATCCGATATTTCCTTTATTCGCAACTATTTAACAAAGGATTTAGCAAAGCAAGAGGATCTATATTTATTCCAGAAAAAGGGTAATGAATATCGCATTACAGACAAAGATCATGAAATGGTTCGTGATCAGCTTGTATCGATGCGCGTTAATGGAGGGTTCCCATATATCGTTGTGAAAAACGGCGATTATCTACGAAATGGAGAGCTATATTTAGTGCATGGTTATGAGGGAATGGAGCTAGATCCACATTATTTAGAAAATGTATTGCCGTATATTTATCAATTGTGGGGGCGTCCTGTGCATTTAGAGACGTTTGTTGAGGGAAAACCGATGCTTTATTCGTATGATGGTACAAAAAATTATAAGCGCTCTGTCTAAAGTAAAACTTCTATCAGGTAGGATGAAAAACCCTACAGATAGAAGTTTTACTTTTTTATTGAGATAACTTTATTCATTGTTTTCATTGTTAGAAGGATGCTCTTCAATTGCTGAATCTTGTAATTCTTCTTCTTCAACGTCTTGTGATTGATTAGAAGTCGAATGTATATCACTATCAATGACTAAACTATCTCGGACTTTTATACCTTGTTGTCCACCAGCTTCATCATTATTATCTCCGGCAATTCCACTTCTACCATTACCGTCAGCGAATTTAGAATTAAGATTTCTTGTTTGGCTATGATTGAGCGCATTTTGTCCGCCTTGGTTGGCATTTGTACCAACATCTTTATTGATTTGACCGCCACCTTCAGCTCTTTGCTCAAAATGGTTCTCTGTGTTGCCAATATTAAAAGTGATATTTATAGTAATGTTATTTTTTGCTTCTTTATCTCTTTCTGGTTCCTCAGAGTGATTAGAATTTCTAGAGGCATTATTATAACCTGTCATAGTTTTCACCCCTTTCATTAAGTATTATTATTAAAGTATTAATTTTTTAGGGGTTCACTTGTACGTGTAGCCTTATACATATCGGAAATATTGAAGATATTATATAAAGCAGTAGTTATTAATAATGAATTTCTGCGCGACGTAACGAAAATTTGTTAAAATGAATAAGATTATATGAATATCTATGGAACTGGAACGGTGAATAAACGTTGAAAACATTTAAAAAGGTTTATATAGAAATAACAAGCGTCTGTAATTTAGCTTGTAGTTTCTGCCCGCCAACTGAGCGTGCAAAAGGGCTTATCAAGGTAGAACAGTTTAATAAAATACTTGATGAAATACGACCTCATACTAAATACATTTACTTGCATGTTAAAGGTGAACCACTTTTGCATCCGCGGATTAATCAGCTATTAGACGCGGCACATGACAAGGGCTTTAAGGTGAATATTACGACGAACGGCACACTTATTAAAAAGAATCGTGAAAAGTTATTGGGCAAGCCAGCACTACGCCAAATTAATTTTTCATTACACAGCTTTGATGGCCATGAGGGCTCTGAAAATCGTGAGAAATATTTAGGGGATATTTTAGATTTTGTCCGCGAAGCAAAAGAATTTAACACAATAATTTCGTATCGTCTGTGGAATTTACAGCAGGATCATGTTACAGATCTTGCTGCTAGAAGAAACCGTGAGACATTAGAAATTTTAGAAAATGAATATAATCTCGATTTTCGCATTGAGGAAAAAGTTCAGCCGGGCAAGGGCGTAAAAATTGCGAACAATGTTTATTTAAATCAGGATCATGAATTTAGATGGCCAAGTTTGCTTGCGCCTGAGGATGAAGGCAAAGGCTTTTGTCATGCGTTACGCAGCCAAGCAGCCATTCTTGTAGATGGTACAGTTGTGCCATGTTGTCTTGATGGAGAAGGTGTTATCAACTTGGGGAATGTACATGAGCAGTCCTTTAGTGAAATTGTAGAAGGCGAGCGTGCCAATAATTTAGTTGATGGTTTTTCAAGACGAGAAGCGGTCGAAGAGTTATGTAGAAAATGTGGCTACCGACAAAAGTTCGGTATGGAAGGCGAATAGGGTAAAAGAGAAAAGTGTTACTTTGACTGCACGAATCTTGCTGTGACCGTCGATATCCGTTGCGGACGGTCGCTTTCTGCAAAGCATAGAAATAGTATGAGTGACTGGTACGCCGTATAGCCCCATGGCATAAGAATAGTTCCTAAAACGGAAAAATCCACTGCGCTTTCCGCGGGCACACACGTAAGCCGCAATCCTCGCTAATGCGCGGCTTGTTGCGTCTTACGCTGTGTGCGTTCCCGCAGGAGTCTACGAGGATTTTTCCTTTGTTAGTTTAGAATGCAAAGCTTAGAAATTGTATGAGTGACTGGCACACGGTATAGCCCCATGGCATAAGAGTAGTAGTTCCTAAAACGGAAAAATCCACTGCGCTTTCCGCGGGCACACACGTAAGCCGCAACCCTCGCTAACGCGCGGCTTGTTGCGTCTTACGCTGCGTGCGTTCCCGCAGGAGTCTACGTGGATTTTTCCTTTGTTAGTTTAGAATGCAAAGCTTAGAAATAGTATGAGTGACTGGCACACGGTATAGCCCCATGGCATAAGAGTAGTAGTTCCTAAAACGGAAAAATCCACTGCGCTTTCCGCGGGCACACACGTAAG
>NZ_JBIVOH010000010.1:0-83566 GCF_044754025.1 Lysinibacillus sp. NPDC093197 | reverse complement strand
CTAACGCGCGGCTTGTTGCGTCTTACGCTGCGTGCGTTCCCGCAGGAGTCTACGTGGATTTTTCCTTTGTTAGTTTAGAATGCAAAGCTTAGAAATATATGAGTGACTGGCACACGGTATAGCCCCATGGCATAAGAGTAGTAGTTCCTAAAACGGAAAAATCCACTGCGCTTTTCGCGGGCACACACGTAAGCCGCAACCCTCGCTAACGCGCGGCTTGTTGCGTCTTACGCTGTGTGCGTTCCCGCAGGAGTCTACGTGGATTTTTCCTTTGTTAGTTTAGAAGCAAAGCATAGAAATTGTATGGGTGACTGGCATGCCACATAGCCCCACGCCCGCGGAAAGCGAGCAACCCGTAACGGAAATCAATTAACACTTTGAAAGGGACAAGGTGCGTCTACAGTCTTACAGCTCCAATGTTATTCAACATTGGAGCTGTTTTTCTTTGATTGAGCATCAATCGTATTTAGAAAATCTCTTGTAATGCGTACTACATATTTTACTTCGTCTAAATTGCGCTCTCTTAATAATGAGCGATGAATGTCGAGCATAAGATTTTTTTCTTCAATATCAGTAACACCCGATAATCGTTGGAAATTAAAAAGTTCCTCTGGTGCAATATCTAACGCTTTCATAAGCAATTCTAACGTACTTAAAGTAATATTTGATTGCCCGTGCTCAATATTTGAAATGCGACCTTTACTAAAACCTAACTTCCCCGTTCTCTCTGCTACTTCTTCTTGACTAAGCCCTTTGGAAACTCTAATGATACGGAGTTGTTCACCTACTAGCTTTAAAAAGTCTGACATATCACTCACCTCTATGTAAAAAGCTAGTGAAAAACAATGAAAATGCATATACCATTAAAGTTATATAATGTAGATAATGTTACATTAAAATGGTACAATAATCACTATAATAATGATATGGAAGAATATTCATAGCATTTTGGAACGTCTACACAAGCATTTTTTGATTGGTTGTATGAAATTTTGAAAGCTCTTTAAGAATGGAGGATCTCAACTTGTTGGAGCGTTATAGACTAGATGAAATAGCTCTTATTGTTGCTAGTTTAACAACACCTAATATTTCAGATTACTCAAAGGTTGGTCAACCTCTTATTACAGCAAAAAATTTAAAATGGTTAGCACTTGATGGTGATATTCGTAAATTATCTAAATGGAATGATACAGTTAATATGCATTTTAAGTGTGCAAAGGTGCCAGCAAAAACAATTATTCTCGCGAAAAATGACTTAGGTCGTGCTAAAAAGTATATATTTCAATGTGAACAAGATGCATATATTGCTAATGATGTAGTTGCAATTATCCCAAATGAATCTATTATTTTAAGTGATTATTTGTATTTTTTTCTCCATTGGTATCAGACCAATAAAGACTGGAGACAATTGCATCATATAAAGTTAGATTTACCTGCATTAGAAATACAAACAAATATTGTAAAGCTGTTAAAAACTAGTCAGCTTTTATTGAAACATAAAAAATCATTGCTAGCTGTTGTGGAGGAGTTACCACTCCATATTCGAAACATTTCAAAGCAAACTGAACAACATGCTAGCCATTTAAATGACGGATTTGAACAGCTTCAAACGTTATATCATCTGGCACTTCATAAAATCTTTACTGGAGAGCTATATCAGTTCCACAACAATAATGTTAAAAGGAAGCCTTGAGTTGGCGTTAAAAAAAGTCGGTGTGATATAGAAAGACTAACACCGACTTTTTAACATAAAGCGATATGAAGTTAAATTTCAATTATAATAGGCAAAATCATCGGTTTGCGTTTCGTTTGTGAAAACAAATATTGGCCGACCGTTTTTTTAATCTCTCGCCTTAAAACAAATAGCTGTTGCTTGCTTTCCCCTTGGAGTTCGCAAATAGTTGCTTTTACGAGTTCATTCACTTTTTGTAGCAAATTCTCCGACTCTTTTGCATAAACAAATCCTCTTGATGTAGTATCAGGTTCTAAAATAATAGACCCATCACTCTTACTAAGCGTTAACACGATAACGAGCATGCCGTCCTCAGACAGTTGTTTACGATCACGTAAAACAATTCCTTCAACTTCACCAATGCCAATACCATCAACATACGTTTCACCAGATGGGATTTTTCGTGTTTGTCTAGCTTTCGACTTTTCGATATCAACAACATCCCCATTTTTCATTATAAAGGTATGTCCTCTTTTGACACCGACAGATTCTGCTAACAAGCGATGTTGATGTAGCATACGAAATTCTCCATGTATCGGAATAAAAAACTTTGGTTTCATTAGCGTCAGCATAAGCTTTAAATCTTCTTGATAACCATGTCCAGAAACATGCATGCCTGTGTTACTTGCCGAACCATAAATGACGTTAGCCCCTAGCTGAAATAAATTATCGACAATTCGCGAAACGCCTTTTTCATTACCTGGTATTGGAGAGGCAGCTAAAATAACAGTATCGTCAGGTAAAATTTTTACTTCACGATGATTGCCACTAGCTAAACGAGAAAGTGCGGCCAATGGCTCTCCCTGACTCCCTGTACATAATACAACAACTTCTTCTGGAGGGAGATACTTCACTTCACGGGCATCAAGTAACAACTCATCAGGCATCGCTAAATACCCACGCTCTAAGGCGACATCAACTACATTCACCATACTGCGACCTAACAATGCAAGTTTACGATTCGTTGCGATAGTGGCGTCTACAATTTGTTGAATTCGATTTACATTGGAAGCAAAGGTAGAAATGATTATTTTACGTTCGGCATGAAGAAAAGCTTCTTCAATATGATGACCTACAAGTTTTTCCGATGGTGTTAATCCTGGTCGTTCAGCATTTGTACTTTCAGATATTAATAATAATACACCTTCAGATCCAATAGCTGCCATCTTGTGAATATCAGCATACTGATTATTAACTGGAGTTAAATCAAACTTGAAGTCTCCAGTGTGCACTACTTTGCCTTCAGGTGTTTGAAAAACGATACCTAAGCAGTCAGGAATACTATGATTTGTTCTGAAGAAACTCACATCAATTTGTCCGAAATGTAACGAGGAGTCTGAGCGAATCTCTATTAAATCAGTCTCTCTTAGCAGCTTGTGCTCCTTTAGTTTTAACTCAATTAACCCTAATGTAAATCTTGTAGCGTAAATGGGAACGTTAATTTTCTTTAAAAGGTACGGAATGCCACCTATATGATCTTCATGCCCATGCGTGACAATTAATCCTTTAATTTTTTCTTTGTTTTCCTGTAAGTAGGTGATATCAGGGATAATTAAATCAATGCCAAGTAGACTTTCATCTGGAAACTTTGCTCCACAATCGACAATAAGTAAATCATTTCCATATTGTATTACATACATATTTTTACCGATTTCGTTAATACCACCTAGAGCAAAAATGGATAATGCATTATTTGTAGCGGTCAATTTTTTTACCTCCGTTTAAACGTATTCCGATACTTTTTATTATTGCTCACGTTTTCAATCTTATACTTTTGCGGAAGAATGATAAAAACAGCTAGTGGATATGATAAGTGCATTAATGGAGGAGTTGTTTGACAATGAAGGAATTTAAAATAACCTATTTCTTTGATGAGATTCATTATGTTAGGCGATTTATTCATATTGAGTCACAAGAAAAAGCACAACAATTGGTTAAAAGTGAACGGGATCAATATATTGCTTTTACAGATAGTAGAGGAATATATCATGAATTACACACAAAAAATGTACGCGTTATTCAAGTTTCCGAATATCATCGGGTTGATAAAACGAAGGACACTTAATCTTTGTACATTAACGATAATGGAGTGTACAACATGAAGAAAGAAAATGTGCCACCTGAGAAAAGAATGTTTATGAACTTATCAAAAGAAATAAGTGAAAATCCGACACAAATAGTGCTAAATACTATTTCAAACTGGGCTTAAACAGTCCAGTTTGTTTTTGTTTGTTAAAGGACTGAACCCTTTCCCCTTTGAAAGGACAATCAATGTTTTTTTCATCCTTTTTAAGCCATCGTTAAAAATTAAACCCATTCGTTTATATTCTATTATGTTTTAGGTTGTATCAAAAAAATAAAAAATAAAAGAAAAATATGATTTTGAATATAGTTGAAAAATTAAGTAATTATCATTAAAAAGTGTAAAATGCTCATTTTAATATATTCATTTTCTAATATTTATACATAAAAGTGTATTTGTAGTTATAAAATTTCTCAAAAAAAGATAAAAGAAGCAAAAAAGAAGATTCTTACGTGCCTATTAAATAATTTATGGTTTAGATAGATTGCAAAATTACAAAAAAAATTAAAGAAAGGGAGAGGGTCAAAAAATGAAGAAGAAAAAAAGAAATAAATTTAAAAAAACAGCAATTTTTGCTGCTGCTGCTACTGCTGCACTAGTAACACCAGCAATAGTAGCGCCAATAGACGCTGAAGCTGTATCACGATGGGTATATGTATTACAAGCAGACTATAACATTGTAATGAAAATAGACGGTGAAAAAGTAACTGGTCAATGGGGTGGCAGAACACTTCGTTTAGTTAGTACAAAAGACGATAATGTATATTATACAAGAACATTACCAAGAGCCCTTTCAGTAAAAGATACAGGAACATATTACATTTATGATTTGACAGATTATGATTTAACAGACTCGGCTCAAGCAGCAAATGTTCATAAAATGTTAAAACCAGCTGGGAAAATTACAATACACCATAATGGTCGTCTGGCGAGTATCGCTACTTTAAATTACAATACAGTTACATTTTATGGAAATAGTGAGAAGAGCGAAATTTTAGCGACATCACTTGTTCTTTCAGGAGATAAAGTTAAAGAGCCTTCTAAGCCGACAAGTGAAGGCAAGACATTTATCGAATGGGTAGATAAAGATGGGAAAAGATTTGATTTTAGCACACAGCCAATTACTAGCAAAACTGAAGTCTTCGCTAAATGGTGTGTACCAACATCAACTACAGTCCCAACAGAACCAAAAGTGGATGAAACAATGACAGTCCCAACAGAACCAAAAGTGGATGAAACAATGACAGCCCCAACAGAACCAAAAGTGGATGAAACAATGACAGTCCCAACAGAACCAAAAGTGGATGAAACAATGACAGTCCCAACAGAACCAAAAGTGGACGAAACAATGACAGTCCCAACAGAACCAAAAGTGGACGAAACAATGACAGTCCCGACAGAACCAAAAGTGGATGAAACAATGACAGTCCCAACAGAACCAAAAGTGGATGAAACAGTGACAGTCCCAACAGAACCAAAAGTGGACGAAACAATGACAGTCCCGACAGAACCAAAAGTGGATGAAACAATGACAGTTCCAACAGAACCAAAAGTGGATGAAACAGTGACAGTCCCAACAGAACCAAAAGTGAATGAAACAACGTCAGTGACACCGCCTAAAAATGCTAAACGTGTGGTATATGTTTTAATAGCAGGCTATAACATTGCAATGAGAATAGATGGGGAAAAAGTAACTGATCAATGGAATGGCAGAACACTTCGCTTAGTTAGTACGAAAGACGATAAAATATATTATACAAGAACATTACCAAGAAAATTTTTAGTGAATGATGTGGGAACATATTATATTTACGATTTGACAGATTATGATTTAACAGATTCAGTTCAAGCTGCAAATATTCATAAAACGCTTAAGCCAGCAGGGAGCATTACGATCCATAGAAATGGTCGTATCGCTACTGTTCCTACGTTAAACTATAATTCGGTCACATTTTATGGAAATAGCGAGATGAGCGAAATATTAGCGACTTCGCTTGTTCTATCAGGAGACAACGTAAAAGAGCCATCTATACCAACAAGTGAGGGCAAGACATTTATCGAATGGGTAGATAAAGAAGGAAAAAGATTTGATTTTAGTACACAGCCAATTACTAGTAAAACGGAAATCTTTGCTAAATGGGAAGAACCAACAGAACCAACAGAACCAACAGAACCAACAGAGCCAACAGAGCCAACAGAGCCAACAGAGCCAACAGAGCCAACAGAGCCAACAGAGCCAACAGAGCCAACAGAGCCAACAGAACCAACAGAGCCAACAGAGCCAACAGAGCCAACAGAGCCAACAGAACCAACAGAGCCAACAGAGCCAACTGAGCCAACAGAGCCAACGGAGCCAACAGAACCAAAAGAACCAACAGAGCCAACGGAACCAGCAGAACCAACTCCTGACGCAGAGCAGAACGAGCTACTGGATAAATGGATTCAGCTTTTAGCACAACAAAATGAGTTGCTAGCACAACAAAACGAGTTACAAGCGCAACAAAACGAGTTATTAGCACAACAAAACGAGTTACAAGCGCAACAAAACGAGTTATTAGCACAACAAAACGAGTTACTAGCGCAACAGAATGAGTTACAAGCGCAACAAAACGAATTACTAGCGCAACAAAACGAGTTGCTAACTCATCAAAACGACTAATATAATTCGTAACTAAATTCCTTTTTTATGGCGTGTCGATCCAAGCTATAAATCTGACAATGGGAATAACAATATTTTAAAAAAACCTGTAAGTCATTAAGGAATAAGCTAATTTTTATACGTGAGACAAGAAAGGAATAGACAAAGGTGGTAACTCAATTGATTTCATATAATCGATTACGAATCAAACGGTTATCTGCTCTATATGGAGCGAACCAGTTGCCGACAAAACAACAAAATCAGCAGCAACCAAACCAACAGAATTTGTTGCTGTCCCAACAAAACTACTTGTTATTAAAGCAAAATCATCTATTGACACAACTGTTGACTCAATTATGGAATCCCGCACCGATTCATCCAAATCAGTTGCTAGGTCAGCGACAGATGTATCTACCATTGCAACTAAAACAGGTGTCGATACACAGGAACCGGTTGCTCGCACAACAACGGTATCAGTCGCAAACAGAGCGGACATTTTTGCAGCCGCGGAAGTATCAATTACTGATTTAACGCTAAACAAACAGTTGCCGATTCCATGTTGCTATATATCTCATTGTCTAGGCATGCCTATTGTAAACTTGCTCTCCTACAGTTTCGTAAAGCACATGAGGATGATTCTATATTAGAGAATCTCTTTATACAGGGATTTCAGAATGCAAGGTATCAAAATCATAAAGTTTTGATACCTTGTATCTCATATAAGACTAAAACTTCCGTTAGTGTCTCCTTAAACAGCACGACAACACAGAAAATCATACATATTGGATTTCATAACAACAGCTACGATGATAGTTGAATAAGTTCCGAAACGCTTGATATAAAGACAAAGTCGATAATGGCTTTGTTTTTATGTTTTTTTAGAATGTATTTTAGGTATTTAGTTTGAATTTTAGTATATTGATGAAATAAAAAGGAGCTGATTTTTTATGGAAAGATTTTTAGATCGCCCAGAAAAAATACTGATTTACCTTTATTGTAAAAGTGGAAAAGCAAAGATTGATGAGTTGGCAGAACATTTACAAGTTGGACGATCAACTATAGAAAAAGAACTACATTTTTTAATGGAGACACTAAGTAACACAAGTTTTTTTATAAAATCTGGGGAAGTCCATTTGGATATAGTTTCTCCTTCACTTATAGACGATACACTGAAAATGCTATATAAAAATAATATATTTTTAAAAATAATAACATTACTTTTCGAGAAAAATATAAATTCTGTAAATGAAATAACCAATATTTTAAATATGAGCAAATCCACAGTATACCGTAAATTTAAAGTTATAAAAGAATGGCTGCAAGAATATAAACTAAAATTAGTTACTGCTCCAGTGCTAACGATTCAAGGTGATGAAAAAAATATTAGAAATTTGATGCAACAATTTTATGATTTTTATTTATCTCGTTCTTTATCAGAAATAAGATTTTTTAATAAGGAACTTTTTGTGGAGAAAATAGACGAAATTTGTATTTTAAATAGTTTCAATTTGACACCGCAAGGTCTACGAAAATTATCAATTTCCATGGAAATTTTGCATATTAGGAGTCGACTTTCAAGGTATATACAATATGAAAATTTCCCTACTGAAGAAAATTCTCTTTATATAAACATAACGAAAAAGCTGCAATCATTTTTTCCTAATTATATGGACAAAAACACTAAACAATGTGAGGTTATTTATTATGCAACGAATTTATATAACTATTTAATACGAAAGAGAAAGCTCACAATAGGTGAAATTTATTCTTTAAAAGAAACTAATTTGCGTTATAGTATGATTTTTAATTTTTTAGAATATATATCCGAAAATTTTTATTTTGATTTCTCTTCTGATATAAGACTCGTTGAAGGGTTAAGCAGATATACTGAACTCTACTATATTGATTTACGTTTAGGAACTAGTAATAGGTTAAATGAGTTAAGCGGTTACATAAATATTTGTAAAGATCATCCTTTTTATTTTTTAGTAAAAGAAGCAGCTTTAAAGTTATTTAAGCAATATAATTTTCTTCCTGAAATTAAAGAGATTGATATATTTGCGCTGTACTACTTTCTTTCAATCAGTCAACTTAGAATAAAAAAGATTCAAACTGTATCAATAGCTATTATAACGGAATCTGAAATTGAACAAGAAAGTATAACAGAATACTTAACGTTTAAATACGGTACAAATATACAAACATACTCATTGAACCTATACGCTTTCAAAAAAAATATATTTTATCAAGAGTATGATTTGTTAATAAATATGGAAAATAACAATAGTCTTTTCAAAGGCGTTGAAAGTTTGACTATTTCCCCTTTATTAAGTAACGCCGATAAGAGCAAACTTGAATATAAAATAAACGAACTTTTAAATAAAAAAATGACTAAATATACTGAACTAATAGTTTTTTAGCGTAATCTCGATATGCTTTATGCATTGTAAATATCTTAGTGAATTTTTAGAATTCCCTCCCCAATCTTAAGATAGATGTAACAGAACAATTATCCCCTAATTTTTGTTTAATATAATAGCTTTCAATCTGCACTATTTAAGAAAACAGTACACATGGCTAAAAAACAAGAAATGTTCACGTTTTTCAAGTTTCTAAATATTATCGAGTTAATAAAACGAAGGACACATAATCTTTGTATGTTTACACACATTAACGATAAAGGAGTGTGACAATATGAATAAAGAAAATGTGCCACCTGAGAAAAGAATGTTTATGAACTTATCAAGTAAAGATAAGCCCGATATGGTTGATTCGGATACCATTAGTATTTTTGACTTGCACGAAGATATGCAAACAGTCGATATCATTCCAATTGAAGAGCTCAATAAAAGGGTGAAAAGAGAAGGCGATGAATTGATTGAAATGCAGCCAGATGAATTATAGAAGGGAATGAATTTGCTTGCCTAATATGAATGAAGAACAGCTTACGGCTTCGGGTACGAATATTAATGATGTAAAACGGAAAAATGCAGAAGCGGGGCTTTCCTATAACGAAGTAAAAGAGCTACTAGCTAAAACTGGTGGGCATGGTACTGCAAAGTATAGTGATACAGATAGTGAAGAAGTGAAGGCGCAAAATAATCAATCAATGCGTAATATGTAATAGTTTAGGGAGTGCGAAATTTAGCCTGTATTTCGTACTCCTTTTGTTGTACATTACAATCATCGTAGAAAGGAGTGTAATTACATGCAATATGAAGAAAAATGTTGTCCTTTATGTGGGAAAGAAAATCAATGTGGTGTAGCAGAAGGCCAAGATGCATGCTGGTGTATGAACGAAAAATTTCCTGAAGGTATAATAGGGGCAGTCTCTAACGAACCTAAAAAGTGTATTTGCCAAAATTGTTTACATACATATCAAAACATCTAGCTTTTTCTGTTTCATTATCTTGATATTCGGTGGTACAAATGTCTATCGCACAACAACCTACGGGGCATACATTACTCTGAAAGGAGTGTGTCTAATGACCAAACCAATTCCACTTAGTAATGTAACCCAGGCATATTTAGAGGAAAACAAAAGAATAATCAATAAGATGATGCAAGGTATGACCTATGTAACCATAACGTGTAGCATATCGGAAAACTTTATCAAACAAATTATTCCACATCAAATCGCGGCAATTAGAATGTCAGAAAATGTGTTGCAATATACAACGAATATACCTGTTCAAAATTTCGCATTAGAAGTTATACAAACTCATACCGAAATAGTCGAAAGTCTAGAAGCAATACAAAACAGATGCTGTATCGTACAAAATACAGAATATGAATTATATGAATATATGTGCGCATTTAAAGAAATTGCTGAAACGATGTTCCAAGCATTGTGCTCGCCACCAACCTCTAATAGTATCAATATAAATTATCTTCAAGATATGATTATCCATCATCAAGCAGGCGTACGATTAGTACAAAACGTTCAACGATTCTGCATATGCCAAGAGTTAATTCCAATTCTTCAATGTATGATTCAAACATTATGTTGTCAACTTGAAGAAATGCAAAAATTACTTGATGCGCTACAAGATTGTGATTGTTAACAATAAAACGCTAAAATTGTTCGCAATTTTAGCGTTTTATTTTGTTGATAATAGAATTAAATGAATGTGTATCTAAAAATATTAATGTGTTTGAATTTCGCTCCGAGTGGTCTCGTTCCTGCGGGGCTTTCAGCTCAAGCTTTTCGCTGGAGTCGCCACTCTTCGTGATCTTGCTCGTGCTGTTTCGGCAGATGTATCGCGGCTTCCACTCCAATCAACTAGGATTATCTACTATTACAATACTTCTCTCCTGTTAAGCTTTCTGCAAAAGCTTAAATCACTGGAGTCACCACTCTTTGCGGACATGAAAGGCTTCTATTAAAGAAATGAGAGACAGCTGTAGTAAAAGATTGATATTTAAGAGGGTTCTACTTGTCACACGCTTAGTTGTAATAAGGATTGCTCTTAAAAGCGAGGTAGGTCGTGGCGACTAGGTGATACTAGTTAATCGTAGCGGAGGCGGTAACTCCTGGGGGACAGCACAGAACGTAAGACGCAGGCATTTCGCGCGTTAGCGAGGGTTGCGGCTTACGTTCTGTGCAAGCGGAAAGCATCAGCGTTCTGAGCCTTATTAGTTGCAGTATCTGATTGTTTAAGTAGTTAAATGTGATTAAAGAACTTATGTTGATTTCTAAGTAACGATAATTTAAATGCCAACTGCATCCTTAGCTTCGCAGGACGATGCGCACATAAAAGTGACCGTTCGTTTGTCACTATCGTAGAGGCACCACTCACGGTGATCCACTACAGAACCAACATTGATGCGATATTGTTTTGCTTGCAACTCAATTGGTTGACCAAAATGAATACGAATTGGCAGCTTTTTATTTTGGCGATAGATTCCTGATTCATGGCTATGTCCGAAAAATAGAATCTGCTTTTCAATTGAAGGAAACTTAGGCTGCCATGAAACGCTCCACTGGAACTGGTGTCCATGAATTAGCATTGCACCTTCAATGTCCATCGTTTCGGGCAATGCAATAAAGCGCTCAATGCCTGTAACGTGTGTAATCCGTTCTTCTTGGTTGCCTCGAATAGACGGGAATGTCAGTAGTTTTTCGAAATCATTATCTATAATAGCGGCTTTTTGCAAAGGCAAGCCTGATATCGTTTTTGCTTTTTTCTTACTTACTGTACATTCATATAAATCGCCTAATCCTATTATTGCAGCATCTTCTGCTGTTTCTTGTATATGAGCTAATACTGCCTTTGTATCATCAATATTAGAATGTAAATCTCCTAAAAGTGCATACAGCATAATAATCATGCCTTTCATTTTCAAAATAATTTTACAAGTATCATACACCTAACAGAATTTGATAGAAAAGTAATATGTATCAGAATATTTTGTGACACTACTTACATATTTTGAATGTGAGGAAAAATTGCTAACAAATAAGTTGCTTGATAAAATAGTTTGTGTAGTCTAAATTTTCTGAATAATGTTAGTAGAATTCTATTTTAAAAGCTTTTAATTACTTTAACAGAAGTTTTCCATTTCTTAACGTGGAAAATGAATGTCAACTATGTTTTGAATGTAGTGGGGCAAGCGTCTGCGGATGTCACAAATTTAAGCGTAGTTTTTGATTAGCTTGAAAACATCGATTCGCTGAGTAACAACTAAAAATGAGGGGGTATATGATGACGATATTTATGACGGATATTTTACAAAAATACGCTACACAGCAACCTGATTCGATTGCAACGATTTATGAAGGTGAAAAGGTAACTTATGACGAGTTTTATAAGTGTGCAGAAAAGTTTGCAGCCTATTTACAAGAGCAGGGCTATGAGAAAAATGATGTCATTGCGCTATATACACTTAATTCCGATATGTTTTTAATTGCTTACATCGGTATCCAACTAGCAGGTTATGTTGTGATGCCTATCAATACAAAACTTGCAGCACGAGAGGTTGATTTTATCGTCAATCATTCAGAAGCAAAAGGGCTCATTTATGACGAGAGAATAGAAGAAGTACTAGCTGATGTTCCGTATTCATTTCAACATGTGATTGGATTAAAAGATATGAAAGAAGTTATCGAAAACTATAAAGGGCAAAGAAAGATTATACAATTACAAGCAGATGATACGGCTGTTGTAATGTATACGTCTGGTACAACAGGGAAGCCAAAAGGGGTAATGCTGACGCATCAAAATATTGCTTCGACAGCGGATATTTGGTCAGCATCTATGAATATGACAAACGAGGACAGCATGTTTATTTGTACGCCTTTGTTTCATTGTGCAGGACTCCACGTATTTGCGATGCCAATGTTCTTTCAAGGCGGTACGGTAATTATAGAGGAAAGCTTTTCACCAAAGAATACGTTAGAACAACTTGTAAAAACACAGGCCACTATTTTCTTCGGTGTACCTTCCATGTATACGATGATATTAAATACACCTGAATTTAAGGATCATTCCTTTATGAATTTACGTTTATTATGTTATGGTGCAGCACCAATGCCATATGAACTTGTGAAGCAAGTTAAAGAAGCTTTGCCGAATGTAAAAGTTCAAAACTTATATGGTCAAACAGAAAATTCACCTGCCGCTACTTCTCTTTTAGATGCAGATGCATTGTCGAAGATTGGTTCAGTCGGAAAACCGTTAGCACAGACAGAAGTACGTGTTGTAGATAGCTATGGAGAAGCAGTGCCAGCAGGCGAAGTTGGAGAAATTTGCGTTAGAGGACCACAGGTAATGAAAGGTTATTTGCGCAATGATGAAGAGACAGCCCGAGCTATTCAAGATGGTTGGCTTTATTCAGGGGATTTAGGGCGGTTTGATGAAGAAGGTTACCTATATATAGTCGATCGTAAAAAGGACATGATAATTCGTGGTGGGGAAAATATTTATCCAATTGAGATTGAGGAAGTATTATATCAATTGCCAGAAATTTTAGAGGCAGCAGTAGTTGGCTTACCACATGAAGTGTATGGTGAAGTACCAAAAGCGTTTGTTGTATTAAAAGAAGGGAAGCTGTTAGATGAAGAGTCTATTTTAGCCTATTGTCGTTCACAGCTTGCAAAATATAAAGTGCCTTTTGAAATAGAGTTTTTAGCACAGTTACCACGTAATGCATCAGGAAAGGTGTTAAAACATACGCTTCGACCTAAAATAGCAACATCTTAAAAGTATAGGATTTTGTCAATACATTGAAAAGTAGCAGGATAAAATATGAACACCTATTAAATTAGCGTATAATAAAGCTACGACAAATTGTAAAAATAGAATAGAAGATTATGTATTTCTTCGAATGAGATAGGAGCGGAATTTGTCTTGTGGAGTGATTATAAACGCCTTTTAATAGTTAGTATTATGATTATCATGCTACTTTCTGGTTGTAATCAATTAACACAGCAGAGTCGACCAAAGAATCAATTAACTGTTTTGACGGTAGAATTTAATAGTGGTGCACCAATTCCGAGTCTCTATATAACAATGACAGATACGGAGACCGGTAAGAAAATTGAAGAAGCAGTAGGCTCTGAAGAGGGCGAGGCTACTTTTTCAAACCTTGTAGAGGGCAGAGAATATACGATTACGGCAACAACGCTAAGTGGCAAGGATGATAATGGCTATACGACAATTGAAAAATTTACGTATGATGTGACAAAGCCGTATTATCGACTGCCAACGCATTCTTCAAGAGCAGAACAAGAGCTTGCTGTTCCAGTAATCATGCAGAAACCAGAGCTTCCTCAAGGTTGTGAAATTACGGCACTAACGGCTGTTTTAAATTATTACGGCATGGATGTTACAAAGCTTGAAATGGCGGATAACTATTTGCCTAAACAAAATATATATACATCAGGCGGTCAACGCTACGGGCCGAACCCAGCGCTTGCGTATGCAGGAAATCCACGGGATAAGGCAAATGGTATGTACGTCTTTGCAGCGCCTATTGTCAAAGCTGCGGAAGCCGCTATTGCAGATAAGCAGGCAAACCTTCGTGTAACGGATATGAGCGGTGCATCTCAAAGTGAGATTTTAGACCTTGTAGAAGAGGGAGTTCCTGTTGTCGTATGGGTTACGCTTGATTTATCGACACCTAAAACAACAGCGAATAAAGGCTGGATTTATGAAGGTGAAACGGTGAAGCATGATGCGTACTTAAACTTACATGCTGTAGTATTAACTGGTCATTCAGATCAGCAAGTTGTCGTCATGGACCCATTACAGGGCAATGTTTCATACAATGTAGACGAATTTTTCAAGAGCTATCAAGAGTTAAATATGCAAGCAGTAGCGATTCATAAATAAGGATTTTTGCAAACTTCTTATATCTAGGAAAGCTATTGGAGCGCAGTTTTGACTGTAGTAAAATATGTTACACTAATAAAAAAGCTAAAGTGAGTTGAGTAGAATGGCCATTGAGCACGCTTTTTTACCGGTTTTATTGGGCGATGAAATGAATGCTTACGGCATGGCGCGAGCATTTTACGAGTCCTATGGCGTTAAACCACTTGCATTAAATCATACGAATATGGAAAAAATTCAACAAAGTGATTTATTTACTTTTCGTGAAGTAGCAAGATTGAATATTGAAGAGCGCTTTGTTGTTGCTTTAAAAGCTATCGCAGAGGAATTTTCAGAAAAGAAATTATTACTGTTAGCTTGTGATGAATTTTATGTAAAGAAAATTGTGCAACATAAAGATGAATTATCGAGTTTTTTTGTTATTCCCTATGTCGATGAACCACTTGCCAATCAACTATTAAAGCGTGAAAGTATGTATCAGCTTTGTGCAGCGTATGGCTTCCACTATCCTGCAATGCATGTTTGTACGGTAAATGACTATGAGCAATTGACGATGCCATTTGAATATCCTGTTATCATTAAGCCTATGAATATGACGAAGTACGCAAGTTGTATTTTCCCCGGTAAGAAAAAGGTATATACTGCACATAATGAAGATGAAAAAGATGCTATTTTTCACGCAATATATAAGGAATCTGCCTACCGTGATGATTTAATGGTGCAACAATATATTCCAGGTGAAGATGCCAATATGCGTGTTGTAAATGCTTATGTTGGACAAGATCACAAAGTCAAGCTACTATCTGTAGGGAACCCGATTTTAGAAGAGCATTCACCTGATGGTATTGGACGCTATGTCGCCATTATGACGACTTATGACAAGGAACTAATGGATTGTGTTAAAACGTTTCTTGAGGCGCTACAATTTCAAGGCTTTGCTACATTTGATATGAAATATGATGAACGTGATGGACTGTACAAATTATTGAGTATGGAATTACATAATGAACTATCGAATTATTATGTGACAGCAAGCGGCTATAATTTAATGCAGTATGTAGCGGATGATTTTATTCGGGGAAGTAAACAGCAGCTAACATATGTGCAGAACAAGCACCTTTGGACGATAGTGCCTAATGGTGTATTATTTAAATACGTATTAAATGAACAACTTGTAATTGAAGCTAAAAGTTTGATTCGACAAGGTTTAGCAACGGATTCTATTTTTAATTATAAAGATATGAATGCGAAGCGTTGGCTGAATGTAACGCTTGATAATTTAAGCTTCTATCGCAAATATAAGAAATATTTTAACAACAAAGGTCTGTCTAACTCATGAAAAAACAAACTTTAGGTATAATTGGTGGCGTCGGTCCACTTGCAACAATGTTTATCGGCGAAATGATTGTAAGACGTACAAAGGCTACAAAAGATCAGGAGCATGTACATACCATTATTGATAATGATACAAATATTCCTGATCGGACAGCTTTTATATTAGATAAAACAAAAGAAAACCCTGTTCCAGTTTTAATAGAGGATGCAAAAAAACTAGCCTCTGTTGGAGCAAATTTAATTGCCATTCCGTGTAATACGGCACATACCTTTTATGATGAAATAGCACAAGGCTCTCCAATTCCTGTGCTACACATGATTCGTGAAACGGCAAAGCGTGCAAATGATTTAGGGGCAAAGCGGGTTGGTATTTTAGCGACAACAGGCACGTTAACGTCACACATGTATCAAGATGCATTAGAGGAGTTTGGCATTACACCAGTAATACCAGATGATCAAATGAAAGAAAAAGTGATGGCGATTATTTACGATTATGTGAAAGCTGGTAAGGATGTCACACAAGAAGATTGGCTGCCTATCGAAGAAGCAATGCTAGCCTTGAATTGTGATCGTATCGTACTAGGCTGTACAGAGTTATCAATCGTCAATCGAGACTTAAAATTAAGTGACAAATATAT
This sequence comes from Lysinibacillus sp. NPDC093197, assembly GCF_044754025.1. Taxonomy (NCBI): domain Bacteria; kingdom Bacillati; phylum Bacillota; class Bacilli; order Caryophanales; family Bacillaceae; genus Lysinibacillus; species Lysinibacillus sp. NPDC093197. The sequence goes on along the minus strand of NZ_JBIVOH010000010.1, from coordinate 66,810 downwards.
AGATTCATTAATCGTTTTAGCTGAATGTGCTATTTTAGCATGCGGCTATGAATTAGTGGAGTAACATTTGGCTCACCTGTTGTAAAAGGTGAGCTTTTTTAATCCATGTCTAAAAGATTAATGAGTATTGCACAATATATAGAAGGAAAATGCTTGTGCACAGCTAGTGTGTTAAACTAATGTCAAGCAGGATAATAAGGTGGGAATTAACATGTCAGTAATAAATTTATTAAAAGAAGAATTACAAGCAAAATGGAACTTTGAAGAACCGATGAAAATTCAAGAAGAAATGATTCCAGCAATGCTTGAAGGCAAGGATATTGTAGCAGAATCACCAACAGGCTCAGGGAAAACATTGGCCTATGTGTTGCCTTTACTTAATAAAGTAAATGGATCGAAAAAGCAAACACAAGGTTTAATTGTTGCGCCATCCCAAGAATTAGCAATGCAAATCGTTGAGGTCATTCGTGAATGGACAGCGGGTACTGATATTACCGTACAACAACTTATTGGTGGTGCAAACTCTGCACGACAAATTGAGAAGTTAAAGAAAAAGCCAACAATCGTAGTTGGTACACCAGGTCGCTTAAATGAATTAGTGCGTTCGGGTAAATTAAAGTTAAAAGAAATTGAAACAGTTATTTTAGACGAATGTGATCAGCTACTAAGCCGCGAGTATCGCGTTGTGGTGAAATCATTTATCGAAGGGTCAGCGTTCGGTCGCCAAGTAGTTGTTGTTTCTGCCACAATTACTGAGGAAATTGAATTAGTCGCAAGCCGTATGATGTTTGAGCCATTACGCTTTAAAATTAAACCTGAGGATATGGTGAAGTTTGGTAAAGTCGTGCATTCGTTCTTGAAAGTAGAAGAACGTGATAAAACAGACTTCCTACGTCGACTATCACATACAGAAGGCTTACGTGCCCTTGCTTTCGTCAATAATATCGATCAATTGTTAATGAAAGAAACGAAGCTACAATATCGTTCAGCACCAATTGTGACATTACATTCTGACATGAAAAAGGAAGAACGTAAAAAAGCTTTAGATGCATTCCGTAAAGGAGATGCGCGTGTTTTAATTGCCACAGATATTGCGGCGCGTGGTTTAGATATTGCCGGTTTAACACATGTTATTCATGTCGATGTTCCACGTACAATTGAACAGTATTTGCATCGCTCTGGTCGTACTGGTCGTGCAGGTGCAGATGGTGAAGTACTAACATTGTTATCATACCATGATGAAAAAACGTATAAAAAGTGGACACGTGAAATTCCAGGCAAACCAGTGCAGAAGGTATGGCATGATGGCAAGCTCGTAGAAGGTAATTCAAAAACAATTGGACAAAAGCGAGGGAACTAATATGACATTTGAAGAAAAATTACAGGCATATGCAGAACTAGCGGTTAAGGTTGGTGTCAATATTCAACAAGGGCAATACTTATTAGTGAATACATCAGTGGAAGCTTTAGACTTTGCTCGTCTAGTAGTGAAGGAGGCATACAAAGCTGGAGCTGGTCGTGTTCATGTTAATTTTTCAGATGATGAAATGGACCGTGCTTATTTCGAGCACGCGTCTGATGAGGAATTTAATCGTTTTCCAGAATGGGTTGTTAAAATGCGTGATGAGCTAATCGAACGCAAAGGGGCATTATTATGGATAGATGCGGCTGATCCAGACAAATTAACTGGTATTCCAGCAGACCGTTTATCAACACATCAAAAGGTATCAGGCGCAGCATTGAAAAACTATCGTAATGCAGTCATGAAGGATTTAATTGCATGGACTATCGTCGCAGTACCTTCAGAAAAGTGGGCAGGAAAAGTATTCCCGAATTTAGAAGTTGAAAAACAAGTACCAGCTCTTTGGGAAGCCATCTTTAAAACGGTGCACATTGGTGAGGGGAACGCTGTTGAAAACTGGCGTACACATGTTGCAAATTTAGAATCGCGCGCTGCATTACTGAACAATAAAAAGTATGCAAAACTTCATTATACTGCACCAGGTACTGACTTAACGATCGCATTAGCACCTCAGCATAAATGGCTTACAGGTGGCAGTAAAACTCCTGATGATACTATTTTCATCGCTAATATGCCGACGGAAGAAGTTTATACGTTGCCAATGAAGCAAGGTGTAAATGGCTATGTTAGTAATACAAAGCCATTAGTTTACCAAGGCAATATTATTGATGGCTTTAAGCTTACATTTGAAGAAGGAAAAATTGTTGATGCGAAAGCGCAAGTTGGGCAAGACCTTTTACAAGAGTTAATTGCAGTCGATGAGGGCTCATGTTATTTAGGAGAGGTAGCACTTGTCCCGCATGAGTCCCCAATCTCGGCTTCAGAAATATTATATTTCAATACATTATTCGATGAGAATGCTTCAAACCATTTAGCTATCGGCGAAGCTTATCCAACTTGTTTAGAAGGTGGAAGAGATTTAGAAAATGGTCAACTTGAAGCGTTAGGGGCGAATATTTCAGTTACACATGAGGACTTTATGATTGGTAGCGGCGAAATGGATATTGACGGTATTTTACCAGATGGTACTGTGGAGCCAATTTTCTGTAAAGGTAGCTGGGCTTTTTAATAGACTAACGTAAATAAATGTGAGGTGAGCAGATGAAACGACTATTGAGCCTAGTAAGTATAACGGTGCTTTCGTTGACACTTGGTGTTTCATCTGCTTTTGCACGTGCTGAAAATTATGTAGCACTTGGTGATTCATTAGCAGCTGGTCAAACACCATATCAGGAAATTGATGCAGGCTATAGTGATTTTATCGCGATGCGTTTAGGGAAGATGGGACAACTGAGTCACTATACAAAAGAACTCGCTTTCCCAGGCTTCACAACAGCGGACGTTTTAGAGCGGGTAAAATCAGAAGAGGCAAGTGAGGTATTAGCAAACGCATCACTTATTACGATTTCAGCAGGCGCCAATGATTTACTGCGTCTTGTGCAGGTCAACCCAATGGCTGGTACGTTAGCGTTTTCGCAGCTTCAGGTAGACTACGCTTTAAATATAGCCCGAAAAAATATAGCGGAGATGTTGGCAGAGCTAAAATTACGTGCACCCAATGCGAAAGTGTACGTCATGGGTTATTATTTTGCCTATCCAAATGTGCATGCAACACAAAAAGAGGGAACGAATGCACAGCTCATGAAGTTAAATACGATTTTAGAGCAACAAGCTGAGCAGGCAGGGATGACTTACATTAATGTCTATGATGCTTTTGGATTGCAAGCTACACAGTTCTTGCCAAATATTGCGGATGTCCATCCAAATTTTGAAGGTTATCGTCAAATGGCGAATGCCTTTTTAAAATCTTATAGTGGTAGTGATATGTTAGCAATCTCTACATCAGAATTACCAAAGCCTAATCCAATGACATTTCAAGAAATATTACAAAAACAGGCAGAGTCCAAGAAAAGGTCAGTAGAAGCAAAACAGGAGAAAGTTTCAACCGTCAGAAACATTCAAGGCTTTATTGGCTATGCTACTTTCATTGAAAAAGCCAGAGCCAATCAACGCTTGCAACTACAACGAATCTAGGGCACGAAAGATCCAAAAAGCTGTAAAGTAAAAAAGTATGCTAAGTAAATGAACTGCTTCCTAATTAGTGGCAATTCAAGTAACTTAGCATACTTTTTTATTGTAGTGCCAGGCACCGAAACAATTCTGAATTTTATGAGTGACTGGCACCAAAACAATTCTGAAATTTGCTAGTAGGGCGTTTCTAATATCTAAGTAAAAATCCATGAAGACTCCTGCGGGAACAGCACAAGTTGTAAGACGCAACAGTCCGCGCGACAGCGAGGGTTGCGGCTTACACTGTGCCCGCAGAAAGCGAAGTGGATTTTTACGAAATAAAAGACTGAAACATTGCTAGATGCCCGTGCCGAGTGCCGTAATGAGTGACAGGCACCAAAACAATTCTGAAATTTGCTAGTAGGGCGTTTCTAATATCTATGTAAAAATCCACGAAGACTCCTGCGGGAACAGCACAAGTTGTAAGACGCAACAGTCCGCGCGACAGCGAGGGTTGCGGCTTACACTGTGCCCGCGGAAAGCGAAGTGGATTTTTACGAAATAGAAGGTTGAAACATTGCAAGGTGCCCGTGCCGAGTGCTGTAATGAGTGCCAGTCACTCAAACAATTCTGAAATGCGCGACAGCGAGGGTTGCGGCTTACACTGTGCCCGCGGAAAGCGAAGTGGATTTTTACGAAATAGAAGACTGAAACATTGCTAGGTGCCTGTGCCGAGTGCTGTAACGAGTGACAGGCACAGAAACAATTACAGGCACAGAAACAATTGAGGCTTTTTCCATATAAAAGATGTTGTCTTAAAGCAAGAATATAGTTAAATGCATGATAAAATAAAAGAAAAAGACAGGAGGCGCAAATACAATGAAATTATTTCATACAGCCGATTGGCATTTAGGCAAGCTTGTCCAAGGGATGTATATGACTGAAGATCAACACTATATTTTACAGCAATTTATGCAAGCCATCGATAAAGAAAAACCGGATGCAATTATTGTAGCAGGAGATTTATATGATCGCTCAATGCCACCTGTAGAGGCCGTTAATTTACTGAATGATGTTTTAGCAGAAATTGTATTGGAGAAGAAAATTCCTGTGTTAGCGGTCGCCGGCAATCATGATAGTGCAGGTCGATTGAATTTTGGTAGTCGTGTAATGCGTGATAGTGGATTACATATAGTAGGTCAGTTCACAAAAGAGCATTCACCTATTGTACTAACAGACGAATTCGGTGAGGTCCATTTTCATCTTGTGCCGTTTGCAGAGCCAGCTTCAGTCCGTACTATGTTAGAAGATGATACGATTCAAACACATCAAGATGCAATGCAAAAAATTATCGCACATATCAAACAAACGATGGATACAACAAAGCGTAATGTTTTTATTGGACATGCCTTTGTGACGAAATACGGCTATGAAGAAGAAAACACGAGTGATTCAGAGCGTCCACTATCTATCGGTGGGTCTGATTGTGTGGATGCAGCGCTATTTAAACATTTCAACTATACGGCACTGGGGCATCTCCATAAAGCCCATTTTGTATTGAATGAATCGATTCGATATGCGGGTTCTCCCTTAAAATATTCGTTGTCTGAACATTTACATGAAAAAGGCTTTTTAATTGTAGAACTAGATGCAAGTGGAAACGTAGACGTCACTAAACAAAAACTTGTGCCAAGACGTGATCTACGAGTGGTAGAGGGCTCGATGGACGATTTATTAAAACTACCACCATGTGATGATTATGTTTTCGTACGTTTAACAGACGCCACACCAGTCGCTTCACCGATGGAGCGAATTCGTACAGTATTTCCTCATGCGATGCATATTGAACGAAAAGCGTCACGAATGCAAGAAAATCATGAAATACAAGCAATTGAAATGGAAAAAGTAGAGGATATTGATTTATTCCGAGGATTTTATGCTGATATTTTGGGTGAACAGCCTGACTCAGAAACTGAACGTTTATTTATAGAAATGCTACAGGAATTATTAGAAGAGGAACGGGAGGCAGTTCGATGAAACCACTCAAGTTAACTATTACTGCTTTCGGTCCTTACAAACATACAGAAATTATTGATTTCCAACAGCTTGGTGAATATCGGTTATTTGCCATATCAGGAAAAACAGGTGCTGGTAAAACGACTATTTTTGATGCCATTTGTTATGCACTTTATGGATCAGGAAGCGGAGAAGATCGTCAGGATACAGCGATGCTTCGAAGCGGTTTTGCTGCAGATGATGTTTACACTTCAGTGGAATTGGTTTTTGAAATGAGAGGTAAAGTTTATCAAATTGTACGTCAGCCGGGCCATATTAAAGCAAAAAATAAAAGTGTTACAGGAAAAAAAGTCGAGTTAGCAGAAATGAAGGATGGTAAATTTGACTTTAGTATTGTGGAAAAACAGCAAACAAATGAAGTGGATAAAAAGTTGCTGGAGATTATAGGACTAACAAAAGATCAATTTAGTCAAATTGTAATGTTGCCACAAGGAGAGTTTCGCAAACTTTTAACTTCAGATTCAACCAATAAAGAAGTGATTTTACGTAAGATTTTTAAAACGGATCGTTTCAGTGCAATGACAAAAAAGCTAGATCTAAAAAGAAAAGAAGCAGAAAAGGATTTAGAACGTGCCCAGCAATTAAAAGAGCATTTACTTGGACAAATTGCAGGCGTTTTACCACACAGATCATCAACACTATTTACTTGTATAAGCAATAATACCGACAATATGCATCAGCTAAAAAATGCCCTTGAAGAGGAGCAATTCTTTTATAGTGCTAGTATACGAACGGAACAAATGCGCTATGAAGAAGCTTATGCAAATCATCAAAAAGAACAAGAATATTACAGTATGGCAAAGGCGCTCAATGAACAATTCGATCAACAGGCACAACGACAAGCACGTTTGCAATTGTTGATGCAACAACGAGAAAAGTATACAGCTATGGAACAGGAAATACAGTTAGCAGAGCAAGCAAATCGTCTCATTATGCTTGAACAACAGTGTGTAGATTTACGGACAGAGCAAAATCGAAAAGAACAACTTTATCAACAAGCTACAATTAATCACCAAAATGCAGTGGAACAACTGAAGAAATCGCAACAATTGTATACAGAGGAAGAAGCAAAAGAGCCTGAGCGTCAGCAAATATTGCAACGCGAAATAGAGCTCTTAGCATTAGTGCCGAAATTTGAGGCATTTGAAAGTAATCAGCAGCAATTAGAAATAACAGAACAGCTTGTCGAAAGTTCCAAGCGTGCAGTAGCTGATAATCTTCATATTTTAGAAAAAGAACAAATGCAAGTTCGACAATTAACAGCAACGATTGAGCAATATGAAAAACAGATGGAACCATATGCAGGTTATTTAGAACAGCTTCCATTACTGAAAGAGCAAGTAACACTATTAGCTCAAATTGAAAAATATGAGCGAGCGATTGAAGTAGCTGAGCAAGCTGTTACAAATGCACATCAACAATACAAAGAAAGTAAGCAAGCACTGCAAACAAAAGAGCAACAATGGATTACCGGTCAGGCAAGTATATTAGCAGCTAAGTTAAAGGACGGAGATCCATGCCCAGTTTGCGGTAGCACAACACATCAACTAACACATAGAGAACCGTTAGAAGTAGTAGATGAAGCGGAGCTAGAATCTTTACGAGCGATGACCAATGCAATTGAGCGTAAATATTTGGAACAAGAGGCGACGTTAAAATCGACTAAAAAACTGCTTCAAGAGGCAATTGAACAAGTAGATGCTTATCATATTTCAATAGCTGATCGATTAGAACTGACAACTTCTTTACACGCTATTGAACAACAAGTGACTGTTTTAAAAATAGTGAATGACCAACTGTCCGTCGCGCGAGCTAAGCTAAAAGGGCAACACGAAAAAAATGAACAGCTACAACAGAAACAATTACAATTAGAGCAACATTTTGCAGAGCAATCGAAAGAGTTAATAAAACAGCAAGCGATTGTAGAAGAACAGCAAAAGCAAATACCCGAACATGTACAGTCATTACGAGCTTTAAAACAAACGATTGCAGATGTGGGATCGCAAAAAATGGCGTTACAGTCAGCTTGGAACGCAATACAACAAAACTTACAAACGACTAAGGAAGCAACAAATAAAGCATCAATGGCAGAAGAACTAGCTAAAACCGCATATGAGGAATTGCTAAATAAACTGAATGACAAGCGTGAACAGTTTTTAGTAAGCATGAAAGATGTTGGTTTTACAACGTATGAAGACTATGCTTCTGCAAAGCGTAGCGTTAGTCAAATTGATGATTTACGTAAAGCATGTCGTGACTATGCCTTACAACTACATTCCTTACAGCAACAAATGGAGGATGGAGCAAAGCATCTTGAAGGAAAAGAAAAGCAAAATCTAACAGTATTAGAAGAAAAGCTTGAGATGCTCCGTGCCACATATGAAGAAGCATTTAAAACCTTACAACAAACGCAAAGCTATGCAAAGGCATGTGCTGACTTTATTGTTAAAGTAGAGGAAACGGCAAAGGAAATCCGTGTCCTTGAAAAAGAAGCAGGTCGTGTAAAAGAGCTTTACACAGTGTTGAATGGTCAAAATCCGAAAAAACTTTCATTTGAGCGGTATATTCAAATTAATTATTTAGATAAAATCACTGCGGCAGCAAATATTCGTTTATTCCATTTATCAAATGGACAGTTTGAACTGCGTCGTTCCGATCGGTTAGAGAAACATGCGAAGCAAAGTGGGCTTGGGTTGGATGTCTATGATGCGTATACAGATCAATTAAGAGATGTCAAAACATTATCAGGTGGGGAGAAGTTTAATGCATCATTAAGTCTTGCATTAGGTATGGCCGATGTAATTCAAAGCTTCCAAGGTAATATTCGTATTGAAACAATGTTTATTGACGAGGGCTTCGGTTCATTGGATGAGGAAGCGTTAAATAAAGCGATTGATACGCTAATTGATTTACAAGACTCTGGAAGAATGATTGGTGTTATTTCACATGTAGCCGATTTAAAGGCTGCTATGCCGGCAGTATTACACGTTGAAAAAACGTTGAGCGGACATAGTACAACACATTTTGAAGTAAAATAAGTGCCAGTCACTCAAACAATTCTGAATTCTTAGGGCACTGGGAGTAGGGTTAGACCCCAAAAAAGTGCCAGTCACTCAAACAATTTATGTATAACAAAGTAAAAACCTACGAAGCCTCCTGCGGCTTACAGATTGTTGCGCCGCAGGAAAGCGAAGTGGGTTTTTACGTTATAGGAGCCCATTGGCTATTATTTTTTGTGTGTCGTTACGTTTGGAGTTGTTCCTTTTTTTGCTGCGACCACTTTTTTGACAATCGGAATAACGATGGGCGCTAATTTTATAGCAGTTTTAACTACTTTCGATACTTTCATGAATACGACAGCTCCTTAGTACTAAATTTTAACGAATAACTCGTACAGCTTGGACAATATTCCAAATGACTATGCCTAACGAAACGAGTAAATAAATACCAAAAGATACAAACCATATGATAATAAATGTATTCCCATTAGACGAAGGATCAAACGTGTTTAATGACATAGTAGAAAATATAAAGACGATAAAGAAAATGATACCAAAGACAAACGGTATTAAATGAGAAATAAGTGCTTTGATGGAGTGTCTCTTGACATCGCTATCTTTTGACACGAAATAAACGATTAACGGAACGATAAATGGTGCAAAAAAAATACTGAGATAACTAAAGGCAGATAAAATTTTTGGATTCTCCATAGTAGTCCCTCCTTTTTAATTATTTACGCATAGAAAACTCGAAAGTTTCAAAAAAATTAATGTTGAAAAGGTTGTAATTGCAAAAGTGTTTGCGTACAATGAGGGTGTTCAACAAAAAAATTAGATGTAACGACCACAAGGGGAGCTGATGATGTCAGCTGAGACTGGGCACGTAATGCCTTTACTCTTCGAACCTGTAAGTTAACGCTTGCGTAGGGATGTGGATAGAAACCGACACTTTTACGATGTGAGGCTCTGTCCTGGCATCGTTTTTTTATGCCGGATTGACATGCATATCAAAATGATTTCTATTCCTGCTCTTGTATCCTACATCGGAACAAAGGAGAGAATAATAATATGGACAAAAAAAGATTACTCATGCTGGTGGAAATTGCAATTTTCGCAGCGGTAGGACTTGTACTCGATCAAATTTCCTTTAAAGTATGGGCACAAGGTGGCTCGGTAAGCTTAGTAATGGTACCAATCATCTTAATAGCATTTCGTTGGGGCCTCTTATCAGGGCTCACAACCGGGCTATTGATTGGTGTTATGCAAACAATGTTTGGTGCTTATATTGTGCACTGGCTTCAAGGATTACTAGATTACGGGGTAGCCTTTACCGTAGTAGGTTTAGCGGCAATCGTTCGTGAACCTGTATTAAAAGCGGCAACAGCTTTAAATAAAAAGAAAATGGCCGTTTATATTGTCATTGGTACGTTGTTAGCTGGATTCCTACGTTATCTTGCGCACACATTTGCAGGTGCAGTATTCTTTGCAGAGTATGCAGGCGAGCAAAACGCATGGATTTATTCAATCATTTACAATGGAACATACATGCTTCCAGCAACAATTTTAACAGCAGTTGTTGCTGTGCTATTATTTACAGCTGCGCCACAATTAATGCAGCGAAAATCTTAAACACTATAAGACTGTCCTAAAAGAGAAAATAGTATGCTAAGTGTTACTTAGTATGCTATTTTTTTTATCATCCAAGGTTTCCATGTTATTTGGTCAATATTTTTTAGTCGAAGAACTTCAAAAAAGGCCTGATTATTATTTGCATGGTACTTATGAAATAATGTTAGCATAGAATAATTAAAGCGTTTGGCGTTATGGACATATAAAGTTATGTTATATTAATGAATAGATATTAGATGAAAGGGACGTTAAAAATGATTGTAAAAACGCAAGAAGAAATTGAAGCCTTTAAAAAAATTGGTCGCATTTGTGCAGAAATTCGTGAGGCAATGAAGGTAGCTACAAAACCGGGTGTGACAACACTTGAATTAGATGAAATTGCAGGCCGCATGTTTGCTGAAGCAGGAGCTATTTCTGGTCCTAAAGGAGAATATGATTTCCCAGGATACACTTGTATTAGTGTCAATGAGGAAGTTGCCCATGGTATTCCAGGACAACGTGTTATACAAGAAGGGGATATTGTAAATATTGACGTATCCGGTTCACTAAATGGCTATTTTGCAGATACAGGTATTTCATTTGTTGTAGGGGAAGGTTACGAGGATAAAGAAAAACTTTGTCACGTAGCAAAAAGTGCCTTTGATCGCGCTATGACAAAAGTAAAAGCAGGTTCTAAATTAAACCAAATTGGGAAAGCTGTAGAGCGTGAAGCTTATGCAAATGATTTAACTGTTATTATGAATTTAACAGGTCATGGATTAGGTCGTTCATTACATGATGAGCCAAACCATATTTTAAATTATTACGATGCTTGGGATTCAACAATTATGAAAGAAGGTATGGTGCTAGCAGTTGAGCCGTTTATTTCTGCGAAAGCAGAACATATCGTTGAAGCTGGTGATGGCTGGACATTTATTACACCTGACAAATCATTAGTTGCCCAAATTGAGCATTCAATTATTGTTACAAAAGATAAACCAATCATTTTAACTTCATTAGATGAAGCATAAAATAGCCAAGTGATAAACAAGGCTAAATGAAAAACCTGCTTACCGATTTATTTTCGGTGAGCAGGTTTTTTTTTGACAAATCGGATACCAACGATTAGGACGCCACATAAAAATAGAGCCGCTGTCGTCACAAGTAATTCATCAAGTTGATTATGGAATGCAATGCCAATATAAGCCCATATAAACACGCTAGGATAAACAATATCGAAATGATAGTAGCGAATATGTAAGGCGATGGCTACACCGATTGACAGTAAAATAACTGCCCAAAGTGGGTTGCTAAGTCCAAAACCATGCCATTCATAAGATGTTAGCGTAAAACTTGCATTTGTCATCATGATAAATGTAGACCAGGCAAAATAAATTGAAATGGGCAGACGGCCAGTTAAAGCATTATTTGTATGCGGATAAGTATTGTAAAGGATAAACAAGTACAATACTAAAATTACAGAACAACAGAAAAATACTATGAATAATTCATAATGCCAAAATAAAATAGAGAGCGCCTGTAAAATGCATACATTGCTAAAGAGAACAGTCTGTTTAATAGATGTCTTTTGAAAATTCATAACTAACCAATATGCGAGTAAAATGTAAATTAATATCCATATCATATAACTAATATTAATAGGTGCAAACATTACGGGAAAACGATTTGAGATTTCTAACGAAGATTGACCATTTATTTTTATGAAATAGGATGAAAAGGTTAGGATGAGTGAGACAATAAAGGTTATTGTCATTAAAATAAACTTAGGCAAGGATTCCTCTCCCTTCGTGTTAAATTGTATAGGGAAAAGACAAATAAGTATATGACTGTCACATAATATCTATTTTATTATAGCGGAAAACCCTTACAATGTATCATATGAATTTGCATTAAAAAATCTACATTTTACCATTTGAATATGCATCCAAATATTTCTTTAGTACAATAGAAATAACCAATTTGAAGGAGTGGAATTTTTATGGCTCAAAATCTTAAAAATCTTGACCTATCGATTGAACTAGATAAAAAATTATATAAAAAGAAATTAAAAGTACTTCAATACGAAATGTTAAATGCACAGCAATTTTTACTAAACAATAAAATCGGACTTATTCTAGTATTTGAAGGAATGGATGCAGCAGGTAAGGGTGGCGCCGTTAAACGTCTAATTGAACGTGTAGACCCACGAGGTTACATAGTCCATCCAATTTCAGCTCCACAGCCTCACGAACTACGCTATAACTATTTGCAACGCTTTTGGAGAAAGTTACCGCAACATGGACAAATCGCTATATTCGATCGTTCTTGGTATGGAAGAGTGCTAGTAGAGCGTATTGAAGGATTTGCAAAAAAAGATGAATGGTCTCGTGCTTATGAAGAGATTAACAACTTTGAAAAGATATTAACTGCTGGAGACTACATTATTATAAAATTTTGGTTACATGTGTCAGATGAAGAGCAGTTAAAGCGTTTTAATGAGCGAGCGCAGGATCCGTATAAATCATGGAAGTTAACGGATGAAGACTGGAGAAATCGTGAGAAAACACCTGAGTATATAGAAGCGGCAAATGAAATGTTTGCAAAAACAGATAAGAAAAATGCTCCTTGGATTTTGGTGGCAGGAGACGATAAAAAACATGCACGAGTACAAGTGTTACAAGAAACACTTGCACATATTGAACGCGAGGCACAAAAAAGAGGTCTACATCTATCGAATGTTTTAGATAAGTCCCATATAGAAGACGCTGAATCGTCAAGTATTGAATTACAAATACATTCTAAAAAACAAGTAAAAACAAGTAAATAAATAGACCGATGCTGTGATAACAAGACAAGACTGTTTTAGTTGTAGCAGCATCTTTTTTTACATACAATGAATATGTATTTACATTTATCGGAAGGCTTGTGGGGGAGAAATGGTGCTTAAAATTTGGAATTTATTAAGGAAAAAGGGTGGAAATGTGGTCTCGATTCAGGGGGGAAAATGCTACGTTCGCACATTCCAAGAAAAAGATGCACAAAGCTTAATGGGTCTTGTAAGTCGAAATAAATATTTTTGGTCTACATATGAGCCGTTACAGCGTCCTGAATACTATACAGTTGATGCTCAATATAAAAAAATTCAAGAAAGTTTATATTTAATGAACTCGAAGAGGGAATATACATTTGGTATATATGAGCTAGGTACAAATAATTTAATAGGACACATTTCGTTGTACGCTATCAAACGTTTACCGTATTCAAGTGCATTTGTTGGCTACGCAATGGATGAAATCTATGTTGGAAAAGGGATTGTTTCAGAAGCTGTAGAATTAGTTGTCCAATTTGCCTTTGAACAAATAGGATTACATCGTGTGGAGGCTTATGTATCAACTGAAAATAACGCATCTATCCGCGTCTTAGAAAAATCAGGTTTTCAACGAGAAGGCTTGTTAAGAAAATTATTGTACATCAATGGCCAATGGGTAGATCACTATATGTATGCCCGCTTAGAGCCATCATGATGAATAGGCTATAAGCTATTAAAAAGTGCAAATGTGGCAATGGTAAAAGAGATAAAGTGTTAGATTGACTACAATCAATTTAACACTTTTTTTGCAATGCCGTTGTTGTCCGCTACGGCGGGCGCTTTCCGCGGGCACACCGTAAGCCGCAACCCTCGCTACGCGCGGATCGTTGCGTCTTACGTTTTGTGCGTTCCCGCAGGAGTCGCCACCTCCGCTACCAACAACTAGTGCTCACTCTTTATAAAATTTTAAAGTATTGTCCCACCCACATTTTTTAGATGTTCATTTCGCATCGAACAGTCATTTAACAGCTTCAAACGTTATGACTTGATTTCGATTTGTTGGGTCTTGCTGATAGCAATAGTCTGCTGAAATGACGATATCTCTAAATCCAATTTGCATTAAAAGCCTTTTAAATTCATTGATTCCATACCATTTCAAAGTAAAAATTTCAAATTCGCTTTCGATACATTTACCATCTTTCCATTTATCGTAGCGATGATGCGAAGTAGTTGTTTGATTAATATAATTTACTTCAGATTGTGTTACTTGTAATGTAATTAATTCGCCTTGATTGTTTGTAAACGTTCGATAGTGTGAGCTCCCTTCACTAAAATCAGGTTGCAAAAATAAATCTACTAGTAATCGCCCATTTGATTCTAGATGATGGTGAAAATTAGTTAGTATTTGAAAAGCCTTGTCATCGTCTTCAATTAATAAAAATGTTCCTGCTGGGATAATAATTGCTTCATATTGTTGTTCTGACTGAAAGGTCTCCATATTGGCTAGAAAGATGTTTGCTTCTTTATTTGCCATCTTTAAATTGTCTCGGCAGTACGCTAACATTTCTTCGGAAAGATCGAAACCTTCAATTGCCAATCCTTGCTCAAGTAATGGAATTAATATACGACCCGTTCCAACAGCTGGCTCTAATATTTTTCCTTTCACATGTGAAAGTCTTTGGCTATAGTATTCAACATCTCCAAACGAACTGCCAATTGGTTTATCAAGATTATAAACTTCTGCTGAAATAGAATGATAAGTTTGCATATGTTCCTCCAACTAAATTATTATTTTTTCTATTTATAGTATTATTATACATAATTTAGTTAATTATTTTTTAAAAAACACAAGAAATATCATATAAAAGATATGGATGCTACTTATAATTTTTATTTGGGGGGTGAAATAAATGGATGAACAGATACAATTTATGATTGAGTGGATTGAAGGTAAATTAAAAAATCAATTTTCATTAAATGAGCTTTCTAATTTCATGGGATACTCCCCGTACTATTGCTCTTTTAAATTCCACCAAGTAACAGGTATTAGTATTCGACGGTATATTCATCTTAGAAGGTTGTATTTATCTACAGAAGATTTGGCGAGAAACAGAAAGATAATTGACATCGCCTTTGAGTACGATTATTCCTCGCAGGAAGCATATAGCAGAGCTTTTAAAACTGTTTTTGGTATTAGTCCGAAAGAATATCAACTTAGCAAGTCGCCTGTTCAGTCAATTGTTAAACTCACTATGAATAAAGACAGGGAATGGTATGGAATGAATATCAATCAAAAAGTTGAGGTAGAGCGGTTACAAAATACGAAAAGCGAATTATTTGAGAGGGACGTACTTAACATTTTGAACGGACAAATAATGTATGAGGAATTTAAGCATAATAGACTAATGGGGGATTCCGATTACGCTCCATTTAATGAAGCTATGTGTGTAAACGCCACTACTAAACAAGTTTTTAATAAAGCGTTTATAAACAAACGAGCTGACGAACATCGTGATTCTGTAGAGAATTATATGCAGAAGGTAATTGCACCATTAGAGAGTCTTTTTCACAAAGAGTATAAATGTATCGTTTTATGGTTTGGTGAAGACATGTTTTGTCAAATGAACCTCCTTACTATACTGTCTTATCTTGAACAGTCAGGCTATGAGGGAAAAGTGTTCTTAAATAGTTTCAGGGAGGATGAGTTTAAAGTTAATCAAACTGAACTTTCATTAGGACATTATGATGCTGTATACAACGAAGTATTGGTCAACCACAATAAGCCGACTAACGAAGTACTACCCGTAATGTATCAGGCAATCAACATATACTTAGATATGCTAAACGAAGATAATGCAGTAGTAAAATTTATTGCTAAAAATAAAGACATGCCAACAACAGAATTATTGAAGCAATTATTTGCTCTATTTCCGACAGTAGGCTATGGTGATACACAATACGTAGAGCTTATAAATAAAATTAAATAGGTCAACAAAAAAATGTGTCTATCATTCGATCTTTCGATACGATAGACACATTTTTTTATTGAATGATTGTTTGCCAATAGAATAGTGAGCTACAAAAAGCTCAGTTAATTTTGTATATTATTTGCTACCATCATCGATTAAATCAAGTCGACCAGTATTCGGATCAATTACTAAACCATGAACAGGTACAGTTTGTACCATTAGGGGGTGATTACGAATCGTATCAACGCTTTTCTTAACGCTAGTCGCTACGTCGCCGAAACCACGTAAAAAGTCTTTTAAATCAATACCCGAGTATTCCATCATCTTAATAGTTTCTGGTTTAATACCTCGGTTAACCATTTTGCTAAGCATTGCATCTGGATCAACTGCGCTCATACCACAGTCATAATGTCCAACTACATACACCTCATCAGCTTGTAGTTCATAAACAGCAACAAGTAAACTACGCATTACTGCACCAAATGGGTGACTTACTAAAGCACCAGCACTTTTTACAATTTTTACGTCGCCGTTTCTTAAGTTCATCGCTTTTGGTAATAGTTCTACAAGGCGAGTGTCCATACAAGATAAAACAACGATACGCTTGTCTGGATACTTAGTTGTAATAAAAGGCTCATATTTTTTTTCTTGAACGAAATCTTCATTAAACTTTAAAATATCATTTAACATTGTCATGAAATTTTGCTCCCTTCCCTACAGAAATATTTTAGAGCAAAAAAGTAAATATGCAAATAATAATAACAATATTCATGCAATTTTATGAAAAAAAAAAGAAGTTTGCATAGTTAATTAGCGAACTATAAGGCGATTTTATATATGCAAAAAAACAGCTACGTAAAGTAGCTGTTTTTAATATGATTAAAATTTTTCTTTTGGTTGTGGGTCTATAGTTACTGAAGATTTAGTATCTAAACCAACTTGTAGGTAGTGGATGAAGAATCCTGTAGAAATTAATAATACGGCTGAAAAGCCAAGTACAGTTGTGATGAACATAATAAAAGCTCCTCTCTACTTAAATAATCTACTATAAGAACTATACTAATTATACAATAGGTTGCTAGGAAAATGTAAGGATAATTTATGACATCCATAAGATACCTAGCCTAGAATAATATTAATAAGACTGACTATTTTCTTAGAAGGCCCAGTTACCATTGCGGAAAATCGGTTCAATTTGACCATCAGCTGCAATGCCATCAATATCCATATTTGCTGAGCCAATCATAAAGTCAACATGCGTTAAACTTTGATTCAGACCATGTTTTAGTAGTTCCTCTGAAGACATTTCTTTGCCGCCATCAATACAAAATGCATAGGCATTACCTATTGCTAAATGGTTAGAAGCATTTTCATCGAATAATGTATTGTAAAATAATAACCCTGATTGCGAGATAGGTGATTGATGTGGAACAAGTGCTATTTCCCCAAGGTAATGAGCACCTTCGTCTGTCGCTACAAGCGACGCTAAAATTTCTTGCCCCTGTTCAGCCTGTATATCGACAATACGGCCATCTTTAAAAGTTAATTTAAAGTTATCAATTATATTTCCGCCATAGCTTAAAGGCTTCGTACTTGATACATAGCCATTAGCACCAGTCTTTAGCGGTGCTGTGAAAACTTCCTCAGTTGGCATATTCGCCATAAATGTCTGTCCTTGTGTATTGACACTACTACCACCTGTCCATACATGTTTTTCTGGTAATTCAATTGTTAAGTCTGTTCCTGGAGCTGTATAGCGAAGGGATTTATATTGTTTCCCATTTAAGTAGTCAGCTTTGTTATGTAGCTGTAAATCGTGTGCTTCCCATGCACTTACAGGATATTCTTGATCTGTGCGTGTTGCTGCAAAAATTGCTTCCCATAATGCATCAACTTGTTGTTCTTCTGGTAGATGTGGAAATACTTTAGCTGCCCAAGGTTTAGAAGGAGCAGCGATAACTGTCCAGCTAAATTTGTCTGCCTGCATCATATTATAATAATTTACAAGTGCTTTACCTGAGGCTTTTTGGAAAGTCATAATTTTTTCGTGATCTATATCCTTTAAAAGGTCAGGATTTTGTGAAACGATACTTAAAAAGGCAGCACCTTGCTCAACTAGCCATTCACGTTCTTGAATTTTCCATGGTGGGAAGAAATCAAATGAGTCTTTTGGAGCTTTTTCATAGCGTGTACGAACAAGTCTATCATCCGATAAATCGACAAAAACCTGTTTTGCACCATTTTCATAGGCAATTTTAGTAATTATTTCTGCTAATTTTAAGTTATCCGTCGAACAACTCATATAAAGGTATTGATTTTTCTGGATATTTACACCTATTTTCACAGCTAATTCGGCATATCTTAGTAATTTTGTGTTAAATGATAATAACAAATTCTTAACCCCTCTCCATTAAAGACAATTTAGTGTATTATTCTTAATTCAATATAATCAAATATGGTCGAAATGTGAATAAAAAGCATTTATTTCATCGAAAAATTAGTGAAATACATTTATACTATATAATATCTTTATTTAAAATATGGAAAATTGGACGAAAATAAGTAAGATAGAAGATTTGGAGGTTCGAGAATGGATTTATCGTCAGTAGTAGGGGTAATTTTAGCGTTTATCGCCCTGTTAACAGGGATGGTGTTAAAAGGTGTAAATTTAAGTGCCTTTTATAACCCAGCGGCTATTTTAATTATCATCTTCGGTACAATATCTGCTGTAACAATTGCCTTCCCAATGAAGGAATTAAAGCGGGTACCAAAGCTGTTTAAAATTCTTTTTAAAGAAACAAAACTAGCGGATGATATTGAAATCATTAAGATGTTTTCACAATGGGCCGATTTAGCTCGACGTGAAGGTTTGTTAGCGTTAGAAAGTAAGGCTTCAGAAATTGAAGATCCATTTTTGAAAAACGGTCTTACATTAGCAATTGATGGTCAAAACGCAGATTATATTCGTGACGTATTAACGGAAGAAGTAGAGGCGATGGAAGACCGACATACAAGTGGCGCAGCCATTTTTACACAAGCAGGTACATATGCCCCGACATTAGGGGTACTCGGTGCGGTAGTAGGCTTAATCGCAGCGTTAGCAGATATGAACGATATTGATAAGTTAGGACATGCCATTTCAGCTGCTTTCATGGCAACATTATTAGGTATCTTTACAGGTTACGTATTATGGCATCCATTTGCTAACAAGTTAAAACGTAAATCAGCAGTTGAAGTGAAGCAAAAACGTATGATGATTGAAGGAATCCTTTCTGTATTAGAAGGAGAAGCTCCACGTGTAATTGAACAAAAATTATCTTCTTATTTAACGATGGAAGAGCGTCGTCAAATTTCGGGTGAAAGCGGGGCGGGCGGCCTTGGCAAAGAAAGCTAAGAAAAAGAAGCATGAAGAGCATGTTGATGAGTCTTGGTTAGTACCGTATGCAGATATTTTAACGTTATTACTAGCGTTATTTATCGTACTTTTTGCATCCAGTTCAGTTGACCAAGAAAAGTTAGATCGTATGTCAGCAGTATTTAATCAGGTTTTTGATGGTGGTACGAGCTTTTTAGAACAGCCATCGCCAATGCCAACGCCTGATGCAAATAATGACCAAACACCGCAACAGCCACAGCAAAACTCAGCGTATTTAAAGGATCAACAGGAGTTAGCTGAAATTAAAGATAGTGTAGATAATTTTATCGCAGTAAATGAGATGGAAGGTCAGTTCGCAACTGAAATGACTGATGAGGGATTGCTAGTAACAATTCGAGATAGCATCTTGTTTGACCCAGGGAGAGCAACTATTAAGCCTGAGTATAATGCAATAGCTAAGGAACTTGCAGGCGTATTAGTATCCGATCCTGCTCGTAGTATTGTCATTACTGGTCATACAGATAACGTGCCTCAAACAGGTCCTGAATTTGCTTCAAACTGGGAATTATCGGTTATGCGTGCAGTGAACTTCTTGAAAATTTTAGTGGATAGTAACTCAAATCTTGATCCGGTTTATTTTAGTGCAAAAGGATATGGTGAGTATAAAGCCATTGCACCAAATAATACGGCTGAAGGTCGCGCAAAAAATCGTCGTGTGGAAGTGTTAATTCAACCACTTGTTGCCGAAGACGGTTCTGTAGCGAAAAACACTCAGTAATAAAAGAAATGCTATTAGCAATAGACTCGTCGTCCTTGCTAATAGCTTTTTTAGTGCGCTGAACATTTATTTACGTAAAGATCCTAATTCGGCAACGATAGCCTGCATTTCACTCGGGCTAAATGTATCACGTTTCATAACCATTTCGTACAGATAGACTAAATCTTCATAATTTGCTTCATCAAAATTCTCAGATTTCATAGCATCTACATTTACCATGCGGAGCTTATCTTTCATTTGGTCGACCATATAAATAACGTTTTCTTTTGACGGTACTGATAAATCCATTCAATTAAACCTACCTTTCATAATCCTAGCCAATATCATTTCATTGAATAAAAAAAATGTCAATACTGTAATTGGGCGTTGCTTTAAAAATGCACTGTTATTGGGTAGAATAAGGGCAGTAAGCTGTTTAGTTATTTTTAAAAATGGGAATACACATTAAACAAGCAGGGGGTAAATAAAATATGGGACAAAGTAAATTATTAGCATCTATCGTCGTAGGCGCAGCTGTAGGGGCTGCAATAAGCATGTTTGATCGTACTACACGAGAAAAAACAGTCGCTACAACAAAAAGAATGAAAGAAGCGGTATCTTATTACGCATCAAACCGAAGTGAACTGCAAGACCTAATTGAAGAGAAGGTGTTAGCAGCAAAAGTACTTTGCGATAGTGTGTCAGAAAATGTAAACACGCTAGCCGAGAAAGTTGATGAGTTTAAAGAATTGCCTTCTACAATTCAAGGGATGATTAGCGATACTAAATCAGCCTTCTCTTCGCCAGATAAAGAATAAGCTGTAGTAAAAGGAGGGGATTAAATGGAAAAGAGAAAAGCATCCATACATTCAACGATTGGTGAGGTTAAGTCGTTTTTCTCACCAAATGAAGATGCGGTAGATGTGATGACATCGAAAGGCTTTATCCAAGATTTAATGCTTCGCATACAACGCGTTGAAATATCAGCTCTTGGGGCACAACTTGCTTATTTCTTTTTACTTTCTTTCTTCCCCCTATTAATTTTCCTTGTTACCCTATTGCCATATTTAAACTTAGAGACAACGCAAGTGTACTCGTTTTTAGTCAATCTAATGCCAGATGAAGTATATAGGCTTATTGAAAGTACATTAAATGAAGTATTAACAAATCGCAATAGTAGTTTATTATCCATCGGGGTACTAGGGACAATATGGTCTGCTTCAAAAGGAATAAATGCGTTAATAAGAGCTCTAAATAAAGCGTACGATACGGAAGGTAGAGTAGGTTTTGTAGACAGAGGGCTCTCACTTGTATTTACTATAGCTTTAGTTATTGTAATTGCAGTAGCTCTTCTATTACCTGTCTTTGGACAGCAAATTGGGCATTTTTTGTTTTCAATTGTTAGCATTGAAGATGAGTTTGAGTCTCTTTGGCGTAATATTCGTTGGTCAATGCCGCCATTACTTATCTTTTTACTGTTGATGGCAATTTATTGGTTAGTACCGAATACAAGCCCACGATTGAAAATAATGGGTGTATGGCCAGGGGCAATATTTTCTACGCTTGCATGGCTCGTTGTGACATATGGTTTTTCTTTTTATATAAGTAACTTTGGAAATTATTCTGCTACATACGGTAGTATTGGTGGCGTTATTATTTTAATGCTATGGCTGTATTTTACAGGGATGATAATAATTTTTGGTGGTGTGTTAAATGCCACAATGCAAAAAAGAGCCTTGCAAAAAGCTGAAGGTGCTATTAAATAACTTTAGAAAAAGGGTGGTCTCAATTAGAGACCACCCTTCATTCTTTTTCCAGTTAAATGCCGTTGATTTTTGCGGGCATAATATCGACTTTTAAAACGAAAAAATCCACTACGCTTTCCGCGGGCACAGTGTAAGCCGCAACCCTCGCTGTCACGTGGTTTGTTGCGTCTTACAACTGGAGCTGTTCCCGCAGGAGTCTACGTGGATTTTTTCTTAGTAAATTATAAAATGCATGGTAAATTGTCTGAGTACCTGGCACTTCTCTTAGATTCCTGGCATAATACTGGCTCTTAAAACGAAAAAATCCACTACGCTTTCCGCGGGCACAGTGTAAGCCGCAACCCTCGCAGTCGCGCGGTTTGTTGCGTCTTACAACTGGTGCTGTTCCCGCAGGAGTCTACGTGGATTTTTGCTTTGTTAAAAATTCAGAATTGTTTGAGTGCCTGGCACTTCTCATAAATACCAGTTTGAGACCACCCTTTTTTTATACATTTTTATTAAGCATTCGTAAGCCGTTTAATATTACAAGAATTGTACTACCTTCATGCCCGATGACACCTAGTGGTAAATCTACAGCTTGTAAAAAGTTAGAGGCAATTAGCAAAACAATGATACCGATAGAGAAGAAGATGTTTTGTTTGACGATTCGTTGCATTTTGCGAGATAGACGTACTGCATAAGCAATTTTAGATAAGTCATTTTTCATTAACACAACGTCTGCTGTTTCCAAAGCGACATCAGTACCTTCGCCCATTGCAATCCCAGTAGTAGCTGTCGCTAATGCAGGTGCGTCATTAATGCCATCGCCAACCATCCCTACAAAGTTATGTTGATTAAGTAGGCGTTTCATTTCCGTAACTTTTGTTTCAGGAAGACACTCTGCCACGTATTCAGTAACGCCAGCTTCTTTCGCAATAACTTTTGCTGTTTTATCATTATCACCAGTAAGCATGACGACATCTATACCTAATTCTTTTAATAATGTGACGGCTTTCTTTGCCTCATCACGAACTGTATCTTTTAACGCAGCAAGTGCAACAATGCCTTCATTGTCTCGCATGAAAATCACTGTTTTACCTTCTGAGGTAAGCTTCGCTAATGCGTTATTCGCAAAAGCATTGGCTTCATCCTCTCCTACAAAATCGGGTTTACCGATAAGGTACTCTGTTTCATTAACGTAGCCCTTCATGCCCCAACCAGGGATATCTTCTATTGTTGCTTGAGCAAACTGTGAAATATGTTGTGCTTTTGCGTAGCTTGTAATTGCTTGGGCTAATGGGTGATTTGACTGTGCTTCAATGCCTGCAAGAAGCGCTAATGCTTCTTGTTGATCTAAGCCTTCGCGTACGATAAACTCTGTAACGACTGGTTTCCCTTGTGTAAGAGTACCTGTTTTATCGACAGCTAATGCACGTAATACACTTAGATGCTCTAAATGCAAGCCACCTTTAAATAACACCCCGTTTTTAGCGCCATTTGAAATTGTTGCTAATGTTGCAGGCATTATGGATGCAACGAGTGCACAAGGGGAGGCAACAACTAGGAGCACCATTGCTCGATAAAATGTAGTCGTCCAATCCCAACCGAGTAAAAAGTGGGGAAGGAACATCATAAGCGCTACAGATAATAATACAAACTTTACATATGTGCCTTCGAATTTTTCGATGAATTGTTGAGAAGGCGATTTTTCGCTTTGAGCACTTTGTACAAGCATAATAATTTTTTGGAATAGTGTTTCGGAATTTGGTTTCGTCATTTCCATCGTAATTGCACCATTTAAATTAACCGTTCCTGCAAATACTTCGTCACCTTCAAATTTAGCAATAGGTAGCGGCTCACCACTAATCGCTGATTCATCAATAGACGACTGTCCTTTAAAGATAATACCGTCTGCTGGAACACGTTCACCTGGTTTAATAAGTAAATGATCGCCAATTTTTAATGTGGAG
The DNA here is from genome assembly GCF_044754025.1 of Lysinibacillus sp. NPDC093197. NCBI lineage: Bacteria > Bacillati > Bacillota > Bacilli > Caryophanales > Bacillaceae > Lysinibacillus > Lysinibacillus sp. NPDC093197. The sequence continues at coordinate 42,969 of NZ_JBIVOH010000010.1, read as the reverse complement.
ACAGCCACCTTCATCGGTTCAAATCCACCACGTACTAGCCAAGCCTCTTCAGGTTGTAAATTCATAAGAGCAGAAATTTCGCGATGACTTTTGTTCATAGCATATGTTTCAAGAGCACCACTGACAGCGAAGATAAAAATAAGAATTGCGCCTTCTGTCCAATAGCCAATGGCAGCTGAGCCGACTGCAGCTAATATCATAAGTAATTCTACATTCAATTTTTTTTCTTCTAGTGTTTCTTCAATACCTTCTTTTGCTTTGGCAAATCCTCCGACACAAAAAGCAACAACATATAAGAGAATAGAAGCTGTTGTTTGATCATTTGTATCTAAACGCCATGCAAGTAAAATAAATAATCCAGCCATAACAGCAGCAATCAGTTCAGCATGTACCTTAACATTCTCAATTAGACTTACATTTTCTCGATTAGTATATTCCATCAATATCCCCCCTGATAATGAAAATCAATATCAAAACCCTTATATAATAAGGAATTATAAACATTCTTGTAGTTGATAATCACTTTCATTTACATCTTTTCTAATTTAGAATTATTATAACAAAGGTTTTTGGAAAATGAAAGCAATAACTTTTAGAGGAAATGGTCTAGGAAAGTAATCAATTAAATATAATAATGTGTTCAAGAAACTGATTGTTGATTTTTCTATTCTGAACATTGCATTGAGAACAGAAAAAGACACAGTATATTCACTAGGAATATTCTGTGCCTTTACATTTTGTGTGCGTAACAAATAAATCTCTTTAGTTAAAAATGTTCTTCTAGATTAGAAAACTCTTTCTGCATGTTGAGCAAGTTTTTCTAGAGAAGATTTGTCCACATCAGCGTGAAGCGATTTACCGTGAGAGTCCATTGTTACTACAGCTGTGAACCCTTCAACATTTAAGTGCCACATAGCTTCAGGAATACCGAATTCCATTAAGTCTACACCATCTACACCTTTAATGCAGTCTGCGTAGTATTGAGCAGCACCACCAATTGCATTCAAGTAAACACCGCCGTGTTCGCCTAAAGCAGCAAGCGTTTTAGGACCCATACCACCTTTACCAATTACTGCGCGGATACCGAATTTTTTCATAATGTCGCCTTGATATGGCTCCTCACGAATAGAAGTAGTTGGACCAGCAGCTTTCACAGTCCAGTTGCCTTCTTCGTCTTTTGCCATTACAGGACCACAGTGATAAATAACTTGTCCGTTAAGATCGACTGGTGCATCGTGACTCATTAAATGATGGTGAATTGCATCACGGCCAGTGTACATACGGCCAGTAATAGATACAACGTCACCAACTTTAAGTGAACGAATTTGTTCTTCTGTAATTGGAGCAGTAAGTTCTACTACATTTGTTAAAGTTTCATCTGTTGTTGCAGCGACTTCATCTTCTTTAAATGTAATTTTTTCACCTTCTTGATAGTGCCAGTTGATGATTTCGCCTGTTTCAGGATTAATATCAACTGCCATACGACGGTATGCCCAGCAGTTATATGCTACAGATACGTAGAATGAAGCAGGAATACGGTGCATTACACCAATTTTACAGCCAAGTAAAGTTGCTTCACCACCGAAGCCCATTGTACCGATACCGAAAGTGTTTGCAGTTTTCACAACATAGTCTTCTAATTTAGCAAGGTCAGGATTTGAATTTGTATCTTCAACATGACGGAATAATTGCTCTTTTGCTAAATCATATCCAGAAGAGCGATCGCCACCGATACCTACACCGATAAAGCCTGCAGAACAGCCTTGTCCTTGTGCTTGATAAACAGAGTGTAAGATACATTTACGGATACCATCTAAATCACGACCAGCACGGCCAAGACCTTCTAACTCACATGGTAGGCTGTACTGGATGTTTTTGTTTTCACAGCCGCCACCTTTAAGAATTAATTTAATCGTAATATAATCTTTTTCCCATTGCTCGAATTTCATAACTGGCAGACCATCACCAAGGTTATTTCCACTGTTTGCACCAGTTAAAGAATCAACGGCATTTGGACGTAATTTTGCATCAGCTGTTGTATCGTTAATTGCTTTTTTAATCGCTTCTTTAATTTCTAATTGGTTTACACCTACAGGAGTGTAAATTTTAAATGTTGGTAGACCAGTATCTTGACAGATTGGTGATACGTTGTCTTCTGCCATAATAATATTATTTGAGATTGTTTCTAAACTCATTGCTGCGCGAGTACCCGCATTTTCAGCTTCTTTAGCTTTTTTAATGGCACGACGTACATCTTTTGGTAAGTTTGTTGACGTTTCAGTAATTAAATTGTAAAGACTTTTCTCCAAAGTTTGAAGATTCATTTTGATATTGCCCCCCAATGAAAAATTGATTATTTCCACGATACATTATACTCTTTTCCACTAATGAAAAAAAGAGTCCATCTAATTGTGGTAGGAATTAGCGATTATTTTTATAGATTTTGTAATGTTTAATCATTAACCATTAAATGTTCAAAGAAAATAGTATTTGATTATTAGGAACGTTTGTTCTAAAATAGAATTAACTTTACTTTAAGGAGGATATTTCATGTCTGAAACAATATCGTTGAAGTTACCAAAGGAAGTTGAGCAATTTCGAAATATAATAGAAGGAACTATGAAGCCTGTTGTTGTAATTGAAACGCATGAAAAGGAAACGACATTATTTGAAAGTAAGTTTGCAGGTAATCCGTATTTTCCACTTTCTATGGAATATCCAAAAAACGAGGAACAACAACCATTAAAGCTTTTAGCCCAAATTAATTTTGCAGATGTACCTAAGCACTTACCTCATTTCCCTAACGAGGGGATACTGCAATTTTATATTGATGGCTATGATGATGTACTTGGAATGGATTTCGATAATGGGAAAAATCAAAATGGTTTTCGAGTTATTTTCCACGATACAATCGTCAAGGATGAATCACAGCTTATTCAAGATTTCTCATTTGTAGAAAATAAAGAAGAAGAATTGTACTTTCCAGTAGATAAGGAAATGGCCTTGTCCTTTAAAGCAAAATTTGAACCTTTATCTATGGATGACTTTAGAAGCAATGAAATATACGCAAGCATCGAAACAGCCGCTGAAGAAGACGAAGAGCTGACAGATGTATTATATGATGTATTAACGGGTGATGGTCATAAAATTGGAGGGTATCCTTTCTTTACACAGGAGGATCCTAGAGCATACGGCAATTATACGGATTCAACAACAATGTTACTTCAAATAGATAGTGAAGGAGATCATATTATGTGGGGGGATTGTGGTGTTTGCAATTTCTTCATTACAGAGGATGAACTTAAAAATAAAGATTTTAGCAAAGTTGTTTACAATTGGGATTGTCATTAAATAAGCAAGCGAGCAATTTATATGCTCGCTTGCTTTTTATCGTTACTATTGTTCACGAGCGTTGAATTGCTCCATTTTATCTTCTAAATCATCCATCATTTGAATTAAACGATCAATATCTTGTAATTCAGTTTTTTCTGGGTCGATGGCATCTAAAACTTCTAAAAACATTTCAAGACGTTCTTTTAAGTAAGTCACTTGTTGTTCTTTATCCGTGATTGGCTTTGACATGCATACACCTCATTTCGTCCCTTACATAGTAGCTGATTTGGGACTAAATTTCAATGCCTAGGTCAACGCCTAGGACTTAGCGATTATTTTTAAAAATAAATAGACAGAATATTTACAATATTGATGTTGTGTGTTAAAGTTATTTTAAGAAATAGTAAAGGAGCTGATTGTACAAAACGGTGAACTCTAACTCGAAAAGGAGGGAGTTTAAACAAGTAATCGGTCAAATAAAAAAGCCGAAATTCGTGTTTATACAAGTTGAATGAAGATAAGTGTTAGTTAGGCCTTAGCGTAAAATCACATGTGGTGAGCGCTAAGGCTTTTTGGTATGCTGTAATGTGGAAGAAGACTTGATGTTGGAGGAAAAAATGAATTACTTCTCAGATTACAGCAAAAAAAGATTTACTATTTTAGTGTTAATTGTATCTATATCGGGATTTTCACAAGGAATGCTACTGCCGCTTATTTCCATAATTTTTGAGCGTGATGGTGTATCTTCCGCTTTAAATGGTTTAAATGCGACGGGACTATACATAGGAACTTTATTAATCTCACCGTTTATCGAACAGCCTTTACGAAAATGGGGCTATAAGCCAATTATTTTAATTGGCGGGGCATTTGTCTTTGTATCACTTATCATATTCCCTTTATGGAAAAGTGTCACATTTTGGTTTGTGCTACGTTTGCTAATAGGTGTTGGAGATCATGCGCTACATTATGCTACGCAAACATGGATTACGAGCACAGCTGATCATAAAAGCTTAGGTAAAGGTATGGCTATTTATGGTTTGTCCTTTAGCATGGGCTTTGCGGTAGGGCCATTAATGGTACAGCTTATACAAATTGCAGAGGCATTGCCGTTTATTGTGTCATCGATTATGTGCTTATTTGCTTGGTCATTTGTATTCTTTTTACGCAATGAAAAGCCAGAGCGTTTAACGGGTGATATGAATGCAAGAGGATGGAATCGCTATAAGGTGGCAATTGTATTTGGATGGATAGCATTTTTAGGTCCGTTTGTTTACGGTTTTTTAGAATCTTCATTAAATGCCTTATTTCCAGTTTACGCTTTACGTATAGGTTTTGAGGTAGACATGATTCCGATTATTTTATCCGTCTTTACATTTGGGGGCATTTTAACGCAAGTGCCACTTGGTGCACTTGGCGATAAAATTGGGCGACGGAATATACTGATGTTTGGATCATTTGGAGGCGCAATTTTATTTAGTATTGCTAGTTTTTTAGAGCACTCACAAATGGCTGTAGCGATCGCGTTTTTCTTCGCAGGTACATTGGTCGGTTCGATGTTTTCTCTCGGTATTACGTTTATGGCTGATTTAACGCCTAAAGAGCTATTACCAACCGGAAACCTTCTTTGTGGTATTGCATTAAGTATCGGTAGTTTAACAGGACCATTTTTAGGTGGCGTTTATTTAGAATTTGTAAAAAATTATAGCTTCCTGTTACTTGTAGCACTTCTATTACTAGCTGTAGCGATAGTTCTACTTGTATTTGGGAATAAAAATAAGCGATCAGTGACTGTTTAATGTCACGGTCGCTTTTTAAATGCAAAATAAAAGAGCGGGGCTCATCTCCCGCTCATAAAACAAAAAACGCCCAGCAAATCCGTGCTGTAATGGCGTTTTTCGGTGTGACACGGATGTTCCGTCCATGCCACGTAGGTTTGGCACCTAGAAATACATTATACAGACAAGCTTCTATAAAAGCAATTAGATATTAGTTCCATGCTTGCGGGAGTGGGCGGGGATTCCGCGGAAGGAGGTGAGGATTCCGCGAAAGCGGGTGGGGATTCCGCGGAAGAAGGTGAGGATTCCGCGGAAGAGGGTGAGAATTCCGCGAAAGGAGGTGGGGATTCCGCGGAAGAGGGTGGGGATTCCGCGAAAGGAGGTGGGGATTCCGCGAAAGCAGGAGTTAATCCCGCGAAAGGAGGGAAGAATCCCGCAGAAGCGGGAGGGAATTCCACGAAAGTGGGCGGGAATTCCGGGAAGAAGGTGTGGATTCCTCGAAAGGAGGTGGGAATTCCGCGAAAGTGGGCGGGGATTCCGCGAAAGGAGGGAAGAATCCAGCAGAAGAGGGTGAGAATTCCGCGAAAGAAGGTGAGAATTCCGCGAAAGGAGGTGTGGATTCCGCGAAAGCGGGTGAGAATTCCGCGGAAGAGGGTAGGGATTCCGCGAAAGGAGGGAAGAATTCCGCGAAAGCAGGAGTTAATCCCGCGGAAGCAACGGTTTTGTTACCTTATTAAAATAGAAAAGCATCTCAAAATTAATTGAGATGCTCCAATTTATTTATTTTTTTAACACAAGCTTAGCAACACATTCGACTTGTGCAGTTTGTGCGAACATATCTACTGGTTGGATATATTCTACATCATAAAGCTTTGATAATTCCTGTAAATCTTTAGCCAATGTTGATGGGTTACAAGACGTATAGACAAAACGTTTCGGTTTTAGCTTAAGGACAGTGCGGATAAATTCTGGTGCAAGGCCTGTGCGTGGCGGATCTACTGTAATAACATCAGGCGTGAAGCCTTCTTTACGCCATTTTGCTAAAACACTTTCAGCTGTGCCGACTGCATATTTTGTATGTTTAAAGCCATGGTTACGCGCGTTTGTTCGTGCATCTTGAATGCTTTCTGGAATTACGTCCATACCACGAACTTCTTTCGCTTTATCTGCTAGCCATAAACCGATAGTACCAACTCCGCAATAGGCATCAACAACGGTTTCTTTGCCCGTTAATGCCGCTGCTTTTTTGATTTCATTGTATAAATGTACAGTTTGTGTTGGATTCAATTGGAAGAATGCGCGAGCAGATAAATCAAATGCTAATTCTCCTAGTTCTTCATGTATTGTTTCCTTGCCATCAAGAACAATTGTTTCATCACCAAAAATAAGTGAGGTTTTTTCACGATTAATGTTTTGTGCAATCGATACGATACTTGGATCGATTTTTTTAATGCGCGTTAAAAGCTCAGTAAGGTGAGGGATTTCTTTACGAGTCGTAACAAGCACCACTTGCGTTTCACCAGTGCGAATCCCTGTACGTACAACAATCGTACGCACTAAACCATCGAGCGTACGACCATCGTAAATCGTAATATTTAGCTTTTGTAAGATTTTACGTGTCGCTACAGTAATTTTCGATGTAATTGGATGCTGTACAAGGCAATCATTAATATTCAGTAGCTTGTTGCTGCCTTCTGTAAAAAGCCCAGCATAGACACGTTTGCCTTCTTTGCGTACTTGGAACTGGCTTTTATTTCGATAATTCCAAGGGTTGTCCATACCAAGTGTATTGCGAACTTCTACGGTTTCAACTAATTGCTTAGCATAGCGTTCTAACGCTTGAATAACGATACCCCGTTTTTCTATAAGCTGTTTTTCGTATGTCATATGTTGAAGCTGGCACCCACCGCATTCATTGTAAACTGGGCAGGGTGCTTCCTGACGAAATTGTGACGCTTTTCGTATGGCAAGTATATCTGCCTCAGCGAAATTGTGTTGTGTTTTCGTAACTTGGGCAGTAATTTCTTCTCCAGGAATAGCGCCTTTTACGAAGACGACGTTGCGTTTATAAAAGCCAACGCCCTCGCCATTAATGCCAAGTCTTTTTATAGTTAATGGGAATTTTTGTCCCACTTCCATCGTAGTTTGTTGCGTCAAGCGATCCACGTCCTTTAACTTTGTTCAGCACGTAGGTATTGATAACATGCTGATGTCATCTCCCCATTATAACTAAGGAGTGGACGATTGCATAGTGACAGGGAAATCTTCATACTCCAATACTAAATCGTCAAGCGATAAAAAAGTATAGCCTTGTTTCTTTGCTTCAGCGATGAATAAAGGTAGAGCCTCCGCATTATCTTGAGCTACTGTATGCATTAAAATGACAGCGCCAGGGTGAAGTTGCTCCATTAAAGCATTATAAGCATAATCTGCTCCACGTCGTTCATCCTTTAGCCAATCTTTAAAAGCGATAGACCAGAAAATATGACGGTAACCTTCTGCATTGCCGACTTCTAACAACTTAGCATTGAAAATTCCTTCTGGTGGTCGAGCATAAGTTGTACGGTCTATGCCTGTTAATTCACGCAGTTTCGCATCAAACTTACGCCATTCTGCACGCATACCATCTCTTGTTAACTTTGCCATATTCGGATGACCGTAGGAATGGTTACCGATTGTATGACCGTCTTGCACCATACGCTTAACAAGGTCACCAGCACTATCTAAATAATGACCAGTTAAAAAGAAGGTTGCTGGTGCTTTTTCTTTTTCTAACGTATCCAATATACTTTCTGTATAGCCATTTTCGTATCCGTTATCAAAGGTTAAATAGACCACTTTTTTATCGGGTTTTCCTTTATAAATTGCTCCATATTGGTCGAGTAGTTTATCAAGTTGTGCTCCTGCCTGTGCTGGTTCGCCATTCTTTGCTCGTTTAATGCCCCAATGATATTCATCTGAGCCAGATGCAAAGTATGGATTAATGCTTATTGCTGCGGCAATAATAAAAGTAGCGATTACTGCACCTACTATATGTTGTTTCCACATAAAAAACGCATCCTTTCCTTTTCTTTTAGGATGCGTTCTTTTCAAAAATTTATCCGGCTTGTCGTTTCACTTTGCACACGGATTTTATAATAAATTTTCAAGTGCTTCTTTTAAATAAGGATATTTAAATTCAAAATTTTGCGTTTCTAAAACAGTCGGTATTACATGTTGTCCTTCTAAAACGAGCATACTTTGTTCTCCGAGAGCTAAACGCATGGCAAAACTCGGGACTGGCATCCAATGACGACGTCCCATTACTTGTGCAATTGTTTGACCAAATTCTTTCATGCGTGTTGGATGTGGAGCAGTCACATTAAATGGTCCGTTAATAGATGAATTGGTAATGGCAAAATAAATAGCCCGCGCTACATCTTCTACATGAATCCATGATAACCATTGCTCGCCTGTACCAATCGTGCCACCGATATGTAGTTTATAGGGCAATAGCATGGAAGGAAGTGCACCGTTGTCACGACCTAAAATAACACCAAAACGAGCAAGTGCTACACGAACACCGAGTTTTTCTGCTCGCTTTGCATGGCGTTCCCAATCATGAACTGTCCATCCTAAGAAATCTTTTGCGTAGTCGCTAGCGTTTTCACTATAGGTGGCCACTGTGGAAGGTGGGTAAATTCCAACTGCACTGGCATTGACAAGTACGTTCGGTTTTTCCTTAAATTGTTCTATAATACGTACAATTTCTAGTGTAGCTTCCATGCGACTTGTATAAATAGCTTTCTTTTGCTTCTTTGTCCAACGTCCATCATTCAATGACACTCCTGCTAAATTGACGACTGCATCGATATTCTCGTCCAATTCCTTTTCTGGTCGAGCACCATCTTTTAGCCATTGTACATAATGAATGCCATTTTCATATTTCGAATTGCTACGGGATAAAACGAATAACTCATGTCCTTGTTCTTGCAACAGTTTTGTTAACGCCTTCCCAACAAAACCAGTACCACCAGCAATGACAATTTTCATAAGAACCCCTCCTTTTACCAATTGATGTAACTCAACTATACACAAAGATAGAAAAAAAGAAAAAGATGTTATAATGATTAGGCAAAGAGGTGATTTCGCTATGCGTGTTATTACAAAAATTGCGCGTCAAAAAAACAATCCAGAACGCTATAATATATATTTAAATGAGGAATACGCTTTTCCTGTAGACGAGGCGATTTTAATACAATTTGGTCTTACAAAAGGAAAGGTGCTTGAAGAATTTGATATTCAGGAAATTGCCTATGAAGATGAAATTCGCAAAGCATTTAATAAAGGGCTAAACTTTTTATCCTATCAAATGCGTAGTGAGCATGAGGTGAAGAAAAAGTTAAGCTCATTAGAGTTTGGGGAAGCGGTAATATTAGAAGCGATTCAAAAGTTAAAATCATATGGCTTTTTAAATGATGAATCTTATTCGAAAGCATTGCTCGATACAAAAAAAGCTACGATGAAAAAAGGGCCTCGAGCAATTCGACAAGATCTCATTAAAAAAGGAATCGATAAAAGTTTACAAGATGAAGTGCTTGAAACATTTAGCCATGAAGAACAAGTGAAGCTTGCAACACAGCTTGCAGAAAAAGTAATTCGTTCTGAGAAGAAGAAAACACCAACGCAAATAAAAACTAAGATACAAGATTTTTTAATGCGAAAAGGGTATTCTTTTACTATTGTCGATGAAGTACTTGGACAAGTTGAAATTGAGCAAGCAGAAGATGAATGGCAGTCCTTACTCGATGTGCAAGGCGAAAAAGTTTGGAAAAAGTATGCGTCGAAGTATACTGGTTATGAATTAAAAATGAAAACGAAGCAGGCGCTTTATCAAAAGGGATTTCCTGTAGAAGTTATAGATCGTTTTATTGAAGAGAAGGAGAATGGGGAATGAATGAAAAAAACTATGCTGCAATGACAGAGCATGAACTACGTGAAGAAGTAGGAAAGCTAAAAGAGAAGGCTCGTAAGGCAGAACAGCTAGGCATACTTAATGAATTTGCAGTGTATGAGCGTAAAGCTTTAATGGCAGCTGCATATTTAGTTGATTTAGATACGATTGTACCTGGGGAAATGTACAGAATCGATGGCTCAGACAACAACTATTTCCAAGTTGATTATTTAAAAGGACGTTTTGCATGGGGTCATCGCCTAGGCGGCGATAAATATCAGGAAGCCTTGCCCGTTTCTATTTTATCACCTATAAAGGTGGGGAAATAAATGCAAGAAAAAATCGACAAACTAACAGCAGAGTTACTTGAGAAAAATCCCCAAATGTCAGCAGGGCGTGCGCGTGTTTGGATTGAACTGTTATGGAGCGATTTTGAATCAACATCTGCAAAAGCGGGCTATGATTATCGTGGGGCTGATTACACTGAAAACTTAGTACGCCAATTAATTGTAAGCTATGGCGATAAGCTCCATCAATTTGCAGGACGTAATCCAAAATACGCTCATTTACTAGATGCTAGTGATGATATGGTACAATAACATATAGATTGCATTGCAATGCAAAAATCAATTTTAAGCTATAAGCATAACAAAGCCGGTGTTCCCTTCAAATAGGATACTCCGGCTTTATTCGTTAATTGCTTGCGCCAATTTGTAATTTTTTTTGAAGCTTATCCTCGGTAAAAATCCAACCAGTGTAAGAGGTAATAATGTCGTTGTCGTCATTTAAATGAGCAACTGCAACGAAAGGATAGCGATTGTCACTACGATAACGTAAATCGATTAACCTCACTTCTGTTAAGCCATTTTCAAGCTCGGAAATTTCCCAACGGTACAATGGTGAGAAAGACACAAAGGCAGCGAGATTAGGGTCTTTCATAGCAGCTTCAACAGCAGGTGTTTTTGGTAGTGATTTGATTTCGAATTTATCGTAAATATTAACAGTTCGCCCATAAGCGCGGCCAACATAGTAATGTGTTTTTGATTTTGCGGCGATGCGCCAGTGAAAAAATCGCATCGTAGGTGCTACAATAACATAATCTTCATCTTGAATTGTGCTATGCACAGCTTTTTTAACTGCTTTTTGAACAGCAAAGCGAAAAATATAATAGACGACAATAACGCCATACATGACGCTAAATGTCCAGACTGGATTTGCCCCAAATGCCCATAGTAATATTCCAAGGCAATGAAGGGAAAAAATAATGGGATCGAATGTATTGATCACACCAAGTGCTACCCATTTTCTAGAGAATGGGCGAATAGCTTGTGTTCCGTATGCATTAAAAATATCAACGAAAACATGAATAGCTACTGCAAGAAATGTCCAAAGCCATAAATGTAATACATTTGCGTCCTGAATAATTAGTGATAACACGATTGTAATTAAAATTGGCCATAAGGCTACTGCTGGTATTGAATGTGTTATACCGCGATGATGCCGAATATAAATCGCATTATTGCGAAGTTTTAATACTGTATCAACATCAGGTGCTTGTGAGCCAATAATGGTACCAGCCATAACGGCAGTAAAAGTCATTGAATGATTGGCAACTACAGGGTCAACTAAAGCAAGACCACCGAGTGCTATTCCCATAACGAAATGTGTACCTGAATCCAAAATTATCCACTCCTTGTATGCGTGAAAAAGTCGTACAATGCATACATGTATATTTCATTTCAATAATGGTATTGCTTATAAAATTTGCTTTTCAATCGCTAAGTATTCACTCGCACAAGAGGTAAATAATGGAGTTTTTTGTTTCAGCAAATGTCCGCGACTTATATTAGTGCGTTAAAACCTTGGTTGTAGCAGGAAACGCAGCGGCGGATGTCACGTTTAACTGTAATAAATTTATACGTTTTTGCCATATTATGCGAATAGCTTTTCTTAATTGTATACCCTTTTAATCATAAATTAAATCGTAAAGACACGGGAGGTCACTGTGAATTATCCATATGTAGCAGAATTTCGACAATCTTTAGTCGAATGGTTTGAAGAAGAGAAACGAGATTTACCTTGGCGGCATACTAAAGACCCTTATAAAATTTGGGTATCTGAGGTAATGCTACAGCAAACACGAGTTGATACAGTTATTCCTTATTACAATCGCTTTATGGAAAGCTTTCCAACTTTAGAATTATTAGCTGAGGCACCACAGGAATATTTATTGAAACATTGGGAGGGCCTTGGCTATTACTCACGAGCGAGAAATCTGCAAGCGGGGGTTCGTGAGGTGCTAGAAAACTATGGCGGAATCGTACCTGATAATCGCTATGAAATTTCTAAGTTAAAAGGGGTTGGACCCTATACTGCAGGTGCTATTTTAAGTATTGCCTATAATAAGCCCGAACATGCAGTTGATGGTAATGTCATGCGGGTTTTAAGTCGTGTACTCAATATACATGATGATATTGCACTGCCGAAGACAAAGAAAATTTTCGAAGCAGCTGTTGAAGAATTAATTGATCCACAAAATGCATCATCTTTTAATCAAGGGTTAATGGAACTTGGAGCGCTTATTTGTTCCCCAACATCACCGAAATGTTTGTTATGTCCTGTCCGTGAATATTGCACCGCTTTTAATGAAGGAGAACCTGAAAAACTGCCTGTTAAATCAAAAAAAGTTAAGATGAAGCATATTTCATACGACGTTTTTGTTTGTGAGGATGAGGACGGTCGAATTTTAATGGAGCAACGTCCGGCAAGTGGCTTACTTGCGAATATGTGGCAGTTCCCGATGGTTGAGCAAGCAGAAGACTCATTATTAAAATTTGCTCAGCACTATGAAGTAGAGGCACAAGCACAACGAGAAATTTTAACATTTAAACATGTTTTCTCACATTTAACTTGGCATGTGAATGCTTATTATATGAAGTGTAAATCATGTGAAAAGGGTGATTGGCTAACACAGGAGCAAATAGAATTGTTACCAATGCCAGTGCCAATGTTAAAAATATGGCAAGCGATAAAATAGGGAGACACTATAACGAAGCAACGAAAATAAAAAAATTAATGAGCATAAAAGTAATCACCTCTGTACACAATAATTAGCGTGGAGGTGAATGACTGATGAAGAAAAATCAAAACACAAACCAACAAGCAAATAAAAACATGCAACGCCAAAGTGAAGAGTTTGGTTACGAAACGGACTTCAATGAAGTGCAAAAGCAAAATGCTAAAGCTGAGCAGAATAAAGCTCAAGCTTCAGGCAAATATGCTAAGAATAACCAAAACGCGAGCGAGTAAGCACTTTGTAACTGCATAATTGCATTTACCTTCTAAGGGGCTGTCTAAAAATCGAAAAGATGAAAAGGACAGCCCTTTTCTATTTTTCCTCCGATACGCATAAGTTTATAACATAAGTTAAAAAATTCCATTAAAGTTGCTGTTATGATGGAAATTGCTATTAATTTTCGAAAATTTGTACATAAATAACATGACACAGTGAAATTTGTAGTTTTCAACTACACCTTTCGCGTACAGATTGCTATAATATACTAGAGACTGCTAGATTTAGGTAGCATAGACGAAAAGGTGGGCTTCAAAAATGGCAATACCGGTAGAAGGAGAAACGATACAAATACATAGTTATAAGCACAATGGCCGCATCCACCGTGTTTGGCAAGAAACAATGGTTTTAAAAGGAACTAAAAACATTATAATCGGTGCGAATGAACGAACACTTGTGACAGAATCCGATGGTCGTACGTGGCTAACGAGAGAGCCTTCTATTTGTTATTTCCATGCGGAGCACTGGTTTAACATCATCTGCATGCTGCGTGAAGACGGTGTGTATTATTATTGTAATCTAAGCTCACCATTTGTTTTCGATAATAATGCCATTAAATACATTGACTACGATTTAGATATTAAGGTTTTTCCAGATATGTCGTATACCCTTTTAGATGAAGATGAATATGAACAGCATCGCCAGGAAATGTCTTACCCAGATGTCATCGATAAAATTTTAAAGCGTAATGTCGAAAAATTAATTAGCTGGATACAACAAAAAAGAGGACCCTTTGCACCTGATTTTATCGATGCTTGGACAAGTCGTTATAAGTTTCAGCTCGATATGCAAGCAGATGATTGTCAGTAACACCTATTAGTTCAACTAATGGGTTTTTTTTGCATTTAAGGGGTATTTTATAAATAGAACTATCGATGTAAATCGAAAATAGTTAGCATTAAAGGTCAACTAACTGTACTTCATGCTAAATATTGCTATAATACGTAAGGGCATTCGTAATAGAATGTCTGTTTCTTTTTTTAATGTATAGAAAGCCACATAGGGATGAGGTTTTCTAATAAGGAAGTGATGAAAAATGAGTAGTATAAAGCGTTATATGCGTTATGTAAAACCATACACATGGGAAATTATTTTAACGGTTTTAATTGGTATAGTGAAATTTGCAATCCCGTTATTCATTCCACTGCTCATAAAAATAGTACTTGATGATATTATTGGTGCGGAGGATTTGACGGATACAGAAAAAACAAAAGAATTGTTTTACTGGCTAGGCGGTACAATTATTGTGTTCTTTGTTATACGACCACCAATAGAATACTACCGTCAATATTTTGCACAGCATGTGAGTAATAAGGTCCTTTTTGATATCCGCAAAGAGATTTACTCGCATTTACAGCGCCTAAGCTTAAAGTATTACGCCAATACAAGAGCGGGTGAGGTTATTTCACGTGTAATTAATGATGTGGAGCAAACGAAGAACTTTGTTATGACAGGTTTGATGAATGTTTGGCTGGACTTAGCAACGATTGTTATTGCCGTTTGTATTATGCTAGCATTGGATGTCAAACTTACACTTGTTGCGCTCATTGCATTCCCGTTCTATGCAATTAGTGTTAGGTTCTTCTTTGGTAAACTTCGAACATTAACACGCAACCGTTCACAAGCACTTGCAGGTGTTCAAAGTTATCTTCATGAACGAGTAGCTGGCATGAGTATTATTAAAAGCTTTACGCTCGAAAAGCATGAGCAAAAATTATTCAATGAAGCGAATGGCGAGTTTTTAGAAAAAGCATTAGATCAAACAAAATGGAATGCTAAATCTTTTGCGGTCGTCAATACGATTACAGATGTAGCACCATTACTTGTTATTGCTTATGCAGGATATCAAGTGATTAATGGACCTTTATCGGTCGGCACAATGGTTGCTTTTATCGCGTATATTGAACGCCTTTACGGACCACTTCGCCGTTTAGTAAGTGCATCCACAACGTTAACACAGTCGATTGCCTCGATGGATCGTATGTTTGAACTAATAGACGAGCCTTATGAAGTAAAAAATAAAAAAAATGCACTACCATTATCGCCTGCAACAGGTGAGGTGCGATTTGAGAATGTCGCTTTTCAATATGAAGCAGATGGTTCGCAAATTTTAAAAAATATGAATTTTACCATAAATCCAGGGGAGACGGTCGCATTTGTAGGGATGAGCGGCGGTGGGAAATCTACCATTATCAGCTTAATTCCACGCTTTTATGATACGTCAGATGGAGCGGTATATGTAGATGGTCATGATGTGAAGGATGTCACAATCCATTCATTACGCTCTCAAATTGGAATCGTGCTACAGGATAATATTTTGTTCAGTGATTCAGTTAAAGAAAATATATTGATGGGTAAACCTGAAGCGTCTGAGGAAGAAGTAATTGCTGCTGCAAAAGCGGCTAATGCGCATGACTTTATTATGGGCTTGCCAAATGGCTATAACACGAAGGTTGGCGAGCGAGGTGTAAAATTATCGGGTGGACAAAAGCAACGTGTTGCCATTGCCCGCGTCTTTTTAAAAAACCCACCGATTTTAATTTTAGATGAAGCAACATCAGCACTAGATTTAGAAAGTGAAGCGCTTATTCAAGAATCGCTCGATGCCTTAGTGCATGACCGAACAACCATTATTATTGCGCACCGACTTTCTACTATTACACATGCCGATAATATTTTTGTTATTGATCATGGACAATTAATTGAAAAAGGGAATCATGAGCAACTAATGAAGGAGCAAGGCACATACTTTAATTTATTCCAAGTGCAACACTTAGATTGAGTATTGAAAGATGACGAATGTCATTAATTTTCGAGCGAATTGTTTGAGTGCCTGACACTGTCGCAGGCACAGAGTAAGCCGCAACTCTCGCAAACACGCGGTTTGTTGCGTCTTACGTTTTTTTCTTTGCAAGAAATTGTTTGAGTGCCTGGCACTTGTATATTGTGAGCCTTTCATTTCTAGTTGAATGAAAGGCTTTTTTGTATGCAGTGGCATATTTCAGCAAGCAACGGCTTCTTCTATTCTTCCAAGTTAAATGGAAGCTATTTTTGTAGAAAAACATCGTTAAAATACGAAATATTTATAAGTGAGGGGAAAAATGTAGAAAATATATGCTAATGGTAGAAAAATAATGATTGAAAGAGAGGAGAAATTTAGTTAGAATTATCTGAAAATAGAGAATTTATTGATAGTTAGTATATAATAAACTATAAATTTGTAATTTTTAAAAAAATTGGTAGGATGGGGCGGTTGAACATGCGAAAAAAGCTGTTAGAGATTAAAGGTTTACAAACAACCTTTTTCACAGATGATGGACAGATTCCTGCCGTTGACGATATTGATTTTTCGGTCCATGAAGGGGAAATTTTGGGGATTGTTGGGGAATCGGGCAGTGGCAAAAGCGTAACATCTTTGTCCATTATGGGATTGATACCATCGCCACCTGGAAAAATCACAGGCGGACAAGTACTGTTAGATGGCAAAAATTTAGCTAAATTAACTGATAAGCAAATGCAAAAAGTGCGTGGGAAAGATGTGGCGATGATCTTTCAAGAGCCGATGACTTCATTAAATCCTTTATTTACGATTGGGGATCAATTGAAAGAGGCTATTTTAATTCATAATCCTAAGTGGTCTAAAAAGAAGGCTTTTGCACGCGCAGTAGAAATTATGAAGCTAGTAGGGTTACCACGTGCGGAGGAACTATTAAAGGATTATCCTCATCAATTATCAGGTGGGATGCGCCAACGTGTAATGATTGCCATGGCACTTGTCTGTGACCCGAAGGTACTGATTGCCGATGAGCCTACAACAGCGCTAGATGTGACGATTCAAGCTCAAATATTGCAACTAATGAAAGATTTGAACAAGCGGATGAATACTGCTGTTTTATTAATTACGCATGATTTAGGTGTTGTAGCAGAAACTTGTGAACGCGTTATCGTTATGTACGCTGGACAAATTGTTGAAGAAGCATCTATTCAGGAAATTTTTAAAACGCCAAAGCACCCTTACACACAAGGACTTATTAAATCGGTACCAGATATGCGTTATAAAAAAGACAGTCTTTATTCGATACCTGGTAGTGTTCCAAAGCCGGGCACGATTAAAGACGGCTGTCGATTTGCAGCACGCTGTGAATTTGCGATGGAGCGTTGCCTACAGGAAACACCACCTTTATATGAAGCGACAGAGCAACATAAAGCAAGGTGCTTTTTAATGGAAGAACAGGAGGTGGTTCATTATGTCGAAAGTGTTGTTGAAGGTTGATGGTTTAAAAAAGTATTTTCCTATTCGGAAAGGATTCCTTAATACGCAGGTTGGGGATGTGAAAGCTGTGGACGATGTTTCCTTTGAAGTTTTTGAAGGGGAAACATTAGGCATAGTTGGTGAATCGGGGTGTGGGAAGTCAACGACAGGTCGCCTATTAATGCGCTTACTTGAACCGACAGCAGGTAACATTGAATTTGGAGGCAAAATGATTTCCACATTATCAAACAATGAAATGCGGAAAGCGCGAAGGGATATCCAAATGATTTTCCAAGATCCTTATGCTTCGTTAAATCCACGCCATACGATTGGCAAGATTTTAGAGGAACCGCTTATTGTTCATGGTATGGGCAATTCGAAAGAACGCAAAAAGAAAGTAATAGAGCTTCTCGAAATCGTTGGCTTAAATGAATATCACGCAAAACGTTATCCACATCAATTTAGTGGAGGGCAAAGACAACGTATTGGAATTGCTCGTGCGCTAATGACCAATCCTCGTCTAATTATTGCAGACGAGCCCGTTTCAGCGCTGGATGTATCAATTCAAGCCCAAGTTTTAAATCTAATGCAAACATTGCAAAAGGAATTAAAGCTTACTTATATATTTATTTCACATGACTTAGGGGTTGTGCGACATATTAGTAATCGTGTCGGGGTTATGTATTTAGGCAAGTTAGTAGAGTTGACAGATAGTGAGAATTTATATGCAGAGCCGCTCCACCCATATACGCAGGCATTATTATCTTCTGTTCCTGTGCCTGATCCAACTTTTGAACGTGAGCAGCTTATTATATCTGGAGATATTCCGAGTGCATCCAATCCGCCAAGCGGCTGTGCATTCCATACGAGATGTCCTTTTAAGAAAGAACAATGCTCAAGCGTTGTTCCGAAACTGCAAGAAGTGAAACAGGGTCATTATGTTGCTTGTCATCTTTATGATGCGCTTCAACATTAAATGATATAAAAAAGTTTTAGGGGGAAAATAAATGAAGAAAAAGAAGCTTTGGTCATTAGGCGTAATGCTAATCCTTGTTCTCTCGACAATCTTAGCTGCGTGTGGTGGTAGCTCTGATGGCAAGGATACAGGTTCAAAAGATACGTCTACTGGCGGCGATTCAGCTAACGGCAGTGAAAAAACTTTAGTATATGGTCGAGGTGGGGACTCTACTGCACTTGATCCAGCGACAGTAACAGAAGGTGAATCTTTTAAAGTTACAGTGAATCTCTATGAAACACTTATTAACTTTGGAGATGAAGATGTTACATTGCATCCAGGTTTAGCAAAATCATGGGAAGCTTCAGATGATGGATTAACTTATACATTCCAACTTGAAGAAGGCGTAAAGTTCCACGATGGGTCTGATTTTAATGCAGAAGCAGTCGTGAAAAATTTCGAGCGCTGGAAAGCTGGCGCTGATAAGTTCCCGTACTTCATGTCCCAATTTACAATGGGCGGTGAGCAAGTAATTGAAGCAATTACAGCAGAAGGCGATTACACAGTTGTATTTAAACTGAAGCAACCGCAAGCACCATTCTTGAAAAACTTAGCAATGTCACCATTCGCAATTGCTTCTCCAACTGCATTCGAAGCGAATGACGATGCACTTATCGATAATCCAGTTGGAACAGGTCCATTCAAATTTGTAAAATGGACACGAAATGATTCTATTACAATTGAGAAAAATCCTGACTATCGTATTGCAGGGTTCCCGAAATTAGATAAAGTAATTTTCCGTTCGATTCCTGATAACTCAGCGCGCTTAAATGCATTAAATAATGGCGAGGTAGATGTTGTCGATGGTTTAAGTCCATCTGATAAAGGATCAATCGAAACAAATGGCGATTTACAATTAATCGAACGTCCTTCTATGAACGTTGGTTATCTTGGTTTAACAGTAACACGCCCTCCATTTGATAATGTAAAAGTTCGTCAAGCAGTAAACTATGCAATTGATAAGCAAGCATTAGTAGATGCTTTCTATGAAGGGTTAGCGCAACCTGCGAAAAACCCAATGCCACCAGTTATTGCTGGCTACAACGATGATATTACAGGTTATGCGTATGATCCTGAAAAAGCAAAAGCTTTACTGAAAGAAGCAGGCTATGACGGTAAAGAAATTGAGCTATGGGCAATGCCAGTACCACGTCCATATATGCCAGATGGTCAAAAAATTGCAGAAGCAATTCAAAAGAATTTAGCTGATGTAGGTATTCCATCTAAAATCGTTTCATTCGAATGGGCTACGTATTTAGAAAAAGCTCAAAATGGTGAGGCGGATGCGTTCTTACTTGGATGGACTGGTGATAACGGCGATGCTGATAACTTCCTTTACACATTATTAGACGCTGATAATATCGGCTCAAACAACTACACGTTCTATGACAACCAAGAGTTACACAAATTATTTGTGGCTGCACAAACAGAAGTGAACGAAGACAAACGTATTGAACTTTACAAACAAGCGCAAACAATTATTTCTGAGGATGCTCCATGGGTTCCACTTGCACACTCAATTCCTATTTTAGCTGCAAGTACAAAAGTTACAAATTACCATGCACATCCAACGGGTTCTGACCGTTTAGAAGCAGTAGATATGAATTAGACAATAGAGAAATGAAAATTGTCGCTTACTCATAGTGACGTAACAAGATTTTTACAGCTTTGGACTTTGTCTAGCGTTGTAAAAACGGGTTGTGACTATGTTGGTCGCAACCCGTTTTTCTGTATGAAAGACAAACCATCTAAACGTCTATCGTTTGTTGAAGGCTGTCCCTTTCTACAGTATGTGTATTGACTTCAATGCTTTTCGTAGCAAAAGTATAATTAGAAAATTACAGAGAGGTGAAGAAGATGCTTCACTATATGGGAAGACGTTTATTTCAATTAATCCCAGTTTTGCTTGGAATGACTTTTATCGTCTTTATGTTAATTCGTTTAATTCCTGGTAACCCCGCGCAAGTGATTTTAGGTCAGCAGGCGACGAAAGAGGCGGTTGAGGCATTAAACGCAAGTTTAGGATTAGACAAGCCATGGTACACACAATATTTCGGCTATTTAGGTGGTATTTTTCAGGGCGATTTAGGCGTTTCATTGCGTACGAAGTTACCTGTTTCACAAGAAATTTTTCCATATTTAGCGGCAACAGCAGAATTAGCTATCTTTGCGATGATTATCGCAATTATTGTTGGTGTCAATGCAGGTATTATTTCAGCTTGGTTCCAAAATTCATGGTTTGATTATTTAGCAATGGTCATTGCTTTAATTGGTGTATCTGTGCCAGTCTTTTGGCTAGGATTGATGGAACAATGGGCGTTTAGCATTAACCTTGGCTGGTTCCCAACATCTGGACGTGATAATGTCCGTGACCCAATAACCGCCATTACGCATTTTTATTTGCTCGATACGCTCATTCAAGGGAGATTTGATCAGTTTACGGAAGTTATAAAGCGATTAGTGTTACCAGGGGTGGCACTTGCTACGATTCCGATGGCGATTATTGCCAGGATTACCCGCTCGTCTATGCTTGAGGTAATGCGCTCCGATTATGTTCGTACAGCTAGAGCAAAAGGACAAAAAATGTTTATCGTCGTTTATAAACATGCATTGAAAAATGCCGTAATCCCGGTATTAACAGTAATTGGTTTACAAACAGGGTTGTTACTTGGCGGCGCCATTTTAACAGAAACGATTTTCAGTTGGCCAGGCATTGGTCGTTATATTTATGATGCAATTGGCTTCCGTGATTATCCAGTTATCCAATCGGGTATTTTAATCGTTGCGTTTATTTTCATCATGATCAATTTAATTGTCGATCTACTTTATACAGTGATAGATCCACGCATTAAATACAAATAGGAGGGAGATGCGATAATGACTGGTGCGATAGAAATTAAAAAAGAAGCAATAGCAAGTCGAGAGCGTGCGGCAGGTCCTTGGAGAGAAGGCTGGCGAAGCTTTAAAAAAAGCAAAATCTCCCTAGTTGGTGCTGGGATAGTAATATTTTTTATACTACTTGCTGTATTTGGTCCAATGATTGCTCCTCAGGGGATTAATGAACAAGATTTATCAAAACGGTTATTGGCACCTTCAAGTGCACATTGGTTTGGAACAGATGACTTTGGTCGGGATATTCTTTCACGAATTATATATGGTGCGCGTATTTCGTTAAGGATTGGATTTTTTGCCGTTATTCTTTCGGTAGTTGTAGGAAGTACACTTGGAATTCTTGCAGGCTATTATGGAAAATGGATAGATACAATTATCTCTCGAATTTTTGACATTATGTTGGCGTTTCCTAGCATTTTATTAGCAATCGCTGTAGTGGCTGTACTTGGGCCGTCATTACAAAATGCTTTAATTGCGATTGCGATTATTAACGTCCCTAACTTTGGGCGGTTAATTCGATCAAAAGTGTTAAGTGTAAAAGAAGAGGAATATATCGTAGCAGCAAAAGCGATAGGGATGCGAGATTCGCGTATTTTGTTTTCTCACATTTTACCAAACTCAATGACGCCAATTATTGTACAGGGAACATTAGCAATTGCGACAGCGATTATTGAAGCAGCTGCACTAGGCTTCTTAGGATTAGGGGCTCAAGCACCAGCACCAGAATGGGGTAAAATGCTAGCTGATGCCCGTATCTACTTATTAAAGGCGCCATGGACAATGATTTTCCCAGGCTTAGCGATTATGCTAACGGTACTAGGTTTTAATTTAATGGGTGATGGTTTGCGAGATGCACTAGATCCGAAAATGAAAAGCTAATATGTAAAATAGCCTTCTACTGAAAAAGCTAGAAGGTTTTTTTACTTGTTAAGACGAATAAATGAACTAACTATAAATTTACAATTTCATCCTGGAGCCATTATTTGAATTTTATGTAATATTATTTTAGACTTAATTTATGCTGACATACATACTTTATTGACGCAGCTACTGCTCACTAATGAAGGTTTTGAGGAAGCGTACAAGACTTATTATAAGAAGAAGTATATCGATGCTTATACTGTTAGCAACTTTTTAGCAGAGGCGCATTCAAATAAGGAGGGCATTAAAAATGGGGATTAATTTACAAAAGGGACAGCGTGTAGATTTAACAAAAGGCAATGCTGGTTTAAATAAAATTAAAGTAGGCTTAGGGTGGGACCCTGTAAGTCAAACAAAAAGCGGTGGCTTTTTAGGAGGCTTATTTTCGAGTGGTAGAACAGCAGGCAGAGATGTTGACTGTGATTCCTCAGTTTTAATGTTACAGGATGATCGTATAGTTGCAGGAGATGACGTAGTTTACTTCGGAAAATTATCGAGTAAATGTGGATCTGTTGTACATTCTGGTGATAATTTAACTGGTGCTGGTGATGGTGATGATGAAGTAATTACAGTTGAGCTAGGGGCAGTACCTGCTCAATACAATAAATTAGTATTCGTCGTTAACATTTATGATGCAGCTGGACGTAATCAACATTTCGGTATGATTCAAAATGCGTATATTCGCGTGTACGATGACAAGACAGGTAATGAACTAATTCGTTATAATTTAACTGATAATTATTCGAATTTAACGACGCTAGTGTGTGGTGAAATTTATCGTCACGGTAACGAATGGAAGTTTGCAGCTGTTGGTAACGGTACAAATGATGTAAAACTTGGTGATGTAGTTCGAAGATATCAATAAATATAAATTTGAGGAGGAATACAAATGGGTATTTCATTACAAAAAGGACAAAAAGTAGATTTAACAAAAACAAACCCAGGCTTATCAAATGTAATTGTAGGTTTAGGATGGGACACAAATAAATACGATGGTGGACATGATTTTGATTTAGATTCGTCGATTTTCTTACTTGCTGATACAGGTAAAGTAGCAGATCAAAATGATTTCATCTTCTACAACAATACTATTGGTGGTAATGGTTCTGTTGAACACTCTGGCGATAACTTAACAGGAGTTGGCGAAGGGGATGACGAAATCGTTAAAGTTTCGTTAAAAGAAGTACCTGCACATGTGCAACGCTTAGCTTTCACTGTTACAATCCACGAGGCAGAAGCACGTAGCCAAAACTTTGGTATGGTGTCTAACGCATTTATCCGCATTGTAAATGCCGCTACGAATGAAGAAATCGTTCGTTATGACTTAGGTGAAGACTTTAGTATTGAAACGGCTGTCGTTGTAGGCGAATTATACCGTCACGGCGGTGAATGGAAATTTAACGCAATTGGTGCTGGATACCAAGGCGGTTTAGCTGCACTTTGTAATGATTATGGCTTAAGCGTAAACTAACGGTTTAACTTTACACGAGAAAGGGAGTTTTTTTCTAATGGGTATTCAGTTAAGTAAAGGACAACGCATTGATTTAATGAAACAGGATCCAGGCTTAAATAATGTAGGGATTGGTTTAGGCTGGGATGTTAAACAATTCGATGGAGGAAGTGACTTTGACTTAGATGCATCAGTGTTTTTATTGGATGCATCGGGAAAATGCCGTAATGAACAAGACTTTATTTTCTATAATAATCTAACAAGTCCCGATAAATCGGTCCAGCATATGGGTGATAACCGTACTGGTTTAGGTGATGGAGACGATGAAAAAATTCTTGTGAATTTAAAGCAAGTATCCCCTCAAATTGAAAAGATTGTTGTAACAGTGACAATTTACGATGCTGAAGGTCGCCGTCAAAATTTCGGACAAGTATTAAATGCATATGTTCGTTTATCGAACGAAGAATCTGGTTCAGAAGTTCTTCGCTATGATTTAGCAGAAGATTTCAGTATTGAAACCGCGGTCGTATTTTGTGAGCTGTACCGTCATAATGGCGAATGGAAATTTGCCGCTGTTGGCTCTGGCTATCAAGGTGGGCTCGCTTCATTAATCAATGCTTATGGTCTAGAGTAATTAAAGTACGATGTATATCTGCAATGTCCACTAGTAGGCATTAATTTAAATCATGATGAACTTAACGGAAGGCACTGTATTAGTCTGTATAAACAGGTTGATGCAGTGTCTTTTTTACAAAGGTCATTCTTTGATGAGGGAGAGAATTGGATGCAATATTTTGCAACTGAAGCGGAGACGATTTTTTATCAACAACCACGCACATTTACTAAACTAGATTCACCAGATATTTTATCGTACGCATTAGGTGCAACGCTATATATGCCTGCATCTATGCCTAACATTATTGAAATGGTACAATCACAAAAATATCAAGATTTAAAGTCGTTTGTTATAGATTTAGAGGATGCAGTTGGAGATGCAGAGTTAACGAGCTGTGAAGAAAAAATAATAGAGGATATAAGCGCACTCTATACACTTTATGTCCATAACGAAATTTTGCTTGAAGATTTGCCACTCCTATTTATTCGTGTGCGGAGTATAGAGCAATTTAGACTTTTGACGTCTGTATTAGGAAAGCAACAGGAAGTGCTTACGGGCTATGTATTTCCTAAGTTCACAGCTAGACAAGGAGCTGCCTATTTTGAAATACTTGAGCAAACGATTGAACAGCATCAGCTAACGCTATATGGAATGCCTATTTTAGAAAGCCGAGACATTTTATATAAGGAGTCTCGAATGGAAGCTTTATTTGCGATACGAGATGTGCTGCGTCAATATAGAAAACGTGTACTTAACGTACGTATCGGTGCTACTGATTTTTGTGGAATTTATGGAATTCGTCGTCGAGTAGACTCAACAATTTATGATATAGCCGTTATTCGAGATTGTATTGCAGATATCGTCAATGTACTAGGTCGTGAGGAAGATGACTTTGTTATTTCGGGACCAGTATGGGAGTATTTCAGTAATGAACGGGTATTAAAACCAACGCTAAGAGCTACACCATTCAGTGAAAAGGGAGCTTTATATGCACGTAAGGCACTACTTGATGATTATTTGGATGGCTTGATGAAGGAAGTAATTTTAGACAGACAAAATGGCATTTTAGGTAAAACAATTATACATCCAAGTCATATTCGAATTGTACATGCACTTTATGTTGTTTCTTATGAGGAATATGTAGATGCTACTAGTATTATTGATAATGAAGGGCAAAAGGGTGTTTTAAAAAGCCATTATGCCAATAAAATGAATGAAATGAAGCCACATATGAGATGGGCACAGAAAGTTTTACGCCAAGCACATATATATGGTGTATACAATGAATCTGCAGATTTTGCCTCTCTCTTATTGAATGCAAGTGTAGGAGGAAGTACGGATGACGAAGTTCAACAACAAGATGAACATTATTCAAGATTATAAAATTGATATCGAGATTACCCAAAATCCTTATGATTTTGCGATGACGGATTTATTCAAAATGGCGACACGTATTAATAAAAAGAGACAGTTTTTATTTGTGAGTACCGTCCTTGGTAAGCATTTAGCAGTTCGTCCACAGGTGCCGATTTTGACAGGCGCATTATTAGCAATGATGTATCATGAAAAACTGGTTGGTCATGATTGTTTGTTATTACAGCCAGTTGTACAGGCGATAAAAAATCAGCAAAATATGCAAGGGATTTTACAGCAAGTAGAGGAGCAAAGACTGGAACTAGCAGAGGAAGTTTTATTTATCGGCTTTGCTGAAACGGCAACAGCTCTTGGTCATGCTGTTTTCAATGCTTTTAAGTCCAATGCAACTTATGTCCATACGACGCGAGAACTACTACCAGAGCTCGAACCGTTTGTCACTTTCGAAGAAGAACATTCGCACGCGACGAGTCATCGCGTGTACTGCGAGCAACCTGAAAAACTGCTGCAGGCAAAACGAATTGTGCTCATTGACGATGAAATTACAACAGGAAATACAGTGGTAAACATTATTGAAACACTACACCAAAAGTTCCCTACTGTTCAGCATTATTCTGTTTTATCGATTTTAGATTGGCGTTCGCCACAGCAACAAGCGATGTTTGCGGAGCTAGAGGCTAGGTGGGGAGTAACGATTGATTTTGTATCGATTATGAGTGGGCAATTTATTTGTGATGGCACACCACTTTTAACAAATTATCAGGTGCAAAGTACCTCTCAAGCAACAACAGAAATGAAGTTGCTTTCAGTGAACGAGGTAGTTGAACAGAAACATTACTATTCTATCGCTGAAAATGGTGTGGAAAATAGAGCGCCTTATATGTTAGCAACAGGTCGATTAATGTTAACGACTGAGCAACATGCTGCCCAAAAGAAGCTGTATCAAACTATCGCGGATCAGTTACGAGGGCTTCGTACAGATGGACCAGCACTTGTCATCGGTACAGGGGAGTTTATGTATGTGCCAATGCAGATAGCGACTTGTTTAGGAGAGGATGTTTATTTCCAATCAACGACACGTAGCCCAATTTATTGTGCAAATAATCCATCCTATACAATAACAGAAAAAATTGCTTTCGAAAGTCCAGAAAATAATGGTGTTGAAAATTACTTATACAACTTACATAGCCATTCATATTCGGAACTTTTTTTAGTCGTAGAACGTATAGCCAATGAAGAGGTAGTGGCAAGGGCAGTACATGCATTGAAATCTGTAAGTAACGCAAATATTTATGTGATTTGTATGCACGAATGGGGGACTGAATAATGCATGAAATGAAGCAACCAGATAAAATGGGAAGCTATTCACCTGAAGATGTTGTCTTTTTACTACGAGATATTAGTAACGTTAACTTAGAAATAGATAATGAACAGCGTGAACGACTTATTCAATCGGGTACCCACTATTCAGAAATGTTGCCAGTAGAGTATCTTCCTTCTGAAGCATATATGAACCTGTTTTATCGAACGTTAGATGATTATGCACAACGTATTGCGGTTGCTGTAGGATTGGTGGCTCAACAAATTGTAGAGCGCCGTGGTTTAGAACATTTAGTGCTTGTTAGTTTAGCGAGAGCAGGAACGCCTATTGGTATTTTAATTAAGCGTTATATAAAAATGCATTATAACGTGGACGTTCCTCACTATACTATTTCGATTCTCCGAGGTCGGGGTATTGATGACTACGCTATCAAATACATATTTACTCAGCACCCACTTGCACAAATTCAATTTATTGATGGTTGGACAGGGAAAGGCGCGATTACGAGAGAATTACAACAAGCGTGTGAAAGCTTTAATGAGCAAAACAATAAACAGTTGGATGCGACATTAGCAGTACTTGCTGATCCAGGACATTGTGCAGCAATCTATGGTACACGTACTGATTTTTTAATACCATCCGCATGTTTAAATTCAACTGTTTCGGGCTTAGTTAGCCGAACAGTATGGAATGCACAGTTCATGGATGTAAATGATTTTCACGGGGCAAAATTTTATAAAGAACTACAAGTGGCTGATGTATCCAATGTATATATTAACCGTATTAGCGCGTATTTTTTACAAGTAGAGAATGATGTGGAGCAACAGCTTCGTGAACGAATACCATCTACAATTACATGGCAAGGGTTGGAAACCGTTGTTGCTATTCAACAACATTATGGCATAACAAATAGTAACTTTGTGAAGCCAGGAGTGGGGGAAACAACACGGGTATTACTTCGCAGAGTCCCTTGGAAAATTTTAATTAACCCTAAATATGTGCATGAATTAGCGCACATTTTACTATTAGCTAAGGAAAAAAATGTGGAAATTGAAGAATATCCACAAATGTCCTATGCATGCTGTGGCTTAATAAAAGAAGTGTAGAGGAGAGAAGACATGCTACTATTTACATCTGATTTAGATCGTACGCTTATTTACTCCCAGCGCATGATGGATAAGTATCCACCAAATACAGCTCCAATTACAGCTGAACGAAAAGATGGGGAAGCACTTAGTATGATGACTGAAGTAACGATGTCATTATTGCAACAGGTCCACCAACAAACATTATTCGTTCCTGTTACAACACGTGCAATACATCAGTATGAACGAATACATGTAATAAAAGAGCTGCGTCCTACTTTTGCAATTACGAGTAATGGGGGTACAATAATAGAACAAGGACGCCCTAATATGGAATGGTCCAAAATTTTACGCAAAAGAATTGAAGATTCCTCAATTCCTCAAGCAGATTTGGTACGCCAATTTAATAGCATAAAATCAGATGAATGGCTTCAACAATCGTTCTATGTTGATGAGCTATTTTATGTTCATTATGTGGATTGTAATATTTTACAGCAGGACGAAGTGCAGGCAATAATTCAAGACTTTGCAGTACATGGTTGGCATGTACTGCTGCAAGGACGAAAATTGTACTTTATGCCAAAAGCGCTTACGAAAGAAGCCGCAATTTCGTATTTGAAGGAGCATTGTACATATAATATGCACTTGGCAGCGGGTGATTCCATAATGGATTATGGAATGCTCGCTTTGGCTGATAGAGGTTATACGCCATACCACGGTGACTTAAAAGACAAACAACCTCAAATACTAAAGAACACAGTATATTCGGCTCATAGCGGTGAAGCATTTACAAAATATTTATTAGAAGATGTATTACAATTGGCTGCCAAGCAACCGATTGTGGAAGTATGATGTAAGGAGGTGATGCTTGTATGCAAACAGTCACAATTGAATCGATATTAGAAAGAGATTCTTATGATTGGCTACAAGCCTTCCAAGATACAGCTAACGCGCGAACAGTTTACGAGGTAACAGCACAACACGTACGTTTTAGTCGTATTGCTGTACGTATATTAGGTGTCCCGATAGAAGAAGATGATTATTTTAATTCCTTATATACAATGTCACAAAATCCAAATGTCCATATTTTAAGCGAAGAATTAAACAAACATATTGAGCAAAAGGATTTTCAGGCATTGCAAACGATTTTAGAACAACATCAGCAATCCCCTAAAGGCTTGTCGATTAATCGACTGATTGCCATGATGTATGGTCATCAACTTATTCCTAAGCATGATGATCCTTCGATGAATCGTCATTTACAGCTAGTGACGATGCGAGTAGTGGAGCGCTTCAGAGATCAGCAATCACTTGGATTACTAGCGAATGACTTTCGACGCTTTTTAATTGATATGGTGAAGTGGCTCAAAAACCATTGGATTCAGTGGACAAAAGCGATGAAACCGACAGATGATTTTCCGAAGGTCGTTTGGTATGGTGAAACAACAATTAGTCAGCGCTATTTTCTCCTATTATTAATGGAGCTTGGCTGCGATGTGTTAATCTTCCATCCTGCGGCGATTGATGAATTTGCTACTGTGGATCCGACAGATGCATTTTCTGTTACGCACTCCTATGTAAGTCAAACAGCGTTACAGCCATTCCCAGATAAATTACGTGATCGCCAAGCTACAGTTGGCTATAGTTCTAGCCAACATTTTGAACACTTAATGCATGACCAGCATTCTGGTGTTTATCGACCATGGCAATTTAAAGATCATTTGCCGCGTTCATTAACACTACGTATGACATATGATGATATTTTTATTTATGCCAATGAAAAGGCGATGGTTCGCCCGAAATTTGAGGTGCTTAGGGATGAAGTAATCATTCCTGTAATTTTCGCGAAAATTAGTGGTGTATCTAGTAGCCGTGAAGAATATTGGGGGTATATGCATCAACTGCTTGCTAGCCCACAAGCTGTATTTGTGCATGAATTTCCATATGCAAAAACGAGTAGAGCTAATTTTCATTTTCACTATAAGCATTGTTTAGTGAATGGTGAACTATCTACGGAGCGGATTATGCAAAGTGATTGGTGGCAATATGATGATTTGACATTGGAGCTACAATCAGCAATTGCTCATACAATTAAAACGTCCTGTGAACAGCCCATGCTGAAACTGCAGCCAAATGAGTCACAGTACGAATTGCAATTATTTATATTTAAACAAATGACGATGATTCCAAAAGATATATTGCGCCTATTACAAAGTTTTGATTATGCTCAGGAAGTTCCCAAAGTGGTGCTCTATCAAGCTCCGCAGCAGCCGTCATTATCACGAGAAGATATTGCTCTTTTAGCATTTTTAAATCGTTTTGGCGTGGATATTATTTTTTACAATCCAACAGGAAAGCTTGATATAGAAAAACATTTGCTAGAGGATACGTTTGATGGACATCGTCTAGAGCATATGGTGTTTGACTTACAATTTGAAGAGCCAAAGCAACAAAAGGCAAAGCCTGATAAAATGATTAAAAAATTATTTAACCGTTTCTTCTGACGGCTTGGAAAGGAGGAACACGATGTCAAATAGAGCTATTGTCCTTGAACGATTGACAGCTGAAACGGCAGATCAAACAAAACAACAGCTATGTCAAAATCCAGAAGTACAGCATATTGCAAATCATATCAATATAAAAAATAAACTTGAATTAACGGAGCTCGGGAAGGAACCAGCAGTTAAGCTTTCTCGTTTCTCAGACCAAATTTTAAAAACGATAGCCCATTCAAAAGTAAATGAATCCAATGAATTGTTAAAACAGCTTGAAGCGCTAATGTCTAAGTTTGATAAAAAAGAAGTCATTGCGCAACAAGGCTTTTTTGGGAGACTGTTTAAACGAGCTCCAAAAAATAAGGAAGATTTGTATGCTAAATATAATACTCTTGGTAGAGATATTGAAAAAGTCCATTATCAATTTGTGCTAATGGAAGAAGCATTGGCAAATGATAATCGAATGCTTGCTCGCTTGTATAACGAAAATTTGTCGTATTATTTGGAGCTTGAAAAATATATCATAGCAGCAGAAATGAAACTAGACGAGATAAAGACAACGCTAATTCCGATGTATGAAAAACAAAGTGATGCAGGTAATCAAATTGCTAAAATGGAGCTTACAACTTTACAAGCAATTGCCGAAACACTTGCACAAAAAATTGATGAGCTTGAAAAATCGCGTTTGGTAGCAATTTTAGGGGCAACACAAATGGATATGCTACGCAATGGCAATAGTGAGTTAATGGAGCAAATAAACGGAGCGTTTATTACGACAATTCCCGTTTTTAAATTAGGTATTATGAATGCGGTGAATGAAAAGCGGCAACAGCTACATCAGGAATCCGTAGCTGCTTTTGAAAAGCGCATGAAGCAATTTGGTGAAGAAAATAATCGTGCTGTTTTGCAAAGCTTAGAATATGCGCAACAAAGTGAGACGACTATGACGCTCGAAGAAATGTGGGAGACAATCGTTACTGGTATTGCAAGTTATCGTCAAATACGAGCTGAACAAGCAACTAAGCGTCAACAAATAGAACAACAACTAATGGCATTAAATAGTGAAGCCTAAAAAAGCTGACACCATATTAAGGTGTCAGCTTCAAACGTTTGTTTTGTCTATTGGCCTTCATTTGCAGGTTTACCACGCCTGTTTCTTTGCGAAGCCTTGTCAATTGAGTGGCAAATTAGTTGGAAAGAAACACATGAAATCTACAGGTCGATAAATCAAAAAACTGTATTACTTTGGTTAATCATCATACATGTTAGCTTATAGTATAATGATTACTTGAAATAATGCGGTGGAAAACAGGGAAAAGAGGGAACAGATGTCTACTATACTAGTTGCTGACGACGATGCGAACATTCGCGAACTCGTCTGTTTATTTCTACGCAACGACGGATTCGAAACAGTTGAAGCAGCGGACGGCAAGGAAGCACTGGCCGTCTACAACTCAACGAATGTCGATCTTGTCATACTTGACATTATGATGCCGATTATGGATGGTTGGACGTTAAGCAAGGAGCTCCGAAGAGCCAATCCTGATCTACCTTTACTTATGCTGACTGCGAGAGGAGAAACATGGGAGAAAGTGAAAGGTTTCGAACTTGGGACGGACGATTATTTAACGAAACCATTCGATCCGTTAGAGTTGACGGTTCGTGTTAGGGCACTACTCAAACGATACAAGATTGGCTCCACGCAGACGATCCATTTCGGGAACGTCATTCTTGATCGACAGACCTATAAGGTGACGAAGGGGACGGAGACGCTTACGTTGCCACTAAAGGAGTTTGAATTGCTGTATAAGCTCGCTGGAACACCAGGACAAGTCTATACGCGCGTGCAGTTGATCGATCAGATTTGGGGTATCAATTACGCTGGAGATGATCGAACGGTAGACGTACATATTAAACGGCTGCGTGAACGGTTCGCGACTACACCCGATTTTCGGATCGAAACGGTGCGCGGGCTTGGGTATCGGCTTGAGGTTTATGAATGATCAGATCCTTATATATACGTGTTATCCTGACATTTTTAGTCTCCATCATCGGGGGCACGATCATTTCTTTTTTTGTGTCAACTTGGATATTCGAAGATAAATTGAACGAAAATGCTCAAACCAACTTACGTAACTTTGGTCAAGACATCGTCCAGATTTACAACACCCTTCCGTTACATGAAGCGGACATGTTCGTAAGTGAAATGAAGCAACTCGATTCTTATTATATTCGAATTTACGAAACAACGGGTCAGTTCAAGTCTTACGGTAAACTTCACGGACACAAACCTGCGCCTGTGACGAGAGAGCAACTAAAGAAAGCATTAGATGGAGGTGTTGTTCAAGAAACTCCTAATGGTATTGCCACGGTCCTCTTAGGGTTGCCGTTGAAAACGGAAATGGGAACGAAAGCGATATTTCTGGAAGCGCTCGCCCCTCCTTCGGCCTCTTATGTCACAAAGTGGGCATTGGTCTTTGCAACATGTTCGTTGATTGCAGGAAGCTTATTGATTCTAGTTGCCTCTGTATACCTGGTAAAACCAATCAAAAAGCTGACAAAAGCGACCAAGCGGATAGCATCTGGAGATTTCAACGTCAAGTTGAATATTAAGCAAACGAGTGAGCTGGGTACTTTGGCTCGCAGCTTCGAAGAAATGATGCACGATCTGCAGCAACTTGAGCAGATGCGCAGGGAATTCGTAACGAACGTGTCGCACGAGGTTCAGTCTCCACTCACTTCGATATCCGGTTATGCTCTAGTGCTTAAGCAAGTTGATCTTTCAGAATACGAACGAAGCCGTTATCTTGATATTATCATCGCTGAAGCGAAAAGGATGTCCAAAATGAGTGATAGCCTGCTAAAGCTGAGTTTGCTTGAATCGCAGTCAAAGCAACTGCAGCTCGTCACGTTCAGCCTCGATGAACAAATCAGACGGATAATCGTGGCGCTCCAGCCACAATGGTCTGCTCGCGATATACATTTCGAGCTTGATTTACAGACAGTTAAAGTAACGGCTGACCATGACCTGTTAAATCAGGTATGGACGAATATCCTTAGAAATAGCATCAAATTTTCCGAGGATGCCAGCGTAATTAACGTAAGCATTAAACAAGATATCAAAAACGTGACAATCCTAATATCCGACACTGGTATTGGTATTCACCTTGACGACCAAAAGCGTATATTCGAGCGTTTTTTTAAGGCCGATCGTTCCCACAGTCGTAAGTATGACGGAAGTGGTATGGGACTCGCTATCGTTAAACAGATTGTGTCGCTTCATCAAGGTGACATCCGAGTGAAAAGTGAACTTGGTCAAGGAACGACCTTCATTGTCACCTTGCCAATCACTACACCAATAGATTAGTTAGATTCATTCTCTATGCTACGACTCATATGCAAGCTTATTTGCATATGAGTCGTAGCATTTTTTTTTTGACAGTTCATATTCAGTTCATATTGTCGTCATGAGGAGTACATCTTCATTTGTTAAGGTTTCATTACAGGCACATGAAGGAAGACAATCAACCAGATCAGGACAGGAGAAGATGACAGTGATACAACAAGAGGAAAAGAAAACGCTGAGTGGAACGAAAATAAAGAAAGTGCGAAACATCTTACTTAAAATCATAGGAGCAATCGTTCTAGCCATTGTACTTTTTTTAGGTATTGTTTATACCGTAAATGTGATGAGTAGTCATTCGGAGCAAAAACGAATCGTGCCTTACGGGCAGCATGTATCTGTAGACGGGAAAAACATGAATGTGTTAATTCAAGGCGAGGGCAAGGAAACAATCGTGCTCCTGCCTGGTTATGGAACAGCTACTCCAGGGCTTGATTTTAAGCTTCTTATCGATGAATTATCTCCATTTTACAAAGTTGTTGCGATAGAGCCTTTCGGTTATGGATTAAGTGATGAAACTGTAAAAGAGCGGACCACGGAGAACATTGTAAGTGAAGTTCATGAAGCTCTACAGCAGCTTCATATTAACAGATATATGCTCATGGGCCACTCCATTACAGGCATTTATGGAATTGATTATGTGAACAAATATCCAAACGAGGTGACTGCATTTGTCGGAATCGATAGCAGTGTTGCAACACAACCGGGTATGGATATGAATTTCCCATTAAAAACGTTTGCATATCTCAAAAAATCAGGTCTCTTAAGATTGGCTATGAAAATCAGTGCTGACCCCTATGCTGGACTGGCATTTAATGAAAAAACCGTAGAGCAAATGAAAATGATTTCAAATAAAAACATGTATAATGACACAACCTTGAATGAGATGGACCATATTTCGTCTAATTTTAAAGGGGCTCAAGGTTTAACCTTCCCTAAATATCTTCCACTTCTTCTCTTTGTACAAGCGAATAACGAAGATGTAGCAGGATGGTTACCTCTGCATGAAGAGCAGATCAAAGACTCGGTACATGGAAAACTAGTAACCATGGATGGATCACATTATTTACACCATACCAAATTTAAAGAAATCGCTGAAAACGTTAGACTATTTATGAAAGAAGTAAAGTAAGTGTTCAAAGAAAGGTTCATCCGTTAATTTATGAATTTGTCTACAGTCTGCAAGACCATCGTTTAGATGGTCTTTTTTACATCCAAACAGGGATTGATTGGTGTCGACATATACAATAGCCCAGTTCAGTCTCATTCAAAAGGTTGTAATGATCCATGCAGAAAAATGAGTTGAATAAAGCATTTAATCAGGATGAGGGGAGGGGGATGACGGTCTGTACGAAAATGAATCGACTTTTAGAATAAGACAAACAAAATAAAAAGAAGCCGTTTTCCCTTAGCGTAGGAGAAAACGGCTTTCGAAGCGAAGCGGAGAAGGAGGCTTAAGTAACACCCGCGGAAAGCGAGCAATCCGTACCGTCAACATGTACATAGAAGTTTACAAGGCAAGCCCCAAACACGAAAAGTAGTGGTAGGGATTGCCCAAATAGCTTTGTTAATTGGCCTATTAAATAAACTCTTCCTCAATTTCCAAGTTGATTTCTTCACCGTGATAGTTTTGATAGGACACAATTAATGTATCTAAGTGCTCTAAATTTTCTTCGTAATCTAAAATACGCGATAAAATATACAGAAGGTGATAGCTTGAAAATTCTGTATCGCCTTCTTCGTGCGCAAAGGTCACTTGATGGATAAAAATCTCCATTAACTGATTGCGTTGGATGTAGTCGATATGGTTGCTCCATTCGGAATGCTCAGGCTTTAATTTCCCCGTATATTTCAGTAACAGCTGCTCATGGTAGGTAAGCAGAAAGTCTAGACGCTCTTGAATCATTAAATGGAATTGTGTCGGTAAATGTGCTAATTCGTTTTCATGATTATGCAGACGTTGTAACAATTCTAGACTCTTTTTTGAAGTAGTAATCATTTGACGGTACACAACTAATTTCCGTGCTTTGACGTATTTTTTATTTTTAAAGTAATTTCGTTCTTCCTTGAAAAACTCATAAAGTGTGTCGACTCTAAGCATACGTTCTCTAAATTTGTTTAAAGCCGTTTTAGTAGAAGTATGCTCAGAAGCTTGACGAACAGCTAGTCTCGTCCAGCGAATAATATCATCCTGTAAAAAGTAAATTTTACGGAAAAGCTTTACTTCGTATTTTGGCGGTAAAAACACAAGATTTACAACAAATGCTGCTAAAACCCCAACTAAAATTGTAAGAAAGCGAATTAAACCAAACGTAAGAAAGTCATCACCCTGTATTTCCATAATGGCTACAACGGAAACAAGTGCAAGAGACAGTGACTTTTCAAGCTTGAATTTTAACATTAATCCTATTGCGATAATTACTGCAATACCAACAGCCACGACGTGGTGACCGAAAAGTAAGCCAAAGATTACGGCAATGGAGGCTCCTATTATATTTGCTTGTACTTGTTCAACTATCGTTTGATATGAGCGATATATGGACGGCTGAATCGCAAAGATTGCTGCAATTCCAGCAAAAACTGGGGATGGTAATTGCAGGAGCTCAGCAACAAATAGAGCAAAGACAATAGCTACGCCAGTTTTAAATACACGGGCACCTAATTTCATAATAAAATCGATGTCCTTTCTGTCTAATATTTTTAACTTGCTTCAGCAGAAGTGCTCCACTGCTATAAGTGGGAGTGAATCAAGTTAAAGGCCTCAGCGGATGTCTCAGATTTTAAGAGGAGCTCAAGCAGGCTCAAAAAAATCTGGATACAATTACGCCGAGTCGTAATTAATGCTTCTTTACATTATAGAAGGAAGTTCTTAGAAAATACATAGATTTGTATATCGTAATATAAAAAAGGCGACTCTCATATGAAAGTCGCCTTTTTTCGCCCTATTATAGTTGAGAAAATGCATAATCGACAGCTTCGATTGTTTCACGAATATCTGCTTCTGTATGCTCAGTTGTTAAAAACCATGCTTCATATTTAGATGGAGCGAGGTTAATGCCTCGGTGAAGCATTAGTTTAAAGAAGCGCCCGAAAATTTCTCCGTCAGTGTTCTCTGCTTGCTCATAATTTTCTACCTTCACATCTGTAAAGTAAATTGTAAGCGCACCTTTTAGACGATTTAAAGTAATTGTTACACCATGTTTTGTTGCAGCCGCTAAAATACCGTCTTCTAAAATCGCACCAAGTCGATCCATTTCATCGTAAATACCTGGAGTAGCTAATACTTCTAAGCAAGCTATACCGGCTTGCATTGATGCA
This sequence comes from Lysinibacillus sp. NPDC093197, assembly GCF_044754025.1. Classification (NCBI taxonomy): domain Bacteria; kingdom Bacillati; phylum Bacillota; class Bacilli; order Caryophanales; family Bacillaceae; genus Lysinibacillus; species Lysinibacillus sp. NPDC093197. The sequence continues at coordinate 5,434 of NZ_JBIVOH010000010.1, read as the reverse complement.
GGGTTTCCTGCCATTGTACCTGCTTGGTATGCTGGTCCAAGTGGAGCAACTGTATCCATAATTTCTTTGCGACCACCGTAAGCACCGATTGGTAAACCACCACCAATGACTTTTCCTAGCGCAGTAAGGTCAGGTGTTAAACCAAGTAATGTTTGTGCGCCACCGTAATGGAAGCGGAATGCCGTAATCACTTCATCGTAAATTGTAAGTGCACCTTTTTCTTTCGCTGTAGCATGCACTAATTCTAAAAATCCAGGTTTTGGTTCAACAATTCCAAAGTTGCCTACAATTGGCTCAATTAAAATAGCAGCAATTTGATCGCCCCATGTATTCATCGCTTCAGTAAATGCTTCTGGATTGTTAAATGGTACCGTAATTACTTCTTCTGCCGTAGCAGTCGTTACACCCGCTGAGTCTGGTGTGCCTAATGTAGCTGGTCCAGAGCCTGCAGCTACTAATACTAAGTCAAAGTGACCGTGGTAGCAGCCAGCAAACTTCATAATTTTTGTACGGCCAGTATAGGCACGAGCAACACGGATCGTTGTCATTACTGCTTCTGTACCAGAGTTGTTAAAGCGTACTTTATCCATTGAAGGAATGGCTTCTTTAAGCATTTTTGCAAAAGTTACTTCGTATTCAGTTGGAGTTCCAAATAAAGTCCCGTTTTCAGCGGCATTTGAAATTGCCTTAGCGATATGTGGATGGCCATGACCTGTAACAAGTGGGCCATATGCCGCTAAATAATCGATGTAACGGTTGCCGTCAACATCCCAAAAATAAGCTCCTTTTCCTCGAGCCATTGCAACGGGAGATCCCCCACCAACTGCTTTATATGAACGAGAAGGGCTATTCACACCACCAACGATATGTAAAAGCGCTTCTGCGTGTACTGCTTCGGATTTTGAGTGATTCATAAATATGCCTCCTAAGTAATTATACTTAATCTATTGTAGACCTATCAGTGTAAGAAATCCAAAGAAAATAAGGGATATGACTTGATTTGTTACTTAGAGTAAAATAAGAAATGCAAAAGGAGGAGTTTGTTATGACATTAGTAGAAGGACAGAAAGTACCCGATTTTTCACTTGTTAATGACAAAGGGGAGTACGTACAATTAGCAGATTTCAGGGGCAAAAATGTAATTTTGTACTTTTATCCGAAAGATATGACACCAGGTTGTACAACAGAGGCATGTGATTTCCGTGATAAGCATGAAGACTTCAGTCAGTTAAACGCTGTTATATTAGGTGTGAGCCCTGATAATGTCCAAAAGCATACAAAATTTATTGATAAGCATGGGCTACCTTTTACACTATTAGTGGACGAGGATCATGCAGTAGCGGAGGCTTATGGCGTATGGGTGTTAAAGAAAATGTATGGACGCGAATATATGGGGATTGAACGTTCTACCTTTTTAATTGATACAGATGGTAATCTTATAAAGGCTTGGCGTAAAGTACGCGTAAAAAATCATATTGAAGAAGTATACACATATTTAGCAAATCAGGAGGAACATAAATGAGAATTTATTTTACGTTTGAGCCAAGACCCGATTTACGTGAACCGTTAGTAGAGGAATTTTCACAATGTGACTTTGTATTTAAAAATGGGTTATCTACGGATGAACTTCAAAAAGCAGATGTACTAGTTACATATGGCGAAGATTTAAATGATGACAATATGCAACACGCAACGAAACTAAAATGGATATTCGTTGCTTCGGCAGGTGTAGAAAAAATGCCAGCTCAAGCAATTATTGATCGAGGTATTTTAGTATCAAATGTGCGTGGAATTCATAAATCACCTATGGCTGAGTCAATGCTTGCTCATATTTTAGCAATTAAGCGTGCATTGCCGTGGTTATACGAGCATCAGAAGAAAAGAGAATGGTCGAAAAAAGGGAAACAAACTGAATTACGTGATAATACAGCGCTTATATTAGGGCCTGGCGCGATTGGCTCGGAAGTAGGTCGCTTATTACAAGCATTTGGTGTAACTACAATTGGCTGTAACCGTTCAGGTAAAGCAGCACCTTACATGGATGAAATGGTTAGTTTTGCGATGCTAACAGAAGCTTTGCCAAAGGCGGATATCGTCATTTCTGTATTGCCAAAAACAGCGGAAACTACGCATTTATTGAAGGAAGAGCATTTTAGCGCAATGAAAAACGATGCCATTTTCATGAATTTTGGCCGTGGTAATTTAGTAGATGAAAAGGTACTTATTCATGCTATGGAAACAGGTGAAATTGGCTACGCAGTATTAGATGTATTTGAAGAAGAACCACTTAGTGCAAATAGTCCATTATGGTCATGTCCGAATGTCATAGTGTCACCACATGTTTCAAGTCATTCTTCTCGCTATGTGGAACGCAGTTTAGATATTTTTAAACCTAGTTTGATGAAATGGTTAAATGGAGAGACAGCTCTAGAAAATGTAGTGGATTTGTCGAGAGGATATTAAAAAGTAATTTAATTTAGCTGATGTATAGGACGGAAGTTGACAGATGTTAGCTTAATTCGATACACTAATTGTAACAATTATAAATTAATAATACTTATGAAAAGGGGTGCATGACGATGTCTATACCGCATTTACAGGATGCACTTGACACGTTAAAAACAACTGGTGTACGCATTACTCCTCAGCGTCATGCTATTTTAGAATATTTAATTCAATCGATGACACATCCGACTGCGGATGAAATTTATAAAGCGCTTGAAGGAAAATTTCCGAATATGAGTGTGGCAACTGTCTACAATAATTTACGTGTATTCCGTGAAGTAGGATTAGTGAAAGAGCTTACTTATGGGGATGCCTCTAGCCGTTTTGATTTTGTTACAAATGATCATTATCATATGATTTGTGAATGCTGCGGTAAAATTGTCGATTTCCATTACCCAGGTTTAGATGAAATCGAACACTTCGCTTCACAAGTAACAGACTTTGATGTGCACACACACCGTCTAGAAATCTACGGCACGTGTCCAGCATGTAAAGATGTTGCAGCGAAAGTACAATAAGTTTTCTTGGAGTTTTTACGAAAGCGTATGAATGAAAACGTTTAAAAAAGCAAGTGGGCATTAGCTCGCTTGCTTTTTATAATGGAACGAAAAAGATTTTCTTTAAATAGACTGAACATTCTCGATATAAATAATGTACGTTAAGAATAAAGCGTTGGAGATTGGAGCATAGCAAATGAGTATCTCTGACAATTGAACAGTTAGTAGGAGGGATATAATGAATGTACAATTAGGGAGTAGTAATTACTTTAGTACATTAAAAAAAGAAGAACGTTTATCGGATAATTTGTTTTTAGCAAACCAAAAAAGAAAAGCAACATATGAAATAAAAAAAGAGAATGGCTATATACGCCATATAGTAACGAAAGAAAATGGCGAAAAAGTAATTGTAAGAGAAGTGAAAATTTCAAAGCAAGAAGAACAAGAACAGTCTTCTGGTGAGGTAAACGATATGATTACGCAAAAATTAGTAGAGCAAATGATGCAATCATTCGATGACAGGCAGAATCAACAGAAATTTTTCAAAACTGGTATAGCTGGTCTAAAAGAAAAACAAATTTCTAAATATATAGTGAGCATCTAATATCGGTTATTTCTATAATAGTAGTGGCGGTAATAATAAGAAAATTCCTAGCTCTTATATGAGGGCTAGGAATTTTTTGCTTTGTTATTATAAGATTGATCGAACTCTTTTCCTTCAAGTGTTGGATCTAGTGTTAATGGTTCGTTACAGTACATGCACATATCGACACGACCTAAAACCTTCGTATGCTTATGGCAATTCGGGCACTCTACTTGAACTGCTCTTGTTGAGAGAAGGCCAATCCAAGCATAGACAACTGTACTACCAATAATACACAGTAAACCAAGCGTCATGAAGATTAAGACAAGGATAGGATGGTTTTTGAAGAATATTCCCCCATACATAACAACAAAGCCGATAAAAATAAGTGCTAATGCAAATGAACGGATTTTATTAATTTTACTTTTGTAAGGTTTCATACAATATCTTGCCTCCCAATCTAAAATCTACTATAACATATAAGAACAAAGTATTTTAGTTTTGACTAAAAGGCAAAGAAGGAATACTTTCAGAGTATGTCGAAATTTTAACGAAATAAAGTCATATAACAAATAGAGGAGGACTGAACATGGAGCAAGTTTTGCGCCCGATATACCAAGAACGTGCGAGTCAGTCTAATACATTAGGTGTCATTTTAATGGAGAAGCGTGAAGAACAAAGTAACGTTACTGACACATTCGATACGATATTACTAATTATTGTGAAGGAAGCGGATCAACCTGTTTTCTCAAAGCATTATTTATATGAGGGGAATAAGGTAGCCTTACATACTGTTACAGAGAAATTGTTACGCAAGTGGTTACTAATCGGCTCTAACAAAAAAGTAGTTGATTGGATTTTCTTTGGCAGAGTGTTGTTTGATCGTAATGAATTCCTTCATAAATTAAAAATTGAACTACAAGAGTTCCCGTTTAGCGGTCGGAAAATTAAAACAGGTATTCAATTTTCAAAATTAATTCGACGTTATTTAGAAGGGAAAGAATATTTTGATAAGGGAAGCTACCTGGATGCCTATAATCATGTTGTTGATTCATTGCATCATTTAGGGCGATTGTCCATTATAGATAGTGGGCTTTATCCAGAAGTTACGGTATGGGCGCAAGTGAAAAAGATAGAGCCTGCTATCTATAAGTTATATGAAGAACTTGTTATGAGCAGTGAGCCAATTGAAAAGCGATTAGAGCTTCTATTTTTAGCAAGTGAGTTTTTAATTCATTCACGAACACAGGATGGAGCTCAACATATATTAGAAGTAATGCAAACAAAAGAGACATGGACTATTCAAGAATTACATGATCATCATGAGCTTGTTAACTATTCTGTAGACTTAGAAGTATTTGTAGAGTATTTAGTGGATAAAGGCTACATACTTATTGAACCTGTCGTTGCAAAAAGTGAAATGATATTCCACCGGCATTATAAGGTGGATAAAGAGTCTATAGAATTTGAATAAGCCATATAGTATGCTAGTTATCGAGGTATAGAAAATACCTCGATATTTTTTCAAAAAAAAGTGTTGACGTTTAATATATTGATATTGTATTATATTAATTGTCGCTAAGACATACCAAGAACACTTAAAAACGAGTGAAAAAAACTTTTGAAAAGTTATTGACGCAAGTTGAATAAGGTGTTAAGATAAAGAAGTCGCTGAAAAACGACAAAACACATGAACCTTGAAAACTGAACAAGCAAAACGTAATCAATATAGTTTCTATTAACTAACTTCGTTGGTGAACGAAACAAAATTTTGGACATCAAAATTGATGCCAGCAAAACAATTTGAGCTAATCAAATTTCTTTTATGGAGAGTTTGATCCTGGCTCAG
>NZ_JBIVOH010000009.1:0-208364 GCF_044754025.1 Lysinibacillus sp. NPDC093197 | reverse complement strand
TGTCCAAAATTTTGTTTCGTTCACTAACATATGTTAGTTAATAAAAACTATATTGATTACGTTTTGCTTGTTCAGTTTTCAAGGTTCATTTTGTTGCCATTTGTTTTTAGCAACTTTTACATCATATCATCAATCATTTGTGATGTCAACATTTTTTTAAAATGTTTTTTTGGAGCGGGTGATGAGAATCGAACTCACGACATCAGCTTGGAAGGCTGAGGTTTTACCATTAAACTACACCCGCAAATATTTTAATTTTATAATGGCGCGCCCGGCAGGAGTCGAACCCACAACCTTCTGATCCGTAGTCAGACGCTCTATCCAATTGAGCTACGGGCGCAAGTATTAAATAACCGAACTGACTTGACTTGGTGCGGCCGAGAGGACTTGAACCTCCACGGGGTTGCCCCCACTAGGCCCTCAACCTAGCGCGTCTGCCGTTCCGCCACGACCGCATTCATAAAATAGGAACTTTCTTATTATACTATGATAACTTGAAATATCAACCTTTTTTCTTAAAAAAAGATGAGCCATGAAGGACTCGAACCTTCGACCCTCTGATTAAAAGTCAGATGCTCTACCAACTGAGCTAATGGCTCAAATTAAGAAATGAATGGCTGGGGTACCTGGATTCGAACCAGGGCATGACGGAATCAAAATCCGTTGCCTTACCGCTTGGCTATACCCCAATAAGTGGCGGTCCCGACCGGGATCGAACCGGCGATCTCCTGCGTGACAGGCAGGCATGTTAACCGCTACACCACGGGACCAATGTTACAATTATTTATATTTATGAAAAATGACCCCTACGGGATTCGAACCCGTGTTACCGCCGTGAAAGGGCGGTGTCTTAACCGCTTGACCAAGGGGCCATGGCTCCGAAGGCAGGACTCGAACCTGCGACAACCTGATTAACAGTCAGGTGCTACTACCAACTGAGCTACTTCGGAATAATCATATTGTTTTGTCGTCTTTATCTTGTCGACTTTTACTATTATAAGGATAAGCTCAGTAAACGTCAATCTTTTTTTAAAAGTTTTTTTCACCAATTAACTTTAATTGCCCTGAACACTTGCCACAGCAGTATCTCTTCACATTTAATCTTATTTTTCTAACATATATTTGGTGGCATTTTATACAAGTGTATTTATATTGAGAACGCTGTTTTCCGTTCCGAGATGTAGGTTTCTGCAACGCTGAACAAAATCGTGGAGCGTTCACTTTTTTCAATAAATCTCGAAAATCTTTATCTCGATGTTGGTAGCCCTTCCCTTCTATGTGCAAATGATAATGACATAATTCGTGAAGAATTATCCCCTCAACCTCACTGACACCATACATTTCATATGCTTTTGGGTTTATTTCAATATGGTGGGATTGTAAAAGATAGCGACCACCTGTTGAACGCAGTCTTGAGTTAAAGTATGCGCGATGCATGAATGGTTTATGAAAACTTTCTAATGAAATGCGGGTTACAAGCTGTTGCAGTTCCTCATTGTTCAACTTTATCACCTCTAACAATAAGAATACCACACTGCGCAGTATAGACAGTGTGGCAATAAATTATTACTACTTTTCAATTGTTTGTTTTTCTGGAGGTAGCATTGTTAACGAAATACGCCCTTTGTTTACCTCTATCTGTTCCACCCAAACTGTGACAATATCACCTAGCGCCACAACTTCTAATGGATGCTTAATACGTTTCTTTTGTAACTTAGAAATATGCACAAGCCCATCTTGCTTAACACCGATATCAACAAATGCACCAAAATCGACTACATTACGTACAGTGCCTTGTAATTCCATACCTACCTGTAAATCTTCCATTTTCAAAACATCTGTTTTTAGTAGTGGCTGCGGAAAGGCATCGCGCGGATCTCGACTTGGCTTCTTCAATGTATCCACAATATCCTGAATTGTAACAACACCCATACCTAATGTATTACTTAGTTCTTGAACATTAAGGGATGCAATTGCTTCCTCCGCCTTTTGCGTTCCTAGTTCTTTTTTATTTAAATTTGCTACTTCTAAAATTTGTTCAGCTATATTGTAGCTTTCTGGGTGAATACCTGTAGCATCAAATGGGTTTTTCGCTTCAGGCACACGTAAAAATCCGATTGCTTGCTCATACGTTTTTGCACCAAGTCGCGGGATTTTCTTTAGCTGCGAACGCGTTGTGAATTGTCCATTTTCTTCGCGAACTTTCACAATATTTTCGGCTACAGTTTTCGATAACCCAGAAACATATTGCATTAATGAAGCTGACGCTGTATTAACATCAACACCGACTTGATTGACTGCAGTTTCTACTATAAATGTTAACGACTCTGATAATTTCTTTTGAGAAACGTCATGTTGATATTGACCAACACCTACTGCCTTTGGCTCAATTTTCACTAATTCTGACAATGGATCTTGTAAACGTCGTGCGATAGAAACGGCGCTTCGCTGCTCTACTTGTAAATCTGGAAATTCAGTACGCGCAATCTCGGACGCTGAATAAACTGATGCACCAGCTTCGTTTACAATCACATATGCCGCATCTGTTTTCACTTCACTCAATACATCAGCAATAAACTGCTCCGTTTCACGTGAGGCAGTACCGTTACCAATCGCGATAATCTTAATAGGATACTTCGCTAAAATTTCTTTCACTACAGCCTTTGATTTTGCCACATCTGGTTTTGGTGGATGTGGATAAATAGCTGTAACTTCTAGCATTTTTCCTGTCTCATCAACAACAGCTAATTTACAGCCAGTTCGATAAGCAGGGTCCACTCCTAAAACGTATTTGCCCTTTAGCGGTGGCTGTAGCAAGAGGTTACGGAGATTTTCTGAGAAAATGTGAATAGCTTGCGCCTCTGCTTTTTCTGTTAATTCATTGCGTAATTCTCTTTCTATAGATGGCTGAATTAATCGTTTGTAGGAATCTTCTATCGCTAGCTTCACCTCCGCGATAGCTGGCGATGAACCTGTAGCAGGTATCCATTCTTTCCACATAATCATCAGTACTCGATCTATCGGCACTTGTATCGCTACCTTTAAGACATCCTCTTTCTCCCCACGATTCACTGCTAAAATACGGTGAGGAACAATGCGGTTAACAGGTTCTTCATATTCGTAATACATTTCAAAAACCTTTTTTTCATCTACTTCTGCATTTTTTAATGTGGTTGTAAGTACGCCCTCTTTCCAAGAAAAGGCACGGATTTTTTGTCTTATACCCGCATCATCCGCAAAGCGCTCTGCTAAAATGTCACGTGCCCCAGCTAATGCGTCATCTACTGTTGCAACATTCTCCACGTCAACAAATTGTTGAGCTAACTGGACTAATGCTTCATTACGATATTCTAATAGAATGTCGGCTAAAGATTCTAATCCTTTTTCCTTTGCGATTGTCGCCTTTGTACGTCGTTTTTGCTTGTATGGACGATACAAATCTTCTACACGCTGTAGAACCGTTGCTATCTGAATTGCATTTTCAAGCTCGGGAGTTAGTTTATCCTGTTCTTGAATTAATCGAAGAACCTCTTCTTTACGTTGTTCAAGTTGCTGTATGTAATGGTAACGATCTTCTACAGCTTTAATTTGTACCTCATCCAGAGAACCAGTAGCTTCTTTTCGATAACGCGCGATAAACGGAACGGTGTTACCCTCATCTAATAATTTTATCACTGCCTCTGCTTGATTTGGTCTGATAGCTACATCCTTTGCAATAAGCTGTAACATTTGTTTTTGTTCCACATTATCACTACCTTTTTTCTTTTCATTTTAACACTACACTTCAATAAAAAACCAAGGATAGTCTATAAGATGGGAAAAAAAGACAAAAAACAAGACACTTATTGCTATTGGACGGAGAAATCCTCTAGTAATAAACGCCTTCGTTTCATCCTCACAGTGGCACACTACCACTTGCAAGAATGACTTCTTGTAATTTCTTAATTGCTTTTCTTTGTATTCTGGATACATGCATTTGAGAAATGCCCAATTGTTCGCCCGCTTCTTTTTGGCTAAGCTGCTCTAAATAAGTAAGCTGAATAACTTGCTTCTCTCGTTCATTTAAAACTTCCATAGCATCAGCAACGATCATCCTTCTATTGGTCATTTCATAACCCATATCTTCTTTACCCATAATATCAGCTAGTGTGACAGTACTTCCGTCATTATCTGATTCTATTGAATGATCCATTGAGAGTGCTTGATAACTGCGACTCATCTCCATCGCTTCTAAAACTTCTTCCTCAGGTACCTCTAATCGCTCAGCAATTTCTTGAATGGAAGGTGAACGTTGGAACTCTATCGTTAACGATTCTACAGTCGATTTAATACGTGGCCCTATCTCTTTAATTCGTCTTGGCACATGAACGTCCCATGTTTTATCTCGTAAAAATCGCTTAATCTCTCCAACAATAGTAGGTACAGCAAATGCCTCAAAACTGCGGCCAAAACTTGCATCAAAACGTCTTATTGCACCTAGTAACCCCAACATCCCTACTTGTACGATATCATCATAATAAGATTTACCATACGAATATTTGCGAGCGATGGACTCTACTAAATTTCGATAATGAATTACCAAATTGGTTTGTGCTTCTTCATCCTCTGTTGTTTGGTACTGTGCTATCCACTTTAACACATCTTCTTTTGAAGAAGATTTATGTAGTGATTCTTTCGACATTTTTTTCCACCTGCTCCCTAGCGACGTACTTTGTCATGAAAACAGTTACGCCACCATCGTTATTAATCATCACCTCATCCATCAAAGTTTCCATTAAATAAAGCCCTAAACCGCCCTCTCTTAGCCCCGCAATACTATCTTCAGGATGATAAGGCCCAATTTTTGTTTTAACTTCTTCAAAATTAAAACTATTTCCATAGTCTGCAATCATCATTTCCAACTTGTTATCATAAAGGGCGCAACCTATTACAATTTCGCCTTCCTCAGCATCTTTATAAGCATGGTGTACAACATTCGTTACCGCTTCACTAACTGCAATTTTCAAATCCTCGATCTCATCGAAGTTAAATCCAATACGATTAGCTAATCCAGAAACAGTTAAACGAATGACACTGACAAACTGAGGTTTTGCAGGAACCCTTATTTCAATATAATCAAATTCCTTCATTGCTTAATTCCACCTTTTTATCAGTTTCAATATCCATCAGTTCACTTAAGCCAGTAATTTCAAATAATCTTTGTAGTCGCTTAGACAGTCCAACAATCTTTACTTTACCTTCTTCACGTAAAGCTCTTTTATAAAAAGCTACAAAAATACCAAGACCAGTACTATCCATATAATTTACTTTTGATAAATCTAATTCAATTTCAATACCTTTTGTAACCTTTACTGCCTCTAGTTCCTCACGAAGACCTGAGGCTGTATACGTATCAATTTCACCTTCAACAAACCCATATAATTTTGTACCATCTTTTTTAAAATGCACCACCATGTCCATATAGTACACCTCCACCATATTTATTCGACTTTTTTTCTTTTCCCACATTTATCGGATGTTAAACATAATTAATTATATTTATTATCATAACTTTAATTTTTTTTAGAGTTAACATAAAAGCATCGACATTTTTCTACAAAACTTATAAATCGATATTACTTGCATTTTTTTCATTCTATTAATACTACTAAATAGTATTTTAACTATATGATAACGCAAAAAATTAAAAAAACATCAGGATACGTAAAATCCCTGATGCTCTATACATATATGTATATCAAAATTTAACAAGCCCTAAGCTAATCATCAACGCTCCATCCACTTTTTCCATCACTGCATGATCGAGCTGTGTAATACGATCAGTCAACCTAGACTTATCGATTGTACGTACTTGCTCAAGCAAAATGACCGAGTCACGTTCAAATCCATACTTCTCAGCATTTATTTCAACATGTGTCGGTAACTTTGCCTTTTGAATCTGTGCAGTAATTGCTGCGATGATGACAGTCGGACTAAATCGATTTCCAATATCATTTTGAATAATCAATACCGGCCTAGTGCCACCTTGTTCGGACCCAACTACCGGCGATAAATCTGCAAAAAAAACGTCACCACGTTTTACATTCAAAGTGTCATCCCCCGCTAACGAGACGCTCCACTGTATGTTGCGCTTCATATTCCGCGTGCAAGCATTCACTTGCAATCATCAGATTAATATGAGACATCTCAACATATCCTTTCATCATAGCTTCCCGTATTTGATTTGGTTGCTCCTGCATTAAATTTTTGCGCGACAAAAAACGCACAAAAGATTCACCTTCAATTACTTCCTTTGTTTGTAGAAACAGTCTATCTTGAACAGCAATTGTAGCTTCTCTTAACTTTTTCTCGTACACAGCAAGCACCTCCAACGGAACCATACACTTTTTCATTACAACTCATTCTACCATTGAAAGATATTGTTGAAAAGACATGAAATGACAAAATATCTGACTATTTGAAGAACAAGTAGTAAAATTTCGTTGGTTGTCGATGGTAAATACTGCTTCCATATGTCTCTTTGACATTGGTGCCTGTTGCTTACATTCCTTATATGCCTACGTTATAACCGAATTGGATTAAGTTTTCCCACACAATTATTAATTTCGACAAATATTTTCTAACTGCGAAGTATATAGAAAATTATTTTTATTGATGACTGCTATAAATAAAATCAATTACATCTCAGGCGTGATTGCCTTCAGACTTTTTTAGAGCTTACTCTAAAAGCTCCTGTTAAAATCTGAGACATGCACTAGTAACTAATAATATGATTCAGCCTGCCTCCGTGTGACCCATACAGAAGTCATTACTTATTTAACATTTCTCCACTACTTGTAGAAGTGAAAAACCTATGCTGCAACAAGTTAAATGTATACTCGAGGAACTCTGGCTGTAATAATGCATGGTACTTCATAATTAATAGTTTCAAGTCTTGTTGCCCATTCATCCATTGAAATAACTTCTTGCCCTTGACGACCAATAAGCGTCACTTTCTTACCTATAGCATATGCTTTTGGTAGAGCAACCATACATTGGTCCATACAAATTCGTCCAACTATCGGCATTCTTTGTCCGTCTATAAGTACATCTTGTCCAGCTAACTTACGAATAACCCCATCCGCATAGCCTACCGGAATAGTTCCAATCCACATATCTGTCTGTGCAATAAATGTTGCTCCGTAACCTACTGAATCACCAGCTTTTAACTGTTTGACATGCACAAGTTCACTCTCAAGTGAAAAGGCAGGTTTCAATGGAAATGGTAAAATTTCTCCTACGTAAGTAGATGGCGCTAGCCCATACATTGAGATGCCATAACGTACAGCGTCATAGTGTAAATGATGATCTTTTACTAATGCCGTTGCTGTATTGGATGCATGTACTAGTCTAGGTTTTTCAGGCAATGTAGAAATAAGCTTTTCAAATAATTGTACCTGACTATCGAAATAGGCTGTATCCTTCTCATCGGCAGTTGCAAAATGAGTAAAAATGCCATCCAATTCTACATTGTATGTTGAATTGATTGTATGATATACCTCTAACAATTCTTTCTCTGTGCGAACCCCAATTCGCCCCATCCCGCTATCAACCTTTATATGTAGTTGTAAAGGGTTTGCTTCACCAGTTATGAACGTTGAAGCTTGCTGTATCCATTCACTAGAAAATACTGTAAGTGAAATACGCTGTTGCGCTGCATAAGGTGCAAACGCTACTGGTGATGCTCCTAATATTAGTATGTCTGGTTCTTCGAAATGTGCCCGAATATGTAATGCTTCGTCTGGTGTAGCCACTGCAAGCATCGTTGCGCCAGCTTCCAAAGCAGCTTGTGCAACTGCTATATCCCCATGTCCATATGCATTGGCTTTTACGACTGCGATAATTTGTACATTTGGTTGAAGTAGTTCTTTTAAATTTTTTATATTTTGGTGAATTGCTTGTAAATCTACAATTGCTTTCGTTGGTCTAAAATGCTGCTGTGTCTCCATTAGAATACCCTCTTTTTTATTTATTAAACCGTTATGTATTGAAAAAACTACCAAATAACAATTCAATTATGCATTAGCCTTATTTACATCCAGAATTTTCTCAAGCTTTCTAAAAAAACTTCTCTTAAAAATCTATACTATAATCAGATTCCTTTAACTTAATTCAGCAAGGTTGAAGCTCCTCATTGAATTTAATGCATTCATCCTCTAAATCTCGAAGTAAAGAACTTCCGCAAAGGTTGAATTTCAAGCATAATGCTCGTCCGCAATTCGAATCAACTTTACATAAAAATTTACAGCACTCGTTACTTAAATTCGACGACGCATCGCTATCTCCCTTTTTTTCCCTATAAAAAACCGCTTGTTTTTACAAATTACATAACACTATTCTATAGTTTGTATTATCTATAGAATAGTGTTATTATCAAATTTACATTTTTTTCTAACAAACTACAGCTTCCTTTATATCGAAAACTGTAGCTTGAAAAAATTATTTCATACTGCTTATCGTCATGGAAGCAGCAACTTCCACCATTTCTTCACGGGTTAATTTACTAGAAGCTACAAAGAATGCAACTCCATCTTTTTCCCAGCTAATAGACGTATCGGTAATAGCTCCGATTGTAAATCCTAAGTCTACAGGATCGCCAGGTGAAGTAACTGGTAACATAGACGTTTCTTTCATAACTGGTTGTTGCATAACCGTAAACGCTTTATCACCTTCAAACGTTAAAATAACACGATCCATGCCACCCTCGCGAATAGCTTTCTCATCTGTCATTTTAGTGTTCTCGAAATTCACAACTGGATAATGCGTTTGGAATTCTTCATACTCAACCTCTGCACCGACTGCTTCTTTTTCACCATTTTCACCTTTAGCATCTTTTTCACCTTTAGCATCTTTTTCATCTTTAGTAGCATCTTTTCCGTCTTTATTTGTAGGTGCAGCTTGTTCGCCTTTTGAATCATCTGATTCAGTAAATTGCTCAACAGCATACTCTTTTGCAGCATGTTGTACACCTAATTTAATATTATTAAAAGTGATACGGATTTGCTCTTCCTTGACATCATTCATAATGACTACTGATGTAGGGAGCATAGTTTTCTTATCAACTGTAATGACTTGGTGAGGCATACTATTTTTATAGCTATTTCTAGTAGCCGCTTCAAATATATATGCTTTGTCCTCTTCTTTCATGACTAAATTTTTATCTTCTGCTAAATCTTCTGCTAGTGCTCCGATTAAATATGCCTGGCTATTTTTCTTTGGCCAATCACTTTGGAACTTATACATTTTGTTTAATGTTGGTGTTACAACAAAAACTCCATCTGCATTACGCACAATCATTTGCGAAACATCTTTCCCACTTTCAACTACTTCCACTCGATAGAAATCAGGTTTAGTATGCCATACCGTAACATCATACGTTCTAGGTTCTCCACCTGATTTAATCTCCATCTTAGCGTCTAACTCATAACCATTCGTCTCTGACCATTTACCATTAACTTTCTTTAACACTTTTTCCTGTGAGGCTGTACCACACGCCGACAGAAGTAATATCGCACAAATTAAGACGAGCCAAGTAACTAAACGGTTGCCCACGCTTTCACCCTTTCTTCTTTCAAATCCACTACGACAATATATGAACCGTATGTGTCAGTTATGTCATTTGATGAAAAGGCAATATATTTTATTACAACAGTAATATTACTTGTGCGGCTGCATATTGCTTAGAATGCGTGATACTGACAAAGCCATTTACAAGCTCTCCTTTAAAATATAAAACAGGGTTACCAGCTTCCCCTCTTAATATTTCAATATCTTGCAGTGCACAATCTTTACCGATACCTGTGCCTAGCGCTTTCGAAAAGGCCTCTTTTGCGGCAAATCGTCCTGCCAAAAACTCTACTTTGCGAGATTCTGTATGCAAAGCAAATAGTGCTCTTTCTTTCTCTGATAAAATCCGGTCTTTAAATTTATCTGTACGAGTCATTGCCTTCACAATACGCTCGGTTTCTACAATGTCGAGACCTATTCCTTTAATCATATGAACTTCTCCTTTTCTTATTTCCAAAAAGCCATGTATAATAATTGTAAATTGAGGTGGAGCTATGTTTAGTAGAACAGAAAATTTTAAGCAATATACAAGTTATTACCCTGTCGTTTCAACATTAATAGCAGTGAATCTAATTCTTTATGTATTAACACTTGTTCCCGTTATAGGGGAACTTCTGTGGAATTATGGGATTCAGGTCAATTTCCTCGTACAAAGCGGTGAATGGTGGCGAGTTTTCTCAGCAATGTTTTTGCATGCAAACTTTATGCATGTGCTCTTTAATATGTTCTCCCTGTTTTTATTTGGGCCAGAACTTGAGAAAATTGCAGGTAAAGCACGTTTCATTACGATTTATTTATTATCTGGTATCGTAGGTAACATGGCAACCTTTATGCTTAATGACGGAAGCTATGCTAGCCTTGGCGCAAGTGGTGCAATTTTCGGGATTTTTGGAGCGTTCGGTGCTCTTGTATACTATACACGTCGCACAATGCCAATGCTTCGTAAGCTTATATTGCCGATTATCGTCATCAGTGTCATCATGACTTTCTTACAGTCTAATGTAAATGTTTATGCACATTTAGGTGGTTTAGTGACAGGATTCGTTCTCGGTCTTATTTACTTACATCCCAAAAGAATTTTAAGCTGGCGCAAGCAAAAAATGGCTGGCAAATAGCTTATAAAAAGAGGAGCTGACCCAAACAGTGACGTCTATATCACTTAGGGCTAGTCCTCTTTTTTCAGCTCAAAAACTCCGCATCACTGTCATACTATCGTTGAAATTATAGTACAACATTAGCCTCTTTAGCCATTTTTATTTTTTTCCATTCTGCCGCGGTTATCCCATATACAACTTGATCCACATGATGATCGTATAACCATTCAGCATCTCTTAATCGTCCTTCTTCATTAAAACCTAACACTTTTGGAATTGTACGACTACGAATATTTCCTACTGCAACACGTACCTCAATGCGATTTAACTTTAAATAGTCAAAAGCAAAATCGATGAATGCCCTCATAGAATTTGTCACAAGCCCCTTGCCAACAAAATCACTTCCAAGCCAATAGCCAATGCTCGTCCATTTATGTTGCCAATTCACTTGATGATAACCAATAACTCCCGCTAGCTTACCATCATAATAAATTCCAGCCTGTATTCCATTATTATCGGCATATTGTTGCATCGCATTTCGTACAAATTGTTCCGTATCCTTGACCGTCTTCACATTGTCTACAAAGGGTAACCACTCACGTAAAGTCTCTCTCGAACGATCCGTTAGCGCAAATAATTCATCTACATCACTTAAATCCAACATTTTTAAATATGTATGTTCATTTATGCTGTATTTAAACATCAATCCCACCCCTTTTCGTTGATTTATTCTATTATAAACGCGTTTTTCCTATTATTGTATATAAAAAAAGCCAATCTCCACATTTTCATGTAAAGATTGGCTTTTTATCTATTAATGTTCATACCAAGATAATATGGTTTCTGCATCTCGTTGCTCTAAGCTTGGTACATTACCTGTCATACCAGACATTCCTGACATTACCGTGGCTTTTATAGACATCACTTGCTTGCGCTTTTGGAAATACGTTTGACTACTTTCCATAGATTGTATACGTTTTTTCTCCATAAACAATGTGATACGACTGAAAATACGATATTGCATTGCGAGTTGCTTTCCGTCAATCATATAACCCGCTGTTCTATGTTGCCAAATGCCAAGCAATATTGATAATGGAATTAGTAATAATGACAACAACCCATAAGGATATAAGAAATAACTACAAGCACCTAAAATCGGTACAAGCCATAAAAAATCTATGCGATAAAAGAATGGACGTGCTCGTTTCGGAGCCCTCGTAAATTCAGGTTGCCAATTCATTTCAGGGAAAAGCTGAACTAATGTTTGTAAACAATCTTGCTTTTTAATTAATGGGAATAACGCAATTTTCTTATCTCGACCTTTTTCACCGTTGCCACCAGCGCTTTCTACAACAACAGTAGCAAAGCCAAATACTTGTCGCAAAGGATTTTCAACAATTCGGATTGCCTGAATACGGTTTAAAGGTAGTGTAATTCTTTTCTTCTCCAGTAACCCCTTAGTAATCATTAGCTTTTCATCTTCAATACGAACTGTATAATCGTAATAATTTACAAGTGTTATAACAACCGATACTAACCATGCAATGATAAGTACGAACATGACCATTAAGGCAACTAAAAATGCCCCAACTTTCACAAAATCCGCCAGTTCATGAAAAACCTCTTCATAAGGGATAATATCCGAAAACTGTGAGACTACTGCCGCAAGCCCAGACAATACTACTCCTATCCCACCAGAAGTCGTTGCTAATACAAGTAAATCCCGCATCGACATATGGTAAATAGCAGGAACCATTACTTCACCTATTTGCTCAGGTGACTGTTCAACGTCAATGTGTTGAGCGAATTGCGTTTTTGCACGACGCATTTCCTGTTCTATTACGTCTGCTGCTATTTTCTGGATAGCTGTCAATTCTACCTCTGGCTTACCGCCTTTATTCCCCGCAGTCTCAACTTGCACCTTTACTAATCCGAATAGCCGATGAAAAATACCTTCATGGTAATTCAAGCTTTGAATGCGTTCAAATGGAATATAACGCTTCTTCTTTACGAATAACCCATACTTCACCCGTAATTCGCCATCCTCAAACCAATAAACAAAAGTACGCCATTTAACGATACCACCAACAAGTGCAAGCACTGCTGCTACACCCCACACTCCAAACAATAAAACTGTTTCAAAAAAATGTTCGCTGCGGAAGTTAAATGAAAAGTTAAAACCGTTACTAATAATAATAATCGCAACAGGTAATATCATACTTTTTAGCGCTTTGACACTAGAAATAATGGCCGATACTGGGTGCAATCGATACACTTCATTAGACATCATCTTCTGCCACCCTTGCTAATTCCGAAATACGTGCACGAAGTCCATCTGCCTCATCCATGACAAGTGCAGGAATTGTATGTACTGTGGCAGCTGTAGAAATTGAAATATTTCCTAAGCTATATCTTTTTAAAATAGGCCCTTGTGTAGTATCGACATGTTGTACACGTACCATTGGTATAAGTGTGCGTTTTACAACAAATAAACCATGTTGTACTTCAATTTCATGCTCACGCACTTCATATCTCCAACGCTCCCATCGGATTTTAGGGAATAAATACGCCAATAAAAAGGCACTTAATAAAACAACAGCAATTGCAATGATATAAATAAATGATGGCCAATCAAAATAATAAGTACCGTAACATACCAATGCTGCGACGACTAACAATAGTAATGTTTGTAACACACCATATAATCGCCATACAGTTAACCCTTTTCGGGAAATTTGATGGATTGGTTCAGCTCTCATGTTGTTCCTCCTCTTTTCATTACCTATGTATACGTACACTAACACTAATTTGTTTCAATATAAATATAAAAAACCTTACAGTCGAATTGACTGTAAGGTTGGAAGTTTTAAAATTAATTAGTCTTCATGACGACGTGGTGCACGTGAACGACCTTGTCCACCTTCACGGCGAGCTCCACCTTCACGGCGACCACCTTCACGACGGCCTCCACTGCTGCGACGATCTCCGCCACCACTACCTTCACGACGGTTACCGCTAAAGCTACGACCGCCACCGCTTCTGTTACGACCGTTACGATCGCCACCGCGACCACCGCCGCCGCCAGAACGCTCACGGCGCATTGGTAATGGACGTTCTTCTGTAATTGTAACAGGCGAATCATCCGGCTCTTTTGTTAATGAACGTAATGCAGCAGCTACTACATCAATTGCATCATGGTTTTCAAGAACTTCTGTAGCTAATGTACGATAATCACCTAAGTTATTAGTTGAAATAATACCTTCAAGTGTCTCAATAGCTAAACGTTGTTGACCTACTAAAGCTTCGTCATTTGTTGGTGGACGAAGTGGTGTCATACGTTTTTTCGTTGTTTCTTCAACGATACGTAAATAACCCATTTCACGAGGTGTTACAAACGTTACTGCAAGACCTGATTTTCCGGCACGGCCAGTACGACCGATACGGTGAACGTAAGACTCAGGGTCTTGAGGAATATCAAAGTTATATACATGTGTAACGCCTGAAATATCAAGACCACGAGCGGCTACATCTGTTGCAACTAGGATATCAATTTTATTTTCTTTAAATTGGCGTAAAACTGAAATACGTTTTGCTTGGCTTAAATCACCGTGAATTCCTTCTGCAAGATATCCGCGGATTGATAAAGCTTGTGCTAACTCATCTACGCGACGTTTTGTACGTCCAAAGATAATTGCTAATTCTGGTTGGTGAACATTCAATAGACGAGATAAAACATCGAATTTTTCACGTTCAGCAGCTTTCACAAAAAATTGTTCAATGTTATCCACTGTTAATTCTTTTGCTTTAATTTTTACAATTTCAGGTTCACGCATAAATGTTTCAGCAATTTTACGGATTGCTGGTGGCATTGTTGCTGAGAATAATAATGTTTGACGCTCAGCAGGTACGTTTTCTAAAATTGAATTAATATCATCGATAAAGCCCATGTTTAACATTTCATCTGCTTCGTCCAGTACAAGCGTTTGAACATCTTCTAGTTTTAAAGTACGACGATTAATATGATCTAAAATACGACCTGGTGTACCAACAATAATTTGTGGTTTATTTTTCAGTGCACGAATTTGACGGCCGATTTCTTGACCACCGTAAACTGATAATAATTTCACACGTTTGTCGTAACCGATTTTATATAGTTCTTCTGAAACTTGAATCGCTAATTCACGAGTTGGAGCAATTACTAATGCCTGGATATTAGGGTTTTTAGGATCGATTTTCTCGATAAGTGGAATACCAAAAGCGGCAGTTTTACCTGTACCAGTTTGCGCTTGACCTAATACATCGCGACCTTCAATGGCAAAACGAATAGTTCCCTCTTGGATTGGTGTTGCTTCTTCGAATCCCATACGTTTTACTGAACGTAATGTAGATTCGCTAATATTTAATTCTGAAAAATTTGTCAAACTTCTCAATCTCCTTTTTTCCTTTTAAGTTGACAAATGGTTACATTTTCAGATGAAGTTGTCGGCAAATTCGAGCCTGTGTTGTGGAACGTTTCCGTTACTTAAAAATTTTCTCTACAAAGGTTTCATGTAGAGCTCTCTTATATGAAAAGGAAAGCCCGGTCTTTACCGAGCGGTTCGATTCTGCGTAATTATTCACTTAGAATAAAACCGTTATGTTCAAAAAAAAGTACTCTTCAACCAAATTATGAAGAGTCTTCGCACAAAATGTATCCATTGCTTACACTAGTCTATCATGGTAATCAACCGTATGCAACGATAACGCATGAGTCGTAATAATCTGACTACTTTATTGCTCCTTTAAAAACTCTAAAACCTTCGCAAACCAGTCAAAACAATCTTCACAATAACATATATGATGTTTGCCATTGTCAGAAAAATACAACTTTTTATTTATTGAGGCTAGTTGATCAAATAAAAATCGGGCGGTATGATACGGCACAATACCATCTAATTTTCCTTGAATAATATAAACTGGCACTTTGATATCTTGGTAATACGGCGCAACCTTTTGAACGAGTTTCATGAATTCAATTGTTGCTGATAATGGCACATTATTAAACTTATGGCGATATCTCAAATACAGCTCATTATTAGAAAGGTTTCGATGATATGCCTCAGTCGCTAGCATTTTAAAATCCTTTACAAGTTGCTTAGGACTTACATATTTAGCTGCCGCACTAAGCAGTACGAGCTTCTTTACTTTATAACGCTTTGCTAAATATAGCGCGATAATCCCGCCCATTGAAAAGCCAACGACAATGATTTCATCAACCTTTTTGGCAAGCGCTCGAAAAGCCAACTCCGCATCCATTAACCAATGCATTGCTGTAAAACCTTTCATGTTTAAATCTTCCCCATGTCCTGATAAAGTCGGAGTCTCGATTAACCAATCTGTATTAGCACGTAAATAAGTTGTAAACGGCTCTACCTCATAAGCGCCACCTGAAAATCCATGTAAACATAAAACACCTATTGCCATTACTCTCACCTCTAAAAAGTGGACATTATACGCGCAACTTAGCCCGCCATAAAGGCATCCTATATTGCCTTTTTCAATAAAAGGTAAAAATCCGCATAAGATGTCTATTGCAGCCAAAGCGGATTTTTACCCTATAGGTAACTATTTATTATACTTACACTCGTTAATTATGAAGTAAATGCTTGTAAAATCGTCTCTAGCTTCATGCCTCGTGAACCTTTTAATAAAACGATGGATTGCTCCGTTGCCTGTTGAAGCTTTGCAATAATAGGTGCAAAATCATCCTGCTCATATAGTAAATGATCAGCATCAAAACGGTCTTTTAACACTTCATATAAATATGCCATACGTGGACCATATAAGCACACGTAGTCAATTTCACCTTCGTGAATAGCAAGTGATAAGTCTTCATGGAAGCTTTGTTCATTAGCTCCCAGTTCGAGCATATCGCCTAAGACAAGCCACTTTTCTGGTCGAATCGTTGTTGTAGCAATAAACTGAATGGCCGCCTTTACAGATGTAGGTGCAGCATTGTATGCATCATTAATAAATAATGCACCTTGATTTCCTTGTACTTGTTGCATGCGCATATCAGTTAAAGTTACACCTTTTAATGATTTGCGAATTTGTTCATCATTTAACCCTAGCTTTTGTGCGATAAGCATTGCAATCAATGTGTTTTTCACCTGATGCTTACCAAGAACCGAGATAAAGAATTCACCTTCAATCGCGCCATGCGTTGTAAAGCTACTTCCATTGGCAGTTGCTTCAATATTCTCAGCATATAGCAAATCGCCTGGTTCTAAACCAAATGCCATGGCATTTAAATTTTGCTCTTTTGCAACGAGTTCTTTTAATAATGGTTCATCACCATCATAAAATAGTACACCGTTATCCTGCATACCTTGAATAATTTCAAACTTCGCCTTGGCAATGCCTGCACGAGAGCCTAAATCTTGCATATGCGCCTCACCAATATTTGTAATAACCGTCATATGAGGTCGAGCTAATTTTGTTAAAAATTCTATCTCACCAAAGCCACTCATGCCCATTTCCAGCACTGCAACTTCTGTATCCTCATCAAGCTGTAAAATCGTAATCGGTAATCCTAGTTGGTTATTAAAATTGCCAATCGTTTTTTGCACTTTAAAAAACGGAGCAAGCGTACCTGCTAAAATATCCTTTGTTGAAGTTTTACCATTCGACCCTGTAATACCAATAAAAGTCGCCTTATGCTCATCGCGATAAGCCCGTGCCATTTGCTGTAAGGCTTGCTCTGGATCTTCGACAAATAATAATGGAACACCCTCTGGTGGATTCGGTTCATCTTTTTGCCAAAGCGAAGCACCTGCACCTTTTTCAAAAGCTTGTAGTACGAACTTATGACCATTTGCCAATTCTCCACGAAATGGTACAAATAAATCTCCTTGATTGATTGTTCTTGTATCAATAGAAATACCAGTTACAACCGTCTCTCCGAAAGTCGGCTCCTCTTCATTCAACCATGCTGCTAATTGCTTTAATGTCTTTTTCACAATAATCCCACTCAGTCTTTTTTATAGTGAAGCTGTTGTTTTTCTTCATAACGCTCAAGTGCAAGCGCAATCAGACGATTAATAAGCTCTGGATAGCTTACATTTGTGTGTTGCCAAAGAAGTGGATACATACTAACAGGTGTAAAACCTGGCATTGTATTTACTTCATTAATATAAATATCATAATCTGCTGTAACAAAGAAGTCAGCACGTACTAAACCGCTTCCATCTAAAATTTTAAACGCGCTGTTTGCATGTTCTTTTAAGCTTGTTACAACTTCTGTAGGAAGCTCTGCAGGAATAATGAGCGCTGTTGAGCCATCCTTATATTTCGAATCATAATCATAAAATTCAGTCATAGGCTTAATTTCACCTGGCACTGAAACTTCTGGAAAATCATTGCCCAATACAGCCAATTCAATTTCACGAGCTACAATTCCTTGCTCTACTACAATTTTACGGTCGAATTGTAAAGCCACTTCGATTGCTTTAATTAGCTCTTGACGATTTGAAGCCTTACTAATGCCAACACTTGAACCTAAATTGGCAGGCTTCACAAACATTGGCCAAGTTAATTTTTCTTCACAGCGTGTTAAAATAACTTCTTGCTCATTAGCCCATTCACTGCGAATGAAGTACGTATATGGCACTTGTGGTAAACCCGCAATTTCAAATAATTGCTTCATAATTACTTTATCCATACCTGCTGATGACGCCAATACACCATTTCCAACATACGGAAGATTCAAGACTTCAAGTAGGCCCTGTACAGTTCCATCTTCCCCATTTGTTCCATGTAGTAAAGGGAAAATAACATCAAATTGTACCGCTGTCCCGTTATTATCGATTAAAAATGCTGTAATATTATTTTCTAAAATAATGGCTTCATCACCAAATTGTAATTCTTCAATCGAATTTGCAGGTTTTTCTAGACGCTCACCGCGTCGCCATTCCCCATCTTGTGTAATGTAAATCGGATATATCTCATACTCCTCGAAATTCAAAGCTCCAGTGACCGCACACGCTGTCGACAATGACACTTCATGCTCCGCTGATTTTCCGCCGTATAATAAACCGATTCTTTTTTTCATTTTTGTGCCCTCCACATACTTCTTGAGTATTATTAGTTTATCACGAAACGTCTTGACAAATGACATAAAAATCTCACCGTTAAAATTACGGTGAGATTTGAGTGCCTTATTCATTCGAAAGTTGGTCACCGAAGTAAATGACATACAATCACTCGCTTCGGTTCCCTTCATATTTGGCTGGTGGAATGCCTGCTAAATAGAGCTAAATAATTTGAATCAATTCATCGTGTTCGTTTTTCAAAATTGTATTTAAATCATCCCAGACTTCATCTGGGAAGGAATAATCTGATAAGTTACGAATTTCTATACCATATGCTGCTTTCGGCTTCTCGATGCGATACAGCGATAATAATGCACCGTCCTTAGCAAAAGAACGATAAGCTCTTAAAAATTCAGGTGTAAGACAAGGAATACTCGATTTGACTTTACGTCTCCAAAAGCCTGTGCTTCTTTCTTTCTCACGAATTAAAGAATTAATGACATTTGCAACTAGTAAATCTGAATCACTTAAATGGCGAAAATAAATTTTTGTCATCTTCTCTACATCCGAAGAACAATAAACAAACCGATTTTGCAATTTATTAAAGAATGGCGATGTAATCGGTTCCTTTTTATGGCTAATATAAAGCAGTTCTCCCTGCTCCATCGCAGTCAGCTGATCTAGCCTCTTTTCATCCATAAAATCTATCCAACACAATTCTTTTGACTCTGTAGCCTTTTTTACAAAACGAGGAACCTCCTCATCAGGTACATAATCAAACTGTGTATGCATATTAAATGATCCATCTTCATAGGAATGCTTAAGTAAAAGTAAGTGATGCAGTGGATCTAAAGCAGCCACAAATTGCGAGAGCTTAAGCCCGCTAAAAATAACAAATTTATCGACATCGTTCATATGAACGTATATATGATACATAAAATCTTCAGCTGACTTTAATTTCTTAGCCACATCCATCACCCCATTCTTCACTTCATTATAAAACTATTCATCATTTTTTGAAACATTTTATGCTATTTGTCGTCAGAACAATATACTCAGGCGTAAAATTGTTTTTTGCGTTATAATGTTAATGTTCAACATGCGTATACACGCATCTCTTTAAACTATTTTATTTTAGGTGGCTTTTATGGAAAATAAACGAAATTTCGTGAACCGTTTTGACTGGACGCTCGCTTTTATACTTTTCACTTTTCTTGTCATTAGTTTGTTAGCTATTGCATCTGCGCAAACTTCTGGACAATACGGTATTAACTACGTGCCAAAACAGTTACAGTGGTATGTAATTGGTGCAGTTATTATCGGTGTCATTATGTTTTTCGAACCCGATCAATATAAAAAAATGGCTTGGTATATGTATGGAGCTGGGATCGCCCTTTTATTATTACTTATTTTCATGCCGGAAGGAAAAGGTCAGATTGGTGAGCCTGTAAATGGAGCAAAAAGCTGGTTCCATACACCACTCGGCAATATCCAGCCCTCCGAATTTATGAAAACATTTTATATTTTAGCACTTGCGCGACTTATTAGTAAGCATCATGAAGTTTATTCTTTAAGATCCATAAAATCCGACTTCATTTTACTAGGCAAAATTGCTATAACGTTGATTATACCACTTGGTATTATTATGAAACAGCCAGACCTTGGTTCTGCACTTGTTTTCTTTGCGATTACTGCAGCACTTGTTATTGTTGCAGGCATTTCATGGAAGATTATATTACCTACTTTTTTAGGTGGAGCAGCTATCGGAGGAAGTCTCCTTTGGATGGCGCTTTATATGCAGGACTTTTTAGAAAAAACTTTTGGGTTTAAAGCTTACCAGTTTGCCAGAATTTATTCTTGGCTAGATCCTTATTCTTATTCATCCAGTGATGGCTACCATTTAATCACTTCCTTAAACGCCATTGGTTCGGGTGAAATTTTTGGTAAAGGTTTCCGTGGGCGCGAAGTGTACGTAGCAGAAAATCATACGGACTTCATATTCACCGTCATTGGTGAGGAATGGGGATTTATTGGTGCAAGTATCGTAATCTGTATTTTCTTTTTGTTAATCTATCATTTAACAAAAACAACACTATTGTTAAAAGATCCTTTTTCAACTTATGTATGTGCAGGAATTATTGCTATGATTACGTTCCACGTATTCGAAAATATCGGAATGACAATTCAATTACTACCAATTACGGGTATTCCGCTTCCGTTCATTAGTTATGGAGGAAGTTCATTAATGGGGAATGCACTTGCCATCGGACTGGTCTTTAGCATGCGTTTCCATTATCGTACTTACATGTTTACAACATATGATGAAGATGATTAAAAACTTGAATAAAAAAGAATGGATAGTCTTATTTTCAAAAGACTATCCATTCTTTTTTTGTAAAACGAGTTAAGCTTGAACTTGCGGAGTTTGCGTTGGAGGTGTGAGCACTTTTAAAAGTTCAAGTCGAGACTTCGTTACAGTGGCAGTCACACCCAACTTCGATAAATTCGAAACAATCTTTTTCAAATCTACTTCCTTTGTCATACATTCCACCTCAATCTTTCCTCGATTTTATATAACGTTTTATTTCCAAAAAAGTTTCAATTTTCTATGTTATAGATGTCAGACGAGTTTATCTTTATCTATCATACCATTTAACTCGCCTTTAATATTTTTCAATTTTGTTACAATGTAAATTATGTTTAATGACCATTTTTTACGGCAAAAAATAAACTGATTTGATATAACTATATTCTTTGCATATCTCATTGGTTCTATTCGTATTTCCTCATTTTTTTTGACATTCAATACGGATATTTGGGACCTGTTAAAACCTCTACCAAAGGAGGGAATAGAAGAAGGAATAACCGCTCAGCGAAATAAAAAACAATTTAAAAAAACTTTTTACAGTACCCAACAAAATGCTTTACCTACGTTTCCTTGTAATAGCAAGAACAAGAGAGGTAGAATATACATACTGAAATATTGTAAGAAAGCAGGAAATTAAATGATAAAACCAATTTTACTCTTAATGTCAGTACAATTTCTCGTCTACTTAGGCTTCGGAATTATTATTCCAGTCTTACCAGAAGTCATTGTGCAACAAGGCTGGCAAAACATTCATGTAGGCGGTTTACTGACAGTGTATTCACTTGCAAGTTTTTTTACTGCACCACTGTGGGGAAAGCTATCCGATAAAGTCGGAAGAAAGCAACTTATTTTAACGGGATTGGTTGGATTCAGTCTCAGCTTCGTTATCTTTTCAATATTTATTGATAATTTAACGATGCTCTACGTATCACGTATCGTTGGCGGCTTATTCTCAGGTGCACTATATACAGCGGTAACAGGCTTTATC
Organism: Lysinibacillus sp. NPDC093197; assembly: GCF_044754025.1. Lineage (NCBI taxonomy): Bacteria > Bacillati > Bacillota > Bacilli > Caryophanales > Bacillaceae > Lysinibacillus > Lysinibacillus sp. NPDC093197. Next base: position 186,239 of record NZ_JBIVOH010000009.1, on the reverse strand, counting down.
GGTGACATGTCGAGCGAGGAAGATCGTAATAAATACATGGGTTTAATGGGCATGTCCATCGGTCTAGGTTTTATCTTCGGTCCTGCAATTGGTGGCATGCTAGGTCATTATAGCTTGCAACTACCATTTATCGCATCAGCAGTTTTAATTGCGCTATTATTTATTTATGCAATTTTCGTCTTAAAAGAACCAGAAAAACGAAAAGATGTAACAAAACGTGCAATTGTACCAAAAGGTGTTGGCAAAATGCTTCAATACCGAGTTCGTTATTTATTTATGTTCTCTTTTTTAGTCACTTTTATGCTCGCAGGAGTAGAAGCAACATTCCAGCTTTTCCAAATTGATCGCATACACATAACACCATTGCAAATTGGTTATTTATTTATGTTTAGTGGTTTTGTAGATGCGGCAATACAAGGCGGTGTTGTTCGTCGTATTAAAAATGGTACGGAAACTTCTTGGCTTATTGGAGCTCAAATCGTTACTGCACTTGGTATGATTTTATTTACTTTAACAGGCAATCTATTAATGGCAGGATTTGCTCTTTGTGTATTCACAGCAGGAAATGCCCTTGCAAGAACATGTGTTGTGTCACTATCCTCCAAAGAATCTGGTGGCCAATACGGAACAGCAGCAGGCCTTTCTTATTCTATGGACAATTTAGGACGTATTCTCGGCCCTCTATTCTTTACATGGTTATTCACAATGGAATCAAACCTTGGCTACTACATTGCTGCAACAATCGCCATTATCTCCATTAGTCTAATGTTTATTTATAACGCATCAAATAAAACTTTACGCCTTGAATAATTTACTTACAAAATGTCGTACCTTATAGTAACAAACGTTTTTGATTATGTTAGTTAAAGACATCAATGTTTGAAAGTGTAAACTCGGAGGGCACTGCATGAACAAAACGATAAATTTATCTCTACCTAGAGAGCTCTACCCATTACGTTCTGAAATTGAAGATTCGCTTTCTCCAGCGATTATTATTTCGCCATCTAAACGAACAACTTCATTAACAGAAAGTAAATTTGCTGGTGAACCTTATTTACCATATTATCAAACAGTTCCAAAAGACATTACTGGTGAATCTATGCGTTTATTAGCTCAAATAAATTTTGCAGAAATACCGCTCATACAAGATTTCCCTACACAAGGTATTTTACAATTTTTTATATCATCTAATATTTTTGCCAATGCAGCGCACTATAAAGAAGATATTTTCCAACAGTTTTATAAGGTACGATTTTACCCGACAGTAGAATCCAAAATAACTATGCCATCACATAATAACCTATCACAATCCTCAAATGATTGGTTTCCTATTAATGAGGAATTAGCATTACAATTTCACTACACGCAAGAACCTGTTTCAGCGTTAGATTATCGTGCTGTGCATCATTTACCTAGCCTAATAGCAACGCAAAATTATGATGTTAATTTATATGAAATTTATTTACAGCATTTTTTAGGTGCAGGGGCAAAGATAGGTGGTTATGCATATTTTTTAGATGAGGACATTCGACATGCATCTCAGCTTTTGCAACGATATGATGTACTTTTACTACAAATAGATTCTAATGATGAGTTCGGTATTATGTGGGCGGATAGTGGCGTAGGTAAGTTTTTTATCAATCGTGATAAACTTCTACAACAAGATTTTTCCGATATACTATTTCAATGGGAATGTTATTCATAAGTTAGTAAGATGCCCCCCTCCTCTTGAAGGGGGCATCCACAGTAGTCAAAACCGGCAAGCCATACCACAGGGGAGGCTTGCCGGTTTTCTATTATAGTTTGCACAGTCCATACAGCACGAATTTCAAGCATCCGTATTTATACACTTTCATTTATAGAAGCGCTGCGGATTACCTCTTTATATTTTAGGGTAATCTTTTCTATGGTGACAACAAATAGCGGACTCTTCTTTCTTTCCACCTGAAAAGTAGGCTATACTAAGTATTATATGAAAAATAGTAGAGGGGTGCAGGAATGAGCATTTTTACAGATGTAGAATATCTAGTACCTTTAGTATTAATCTTTAACATCTTATCAGCGATGACCATAATTTTTTTAGAACGTAAAGATGCCTCTTCTACATGGGCATGGATTCTCGTCCTATTTTTCTTGCCATTAGTTGGATTTATTTTATATTTACTAGTCGGCAGGCAACTGCGGAAGAAACATTTGTTTCGTTGGGAAGGGCGCAAGGATATTGGGATTGATAATCTGATAAGCTATCAAATGGATACGATTCGAGATGATACATTTGAGTTTCGTATTGAAAATGCTGAAAATTATAAAGAGATGATTTACATGCATTTAAAAACGAATAATGCCGTATTAACACAAGACAACCATATTTCTATTTTTGATGATGGTGCAGACAAATTTGAACAGCTTATAAAAGATATCGAAGCAGCAAAAGATCATATCCACATTCAATATTACATCTTTCGTTTAGACAATTTAGGTACGCGTCTCGTCGACGCAATGATTAAAAAGGCAAAACAAGGAGTTAAAGTGAGGCTCTTGTATGATGAAATGGGCTCACGTAATGTTAAAAGAAGACATTTCAAAGAACTTCTTGAAGCGGGCGGTGAGGTTGAAGTGTTCTTCCCTTCAATATTCCCACTGCTTAATCCACGTCTAAATTTCAGAAATCACCGTAAAATCGTAGTAATTGATGGTCGTATTGGTTATATTGGGGGCTTTAATGTAGGAGATGAATACCTTGGACTTCAAAAGAAATTTGGCTATTGGAGAGATACACATTTACGTATCGAAGGTAGTGCCGTCCATCCGTTGCAAACACGCTTTTTGCTAGATTGGAATCAAGCTTGTGCACAGCAAAAAATGGGCTATTCAGATCGCTACTTCCCTGCTATTCCGAAAAAAGGTAATGTAGGCTTACAAATTGTTTCGAGCGGACCAGACTCTGAGTGGGAACAAATTAAAATTGGTTATTTAAAGCTTATTAATATGGCCAAGAGATATATTTATATTCAAACCCCTTATTTCATTCCTGATGTCAGCTTTTTAGATGCCATTAAAATTGCTACGCTTTCAGGTATTGATGTTCGTATCATGATTCCAAACAAACCGGACCACATGTTTGTTTATTGGGCTACATACTCTTATGTGGGGCAATTACTGCGCGCTGGGGCAAAAGTTTATATTTATGAAAAAGGATTTATTCATGCTAAAGCCATTATTATCGATGACGAGGCTTCTACAGTCGGAACTGCCAATATCGATGTACGAAGTTTCAGTTTAAATTTCGAAGTAAATGCTTTTATTTACGATTCAACAATTTCTCATCAGTTAGCGGAGCTATTTGAAAAGGATATTTTAGATTGCACGGAATTAACTTGGGAGATGTATCAAAATCGTTCGAACATGATCAAGTTTAAGGAATCTATTTCACGTTTACTAACACCAGTACTGTAGTAAACTACTTGTTCAAATCTTGCTGAGTCAAAAAGAAAAAGTGTTAGATTGACTTCAATCAATCTAACACTTTTTCTTTACCATTGATTTTCGCTACGGGCACTTTTAAACAATTCTCCCCTGATTTAGTTAATAAAATGGGATCTCCTTTCAACACGGTCAGTTGATTGGAGCGGAAAGCACCCGCTGTAGTGGAAATCAACGATAGTAGTCTTCTATTGTTATTTCACGCCTAAATATTCTTCTAAAGTAAGGTTTTGTTCTTTAATTTTTTTCGCAATGTCGACTCCAACGAAACGGTAATGCCATGATTCATACATATAACCTGTAATGTCTTCTTTGTTTTGAGGGAATCGTAAAATGAAACCAAATTGCGCAGCATTATTAAATAACCATTGTCCAGCTGGTGTTTCGCCAAATTCCTCAGTCAACCATAAATCATCTTTGCCAACTTCACCAATATCAAATGCTAAGCCTGTTTGATGCTCAGAAAAACCTGGTCGCGCACTATAGCGGTCCGCAGCAGCCTGACCATCACGCTTAACATAGTTGTTATACAATGTTGTTTGATATTCGTATGAACGATATCCGCTAAACGCCACTAAGTTAAAACCCTGTTGCTTCGCTTCTGCTATCATCTTATTTAACGCTTGACGAGCCTCTGGACTTTCACCAGGTGCAAATGTTGATGGTAGTGGATATCTTTTATTAGCTAATAAAATACCATCAATATAAGTAGGCTCTGTTGGTATAGTTTGATTTGGGTAATAACCGTTTTCATCCGGCTGTTCTTGAGGCTCAGATGTATTATCAGGTGTTTTTGGTTGTTCTTTTGTTGGCTCATCTTCTTTGCCTTTTTGTGCTACTGGTTGTTCCTCATCAGATGCTACATTTACTTGGCTTTTTTTATAGTTTATAACTACAAAAATTGAAACAATCAATGCCACTGAAATAACAGCACCAATAATAAGTGGTAAACGACTTTTTTTCACTTTTTTTGCCCCTTTTGTACAGATACAGGATTGCCCAACTACCAGACAGGTCGTTTCATCGAGAGTTTGAGCAACCTTAAGACCTTTAATCAATTACGCCTCGGCGTCATGGCGTCCAGATTTTTTCGAGCTTGCTCGAAAAGCTCATGTAAAAAATCTGTGACATCCGCCGGGGCTTTTAACTTGGTTCAGCAAGGTTTTGAACCCCCATAGATTTCAGTGCATATTCAAGGCATTCATCCACCACTTCTTGAAGTGGAGTACTTGTGCTGAAGCAAGTTATAACATTTTCATTTGATAGTTTTATTTTATCACTGTTCACATTTTTAAGTGAAGCTTTTCACTATTATTCTGTAAAAATGATAATAAGGACAACAATTGAAGCTATCGAGAAAAAGATAGACATATACTTCATCCATTTTGCCTCTTTAATATATCCCTGCTCCTTAAAACTTTTCGCTCTAAAACCATTAGACATGGCAAACATGATTGTCATCGCTAGTACAGCAAAGTTGAAATTTCCTAAAATGATGCATACAATTGCCGCGATACTAAAAATTGCCACAAGAATTGATGATATCCATTTTGTATTCACTCTGTTTTCCTCCTAAAAAAAATCGAGGCTACACAAGCGCCTCGACATAAATTCATTTATGATTTTGCTTTTTCGGGATGCTCCGAATAATATTTTCGACCGATATATGTTTGAAGAATTAGTAATGCTCCGCTGACAGACCAGTAAAGAGGTAGAGCTGCCATAGAGGACATAGAAATAAAGACAATCATAATTGGCGAAATGTAAATAAACATTTTCATTTGCTTTTTTTGTTGCTCAGGTACAGTCCATAAAGATACACGTGCTTGTACTAAATAAACGATCCCTGCAATAATTGTCATAACAATGTCTGGTGAACCTAAGCTAAACCATAAAAACTCATGTGATTTCACATCGGCAGAATATAAAATTGAAAAGTAAAGACCCATAATGATTGGCATTTGAATTAACATCGGTAAACAACCCATATTTAACGGATTAACACCATGCTTTTGATACAATGCCATCATTTCTTGCTGATATTGCGTTTGTTCTTCTTTTGTCTTTGCTTCCTTCATTTTCTTCTGAACGGCTTCCATTTCAGGTTTGAAGGCATCCATTTTCGATTTCATTAATTGTTGCTGACGATAGTTTTTCAACATAATCGGCATTAAGACTAAACGAATAAGGACCGTAATGGCGATAATCGCTAAACCATAGCTACCTGAAAAAATATCATTTCCGAAAAACTCCAGTAAAAATTCCATAGGTTTTACAAAAACACTATAGAAAAAGCCTTCTTTGTTCTCAACTGCTTGACAGCCGCTTAATACAAAAACAACAAGACCAAGCATTGATAATAGCTTCAAATTTTTCATTTTTCCACCTACTATTATTTTTCAACTAATGTGAAGTATACCTTATAAAGACTACCTTTATCAAATAGCAAGCGCTACTTATCAATTCTTCCTAGGTGTTTTGTAAGCTTGGAACTATGGCGATCATTTCATATAAAAAAAGATGCGCGCTTTAGCATCGCTAATACGATCGCATCTTATCAGTATGTTTTTATATTTAGCGCCAGTCATTCAATGCCCATGATTAAAATTATACGTTTTGCATCTCAGTCTCGTTCATTTCAAAACGGTAAAATTCATGGTGTAACTCATCACGGAAATGCTTAGGTGTTACACCTGTGTATTTTTTAAAAATACGTGTAAAGTAGCTCTGATTACAAAAATGGAATTGGTCTGAGATTGACGTAATGCTTTTATTTGTATGTCGTAAGTAATATTGTGATTCTTCTACTCGACGTACATTTAAATATTCAACCAATGTTATGCCCACATGTTCTCTAAAAATACGTGATAAGTGACTAGTACTAATATGGAAGTTATTCGCGATACTTTCTACTGTCAGATCATTTTCTAACTCATCATTTATATACATAATCACTTTGTTGACTGTCTGATGACGGAAAGTCGGTTGCTTTCTATCTGCGATAAAATAGACAAAGAAATCAATTAAATCATCAGCAAATTGCAAAAATTCAGCGTCTTTCATTTGGTTTTCAATCATATCATTACAAGCAATATTAAAAGCAAAGGCTTTTTTTGAAGGTACTTGATTGTCTAGCAATTTACGAGCAACAATCGACGCTAACACAGAAAAATAACCTCTCACAATTTTAATAACTTGCTTGCCAAAACGTATAGAAAGAATATCAATTAATTCATGCAAGGATTTTTTCGCCTTCGCAGATTCTAAATGATAAATTTCAAATATTAACTTTGACTCAATATTAAAAAATTCTTCTACGCCGACATATTGGTTAATATTATCGATTTCTTGGAAGTATCTTTTTGATATCGTTTCGGACATAGAATGTTGATGTAGTTGCATAATCTTCCCCATCTTTCCTCAGAGTGCACGAATTACATTACAATATTTGACATCAAATTACAATTTCAAAATAAGAAAAAAGTATTTACTTATCTATCATATGAATTGAGTCCTATTACACAATTATATATTGAATATAGCTTAAAAATAACCCTACTTAAACACCAGTCTTAAAAAAAAATATACTTTACAGTGAATTTTACCATATTCTGCGATTTCCTTTCAACCACATTTTACACATCATTCTAGTTCTTATTTATCATATAAAGATAGTTGAAACCTTGTAAACTTATTAATAGACATTTAAATTTTACCATATACATAAAAAAAGTAATTAGTAATTAATTACTCCATTTTGAATATTATGTAAGCATTTATCCTACTTTTTATTTCAGGAAACGACATATCTCTTTTTTATTCCGAAATCTTCTCTATATAATTTATACGAATATGTAGTAAAATAGATGATAATACTATTTTTAAAAGTTAAAACGAGGTGCTAATAGTGGATCCAAAACAAATAGAAGAAATCATGGAGATTATTAAGGAGTTTTTCCCTGAGAATACTTCAATCGCAATTTCTGATACAAATGAATACTTGTACTACCAACCGAGCAAAAAGGTTGATTTAAAAATTAAGCCAGGTGATCCGATTAAAGAAGGTTCAGCTGCACATAAGGCTTTAAGCTATAATCAAAAAATCAGCACGTATATCGAACCTGATGTATTTGGTGTTGCTTACTATGGTATGAGTATTCCTTTAATGGAAGAAGGCGAAACAAAAGGTGCTATCACAGCCATCTTCCCGCAAAAGCCATCTGCATTTTTAACAAACTATATTACGATTAAAATCGATGATTGTTGGTATCCAATTAAGCACGATCAAGTCATTTATCTTGAAACACAGCTTCGTAAAACATTTGTTAAAACAATGGGACGAGAAGGCTACCACCGTTTAAATTTAAGTGATCTTGAGCTATTTTTAGCACCTGACTCATTTATTAGATGTCACCGTTCTTATATTGTAAACATTGATTACATTGATGAAATTCAACCAGATTCACACTCAACTTTCTTATTAATAATGAAAGATGGTACGCGTATCCCTGTTAGTCAACGTTACGCAAGTTATTTCCGTCGTTCTTTAGGCTTCTAATTTTCTCTAGTACAGCAAGTACCTACTTCAGGATAGCTTGCTGTACTTTTTAATTTAAAGCTTGAAACCTCAGCTCTACAATAAAACGTTTTCTCTGTCGAAAAATCAGCCTTCCGCTCGTTTTTTCTTCGTTTACTTAATTTAATGCTAATTATAAAGTTTTTGTGACAAATTGGTGATAGTATTAATCAAATGGTTGGAGTCATACTACAACTAAATAAACAGAAAATTCATACAGGTTTTTTCTAGTTTTGTAATCGGTTTCCATCAAAATGATTTAGGGGAGGATTTTTTTATGGATGCAAATATTCAAAAACGCCTAGGTTTAAAAGAACTTGAAAGTAAAATTGTCACTGCTGAAGCAGCAGCAGCGCTTATTTCTAACGGTGATGTAGTTGGTATGAGTGGTTTTACTCGTGCTGGGGATGCAAAAGTAGTGCCAATGGCATTAGTTGAGCGTGCAAAAAATGAAGAATTTAAAATTGATGTATACACAGGTGCATCATTAGGACCAGAAGTAGATAAATACTTAGCTGAAGCTGGTGCAATTCGTAAACGTGGACCATTCCAAGGTGACGCTGGTATCCGTAACTTAATTAACTCTGGCGATGTCCTATATGTAGACGCTCACCTTTCTCATAATGCTGAGTTAGTGCGTCAAGGAATTATCGGACCAATTAAATATTTAATTCTTGAAGCAGTTGCTATTACAGAAGATGGTTATATTATCCCAACAAACTCTGTAGGTAACTCACCAATCTTTGCTCAATACGCAGAAAATATTATTATTGAGTTAAACATTTCTCATCCAGAAGCTTTAGTAGGTATCCATGATATTTATGTTCCTGGAGAACAAGGTAATCGTGAAGCAATTCCAATGACAGATGCTATGCAACGCATTGGTGAAATCGGTATTAAAGTTGATCCAGCTAAAATTAAAGCGATTGTTATTTCTGAAGAGCCAGATGCTCCTTCATTAATCGTACCACCAGATGAAGAAACACAAGGAATGGCTAACATTCTATTAGACTTCTTCCGTGATGAAATTAAAGCGGGTCGTTTAACAAAACAATTAATGCCATTACAATCTGGCGTAGGTTCAGTAGCAAATGCTGTACTTGATGGCTTTGCAGATTCTGAATTCGAAGATTTAGTCGTTGCATCAGAAGTGCTTCAAGATGCTGTATTTAACTTAATCGATGCTGGTAAAGTTAAATTTGCAGCTGCTACTTCAATTACACTTACTGAAGAATTACAGAAAAAAGTATACGGCAATTTAGAAAAATATGCTGATAAAATTTGCTTACGTCCACAAGAAATTTCTAACCACCCTGAGCTTATCCGTCGATTGGGATTAATTTCAATCAACACTGCTCTTGAGTTAGATATCTACGGTAACGTAAACTCAACACACGTATCAGGTACTCGTATGATGAATGGTATCGGTGGTTCGGGAGACTTCGCACGTAATGCACGTCTTGGTATTTTCGTAACAAAATCTTATGCAAAAGGCGGAGCGATTTCTTCAATCGTACCAATGGTTTCTCACGTAGACCACACTGAGCATGATGTAGATGTAATCATCACTGAGCAAGGTATTGCTGACTTACGTGGTTTAGCACCAAAAGAACGTGTACCTTTAATCATTGAAAACTGTGCACACCCAGATTACAAAGAACAATTATGGGATTACTACAACCGTGCTATTGAAGCAACAGGTAACCAACAAACTCCTCATATTTTAGAAGAGGCTCTTTCTTGGCACGTAAACCTTGCGAAAAACAAAACAATGAAAAAAGAAATTGCTAAAGCTTAATTTTATCAATTCACGAATGTCTAATAAGTTCAACTTATTAGGCATTCTTTTTTTGTCGAAAATGGTATAATAAACCCACTATGTCGTAATTTGTAGTGGAGGAGTTATGAAAAAGTTTATCTATTTGATTATATTCTTTTCATTTTTTGACCTATTTACTCAGCTTCCTGTAATGAGTACATATGCAGAATCTTTAGGTGCATCTGCCTTTTTAACTGGCCTTGCCGTTGGTATGTATTCTCTTTCTAATACGTTCGGGAATATTATTTCTGGTTTTTTAACCGATCGTAAAGGACCCTTTATCATATTAATTATCGGTCTTTTAACAACAGGACTCTCACTAACATTATATAATTTAGTAGATGCACCACTTGCCCTATTAATAGTCCGCTTTATTCATGGACTAGTTGCTGGTTTTATTGTCCCTGCTGCTTTTACATTTTTAGCTAATGCTACAGAGCAAGAAAAGCGGGGCAAAGGTAGTGCCATTTCCGGAGCATTTGTAGGGATTGCAGCCATTATCGGTCCAGCTTTTAGTGGTATCCTAGCAAGTCGTACTAGTGTACCTTTTGTCTTTAATATTACTGCAAGTTTTATGCTACTGTTAGGTATCCTTTCTTTCTTTTTACTAAACTCTAATAAAGTAAAAAAAGAAAAGTCTTCTTCTAAAACCTATATCCCAATTAGTGTATTTTTTAATAATGTAGGTACGTTAAAGGCTTTCACAGGCGCATTCTTTTTAATGTTTTCACAAGGTGTCATTGCCTATTTACTACCTTTAAAGGTTCAATCTTTAGGTTTTGATTCACGCTTAAGCGGTACTTTAATGAGTGCTTTCGGTATTGTTGCTGTACTTGTATTTATTTTGCCGAGTAATCGCATTTTTGATAAAGTAGCTCCAGTTAAAACATTATCGCTCGGTATTGCTTTAATGGGTTTAAGTCAAATACTGATTAGTCAGGCTGATTCAAGTACGTTACTTTATACAGCAATGGCTTGTTACGGCATTGGCTTCGGTTTATTATTCCCGTCTGTGAATTCACTATTAATTGACTCTACGACTGTTGAAATCCGTGGGAAAGCATACGGTTATTTTTATGCCTTCTTCTCATTAGGAGTAGTGTTAGGCTCCTCATTACTCGGATGGTTATCACTTGGTGTAGTCAGTGGATTCATCTTCACAGGAATTGTGTTAATCACATTCGCTGGTGTTACCCTTATTCCTAATAAAAAGGGGCAACCTCTTAATTCGATATAAGTAAACTACTGGACTACCTCTTTCGTAAAAGCCCACTTCGCTTTCCACGGGCGCATTGTAAGGCGCAGCCCTCGCTCTAGCGCGGCTTATTGCGTCTTACGTTCTGTAATGTTCCCGCAGGATTCTACGTGGGTTTTTAAATTCAGAATTGTTTACGTGCCTGGCACTATAAAAAACCTTCTCAAAGCTAAATGAGAAGGTTTTTTATTATTTTTCTTTTTCTTGAATTTCTTCATTGTAGAAATGAACACCTGTATGTCCTCCACCTTCAGAAACCATCTCGTTTGAAGCGAGCTTTGTAGGTGCTGTCCCTGCTTCTGTAGCTACTTCAGCAGTTACACGTTCCGCGATTCTATCATCCATATTAACATTCGATGTATTCAGAAAAGATTCAAGTTTCGATTTTGCACTATTGAACATTTCACATGCTTTATCACGATTTTCTTTTTTACTTAGATAAGATGCTGCAAACCCTGCTAATCCAGCAAGCACAACACCTGTTCCTTTACGCTTTGCCATAATAAATCCCTCCTAAAAATGATATAGAAACTAGCCTTATACTATAGCTATTCCCTATTCGGAGAGGACTAAACATTATTTTTTTGCTTGATATAGCATATCTAAATGTGGCAAGCTATCGTAAATATACGGCTCTGAGACTTGTTGAAAGCCAAAGGAACCATAAAAATTTTTTAAGTATTCTTGCGCCTGAATAAATACTTCAGAACCTGGCCATCGCTGTTCGATTGTTTCTAATGCTAATTGAATCAATTCTTTACCTAGTCCTGTCCCTCGCATCTCCTGACTAGTAATAACTCGCCCAATTGACGCCATTTCAAATTTTTCTCCTGGGGGCAATATACGCTAATATGCACATAATTTTCCATTCTCAACATATGATATATGTATAGAGTTTTGATCATGGTTATCTAAATCCTCATAGCATGTTTGTTGCTCAACAATAAAAACATTTACTCGTAGCTGAATAATTTTATACAGTTCTTCCGTCGTTAATTCATCGTACGTCTGTATTTTCCAAGACATTCGCAATCACTCTCCTACTCGTTATTATCACATAATTCTAATATTTTTTCGTAATTCTTTATTATTTTGCACTTATATATGATTAATACTGACAATATGAGGGAAATAATACAATAATACAAACGATAGGAGGATGTCATTTATGAAAGATTTAGATTTAGTATATGATTGGGTAGATATGGCTTCGTTAGTTGGAGGAGCAGGCTTTTTAACAGTACTTATTTACAGTGTCCTTTTTTTATAATATGTGTAAAGAAAAATTTCTATATTCAACCTAAAAAGCAATCCGCATTATAGCTCGAGGCTATGTAGCAGATTGCTTTATTTTTTTGTTTTACATTTTTATTGTTTTACATCGTCATAAGCTTCCGATTTTTCAAATGCTGCGACTACATATGAACAAACAGCTACCATTTTATAATTATTTTCACGGGCATAATCTGCGGCACGATCTAATAATTTTTTTGCTACCCCTTGACCACGAAGCTTATCTGAAACGTAGGTGTGATCCATGACCATTACTTGACCTTCCTGTTTCCATGTAATTTCCGCTAACTGTTCCCCATCCTGCTTATAAACAAAAGCCAGTTTGTTTTCCGTTACATTTTGTAATTGGAATTCCATTTCTCACCACTCCTTTTTTTCATAGTACCATAGCTATTTGCATTTTTACAAAAATAGTAGATATCGTTTCGTATTTACGCACCGACTGGACATCATATTGTTTATATAAAAAAAAGACTGTAAACAAAGCCAAATATTTTTGACTTTATCTACAGTCTGAAGCGCCACTACCTACCTAATGGCAGAGCGCTCTTTTATTTAGTTAAACCATGTTGAAATTGTATCCTTTAAATTTGCAAAGAAATTTTTCACGCTCGTCCAGAAGCCTTCATCTTCCATTAATGCTCCAAACTTCTCTTGCAATGTATTACTAATATCATTTAGTTGATCGGACCATTTACTAAAATCAATATCTAGGTTACTAATTTTGTCCATCAGGTCAACTAATAGCTGACGATCTTTTTCGCTTAAATTTACTTCTAGGTTATCTAGCTGCTCTTGAACAATTTTTTCAACATCTTCACGCGTTTCCGGCTTTACTTCAGCAATTTGTTTTTTAATTTCTGTAAGTAATTCCGCAACCTTTGCATCATCTACACCAGCAGAATCAGCTAGTTTAGTTGCTACTGATAGTTCTTCATTGGCAACGTCTGTACGGTCTATATCTAACGTTTCGCCTGTTGTTACCTCATAGGCTTTATAAATCCCTACAAGCGCAGAGTGACCTGTTACAGGCTTTGGCGCTGCTACTTGAACCGTTGCATCCTCAATACCCGCTGTCAGCATTGCATTTGCATACATTTCTGAAGTTACTTGTGTAATGTTTGATGGTGTGACAATTTCGATAACTAAGCCTTTTCCAGCATCCTTACGCGTAATTTTTGCAGAAGAATACATACGTGAGCTTGAATTACTATCTTTAATGTATTTAGCTAAGTCATTCCCTGATACTGTTATTTCCTCAACTTCAGGATCTTCATTTACTTTTAACGATTTTTTTACAGATTCTTTTTCGGCCTCAGATAGGTTTGCGCCATATACGACAATTGGTACACCTAATTTTTCATCAATTGCTTTCGGTGGCGTATTGTCTGCTGCAAATCCCGTTGTTGGTGCCAGCACACCAAACACTAGCATCGTTGCTACTAGTATTTTCCCCCATGTTTTTTTCAAATTGTGTGACCCCTTTCGCTAGAAAAATCATTTAGCCTGTATAATGTATGTCATTATACAATTATTAGTACGAAAAAATGACGAGAAGGTTTCAGGCATGGTTCTCGTCATTTCTATATATATTTTAAAGAAATTAAATTTCTTCTGTCCAGCCATTTTGCTGTTTCACTTTACCAGCCTTCATAAGTGTACCGAGTGCACGTTTAAATGCTGCTTTACTCATATTAAACATTTCTTTAATTTCATCTGGTGAAGACTTATCACTAAATGGCATTTTACCACCGACATCTTGCAAGTAGCTTAAAATTTGCTGTGCATCTCCTGTGATGCGCTCGTGTTTTCGAGGTAAAAGAGAGCCATTCATTGAGCCATCATCTTTTATATCAATAATACGGACTTCTACATCTTGTCCAAGACGTGGTTCCTCATAGCGTTCTGTTTCATGCACGAAAATACGATATGGTTGATCTACCCCTAGTAAAAATGTGCCCACTGGTAATAATCGATATGGACGAGCTGTAATATTTTTATTGTGCATATCTTCAAATGCACCTTCGAATAGCTCCGAAATCTTTTCTTCCGTTACTAAACGACCAAATAAATCTCCATTTCGATCTGTTCGTAATGTCATAAATACATGGTCACCTGGTTCTGGCCATACTTCTTTAACAGCAGGTAGATCCTCTGCTTCGATAAGCACTTCACGTGAAGTACCAATATCTACAAAAGCACCTTCATGCTCTACAACACGAAGAACTCGAGCCCAGCCGTATTCGCCTTGTGCAAATGCCGGAATAGCAGTAGTAGCTGCTAAATCGCCTCGTCGATCCGCAAATAAAAAAACTTCAAGACGATCCCCTACAGCTAGTGGTTCTGTGACCTCAGAAGCATTTAATGGCAGTTCAACTACCCCATTTGTTAAGATCCATTTCGATGCTTGTTGCTCTAACACTGTTAAAGTAACAACTTCACCTGATTTTAATTCGTTCATAATGTCTTCCTTTCCTTCATACCATCAATTTCGCAAAATATATAATTCCGTACTTAATGCATATACTTCAAAGCAACGAGCACAAGTTTACACAGTATTGGTCATCTAAGCGTCGTCTGTAACACGGAGATTAAATTTTCCATAACAGTCGACGTAACCCCAAAAGATGAATGTTTTATCTTATAAATTGTGCTGTTTTCTTGATGCTTCTAGTTTTTTTGCGATGTCTGGATTTTCTTCCATTACTTGCACAAGTTCCGCAATACGATCAATTGAATTCCAACTCAAATGATGCTCGATTCCTTCTACATCATTGTAAATACGCTCTTCATCTACACCAATGATTCGCAAAAATTGTTCTAGCAGTTCATGTCGCTGCACAAGACGTTTTCCAAGTTGTTCTCCTCTTGGCGTCAATGTAAGTCCACGATATTTTTCATAAACTAAATAACCATCTTTATCTAATTTTTGAACCATCTTAGTAACAGAAGAAGGAAGAACAGATAATGCTTCAGCAATGTCAGACACTCGAGCATAACCTTTATTAGCGATCAATAAATATATTTGTTCGATATGGTCCTCCATACTAGGTGTTGGCATATCTTATTCCCTCTCTTTCCTATTCTTACTCTCTAGTTTACTACAAGCTTGCCTTAAAAGTTAACTGAAAATACATAACCAAGATAAACACTTCTTTGAAACATAAAAAAAGCCTACTTCACTATAGAAGTGGGCTCTTTTTAATGTCGAGGATACTTATTTACCACATGTAATGCATGAATAATTTCTCTGTTAATCAACTCGATATTTTCAGGAGTATTCAATGCTTTAAATGCTTCATCTCGCGTTTCCATAGATGTAACATACTTACTAGCCAAAGCATTTAATGCAAGTGCCACTGTATCAAATTCGCAGTTTTGACATTTACAAAATGTTTGATATTCTGGTCCCCGAAGCAGAAAACTTACTAAACCACGCACAATTTCCTCTGTAACATTTACTAAAATAGGTTCTGACATATAAAACTTTCGCCTCATTTATAATGTATTGTTACATTTTTCCTCTATTAATAATAACGTGAATTTTAATGCTTTTCAAGAATCGCTAGTAGCATCTATACAACAATAATAAATAAACATTGGAATGATTATTTACCTACAGAGAAAAACAACGCACATCCTTATACCTATTATTTTCTCGTTTTAATAAGCCTTAAAGAATTGAAAACAACGAGTAATGTTGCACCCATATCTGCAAAAATGGCAATCCATAATGTTAACCATCCTGGAATAACGAGTAATAGGGCAATTAATTTTAAAGCTAGTGCAAATATAATGTTTTCTTTAATAATTCGTAATGTTTTTCTGCTTAAAGCTATCGTATACGGTAATTTTGTTAAATCGTCACCCATTAGTGCAATATCAGCTGTCTCCAACGCGGCATCTGTACCTGCACCACCCATTGCAATCCCTACATTAGCCGAAGCCAATGCTGGCGCATCATTCACACCATCTCCTACCATTGCGACAGCTCCGTATTTCGTGCGTAATTCTTTAATAGCAGATAGTTTTTCCGCTGGAAGTAACCCTGCTCTTACATCGCTCATACCTAATGTAGAGGCAATCGCTTCAGCAGTTGATTTGGCATCTCCTGTTAGCATCACAGTATGCTTCACCTTTAAAGCACTTAATTTTTCTAGCACTTTTTTACTTTCCGCGCGCAATTGATCAGCAATAGCTATTAATCCTATAAATTGACCATCACTAACAGCTGCTACTACAGTCTTACCCTGTTTTTGAAGTTTGTTAACCTGTTCCTTTATCGTGTCATCAACTGTCGCTAACGATAAAATCCAATTCATACTACCCACATAAACCTTCTGACCATCTACCGTTGCATAAGCACCCTTACCAGTTACGGATTGAAAATCTGTCGGAACAAGCTCTGTCAGCTCTTTATCATGTAACGCCTTCAATATCGCTTTTGCTAACGGATGCTGAGATTGCTTTTCAACTGCTGCTACAAGCTGTAATACATCATTCTCTTGCAATCCCTTATGTGTAACAATATCTGTTACGACAGGCGTTCCTTTTGTTAATGTCCCTGTTTTATCAAATGCAACTGCATCTATATGACCTAATTGCTCTAAATGAATACCACCTTTTATAAGAACGCCTTGTCTTGCAGCATTCCCAATAGCTGTTACGATTGCCACTGGCGTGGAAACAACAAGCGCACATGGGCATCCGACAACAAGTACTGCCAATCCTTGATAAATCCAGTGTTGCCAATCTCCTACAAATAAAGGTGGAACAATCGCTACAAGAAGCGCCACAAGCATGATTGCTGGTGTATAGTATTTAGCAAAACGATCTACAAATTGTTGGGATGGAGCCTTTTCTGCCTGTGCCTCCTCCACTAAATGAATAATCTTCGCAATTGTTGTATCCTCTACACGTTTCGTTACACGTACCTCTAATGCGCCTTCTTCATTCAACGTTCCTGCAAATACCTCATCACCGACTGATTTGTTGACAGGAATTGATTCACCTGTAATGGCTGCCTGATTAACCGCGGATAGCCCCGTAAGTACAATGCCATCCATTGCAATTTTTTGACCAGGCTTCACCATTAAAATATCGCCAATTTCAATTTGTTCTGTTGCCAATTCCATCTCGTGGAAGTGCTCACCATGCGCTCGTTTAATAGTGGCAGTTGGCGGAGCAATATCCATTAGCTGACGAATTGATTGACGTGCCTTATCCATTGAATAGGCTTCAAGTGCCTCACTCACTGCGAATAAAAAGACAACAACTGCCGCTTCTTCCCACTCACCAATTATTGCAGCGCCAATTATCGCAATGGTCATAAGCGTTTTCATATCAAATTCTAGTCGCGCAAGATTGCGGAAGCCTGTTTTAAAAATCTTTACGCCTCCAACGATAATCGCAATGATAAACATAGCAATCGTCAACAAGTCTTCTTCTCCACGAACAGAAGATAATAGATAGCCAACTACAACGAATAGCAGTGAGACACTAGCTAATATGTTCTCCATTTTCTTATAAAAAGGAATTGTTGCTTCACTTGCTTTTGCCGCAGATTGTGACACTTTAATGCCATCAAATGCCCCTGCTTCTTCTATTTGATCAACACTAACTGCCCCTACAATCATTAATTTAGAAGCTCCAAAGTTCACTTGTGCATCTTGAACGTCAGGAAGAGCTTTTATATTTTTTTCGAATTTAGCTGCACAGCTAGCACAGGATAAGTTTTGTAGACGATACTCTTGCTTACTTGGTGTCACTGCCATTGGCAATCCCTTCTTTCGCATGTTCATAGGCAATCGTTACAATTTGGTATACATGCTCGTCGGCTAAAGCGTAATACATTTGCTTCCCCTTACGATGCGATTTCGCTAAACTATGTTCTTTTAAATATCGTAAATGATGCGATGCTGTCGCTACAGATGAACCTATTATTGTCGCAACATCGCAAACACATAATTCATCCTCTACCGTTAAGGCATACGCTATTTTGAGTCTTGTTTCATCAGATAATGCCTTTAAAAATTTGGCTACACCTGATAAGTCTGGCATTTGCTGCTGTACCTTTGTGACCGCTTGTTCATTAACATGCGTCACTTCACATACTTCTTTCGTCATTTCCTCACCTCATTCAAATATTCGTTTGATTGTTTTTAATATAGCATAATATTCCATCATATTCAAACAGACATTTGAATGTATAGGATTACTATCACGAAAGTAAAATAAATTGTTTGCGTGCCTGGCACCTAGCTAGCATAATGTGGGCTTCTATATCGGAAAATCCATTCACTTTCTACGGGTACGACGTAAGCTGCAACCCTTGCTAACGCGTGGATTGTTGCGTCTTACGCTACGTGCGTTCCCGCAGGAGTCTACGTAGATTTCTACTTAGGAAGGTATATAAATTGTTTGCGTGCCTGACACCTTCTAAACTGGCACCTTCCGCTCAACAAAAAAATCAGCGCATAAAAACATGCGCTGATCGTTTCTATTATTGAGATTTTAATAATACAGTTTTACCCTTAATATCTTCCTTTTTGACAAACGTCTCATGATAATTACCATTTGCCCAGTCCATTACTTGATCTTGATACCAATCCGATTTCACATGACCGCTTTGGCCAGGCCCTACAATATGGTAAGCAGAGCTTAAATCACCTACATCAGCAACAAAACGCCATGATGCACCGTGATTAACGTTGCCCGCTAAATCATTATCTGCTGCCTGCACCGTCACCTTCGAGCCACCAACTGGAACCTTCTTAGCATTAAAGTATGCAGCAAGTATCGGTGAAGCACTGCCTAATGTATGATCAAACGTTAGTTGGTGGAAGTCACCCCATTGCCATTTCGATACATTTTTCCCGAACTGATTTTCAATTTGTTTAACAGAGCGCTCTAACGCCTCAAAGACTGTGGCATCTACACCACCTTGCTCTTCCATCCAAATACTTCTCTCGCCTGCATATGCTTTACGTAGAAGCTGATCAGTAATATTAAATTTACCGTACATCATTTTATACATATCTTCTGGCATCTGCTCTTTAAACAATACTTCTTGTAATTGCACCATTAACGTATGAAACACTAACGGAGCACCTAAATCTTTGGCATCCACCATGTTCCAATCCTCTAACAATGTAATGACTTCAGTATACTTCCCATCCTTATCCATCTTTTTAATAGACGTTAATAAATCCGGTAAAAATTCTCGTGCATATAGATTATGCTGATCCATTTGCAGATTCATCATATCCTCAACTGTTATTGAATCATTCGCTTCTAGCACTTCTTTAATCCGTTCAAAGCGATAAGGCTGCGCCCAAAAATCTGTAATATGATATGGATATTCGTCGCCAATAACCTCATTATTTGCGGTTGCAATAAAGCCTTCTTCTGGATTGACAACAGTCGGTAACTCATTCCAAGGAATAAAACCTTCCCAGCCATAATCACTTGAGTCACCAGGTACTGGTAATTGTCCATCCCCTTGCTTTCGCAGTGGAATTTGGCCGTTAGCTTTATAAGCTATCGTGCCATCCTTAGAGGCAAAAACAAAGTTTTGTGCGGGTGCTTTAAAATCTTCTAAAGCCTTCTCAAACTCACTCCAAGATTTCGACTTATTAAAACCAAGCACTGCTCGTAATTCAGCAGTTGGTTGAAGTGCTGTCCACTGCATTGAAAATTGGGCTGAAGGCTCCGTTTCTTTAAACATTAAATCTGTCATAATTGGGCCATGGCGTGTCACAATTACTTCAAAGTCTACCGTTTCTCCATCCTTTACCTTTATCGACTCGTCACGTACCTCTGCTTGTTCCCACTCACCGTCATAGCGGAATTGTGTTGGATTATCGGGATTTGGAATTTCAATATATAAATCCTGTACATCAGGGCCTACATTCGTTACCCCCCATGCAATTTCTTCGTTATGACCTAAAATAATGCCCGGAATTCCCGCAAATATTACACCACTAACATTTTGTTCTGGTGATTGTAAATGCATTTGATACCAAATAGATGGTGTACTTAACCCTAGATGAGGGTCGTCAGCTAATATTGGCTTTCCTGACTTTGTTTTATCGCCAGATACAACCCAGTTATTACTGCCATTAAATTCATTGGGCAATAACTCTGCATTAAACTGCCCTACTACAGACACTGGATTTTCTTTATTTGCCTCGATAATCGATGATGCATTTTCAGGATACTTAATAAATAATTCCTTTGCCTTTTCTTCATCAAAGTTTTGTAAAGCCCAATGGCGGAAGGCCAGCGTATTCCAATTCCCCCCTAAATCATAAGCCATATACTTTCCGATTGTTAAAGAGTCTACAACAGTCCATTCTTCTGGCT
The DNA here is from genome assembly GCF_044754025.1 of Lysinibacillus sp. NPDC093197. Lineage (NCBI taxonomy): Bacteria > Bacillati > Bacillota > Bacilli > Caryophanales > Bacillaceae > Lysinibacillus > Lysinibacillus sp. NPDC093197. The sequence goes on along the minus strand of NZ_JBIVOH010000009.1, from coordinate 165,449 downwards.
CGTAACCTAGTAACGCAAATTCATAGCTTAATGTATTCGTACTCTTCGCCTCTTCCATAAAGGCGTTTACTCCCTCTGCAAACCATTCAAGAACTTGCTTGCTCGCTGGATCATACGCTGCTAATGATTTTTCAGCAGCATTACGAAGACTAAATGTACGAAAATGCTTATCTGTCTCAACCGTCGCCTCGCCAATGATTTCCGACAGGCGACCACTAGCCTGCCTACGTGCTAAATCCATTTGAAACAGACGATCCTGCGCTTGTACATAGCCTTGTGCCCGATACAAATCCGCATCTGTTTCGGCAAATATATGAGGAACCCCTTTGTCATCCCTTGTCACAGTCACATCTTGATCGAGCATGCTAACTGCGAGCTCTCCATCAATAATCGGTTTTGATTTATTCATAAACCATGTAAAGACAATAAAAGATGTTATTGCGACTACCGCCAACACACCAGCGATTGCCAATAACCACTTTTTCCACTTAAACTTTCTCACCTTACAACCCCCTCTATAAGCAATATATTCTTTATTTGGCTTCTCAAATCCTTTTCTACAATCAGAATAACCTCAAATTTTATCGAATTTTGCTGTATTGCGCACTTTTTTTCTACATTTAAACACAAGCAATTCTTTTAATACAACAAAAAACCGTATTTCCAAATGGATAATACGGTTCTCAAAAAAAGTGCCAGGCACCCAAACAATTCTCAAACAATTTCAAATAAAAAAAGGTTATACATTCAGTTGAAGTTCGATTGGGCAATGATCACTGCCCATTATATGTGGATGTATTGTCGCTACATCAATTTGTTCCTTTAAACGTTCAGACACAATAAAATAATCAATGCGCCATCCAATATTTCGTTCACGAACTTTATTCATATAAGACCACCACGTATAATGATCGGTCACATCTGGATGCTTGTAGCGGAAAGAATCTACAAAGCCACCTGCTAATAAATCTGTCATTTTAGCTCGTTCTTCATATGTAAAACCTGAATTCCCTATATTTGATTTTGCATTTTTTAAATCAATATCAGCATGGGCAACATTCAAATCTCCACAATAAATGACTGGTTTTTTCGCATCAAGTTCTTTTAAATACAACGCTAAGCGATCCTCCCAGTCTAGTCGAAAAGGTAATCTTGCTAGATCACGTTGCGCATTTGGTGTATAAACATTTACCAAATAAAAGTTTTCATATTCTAATGTAATAATTCTTCCTTCATCCTGCGACTCGTCCTCACCAACACCGTAGTGCACAGATAGAGGGATATGCTTCGTAAAAATTGCGGTACCTGAATAACCTTTCTTCTGAGCGTAATTCCAATACTGCTCATAACCTTGTAATGCAAGCTCTACCTGCCCTGCTTGGCATTTTGATTCCTGAATACAAAAGAAATCTGCATTCACACTATTAAAAAAGTCTAAAAAACCTTTCCCCAAACAAGCTCGTATACCATTCACATTCCATGAAATAAATTTCATCCATTCCCACTCCTCAAAAAAACGCCCTTCGCCAAAGCGAAGAGCGGCATTGTTTTTATAGGTCGTCACCGACTATTTTCACTTCTGTTTCCAAATCAACATTATACTTTTCTTTTACAACTCGTTGTACCATTTTAATCGTTGCGATATAGTCAGTAGCCGTAGCATTTCCTTTATTGACAATAAAACCGGCATGTTTTGTAGAAACTTCTGCTCCACCTACCCCTTTTCCTTGTAGGCCGCTATCCTGAATAAGCTTGCCTGCAAAGTGTCCTGGCGGGCGTTTAAAAACGCTACCAGCTGAAGGATACTCTAGTGGTTGCTTTGATTCACGTTGAAACGTTAAATCAGCAATTTTTGCATCAATTTCTTCCTGTACTCCTGGAGCTAATTGAAACTCAGAAGACAGTACATAATAACCTTTTTTGGCTATACTACTTTGACGGTAACCTAATTCTAGCTCTTCTTTTGATAAAATTAAAATTTCTCCTTCTTTTGTTAAAACTTTTGAAGAAATAATAATATCTTTTATTTCGCCACCATAAGCACCTGCATTCATCGCCATCGCTCCACCAATAGAGCCTGGAATACCACACGCAAATTCAAAACCAGTAAGAGATGCAGCAGCGGCAAGCTTTGATACATCTTTAATGAGTGCACCACTTTGTGCATAGACATGTTCGCCATTAATATGAATTTCATCTAAATGTGAGAATGTCACAACAATCCCTCGCATGCCTCCATCTCGGACAACCATGTTAGATCCATTTCCTAACATTAATAATGGAATTTTATTTAAATGTGCATAGCGAATAACTGCAATTGCTTCTTCCTCTGTTTCAGGAAGAACAAAAACATCCGCTTTACCACCTAATTTTGTCATTGTATAGTGCTGTAATAATTCATCTAACTTAATATTGGCCGGATTTATGTTTTGTGCTAAATCCGCAGCCCATTGTTCTTTTGTCATGAGAGCTAATTCCTTTCTAACGTCCTTCTTACTCTACACTAGTATGGATTTAGAACCTCGATTTGACAAGTAAAATGAAGGGTATTTTTTGCGCTTTAACGGGCAGTTTGTTGTCCTTTTCAGTTATCCTCTGTATTTTTCAGAACATCCGGGACTTTGTAACTGCCCGACTTATCCAACTAATCATCTAAGGAAAATGGCTTTCACTTGATGAAGTCTAACTATATCGCGCATTCAACTGACATTTAGTTTCGAATACTATAGCCAGTTAGTAGCCCATGATTCAATATTACGAATAGCACCTTCTAATGCTTGACCTTTATCCGTTAAAGAATATTCTACTCGCACAGGCACCTCTGAAAATACTTTGCGCTCAACAAGCCCCTCTTTTTCAAGTTCCTTTAAACGTTCAGATAATAAACGGCCACTTACAGGCAATGCTGATTCAATTTCATTGAAACGCTGCGATCCGTCTAATAATTGATATAAAATTAGCCCAGTCCAGCGTTTTCCGATTAAATCCATTGCCTTAGCTAAACGAGGACATAAAGTTGTCTCATTCATATTTTTCACCTCTTATGTATTCTATTGTAACGATTAATTTAGTAAAAGTAAATTTAAAGTAACTTATTTACTTGACGTAATGTGTTTACTATTCTATATTTAATTACAAAAAGTAACTTATATATTTGGAGGATTTATTCGCTATGACATTTAAAATTGATGCAAATTTAGAGCTTGAGCATTTACATTTACTTGTACAGTCACTAGAAACAATGACTAATTTCTATAAAAAACTTGGACTTCAAGTCCTCAACCAAACGACAACACAAGTGACATTTTCAATCCCAGGCAATACGAAACCCATTTTAGTATTATCAACAGAAGAAAGTGTAGCGATTCGTCCACCTCGTACGACTGGTTTATTCCACTTCGCTATTTTAGTTCCTTCTCGAGAGGATTTAGCATATGTGATTGGCAATTTGTTAAACACAGGTGTAGCTATAACAGGGGCTGGTGATCATATTTATTCGGAAGCCTTTTACTTAAACGATCCTGAAGGTAACGGAATAGAAATCTATCATGATCGCCCTCGTACTGAATGGATTAGCGATGGTCATGGTGGGCTCATAACTGGCACAGAGGCAGTGGATATAGAAGGCGTAATGGCATTATATGACCGTCAGCGGCCATGGGTAGGTTTCCCTAAAGGAACAGTATTAGGTCACATCCATTTAAATGTGAGCGTTATAAATGAAGCAACAACTTACTTCTATATAGATGCACTTGGTTTTGATATTATGACTAATTTCCACGATAGCGCACTCTTCATTTCTGCTGGTGGTTATCATCATCATATCGCGGTAAATATATGGCAAGGCGTAGGTGCTCCCGTTCCACCAAAACAAACTACTGGTTTACTCAGCTACACATTCGCCCTTTCTTCACATGAAGAACTACAAAAGCTGTTGAATAATTTAAAGGAAAAACAAATTCCGTATACTTTCGAAAACGATCAGTTAGTAGTTGTAGATTTCAATGATGATGCAATAATTTTTTACGTTCGCTAGTTTATATAAAGTACAACGGTTTTTAATTTCTACAATAATTGCTCGTGTTAAAAGCTTTTATACATCATAAAAAGGAGAGCTACGATGACTAATCGTACTCTCCTTTTTATAAACTGCATTATTTAATTAAATATTTACCGAAGCCGCCTTCTGTATCACCAAGATACTCGATGTTGCTACCTGCTGGAATGACTTTTTGTGCATCCTTAGCAGAATGATAAATAATCTTTGTATTAGCTGGGAACGGTACAAATGACCAGTTGTTATCCGCAGCAGGATTAATTGTTTTGTTTGCCATAATGTAGTCAACTACTGCTTGACGATTTTCATAAGCATAGTTTGTTACATTTGTGCCTTCCGCATTTTTAAAGGTTGCTCCATAAGAACCACCAACACGGTAATTGTTTGTAATGATAATGAATTCTTGCTCTAGATCAATTGGCTTACCATTGTATTGTACATTTTTAATACGGTTCGCTTTTTCATCGACAAGAATACCACGACGATCATATTTTGCTGGAGATGTTACATCAATTTGATATGTTAAGCCATCTAAAACATCAAAGTTGTAAGAGCGTGCTTCAGCATCAATAATATTTTGTTCCTCGGTTTTCGTCGGATCGATTGTTGCGAAAATACCAGCAGCCATCTCTAACCATTCGATAGCTTGTGCACCTTTAACTTTTATCGTTGCAACAGTATTATCGTAATGATAAATGTCTGCCATGTTTTTAATAGCAAGTGGACCTACAGGAATGTTTGTGAAGTCCGCAGGGTTGTTACGAGAGCCCGCTTTGAAAGGAGCACCAGCAGAAAGGATTGGTGTGTTTTCATCAGCAGTCCCTTTTAGTTCTTTTTCAATAAACCATTTTTGAGCTTGTGTTACGATTTGAATAGATGGATCATCTTGAACCATTGAGAAGTAGCTGTGAATAGGTGCAGTCGTTTCACCAACAGCTTGGCGAATATACGTTAATGTACCTTCATGTGCTTCTTTAATAGCGTTTAACACAGTTTGCGATGGTTGTAATCCTTCTTGTTTAATAGAACGGATTGAACCTTGTCCATTTACAACAACCCATTCAGAACCTTGTTGTTCTAATTTCAAATCAATAACACCAAGGTGGCTACCATAGCTACCTGCCATAACTGTTGGAACTCCATTAATAGTCCCTTTTTCTTGATCAACATTTTTAAGGTCTTTATAGTCACCTGGGAATGTTAAATGCGAGTGACCTGTAATTAAAGCATCAATGCCTTCTATTTCAGAAATTTGGTATCCTACATTTTCAGCGCCTTTTACATTCGTATCTTCACCGATACCTGAATGAGAAAGCACGACGATTACATCTGCACCTGCTTTTTGAATTTCAGGTACAACTTCTTTAATTGCCTCTACAGGCTCCTGCATTTCTACTTTACCTTCTAAATGAATAGCATCCCATTCAACAATTTTAGTTGGTACAATACCTGTTACACCCACTTTTAATGTATGTTTTTTACCTGTATTGTCCACAACCTCTTTATCGATAATAACAAATGGTGTATACATATGTTCTTTTGTTTTTGCATCGTAAGTGTTCGCATTCACCACTGGATATTGCGCATCATTCAGTACTTCTGTTAAAAATTCTAAACCATAGTTGAATTCATGATTTCCTAAAGTGCCGCCATCATATTTTAGTGCATTTAGAGCAGCAATAGCAGGATGAGTTTCACCTGGTTTTAACACATTTTCTAACGCTTTATAAGAACCTAGTGGTGTTCCTTGAATTAAATCTCCATTATCAAATAATAATGTATTAGGGTTTTCTGTACGCGCTTGCTCAATAAGTGAAGCAGTGTTTGCTAGTCCAACATCAGCAGATTCTGCATCTAAATAGTAGTTATAGTTTGCTAAGTTAGTATGAATATCAGTAGTACCTAAAATTTGAAGATCCACTGTTGTCGCAGATGTAGGTACTTTGTATTCAGCTACAAAACGCTCAACAATACTTTGCATTTGATCGGCTGTCACATAGTCACGCGGACGAATTGTATTATCTTCATATCCTTGTAAAATATTCGCTGCTACAGCATTTGCTAAATCTTGCTTATGTGTCTCAGCAACTTGATCAGCATCTTTGAATTTGTCTAATTCACTAAGTGAAGCATTGTTTGTTACTAATCCACGGGCCGAAATAACAAATGCCTGTTGACGAGTTAATTTATCATTTGGGCCAAATAAAGTTGCTGTTTTCCCTTTAATTAACTTTAGTTCTACCGCTTTTTCCACATAAGGTGCTAAATCCTTAGGGACATCCGTAAAACCAAGTGAAGACCCGTCACCAAGCTCAACATTCAAGCTTTCTACTAGTTCCTTCACGTAATCTCCACGTGTTACATCATTAGATGCAGCATTCGCTGAAAAACCAAATGGTAATACAGCAAATAGAACAAGTAACACGGCTAACATTTTAGTTATTATTTTCTTATTCAAGCAATTACCCCCCTATAAATATAATATTTTCCTTCGTTTTCTATTATATTATACTAATCATCAATTTAACTGAACACTTAGTCCTAATTGTATGTACTTTTTAACCAATAGCAGAACACTTTTTAAGTAAATCATATATTATTATCATTTCTTAATTTTCTTTATTTATAGTATGTTATTTTATGTAAATGTTTAATAAATGCACAACACCAATATGTCAGACCTTTATACTTCTACCATACCTCTATAAAAACAATAAAAAAAATCCTCTCAATAATGAGAGGACTTTTAGTAAAAAAAAGTTACTTATGCTTTTACAGCTTGTAAAGATTTTGCTACTTCTTTAACAGCTTCTAGGCCGTTTGCAATAATTTCTTCTGCTTTATCTGGTGTAGCATTATGACCTTCAATGATAACTTCATTAATAATTTCCATACCGAATACGCCACCAACTACGTTTTTAATGTAGTTTACTGACATTTCCATAGGTTGTGCTTCTGGTGCTGAATAATAACCACCACGAGCATTTAGGATGATAGCTTTTTTATCAGTCATTAAGCTAACTAATTGACCGTTTTCATCATATTTGAAAGTGAAACCAGCTTGGTATACATAGTCAATGAAAGTTTGTAATGTAGCTGGGATTGTTAAGTTCCATAATGGGAAAGCAAATACAACAACATCTGCTGCAGTTAATGCATCCATAGCTTTTTGTTTTGCAGCTAAAAGACGTGATTCGATATCAGATAATTCTCCACCGTTTTGCACTTTACCAAATGCGTTGAAAAGATCTTGACCGAAGTAGGGCATATCTTCAGCATACACATCGAATGTTGTTACGTTTACATCTTGTACGCTTTCCATGAAAGTGTCATACATTTTTGTTGAAATTCCGTCTGGACGGTTGTTAGCTTTTACTACTAATACGTTCATTATATAAATCTCCCTTAAATTTCTTAGTTTAATATCTCGAATTCAAGATATATACTTATAATAAGAAAATCAGGATAAAAAGTCAATGTTCCTAACCTAAGACTTTTGACTGAATAATTTTAGTATGAGCCCCAAACCGTAATGACATCCAGATTTTTTTTCGAGCCTACTTGAAAAGCTCCTCTAAAAATCTGAGACAGTAGCTGGGGCTTAAGTGCCACTGTATTAAATTAAATTAAAATTCACAGCTCTCATCTGTACATACGCCTGCATCACTAGAGCCTTCCATTTTTAAAGCAGGTTGCAAACCTTCTTCTTCTGCTACTTTGCGTAATGTATTTTCAAACACCTCTTGTGGTTGTGCTCCAGAAATACCGTATTTACGATTTAGCACAAAAAACGGAACCCCTTTCACACCAAGTTGAAGCCCTTCTTGTATATCTTCTTCTACATCAGCTTTAAAATCATTGCTAGCTAGAACCTTTATAACATCATCACGATTTAGGCCTACTTGTTCTGCTATGTTTACTAACACATCATCATGACTAATGCGCTTTGCTTCTATAAAATGACTGTGTAACAGTGCCTCAACAAGTGCTGTAGCGTCCCCTTGTTGTTCAGCCCATTTCACAAGTCGATGTGCTTTTAATGTATTTTCTGTCTTCATTTTATCGAAGTTATAGTTTAAACCGACTTCTTTTGCACGCGCAGTTACACCTTGCGTCATTTCTTTCGCTTTTTCTATTGTCATACTATATTTTTTTGCCAAAGATTCATAGACTGACTCATTCGTATCTTCTGGTGTTGTTGGATCAAGCTGATAGCTTTTATAAACAAGTTCCACCTGTCCCTCAAAGCCTGTATCCTGAATAGCCTTTTCTAATTGCTTTTTGCCAATATAGCAAAATGGACAAACATAATCTGACCAAATTTCAATTTTCATAATTGAACACGCTCCTTTTGCTACATTGTAACGACACCAGTTCGCTTGAAGCAATTTTTATGCTTCATTGCATAAATTTTCAAACCAATCTCCATACTAAGCATAAAAACACTGTGAGGGTTAACTATGACACAATCTCTTTGGCTAGCAACGACCGACTCTGATTCATTGCCATCATTGACGGCTTCAACTAAATGTGATGTTTGTATTATCGGAGGGGGTTTGACTGGACTATATACTGCCTATGTTTTAGCAAAAGCAGGTGTTGATGTTGTACTGCTTGAGGCAAATGCTAAGCTTAGTCATGGTACGACTGGTCATTCAACAGGAAAATTAACTGCACAGCATGGCTTAGTTTATGCGAATCTTATCGAAAAACTTTCTGTAGATGATGCTCGGCTTTACTATCAATTGAATCAGCTTGCTATAGAGCAAGCATTACAGTTACTACCTAAAGAGTCCATTCAGCAAGTGGATTCATTACTTTATTGTCAAACAAAAGATGGGTACTCGCAATTATTAAAAGAGTGGAACGCCTATAAAGTATTAAATATAAAGTCTAAAATTACCTCTGATACAGAGCTTCCATTCCCTGTTACAAAAGCCCTCAGCATATCACAACAGGCGCAAATAAATCCTGTAATGGTTAGCAATTTTCTTATTAAAGAGGCGTTATCAATGGGTGCAAAACTATATGCGAATACCCGTGTTCAGCAACTGCAAATTGCGCAAAATAACTTACATACCGAAAAAAATATATCGGTTCAATATAACAAGCTCATTTTGTGCACACATTATCCAATTGAAGCCTTCAAAGGACTACAACTTTTAAAGCTTTCGAATAATCGCTCTTATATGGTCGCCAGTAAAATAACGGAGACGTTCCAAGGACAATATTTATCAGTCGATTTCCCTTCCCGTTCTATTCGTACGACGACAATAAATGATGAACATTATTTGCTTCTCGGTGGGGCTAATCATATAGCAGGTGAAACGGCAAAAACCGAGCCCTATTATGACGCCATTCAAAATGAAATGAAAACGCATTTTGGGCAGGAGCCACTTTATAGATGGTCGGCACAGGATATTGAAACACCAGACATGGTACCTTATGTCGGTAGAATAACAAAATCCTTACCTAATGTCTTTATCGCAACAGGGTATCGTAAATGGGGGATTTCTAATTCGTTTGTAGCTGGAGATATACTGTCATCACTTATTACCGAGACTACAAATGCCAACGATGCCAGTGCACTCTATTCACCAGCACGCACGAAATTTGGTGCACAATTTATGCAAATGCTAAAGGTTGGAGGCTTCGTGGCAAAGGAATTTGTCTCAGGCCATATTAAAAATGGCAACGCGCCAACTTGTACACATTTAGGCTGTAAAACTAAATGGAATGAAGCAGACGAAACGTGGGATTGCCCATGCCACGGCTCCCGTTTTAATGCCCAGGGAGAAGTGCTAGAAGGACCAGCAGTTCAACCATTAAAACTTGATTAAAAAGGACTGCCTTCTTACGGCAGTCCATCTTCCAAAAATACAAAATGAACACTAGTTGATGGGAGTGGAGGCGGTGACTCCTGCGGGAACGCACACAAAGTTAGACGCAACAAGCGGCGCAATAGCGTCGGTTGCGGCTTACGGTGTGCCCGCGGAAAGCACCGCCGTAACGGACATCAACGACAATGCAAAAAAGTGTTAGATTGAGACAGTCAATCTAACACTTTTTTTTTGCAATACTTATCTTATTTTAATGCTTCCGTTAATACAGGTACGATTTGTTTTTTACGAGAAACAACACCTGGTAATACAACACGGCTGTTTGTAAGCTCAGCACCAAATGCTTTTGCTGCAGCTTCTGCAACTTGTCCAATTGCAACAGCTGTTGAATCATTGTTTAAAATATCTGTTACGACAAAGAAGAATAAGTCTAAGCCATTTTCAGCAACATTTTTGTTTAAAAGAATTTCTAATTCCTCTTGTCGACCAAGTACGTCATTAATATCGACAGCATTTACTTGAGCAACTACTGATTTATATTCACCGAACTGGAACTCTTTAGCATCTAATGATAAAAGATCTTCTAATGATTTATCTGAAAGATCAGCGCCTGCTTTCAACATTGCTAGCCCATAATCAGCAGCGTCAACTCCTGCGATTGTTGCTAGCTCTTGTGCAGCTTTAACATCCTGTTCTGTACAAGTTGGTGATTTAAATAATAATGTATCAGAAATAATAGCAGATAACATTAAACCAGCAATATTTGATGGTACTTCAACATCATTTTCTTTAAAAATTTTATTTAAAATAGTTGCCGTACAACCAACTGGCTCTGCACGATAATACAATGGGTCTGCTGTTTGGAAGTTTGCAATACGGTGGTGGTCAATTACCTCTGTAATTTGTACTTCTTCAATTCCATCAGCCGATTGTTGGAATTCATTATGGTCTACAAGAATAACTTTTTCAGCTTCCCCTACTACGGAAGTAATTAAACGAGGTGCCTCAAAGCCAAATTTCTCTAGGGCATATTTTGTTTCGTTATTTACTTCACCGAGACGTACTGCTTCAGTATCTACTCCAATTTGTTGTTTTAAATATGCATATACAATTGCAGATGTAATCGTATCTGTATCTGGATTTTTATGTCCGAAAACTAAAACTTTACTCATTAATACTTTTCCTCCTAAATGGCTTCTACATTTTCATTTATTTTAACATAATTTATAATAGAACATGATATAAAGTAAAACTTTCATCATCCTGCATTTTCATTAACTATCTTCTTGTTCATTCACGCTGCGCTATACTATAATAAAAGCATTCCCCTTCATTTTATAGTTTATCTATTTTTTACCATGCACTATTTTACTTTTTCTATGTTAAGCATAAATTTCCTTATTTTAGATAGATATATAGTTGTGATTTTTATACAAGAAACGATAATTTTATGCTATTATCATGTAGTCAAAATTTTTTAGGAATTACAGGAATGGGGATTATGATGACAAAGAAGATGGAAAAAAAGTATATTCCTTTAGCAAGCTATTTTGACGTAGCTTCGCAAAATGAGATTACATTATCCTTTAGCGCAATAGAAAACATTATGGGACAAGCTTTACCCAATGCTGCATATTTGAATAAGAGCTGGTGGAAAAAAACAAAACCCCCTCTTACGCACTTTTTATCTTGGACAAATGCAGGTTATTATGTCATTGATGTCAAATTGGGCACGAGTGTCACTTTCTCTCGCACACAAGAGAAAATACCTTCGGACAATATTTCTGAAAATAACGAAAATACTTCTGCGTACATAATCCGAGCGATTGAAGCAACAGATGCTAGAGCATTTATTCTTTTACAAGAAGAAATCCTTCAACAAACTGACTTTTTGTATAATGTAGAAAATGAGTTAGAGCTAACCGTACAGCAGCTAAGAAAAGACCTAACTTATTGGAAGCAATTAAAAAACCGCACGATTTTACTTTGCATTTTAAATGGCACATTTGCGGGCTATGCCGTTATCCATGGTTATAAGCATTCTAAAGCTAAACACGTTGCATCAATTCATATGGCCGTAAAAAAAGAACACCAACGAAAAGGTATCGGTTCAGCACTTATGAATGCAGTGGAAGACTGGGCTAGCAAAAGAGATATTTCCCGCTTAGAATTATCCGTTATGGAGCATAATGATGCTGCGGTACAGTTATTTACAAAACATGGGTTTCAGCAAGAAGGAACACGCTCCAATGCTATTAAACTAAAAGATACGTTTAAGGCTGAATATAGCTTCAGTAAAATTTTATAAATTATTTCCCAAGGATGTCTAATGCCTTATTTGGACATCTTTTTTTTACTTCTAATTTGACATCACCTATCGTAAAAAACGTATAGATTAGCAGTTGTACTCCAATCTATACGCTGTATTTTATTAAAATACTTGTTTCTCTCTTGCAATGTCTAAAAACAATAAATTATTTTCTACTTGTTCATACGATTGTTGATATTGCTCATATCGCTCTTTATCTTGGCTAATCATTTCTTCAATCAATGCATGCATAAAGGAAAACAGTACTGGCACAATGTCCAAAGAAGATTGATTTTTCAAACCTAATGCAAACAATGCATTTGCATAATCCCTTATTGGAGACAAAGCCGAACCTGTAATAGCAATGATTTTCACCTTTTTCATTTTAGCAATTTCAACAATTGTTTTTACATCATTGGATTGTTTATCACATGAAAAGACTATTAACGTTGTACGTTCGCTCATACTGTTTATTTGTTGAACAAGATCATCAGAATCTGTTCGCAGCTGCTTTATATTTGTTCGTAAAGTTTTTAACGTATACGATAACCAATTTGCAACGGAAGCATCTTGACGTGCACCTAAAATATAAATAGTATCTGCTTCATGCATCCATTTGGAGCTTTTTTGAAGCATAGTATCGTTAATGAGATGTATTGTATCTTGAATGTTTTGCATGTCGCGTTGCATTACCTTACCAAAGCTAGAAGTCTTCTGCTTGCTCGTCACATATGTAGATTGGAGAGGCGTTCCCTCATTTTGAGAGTTTAAATAACTTCTTAATTCCTCCTGTAGCTCGACATAACCTGACAAATCCATTGCATAACAAAAACGAATAACGGTTGATTCACTTACATTCGCTTGTCTACCCACTTCAGCCGCCCCATTGGCAATCACAACCGCTGGATTACTCATAACAAATTGCGCGACTTTACGTTGTCCTTTAGACAGCCTTACATACCTTTTCTTTATATCTTCTTTTATACTCATTCCTAACAACCTTTCTTTCAAAGAAATTATCACGAATGGAGATTATTCCCTACTGATTCTAAATTCGATTAAAAATACAGTATCACGATTACAATTTGAATACAATGACTTTTCAGAAAAATCTTTAACACATTAATACACTAATGTGTTAGTTCGTAATAAATTGACATATAATTTATGTATTGACAACATTAAAAATATTTTTATTAACTTGGTAATCTAACTGTATACAATATTCAATTCGAAATTTTAACATATTTCAGAAAAATGTGTATAAAAATAAACTCTTATTTTATTTATTAAATGGTGAGCATATTAAAAAGTCTTGAATTCAGTTAGAATCCAAGACTTTCTTTTTTATTCTAATTCAATTTGTTTTGTTTCTGTCCCTAAAAATATAACACCAATGACCCCGATAATAATTGCACCACAGAAAATCGCAAAAATATAGCCAATATCATAGCCTGCTGTTAACAGGGATCCTACTAATAAAGGCCCAAAAATACCGCCAATTCTTCCAACTGCCGCTGCCATGCCTGCACCTGTACCGCGAATAACTGCAGGATACTGTTCAGGTGTGTAAGCGTATAGTGCACCCCATGCTCCTAAGTTAAAGAAGGATAAAAACATACCCGATATTAATAACACTGCCATCGTTTCTGCATTACCAAAAATGAAAGCACTTACAGCCGTTCCAATTAAATAGGAAATAAGTACAAATTTCCGTCCGAACTTTTCGATAAACCATGCAGCTGTGAAGTATCCTGGCAGCTGTGCTAACGTCATAATCAGTACATACTTAAAGCTAGTAATCATATCAAAACCTTTTCCTACCATTACGCTCGGCAACCATAAGAACATTCCGTAATACGAGAATACAACAGTGAACCAAAGCACCCATAACATTAATGTTGAACGTGCATATTTTTTCGACCATACTTCCCGTATATTGAGAAAGACACTGCGCTTTTTAGATTCAGCCTTTGCAGTGAATTGCGGTGAATCTGGTAAATGCCAACGAAGGTAAATAGCGTACACAGCAGGAATTGCTGTTAATAATAAAGCTACACGCCATCCCCATGTAGGTATGACAAAATAAGATATAAGTGCTGCAATTAGCCAACCTGCTGCCCAAAAGCTTTCCAGTAATACGACTACTCTTCCACGTTCCTTCGCCTCTACACTCTCAGAAACAAGTGTAGATGCTACTGGTAGTTCTCCACCGAGCCCCATCCCTACTAAAAAACGTAATGCCATAAATGCTACTAATGTTGTCGTAAATGCGGAAATGCCGCTTGCTACGGAAAATAGAATTAATGTCCACATAAAAACTTGCTTACGTCCGACTTTATCGGCAAAAATACCAAATGCAAGTGCCCCTACTGCCATACCAATAGAATTGATGCTACCAATCCAGCCCATTTGACTTTTTGTTAAATCCCAATCTACCGCTAGCGCTGTAATAACGAAAGATAAAATACCGACGTCCATCGCATCAAAGAGCCAGCCAACACCTGCAACTCCTAAGAGCTTGTTACGTGAAATGGATTGTTCTGTCTTTATTGTTGTCATAATAACCACCTGTCTTTACACATGACTTTACATTACGAGTTTACTATACAGTTGTTTCGAGAAAGTGACAAGTAAAATTCAAATGACCGAATTGTTTAGACAATTTAATAATTGCTATTGAAAATATATAGTCATTTGCGTTAAAATGTCTCTTATACAAAAACAACTGTTCTTTCTATGAGAACAAAAGGAGATCGTTACGTTATGTGGAAAGGCCTTATTGAAGAATATAAACAATTTTTACCCGTAACAGAAAATACACCTGCGCTAACATTAAACGAAGGCAACACGCCTCTTATACATTTAGTTAATCTATCAAAACAGCTTGGTATCGAGCTTTATGGTAAAATAGAAGGCGCAAATCCTACCGGCTCTTTCAAAGACCGTGGTATGGTATTTGCGGTAGCAAAGGCTATTGAGGACGGTAGTAAATGTGTAATTTGTGCCTCAACAGGAAATACTTCCGCAGCAGCTGCAGCTTACGCAACTCGCGCAGGTATTCAGTCGATTGTAGTTATTCCTAAAGGGAAAGTAGCCCTTGGTAAACTAGCACAAGCGACAATGTACGGTGCAAAAATTATTGAAATCGATGGCAATTTTGATGATGCTTTAAATATTGTGCGCCAAGTAAGTGAAACGACTCCAGTAGCACTTGTCAATTCAGTTAACCCATACCGTATTGAAGGGCAAAAAACAGCTTCATTTGAAATTGTGGACGCTTTAGGTTCTGCTCCAGACTATTTATGCATTCCAGTTGGGAACGCAGGTAACATCACTGCTTACTGGAAAGGCTTTAAAGAATATAACGATGTGAAAGCTTCAGGTTTACCAAAAATGTACGGCTTTGAAGCAGAAGGAGCTGCAGCAATTGTAAAAGGTGAAGCAATCCCTAACCCAGAAACAGTTGCCACAGCTATCCGTATTGGAAACCCTGCTAGCTGGCAATTTGCTGAAGCAGCTCGTGATGAGTCTGGCGGTATTATTGATTCTGTAACAGACGAAGAAATTATAGCAGCTTACAAGCTAATCGCAGGAACTGAAGGGATTTTTGTTGAGCCCGGTTCAGCTGCATCATTAGCAGGTGTTATTAAATCTGTCGGAAACGGTAAAATTGCTAAAGGATCAAAAGTCGTGACAGTATTTACTGGTAACGGCTTAAAAGATCCGGATACTGCAATGAACGTTTCAACAGTAGACGTCGTATCTCTTAAAAATGATGAAGAAGAAATTCGTAAATATATCGAGGGTGTACTATGAGTAAAAAGTGGCAAATCACCGTTCCTGGGAGCACAGCCAATTTAGGCCCTGGCTTTGATTCTATCGGACTCGGCTTGTCTCTTTATTTGAAATTAGATGTTTCCCTACAGGATAATTGGGAGATCATACATCTCGATGACAACGGTCCTAGTGAATTTGAGCTAGAACAACATTTACTATATATTATTGCCAAAAAAATTGCTGATCAGTATAATAAACCATTACCTGCTTGCCGTGTTGAAATGGCAAGTGAACTACCATTAGCCCGTGGTTTAGGAAGTAGCGCTGCTGTCATTGTAGCGGGTATTGAGCTAGCTAACCAACTATGCGATTTAAAGTTAACTATACAGGATAAACTAAATTTATCTTCTCAAATTGAAGGGCATCCTGATAATGCGACTGCCTCGGTACTTGGTGGCTTGACGATTTCCTCAATGGATGAAAACGGAATAGTAGATACATTCCATGTAAATGATATTAATGCTTCTTTTGTTGTGTACGTACCAGATGTTGAGCTAAAAACGAGTGAGTCTCGCTCCGTTTTACCAAAACAATTGGATCGAGCATATGCAGTACATGCCTCTGCAAACGCTAATATGCTAGCTGCATCTTTAATGTCACGAGATTTTAAACGTGCAGGACACTACATGGAAGCGGATTTGTTCCATGAACCTTTCCGTTCAACATTGATACCTCAATATGCAGAAATCCGTGAAGCTGCAAAAGCACATGGTGCATACGGTACAGCATTAAGTGGAGCAGGTCCGACACTCATTTCCATTATTCCAACTACTATTTCTGATGACTTTGTTACTACAATGCAAGCAAAGTTCCCAGAACATCAAATCATCTTAACGAAGGCCGATGAGCATGGTGTACAAGTAAAATAAATGTAGAACGTCTACTTCAAAGTAGGCGTTTTTTCTTGAAGGAGGAAGTAATTTGAAACCAATTATTTTCTGCGATTTTGATGGCACTATTACAGAAACAGATAATATTGTCTCCCTAATGACGCATTTCGTTCCTGAGCAATCTGAGAAAATTGCAAAGGCAATGATGGCTCAAACAATTAGCTTTAAAGAAGGTATTACTGCTATGTTTGATCTTTTATCGACTAACCAAAAAGATGATATTATTCAATATTTGATGGAGACCGCTGTTATCCGTGATGGCTTTAGCGAATTTGTCCGCTATGCGCAGGACCATAACATTCCATTTTACATTGTTAGTGGCGGTGTAGATTTTTTCATTCAACCATTGCTTGAAAGATTCGGCCCCTTTTCAGGAATTTATTGCAATAGTGCCGACTTTTCTGGAGAGCAAATTACCGTTGTCTACCCTCATAGCTGCGATGAGCATTGTGCAAAATTTCCAACACAAAGTTGTGGTTGTTGCAAGCCAACCGTCATGCGAGAAATGGCACAGCACGATCAATTTAAAATTGTTATCGGTGACTCTATTTCCGATTTTGAAGCTGCTAAACAAGCAGATTTAGTATTAGCTAGGGAGCAATTAATTGATCGCTGTAAAGATTTACATATCCCTTATAAGCCTTTTAACACTTTTTATGACTGCTTAGAGACAGTTAAAGAATTGATAGAAGCATAATAAAAGGAATCTAGCCGATAAGACTAGATTCCTTTTTTAATAGCAAGTTAAGTACTTACGCTAATAATACTAAACTAATAGCCATCACTGCCATTCCTGCAACTAAACCATACATTGATAAATGTGTTTCATCGTATCTCTGTGCGGCTGGTAGTAGCTCATCTAATGATATAAATACCATTATTCCTGCAACACCTGCAAATACAATACCGAACATGACATCCGATAAAAATGGCATTAAGAGTAAATAAGCTACTAGCGCACCAACAGGCTCTGCTAACCCCGATAAGAAGGAAAGTTTAAATGCTTTTCTACGATTTCCTGTTGCAAAATAAATAGGAACGGAGACAGCAATTCCTTCAGGGATATTATGAATGGCTACAGCAATTGCAATCGCAATGCCGACATTCGGGTCATTCATTGCAGACATAAATGTTGCTATGCCTTCAGGAAAATTGTGAATACCTATTGCAAGTGCAGTGAACACGCCCATTTTCATTAAGTGGCTTTCATCTACCTGTGGTTTGATAGCATTAACATCTTCCACAAGCTTTACTTCATGAGGATTAGTCGATTTCGGAATAAACTTATCAATCAACGCTATAAATAACATTCCGCCAAAGAAACCCGCTATCGTCATCCAATAACCATTAGTAGTACCTAAGGCATTGGTTAATGCATCCTTTGCTTTTACAAAAATTTCTACAAGTGACACATAAATCATAACCCCCGCCGAAAAACCAAGAGCTATTGATAAAAATTTAGTATTAGTTCTTGAGGTAAAAAATGCAATTAAACTTCCTACTCCTGTTGCAAGTCCAGCAAAGAGGGTTAACCCTAAAGCAAATAAAATTTGTCCTTCCAATTCCTTCTTCCTTTTCTCTTTTTTTTATTGTACTCATCTTAGCTTAAAAGTTTCCTATAAGCAATTCTTTTTTGTAAGGTAAATATTTAATTGATGTCACATAAAAAAATCATAAAAAAGCAGTACCTTGGATACGGTACTGCTGACAAATGCTTAATTTAGGCTATCGAAAACGTAAAAAATTCAGAATTGTTTGGGTGACTGGCACTTAATTTTTGGGTTTAAACAGTCGTTTACGTCGTTCATACCAAAGAACGCAAATGATGAACCACGTGTAACCTATACTCCATCCAGCTAGCACATCGGAGGCAAAATGACGCGCTCCTGCTACTCGTGATAGGCCAATAAGAATTGTAAGCACAATTGCACCTATCCAAAGCTGTATTTGACGTGCCTTAGTGTTATTTTCTGATAGTAAGTAGGCAACAGTAAATAAATACAGTATACCTGACATAGCATGTCCAGATGGAAAACTGAATGATGTTAATTGATCGTCTATTTCAGGGCGCGGACGTTGCACCCATTTTTTCAACATTTGATTTAACACATTCCCTACGGCAAATGTTAACACTACAAATAACATGCCCCGGTAATTTTTCGCTCTCCATGCTAAATATAAAATTAATATAATAGCGACCCCGACTACAAATTTAGGCTCACCAATATAATGAAAAATCTCTATATACCGATTGCCAAATAGTATTTCTGCCACTTTTTTATCGAAGTTTAAAATCATGTCACTCTTGTATGTTAAGCGCAACGCAAAAAATACAATAAGTGTTACAATCGCTAATGGATACGACCATTTTTTTATCAAAATTTCACCTCAAAGCACATTCACGCAATGTTTTTTCACATCATACCATAATTAGGTGAACTTGAGGAAAAGATACGATATCTGATTTTATAGCATAAAAATGTACTTAATTATATTAGCTAGTATAATGGATTCTTCATTCGGCTTATTAAAGTAATTTGAAAGCGCTAATGCTACAATAAATAAAATAGCAACAATAGGTAGTATTTTTCTAAACAACATCAACACTCCCTCACCTTTTATTATTCTATAGTTCAAACTATTTCAATAATACAGGGTCGAATAACCAATCTTTCGGTCCGAAGTTTCGATCCTTTTCCCCTCTAACTTCTCGAGAAATATGATTATTAATAATTAAATCTCTGAACTTTCTACTGAATATTGTTTTTCTGTAAAGATAGCTGCCATCATGACTCCACTCTGCTGAATAGAATACATCTCCATTTACATTCATAATATCGTTAGCATTGTAAATATCAGGGCCTAGAATTACACCACTTAACCCACATTTGCAAGGTGGCTGCTCAGTTGCAAAATACAGCTTTACTCTTTCAGCATTACTAACCGGTAGCATTTGTGTAGGTATTATTTGATATGCAAGCTGCTTCCCTACTTCTGATCCACTATGAATTACTTCTAGAAGTTCAAAGCCTTCAATATTTGCTTGTTTCATTAATGCTGCTAATTCTTCAGAGGCCACCCAATACCCACTCACATGAACTAAATGACGATCTTTCATTTGCGAAGTATCAATAACTAATGGTGAAAGTTGCTCTTTTTCCATAAGCCCACAATGCTTACAATATGTACTTATTGAAAATAAAGTACCTCGATCATCTAAAAACATTTCTGGAGAGTTGCCTGTAGAGTTTAACGTAAATAATGGCGTTTGTTCATATTCACTGTCTGAAAAGTCAAAATAGAAACGTTCCCCAATAGATACAATGCCCAACTCATGTTCCAACGATTTATATAATGCTGCCACCTGCTCATACGTCACATCTTCATTTAAAGTAAAAATAGGATTAAAAGATGCCTTCAAATTTCTTTTTCTGATTTCAGGCGCACCTACATAAATACCGTAGCGATTATAAACTTTAATGACTTGATCTTGGTTAGATTCATCTATAGAGATTAAATTTTCAAGTTCTACTTTCAAATTATACGCCTACCTTTATTAAAGTTTTTTCGTGAGTATGCTGTCTAGCTAGTAACATCCTTAAAAAATCTAATACATTTTCTACTATATAAATAAATAGTTAAACTGCTTATTTCAACGATATATTCTCTTAAACTATTACTCACTATGGAAAAAATTACTTAACTCGATTAATCTAAGCGTACCAGTACTTATACCACCATTTCAATGTTGGGTTTACGCCAGTTTTTTGGCGGGCTTCGCTAATTTTTTTGGCGTGATTTGGCGGTCATGAAAAAAACACCGCCAAAAAGTGGCGGTGTTCATCCGAATCCATAGGTATTTAGTTTTATTAAAAAAGGATATTGTCCTGATTAATATTATAGTGTCTTTACATTACCTAAATACTATCCTTTTATAGAAAAATATAACAATTAACTTTTATAATAACATATAGCTAAGCTATAGTAAATTCATTCGTTCAGCAAGATTTACTGCTTCTGTTCGCGAATCTACATTTAGCAGGGAAAACAGTTGTGTTAAATATCTCTCAGTTGTTCGTTGAGGAATGTTTAATTCTATAGCTATCGCTTTATTTGTATGCCCTTCAGCAATCAATCTTAAAATTTTCTTTTCTTTTTCATTTAAATGTATGTCGAGCTTAGCATCTTGTAATTTAAATCGATTATCTAGAAAGTCTAAGAAATTTATGGGCAAAACAATTTCTCCATTTGCAATGGCACGAACCGTCCGTAAGATTTGCTCTTTGGAAGCCGTTTTGGCTAAAATCCCCTCTATTTTCTTTTCTAAAATTAGTGGGTAATAATCTGTAATGTCATCCCCCGTATAAAGGATTATCGAAGCATCTATTTGTATCGCTTTAATATTTCTCGCTAAATGAATGCCATTTTCTAAAGGCATATTAATATCAATTAAATAAATATCATATGGCTTGTCTTTAATTTTTGGGATTACAGAAGTTGCATCACTCTCTGTATCAACTAAAATGTCTTCATTCTCTTTAAATAAATTTTTCGTTCCTTCTAACACAATAGGATGATCATCCACTATGAGCATCGTTATCAAGTGTGTCACTTCCTTCTTTTACTGTAATTCTAATAGACATTCCTTCATTAACTTGAGTATCTATGTAAAAGTTTCCATCAAAAGCTTTTACACGCTCTTGCATACCACGGATTCCCATCGATTCAGCAACAATAATATCATTAACATTACAACCTACTCCATCATCCTTATAGACGATTTCAAATCCATTGTCCATTTCCTTGAGGTGAATTTCAACTGTTGTCGCATAGGAATGTTTCAAAGCATTATTGAGTAATTCTTGAAATAGACGATAAATCATTAAATTCATTCGTTCATCCTCTAAATAAAGGCGGTCTATTGTATAAATTAACAAAAAGTTAGCCCTTTCCGTTACTTTTCGAATGAGCTTTTCTAATGCGGGATTTAGCCCTAATGTGTCTAACAATGGGGGCTTTAGATTCTCACAATATGCTCTTAAATCATGTAAAGATGCAACCATTTGTTTATGAATCTTGACAAGTTTTTGTTGGATTTCTATAGTATCTTTTGCATTTATTAAAACATCTACTTCACGAGCAATATGGAGTTGCTCTTGTAAATTAGTATCATGCAACTCTTGAGCTAATTGATATTTCTCCTCTTCAAACCTTAGCCATAATAGCTTATTTAGCCAAGGTAATTGACCTTCATCTGCTTGCTTCATATGCTTTAGTTCCTCTAACAGTTCTTCCACCATTTTTGTATTTTCAATAAAGTTATTTACATATAACAGGAGCAATTCGAGCCATAAAAGCTCTTCATCTTTTAAATGAATTGAATTGTTATGCCCCAATACTAAGGCTCTTTTGTAATGAGCATCTTGATGGAGGAAAGCTAGATAGACTTTGTCAATTTTCCGTATTTCTCCTAATTTCAAATCTTCCATTAGCATAGGATTTATCGGAAACTTTCCCTCAACCATTGAAGTAAACTGATTTGTGTCATAGTCATAGGTTAATACAAATACATGCTCAAGCTCTAGGTGCAGCGAAACTTCCTGAGCAAACTTTTCTAGAAGCTCGTCTAATTTAATCGTCTTACCAATTCTATCTACAGCAGTATATAACTGATGTATATAATCCCCTTTAGTAGAAAACAAAATTTTCCGCTTGCGATAATCTACCTTTTCTTTTATGTAGAAAAGAACAATTAACGATAAAAATGTAAATAATGAAACACCTGACATAATAGTCATAGTTAAAAATTTGCCCGCGATCCAATACAAACCAAATGTAAACCATGCAGTAAAAATTACAGAAAATATGACATAGTAACGAAGCCTTGTAATATGATACTCAATGTCAAATAATCGTTCCGTTAGTTGTGTAAAAATAAAACTAAAAGGAATCAATAATAAAAACAAAGCACTGATTTCGGCGGAAAGCACAGGATGATGAAATAGAATATTTGGAATTGCATAGAGAAATAAGAATGGAAGAAATGGAATCATTACACTATTCAATAAAATTTTTAACTGAGGTGATTTATATTTAAAATAACTTAGCAATAAAATAATGAGTATTAAAATAAGTAAAATTAAAAAAGTAGCTAAAACAATATAAGAAAGAAAGTTATGCAAATTATTATTAATAATGCCAACATAGCTAAGTAACATTGCCATTATAGGCAATAAATAAAATAATTTAATATTGTTAAAAAGTAACCAATTAGCTTTTAAAAATAAATAATAGTTTCTTAAAAAATGTAACAGTAATACTAAACATAGCAACATACTACCTCGATTGACCATAATTCCTATAATATCGAGACTACCAGATGCTCCAATACTCACATATGCTAAGGAAACAGTTAGCATAAATAAGATGAGCAATCTTAAAAGCGAAGTGTGTTTTTGTTTATAATGCAAATAACATACAACAAATAGTGTAAGAAAATAGTAACATGCAGGGATTAACAATATATAATAAAACCGTTCCGAAAAATCTAAACCACTTGGTTTAATATCAATTATGTTTCCATTAGGCTTTAATATTGTTAGTGAATTTGCAGCCCTTATTGTCAAATCATACTTAATATAAGAAATATCTTCTATTTCAATATTATCTACTTTTAATACAATATCCCCCGCAGATATTTTCTGACCATCCACTAGTTGGTCATGTGTATGTTCTATAACCCAGTCTCCCTTTTCCTCTACCAAATTTATACCCAAATAAGGCTTGCTATAAGGAACATATAGCAGGTAGACACCTAGCATTATGTAAACACTTATAGCAAGCATAAACCATTTTTGATTATATAAATTTAATTCCAAATAGGGTCTCTTAAGCATAGTACATCTTCGAATGAGTCAAGTATTGCCTGTTGTTCAATTGCTGAAATACCAATTAATGCAACTTTTTGTTCTTTTAACAGTGGTACTAGTGCTGGGTTTTCTTCTAGATACTGAATTACATTAATCATAAAATCTCTCCTCATTTCATTAGTTTTATTAGGTATTCTTTACCTAACTTGTTTATAGCAACTTTTTCAAGATTATTCAATGCTTTTATCTTATAGAGATTTTTAATTGCAACCGCATAACGTATTGCACCACTATTTGTCAACTCAAGTTCTGTAACATTATTATCCAAAAATGTAACTATATCTTTATTATAATAGTTTATCACAGTTTTTGATACACTATTTTTTTTTGCCATTAGATAAATAATAGGCAATGAATACTTTCTGTTTAAAAGATCATTTTTAGGTCCCCACGTTTTTAAATCTAGAATATCATTTTTAATTTGCTGGATAATACCTATGTATTTTCCGTACTCCTCTATTTCAGCAGTCACCTTCCCTTTTGCAAGTGCCTCACCAATGACGCAACTCATTGCTGTGAGTGACCCTGATTTTTGGTCAATCATTTGTAAGTAGGATTGCTCATCTCGACAAGTATTAAGTACATCTAACTGCTGACCACTAATACTGCGTAAAGCATATTGTTCAAGTAGACGAATGGCTATATCTTTATGTTCAAAAGAAGTGTCATGTATAGCTCTTGACGACATTACGAGCAAGGCAAGTGCAGCATTTAAAGAAAGTTCAGGTGTTTTACTCCAAATATAGTCTGTATCCTTATCCTGTAAATCATCAATAATATCATAGGACAAAATTAGAAGTTCAATAGCTGCAGCAACTTTATATATATCTTCATTCAAACAATCAACAAATGCTTCATAATGCCAAAAACAGAGTTTACCAAATGAATAGCCTATTACTTTCTTTTCTGCTTTAAAACTTTTAAGCATTGACTTTAGTTCATTACCAAGCATCAAATCATGTTCAATCAGACTGTCTAATGAATCATTAATACGTCCATCTATATCACCCAATAGTCCTCTACTCCCCTAAATATATTGTTAAATATTATACATATTAATGGGAATTAATTCTAGTATTTATATGTTAAATGAATCACTCACATCTTCTATTAATCACTATTATAAATACATAAATACCGCCAAAAATTGGCGGTATTCATAGAAAGCACGCCATTTTTTTGCTAAGAAATAGTAAAAAAATGGCGGTGTCACAAAAGCGACCGCCAGTTTTTGGCGTTAACTGACCATTGAAATGGCGTCCTGACTGATGTTACGCTTAAGATAAGTAAAATTCATTAGTATTGTATGTGACTCGATTTGCAATTTAAACCGTATGATAAGTTCTCTATAATATATTCTCCAACATTAAGGAGTGATTGAAATGACTAATGGAGTAAATGACAACGTGTTAATACTTACAGAAACTTTTTCCTGTACAATTTCTGTCTCTGCAGAAGAAATTACGATTAAAAAACCTTCTAATGAACAACAATCTATTGAACAATTAATCATTCAAGCTGAACAACGTGCTTATCAAGAAGCTTTAGCAGAGTTTAAACATAAGTCTTCTATTTCTAATTTCATTTGTGATATTCCTGGATTTGAAGATACTTTTCAGCAAAAACTAGACACGTATATGGCGCAGCATGACATTGTAAAAGTACCAGAAAAGGATTTACCATTATTGTCTTTAGTGAGCCCTTTTACATCTGGTTTGAATATCCATACACCGATGCTCTATAAAACTTCACAATACTGCATTGTTTATGCTAGAGGAACGCAGAATGGTCAAAACAGCAGTAACGTTGTTGAAATAAGCAGCTTTACAGACTCTCCAACCGATTTCAAAAATATTGATTATAATACCTCTTCAAAAATGGTTAATACAGTTACAGTGGAAAATGACGCCTATCAGTACTACCCAACCAATATTACAGGATTATTCATTAATAATAGCGGCATCTCCTTCAACATTAACTCAGCCTTTAATATTTGGAGCAAAGCTTCCCTTAAACATTAAGCAGATATTTAACGTTATGCACAGCTTTATGTGCTACTAAATTTATATAAAATTTATTGTTTACCTCAAAATTCACCCTTCTATATGTGGCGAGGTGTGGCGCAATTTAACTAAAAACTCCTTGCCTTCCGTGCCTTTCACACCCTAAAACGATTCCCAACAAATATAGTTAGACTTCTAACAAATTGACTATCTCCTAAGTTAATTCCTTGCTATTCACACCTATAGAGCATTTTTTAAGAAGTTAGATAACAAAAAAAAGAGGTGCCACAATTTACTTGTGAGACACCTCTAATTTTATTAACCTTTTACATAGTAAACATCTTGTCCGCTTTCGATGATATAGTCAGGTTTAGGCTTACCAGCATTTGCTTTATGACCAGCAATATGCTCAGGACTCTTCTCCCAATTTTTCCATGCTTCTTCTGATTCCCAACGAACCATAATTAGCACTTCTTCATCACCACGGCGTACTTTTTTTACAAGTACTTGTTTATCGATATAACCCGGTTGCTGTTCAAGTAATGATGGACCGTCTTTTTTAGCTCCAAATCGTTCAACAACCTTATCTCCGTTACCCTCTGTTACGACCATACGTTTAATTTGTACAAACATATTAGTTAAACGCCTTTAAAATATCATCAGCTTTTGCAGTTTCTGATTGTAAACCGCCACCTGATAGGTACCAATATTCTGGATCAAGGTAATAAATTTTGCCGTTTTTAGCAGCGTTAGTAGCACCAACGATTTCGTTTTCAATAGCAGCTTTCGTACCAGACTCACCTTCTGGGTTAACAGCAGCGTCACGGTCAACTACGAATAAAATATCTGGGTTTGTGTCACGTACATATTCGAATGAAGCGTTAGCACCATGTGTAGAAGCTTCAATTTTGTCATCAGCAGCTTTTACGCCAAATACGTCATGAATAACACCGAAACGTGAACCAGGACCATATGCAGATAATGAACCTTCATTACCTAAAACGATTAATGCTTTGTCTTCAGATGTAGCAGTTTTTGCTTTAAGATCTTCTACTTTTGCTTCATATGCAGCAAATGCATCAGCAGCTTCTTTTTCTTTACCGAAAATTTTACCAGCTAATTCAGTGTTCATTTTAAACGATTCCATGAAATTATTGTTATCTACACCAACGAATACAGTTGGCGCAATTTTAGATAATTCTGCGTATGCAGCCGCTTGACGACCTGAGATGAAAATGATGTCTGGGCTCATAGAAGAGATTGCTTCAAAATCAGGCTCTTTTAAAGACCCAACATTTACGTAAGTTGTGTCAGCATATTTGCTTAAATAACTTGGTACTGATTTTTGAGAAACACCTGCAACTTCAACGCCTAAAGCATCTAAAGTATCAAGGAAACCATAGTCAAATACGACAACATTTTTTGGTTGTTCTTTTAATGTCACTTCTTCAAAAGTATTTTCACCAGAAGTACTTCCTGGGATTGTAATTGGGTAAGCAGAAGCAGCTTCATTTTGCTCTTCAGCAGGCTTATTATCCGTTGAACCTTTATCATCTTCTTTTGATTCTTCTTTAGAACCACAAGCAGCTAATACTAAAAGCATCATTGCCATTAATACAGTAAGTAATTTCCAATTCTTCATTGTGAAATCTCCTTTAATTGTTTTTATATTTTTAGATAGTAATGACTATCTATTGTTACTAAGAGTTAAAATACACACAAATGCGACAACCATTTTGCTCTTGTACAGGGATATCCATATCATAGATTTCCTTTAACGCATCTGAGTTAATAATGTCATTCGTTGGACCATCTTTTACAACGCGTCCATTTTTTAAAGCGACGATATGATCAGAATATACGGAAGCAAAGTTAATATCATGTAAAACAATGACAACCGTTTTTCCTAGCTCATCGACCAACTTGCGCAATATTTTCATGATTTGCACGGAATGCTTCATGTCTAAATTATTAAGTGGCTCATCAAGTAGAATGTAGTCTGTATCTTGCGCAATGACCATTGCAATAAATGCCCGTTGTCGCTGACCACCTGATAATTCATCTAAATAATTATGCTGAATATCAGCTAAATTCATATATTGTATTGCCTCATCTACTTTTTGCTCATCCTCTGGTTTTAAGTTCCCTTTTGAATAAGGAAAACGACCAAATGAAACGAGTTCACGTATTGTTAGGCGTACATTCATGTAGTTTGACTGCTTTAAAATCGATACACGCTTTGCAAAGTCATCAGATTTCCAGCGTCGCACATCTGACTTATCGAGTAGTACTTCCCCAGTGTCTGCATTAAGTAAACGGCTTACCATTGAAAGCAGGGTTGATTTACCTGCACCATTCGGTCCAATAAAGGACGTAATTTTACCTGGCGCAACGTCTACACTAACATCTTGAATGACCGGCTTTTTCCCAAAAAACTTAGAAATTTCTTTAACTTGGATCATCCTGCTGACCTACTTTCCTTCAATAATAGGTAGATGAAGTACACGCCACCTACAAAGTTTATAATAACGCTTAGTGTTGTATCGAAGTTGAAAATACGCTCGACCATCCACTGACCACCGACTAAAGCAACAATACTCATTACACAAGAGCCTGCAATTAATACAGAATGCTTGTACGTCTTGAAAAACTGATACGATAAATTCGCTACGATTAAGCCAAAGAATGTAATTGGCCCAACAAGAGCTGTAGATACGGCGATTAATATCGAAGATAATATGAGCATGCGTTGTACAAGCTTATCATAAGGTACCCCTAGGTTTATTGCTGTATCGCGACCCAGTGACATTACATCAAGTTGACTCATATGACGCCAACCGTAAATAAATGTACCAACAATAACAAGACCTGCTAACCATACTAAATCTGAATTCACATTATTAAAGCTTGCAAACATTTTACTTTGTAAGCTTAGGAATTCATTAGGATCAATTAATACTTGGAAGAACGTAGTGACGCTTCCTAAAAATGTTCCGACAATCATACCGACAAGCAGTAGAAAGTAAATCGGACGTTTACCTTCTTTGAACAATACTCGATAAAATATTAACGCGAAAACAACCATTGCTGAAACAGCTAGTAAAAAATTGTAATGCGCATTAATAACAAATATTGACATCGAGCCAAAGAAGTAATAGATAATTGTTTGCACCATCATGTACAAAGCATCAAGCCCCATAACACTTGGTGTTAAAATACGATTATGTGTAATTGTTTGGAAAACCACCGTTGAATACGCAATAGCGATTCCCGTTAATGCCATCGCCACCACTTTAATGAGACGACGTGGGAATGCATAACTGTAGTTCCCATTTAATTCATAAAAGACGTACAGTAACATAGCGGCTACTGCTAGTCCGATTAATATCAACATTTTGGTACGGTTACGCATATGCTCTCCCCCTAAATAACATAATTAGAAAGATTGCACTTCCGATGACGCCGACCGTCATACTAATCGGAATTTCATAAGGGAAAATTAACACGCGCCCTAAAATATCACATAATAATAGGAACGACATACCGAGTAAAGCCGTGTGTGGTAATGTCTTTGCGAGGTTATCCCCTTTGAATAGCGATATAATATTTGGAATAATTAAACCAAGAAACGGAATCACACCCACTGTTAGTACCACCGTAGTTGTCACTAGTGCTACTAACACTAAACCTAAATTCACAACGAATTTGTAGGAAAGACCAAGGTTTTTTGCAAAATCCTCACCCATTCCAGCCACTGTGAAACGGTTTGCATAAATGTAAGCTAAAATTAGAACAGGTACACTTATGTATAAAAGCTCATAACGACCTTTCATTATCAATGAGAAATCTCCTTGTAACCATGCAGCAATGTTTTGGATAATATCAGCCTTATACGCAAAGAATGTTGTAATCGAAGACAGGATATTTCCGAACATTAAGCCAATAAGCGGTATAAAAATCGCATCTTTGAACTTTATTCGATTTAATATTTGCATAAACATTAAAGTGCCGGCTAAAGCAAATATGAAAGCGAAGGAAATTTTTTGAAAGTACGTGACGTTTGTAAAAAACATCATTGAAATTAGCACACCTAATTTCGTAGCATCTAAAGTTCCTGCTGTAGTTGGTGACACGAACTTATTCCTACTTAAGCTTTGCATAATTAAACCAGCAATACTCATACCTGCACCTGCTAACAATATTGCTACAAGTCTTGGTACACGACTAATTAAAAATAGTCTAGTTTCTTCTGATCCGAAGTCCAATAAGTCACTTGGCTTAATATTTACTACGCCAATGAATAGTGACACAAAAGACAACACAACAGTTGCTGTTAAAAGATATCTTATTTTCATTGTAATCCCCGGTAGATTCATTATTGAGTGTAATTAATAATCAGCTGAAAATGATTATCATTACTCACGATTCTCATTATAAGCATCTTTTTATTATCAGTCAACCTTCTATTGAGAATTGTTCTCGCTTTATTCGGAAATACTTAAAAACTATGATTTTTCAACAAAAACACCGACAAAATAAGATATTTTTCATTCAACAATAGTGCACTATTTCCTCGGAATTTCTATTAAAATAAAAAGGTAATTGAGAATGGCATAACTTGCCCTTCTCAATCACCTCATTAAGCTACTCTTCTTATTCCTCGTAGCCATGCAAAAATTATGGACGCTACTAAAATAAAGCCTACATAGCCCATTACTGAATATAATTTCGATACGAGTGTTGTAAAGCCCACTAGGCTAGCAAAAAAACCTAGAACGCCCATAAAAATAACAGCAGCCTTAAAGCTTGGCTTTGTTGGTTTAAAAAATCGCACCGTAAAAGAATAAAACATTCCTACTGCCGTATTGTAAATCATTCCTAATAACGAAAATGACATTAATAAACCTACTATTGGATGAATTTCATTTGCTAATGCGAGCATTGGAATATCCATTCCAGCAATAACGTTCATTTTAGCAAGAAGTGAAAAATGAATAAGTAAAATGAGTGCGCCTAATAATAGTCCCCCGATAATTCCACCCATGCCTGCAATTCGTTCATTACGAATAGCGCCACACATCACCGTGAGAAGAGAGAAGCATACGCCAATATTAAAAGACATATATAGCAAAGCCGTTATCCACCAGCTTTTGGAAGATGTTTGTAATTGTTGTTCAGCTATAACTGCTTGCTCTGCAAATGATAGATCCATCGTAGCTATTGAATAGACCGCAATAATCGTTACAACAGCTAACAAATAAGGCGTCGCAATGGCAATAATATTAATAATACTTTTTACATTCATCATAACCGTCATCATGGTGAGGACAATCATACAAATACTTCCTAGCCATACTGGTAGTCCAAACATTTGCTCGAAGGTAGCACCTGCTCCTGCAAACATAATAACTGACACACCAAACAAAAAAAGTGATAGAATAAAGTCCATTATAAAGCCTATAGTTTTACCTGAAATTTGATAAATCAAATCCTTATGGGACGTTGTCCGCAGCCTTGAACTAATTTGTGCTGTACACATTCCTACAAAGGCAAACCAGAGTGTCGCTAAAAGTGCGCCTAATATCCCCTTATTGCCATAACTCGTGAAATACTGAATGATTTCTTGCCCTGATGCAAATCCTGCACCGACGATAATTCCTACATAAGCCCCGCCGATTTGCAAGCTCTTTTTCAATCACTTCTCTCCTCGACTATTTATCCCGTACTGACAAACAGAAGGAGGAAAAGGCAGCCTCCATCTGTTAAAGTTATTCTGTATAGACTTTCTTGCTAATTGTTAATTTATCAATGACAGCCATATTTGGCTTATAGCCTATGCCGACGGTCTGAGGCACACGAATAACACCATCTTCTACTACGACCTCAGGCATAATAATATCCTCATACCAATAATGGCTTGACCCTGCTGTATCACCAGGTAATATAAAATTGGAGAGTGCTGTTAATGCGATATTATGCGCTCGTCCGATTCCCGCTTCCAACATGCCACCACACCAAACAGGAATATCATGCTCTTGACAATAGTCATGAATTTTCTTAGCCTCTGTTAAACCACCTACACGCCCAATTTTTATATTAATGACACCACAGCTACCTAGCTCAATCGCTTTACGGGCATCTTCAAGTGATGTAATACTTTCATCTAAACATATTGGTGTTTTCAACTGCTTTTGAAGCTTAGCATGATCTATAATGTCGTCAGCTGCAAGTGGTTGCTCAATCATTAGAAGGTTAAATGCATCTAACTGCTGTAGCACTTTTATATCTTTTAATGAATACGCTGAGTTTGCATCTGCCATTAATGGCAAATCAGGAAATGTAGCACGGATAGCTCGAATTACTTCGACATCGTACCCAGGTTTTATTTTTACCTTTACTCGCTTATAACCCTTTTCTACATAGACCTTAATCACATCTAAAAGTTTTTCAGTGCTAGTTTGAATTCCTAAACTGATTCCTACATCAATATAATCTTTGCTTCCACCTAACGCATGGGCAAGGGACTGTTTCGTTTGCTGTGCATAAATATCCCACACAGCCCCTTCAATAGATGCTTTGGCCATACAATTACGCCGTATAGGAGCAAACAAGGCACTAACCTCATCTGGATGTACCAGCTCTTTATGTAGCAAGGCAGGCATTAAAAAGTCCTCTAACATATGCCATGTCGTCTTTAATGTCTCCTCTGTGTACCATGGTGCTACAAAAGCAACTGTCTCTCCCCAACCAATCGTTCCTGTCGCATCCTTCGCCTCTAAAAGCAATAGCTCTTTTTCACTAACAGTCCCAAAACTTGTTGTGAATGGTGCCTTCATAGGCATTTTTAAATGTCTTATTGTAATTTCTTCTATTCTCACAAAATTCACTCCTTAGCTCTATTATAAAGCCAATAAAGAGCGTCTGACTAACAGGTAAAAATGAATATATTCTTTTTCCTTTTTCACCCGAACAATTGCATATTCTTGATCAAAAAAGGTCGTTAATATTGTACGAATTTTATAACGCCAGTCCTCTGCCAATTTCGGACTTTCCACTTTCATCTTTTGTAAATACTGTGGAATTGGAAGTAAATAAGCATCCTTATAAAATCTTTGGTTACTTTGAAATTCACTATCTTTATCGAGCACTGGTAATCCATCAACCGTCAATGACCACGGCACTACTTGTTCTGCCGCTTCTTCTAGCTCATCCAAACTATCGTCTGCATGCTTACGCTCAACCCACCACTCTACTGCAATGCGGTCAGAGGGCAGTCCATCATTAAAATCATCTTGCAACGGACCGTAATAATCTATTTCATACTGATTGCTATATGCATCTAGCTTTAAAAACGATAAATTTGCCAAACGCGCTTCTAATGGATCAATTAGCCAACGGACAAGCTGAAACCCATTCTCCCGCGCATATTCTTGCTGGGCATGCTTCAATAACTCTCCTACACCTTGTTCACGATATGTTTTTTCGACGCCAATCATGTGTGAGTGTAGATACATTTTTCCTTCGCGGTAACCTACAAAGCAGTAATTAAAACCAATTAGTCGACCTTCAAAATACGCACCAAGCAATAATCCGCCATTTTGAACAGCCGCTAGCATTTGATGTGAGGGGATTGCCTGACTCCCCCAAATTTCAACATTTAAGAATTGCACCTCAGCAATTTCCTCAGGTGTCATCATTTTTTTAATAGAAACGTTTTCTAACATTTTCTGATGCCTCCTTTATGTTTCGAGTTCTAATGCTCCTAATACAGCGTTTGCAAGAATTTCAACTCCAGTTACAAGTCTTGCCTGCTTAAATTTCATTTTCGGATGGTGTAGTCCTGGTGTTAATCCACAGCCTAGTCCAAGCATCGTCGTTTTTAAATGCGGACGTTGAACTGCATAATAGTGAAAATCTTCTCCTCCTGGTGTATGCACAGGCTTTCGTAAATTAGATAACCCCGCTGCCTTTACAATGGCTTGCTCCATAACATATTGAGCAGTTGTGTCTACCTCCGCTGCCACAATATTAGCAACTGTACGCAACTCAATTTGCACTTTATGCAAAATTTTTGAAGAATCGATTACACGTTTAACACCTTGAGCGAGTGTATCCATTACATCATTACGTTGTGCTCTTATATCAATCGTGAAGGCTGCTCTTCCTGGAATAATATTACCTGACCCACCTCCAGCTTGAAATTTTGTCATCTTAACGGATACAGGTACCATAGGATCTGTATGTATGGTTCGCAAATCTTCTATAATTGTTGCACCTACTTCTATTGCATTTACACCAAGATGTGGTCTTGCCGCATGTGCATCCTCACCGATGATTTCACCTTCGAGTAAACGAGATGCTCCATGATACAAAGCTGCACAATATGTGCCGTCCTCAAGCTCGTGTACTGGTCTTAAATGGACTCCAAATAAATAATCTAAATCATCAATAATGCCCTCTTTTAGAACGGCTAATGCACCTGTTCCTTTTTCTTCAGCCGGTTGGAAAATAACACGAATTGTGCCTTTGTATGATTGAGACTGCTCTTTCAAAAGTAAAAGAGCACCGATTGCCATAGTCATATGTCCGTCATGTCCACAAGAATGATTTGCTTTAAACTCACCATCTACTTCTTGCCATAATGCATCTATATCCGTACGTAAACCTACTTTTGGGTTTCCATCACCAATATCAACATACAGCCCTGTGCTATTTTTAAAGCGTTGTGGTGAAAATCCTTCACGTGTCAGCAAATCAAAAATATAATTTGTTGTTTCTACCTCTTGCCAGCTTATTTCTGGATTCGCATGTAAATACGTGAAAATCTCCATTAATCTAGGCCTCAAACGATCCAATGCTTCTTTCATGACAACCAACCCCTTAAAAATGTTACTAGTAAGATTATTATAACTAAAAACAGCCCTATTCGACAGAAAATTAAATTATCTTCTAGCTAATAGACTACACAAGAGACAAAAAAGATGCAGGGACATTACCCTAAAGTTTTAAAAGCAAGGCAAAGGTTTATGTAAATTTGCTATTTATTATGAAACTTAGCTGCCTTTCTTTTGCAATAGATAAAATTTAGCAGATAATAATAGTTGATGGTAGCGAAGGCGGTGACTCCTGCGGGAACGCACGCATAGTAAGACGCAACAGACCGCGCGTTAGCGAGGGTTGCGGCTTACGTGTGTGCCCGCGGAAAGCACCGCCGTAGCGGACATCAACGGCATTGCCAAAAGGGTTGGATTGTTGGCATTTTCCCGCTATGCAAAATGGATGAAGCCTTAGCTATTCTTACTTTTGCAATAAAAAATTTGAAGAATGCACTAGTTGATGGTAGCGAAGGCGGTGACTCCTGCGGGAACGTACGCAGCGTAAGACGCAACAAGCCGCGCGTTAGCGAGGGTTGCGGCTTACGTGTGTGCCCGCGGAAAGCAACCGCCGTAGCGGACATCAACGGCATAGCAAAAAAAGTGTTAGATTGACCGCAGTCAATCTAACACTTTTTCCTTTTCTCTAGCCTCTTTAACTAATTAATACCACGCATCGCTTTAGAAATAATAGGTGAAAGTACTAATAAGAGTATGCCAATAACAATTGACAATGATCCTAAGAATCCGAAATACGTGAATTCGCTTACAACTTCGTATACCTTTACTAGCTGAGCGTTAATCGCTTGAGCCGCAGCACTCGTTAAGAACCATAGTGACATTGTTTGTGCAGCAAAAGCTTGTGGAGCTAATTTCGTTGTTGCAGACAGACCTACTGGAGACAATAATAATTCCCCAACTACAACTAAGAAGAATGATAATACTAACCACAATGGACTTACTAAAGCTTGTCCATCTGAAAGATGTGCAGGAATCATCATTACTAAAAATGATAGTCCGGCAAAGAATAGTGAATAAGAAAACTTACGTGGTGTCGATGGTTGCTTATCGCCCCATTTTAACCATAGCATCGCAAATAATGGAGACATGGTAATAACGAATAATGGGTTTAGCGATTGGAACCAAGACGATTCAAGACGAAAACCACCTATATTTAATTGTGTACGCTCATCCGCATATGTTGCTAAAATTGTTGCACCTTGTTCTTGAATAGCCCAGAACATAACTGCTGCTAAAAACAATGGTATATATGCAAGAAGGCGAGATTTCTCATCTTTTGTTGTTTTCTTACTGCGATACATATAAATAAAGAACGCTGCTGGTATTAACACACCAAGAGCAGTAATAATTAAGCTAAAGACATCCATTGTTAGTACACCAGTTTTAATACCAATGCCACCTAAAACAATAATGATTAATGCTACAATACCAAATTGCGTAAAGACTTTTTTACGTTCCTCTGGTTTTAACGGGTTATTTACTTGTAAGCCCGCTAAGCCTAAATATTTTTTCTCTGTTACTTTAAAAACAATTAATCCGATTAGCATACCAACCGCTGCTAAACTGAAGCCTAAATGGAAACTATACTTTTGTCCAATTGTTCCGACAATAAACGGCGCAATGAATGCACCCATATTAATACCCATATAGAAAATCGAGAATCCTGCATCACGACGGCTATCTGTTTCAGCATAAATATCCCCTACAATACTTGAGACATTCGGTTTTAATAAACCAGTACCGATAACAATAAACGCCATTGAAGCAAATAACATTGTTACACCGCCAGGGAATGCTAGCAGTAAGTGACCGATCATAATTAACACGCCACCATAAAAAATCGTTTTACGTGTCCCTAAAAGTCGATCGGCTATCCAGCCACCAATAATACCTGACATATAAACAAGCGAACCATAAATAGCCATAATTGAATTCGCTGTACCGCGATCAAGACCTAATCCACCTTCATTTAATTCATAATACATGAAGAAGATTAGAATCGCTCGCATACCGTAGTATGAAAAACGCTCCCAAAATTCTGTGAAAAATAATGTAAAGAGCCCTCTAGGGTGTCCGACAAATCCATTTTGAGGGACAGATTTTACAATTTCATCTTTAGTAGACATACAATTTCCTCTCCCACTTTCATTATTCCTTAAAAATATTGTTCCCCATTGATAAGGATAAAAAACTATGTTTCATCATACTAAAGCGTTTTTATTACTTTCGCAAGAGTTTTAAAAAATGTTGAAAATTTGTCATTTTTCTTTATATTCAGACTCATTAAACAATATTTTATTAAATATATTGAAATATCTACGTTTTCTCACTCTTCCCTATCCACTAAAAAATAGTATTTAATTTAAAGTTAGAAAATAGTAAATATACAGATATTTAAACAAATAAAAAATCAACAGCCATGATTGCTGTTGATTTTTCAAACAATGCTATTCAAATTGACTACCGTAACTGCAATCCAATCCGCGCATTGATTATCTTATTGCTATTTAACAACGAATTGTTGATATTTTGCGTAATCCGCTTCTTTTACTTCAATCTTAAGTAATGTGCCATTTTCTTCATATGCCGTTTCATAAATCGTTGCATTTTCATTTAAATAAGAAACTACATTGCCCTGCTCATATGGTATAAGCATTTTACATGTGACATAATCAGAAAAAATGTGCTGTCGTATAATTTGTAATAGTTCATCTAAACCATTACCCTGCTTTGCAGAAATCCAAATATTATCTCCACTAATGACAGGATACGGAACATTTGCTAAGTCTGCTTTGTTATAAACATATATAGTAGGGATTCCCTCAACGCCAACTGCCTTTAACGTTTCGTTTGTAACATCCATCATAAAACCATGCTCTGCATTTGAGACATCTACAACATGAAGCAATAGATCAGCATCACGTGCTTCTTCTAGTGTCGAGCGAAACGCCTTCACTAGATGATGCGGCAATTTACTAACAAAGCCGACTGTATCTGTTAATAAAAATGACTTCTTATCATGTAATTCAATATAACGGACAGACGTTTCAAGTGTCGCAAACAGCATATCCTTTTCAAATACTTGTTTGTGATCTTCTTGACCAATTTTAGCGAGTAGTTGGTTCATAATTGTCGATTTGCCGGCATTCGTATAACCTACAATAGACACAACAGGTACGGCATTTTTCCGACGTTGTTTTCGTTGCGTCTCTCGCTGCTCTTTCACTTGCTCTAACTCTTTTTTGATTTTTGAAATCTGATCTTCAATTTTACGACGATCTAGCTCAAGTTTCGTTTCACCAGCTCCACGGTTTTTAAAACCGCCTCCAGTACCTCCGCCTTGTCGGCTTAACGAAGCATGCAAGCCGACTAAACGAGGAAGCATATATTGAAGTTGCGCCAACTCTACCTGCATTTGCGCTTCACGTGTTTTTGCACGGCGCCCAAAAATATCTAAAATCAACATCGTTCGATCAATTACTTTCGTCTCTAAATCACGCTCTAAATTACGAATTTGGGAAGGTGATAATTCATCATTAAAAATCACCAGATTGGCTTGCGCTTCTTCAAAAAAGCTTTTTATCTCTTCGATTTTACCTGTTCCAACATAATGTGAAGGTGTGACACGCTCTAAATTTTGTGTAACAACACCTAAGACTTCCACATTTAATGCTTCAGCTAAATTTGTTAACTCTTCCATAGAATACTCAAAATGCTTATCATTACGTAAATTTACGCCAACAAGAATAGCTTTTTCTAGTAAAACATCTACTTCTTTCAATTTTTCCACTCACAATCCTCCCACCAACGCCTTGGTGACGCTACAGCAAATTTTCTCCATCTTACCATATAATGCCCGAATCTGTGTCTTTTAGTCGCGTTCTTTTAATTCCACCAAAGCGCTATTTATTTAATAAAATTACTATAGCGTTGAGTTTTAATTACTAAAAACAAATGCGCCCTAAAATTGGGCGCATGCGAACTGTAGATAAACTCTTTTAATTTTCTTAACCTATTATAATGAATAAATCTACATGAAACTTTTCCACAATATTTTACGGGCTTAACCTGCATTATATAAGAAACGAACAATATTCACTCTTTAAAGTATTGTTCATCATTTCCCTCGTTCTTCTTTTAACAATGATACGCTACGATTGAATTCATCTTCAATCTCTTCATTTCTTTTATATGTCATCATACTAACAATAACGGCTACTACTAAACAAACTAGGAAGCCTGGTACAATTTCGTAAAGAGCCATTGAAAGCGATTCTATTTTTCCCCAAACAAAAGCTGTTAATGCACCCAACACCATCCCACTCAACGCTCCGTAATTCGTCAATCTCTTCCAATATAATGATAATAAAATAATTGGTCCAAACGCAGCTCCAAAGCCAGCCCAAGCAAAACCTACTAAATTCAAAATAGAATTATCAGGGTTCCAAGCTAAAATTGCTGCAATAATTGCTACTACTAATACGGCCATTCGACCAATAAAAACATAATGTTTATCGGTAGCTGTTTTATTAAACAACGCTTTGTATATATCCTCCACAAGTGCTGAAGAAGTGACAATTAATTGCGATGAGATTGTACTCATAATTGCCGCTAAAATAGCTGCTAACATAATACCTGCAATAAATGGATGGAACAAAATTTGGCCAAGTACAATAAACACCGTTTCAGCGTCCTTTAATTCGCCAGCATTTTGCTGGTAGTATGCAACGCCTACTAATGCGGTTGCAAGTGCACCAGCAAGACTTAAAATCATCCATCCAATACCAATACGGCGAGCCTGTTTTGTCTCCTTCACAGAACTAATCGCCATAAAACGTACGATAATATGTGGTTGCCCAAAGTATCCTAATCCCCACGCAAGTGAAGAAATAATCGCGGCAGCAGTTGCTGTCGCAGGTAATAGACTTAAATGCTCTGGGTTAACCGCCTTAATGGACTCTACTGTTTCACTAAGTCCACCAGTTAAAAATACCCCGAATAACGGTACTGTTATAAGTGCTAAAAACATAATTAATCCTTGCAAAAAGTCTGTATAACTCACCGCTAAAAATCCACCAAACAATGTATAGGCAACAACTACGCCTGATACTATTAATAAACCTGTATGGTATTCATAGCCAAATGAACTATCAAAAAACTTGCCTCCAGCTACCATTCCTGAAGATACATAGAATGTAAAAAATATAAGTATGATTAGCCCAGAAGCAATTCGTATTAATTTCGTATTATCACGTAATCGATTATCCAAATAACTTGGAATTGTAATAGAGTCATTTGAAACTTGCGTATAAACTCGTAATCTCGGTGCGACAAACATCCAATTTAAATAGGCACCGATTGTTAACCCAATTGCAATCCACGCCTCTACAAGTCCTGATACATAAATCGCACCTGGCAACCCCATTAAAAGCCAACCAGACATATCCGCAGCACCCGCACTAAGGGCTGTAACAGCAGGTCCTAACGAGCGTCCCCCTAGCATGTAATCCGTTAAATTTGAAGTTTTTACAAATGCATACCATCCGATTCCTAGCATTGTAATCATATAAATAATAATAGCGATTAGCTGATAAGTGTTGTCCGACATAAGTCTTCCTCCTATCCACAATTATTCTTTACCTTCAAAAAACTTTTCACTATAAATATACCGTAAAAATTATTAAAAATAAAATCGTTTATCTGAATATTCGATATACTGATTGTTTAAAATTGAAAACAACAATGAATTAATAAAATTGTGTTACACTAATGCCATCTATTACACAACGAAGAAGGCGAAATAAATGACATTTGAAGAAATGAAAGCACAGCTACAAGAGCAATTTTCACAACAACAACTCGTTGCAGCTACAATCAGTCAACCTCGTATGAAGTCTAATGAAGTAAAGCGTATTAAACTAAAGCCCATCATGCTGAAAGATGCTTATCATATACAAATTGAATACCAATATGAACGTATTTTAAAACATGAGAACGTCATACTAGCTGATTTCCTTCCTAAGCTCGAACTGTTTTTTGCTGACTTCCGTCAAGCACATATCGATTTTATTGACGAAAAAGTACAGGTGCAACTATCGAAAAAGAACAAAGTATTATGGAAGTCTGATAAAGTAGCTACACCAAAGGAAGTAAACTTATCACATAACCGCAAGAAAAACTATTTACTTGATGAGTCCACCCCCTACCCTTTTTTAATTCGCTTAGGTGTACAAAGTGAAGAAGGAAAAGTAAAAAAACAAAAATACGATAAATTCAAGCAAATTAATCGCTTCATTGAATTTATCGACGATGCCTTAGCCCATTTGCCAAAAGATCGCCAAGTGCGAATTTTAGATTTTGGTTCAGGGAAATCCTATTTAACGTTTGCCTTGTATCATTACTTAAAAATTGAAAAAGGTTTGGATATTCGTGTCACTGGCTTAGATTTGAAAAAAGAGGTTATCGAGGAATGCTCACGTATTGCACAGGATTTAGGCTACGAGCAACTTGAATTTTTAGTTGGGGATATTAATGACTATAATGATGAATCAAATGTAGACATGGTAGTGACTCTCCATGCCTGTGATGTTGCAACAGATATGGCATTATCACGCGCAGTGAAATGGGGAGCAAGTGTTATTTTAAGCGTGCCATGTTGCCAGCATGAGCTAAACCGTCAACTTGATACACCCGCACTCGACATCATGCTACAGCACGGTCTTGTCCGCGAACGCTTTGCTGCATTGGCTACCGATTCGATTCGCGCAGAGATTTTATCGCTTGTTGGCTATGAAGCACAATTATTGGAATTTATCGACATGGAGAACACACCGAAAAATATTTTAATTCGAGCGTATTATACTGGTAAAAAGCCAAGTGCACAGCAACGTGCTAAGTACGACGCTTTTGTCACACTGTTGAATGCGAAGCCATTTTTGGCAAATGAATTAACATCTTATTTATAAACTATGAGAACCCGAGGCGCATTATGTGCCTCGGGTTCTTTTTATAGCTCTTGTCGCAATGCTTGGATAACATCGATTTTTGTTGCTTTACGAGCTGGTCGGTAGCCAGAAACCATAGCAACACCAATACTGATAGCAGACGCAATAAGAACGAGCTGCCATGGAATAAGTGAAAATGTAATATCAGACGAACCAAACGCATCTTCACCTGTTGCCGCTTTTAAAATTAACGGTAAAATCGCATTTGCTGTAAAGCTAATAGCATACGAAATCACTACGGCAATGATTGTTCCAAAAATGCCGATAAATGTGCTTTCCATTAAAAATAATCGTTGAATAAGCTTTGGACTCGCTCCGATTGCCTTTAATACGCCAATTTCACGTGTACGCTCTGTAACCGCCATAGTCATCGTATTAAAAATCCCAATAGAGGCGATTAACACGGCAATTGTTCCAACAAAAATTAAACCAATCTTTAATACAAGGAAAAATACATCCATTTGATCTAATTGCTCAGTCACTGAATACACATTGTAGCCTTTGTCTTTTAGCTTTTCCAAAATAGGCTTTACGTGCTCTAAACTGTCTGCATATATATTAAATTCCGAATTAAATACCTCATCTTCTGGTACATCATCTAATGCCGCAAAACTGCTACCTATTGCCTCTTTCTGTTTTGAATCCATATAAACTGTATTGTCAATCATCCAATCATAAGAAGGCTTCTTCGTCACACCGACAATCGTATATTTCACCTTTTCAGTTTCAGATGTTCCATTTGAATTAGATATTAACGATAACTCAATCTCTTTACCAATGACAGATTGTTTATATCCTTCTTCATTACCATCATAATACGTTCCCTCTGCCTCAGCCTTTTTACTTTTTTCTTTAATCTTATCGCGATCAGCGTCGTTTAATAAAGTTTGGCCGAAATGATATCCAACAATAATCTCATTCGGCTTTGTCGGATACTGTCCTTGCGCAAGTTTCCCAGTTACATCTTTAAAATCTTTCATATTCGTTAAGATTAAGTTTGAATTTGCATCACGATCTTCAAAATAAGAGTGTGCACTTGCATTAACTGTAATCGTTTCAAGCACTGTATTAACATTTTCTATCGACTTTATTTCATCTTTCTGTTGCTCTGTAAATTGTGAGCCATCATATACTTGTATTTTTGTTACATTTTCATCCGAAAGTATTTCGTTACGAATCGAATCCTGTAGTCCAAACCCTACGGATGCCAGGACAATTAAAAACGCACAACCCATTGTTGCAGCCAGCACCGTCATAAATACCCGTAATTTATTTTTCTTTATATGTTGTATAACAAAGTCTAGTTGATCTTTCCATATCATGTTATTCTACCTCCTTTACAAGCTCGCCATCATACATTCTGAAACGTCGATGAGCAATAGTCGCCACTTCTTCATCGTGCGTAATAATAACAAAAGTTAAGCCAAGATCACGATTTAAGCTTTGAATTAGGAGTAAAATATCTTGTTCTGTTTCAGAATCCAAACTCCCCGTTGGCTCATCTGCGAGCAATATTGGAGGATTGGTAATCAATGCTCTTGCAATACTTACTCGCTGTTGTTGACCGCCTGATAATTCATTTGGATAATGGTCAGCTACTGCAGTTAATCCAACCTTGTCCATGATCTTCTTCACTTTTTCTTTACGTATAGCTTTGCTAGCACCTTGCAATTTCAAAGGCAATTCAATATTTTCAAATGCTGTTAAACCTGGCATGAGTTGAAAGTTTTGAAAAATAAAACCGAACTGTCGCAATCGAAAAGCTGCACTCTCTGTTTCATTAAGTTTGGCTGTCTCTTGCCCATTCACCTTAATAGAGCCTTGTTCAGCCTTCATAAACCCTGCTAAAGTTTGAAGCAATGTTGATTTTCCCGAGCCACTTTTGCCGACAATTGCAACAATCTCTCCTTTCTTCACTTCAAAATTGACACCCTTTAATACAGGTACATGCTTTTCCTTGCCTTTTTTCCCAATTAAAAATGTATGTTGTAAGTTCTCGACTTGAATCATTTTGTCTTAATGCCCCTTTCTCGTACTTTCTAATTGTAGAAAATAATTCTTAAAAATATGGAAGGATAAAAATGAAGATATTCTTAAGAAAATAGGGAACACTATGTTTAAGGGGCGTTTCTTTACAATACCTTTACAATTCAATTTTACACGCAAGTATAATCGAGTGATTGTAAATGCTACATTCTGTACTAAACAGACTATATTTTTCTCAAAAATACTTATTATATAGGCGTTTTTCTGTACTAATAGGAATAAATACACATACAAAACAGCATATTTGTGAACAAATTGTATATTACAGGATTGTAAAGTTTTATGTAGAGAAGATAAATTTTATGTAGATAAACGAAAGATTTTGTTATGATAGTAAAGTTTAAAGGTTGATTATTTTATATACATCCAGGAGGATTTCATTTACATGCTTAACTCAAAAAAACAAGACCCTTTCTTTATAGCATTGCATAAAATTGCAGAAAACATGAGAGAGGCCGTACATTACGCAAATGATTTTCGTATTACAAGTGTAGCTGACTTAAAAGAGATTAGCATTACAATGAAGAATTACGAAACAGCTGGCGATAAACTTATTCATGAACTTATCGTGATGCTAAACAAATCATTTATGACACCGATTGAGCGCGAGGATATTTTAGAATTCGCAATCCGTATGGACGACGTGTTAGATGGTACGGAGCATTGTATCGC
Source organism: Lysinibacillus sp. NPDC093197 (assembly GCF_044754025.1). Lineage (NCBI taxonomy): Bacteria > Bacillati > Bacillota > Bacilli > Caryophanales > Bacillaceae > Lysinibacillus > Lysinibacillus sp. NPDC093197. The sequence continues at coordinate 120,966 of NZ_JBIVOH010000009.1, read as the reverse complement.
TCACTTTGAAATGTTCTCCTTAACAGAAGTTGACGAAGCGATGCGTATTTTCTTAGGCTATATTTCAAAAAGTGCCGACGAAATTGTTAAAGCTACTGAAGAGTTAAAGAAAAAAAATCTTATCGGCATGCGCCCACATGCAATTTTAATAAAAGACTATGAGCGCGAATGTGACGAAGTACAAAGAACTTCGATTAAGCAATTGTTTTTAAATGAAAAAGATCCAATCCGCATTATTAAGTTTAAAGATATTTATGAACAACTAGAGGATATCGCTGATTATTGTCAAAACGTTGCAAACACAATGGAAACAATTATCATGCGTAACGCGTAATTAGGAGTGGGTCACTTACAATGAATACAATAATTATACTAACCGTATTGGTCGTCATCTTTGCCCTAACATTTGACTTTATCAACGGTTTCCACGATACAGCAAATGCTATCGCAACTTCGGTTTCAACTAGAGCATTGCCTCCACGCGTTGCCATTATTATGGCGGCGACGATGAACTTCATCGGTGCTATTACTTTCGTTGGTGTAGCAAAGGCTCTAACAAAAGATATTGTAGATCCATTCTCTTTAAATGCATTTCAAGGAGATACAACAGGTTCTGTCGTTATTTTAGCCGCATTAATTTCGGCTATTATTTGGAACCTGCTTACTTGGTACTTTGGTATCCCATCAAGTTCTTCACATACATTAATCGGTTCAATTGCCGGTGCAGCAGTTGCTTCTGCAGGCTTTGGCGTACTTAACTACGGTGGTTTTACAAAAATTATTATGGCTTTAGTATTTTCACCAATCATCGCGATTTGTGCCGGCTTTCTTATGATGTCTCTGTTTAAATTATGGTTTAAAAACTTAAATCTATATCGTACGAATAAAGGCTTCCGTACAATGCAAATTTTTACAGCGGCTATTCAATCGTTTACACACGGTACAAATGACGCGCAAAAAGCAATGGGTATTATGACAATGGCGTTAATTGCTGGAGGCTTACACACTGGGGATGATATTCCTTTCTGGGTTCGAGCTGCTGCGGCAATCGCCATGGGTCTTGGTACTTCTATTGGTGGCTATAAAATCATTAAAACAGTCGGCGGTAAAATTATGAAAATCCGTCCTGTTAATGGCGTTGCAGCGGATTTAGCTTCTGCTACTGTTATTTTCGGTGCGACATTAGTTCACTTACCAGTATCGACAACACACGTTATTTCTTCATCAATCATGGGCGTTGGTTCAGCACAGCGTGTTCGTGGTGTAAACTGGGGAATGGCACGTAAAATTGTGACAACATGGATTATTACAATGCCAATTTCAGCTGTTATGGCATCCGTTATTTACCTTATATTATCTTTATTCTTCTAGATGTTACGGCACTTTCTACTCACAGAAAGTGCCTTTTTTAGTGACAGGCACTCACACAATTCTCACACAATTAGGAGTAGCCCTTTGCAAACTCCAAGTAAAAATCCACGAAGACGGTTGCGTCTAACTCCGTGCCCGCGGAAAGCGCATTGTTTTTTTACACTTTAGGAAAATTGCCGTTTGAGTAGGAGTTTTACTTTGTCACACGACAAAAAGCGACACATCCTTTACACTGGTTTAAAAGGGGGATGCTTTATTATTATGAAAACTTTTTCAGCTTTTATCACTGCACATGCGAAAGCTATCGTTGCAATTTGGGTTGTTATTTTTATCGCAATGGCTGTGTTTGCTATACAGCTTCCGAGCAAACTGCATGGAGATGGCTTTTTTGTTGAAGCTGATCATACCTATGTCACAAATGAACTAGCAAAAACATTCGACTTACCTGCCGAAACTATAATGGTTGTCTTTGACCAAGTAGACAATAAAAAAATCGAAGACACCTTACAAAAACTCGATGACATTCAAGAAATCCATTCAATCCAGTCACCATTGGATGATTCTTCGCTACAAAAGAACGGCATCGCCTATGCCATGGTACATTTTAAAAATAACATTGAAAATTTGCCCGATACAGTAAAAGAAGTTCGCACATTAGTTGAAGAGGATGGCATTAGTATTACAGGTGGACCTGTGATTTCTGAGGATATAAATGAAGCTAGCCAAAAAGACTTGGCTTCTGCTGAAGCAATTGGTTTACCAATCGCTATCGTCGTACTATTACTAGCCTTTGGTACCGTTGTAGCTGCAATTTTGCCAATTATAATTGGTGTAGTTACGGTTGTCACAGCATTCGGACTGTTGACACTACTTAGTGGTAGCGTTAACTTATCTATTTTTGTGTTAAACATTGTGCCAATGCTAGGACTTGCCCTCAGTATTGACTTCGCTCTACTATTTATTAATCGCTATCGCGAAGAACGTGGTCATTCTACAGTTGCCGATGCGATACAAATTGCTATCCAGACAGCTGGCCGTTCAATAATCTTTTCTGCTGTTTGTGTCATGATTGGTCTTGGGGCCATGATTGTTATTGACGTTGAAATTTTCCGCAATATTGCACTAGGCGGCACAATTGTCGTGTTGTTCGCAGTGTTGTCAGGTCTCACTTTATTACCTGCTACAATGATGGTGTTGGGAGACCGTCTAAATAAGTGGCGCATAATACGCGTAAAGCCAGGTGGGACAAATCGTTGGCGCAGTTTTGCTGGCTTTGTTATGAAACGACCTGTATCGATTGTCATTGTCGCATTATTGTTACTTGGTATCGGTATGATTCCATTAAAGGATATTAAACTAGCTATACCTCAAGTGGATTCTTTACCAACTAAATATGATGCACGTGCAGCGTACGATAAATTAGATGACACGTTTGGGCTCGGTGATACTTCGATTTTATATTTACTCGCTGAACGTAAAGAAGGCTGGGAGGATGAAAAGGCAAGAGAGCTACTGTTTGATATACAAGAACAGCTTCTTGACGATCCACTCGTTGATCAAGTATCAACTATTTATACGGCTTCTAATATAAAATCGCCGGAGGAATTAACAGCATCTTTAGAAATGCCACAAGTTGCAGAACAATTAAAACCACTTATTGATACCTTTTCGAAGGATACACAATTGTTTATCCCTATTACATTAAATGTAGCTGGCTCGTCCTCTGCCGCACAAAAATTTGCAAGAACCTGGATGGACAAAGATTTACACGTCGATTTTAAACTAGGTGGACAAGGTAAATTCAATCAAGAGATTTTCGATGAAATTGCGGATAAAATTGTATTCGCTGTTTTGATTATTATCGTGTCAACGTTCTTTATTTTAATGCTTGCTTTCCGTTCGGTTTTAATTCCTCTCAAAGCAATCATTATGAATATTATTGGGTTATCCTCAGCGTTTGGGATACTCGTATATATATTCCAATATGGACATTTCGGAATAGAGGCTGGCACAATTGTCCTCATCATTCCGGTTATTGTATTTTGCCTTGTATTTGGTTTGAGTATGGACTATGAAGTATTTTTAATATCTCGAATACAAGAGGAATATCAAAAAGGTGCGGATAATACTCGTGCAACAGTAGAGGGACTTACATCTACTAGCCGTATCATTACATCTGCTGCGCTTATTATGATCGTTATTACTGGCGCATTTGCTTTTACCGACGTTATGCCTGTAAAGCAAATCGGTGTTGGTATTGCCATTGCAATCGCGATTGACGCTACAATTATTCGCCTTATGCTTGTCCCAAGTCTTATGAAGCTATTTGGCGACTGGAATTGGTGGCTACCCTTTGCTAAGAAGAAGTAATTTCTACAAACAAAAAACCGAGAACGCTAATTTACAGCGTTCTCGGTTTTTTCGTTTAAAAATAATTACGATACCACTCTCTTGCTGAGTCTACTTCAGGCATTGTAAGCTGGTGACCATAGTTAAACCATGCTGTTGTTACATTAGCGCCTGCACCAGATAATAGCGACTCTAAATCCTCTGATTCCTGTGCTGAACACAACGGATCATTTGTTCCGGCTGCAATAAATACAGGCGTATTAGCTAATGCAGGAAGTTCAATTCCACGTCTCGGCACCATTGGATGATGTAAAATCGCCCCTGCCAATGCATCTTCAAAATGGAATAATAAACTTGCAGCAATGTTTGCCCCATTAGAGTAGCCAAGTGCTACTATGCGTGTACGATCAAAACCGTATTGCTGTGCAGCTGTTGCCAAAAAGCTTTGTAATTCTTGCGTACGGAAAATTAAATCTTCTATATCAAAAACACCTTCAGCTAAACGACGGAAAAACCGAGGCATACCGTTTTCTAATACATTACCGCGTACACTTAAAACATTAGCTGTTGCATCAATTTCTTTTGCAAGGCTAACTAAAGAATGTTCGTCTCCACCTGTACCGTGTAATAACAATAAGGTAGGCTTTGTTTCATCTGTTCCTTTATGAAATATATGTTGCATGAACACATCACCTTTCAATTATCTTGAATTCGAGATAATTGTAGCTTGTGGTAAAATTAAATTCAAACTTTTTGACTTATTAACTTCACGATTTTCGCTATTTGGCTGTTCTTCATTGTTTTTATAGAAATTTTGAATCGTAAAAACTGAAAATAAGCATGCAATTACTAAAACAATAAGTACAACCCCCACCAATTTTTTACCACTCATTACGCGTTTTCCCCCATATTACTTAGTTCTTTTTACGAAAGCCTTCTTCCAATAAATATTCTTTTGCCGCATCATACGTGCCAAAGGCTTCTTCTAGATTATCTCGATGATACACATTCCATGAACGTTGTTCAAAAGCAAGCTCTAATTGATCACCTTCACGATTACGCCAAGTCTCAATAATCGGTTCTTCTTCCTCTTGTTCCTCGCCTAAATACGTAATCGCATCTTCAATAATGGTACGCAGCTGTTGCTCATCGTAATCACGAATATTTACTAATCCTTTATCATTTGCCTCATTTTCGTAGCGCAATAAATCCCCTACAAAGACAAAACCATTTCCGTTTGGATGCAATTTTTCAACGACAATCGTTTTTTCAAACAGACTGTCCATAAAATGATAATTCACTCGTTTCATCGAAATTTCTTTTCTCGTTAATTCTGAAAACGATTCAATTATCGCTTGTTTTTGTTCAAATGTTAGCATGTATATGCTCCTTTTCTTTCATTGTAATTACAAGTATAGCTTATTTTCTACACAAATTAACATATAGACATAAAATGCTCATAAAAATAACTTCAATTCATTTCGAAGTTATCTTTATGAGCCACTATGATTATATACATGCGAATTAGCACTGTTTCTTACCATACTTCATTGTTTTTCATATGCGTAATCAACTAGCCGGTAATTAAGCTATTCTATCGACTGTACATTGAATTTTTTACAAAATCTATTACATCTGCAACATACAACTCACGATATGGAACAAATTGCGCAGTGCTTACAGGTCTCACTACCCGTGCACGTTGTCCATCTGGAAAATATTCATATCCTTCAATATTCAGCGTGACGGTTTTTCCTAAAAAGAAATCTTCGGCTTCATCAAGCTTTGCTCGAACAACACCCGAAACTTCCTCATATTGCAACTCAAAAGAATCCCAATTGTCTTCAAAAGGGTACAAATAAACATGACAAAATTCATTATCAATCATTTTTTCGGATACGATACTACATGAAGTCATACCCATTTTCACGACTTCATTAATATCGATTGTTAATCCTAATTCTTCTCTTACTTCTCGTATGCCCGCTTCCACTGTCTCAATGGCTAGTAAGTGACCTGCTGCTGTAATATCAAGCAGTCCTGGATAGTCCTTTTTTTGGGCACTACGAATTTGGAAATAAATATAGTTCTCGTTGACAAGCCAGCAGTGAAAAGTCTCATGCCACAAGCCTTTTTCATGTACTTCTGCTCGTGTAGCCGTGCCAATTTGTTCATGCTGCTCATTAAAAACTTTCACAATCTCTTGTTCCATTTTTATTCGACCCCTATACAGACTTCGTAGCCTTTTTCTTTATTGCAATTCGTTTATCATAAATATTCGAAACAATAACCTTTAATACCGCATAAAAAGGAACGGCAATTATAATCCCTATGAAGCCTGCTATATTTCCTGCTGCTAAAATAATTGTAATAACCGTTAACGGATGAATATCGAGAGATTTTCCCATGACATTTGGCGTAATGAAGTTACTATCAATCTGCTGCGCAATAAGCGTAACAACACATACCCAAACAACAAGCATCGGATCCTGAATAACAGCCACAATCACTGCTGGTGCAAGGGCTATCCACGGTCCGATAAACGGTATCATATTCATAAAGAAAGCAAAAATAACAAGCAATAATGAATACTCTAAGCCAATAATTAAATATCCAACATACATAATAAGTGCTAACAAAAAGCTAATTTGCAGTTGACCTTGAATATAACTACGTAATACATCATCAATTTCACTTAACGTCTTTTTTATCCATTCCCGACGTTCACCACTAAAATATTTATAAATGGATGGCGCAAATTTCTCATGATCTTTCAACATAAAGACGAAGAAAAATGGAATTAAAATAGCTAATAAGGAAACTGAAACAATGGACTGTATAAATGATACGAGCCATTTACTTGCAACGACAGCAATACTTTGTACAGAATTAGCAAGATTATCGATAAATTCGGTTATTTGTGGAGGTAAATTATCCTTATTGCTGAACAAGCTGACCACATAATCAGTTGCATCTTGAATGCTTGATCCAATCAACGGTGCATTTTTCGCAAGATTATTAAGCTGTGTAGCTATCGGATTACCAACAACCCACCCAAAGATAACTACCATGGCAATCAGTCCAACAATAATTGTTAATATACTAGCCCATCTTGGCCATTTTCGCTTTTCTAAAAAACGCTGAATCGGCTCTGTCACATAATACAACACGCCACCAAGTAATAACGGCACAAATATCGCTTTTAAAATAATCGCAAGCGGTGAAAAAATCCAATGAATTTCTATAAAATATTTAAGTATTAGTAGAACTAGTAAAGTGCCTACTCCTACTTGAAACCATACTTTCCTCGTCACGTTCTTCACTTCCTTTTATCACAGTTACTGAAAATACTACTTATATATTAACCATTTCGCAAGTATCCTAGTATTTATTACAAACATAAAAAAAGATAACAGCCTAAAAAACAACTTATATTGGACAATTTTGTATAAAAACCCTTCCGTGGTCTCCCCAAAAAAGGTTGGGACATAACATAAAATATTTTAAATGGGCAACGATGTTCATATATTGAGAGCACACTAGTTGATGGTAGCGAAGGCGGTGACTCCTGCGAGACGCACACAGCATAAGACGTGGGCAATCCGCGCGCTAGCGAGGGTTGATGCTTACGTGTGTGCCCGCTGAAAGCAACCGCCGTAGCTGACATCAACGGCATAGTAAAAAGTGTTAGATTGATGGCAGTCAATCTAACACTTTTTAACTGATATATGCTAATGTCCTTCTAGAGTAACTATATTAGCTCTAGAAAGATTCTATCGCAATCTATAATTTTGTATCATCCACTGAATTTAAGTAGTTTTCAATATCACCAATTACTGATTCTACACAGCCATCCTCAAATGGTGAAATTAAGCCAGCTTCTTTCACAAGCTTCGTAAAGGACATAGAGCCTCCTAAGCCACATAAATGGATATAGTCTTTCCAAGCAGCCTCAAACTCTTCACGTGAACGTTTCCAGAATTGGAATGCACAAATTTGCGCTAACGTGTAGTCAATATAATAGAATGGGCTTGCATAAATATGTGCCTGACGTTGCCATATACCACCTGATTCTAAGTAGCTATTGCCATCATAGTCACGATGCGGTAAATATGTTTCCTCGATTTTTTTCCATGCAGCTTTACGCTCAGCAGGTGTCATCGTAGGGTTTTCATAAATAACATGTTGGAATTCATCAACAGCAACACCGTAAGGAAGAAATAGTAAGCCACTGCTTAAATGTGTAAATTTATATTTCTCTGTATCTTCTTTGAAGAATAATTCCATCCAAGGCCATGTGAAAAACTCCATACTCATAGAATGGATTTCACACGATTCATATGTTGGCCATAAATATTCTGGAATGCCAATATCACGGCTTGAGTATACTTGGAAAGCATGTCCAGCCTCATGTGTTAACACATCAATATCACCTGATGTACCGTTAAAGTTCGAGAAAATAAATGGCGAATGATAATTTTCAATAAACGTACAATAGCCGCCACTTTCTTTTCCTTTTTTCGCTACTAAGTCCATTAAGTCATGGTCAATCATAAAGTTGAAAAATTCACCAGTCTCAGATGATAGTTCTTCATACATTTTTTTACCGTTTGCGACAATCCAATCTGCATCACCTTTTGGCGTAGCATTTCCTGTTAAGAAGTTTAGCGCTTCATCATAAAACTTTAAGTCCGAAATGCCGATGCGCTTCGCTTGACGCTCAAATAATTTTGTTGCAACTGGCACGATTAAATCACGCACTTGGTCACGGAATTTTTTCACCATATCCGCATTATAATCAATACGGTTCATACGAATATAGCCAAGCTCTACATAATTTTTATAGCCTAACTTTACAGCAATCTCATGGCGTACTTTGACAAGCTCATCATACAACCGATCAAATTCCTCTTCATGCTCAGCAAAAAAGCCAAAGCGAGCTTCTGTAGCCGCTTTACGCATTTCACGATCTGTCGATTCTGCATAAGGTCCTAGCTGAGCTAACGTTAATGTTTCCCCATTAAAGTCAATTTGAGCTGAGGCAACTAATTTATTATATTCGGAAACTAGCTTGTTCTCCTTTTGCATTAAATCAATAACTTGCGGAGAGAACCCTTTAATTTGATAGGACGCTAAGTCGAATAACTGTTGGCCCCATTTTTCTTCAAGCTGCTCACGGAATGGTGAAACTATTAATGCTTTATAGTATTCTGTTGTAATCTCTTCAAGCTCTGGGCCTACTTCATCAAAATAGTCACGTTCTTCTTGATAAAACGAATCGTTCGTATCAATCGATGCTCGAATATATACGAGATTAGCCATTGTCGCAAACTCATTGCTTAATTCATTTAACTTTTCAATTAGCTCGCTTTGCGCCTCAACAGATTGCGCTTCTTTAAATTGCTCAATTAAAGCTAATTGCTGCTCTTTCATTGCTGCCACGTTTGGACGGCTGTATTTATAATCTTTAAACGTTGTCATAGAAGTACCCTCTTTCTGTCGTTTACTCATTATATTTCTATTATATGACAAATATATTAAAGAAAGAAAGTAAATATACCATTAATGTCCTATGATATATGTTTTTAACAATGCAGCTCTTTCACGAATCCTTAACTTCGCTTCTACAGATTTTGGCGTTTTTGCAACAACGACATCCGCCTCTAGCTGAAGCTTATTCGCTAAATACTTTGCTCTTTGCAAATGGAAATCATTCGAGACGATTGTAATATACTTAGTTCCCTCTGGAAGTAATTCTTTTGAAAATAGTAGGTTTTCATATGTCGATGTGGATTGTTCTTCCACTAAAATTCGTTCAGGGTCAATCCCTTTCTCTTGCAAGTACGACAACATTGCAGAAGCCTCTGTCCTATCCTCATCTGCTCCCTGACCACCTGATACGATTACCTTCACGTGCGGATACTCATTTAGATAAGCTACAGTCTCTTCCAATCTATTTTTTAAAGATAGAGATAATATCCCACCAGGCTTTACTTTTGCCCCAAGCACTATCGCATATTGTGCAGTTCCATCAGCAACTGGCTGTGTCCCTCGTTTCATTTCTTGTCCTAACCATATATAGAGGGCACTACCTATACAAACGACAATTGTGATTCCTCCCACCAACCACTTTTTCAAATGCAACACCCCTTTTTACTTACAACGTCCAGAATATAAAAAGGATGCTTGTACAAATATTGGCTACTGTACAAGCATCTTTATTAACTATCTTATAGTAAAGCGTTGAATCGATTCCTGTAATGCTGAGATTTCATCTGTTAAATCATTGGAGGATTCGCTAACAAGTTGTATAGCTCTTTGTTGCTCGTCAACAGATGCTGTTACTTCCTCAGAAGCTGCTGCATTTTTTTCACTGATCATAGCGATACTTTCAATAGACTGCATCATATCATCTTTAGAGCTATTTAAATATGCCACACCTGAAGTCATGTCTCCAATAATTGCTATAATTTTTTCAACAGCTAGTTCAATTTCATTAAATGAAGATTCCATTATTCCAACTGAATTATTTTGCTCTCGAACAATAGCACTTGTTTTTTGCATTTCATCGTTCACTAAATTCGTTTCACTTTCAATTCCACGTAGCGTTGTGCGTACTAAATCTGTGGCAACGGAAGTTTGGTCTGCTAGCTTTCTCACTTCCTCCGCTACTATTGCAAATCCTTTGCCATGCTCCCCAGCACGTGCCGCTTCAATCGATGCATTTAATGCAAGAAGGTTTGTTTGATCGGAAATCTCATTAATCGTTCCCACAATACCTTCAATTTCTCTTACTTTAACAATTAAGCTATTAAACACTGTTTGTACACTATTAATAAGCGTAGACGATTCCTGTGATGTGTCCTTCAAACTATTTAAATTTACAAGCCCTTCTTCATTGGAATGCTTCATAATTTGAGAAGCATCTAACATTAATTCATTTTTATCATGCAGCCCTACAATTTGCTGAGCAAATGCTATAGCTGTATGATTCGTATCTTCAGCATCTGAAGCTTGTTTAACTGCACCTCTTGATACCTCGTTAATCGCTTTCACAATTTCATCACCGTACGCATTAGTTTCCTCAGCAACGGCTGTTAAATTAGACGAAGTAGATTGAATTTCAGCGATTGATTCTTCCACATTTGTAATTAATGTCTTCAATTGATCTACCATATCATTAAAGCCCGTGTTTAATTGGCCAATCTCATCTGTACGTTGTAGGTTTTCAATTTCCACCGTTAAATTACCTTGCGCTACTTCACGTACACGAGTCGACAATTTTTTAACAGGCAAAGCCAAATGTCTAGAAACCAATATGACGATAACTGTACCGATAATAATGGCTCCTAATAGTGTCAGTCCAATAACTAATAACAATGAATTAGCTTCCTTATTAAAATCTTGCATATATGTACCCGATGCTATAATCCATCCCCAATGTGGATCTTTTGTAGAGTAAATGATTTTATCGGCTAAAACATCCTGACCTGGAAGTGCAAATTCATATTTTGTAAAGCCCCCACCCTCTAATGCTCGTTCAGTTACATCGCGAATAAAATACGTACCACTACTATCCTGTTCATCCCACAAGTTATCCCCTTCACGAGTAGGATGTGTTGTTAGCGTCCCTTTATCGTCTAACACGTATATATACCCATATTCACCTAAATTACCAGGATAATTAATTGGTCGCTTTCCCTCACTATCCTTTGGACCAAGTAACGCTTCACGTACTTTTTCCTGCGCAACCTCCAATGGGATGTCGCCTTTTTCTACACTTTCATTTGCCAGTTCGATTAATTGCAAAGTAGACTCAACGCTATTTTGAAGGACTTGTTCACCTAATCCTTCCATCCCATCCTTTGCTTTCCCATAGCTAACTATACCAATGATTAAGCTCGGCACTATTAATAATGCCATTGAAACGATAATTAATTTCCCCTGTATTGAACGTAAAAATTTCATACTTTACACCCCTTTTTACTTCTATCGTTTAATGCATTAATCATATTATGGAATGGTTTTACAGTTTACACAATGGGTAATTCACAATAAATGTGTAGAATATTCAGATTTTCGAGTAAATATGCTAATATACACATTTTTTCGCACAGAAGAAAAACTATCTTTCTACAGGGATACGTTGTGTAGAAAAATAGTTTTTTGATTTTCTTTATAATTTAAATGTATTAATCGCTTCAATTACTTCCTTTGATGTACGTTCCAAAATTTCCACAACTTCATTTAATTCTGAAACCATTGCCACTTGAAGATCAGAAGCTGCTGCTACTTCTTTAGTTCCTAGGGCACTTTGTTGTGCAATACTTTGCATTTGCTCTATTGTCGCTAATATTTCTTCTGAGCCTGCTGACATTTGTTCTATGACTGCAGAGTCATCCTGAATTTTATTATTAACAAGCACTACGGATTGTAAAATTTGAGAAAGGCTCGTACCGATACGTTGCACTGCTACATTACCTGCCTGCACATCCTTCGCACTTCGCGCCATTTCAGAAAGGGCGCGTTCCGTAATATCTTTGAAACTTATTAAATGCTTTTGAATATCATCGGCTGAAGTCTTAGACATTTCAGCTAACTTACGCACCTCGTCAGCTACAACAGCAAAGCCTTTCCCAGCTTCTCCAGCCCGCGCCGCTTCAATAGCTGCATTTAGCGCAAGTAAGTTTGTTTGATCAGCGATATTTGTAATAATCTGGACCATATCTTCAATTGATTGAAATTTATTACCCATCTCTTCCACATGTCCTGCTGTACGTAAGACTGAAGATTCTACACTTTGAATTTGTGAAACAACCTCATGGGAATGGTTTACATTCGATTCGACTAATCCTGTCATCGCAGTAGAAGACTCGGCTATTTCCGAAGTTGTATCTGCTAAACGTTGAATGCCAATCGACATTTCGTTCATCGTTAACACAACCTCATTATTATTTTGCTGGTGCTGCTCACTGCCTGTTGCAATTTCGATAATACGGTCTGCAATCTTCAAATTGGATGTTTCAACCTGCTGTGATGTAGCATCTATTTTGCCTACAACATCTTGCAATGCCACAGTACGATGCTGAATAGTTTGGAATGTGTCTTTTAACTTTATTAGTGATTCCTTGAAGGCCAGTGCAAAAACTGTAATTTCATTTTTATTTTTAAAATGAATTTGTTCCACTGCTTTTGTAGCTTCCTCAATATCACCTTGCGCAAAGCTTTCTGCAGCTTCCCCTAAATAACTTAACGGTTTTAATGAACGATTTACATAACGATACACTACGTACATAACAATCGCCGTTAAAATTAACATAATTGCAATAAGAGCTGGTAAAACAGAAGATAATACGGTATTCGTTACGCCGCTTACTTGTGTTGCATCAATGTCTACACCAACAAAGGCAACGATAGTACCTGATGCATCTTTTAACGGTACTGTACCTGATAAATAATCGCCAAAATCACTATGTAATATTGCTGAATAATAACTGCCTGTAGACATTACTTTTTCTATATCTTTATAGTATGTAGAAGATGATTCCGTATTAATAATACCTGCATTTTCTTGGTCATCTTTAGGCATTCCATCTACTAAAAATTTTACTTTTTGATCTTCCTTTGGTACGGCAAATGTGTAAGCATAGAGAACGCCATTTTGTTCACGTAAACCATTTAACTCTTCTCTTAACTCCCAGTATAATTTAGACTCCGATGGGCTTTTTGAAAGTGCAATATAATCATCAACATTTAACTGTTTAGCAATGTTTTCTGCCATCGCAACTGCCTGTGTGCCCATCGTTTTATTTACAGATGATTTTGCTGTGTAAATAGTAGTTACTATAAAACCAATCAATAAAGCGACTATTGTCATTAATAACATTAAAATAATTTTATTACTTAACTTATTTGTTCTTGTCATATTATTAGCACTTTCCTTCTTCATTTTACTAGTATACTAATTACTTATTATTACTGAATATTTTATTTTTTCAACTATTTTGACTTTTATACTACGATATTATTACTAACCAAGCAATTAATGCTAGTAATGTAATGAAAAGTGTCGGTATAGTTAGTAAAATACCTATTTTAAAGTACTGCCCCCAGCTTATTTTAATACCTTTTTGTGCCAATATATGAAGCCATAATAATGTTGCCAATGAACCAATCGGTGTCATTTTCGGTCCTAGATTCGTACCTATCACATTGGCGTAAATCTGTCCTTCTTTAATTGTTCCGCTTGCACTTGTTTCAGCAATAGCCAATGCATCAATCATAACGGTCGGCAAATTATTCATAACTGCAGATAAAATTGCTGCAACAAAGCCCATTGTTAATGTCGCTACAAACAAGCCGTGCTGAACAGTAAGCTCTAACAAATCTGCTAATAAACCTGTAAGACCTACATTTTTCAGACCATAAACAACAACGTACATACCAATTGAAAAAAACACTATGCTCCACGGTGCACCTTTAATAACCCTCTTCGTATCAATGCTTTTGCTTCTCCGTGCCAACGATAAAAAGATAATTGCAACACTACATAAAATAAATGACACTGGAATAGTAAAATACTCACTCGATAAGAAACCTAGTAATAATACTGCGATAACGTACCAAGAAATATTAAATAACTTTTGATCTCGAATCGCGACATTCGGGTGAACTAATGCTTCCATTGAATACTGCTTCGGAATGACTTTTCTAAAAAAAACATATAGCACGAAAATGCTAGCGATTAAAGAAACGATATTAGGCACGACCATATGCACTGCATATTCCATAAAACCTATATTAAAATAATCCGCTGACACGATATTCGTTAAATTACTGATTACTAGTGGTAATGACGTTGTATCTGCAATAAAACCACTCGCAATGATAAACGGAAATACCCTTTGCTCTGTTAAGTTTAACTTTCTTACCATCGCTAAGACGATTGGCGTTAATATTAGTGCTGCACCATCGTTTGCAAATAATGCAGAAACAATCGCACCTAAGCAGGCTATATAGATAAATAGCCGAATCCCACTTCCTCTCGCAAGTCGAGCCATATGCAATGCAGCCCATTCAAAAAATCCGATTTCATCTAAAATGAGGGAAATAATAATAATCCCTATAAACGATAGCGTTGCATTCCAAACAATATCGGTAACTGCCACGACATCGTTAATTGTTACGACACCGAGCATTAAGGCAAATGCTGCACCTATACATGCAGACCAGCCGATAGATAATTTACGTGGCTGGACAATTACTAAAAATAACGTCACTAAAAATATAACGATAGCTAAAAAAGTTTGCACAATTCTCCTCCTTAAATCTGCGACATCCGGTAGAACCTTTAACTAGATTCAACCACGGTCTGTATCCATCATAACTTCAGTAATAGCTCTTTACCCCTAAGTTAAAAAAACCAGTAGCAAAGGATTGCTACTGGTCTGACTTATAATAAAAAATTATTCACCTAAATCTGCGTTATGGTAAACGTTTTGTACATCATCTAATTCTTCTAATGCATCAATTAATTTTTCAAATTTCGCTACATCATCACCTGTTAATGCAACTTCTGTTTGAGGTAGCATAGAAAGCTCAGCAACAGTGAATTCTTGAACGCCCGCCGCCTTCAGTGCTTCTTGTGCAGCAAAGAATTGGTCTGGTTCCGCATAAACAATGACTGTCTCTTCTTCTTCAAGAATATCACGTGCATCGACATCTGCTTCCATTAAAATTTCAAGAACTTCATCGGCAGTCTTGCCCTCTAAACCAATAACTGCTGTTGAATCAAACATATAAGCTACAGAACCACTTACACCCATGTTACCGTTGTTTTTACCAAATGCCGCACGTACATCAGAAGCTGTACGGTTAACATTGTTTGTTAAAGCATCAACGATTAGCATTGTTCCAGCTGGTCCGAAACCTTCGTAGCGTAGTTCATCGAAGCTTTCATCGCCGCCACCCTTCGCTTTTTCGATTGCTTTTTCAATAATATGTTTAGGAACACTGTAAGTTTTAGCACGTTCAAGAACAACTTTAAGAGCGCGATTTGATTCAGGATCTGGTTCGCCTGATTTTGCTGCTACATAAATTTCACGACCGAATTTTGCATTCACTCGACTTGTGCTTTGGTCTTTTGACGCCTTCTTTTCTTTAATATTGTTCCACTTACGACCCATTGTTTCCACTCTCTTTCGAAAATAAAGTTTATAAAAATCATAGATGTACAACTGCACATCTGCAAATGGTATTTAAATACTTTTCGTATCTTTACTCTGCAAATAATAACATATTGATGCTTACAAAGCTAGATATACCAATGTCTAACGTAATGTTTTCTAAACAGGTTGTTGCATGAAATATTTTAATTTTAAGGCTCTTAATCGTTCTTACATGTTCATAGCTTTTGCTCTTGCTTAATTTTTTCTAATAAAGCCCGACAGCCTTCTAGCACTAAATCATAAGTTTCCTGAAAATCCTCTGTATAGTATGGATCAGGTACATCCATCCGATGGTCCGTTAAATCTAAAAAGCGAAAAATTTTTGGAGAATCGGGATTTCCAAGCATCGTGTAAATGTTACGAATATTATTTTCATCCATTCCAATAATGTAATCGAATTGGTCAAAATCATGCTTATGTAGTTGTCTACTTTGCATTCCTGTCGTCGAAATACCATATTCTCGCAACTTGTCTTGTGTACCTCGATGTGGAGGCTCGCCAATATGCCAAGAGCTTGTTGCAGCCGAATCTACTTTAATTTTGTCATGCAACTTCTCTTTTTCTATTAAATCTCGCATAACTGCCTCAGCCATTGGAGAGCGACATATATTCCCTAGGCAAACAAAAAGTACATTAATCATGAAAAATGCCCCCTACGACAAAGCACCCAAAATCAACTTGATTCTGAGTGCTGTCCGTATTATTTTTTATCCGCTGCAATTCGTTTATTTAATTCGTCTGTTAAGGCTATAAGCTCGTGTTCAAGATGGAGTGTAAATTCCTCACGCCCTTCTTTTCCTTTGCCTGTTACATAAAACGGCTCACCATAGATGAGATAACCTTTCCCACGCTTAAACACATCGCCAGCATTTCGCGCTCCAACGTAAGCAGCTGGAACAATCTGTGTTTTAGACAGTTGTGCAATCGTTATAGCACCTTGCTTTAAATCAGATCCTTCTGAGTTTCGAGTACCTGATGGGAAAATCCCAACAATCTTCCCTTCCTTCAGCAACTGCGATGGAACTTTAATAACACTTGGTCCTGGATTGTCACGGTCAACTGGAAAGGCGTTTAAATGGTTAATAAGCCAGCCAAGCCCCTTAATATCAAACAATTGCTTTTTCGCCATAAAGTGAATTTCACGAGGCAAGACTGCAAC
This sequence comes from Lysinibacillus sp. NPDC093197, assembly GCF_044754025.1. Classification (NCBI taxonomy): domain Bacteria; kingdom Bacillati; phylum Bacillota; class Bacilli; order Caryophanales; family Bacillaceae; genus Lysinibacillus; species Lysinibacillus sp. NPDC093197. Next base: position 103,860 of record NZ_JBIVOH010000009.1, on the reverse strand, counting down.
ACCTAAGTTTAATATATCCACATACCCTGTATGTGTACATGCAATAATAAACCCACCATCTTTCGGTAAGTTTTGCTCATCATATACACGTGCTTTTGAACCTGATAATTTTAATATCAATTTGACAAGATTTGCCGTAAATTTATACACTGTTTTATTCCTACCTTATTCAATAGTTATTATCATTGTAATCGAAAAGTGTTGTATACTGCAATTGTCCAAGTCAAATCTATTTGATTTAGACCCGACCTACTAGGACATCGACATCAATCGTGATTTCATTTACAGTCACTTCTGCATGCTGCGCCTTATGCCAGCCCATGGGCGTCATTTCAAGCAGTGCAGGAACGAGCACAGAAGCAAGTGGCACCGTATAAGTTATACGCTCTACTGTGACATTTGAAAAACTTTCACGAAAGCGTTCTACAGTTTGCTCATTGGAGTATGTTTCTTTTGCAGAATCAGCATACAGTTGTGAACGTAATTGTTGCAAATAGCCACTTTGCGGTACCACTTTTACGACACATCCATTTGATGTAAGCAATCGTTTAAATTCTTCATAATTAGCTGGGGATAAAATATTTAGAATGACATCAAAGCTTGTCTTGGCAAAAGGACTCTTTGCTAAGTCACCAACACACCAGATTTGCTTTGGATAATGCCGAGCAGCTGCAAGAATACCCTCTTTTGCAATATCAATACCAATGCCTATCCCTTGTTTTTGCGACAGTATACGGGCTAAATGTGATCCCTCTCCACAGCCTGTATCAAGCACTGTTTTGGCTTCTCCTATTAGTTCTGCTATTTTCTCCTCTAGTGGATCATATAGACCACTATCAATAATCGTTTTACGGGATTCAAAAAGATCTTTACTATATTTAGAAGCTGCACTATGCGTCAGCATATTTACATAACCTTGCTTAGCAATATCAAAGGAATGGTTTGCTGAACATGTAAGCCTCCCTTGATCAAAGACCTGCATGGACTCCTGACAAATCGGACAAGCAAATAACCCGATATTTGCATCTATTAACGCTGCTCCTGCAGCTCGTTTAGAAAGTGCTCCCATTTAATTCGCCTCCTTTTGTTCAGTAGGTGAGACAATTGCAAAACGCTCCCACTTTCGACTTTTCCATCTAAAGTATACGATAATGGCACGCATCCATTCATCTGCTGAAATAGCTAACCATATCCCTACTAGTCCCCAATCTAAAACAAATACAAATAAATAGCCAAGTGGCAAACTCATGCAGACCATCGATAAAAAGCCGATTTTCACGGGAAATCTTGCATCGCCTGAAGCACGTAATGAATTAATAACTACGATATTCATCGTACGACCTGTTTCTAATAAAATACTTAATGCTAATACAGACCCACCAATGGCTATAATCTCTGCATTATCTGTAAATATGCTCATTAACTGTTTTCTAAAAATCGTCACTACACTTACCATTAGTATTGTAAAAATAAAAGCTGAGCGCACGCTTATCCATAATTGATGATAAGCCTCATCTTTTTTACCCGCGCCTACATAGCGGCCAATAATAATAGCTGTCCCCGTACCGATTGCAACCGCAAACAAATACGTAAACATCGAAATATTCATTGCATATTGTCTTGCTGCAAGCGTTTCAGATCCTATATAAGTTGCATAATAGAGGAAGACAATTTGGCAAAATTGATAAAGCACTTGCTCAAATGCAGACGGTAACCCGATATTTAAAATTTTTCTAACATACTCTTTTGAAAAAGTGAAATAGTATTCGATTTTCACACGGATCTCCATTACCTGATACAACAGCCATGCAAATACAATAACCGCAAGTCCACGACTAATAATGGAGGAAATCGCAGCACCTTTCACACCCAATTCCGGCAATCCGAAATTACCAAAAATCAAACCGTAGTTTAACACGACGTGAACGACATTCATACCGAGTGATACATACATTGTCTGCTTCGTCCAACCATGTACACGAATAATAGCCGCTAATGCATTAATAATAGCTTGTAAAAAAATAAAACTACCAATTATGACTAAATAACTTTGGGCATATTGTAAGACATCGCCCTTCAAATTCATCATCGTCATTAAATGGCTTGAGCCTAAGAAAAACAAAGCACTCATAATAAGCCCAACAATTAAGTTCATCGTAATTGCTAACGCTGAAATCTTTGTAGCCTCTAATAATCTTTTTGAACCTAAATATTGCGAGACAACTATCGCAGCACCATTGCCTACCACTTCAAGAATTAATATCGCAATATGAATGTATTGATTTGCTGCGCCCACACCTGATACAGCGTTATCCGATAAGGCACTTAACATAAATGTATCGGCTAATCCCATCAACATAAATAAAAAAACTTCTAAAAAAATCGGCCATGTTAAATGAAATAGACTAAATTGGTCTGCCGAATGTTTCTCTCTAATCGCATTTCCCAACAACTTCACTTCTCTCTATATTACATAAAAATCTATTGTATCTTATCACAGATTTACTACTGTAAAGGATAGCTAATACAAAAATATTTTGAATAGCTTACAAAAAAATCCCTCTCACTAACTTACTGTGAAAGGGCGTCCTATTAGCATAAGCAATTTTCTTGTAATTGCTGGCGTTTTTCTGTTGTTAAACCAAACTCTTGCTCTAAAAATACTGTTTTCGAACCATAACGACTATCTATAGCATCGAAGGCAGCTTGCAAATAATCCTCACGTGCTGACATTAATGCATGGAACTGTTGTAACTCTTGGTCATTAAAAGTATTTTGTATTGCCTGTGCCATTCGTTCTACCATAGGGCGTAAATAAATATTCGTATCTAAATAGTCTTGCATAATGGTTTCCTCGGGTACATCTAATGCGAGCAAAATGAGCGCACCGCCAATTCCCGTTCGATCTTTTCCTACGGCACAGTGATGGACGAGGCCTAAATTATCTGGATTTTGAATTGTAGACATTAATTTTTTAAATGAAGCATTGTTAAATGGCATTTGTGCATAAAAATCGCGGAACATCTCTGGGCTTACAACCTTATAAAAATTGTGGCCGCCGGTATTTGTCGGCATCTCAAATGCGTGGTTGCCTTTTGCAGGAATTTGAATATACTTTGCGCCCTTGAATGTGGGATTAGGATTATTTTGAGCCTCTTGTTGATCTCGGTAATCGAATATTGTTTTTACTCCTAGTGCTTCAAAGCGCTCCTTATCCGCCGGTGTCATCTTACCTAGTGCAGCCGAACGATATAGCAATCCATTCTTAACCACTCTGCCATCTCGCGTCTTATAGCCACCCATATCGCGGAAATTTAAGACTGCCTCAAACGGAATAACCTTCATGTCAAACTGTGTCATCCACTACGCCTCCCTTATTTAAGCAATCATTTATATTTCTATTTTATAGAACAACTGAAGATAATACCAATTATTCACAAAACCTTTTAGTAGAGATTCAAAGTCTATGAATCATCGGTTGTCTTGAAGATATCGGAGGTTGAAGACCGTGAAGCCTGTACTTAGCGGACAACAACATTCACAAGCAAAAAAGTGTTAGATTGATCGCAGTCAATCTAACACTTTATCTCTTTTGCCCAAGTTTTAATGGTTGGCTTTCACCATTTATCCTTATTTAAATAATTCGGGATATACTGCTTTTGCTACCATCTCAACAGCTTCACCAATACGTGGACCTGGACGATTGGAAATATCAGTATCAATATAATTTACTGCTTTATCTTGAATAGCAGTAATTGTATTCCATCCATCACGCCCAAGAATTTCGCCTACTGAGTCTTCTACATAGTTTACTGTTGTTAAAATAACTTGAGGATTTTTCGCGATAACATCTTCCTCAGAAACTTTTACCCATCCTGTTTGATCACCAAATACATTGTTCACATTCGCTGCATCAAGAATCTCTTGTTGGAAAGTACCAGCTGCTGTTGTATAAATATCTGGCTTAGGGCTAATTTCTAAATAAACATTTTTCGGTGTTTCTACAGTTTTTACTTTTGCTTGCACATCCGCAATTTTCGCTTTAATATCTTTGTTTAATTGCTCACCTTTATCTTGAACACCCATCACTTCAGCAATTTGTTGAATATCTCCATAAACATCTTCAAATGATGCGGCTGATTTAATAACAAATACTTTCACGCCTGCATCTTCAAGACCTTTAAGGGCATCTAGTGTCTCGTCATTACCTGTGTAATAAGCAATTACAACATCTGGCTTTAGCGCTACAATTTTCTCGCTATTGAATGTTACAGAATCTGACACTCGTTCGATTTTTTTTGCTTCTTCTGGGTAAGTATCATATTCAGTTGCCCCAACTACTTTATCGCCAACACCTAGTGCAAATAGAACTTCAGTGTTACTCGGTTGTAATGACACAACCGTTTTTGGTACTGCATCAAATGCTACTTCTACATCGCGATCATCTGTCACTTTGTAGCCTGTTTGCTCAGCTTGTTGTCCTGTTTTCGATGTATCGTCCTTTTTAGCTTCATTTGCTGTGCCGCAACCTGCCAATACAAGTGCTAACATTAACACTGTAAGCCATTGGAATTTAAATAGTTTCTTCACTTTACACATTCTCCTTCTTTTTCTTCATCGGATATGATTTGCTTATAAACGGTATTTCAGCAATACCAGCTTGTTGATTCATGTATACAGCCATTACAAAAAATACATTAGCTAATAATCCTAAGTAATCGAAAAGGATGGCTGGTACTTCTCTTTCCTCAGAAACTTTATGTAGAACACGGTATGATTTTTTTGCCTCACTACGACATAAATGAAGCGCAGTTGCAGCCCCCGTACCTTGTGGTAAAACAAAGTTTTGGATTTCTTCCTTTACATGCCCCACATAAAAATCATAGCGCTCGCTAAGCCATAACAAATCTTCTTCCGTTACCGCTAATTTGCCACGTACTGAGCCATTTACATGGTAGGCCATTGGCAAAATAGTCAATAAATCTGTCGCCACTACTTCAACTTTTTCAGCTTTTACAGCCGTCAATGCTACACCGACATGAGTTGTTAAACTATCCGTACGAATCTCAAAATCTACTGTAGATATTTTTTCACGCATGAACGGGTAGCAAGAATAACGGGCATCTTTTTTCATACTTAGTCCCTTCTTTCTTTCATGAACAGATTTTGCTTTACAGGTGCATAAAAAAACGCCGCTCCCTAGGGAACGACGAAAATAGCATATATAGTGCCGCCTCACGCGACATTGCCTATGTATTTGCCGTATATCCTCCTAGCTTCCGAAGAGTTTTTATACATTAAATAAAGGTCGGTCTCCTGGCTCGTACAGCTCACTACCCAATGCAGTAGCGATATCATAAAACCTTCCCATCTTGGGTCTTCCCCTTTTCGACAGTGGCATTTATTATGATTCTTGTACTTACAGTTGCGGAAACAGCTTCGGTTTTACACCGAATTCCCGATTATGCTAAAGTTAGCACCATTATTCTGCAAGAATTATTCACTTGATTAGCAGTTTATCATATATTGATTTGAAAGAGTAGTTGCGAGATTGTGGAATATTCGAATATATTTATACAAAACTTAGCACTATTTCTACATAGTGATCCGCTATTTGTTATTCCAGCCTAAAAATTCTGATTAAAATAGCTAGCTATAAAATTTTTTCAATAGCTTGCTCAATATCTAATTGTGAATCTGTTGGTTCAAAGCGCTCAACTGTATGACCTTGATTATCTACTAAAAATTTCGTAAAGTTCCAACGAATGTTACGTCCATCTAAAAAGCTAGGTGCAATTTGGATAATAGCCTCAGCTAACATCTTTTCCTGCATATTCGCCTTTCCGAATTCACGAAAATCTACTTCATGCTTTAAATAATTGAATAACGGATGTGTCTCTTCTCCATTAACCTGAACTAGTTCAAAAATCGGGAAAGTTACCCCGTAGTTAAGTTGACAAAGTTGAGTTGTCTCAACTCCATCTTCTGGGTTCTGCTGTCCAAACTGATTACATGGGAAACCTAAAACAACGAAATTTTCCTTGTCATATTTATTATACATTTTTTGTAAATCTTCAAATTGATATGTAAAATCACATTGGTTGGCTGTGTTGACGATTAACATTGTCTTTCCACGAAATGTCTCCATTGATAAAATTTCACCATTTGGCTTTTTCACTAAATAATTATAAATCCCCATTTTCTCGACCCGACCCTTTCTTATTTACAAAAATTATACTGTTACTATGCTATATACAGTTGCAGATTTACGTGTTTCCTCTTTATAGATAGTTTCTGGCTCTCACTTATACTAAAGCTTACGTCAGTATATAAGACCTATCAAAAACTGAATCCATCCTCCTGTTTTCATTATAATCAATAACTTTTCTTTCTTCAAAATAACACACTTGGGCATAAAAATAGCCATCTCGCTATTTTAACGGATGGCTGTTTTATATTTCTTTTTGTATTTTATATCCTGCTCTTCTTCTATTAATCTCTTTGCAATATCCAGTAAGTTTTGATCATTCGTAGCATCAAACAATTTCTTGAAGGAGACAATAATATCATATCGAATACGCGATGGTTGCTTTTCATCGATACATGTTTGGAACCTTTTCGCTAAATACGAAACAATTAAATCCCTTTGAACTTGTCCAGCAAGCCCAATTTGCCAAATTGCTTGAAGAGCATGCCTTGCAGTTACTGTTTTTTCATCGTATGTTACGGCCCAAATTTTTAAAAAATCATCCAGAACACGTTCTTCCGGGTCACTTTTTGCTGCTAATGCACATAAAAACTGTGCTGCCCGTGCACGAGCATGTCCATCTGTATATGTAAGGGCTTTAATAAGCTGTTCCCAAACTGCATATGTCCAATCTACTGGTTCTTGCATAATTTTTATCAATCTTCTATACGACTCGTATTCAATCTCACGGTCACGCTCTGTTAAATTACTAAAAAGTTGCAAAATCTCTTTTTCCATGATTTATCCCTACCTTCATTCTTTCAGAACGTTTTCAAATTTTAATTTTTTTATGTTACACTTTACTTAAAAATAACGATAAAAGGAGAGCTTATGAATAGAACTATAACTCGAAAGTTGACTATACGAACTCTAGCGATTATATGCCTACTTATAGCCTTATATTTTATCATTCCTGTCTCCGTGCCAATTATTTTAGCAGGTATTACAGCTTTTTTATTAGAACCCATTGTTATGTTTTTTAAACGAAAATGGAAAATGTCGCGAAAAATAGCTGTTGCTTTTATATACATAGTAAGTGTTATTTTTATTTCTATTATTTGTTACTTTACTATTACGCAACTAATGTCGCAAATTATTTCCATTTCAAAGCAAGCACCTTACTATATTTCTAAATTATCCGAGATGTGGGGTCATATGCAAGAGAATATTTCAAAATATACAGAAGACTTTCCAACTGAAGTGAGTGCTTCACTTCAAAAAACGACAACCGACTTCATTGAGAAAGTTGAAGAATCTTTTTTAAACTTCTTTAATTATACCAAAGTTACGACCTTCTTTTCACAAATTCCAAGCCTCTTTATAAGTCTTCTTGTTTATATGATCGCCCTATTTCTATTTATGCTAGATTTACCAAAATTAAAACAGTCAACTTACAAATTTTTAAAGCCTACAACTGAAGAGAAATTGAAAATTATTACTAATCGTTTAAAAGATGCATTTTTCGGTTTTATGAAGGCTCAGATTCTTGTTAGCTTTATTATAGCTGGGGTTACACTTGTAGGTTTACTACTTATTCAACCGAAATATGTGATAGTAATGACCATAATTATTTGGATTATTGATGTTATCCCGTTCCTTGGCTCAATTATTATTTTAGCACCTTGGGGAACTTATCACCTCCTGTTGGGTAATACAGCGATTGCCATTAAGCTCTTTGTTCTTGCAGCTATTTTATTAATTATTCGCCGAACTGTCGAGCCTAAAGTAATGGGTGCACATATCGGCTTACCCCCTCTGCCAACATTAATCGCGATGTTTATCGGTTTGCAATTGTTTGGCGTCATCGGCTTACTCGTAGGACCATTTGTTATCATCTTCCTCTTCGCCTTAAAAGAAACAGGGATTATCAAATTCAATTTTAAAATTTAATATAAGATTGAAAAAAATATACTGCAGTTAGGGATATTCTATTTGATGGGCGTATAAATACCAAAAGGCACTCTCGGTTCTTTTTAAACAGAGGGTGCCTTACATTTTTGTCTATTTACAACTACTAGAATATGAAGTTATAAATTGATTGACTCAGCTTTCTTTAAGAAGCGTTTGATTATTACTGCTTCTTCTACACAAGTAATGTAAGCAGTTGGCGCAATCGTTTTATCCGTGTAATTTAATTGTTTGGACTAAATTCCTTAGTGTCTGTTACAGTTTTTAAAACTGTTATACAGATTTATGTTTATAGATTTTCAAATAAAAATAGCACCCATTATCGTTACTTGATAATGAATGCTATTTTATTTAACTTTTTTGCTATTAAAATCGTCTAACTAATATAGACTTATTGAATACGACCGAAGCCTACTAAATATTGGTTCCACCAATCAAGTGACTCAATGACTACCCCTTTATTTTGAGCATCAATCATTGTGTTATTACCAAGGTAAATACCAACATGCGCTACGCCTGAGCCATAGCTGAAGAATACTAAGTCACCAACACGAGCTTCACTTGCTGAAATTCGTTTTGTTGATAAATATTGTTGTGATGCTGTACGAGGTAATGATACGCCAGCTTGCTTGTAAGACCATTGTACAAGACCTGAGCAGTCAAAGCCTGTTGTAGGATTACTGCCACCCCAAACATATGAACGACCTAGGAATTGCTTCGCTGTAGAAATAGCATCACCTGAAGATGCAGTACCTGAACCAGATCCAACTATGATTGGTTGAGGTTTGCTACCACCGTTATTTTTACCGCTAGTGTTAGTGTTGTTGTTATTGTTGTTGACATGAACTACAGGTGTAGCTGCTTGAAGTGCACGTAACCGAGCTGCTTCTTCTTCCGCTGCCTTACGCTCTGCTTCAAGACGCTCTTCTTCTTGTTTCGTTGCAATTTGTGCCTTTAATGCAAGTGATTTTGCTTGGTTTTCAGCTTTTTTTACTTCCATTTCGCTTTCTTTTTGTTGAAGCTCTTGGAATTGTTTTTGAAGCTCTTTTTGTTTTTCATCTAATGTTGCTTTTTGTTCTTCTAATTTCGCTTTGTCTGCTTCTTGTTGATTTACTAGCTCTTGGTCAGCATCCATTAATGTTTTTACCGCTACGACACGGTCCATTAAATCTGCAAAGCTCTTCGATTCTAGAACAACGCTTAAGTATACACCCACTGTGTTATCTTGTGCTTGGTATGCAGCCATACGCTCACTTAAAATAGTTGAACGTTGCTCAATACGTTTTTCAGTTTCAACAATACCTGCATCTACTTCTTTTATATCTGCTTGTACTTGGTTAAATACTTTAACTTTTTGATCAATTTCTTGTTGAAGTTGGTCTAACTCTTTTTCTAAACTTTTAACTTCTGCATCAATTTTCGCTTTTTTATCTATCATATGCTGAGACGTTTCTTCAGCGTGTGCTTCAATCGGTTGAACTGTATTAAATAATAGGCCGCCTGCAAGTGCTAATGCTAGCACCATCGACTTACGCCATTTATTACGCTTACCCATGGGTCTTCATTTCCCTTCATCTATCAATTTCGCTCTTTATTTTCCTATGTAAATACATGAACGATCAATTTAAATTCTTATGTTTTTATTAGCCTTTTAAAGTTTAGCATTATTGCCGTAACTTTTATACTATTTCCGACCGTTTTAATAGTTTAGTAAAACTCGAAATATAATTGTAACATTGTAATTAATACGACATTTTTCTACAAAACGTTAATATAACGCTACAAATTACTACAAATTTCTCTAAACAGCACCTTGTGCCTTGGTTATTTGTAATCTTTTTGTAATATAAAAAGGTAGGAGAATCATCCCCTACCTCAAACTGTATCCAAACTCATAGAATTAAACTACTACCATTGATTTCTGCTGCGGGCGAGCGCTTGCCGCTCCAATCAACTGAAAATGTACATTGTGAAGAACACTAGGAAATATGCGATCGACGACTTTAAGTTGCTTAACAAAATTGCATTGCAGCCAATGCCTACTAAATGACAAATTGCAGTAATAGTGAATTTCTTTATACTTTAATCAGCACTTTGTAGTGTCTTCTCCTACCTCATTGAGCGTAGCGCTTGAATAGATAGTCTTACTAATAAAATTGCACATAAGAACAACCCTAGATAAGCGGCAGTATTCAAATACACTGCATACGACTCATGAATGAATTGAGAAATTGCTAGTAGTGCGACCGAGATAATACCAAATGTAATGCCGACAAGTAATAAAACAAAACGTGCAAATAGCTGGGTAATGAAACGTGAGTTATGGTCATCTGAAAAAATATCATGATGCAATATAATTTTTCCGCTTTCTACTCTTTGAATAAGCTGATCAATACGTCTTGGCATTTTTCGTAAAGTAGGAATCAGCATCGACAGTTCTTCCTGCACTCGATCTTTTGTCGCCATCGGTTCTTTAAATGGTCTTAAAAATGCAGCTCTCATATAAGATGCGGAAAAATCTTTAGCTTCTGTAAAAATATCAAATTGCGAATCAATTACACGTAATGTCCCATCTAATGTTACTAATGATCGAAGCGCTAAACCAACAGAAGGATAAAACGCAAGGCCAAAATCCCGTACGACAGTAAACAACGAATGTATCAATTCTTCAGTTGGAATACGATCTACATAGGATATTTTAAGTAATATTTGGTCCATTGCCTGTTCTACCCTACCACGATCCGCATGGTCCTTATTTTCTACTAGCAACATTAAGCCATCGTATAAAATACTGGAATCATTTTGTTGAATACCTAATAAAAATAACTTTAATCCCTCTTGTTGAGTAGCTCCTAAGCGTCCCACCGCTCCGAAATCGAGGAGAATTGGTCCCCCATCTGTCTCATCAATATAAATATTTCCTGGGTGCGGATCTGCATGAAATATTCCTGAAAATAACATTTGTTCAAAAAAGGAATACAAAATTGTTCGTGCAAATTGTCTGCGATCAATATTCAATCGTCTAAATTCAGATGAACCCTCAGCCACACTTTTACCACGAACGTATTCCATTACAATGATGTCTTCATCACAAAACTCTGTATATATTTTAGGTATACGTACTTTATATTCACTTTTGGCAAGAGCATTCGTTACCTGTAAAGTATTGCGTACTTCAATATCTAAATGAATTTCTTCCCTTAAGCCATCTGCAAATGCTCCAGCTAATTCTCGGAAGCCTAAAGACTCTGCCCAAGTAGACTTGTTTGCAAACCAATTTGCAAATTCCTCTAAAATATCAAGATCATCACGCATAATTCCTTTTACTTCTGGACGCAATAGCTTGACTACGACTTCTTCATAGTTTTTCAGTCGTGCCTTATGTACTTGTCCAATAGAAGCTGCTGCCAATGGCTCCATTTGAAAGTTTGTAAATACATCATCTACAGACATTGGTAGGGATTCCTCTAAAATCTTTGTAACTTGCTCTTGAGGTAAAGGCTTTACACTTTGCTGTAAATGTTTTAACTCATCTATAATAATAGGAGAAAATAATTCTTTGCGCGTTGAAAGTACTTGCCCGAATTTAATGAATATCCCGCCACATTGCTCCAAAGTTGTACGTAATGCAACAGCAAGCTCCTTCTCATTTTCCCGCTGCCTTGCATATTTAATCGTTTGCACTATACCATTTGTTACTGCTATTTTTAGCACCTGACGCAATCTCTTCTGCTGACGCCAGTAGCTACGTAATCTCAACAATATTGATTTTTGCCCATTACGTCGCTCTCCACCTTTAATCCCTATTGGATCAAACAGTTCGAATACGAGATAGAGTAACATCGAGATAAGCAACATACTACCTATCCAAATAAGCGTACTTACCTCGGTAACGGTTTGCATCATCGACTCCGATAAAAAATCTCGATGACGCAAATAGGAGTACCAATAAACAAAGGACGTAAGTGTAACACTAATAACAACAGACAGTACTCTTCGTACAAAGTTAATATTTGAGCCTATTAAACGACCACTTACAAAATAAATAATTCCTGCAACAAATATAATTTGAATAAGTAACTTCAAGTAAATCAACAAGCGCCACCTCCCGTTGTTTTTCCTAATACTGCTAGTATACCAAATTCATGTACTAACTTTCTTTTCCGAACTACTAGGGACAGCAAGATAAGTTGGAGGCAGTTCCACTATTTTCTTTTACGCATAATAGGACTTCTTATAACGTAAAAATCCACTTCGCTTTCCGCGGGCTTTTCGTAAGCCGCAGAAATCTCCATGGATTTTCACTGACAATATTCAGAATTGTTTCGGTGCCTGGCACTTTTTTTTAATTCGTAGAAAGCACTTGCACCCAATCAATCGTGCCATTTTTTACTTGATCGCGCTTCTCTTTATCCATTAAGTCGTTAGGACGACCACCTTTTGGCCAGTCTTTATCGTGGTTGGCCCATTCAGGACGATCCTGCGATAAAATGTAGGCAGCTAAGTCAGCAGCATCTTGATCAGATAATGTTCCACCCGCTCCAACTGGCATATTATTTTTAATGTAGCCAGCCATTTTGGACATACGCGCCATCCCCGCACCATCATTAAAGGAATTATCGCCCCATAATGCTGGACCTGTGTTAGCGCCAGTACCAGAGCCATCTGCAGCATGACAAGCAATACAAGATTGTCCGTATAATTCTTCTCCGTTCGCTACATCTGGAACAGGTATGTTTTTCATATTACTTGTACCTGCCCATTCACGCTCTGCTCCAATCGGTACTCCTTGTGAAATATAAGCAAAATAGGCAACCATAGCTTCAAGTTCGTCGCTGTTCATTTCAAACTTTTTGCCGTTCATACTTCTTACCATACAGCCATTTATGCGTTCTTCAATCGTCACAATTCCTCCAGAACGAGCGATATATTGTGGGTAGTTAGCCATAACGCCAACTAAAGAAGAGGCTTGTTCATCATAGCCTGCACCTGCATGACAGCTTGTGCAAGATAACTGATTTCCTACATATTCATCCGCAGCAACGTGCGTATTATTTACAAGCTCATAACCAAATAAAATAGCTTCTTTCATCGGTCCATCAGGTACTTCTTCGATACTCGGTGGAGCGTAGACTACCTTTTGAGAAGCCGCCGTTGTTGGAATTTTTGTCTGTACTGCCGCTTCTTGCGTCTCACCATTTGCATCACCTAAAATTTCGTCACTGATCACTGCCCCAACAAAAAGTGTAGCGGCTAATAAGACTGTTCCCGCTATACCAGTAGCCATTTTCTTCATTACCAATACCCCCTTTGAATGTTAATTTTATTCTAGCAAGATAATATATGGCACGATGTGACTTTTCTCACACTTCACAGGAATAGAACCATAAAGACGATAAAAATGGAATTATTATACAAAATATTTTGTTCTATAACAATAGAAACAATCCTTAATACCTCTTGAAGTACCTAATTTTTTCTGCTAAAAACTGTGCTGTCTACATAGCAAAACCCACTGTTTTCGATAAGAAAACAACAAAAATAGTATGCCAAGAACACTTGGCATACTATAGTCTCCTATATTGTAAAAAACCACTTTGCTTTCTGTCGGGCACAAGCCGCAACCCTTGCTACGCTTGGTCTATTGCGTCTTACATCTTATGTAGTTCCCGCTGGAGTCTACGTGATTTTTACTTACATACTCACAAGTTAATAATCTGAAAATTCAAAATCGTTTCGGTGCCTGACACTTACTTAGTATTTACATTCGCCATCAGCACAGGTAGCGTCTCCATGACCAACTAGGTTAAATGTTGGTTTAATGCCTGCAATTTCTGCTGCTTGATGCAATGTACGCACGAACACTTCATTTGGCTCAGCACCTTTAATGCCGTAACGATTTTCAAAGACGAAGAACGGTACGCTTTGTACGCCAATCTGTTGTGCATCATAGCGATCTTTATCCAACTCTTCCATAAAATCGTTTGGATTAGTCAGCACTTCTTTTGCTGTAGCAACATTCAAGTTTAATTCTTTAATAACTGCTAGTAAAACAGCCTCATCATTTAAATCTTTACCTTCTATTAAATAAGAAGCCATTAAAGCCTCCGTATAAGCCGCTTCTTTACCAAATTGTTTCGTCCATTTTGCTAGTCGATGGGCGTTTTCAGTATGCACTTTTTTCATCTCAGCAAAATTATATGCTAGATTAACTTCTTTCGCTCGGTCTATTATGCCCTCAGTCATTTGCTGGGCTTCTTCAAACGTTACTTTTTGGTGTGCCATGAAATATTCATAATAATTTTGACCAACCTCTTTGGATGCGCCCGGATCAATTTGGTAAGATTTATATTCTATTTCTACTTGATTTGTATAGCCTGCCTCTTTTATTGAGTGCTCTAATTCTTTTTTCCCGATATAACAAAATGGACATGAGAAATCTGAAAACACTTCAATTTTCATAGTATCCCTCCTATAAAATATCCATCCAAATTTTCACTGCAGTAGCTAAAATCAGGACAGCCAATATTCCTTGTAATACTTTCGTATCCAAACTCTTACCTGCCTTTGCCCCCAATGGTGCTGCTATTAAACTAGCTACAATCATTATAGCCGCAGGGTAATAATCGACTTGACCCGTTATCAGTTTTCCTGTTGTCCCCCCAACGGAGGAGATCAACGTAATGGCTAAACTTGTAGCAATCGTCATACGTGTTGGAATTCTTAGTACAACAAGCATTATTGGTACAAGAAGGAATCCACCAGCTGCCCCCACAATGCCAGAACCAATACCGACGATAAATGCTAAAATAGCTGCTACTGACTTATTAAATGTAACTTCATTCATCGGCTTCTCATCAATTTGTTTTTTAGGAATAAACATCATAATTGCAGCAATGAGTGCCAATATTCCATATACAATGTTGACTCCCGCCTCCGATAAATATCGGGAACCAAAGCTACCTATAAAGCTACCAACTAAAATGGCTCCGCCCATAGAAATAATAAGCGATTTATTTAAGTAGCCACCTTTACGATATGCCCATACACCCGCAATCGAAGCAAACAAAACTTCTACAGCACTAATACCCGATACCTCATGCGCTGTAAATGCCGTAAATCCGAGTAAGGAGGGAATATACAGAAGCATAGGATATTTAATAATGGCTCCTCCAATTCCTAGCATACCTGATACAAAAGAACCTACAAAGCCAATTATAAATATTGTAATTACCCACGATATAGCCATTCAGTTTTCCTTCTTTCAAGTCTTTTACACCTTGTCCTCTATTAATTACGAGGCATATCAAGGCAAATATCCCAATGAATTTTAGAATGAAGATGAAAGGTGAGTGTCCTCATTTGAACACTCACCCCGCATTACGCTTTTTGAATAAAGAATGTAATGACGCCAGCTTCTTCCGATTTATCTAAAATCGTGTGACCTCCCGCATTAGCCCATGCAGGAATATCCGCTAAAGCTCCTTTATCCGTAACTTGTACTTCTAAAACCTCACCTGATTTCAGTGTATCAATAGCCTTTTTCGTTTTCACGATAGGCATTGGGCAAGATAAGCCCTTTGCATCTAATTGTAAGTTCGCGTTCATGTTAATCTCCTTTTAAATTGTGTGGAAATTGTGTGGGTGCCTGGCACTCTATCTAACTGCGCAGCGGTTCGGCCCGATTTCCATTTCTGTTTGTTCCTCTAATGCCGGTGTTACTTTCCCCATATTCACTTGGCGAATTTCCTGATATGCATTTGGTTGTGGCGGTAAATTATTTGTTACAATGTTGCGGAATGTCTCATCATCATCAATATTTAAGCCGTGATTTTCTGCAAATAATTCGCCTAGACGCTTCGCAACAGTACCATCTTCGTTTAATTCATCAATAATCATAAAATGGGCAGGTAACACAACTAAATCATCCGATAATTCACGGTAGCGCTTATAAAGCGTTTCTCGTAAATCACCAACCCAGTCTTCTGCAAGTCCTGCTAAATCAGGGCGACCAATCGAATCGATAAATAAAATGTCACCTGTTAATAAATATTTACCATCTACAACAAACGATGTCGAGCCAATCGTATGACCTGGTGAATAAAGTGCACCTACATCAATTTTCGATGCACCAATTTGCACAGTAGTGCCATCTATTAATGGCGTATAATCAAATACGACCTCTTCTGCATCCTTCGGAGGTAAGTAATAGGCAGCGCCTGTTGCAGCTGCGATATGACGACCACCTGAAATATGATCAGCGTGTAAGTGCGTATCAAAGACATGTTTAATGTTTACGTTTTTTTCTTTTGCAAAGTTTGTAAATACATCTGTGAAACGAACAGCATCAATAATTGCTGCTTCACCTTCCGAAATAACCATATATGATAGGCATCCTTTACCTAAACGGACGAACTGGTATAACTCGCCCCCACCAGTTAAATTGCCTACTTTAATTGGCTCTAAATATTCACTCCACGTTTTCATACCACCCTCTAAATAAGCAACTGAACGTCCAGCTTCTGATAGCATCTCAGCTATCATCATCGATGAACCTTCCTTTGCGCAAACGACTAATACATCTTTATCCGCTGGGATTTTAGGTAAAATTTCTTCAACACCATCCAATAACGCAAAATACGGAACATTTAGGTACTCAAATTTATGCCCATCAATTTTCCAATCTGCAAATGCATCTGCATTACGTAAATCTAAAATAAATAAATCATCATTTTCGATTACTTTTTTCGCTACATCAGAAGCGTTCCATTTTAATAGTGACATTAATATTACCCCCTAAGGTATTATATTACTTATTTTTTTAGCGGAAAGGACATGCCTCTCCGCTTACTTGCTTTATTGAGCAAAATCATTTACCCAACGATATAATTGCATTCATTATTTCCCTAGCCCGCTTGAAAAACGCCTCTTATAATCTGTGACCTTTAACTTCCTTCAGTCGAGATTTGAGCACTACTAAATATTCGTGCATCATGAGCATTCATCTTAAGCAAGTTAAAACGTTAATGATGGTGCTGCATCTTTAGCAAATTCTAAAAATGTAACAGCCCCTCCAACCTCAATACCATCTACGAAATCTTCAATCGTTAAGCCCATGACGTCCATCGTCATCTGACACGCAATAAATTTAACACCTAATTCCTGTGCCGTTTCCACTAATTGCGGAATTGCAGGGACATTCGCTTTTGCAAATCCTTCAGCAAAATGCTCTGCTCCAGCAGGCATCGGTAAAGCATGCATCCCTTGCTTATGAATTAAATTTAACCCTTCAAATGTGAAAAAGATTGCTACTTCCTTGTCAGAAGCCGCCGCTGCTGTCGCGATATTGAACACCTTATACGCATCGAAAAGACCACCGTTACTTGCAATAATTGCTACTTTGTTTGACATAATAAATTCCTCCAATTTAAATAGTTTTGAATAATTCGCCCGTCCAAGATGTCATACCTGGTAGGACGTTAAATACTTTTGTAAAACCATTTGCCTCAAGTTTTTGCGCCGCTAAGTCACTACGCGCTCCTGTACGGCAAATTACATAAATTTCTTGTTCTTTATCTAGTTCAGAAAGTCGCGCTTCAAGCTCACCCATCGGAATCGACTTAGCACCTTCAATATGACCGAAAGCAAACTCCGCTTCCTCGCGCACATCAAGAATAAGCCCATCTCTTCCTTGTATTTGCTGCAACTCAATTGTGGATTCAAACGTTTTTTCACCGACTGCATCTTGTGCACATTTACGAATATAATGTTTCAGCACAGCATCTTCATCTATCGTTCCAATATACTGATGCCCAACAGAGTCAGCCCAAGCAGCAATATCCGCTTTCGAACCTTTATCCGTTGCTGATACTTCTAAAATTTGGCCATCTGCTAATTCCGCCATTGCCTTTTTCGTTTTTACGATTGGCATTGGACAAGATAGCCCTTTAGCATCTAGCTGAAAATCTGCTTTAATTGTCATAACTTCCTCCTTATACTTATAGGGGTATTATTTTTAATAAAAAAATATAGAGTTGGCCATTGCATAACCTTCACTACATTTTTTACCGAACTTCACCTTCCCACGCAAGCATACCACCAACCATATTTGTCACATCAAAGCCTTGGCTTTCTAAAAATTGAGTAGCTCGACCACTCCGAGCACCTGATCGGCAAACCATAATATATGTTTCATTTTTATTTAACTCATGCATACGAAACTCCAGCAAGCCTAGCGGAATATGAATAACACCAGGTATATGACCTTCCTGCACTTCATCTACTTCACGTACGTCAATTAATTTTAAAGTTTTGCCTTGTGCCAAAGCCTCTTGAACTTCTTTTACTGCTATTTCTTTCACGATTGTTACCTCCTAATAAGCGCTCATGCCACCACGGACATTAGTTACACGCTCATATCCTAGTTTTTTCAATTGCTTGCACGCCTGACTACTACGCATACCACTTTGACAAATAACAACAACTTCTTTGTCCTTCGGTAATTTATCGAATCCAGAGCCAAGGGGAATATTTTTAAATTGAGGAATGTTTTGACCTTTGTACTCAGCAGGTGTTCGCACATCAATAAATACTTTATCCTTATCATTCAGCATATTTTTTAATTGTGCTGTTGAAATTGACTGCACCCCTTTTGCTGGCTTCATACGCCAAATTAAAAAACCAATAACAATCGCAATAATAATCCATGTTTCCAAGTGTACTACCTCCTATCCACATACTATAAAGGGTATAATGAAATTATCTACTTTTCACAACTAAATCCATCGCTTCTTGGATGGCAGTATTCATTTTCTCTGAATCTCCATCGGCAGTCGTTACACAATCTAACAAGTTTTCACTGACGATAACCCCTATCGTCCGATCAACTGCAGAACGCACGGCGGATAGCTGTGTAATCACATCTTTACAGTTTTGACCTTCTTCCATCATGCGTAAAATTCCCCGCAATTGGCCTTCCATTCGCTTTATACGATTGGCTGTTTTAGCATCGTACGCCATTATGTGCACGTCTCCCTTCCAATTTAATAATCCATCTTGCTTACGTGCTTTATAATATACCCCTGTAGGTATATTGTCAACACGAAAGATCTAATTATTGTTTTTCTTACTTTTTTACATAAAAAAACTCTGCTACAAGTGCACAAAATGTGGCTTATAACAGAGTTAGGTATTATTTTTTTAGTTTGCTAATTGCATAGCTGGACCAAAGAATTCATAGTGAATCTTTTCATCTTTTACGCCGATTTCATGGAGATTTTTAATTACTGCTTCCATAAAGCCGATCGGACCACAAATATAAACGTCCGTATTGTTCGTTACTTGCTCAGCTAATAATTCTTTTGTCAGTAACTTGTCCTCATCAGAATAAAGCGCAGTATACGATGCATTAGGAAGCATGTTTACTTTGTCTTTAATGTCATCACTGAAAGCTACTACATTTTCATTACGCGCACATTGAATGAAATTAACTTCATTTGCTGCATTATCTTTTAATGATTGCAGCATACTGTTTAATGGTGTTACACCAATACCTCCACTAACGAATGTAATTGGCGCTGCACTTTCTTGTAGAACAAATAATCCTGCAGGTACGCTTACATCTACTAAATCTCCAACTTGTAACACATTATGAATGAAGTTAGATACTTTACCATTCGGAGTATGCTCACTTTCACGTTTTACTGAAATACGGTAGCCGTCCTCTGCACTAGCCTGTGAAAGCGTATATTGACGGTTCAATAAATATTCTTCACCAGGTACTTTCACACGAATGCTAATATATTGGCCAGGTTCGTATTCAGGAAGTGGTGAGCCATCTTCATTTACAAAGTAAATAGAAGTAACGAGGTCGCTCTCAACTTCTTTTTTCGCTACTTTTAATGGTTTAAATAAACGCCAGCCACCATTATTTTCAGCTTTTTGATATAGCTCTTCTTCTACTTGAATGAAAACATCAGCAATGACGCCATAAGCTTCAGCCCATGCATTGATAATGTCATCTGTAGCTGCATCACCTAAAACTTCTTTAATCGCTTTTAATAAGAACTCACCCACGATTGGGTAATGCTCTGGTAAAATTCCTAAACTACGGTGTTTATGAGCTATTAACATAACTGCCGGTAAAATGGCTTCTAAATTTTCAATATGAACTGCCGCTGCATAAACTGTATTTGCTAGCGCAGTTTGTTGACGACCTTTTTCTTGGTTTGTGTGGTTAAAAATATTTAATAATTCTGGATGAGCTTGAAACAAATTTTTATAGAACGTCTTCGTAATTTCTACCCCATGAACTTCTAATACGGGTACTGTCGCTTTAATAATTTGTACTGTTTCTTGTTTTAACATATCGCATACCATCCTTTCGTGATTACAATATAACGCTTTCATTTCCTTAAAGCAATATCTAAAATACATCTTTAACAAAATGGACATATTTGATGTATTTTAAATACATCTTTTAAAAAAGTAATGTATTACTATAAATTATTGTAGAAATGATATAATTATTATAGTGACAATATAGAAAGTAGGGTGTTCCAATGCGATTAACTTTATACACAGATTACTCCCTTCGGACACTCATTTATCTAGGAGCAAAAGAAGAGGGTCAGCTCTCAACCATTCAAGAAATTTCAGATGCCTATAATATATCAAAAAACCATCTTATGAAAGTGACACACCAATTGGGGCTACTTGGTTACATCGAAACAATTCGAGGCAGAGGTGGCGGCATCCGTTTAGCAATTGACCCTAAATCAATTACTATTGGTGAAATTGTACGCCATACAGAAGAAGATTTTCACCTTGTTGAATGCTTCGACAAAGAAAATAACTTATGTAAAATCGCACCAGAATGTCAATTAAAAGGTGTTCTTTATGAAGCCTTACAAGCATATATGGCTGTCCTTGATCGTTACTCCCTTGATGATTTTTTACATTCAAAGGAAAAATTAATGGCTTTATTATTTGGCAAATAAAAATACCCGCTCAACAATTGTTGGTCGGGTATTTCTTTATAATTAATACTTTACGGTATCTTTTATAGTGCCTTTGAAAATATAATCATGTCCAATGCGCGTATACCATTTTCATAAATCGGCTCAGGATAATTACTGAAAAAATCTTTCTCTATGGCTTCCATACGAAAACCCGATTTTTGATAAAAAGCAATATTATCGATACTAGAATTGGCTGTGCCTACTATAATATTTTTAAAACCTTGCGCTTCACAAACCGCATAAATTTTGTTTAAAACTTCCTTACCGATACCTTTACCTTGAAACGCTGGCACAACAGCTATATTTTTTAATTCTACTGTTGTATCAGACTGTGCAATAAGTAATGCGACACCTGCTAATTTCTCACCACATGTAATTGCGTATAATTCACCGTCATTCATATATTGACGAACGGCAACTTCACTTTCGTCTGCTAGTAATAGATAGGACATATAGCTTTCACGATCACCCTGCACCTTTTCAATAGATGTATGGTATCGAACAAAATCCTTGCGTTCAAAAACATTTAATACACACGGTTGCTTTTCCTTCAGTTCTAACCAAGAATGTTCCTGTGGAAAATCCTTTTCTACCCCAATACGAATAAATGGCAACTTTTCTTGTGCCTTTTGTGAGCGAATATTGACCTTTCTAGCTCCTGCGAAAACACGTTCAAGTCCTAAATCAAAAAAAGCGATTTCTAAAATTGCCTTTTTCGCTTCTTCATTGTAGCCTTGGCCCCAAAACTCATGACCTAACCAAGATCCTATATGACAGTTTTTATTATCATGATCTATATACATTAGTGCTGTTACACCTATGAGTCGCCCTTCCTCATTGAGCACAACGCGAGGAACAGTTTTCCCCTCTTCCTCGTCTACACATTCACGTTTTATAAAGTTAATCGTATCTTCTACTTTCCCAGCAGGTAACCCAAGAGCATCCCGAACCTGTGGCATTGAAGACAATGCATGCATTGCTTCAGCATATTTAATGTCATGCTTCACTAAAGTTACTGCCATACCCTTTTCTCCTTTTTACGCAATTAAGTTTTACTATACCAAACATGCATTGGATTTTTACCTTCATCCTCTACTGGCATATGAATCATTCGAAACTCGCGTTCTTCATCTATTTTTTGTAAATCTGCATAGACCTCGCTTGAGCGGCTTAAACCTACTGCAATGGCATCAGCTAAAGAGTTTGCAAAATAAGCCTTATCCACTCCGGCCATCGCCATCGCGCCAAAGCACATCGGACAAGGTGCCCCACTTGCATACATCACCGTTCCGCGTAAATCTGTGGAGCCTAGCTTTTCTTGCGCTCGTCTTAAAGCAAGCAGCTCGGCATGGCCCGTACTATCTGGTCGTAGGTGCAGTTCATTTACACCTTCACCAATGTTTTCATTATTTTTTACTAAGACAGCCCCAAATGGTTGACCACCTTGTTCTATATTTTGAAGAGCTAGCTCCACTGCTCGCTCCATCCATCGGTTCATATATACTCCCCCTGATAATTAATTATACGTAAGTTGCCACGATACACCGAAGCGATCCTGAATCCAAGCAAACTGTTTAGAGAAACCGTAATTATCCAATGGCATTAACGCTTGACCACCGTCCAATATTTGCTCAACAAGGCTTTCAATTTCTTCCTTCGTCTCACACTCTAAAAAGATTGATATCGCTGGAGTAAATGAAAAGTTATGTTTGATTGGACTGTCATTCAACTTGATTTTCAAACCTTTTAAATCGACTTCTGCCATAGCAACCTGTTGTGTGTTTTCCACATATGTCAAAGTTTCAACCGCTAATTCTGGAAACCATTGCTTGTATTGCTCCAAGGCATCATGAGCTTGTCCTTGAAACATTAAAAATGTAGTAGCACTTTTCATTTGTTTAATTCTCCTTCATATCTATTAATCCATTCCCCAGGAGTCATTTTCGAAACGAGCTCTCCTATTAAATCATAAGGAATATTTTTTGTACTAGTAAAACGAATACAACTTTTCCCCATATTTAACTTTGTTGGCACTCGCTTGGCGTACTCCTCTTGAAACCAAGACAATAAAGCGTTGTCTGCATAAATGCCCATATGATAAACAGCTATATGTCGCTTCTGCGCTGCCAAGCTAATAAATGGTAAGGGCGTATTAGGTGTTACATGATACCCTTTTGGATATGACGTTAACGGAACTACATAACTTATCATGTCGTAATTCATTGTTTGTTCAAATCCAGCAGGAATATTCGTTGCTATAACGTCCGCAAGCTTGGCAAAACTATCACGCCATTTTTCATCTACCAGTTCAATATATGCTTCCATAACTTCCACCCCACTTTTTAAAAATGTGTCATTGCACGATTTAAAAATATTCCTTAATAGTAGTATGAAGCTTATTTATTAGCAATAGCGTAAGCTCCGTTGTTACAACATTCGACAAAAGTTTTAACAGATAACTACTACATCTGAAAATATTCTTATACTTGGCCTTCCGCTTTCGCTTTTCGATAGTGCTCCTTCGTCTTAAAGCCAGCCCTTGTAATTTCACGCATCTCCACTAAACGAGCTAGCTGCGTTTCTTGCTTTTTCGCACTATAAATGTAGCGAGCCCAATCCTTTTGATATCCTGGCGTTAATGCATCGTAAAAGGCTAAATCAATTGGATGTTCTGCAAGTTCATCTCGCAATAAAGGAACCATACTTTCATAGTCACTTACACATTGACTACTTGCTGTTTTTTTCTTTCCTCTTCCCTTTGCATCCCGTTTAATGCATACAATGGAAAACGTATCATCCAAAGACATAAGACTTGAAAATTTATAATCGCTACCCGCAATATATTTTGCCTCGTCCACCTGAATTGCTGGGAAAATGTCATCTCGGTGAATATATTCTTTGTATTTTTTATTATTTTTTTTCGGATAAACAAAAAATAAATAGCCTTGCTCTGCTAACATGTTCTGTTTAAGTGTGCTTTTTAAATACGTTAACATTTCATCAATTGTAAACACAAAAGAAATGACGCGATCGTAAGGTGCGTGTCCTACATCCGAAATCTCCTCTAATAGCACTTTGTCTGGCAAATTGTGAATTGTAATAGAAAGTCCATCCTTTAATTTGAATTTCTTCTGCATCTTTTCAGCACCCTTTTGCATTTATTTACATTAAATTTATCATAAAAAATTTTAATTTAACTCTAATTGTCCAAAATATATACAAAAAACGCTTGAACATTCTCAAGCGTTTTAGTCTTTCATAAACTTCCTGATTGCATTTTATAATTTCTATAAACCATACCGTTTGTTTTTGTCATTCCGAATTTTTCATAGTATGGTACGAGGTCATCATCACAGCATAAATCGATCATATAAATATTATCGAGTTCTATAAGCATTCGTCTTACTAACTCCTTGCCTATACCTTTATTTTTGTATTGTGGTAATACTTCTAGTAAGGGGATATAGGCAGACAGAACACCATCACTAATTGCGGTAATAAACCCTATCACTTCGTTTGTATTATCATCAATCGCCAAAACTATTTTGCTGCTTTTCTCCAATAAACGTAAATGCGTTTGTAGATTAGGTGGACTCGGCCAGTCTACAAAAAAACCGTTTAACATATCTGAAGAAATACCTTCGAGTGAATTTTTATAAATCATTTTTCTATCAACTCCTAATATTATTTAACTATTAGTTAGCTGCTAGAAATCAAAAGAATAGTAACAAAATGCGACCTCCAGTATTTGTAAATATATAAGTTATTCTATTTACGTCTTCATTCTCCTGCTCATATCGTTACTTTTTTAAAATTCCCCACTTTGGATACGGTTTACTTAATCTTCGATGAAGCAATTAAGCCTTTAACAATCGGAATACCTGTACCAATTAGTACAACTGGCAAGAACCACCAACCTAATCCATCTACCTTTCCTAATGCAACAAGTACAATTTCAAAAGAGATGACTGCAAATAAAATTAAGCAAAGGTTTTTTATTTCATTCAATATTTTACGGCTATTTAAATAAAAGGCCTCGACGTTGCTCTCATTTAAACGTGCTGGGTAGTTATGCATATATGGTACTTTTTCAAGAAGTCCTAAAAATATCCACAAAAAAATTCCGATACCCGGTAAAATGAATAGTTCTATTTTCGAACCCCATCGATCCACCTCTCCCGCACCATTAAAATGTGCTGGAATTTCTTCAGGTAAGGTGTTCCATTGAGAAATAATAAATATGATGGATACAATAAATATTCCGCCACCAACTATATCCAAAAATTTTTCATACTTCGTTTTCGGTAATTTCAAAACCGGTCTATACATTGCTCCACATCCTCGTTTATCGTTAATTGTATTTACGTTACTTCCAACAATTAGGTTTCAAACATTATATAAATCGCGTTTTTCATGATACAATTTAGTTTCTTCTTCATAAGTAAACACATAGTACATAGTGCATAAATTGCCACCTATAAGAGTCCATACTATAACTAAATTCCCTCTTATTTCATATTTTTCACTATGAATAAACTCATAATGCTTTTTAAAATACATATAATCTGCTATAAATAAGTATATATACATATTTCACTTTTTTGTAACATTTCTACTAAATTACTAGGAAGGGACTTACAATACATGCGATTTACGATTTACAAAAAATTAATTCTCGGTTTTTTTATTGTTATTTTAGTTTTAATTGGCACTATAGCTCTAAACTTTAAGCAGCTTAATTCAGTAAACGGGACTTATCAAGAGTTACTCGAAGAACAGACAAAAAAATCTATTAGCATTCAAGAGCTAAGAGTAATTGCAAAACAGGAAATTGTAAGTATGCGTGGATATCTTTTACTTGGAGATAAACAAAATCGTGATGGTAATAAATCCGCTCGTGAAGAATTTAAAGAAAAATCCGAAAGTTTAATGGCAACATTAGAATCAAAAAAATCAATTGAATTATTAGAATCTGTCAATAAAAGTGAGCAAAATGTTCAGCAATTTGCTGATCGTATGTTTGCTTTAAAGGATGCTGGCGAAACAGAACAATATGAGAAATTAGACAGCTCTCAAGGTCGACTTATTCTTAAACAATTCGACGAGCGTGTTGAAAACCTTGCCAACTATCAAAGTGAAGCTGTAGAAGCAAAAATAGCTACTACCTCAAAAGATATTGATGCTATTAAATTAAACATGATTTCACTTGGTGTGTTTGCCGTCATCATTAGTCTGATAATTGCCATGATTATGGGAACTATTATTTCTCGACCTATTAAAGGGATGGCAAAAGCAGCGCAAAAAATTGCTGAGGGTGATTTAACAGCTGAACAAATTCGCATTAAAAATCGCGATGAAGTTGGTGATTTAGCCCTTGCCTTCAATCAAATGGCTCTAAATCTAAAAAGTTTAATTACCAATGTTAGTCAAAACACAGCACAAGTAAGTGCTTCAGCTGCTGAATTAACTGCAAGTGCAGATCAAACAATCCAAGCTACTGAACAAATTACATCTGCTATGCAAGAAGTCGCTAGTGGCTCAGAGGCACAAGGGAAAAATGCTACAGAAAGCTCACAAGCTATGAAAAATATGACTAACGGCATTCAGCAATTAGCATCAACAACGGCTGCTGTTTCTGAACTTGCCATTGAAACGAATACTGAGGCAAACAAGGGGAATGAGTCGCTACATCGCGTCATTTCGCAGATGGATACTATTAATACAGCAGTTTTAGAATCTGCTAACGTTGTTAAAAATTTAGGTAACCATTCTGTTGAGATTGGGAATATTATTAGTATTATTACTGACATCGCTGAGCAAACCAATTTACTAGCATTGAACGCTGCTATTGAAGCTGCTCGAGCGGGTGATCATGGTCGAGGCTTTGCAGTCGTAGCTAACGAAGTGAAAAAGTTAGCTGAGCAATCTAAAAAGTCAGCAGAACAAATTTCAGGGTTAATTTCAGAAATCCAACAGGAAACAAACCGTGCTGTTACAGTAATGGATACTGGTACACAAGAGGTTCAAGTTGGTATGCAGGTTGTTAAAGTGGCTGAGGAAGGTTTTTCAAAAATCGTTGACCTTATTGAGCAAGTGTCAAAACAAATACAAGAAGCAACAACTGTTTCTGAGGAAATGTCTTCTAGTGCTGAACAAATCTATGCATCCTTCGATGAAATAGCTACAATTGCACAAACGTCATCTTCTAACCTTCAAAATGTAGCTTCTGCTTCCGAAGAGCAGCTTGCGACAATTGAAGAAGTTGCAGCTTCTGCGGCAACTTTATCGACAATGGCTGAAGAGTTGCAAACACAAGTTTCTCGCTTTAAAGTGCAATAGCTAAGCGACTGACCTTACAATATTCAGAATTGTTTGAGTGCCTGGCACTTTAACCCACTTCGCTTTCCGCGGGCGCATCGTAAGCCGCAGCAGTCGCAAACACGCGACTTGTTGCGTCTTACTTCTTGTGCGTTCCCGCAGGAGTCTAAGTGGGTTTTTTCTTGGTTAAAATATTCAAAATTGTTTGAGTGCCTGACACTTTATTATTTCGATTACTGCTGTTTCTTCAGATGGCACCTGTACAGTGGCATGCTGACCTACTGGATGCTCACCAACACAAACACTCGCTAATGCTTTTTCAAACATTGCAGCATCATTTGCATCATTGCCAAACGCGATAAACTGATTTTGTAATACCCCTAATTTCGTTAAGCCTGTCCATTTATCAATCCCACTGGGGCTCATATCTAAAATGTTTTCAGATGCATGTTCATATAACGAAATTGGTAGCTTTCGTAGCTGTGCCAAAATATTTTGATGGTGCTCACCAGGGAATAATACAATTTTAACAATGTCTTTTAGTTCCTCCAGTACCACTCGTTTTGCAAGCTGTAGTGGATCTAAGTTTTGATAAATCGGATGTGATTCACTACCTGTGTAGGCGTAATCCCAGTCACCATCTACTAAATACGCTAATTGATAGGTTGTTATAATTTGTTTGATTGCTTCTATAATTTCTCCATCAAATGCTGCGATTTCTTTTATATCGCCATTGTTGGCTATAAAAGCTCCGTTTCCCCCAACCATTGGAAACGTGCGCATTGACTCTGGCAATACTGGTAACATATCTCGAATCGGGCGAGCTGAAGCAAAAATAACTTCATGTCCATTCTTTAGACAATCCTCTAATGCAGCCGTTATTCCTGCACTTAAAGGCTGACCTTTAAAACAAATCGTACCATCTAAATCAAATACAAATTTCACCGTTCTACCTACTTTCTATGTATAAAATCCATCCTCATTATCTCATAAATAAATGCCTATATTTGTGAAATATACATTTTAACATTCCATCTTACTAGCTACCGTTAAAACTATAATGATTAAAACTGAAAACAATTAATTTTTAGAATATTGTTGACATACTGACAATATCAACGTATTATAGCTTTCAACAACACATTGTTAAGCAAAGATTGGAAATAGTAAAAATGCCCGTGTACTTGTAGAGAGCCGATGGTTGGTGTAAATCGGTAGGCACACATTTTGAACTCATCCATGAGCTACTCCCTGAACCAAAACGAGTCAGTACAATTCTCCTGCTCCTAAAGCAGTGAGTTGAATGCCGTTTAAAAAGTAAGGGATGTCGGTTTCCACCGTTATTGGGATAGACAGTGATAGCTGTCGATAAGGGGGCTTTTTCTTTAAAGGGAAGGTCAATTAGAGTGGTACCGCGAGCAAATAAC
Organism: Lysinibacillus sp. NPDC093197; assembly: GCF_044754025.1. Lineage (NCBI taxonomy): Bacteria > Bacillati > Bacillota > Bacilli > Caryophanales > Bacillaceae > Lysinibacillus > Lysinibacillus sp. NPDC093197. The sequence goes on along the minus strand of NZ_JBIVOH010000009.1, from coordinate 74,941 downwards.
TCGTCTCTATATTTTTATATAGAGGCGGGTTTTTTTTATTTTATTACAACAAAAGGAGTGTTTGAAAATGGGAAGAAAAATTTGGGTGTTTGATACAACTTTACGTGATGGCGAGCAAGTGCCGGGAGCAAAACTGAACTTATACGAAAAAGTAGAGATTGCACAGCAACTCAAAAAATTAGGCGTCGATATTATCGAAGCTGGTTTCCCGGCTTCTTCACAAGGTGACTTTGATGCGGTAAAAGCTGTCGCACAAAAGGTCGGTAATACGAACGACATTATGATTACAGCTTTAGCACGAGCAGTAAAAGCTGATATTGATTCCGTTTATAACGCTGTAAAATATGCAGAAAATCCAATGATTCATATGGTGCTTGGCACTTCTGATATACATGTTGAAAAGAAATTTAGTAAATCTAAAGACCAAATACTACAAATTGGCGTAGATGCTGTGAAATATGCAAAAACTCTTTTACCACAAGTGCAATATTCAACAGAAGATGCCTCCCGTTCAGATTTTGAATACCTATGGAAAACAATTGAAGCCGTTATGAAGGCCGGCGCAACAATGATAAATGTGCCGGACACTGTAGGTTTCGCTGAACCAGAGGAATTTGGCGCTATGATTTATAAGCTTAATGACCGTATGAAAAACTTAAACGACAGTGTTTTATTAAGTGTACACTGTCACAATGACCTTGGTATGGCAACAGCTAACACACTTGCAGCCATTAAAAACGGTGCAGACAAAGTGGAATGTACAATTAACGGCATTGGAGAACGTGCCGGAAATGCTGCACTAGAAGAAGTCGTGATGGCACTAAAAACACGTAGTTCTGTTTATAATGCAGAGACGCGCATTAATACAAGAGAAATCATGAACACTTCACGCCTTGTTTCTAGCTTTATGGGCTTAGACGTACAAGTAAACAAAGCCATTACTGGAGACAATGCATTTGCACACTCTTCAGGAATTCATCAAGATGGTCTACTTAAATCTCGCGATGCCTACGAAATCGTTCATCCAGAAGATGTAGGTCTAGATGATATGGAACTTGTCTTAACAGCTCGTTCAGGACGCCATGCCGTAAAAAATGCACTTGAAAAGTTAGGTTTTTCTAATCTTTCTACTGAGGAATTTGAAGGCATTTTCGATGGTTTCCTCAAATTAGCTGATGCGAAAAAAGAAGTTTATGACCATGACTTATATGTTATTGTAGAAAGTTATTATGAAAAGCATGACGCAAATCATGCCAATGCTACTCATTATAGCGAGCAATTTTTTGACATTGAAGATTTACAAGTCGTCAGCAACGCAAGCTTCCCTTCCGCTAGTGTAAAAATTCGCAAAGGTGAAGAAGTATTGAAAGCAAGTGCTGTTGGCTCAGGCCCAATTGATGCATTGTATTCTGCCATTGCAGATATTGTGAAAATTGATGTGAAGCTAGTAGAGTATAATATTAACAGCGTATCGCGCGGTAAGGAAGCACTTGGTAAAGTTAAAATAACGATTGAGCATGAGGGCGAAAAATATATCGCAAAAGCTGCAGATACAGATATTTTAAAAGCTAGTGCGCTTGCATACATTAATGCAATCAACAGCATTGTTGTGGCGAAATTAACGCCTGTTATGAACTAACATTTCAAAAGCAATTATAAAAAGCTGTATAACGATAAAAGGCATCAAGAATAAACTTCTTGATGCCTTTTGTTTCGTTAATTGGAACTTAGGGCGAGTGACAGGCACTCACACAATTTGAATGCGCTACTAGTTGATTTAAAGCGCAGGGTCGACGCCTGTGGGAACATACAAAATGTAAGCCGCAACAATCCGTGCATTAGCGAGAGTTGCGGCTTACTTTGTGCTCACGATAAACGACCACCCGGAGCAGTAAAAAGTGACAGGCACTCACACAATTTGAATATGCTAGAAATCAACGGCTGCTAGTGACTGTCATTAACTAACTTCTGGTATTCTTCTTCAATTAGCCCCACATCAAGTCGTTCAAATAGTGGTGTCACTTCGCCAATGCTTTTCGGTAGCTCCACTTGCTCATACCACATCAATTCTGTTATGCCTAACATGCCTCGAATTTTCTCTGTGGAGAACGGTAAAAATGGCTGCAACACTTGTCCTAAATTTGCAATCATGTAGACGCACGTTGTAAGCGTTTCATGACAATCAGCTATATTCTCCTTCACCTGTAACCACGGTTGCTGCTCGTCAAAATATCGATTGGCCGCACGGATGTAAGCAAAAATTTCTTCTAACGCTTGCTTAAAATGTCCCGCTTCAATCGCCACACCAACATCACTAAACAACTGTATCGTCTGTTTCCTTACAGCCCCATCTACATCGACCTGTGGCACTTGGCTATCAAATGATTTTTCTATAAATTTCAACGTTCGATTGACAAAATTGCCGTAAGCTCCTAGCAATTCTCCATTATGACTATAAATAAATTCTCGCCAAGAAAAATCCGTATCACGATTTTCAGGTGCATTTGTTGTTAAAAAATAACGAATAGAATCTGCATCATAACGACTTAAAATATATGGCACCCAAACTGCCCAATTTAGGCTAGTTGATAATTTTCGTTTTTCTAAAGTCAAATATTCATTGGAGACAATATGTGTTGGTAATGATTTCGCACCAATACCCATCAATATCGCTGGCCAAATAACTGTATGGAATGGAATGTTATCCTTGCCATGCACATAATAAGAAATTGTTTCTTCATTCCATAAATCCTCAATCGCAATATTATGTTGTTTTGCCCATTCCATACTTGCTGTTAAATAACCTGCAACGGCTTCGATCCACACATAAATTTTCTTCCCTTCAAAGCCCGGTACTGGTACATCAATACCGTTTGGCAAATCTCTTGTAACAGCACGATCAGGGACGCCCTCTGCTAAGTAACGTTCGGTCAAGCCTATTGCATTATCTCGCCAGCGCTTTTCCGCCTTTGCTTCAGCTACAAAAGTTTCTAGCCTTCCTTGAAATTGACTAAAAGTAAAATAAAAATGCTCAGTTTCTCGAATAACAGGCTCATTGCCACAGATTTTACAACGCTTGTCGATTAATTCAAGTGGGTCTAAAATTTTCGAACAATTATCGCACTGATCTCCACGTGCCTTTGCCCCACAATTTGGACAAACACCTTCCACAAAGCGGTCAGGTAAAAACTGTTTGTCCGTTTCACAATAAGCCTGCTCAATTTTCTTTTTGTATAAATAATTATTTGCCATCAGCTGTAAAAAAATTGTCTGTACAGCTTCATGGTGATGCTGAGCATCCGTTCTCGTATATAAATCGTAAGTAAATCCTAAATCATGAAAACATTGCGTAAATTCTTGATGATACCGATCTGCAATCGCACTTGTCGTCGTATTTTCCTGTGCAGCTCGAATCGATATTGGTGTCCCATTACAATCACTACCTGAAACATACAATACTTTGTCACCTTTTTGTCGGTAATATCTAGCCAAAATATCACCTGGTAATAATGCGGCAATATGCCCTAAATGCAATGAGCCATTGGCATATGGCCAAGCTCCTCCAATTACTATTGTCATCCTAAGTTGCTCCCCTCAATTTATTAAATTCTACTCTTAAGCTGTCGGAAAAAAATCGGACAGCTATCAGCGGCATTCTCTTCATTCAATGGACAATAGAAATATTCCCTAGCATCCATCGTTTTTGAAGATAAAAAAAACGCCCTAATCATGACTGATTAGGACGAGTATACCCGTGTTACCACCTATATTTACAAATAGCTCACACTATTTGCCTCAATCAGTACGTCTTGCATTCATATAAGAGATACTGCCGCTGTTGTAACGAGTGCCCATCTCGTCGTAATCTACTCACAAAAATGCTTTCGGTACGAAGCTCAAAGGTCATTTTCAAAAGGGTTCATTTACCTCATTTCCACCAACAGAGGCTCTCTATTAAATGCTTGTCCAATTTACTTTTCCTTTTCAACGCTTTGTTATAGTTTGGCACTATTTTACTCTTTCCCCTTATAAAATGCAATGTAAACATTTATCTTCGCTTCGAGTTAGTGAGAAATAGTAGGTAAATGCTTTGAAATATCATGTAGATTATCTATCACGACATGTGCCTTTTGTAATTCAGAGTCCTGCGCAAAATCAAAGCGTACACCTATGGAAAATAGATGATTATCCAGTGCCGCTTGGATATCAGATGCACGATCTCCGACAACAGCACCGGTTTGAATGTTATTTTCTTCGATTACACTTTTTACTAAATCGGATTTATGACCACTTGGAATAGACTGAATACTATACGTCCCTTCTATATAACGATCTAGCTTATATGTATCTACAATTGCTTGCAAATACTCTTTTTGACCATTGCTCGCTATGTATAAATGATAGTCGTTTGCTAACGTAGCAAGTGCTTGCTCTGCATTCGGATATAATGCGCCTTTGCCATTTATTATCAGTTCAATAAGCTTGTCATGAAATAGGGCATTACTTGCTTCACGGACCTCTAAAGTATGCATAGGACATAAAGTTTCCCATACAACAGGCAATGAAACCCCCATAATTTCACGGTATTGTTCAATCGGTGTGTCCCCTTGCCATAACCCCTTTGTACGTAGCACATCAAAAGTCGCTGTCAGTGCTGGCTCCAATATAAGATTCGTTTGAAATAAAGTACCATCCATATCGAAAATAATTGCTTTTTTCATAATATAACCCCCTTAGTCATTGTTAATCATTGAAAAATTCCATATGTGTTTTTTCGTTTTTATAATACTCTAGGCGATCCTGTAACGTACCTGTATGGAACTCAAATTTATGACCATCTGGATCAGTAAAATAGATGGACTGTTTATCTCGTTCATCTCTTTGTCTGCCCTCTAAAATATTAACCTTATAACGTACAAGCTTGTCATACATTTTCTCAAAATCTTCTTCATCGATAGAAAAAGCAATATGTGTATAGGAGCGATGTATTTCGTTACGTGGAATATCCGCTTCCTCGTTTAGTGCAAGCCACAGCCCATTTAAATCGAAATAAGCAGTGCTTCTCCCTTGCACTAATAGCTTGGCATCAAAAACATTTTGGTAAAATACTATTGATTGCTCTAGACTAGACACTGAAAATAAAAAATGGTTAATATTTTGTATAGCCATAGTACATCTCCTTTACCGATTAACTCGCTTATTAGATAGCAACTTCGCAACACGATGGCGAAGTTGCCCTTAAAAGCTTGTTAACTATTTTTTGCCCTTCTTCATGCCTTTCGCAATTTGCTTCCATTTGCGTTGCTCATTCAGCTTTGCCTGCATATTCGTTTTTCGCTCAATAAAAGCAAGCTCCTTTTGCAACTTGAAATAGCTTTGCAAACGTGATTGTTCAAGTGCTCCATCTTTAATAGCTTGTTGCACCGCACAGTGTGGCTCCATATGATGCGTACAATCTCTGTAACGACATGCGGCTGCAAATTCTTCAATATCGCGGAAACTAGAAGATAGACTTTCACTTTGATCCCATAATTGCAACTCACGCATTCCTGGGGTATCGATTAAGCAGCCACCACTTGGCAATACAATTAATTCTCGGTGTGTTGTCGTATGGCGCCCTTTGGCATCATCCTCCCGAATACCTGAAACTTTCATAAGCTCTTCTCCACTTAATGCATTCATTAAAGTGGATTTTCCTGCACCCGATGAACCGAGCAGTGCACCTGTCACCCCTTCTGTAAAGAGGTTCTGAATAGCTGTTATGCCTTCGCCTGATCGTGCACTAGTTACAAAAATATCCACACCAAAAGCTACAAGCTCGACTTCCCGTACCATGCTCGAAATATCTTCACATAAATCAGCCTTTGTCAGTACAATTACTGGTTTCGCACCGGAATCCCAAGCGGCTACTAAATAGCGCTCTAAACGACGAATATTAAAATCTGCATTTAAGCTCATTACAAGTAGCACAATATCAACATTTGATGCTACAATTTGTTCCTTTATTTCCTGTCCTGCAACCTTACGAGAAAAAACGGACTTTCGGTTAAATAATTTATGAATTATCGCCTTTTCTTCCCCCGCCATTTTCTCGACTAATACCCAATCTCCAACTGCTGGATAGTCCTCTCTTGCTACCGATGTATATGCAAAATGTCCAGCGACTGTAGCTAACCATTCACCTTCTTCAGCTAGTACACGATATGAATGCTTATGCTCCAAAGTAACTCGTGCAGGTACACAGTTCGCTAACTTTGATTCCTCTTTAAACGCAGTTACTTGCTCTTCAAAATAAGTTGAAAACCCTAATGTTGTTAATTTCAATTGTTATTCCTCCTAAATGTGTCTATCAATTACGCCTCTAAGTGCGAAACAAGCATAAAAAAACCTTGCAACTGCAATTCGGCAGTTACAAGGTTTCACAGGCACGTTTAAGGGAATACACAAATAGCCTTTGTCACATAGTAGTCGTTAACTCTACGGGCAAGGTCAAATCGCATATTTTAGGCGTGTGAAATTGAACAAACCGAATTGCAGTTCGTTAAAAACGGATCTATTCATCATGTCACATCACCTACTTCCAATTTAGATGTTATCAATATATCTAAATTGTTCATAATTGTCAAATAAATTTATTGAAGCATGTACGCCCTTCCTATCTGCATACAATGTACAAGACCACTATTTGCGAAGGAGATGTTGAATTGTCAAAAATTATTTCTATCAGCACATATCAACCACCTTACACATTGCAACAAGCGAACGCAGAGGCGTTAACAAAGGAGCTCTTTTATGAAAAAATTCCAAAGTTAGAGCGTTATTTAAAAGTATTTGATAATGGTGGCATCGATACTCGTCATTTCTGTGTACCCGCTGAGTGGCACCGTAGTGAGCATACTTTCGAAGAACGTAACAATCTGTATATAGAGCTAGCAACACAATATAGCGTTGAAGTCATTCAAGCCTGTTTACAAAATGAATCTTTTTTAGAAGCACCTATTTCCCCTAAAGATATTGATGCTATTATTTTCGTGAGTAGTACGGGCATATCTACACCAAGCATAGATGCTCGTATCATGAATCAACTGCCTTTTTCTGATAGGTTAAAGCGCATACCATTGTGGGGGTTAGGCTGTGCAGGGGGAGCTGCTGGAGTTAGTCGTGCTTATGATTATTGCAAAGCGCATCCTCAAGAAAAGGTACTTGTTGTATGTGTCGAACTTTGTAGCCTAACTTTTCAGCAAAACGATCTTTCTAAAAGTAATTTAATCGGCGCCTCCCTATTCGCTGACGGCGCTGCCTGCATACTCGTTTGTGGAGACGATGTTGCAATTCCGACAAAAAAACCAATTCCTTCAATTGTTTCAACTGGTTCTAAGTGGATGCCCGATTCAGAAAATGTAATGGGCTGGAATATAAAAAACAATGGTCTTCATGTCGTTTTCCAGAAAAGTATTCCATCCATTATTACAAATTGGCTTGGTCCTTTCATTGAACAATTTTTAGTTGAACAACAACTTTACAGTGAGCAGCTTGATCATTTTATTGCACATCCAGGGGGAAAAAAAGTGTTAAAAGCGTATGAGGATACGTTATATCTTGCTGAACAAAAAACCGACATTTCTCGGGAAATATTACGTCAACACGGTAATATGTCTTCTCCTACTGTTTTGTATGTACTAGAGCAGTTTATGTTAAACGAAGGGCAAATAGATGATATTGGGTTGCTAGTCGCCCTCGGTCCAGGCTTCTGTGCAGAGGCTGTATTACTTAAATGGAGGGAGTAATATGCTTTTTTACATTATTTTAATTCTTGTTATTCTACAAAGATTAGCAGAGGTTTTAATAGCAAAACGTCATGAAAAATGGATGTTTGCAAAAGGAGCCTATGAAGTCGGCGCTTCACATTATCCCTATATGGTTGCTATGCATGTTAGCTTTTTTCTATTTTTAATTGTTGAAGTAGTTTCAAATAAAAATGGTCCATCGTCCTTATTCCCGTTATTTTTCTTATTATTCCTTATGGTGCAAGCTTTGCGTATTTGGTGTATCCGTTCATTAGGACCATTTTGGAATACGAAAATACTGATTTTACCTGGCGCAAAAGTTGTACGTAAAGGCCCTTATACATTTATGCGACACCCAAATTATGCCGTTGTTAGCTTGGAGATTCTTCTACTACCAATTATGTTCCAAGCTTATTTCACAGCATTTTGCTTTACGCTCTTAAACATTACAATGCTTTCAGTACGGATTCCTATTGAGGAAAAAGCATTACGTGATGCGACAAACTATAATCATGTATTTAAAAAGGATCTACCACAAAAATAATGTGGTAGATTCTTTTTTACGTAAATCGTAAATAAGGTCGATTTTCATTACAAATTGACTACTTTTTGCTAGCGCGGCTTAACTCACAATCAAGCAGCACTACATTAACTCCACTCCCAATGAAAGGGATCCTCTAGCTTGCCCCACGGCTCTGTAAATTCATTAGTCGTCAATAAGCATGCATCTAGCTCCTTTGTTATTGCTTCTTTGTCTAAATCGATGCCTATAATGACTAGCTGTGTCATACGGTCACCAAATTCCTCATCCCAATCCTCCAAAACCTCTGGGCTTTGTAAAAAAACATCCTTTTGCTGCGCTGTTGGTAATGCCGCTACCCAATAGGAAACAGGTTCAATTTTTGCAGAGGAACCTGCCTGTGACAATAACAACGCTACTTCCTGATGTTTTGCGCTCCAAATAATACCCTTTGCACGCACAATGGATTGAGGCATATTATCACACCACTCAACAAAACGCATCGGATGGAAAGGCATTTTACGCTTATACGTGAATGAAGCAATGCCATACTCCTCTGTCTCCGGTGTATGATTTTCATGCCCAAGTTCTAACTCTTTTAACCAGCCAGCAGATTCTGATACTCGCTCAAAATCAAAACGTCCTGTATTTAAAATTGCACTTGGCTCGATTACACCATTAATTGTACGTATTAGCGTTGCCTCAGGTTGTAATGCACGCAAAATACGTTCTAATCGTTCAAGTTCGTCTTCTGTTACGAGGTCACACTTGTTCAATACTAAAACATCACAAAATTCAATTTGGTCAATCAATAAATCTGCCACATCTCGTTCATCTAATTCACCAACAGCTTCCTTACGCTCTAACAAGCTTTCGCCTGACTGAAAATCATGCCAAAAACGGTGTGCATCGACTACAGTCACCATCGTATCGAGTTGACAAAACTTTGTTAAATCAATTCCAAGCTCCTCATCCAAATAACTGAACGTTTGCGCCACTGGAATAGGTTCACTAATACCCGTCGACTCAATTAAAATATAATCTATATTTCCAAGCTCCGCGAGGCGTTTAACCTCTTGTAATAAATCCTCACGTAACGTGCAACATATACAACCATTGGAAAGCTCTACGAATTTTTCCTCCGTTCGAGAAATACCACTTCCACTTGCAATAAGTTCTGCATCAATATTAATTTCACTCATATCATTGACAATAACAGCCACCCGTATATTTTTCTCATTTTGTAGGACATGATTCATCATCGTTGTTTTACCTGAACCTAAATAACCACTTAAAACTGTCACTGGGATTTTCTTTGTCGTCATATTCCAACCTCCTTAAATCGTAATCATTACTATTTACAAGTTGTAATTTAATCATAGAAAAGCTGAAAATGCAATGCTTAACTTTTTGTGTAGCTACATCTTGACAATAGAAAATAAAAATAATATTGTATAAAGCGTAATGATTACTATTTAAAAAGAGGTGATAGGATGCGTGTTCAAATTATTTTAGCCTGTACAGAAACTGGAGATAAAAACTACATTACTTCAAAAAACAAACGAAATAATCCAGAAAGACTGGAGTTAAAAAAATATTCTCCTCGTTTAAAGCGCGTAACGTTACACAGAGAAACAAAATAATAAAATTCATCGTCAACTAAACAAACCTGACAAAGGTTTTAAAAGTTCCGCTATGTAAGATAAAAAAATTCAATATTTTGCTTCAATATAGTTTAGAAGTGAGCACTAGTAGTTCGGAGCACCTGCTCAGAACGTAAGGCGCAACAAACTACAAACTTTCGAGTGTTGCGCCTTACGTTGAGCTGAGCGGAAAGCGCCCGCAGTAGCGAAGTAACGATTACAGCAAAAAAAAGCGCTAGATTGATTGTAGTCAATCTAACACTTTTTCTCTTCATACCATCCTTATAAACAGCCTGGTTTTACATAGACCTATTCACATTAATCTCCATAGCGAGCTGAGTCAATTGGTGCTCTAAGTCATCTAGGATACGAACTTTCTTCTCTAGTTGCTCCTCAAAATCATTGGATTGTGCTATTATTTTTTGTATCTTAGCATCTAGATTTAAAAGCACCTTCGAATTGACAGCCATATTTTCGCCATTTAAGCCTACAGCACTTGTGTTGTTGTTTTTAATATCCATTAACTCAAAGGACAATCTATTTATTTCATTATCTCTTTCTACTAACTCTTTAACTAAATAGTCATGTACATTATTTTCGTCATGTCTCTGTATGGCTTCGACTATAGCATTCATTTTTTCATTCGCTGCTTTTGTAAATGTACTTAGCTGTATTTCAAGACTTTCAATCGCCTGCTTTTCTTCCGCTACATAATTTCTTTTAATAGCGAGCAGTTCATTATTATTAGCGTTTGTAGTTTGCCGTAATTCTTTATTCTCAGAACGTAAATGTTCAATTTCTCTTAATAATGTATCTATCGAGGAAATGTGTTTTTTTCGTTGAATTTCCCTTCTCTGTATATCCTCATTATAAGCCTTTAATTCCTTTTCATTCGTTCTTTTTAATTTCATCCGATCCATCGCAAGCTCTTTATTACGTTTCGTCAATTGAACATTTTCCCGCTCTAGTCTAAGTACGAGTGAATAATAATCGCTATCTCTAAGTCTATTTATTTCATTTTTATATTTAGCAAGTTCTGCTCTTAAAAAAATAATCATTTGCTGGAGCTGTATAGGATCGTTATTTTTAACGCTTTGATTATCCACGTTAGTACCTCCTATCACGTTAGCTTTTCAAATAATCTATTATTTCCTCAAATTGCACTTTATTATCAGCTAGTAAATCATCAAGTTCTTTTATGAGATGCAATTCAAACTGTCCAGTTATATTCTCTTCTGGTGCTCTCTTGTCGCCAGATAATAAATAGGAAAGCAGTAAATGCAACGTACTTTTTTCAAGAAATGCAAAGCTATTATCTCCCCCCTTTCTAAAGTCCGTGACATTACTAAGTTGATCCTTCATAAAATGACGAACGATTTGTTCTAAACCTGCCTCTAGTTTTTGTTCTTCTATTTCACTCATCTTGATCCTCCTGTACAACGTTAATTCCATTGAGATTAATAGGATTTAGTACGAAGACACCGTCTTGTAGCTCATCACAATATGTAAAGCCCGTTATTGTACCAGCATAGGATAAATTATGGGACCATTTAATTTGGAAATTAGTAAATGAAATCGTCTCATTTGGTTCAATTGTTGTTTCGCCTATTGGTTTAAGCCAAAATTCTGTATTGTTAGAGCTATCATTTATTCGTTCCCAGCTACCCGCGGTTTTTAAATTTTGACTAAAATGCTCATATACATATCTACCTGAGAAGGAAAACGGGGAATCTTCAGGTAGCTTTATGCACAAATAAGGATTTGTTATTGGTTGATTACCTATATTGCGAATATGATAAGAACCAAGACATAGACTCTCCTGTTCTGAATCATAAGAAATATTAAGAGAAGTCGTAAAATAACTAATAACACTTACATTTTTTTGAAAATTTTGTTCCTCCACTAGCTTTTTTATTTCACGGACATAAAACGTCGTTTGCTCTTTAAGATTCTTTATTTTTTCTTCGACAGAATCTTTATGAGTACTCATAATTAGTGCCCCCTTGCCTATATAATATGTAACAAAAATAAAAAAAAGAGAGGATAACCCTCTCTTTAAGGTATGACATATGTTTATGTGTTAGCACTCTTAACCCATAGTTGGGAAAATAACGGAGCATTGCTTTGGACGAACCGTAGACGGGCATGAGAATGGTAAATCTGCTCTTGGCTCGCAGTAATTCGCTAAGAATTCCACAGTAACTGGGAATGTAGATTGAATACTTTGACAAACTGCTACTGTTATTGTCAACGCAGAAAACGTAATTGTTCCAGTACCAGCAGTAAGCGTACCCGTTGTACACACGAAGCAATCTAAATCAGTATAAAGGATTTCTACATCTGTTCCTTGAGGTGCGCATAATGTAACTTGTTCACAACGTGATACCGGAATCTCACTACTTGTTAATACAGCTCCAGTTGGTAAAGTAACAACAATCGTAAGAATGAAGTTCTTTTGAATATTTAAGTGTTGTAGACAAACTGTTGCTCCATCAATAGAAAATTGACGGTTCTCACGATTTAAAATTACGATTGGGTTTGTCGCAGCCGGAGTTACTCTACATGTGACAGTTGCACCTGTTAAAACCGTCGCCGGTGTTACGCCTGGGAAGGTAATTGCACCAGTTGGAGAAATATCAAATGACATTTCCTTTACAATCCAGTCATATACTTTATCGACGTTTATACAAATTAGTTCGCGCGCCTGGGATGGCATATTATCTTGCATCCTTTTGACACCTCCATAAGTTTTTTATCTTTCGTTTGTAGCATATGATTTTTAGCGTTAAGTGCATGGGCTAACAAATAATTTACCATGATAATTATTCAACAAGTGTTATTGCTATTTACTATTAAAGAACACTTTTCTCCCCTTTCGAGTTGGATTAAATGATTTGTAACAGAAAGTGGGGTTTTTTAATAAAATACTAATGGACTGAAAGGGGTGAAATGCAATGGAAGATTCAAAGTTGTACTCCACTCAAGACATTGAAAAATTAAAAGAAAAAATTGATAGCTATAAAGAAACGTTAACAACATTAAAAATGGGTACTTCAATCGAGGATTACTTATTTATGAAAAATGAGTTTGAGGATCTTAAAAAACAAATTGTACATTTAGAAGGACTCACAGAAACAATTGATGGTAAACACAGTATGCAAATTAAAGAATATGAAGAGCAAGTCAAACAGCTTTCTATTCATATTGAATCCCTCAATCAAGCAATTGAGGAAATGAATCAAGAAATTTTAGCCGTATTAAATAAATTAATAACCGTTGAAACCAATATACCAACAGACAATTTCCCAACAAATGTTGTTGAAAGTTCAGTAAAAAATATAGCCCTTCCTTCGAGAAAACTTCTAGAAAAAATAGAACAAACTACTGTACAACCACCATTACCTACCACTGAACCAAGTTATAAATTCCTTCAAGATTTGGCTGGTAAAGCTTTTAATATGAACAATGGAGTACCTTTTCCTCCTAATAATAATCCTGTACAAAAACAAGAAGAACGCCATTTTAACCAGCACTATTTTCAATCAATCAATACACACCCAAGTCAGATTTATAACGGTTTATATAGAAACACCACAGCAGAATCAACTTTTCATTTTAAAAATGCAGCAGACACGCAAGGAATCCCAGTAAGCGTTGTAGAAGCAAATAGTTTAACAGCTCCTATAGCAAAAGAGGAGACTACGGAAGCTATTGCTCCTACTGCTACTGACATGAACATAACAGAAGTCTCTGCTCCTCCCACAAATGAATTGGAAATAAAAGAAGTCCCTACACCTATCACAAATGACTCGGACATAACAGAAGCTTCTGCTCCTACTACAAATGACTTAGAGATAATAAAAGCCTCTGCTCCTAACGCAAATGATTTGGAGATAATAGAAGCCTCTGCTCCTCTCGCAAATGAATTAGAGATAACAGAAGCCTCTGTTCCTAACGCAAACGACGTGGACATAGCAGAAACCTCCGCTCCTAACGCAAGTGACTTGGACATAACAGAAACCTCTACTTCTATAGTTCCTACATCTTCAATTATTCAAGCTGAGCCTTCTTCTTTAAGCGTATCGAATGAAAACATAGAACTAGTAAAGGAAGAAAGCATTGCACAAATGGAGTTCAATAACCAAACTGAAGATATAAAAGAAGTAGTGGAGGAAGAAGTGAAGAAAGAAAAAAATTCTTTATTTTTTAATCTATTTCGGAGACGCAATTAGCTTGAAATTCTCGGAGGAAAAACAATTAAACCTTATACAATCAACCATCATTATTCCTATAGATAAATGTCCAATAAGTATCCAAAAATACATATTGGACTTTTTTACGTCCAATAATATTAGAATTCTGCTTGCAAGTATCGTTTAATAACTTTTAAGCACGGTGAACATGTAATAGTGGTTTTTCAAATTTTCACTAGTAGACAATAGACTAACCCGTAGCACTTACAGGCATTTTTCTCTTTTTCTTGTATTGTAAAAATAGCTTTATGAATGTAGTTGATAGCCCTTTTTCTTTATTCTTCTATGAATAGAATAATGAAGAAAGGAGGTGTAAATATGTTCTTATTTGACCCTATGTCTAATAGTGGATGTGGTTGCTCATCTAGATCAAACAATATGGAATGCCAAAATTTCGGCCCATTTTTAGCAATTGATGCTGCATGTATCACTCCATCACAACCTGTTATTAACGGTTCCATTATTCCATTCTCTTCTGGGGTTACACCTGTTGTGTTAACTTCTTTAGTAACTGGTTTAATCGCTACACCATCCCTTATTGGATTCGGTACTGCAATTCCTGGTGTTACGCTCGTTGGAGAAACAGTTGATTTATCTGGCGTATTAACAGAGGCATTTACTGTACCACGCGCAGGTAGTATTACAGGCCTTTCTGCATCATTCTCTGCTACGCTTGCCGTTACTTTAGTTGGTAGTACTACTGTTACTGCTACAATCTATCGTGCGCCTGCTGGAAGCACGGTGTATACAGCTACAACTGCTACTGTTAATTTAGCTCCACCATTTACAGGCTTAATAGCAATAGGTACTACAGCATTTGGTTCAGGCAGTTTTGCACCAGTTCCAGTCACTGCTGGTGACAAATTAGTAATGATCTACTCTATGACTACAGCTGGTGTAGCTGTTGCACAAGTACTTACTGGTACAGCAAGTGCTGGCATTACAATTCAATAAATTATTTTTTAACGTCCCAGTTTATTCGACTAAAAAATCCACACACATTTGAATAGTCAAAATTTTAAAAGGCGACTTTCCTCAGAAGTGAGGATAAGTCGCCTTTTTTATTTATTTTGCAAGAGCATTTTGTATATGGGCAAGATGATGCTTTCCATGCCATGCATAGAGAGCGAGTGCTTTTTCAAGCGTCATTAGCCCGTTGTCTGGATGCTGAAAAGCCCGTTGTAATTGCTCATCCGTTAAGCTTGTCAGCAAATACACCCAACGTTCATGTAAACTTTCAAGTAACTTATAGGAAGTGGCGACAGGCATATCAGAATCCGGAAGCACTGCCCAATCCTCTTCATTGTATGGCTTAATAGTCGGTGTATCTTCGGTTAAAGCTAATTTAAAGCGAATAAAACTATTCATGTGACTATCCGCCAAATGATGGACCAATTGTGTTACAGTCCAACCATTCTCTCGGTAGGATTTCGCTAATGATTGTTCACTTGCTCCACTTATTGCCTCCGCTAATTGCCTCGGCAATAGACGGATATCATCAATCCATTTCTGTACTTGCTGTGCCGTTACTACTTCTGGAAATTGAAATTGTCCAATCGGATATCGTAAATCGTTCATTTAGCTCGCCCCCGTTTCTCTTTCTAATTTCATTATACTACCAATTTAGAAGTTTCATTTCATTTAAATTTAAAATTCTATCGGCGATTGCGTGAGTTTTATCAGCGATTTGAGCACTTCTATCGGCGATTGCTCGACTTTTATCGGCGATTCGGGCATTTTTATCGGCGATTTTCCTATTTCATAACAAATCCAACTAATAATTTCAAAGGATGTATAATTGGAATCCCGAAATCCTTTTCAAATTGTTGTGCCGCTTCGACCATCGATAGCTGGGCAACAGAAATTAGCCGACCTTCGCTCATTATTTCCCGGAAATATTGTATAATTGCATTGTTGTATGCTTGCTTTTTCCCTTGCATAATAAGCTCAAATGTATTGTTTATAACCTTCGCCTGAACGTCTATCGCTTTATCATGGAGCTTAGCATATTGGTAGAGTCTCTCCATCGTGCCATCCACCGTTGCAGGGTTTGTAAAAAGTATTATTTGTGGTTGCGTCACTTCGCAAAGTGATTGAAAAAAGGGTTCATCTATTTTAATAATTGGAATAGATAATGACAACTCTTCTTCCTTTAACAACGCAATATAATTTGTACATGTAATTAAAATGGCATCGACATTACAACTTGCTATCCACTCTACTTGCTCCTTCACCTTTAATGACAAACCACTAGTACCCTTTGCCACATGCTGAATAAGTCCCGGATCAACAAAATGCTCAAGCTCTAATTCATGTATGCTATTAAATGCCTGCTCTATGTAGTCTATATTGGAATAGTGTGCGTGCAAACAGCCTATTCTTTTCTTCAAATGCACTCCCCCTAAAGTTTCTTTTCCATTGTTACAATCGGAAGAGAAAAGCCATTACGATTTTCTCCTATCGTTTCTTTAGTGATAACATATCCTAACGAGCGGTATAACTCAATATTACGTGGTACATTCATACGGACTTTACATTCACTAATCATTTTCCCTTGTGCACGTGCATAATTTTCAAGTTCAACTATTAATGCTTTTGCCAAACCTTGCCCTTGCTTTTCTGGAACTACAGATAACCGAAAGAAATAAATGCCTTGATTACTCAACGTAAATCGAACCATTGCTACAGGTTGATCTTCCATATAACTAATAAACGCTTGCTCGCCATTATTGAGCGCCTGTTCAATTGATTCTACCGTTTCACTTAATGCACTGGATGGTGGCGTTGCATGTTCATATTCTTTAAAAGCCTGAAGCATTAATTTATGCACTACTTGTGCATCCTTACTATTTGCCAAAATAATTCCCATCTAAGTCACATCCTTTTAATTATAAATACATATTATTGCATTTTTATCCATAAGTAAACCGCATTACCAAAGATAATGCGGTTACTGAATTAATATTTATTCACAAAACGTATTGCTCTACTCATTACAGTGGGTACGACAGACGCATGATTTTCATTCAATGCTTCATAAAATTCAATACTCATTACTTGCATTAGCTCATTGGCCATTTGTCGTCCGTCATCTACCATAAATGTTTCAAGTTCCCCTACACCGATAAATAATTGTTCGTTCACTTGCTTGTGCTCTTCCATAAATACGCTTGCCTTATGGAACAATTCATGTTCATTCCACCAGATGGAAGGACTAATAGCTATATAACGTTGGAAACTATGTTTTTCATTCAATAATTGCCACAACACAAAATAGCCTGCTAAAGAGTGCCCAAATAAAGTTTGATGCTGTTCATTTACATGGAATTGTTGCTGAATTTGTGGCTTTAATTCCTCATGTAAAAAGCGACTAAAACTCACTGCACCTCCATGCTTATCATATCCATTTCCTTTAAATCTTGCAGGATAGCTATACGTTTCGGCTGGTGCTGTAAAATCATAAAAACGTCGTTCATGCATATCAGCCCCATGCCCTACTCCGACGACAATAGCAGGTACGATGCCTGTTTTGGGCGCATTACGACTTTGCAGGCGAATTGCTTCCTTCACCAAATTGAAGTATGACGATCCGTCTAATACATATAAAACTGGAAAGCCGCCTTGAGGTTTTTCCCCTTGAGGTACATAGATGTTTATTGTATACGTATAATCAGTAAACTTCGAATTCATTTCATAAGAAATAAAATCTGTTACGTTAATTGCTTGTTCTACAGTCATTTATCTTCCTCCTTTAAAACATCATAGCCATAACATACAGGAGTGTTTGTTGCTGGGTCTTCCATAATTCTTGCCGTAATATTGAACACTTTACGCATGACGTCCGCACATAAAATTTCCTGTGGTGTTCCCGTTTCCACAATAACACCTTGACGCATAGCGATTAAATGATCAGAATATCTTGCTGCATGGTTAATATCATGCAAAACCATGACAATCGTACAGCCGTGTTGTTCATTTAAATTTTTTACGATATCTAAAACCTCTAACTGATGCGCCATATCTAAATAAGTTGTTGGCTCGTCTAACAGCAAAATGCTCGTTTCTTGTGCTAATGCCATTGCTAGCCAAACACGTTGGCGTTGACCTCCAGAAAGCTGTGCAAGCTCTCGGTTGCGATACTCCAATGTATTTGTGACCGTTAAGGCCCATTCAATCATTTCTTCATCTTTTTTCGTTAAGCGATTGACATTATTACGATGTGGATAACGACCGTATGCAATTAGCTCCTCTACCTTCAACTGTCCTGGTGCAATTGGTGTCTGTGATAGGATTGCTAACTTTTTCGCAATTTCTTTCGTCGACAAATTTTGCATATTTTGTTCCTGTAAATAAACCGTTCCCTGTTGTTTCTTTAAAATACGTCCTATTGTTTTTAATAAGGTAGATTTTCCACAACCATTAGGACCGATAATAGTTGTCACTTTTCCCTCTTCTATCGTTAAGTTCAATCCTTCAAATACACGAACATGCTCATAACCTGAAGACAGATTTTCCATTCTAAATGCAGTTTGCACACTACTTCCTCCTATGCTTTTGACTTCACTAGTAAATACAAGAAGTACGGAATACCAATAATTGAAACAACAATACCAACTGCTAGCTCTGAAGGTGCAAAGACAGTTTTACCAATAAAGTCCGCGAATACAAGCAGGCATGCACCTATTAGGGCACTCACCGGCATTACATAACGATGTTGAATACCGACAAGTTGTTTAGCAATATGTGGCGCCATTAATCCAATAAAACCAATACTTCCAGAGACAGATACACAGGCGCTCACTAAGCCTACACTCGCCAATAATAATTTAATTTTCTCTTTTTCTAGCGCTATGCCTAAGCTTGTAATACTGTCTTCTTCCAGTTGAAAATAATCGAGTAAATACGATTTACGATATACATAAAAACCTAGCAATAGGAGCCATGGCAACATCGACACGACAAAAATCCAATTGGCATTATAAATAGAACCAGCCATCCAAACTGCTGCCGATTCATAATCTTGCGCATTCATTTTCAACGATAGAAATAGCGATAATGCACCAAATCCACTATTAATAGCAATCCCTGTTAAGATCAGTCGCTGCATATCTAGGTGGCCATTTTTCATGGCAAACGAAAAAATTAAAGCTGCGGCCATCGTACCGCCCACAAAACCGAATATCGGCATGATTAAAATAGATAACCAGCTACTAATATCCGCTGTTACAAGACGGAATTGAAAGAAAAACATAAAAATAACTACTGCTGCACCCGCTCCAGCATTAATACCTAAAATTCCTGGGTCTGCTAAGCCATTTCGTGTAATGCCCTGCAGCACAACCCCTGCCATGCCTAGCCCCACACCAACAAGTGCTGCTATTACAATTCGAGGTAAACGAAATTCAAAAATAACAAGATCATATTTCGGGTTTGGCTCAATACGTAAAAGTGTTTTTAGTACATCTAATACTGACATATCAAAAACGCCATTCGTAATATGGAGATAGCTTGCCCCTAATATAAATAATAGAAGGATAGCGACAGTCGTAATGACTGCACGGGAAGTTTTTTTATGCATGCTTTTCACCTCCGTGCTTACGAACTAAGTATAAGAAGAATGGGACACCGACTAGCGCTGTTAATACACCAATTGGCGTTTCGTATGGATAATTTACATAACGACTGAGCACATCGCACAGTGCTAAGAAAAATGCTCCTATTACCGCTGCACATGGAATAATAAAGCGATAATCAACACCAACAAGGAAACGTGTAATATGTGGAATAACAAGCCCAACAAAAGCTATTTTTCCGACAAGTGCCACCGCTGTACCTGTTAAACATACAACTGCAAGCATACTAACAATTTTTACTGCTTTTGTTTTTTGACCAAGACCTAAGGCAATATCGTCGCCTAATGCGGTGATAGTAATAGCTCTTGCCGATAATAATGCAAGAATAAGGCCTATTAATCCGAAAGGTATTGAAAGCATGAGCATATCATTGTCTACTGTATGTACCTTAGTGTTATACCAAGCACTAACCGTTTGCGACACTTGGAAATACATTGCTATTGCTGTCGCTATACTACTCAAAAATGTCCCTATTACTGTTCCAATAATTGCTAATCGAACTGGGGAAAGCCCATTCCGTATTAAAGAGCCAAACCCGAAAACGATACCTGCTCCCATTGCAGAGCCGAGCATAGATAGTAAAATCATTTGGTAATTTGGAAGTCCTGGAAAGAACACAAGCGCCAATGTAATGACAAATGCGGAGCCATCATTAACGCCCATCAATGATGGTGATGCTAAATAATTTCGAGTAATACCTTGCATAACCGCCCCGGCTACTGCCAAAAACGCACCTACTAGTAATACGGCGCAAATTCTAGGAATACGACTAGTCCTAACAATTTGATGATCAATATTTCCAGCATCAAATGCCGTAAGTGCTTGCCATACGGTTAAGCTGCTAATATCCTTTGTACCGTACATGACAGAAATTAAAGCCACAATTGCAATTAAGAAAGGTGAAGCTACTAATATAGAAAATGATACTATGTTTGTTTTTTTCAACTGCCACACCTTTTTCTATTTAATCTTTATCTTATAAAAGGCTGGTAATAGCCCGGTGCTTGCACCAATTCTACTACCAGCCTACTTCTTCTATTTAAGTAATTTTTCCGCTGCAACATCTAGGAATTTAACCTTAGACCAAGCAGTACCTCCTTGAGCAAGTGGATCAATTGCATTGACGAAAATCTGTTCATTTTTAGCTGCCTTTAAGCTTGCAAAAATCGGATTCTTTTGTAAATCTTCTAATGCTTTCGGTGCATCCGTATTTTCAGATTCCTCAAATTGTAGGAAAATCGAGTCTGGGTCGATCTCGGCTAACGTTTCAAGTGAAAGCTCTGCTTGCGCTTTTGTCGCGTTTAAAATTTCAGGTACTGGAGCACCTAAATCTTCATACAGCACAGGATTTAAGTAAACGCCTGCAGGATAAATATACATTACGCCGCCACGTAAGCGAATAATTAATACTTCCTTGTCCGCTAGTTGCTCTTTTGATTTAACCTGAGCGTCCGCTACTTTGGCTTCATAATCTGCAATAATTTTTTTAGCATCATCTTCTTTGTCAGTAAGCTGTGCAAGAAGTGTTAAGTTTTCTTTCCAATTTGTTGAAATATGAGAGTAAGGAATCATTGTTTGAATTTTATTTAATTTTTCAGCCGTTTCCTCAGGGAATTTTGAAGTACCGATAATAACATCGGGGTCAAGTGCTAAAATTGCCTCCGCATTCGGCTCCATTTTATTTCCTACTAGTGTTGCACCCTCTAATTCCTTTGTAAGATATGATGGAATTTTGCCACCAATATCAAGTACACCAACTGGCTTGATACCAAGCATTGCAGCATCTTCCATTGATTCTAAGCTTGCAGCTACAATGTTTTCCACCTTTGCAGGCAGTTCATACGTTTCACCTAAATATGTAATGCTTTGTGTTTTTGCTTGTTCTGTTTGTGTTTCAGTTGTACTTGTTTCTGCTGCTTCGTTTTTGACAGGTGTGGACTCCTCTTTATCAGTACCACAAGCCGCAAGGGATAGTGCTAAAAGTGCAGGTGCACACATTTTGATATATTTATTCACAATGAATCTCTCCTCATTATTTTCATCTACTTACGATAATGATAATCATTTTCATTTATAAGTCAATAGTAATTAGCTATTTAATTGATAGTCATTATCATTTACGATTACTATCCTACCAAAGAGAAAAATAGTTGTGAATGGACAATTTTATTTTCTATATGGACTTTTGCCGAAATTATTTTAAAAAAAGATGCTGATTCATAAGAAAAAAAGTGTTAGATTGACCGCAATCAATCTAACACTTTTTCGCTATACCCGTGTCGTTACTGGCGATTTACGAGTTTTTATCGGCGATTTCTCTCATCTTACTGGCGATTCACTGGCTTTTATCGGCGATTCTCTCGTCCCCCTAAGCTTCTTCCATCATTATTTTTCGATATGCTGATGGAGACATTCCGGTGCATTTTTTAAATACCCTGCTAAAGTAAAAGCTATCAACATAGCCTACACATTCTGCAATCTCAGTTACTGTAGAATCGCAATATCGTAGCAAGTCCTTTGCCCGTCGCATGCGATATTCTGTTAAATAGCTACTAGGATTCATACCTGTGTGCTGTTCAAAAAGATATGCAAATCTTCGACGCTCCAAACCGAATTCCTGTGCAATTTTAGACACTGATAATGGTTTCGAATAATGCTCGTGAATGTATTGTATTACCTGCTCCATCATTTCATTTGCTGTATCAAGAACCTTCATTTTTGCCGAAATTAAAATCGTTTCCACTAAATTCATAAATATCGACTTTGATTTAAATGTTGCCATACTACCTGGCATTGCATAACTTTCTATTAGCTGTTGTACTAGATTAATAATTTTTGAGTTTTCACCTGTATTGATTAAGAAATGCTGTGTTGCTAATGGATTAATAGCCGCCTCGTCTGCAGGTACATGATAATGGACTACCGCATACTCCCACACTTTATCACCAATCGTATGTATCTCTATTGGCATTTGTGGCCCCGCATGAACAACCATTCCAGGCTCCATGATATAAGGAGTACCATTAAAGCTAAAAGACGCACTGCCTGCCAGTGGAAAGACTAAACCACATTTTCCTGGCGCTGTTGTACGCCCGATATCCTTTCGATCTGGGTCCATTTTATTCGTAAAAATATCAACAAAATTCACAGTTGCCTGTGCATAATAATCAATCATTTGATTTATATTTATTTCCATTCCATCTCACCTATAACATTTTGGATTTGTAAAAAATGATGCAAATCATGTTCTACTAGGCCACAAAAATAACTGTAAAGTGTAAGCTCAGAGTGCCCTATTTTAAAGCTCTGCTGCCACAATTCATCTGGTAAAAGCGCAAGGGCATCTAACAGTAAACACCTATTATTCAGTAACGCTTGTAATGTTTGCTCCATACTTAGTAAACGACTACTACTCGCTGCTTCAGCATTCATCTGTTCCACATCGGGCCCCTTAGGTAACTGCTCTTTTGAAAATAGAAATGGAATGCGCTTATGCAATACAAATTCATCCCACGGAATTAAATGTCCAATCACTTCGGCAACTGTCCACTTCCCCTGTTGTATTGGTGAACGCCACTGCTTGTCCGAAACATGCGAAAGTTGCTCTAGCCACAGTATAGATTTTTCATAATGCATAAGTATTTGCTTCTTTTCTGGATGCAATTCTGTCAGCCCCTTTAGCTATACTGATGTTACAAATACTAGTTTTGGCCAAATATTTTGCCATCGTTTGTTATGTATCCTCTTTTGATAAATGTCATGCAATTGAGTCTTTTCATCAAAATAAGGTGTAGGCGCAACAATACCCGACAGCAATTGTTGTATGCCATAAGGCGCTGCAATTTCTAGTGCACCTTGTGTAAGCCGTACGCCAATCGCTGTAGGTATTTCAGGAAAATGCGCAATGCCATCAACGGAAGATTGATACGGATTACTATTGTTTACGACATGCATTCTAGCTTGATTTTTCACAGACCACGGTTCTTTTGGTAAGAGTTCTAATAATCGCTGTTCATATTGCTTCTCTAGTTGTTCTGAATTATGATGATTATCGAAATAAATGACATCAATATCACCTAATGGCGTTCTATCTTTATAATCATGCAAATAATCCCACACCTTTGAACGAATAAATCCAGCACATACCCAGCCGTCCAGTAATTGTAGCTGCTCGACACAGCGTAAAATTTCCATCATCCATCTATCTGACTCAATTAAAGTTATTAAATCTCTTTCTGTTAGTAACCGCTCCATTCAACCAAACCCCTTGATATATCTCTATTTTAATTGCTTATTAAAACCGGTACATTTTCCTTCAAAGCCTTATTGTCTGTAGAAATGGTATGCTATCTTTCGTTCTTCACGATTACCACCGTTTAACACAAGTGCAGAAGCACGCTGTTCCACTGCCCAGTATTCTATCGCTTCGAGCAACTTCTGTCCAATGCCCTTTCTACGATAATGATGATCTACGACAAAGGCTTGAATTCGTACATAACATCCATCATGCTCGTAAAATAAGCTATGTCACGATCCTGCCATCCCAACTACGTGGCCATCCATTTCTGCAACTAATGGTTGATAACTTGGATTTGCTGCTAAAGCTTGAAATCTTAACGTCATTTTCTCCTCTGTCGTTGGATAGCCAAGCTGCTCCATCAACAAAGTTAAAGCTTTGATATCATGTATATCAGCGGATCTAATTTGCACCTTTATTGCCCCTGACATAAGTTTATTATTGCTTATTAATGTTTCCATTTATTACAATAATAACTGTATGCATTTATTTTTCAAAGGAGTGTGAGTATGAAAATTATTTCTGTACGGCAGGAGCCTAGCTATGCTGAATTGGCGACCCGCTATATACAAAGCAAATGGGCAAGTGAGGAAAGTATGATGCTCTATGAGGACTGCATTTCACATTGCATTAATGCGCAAGCACCACTTCCGCAGTGGTATTTATTAATGGATAATGATGAAATTATTGGCTGTGCAGGTTTAGTAACGAATGATTTTATTAGTCGTATGGATTTATATCCTTGGGTATGTGCGGTGTATATCGAAGAAAGCCATCGCGGGCATGCATACGGAGCATTGCTATTAGAGCAAGCTAAAAAGGATGCCCAGCGACACGGATTTCCACAACTTTATCTTTGTACAGATCATATTGGCTTATATGAACGCTATGGCTTTTCACATATCGGTACTGGCTACCATCCTTGGGGAGAAAGTTCACGCATTTATGCGGCACAGCTAGATTAAAAAGGGTGCGCCTAATGCCAACTGCGTTAGCTACTTAAATGTTCATGAATAAGCTTCCATTCATTATTTACTACAGTAAAAACATTTGTCGCTCTCCCGCTCCCTGATACAAATGTGCCATTATGATATCCTTCGTAATGGTATGTATAAATACATGTAGCGGTAGTTGCATCCGCAGTAAGCCACTGAACATTTGTCGCCCGATAAACTTCATCTTTTATGACGTGCCATGCACGATTGAAATAAGCTCCTATCTCTTCTAGCGTTGTGCATGTTTGATCAGTAAACCAATAAACTGCTTGTGGGTGTAATAGCGCTTTGACGTTGTTAAAATCATGTGTATTTGTTGCTTCAATGTAATGTGTTAAAGCTTGTTGATAATCCATTTCCATTCCTCCTCTTTTCATCTAATATTAGCTAAAGAACAGTATTCTCACAATTTTATTTAAAACTTAATTAGTCTAGAAAGATTATTTAGTACTACAATTTGAAAGACCTTAAATTCAAGGAGGATATTTATGCTCGCTACAATTCACAAAAACCAAACCGGCTATATCGCGCAAATTGAATGCCCACTGGCACATTCAATTTGCGAAGTTTGGGCGGTACTAACAGAGAATGGCAAACTTCAAAAATGGATGAGCAATTTAGAAATGATTGAGCCTAAAAAGAATGGTAAAATGCGTTTCAATATGAATGACGGAACTGATGCCTTTATAGACATCGCTATTACGGATTATATTGAGCAGGAGGTACTGGAGTTTGAATGGGGCAAGGATAGTGTACGCTTTGAGCTATCACCGACTAGTGATGGTTCAATATTAGTATTGCACGAAAAAATCGGTCAGCTGACTGATCATACGCCTAAAGATTTAGCGGGATGGCATATTTGCTTAGAACTCCTGTCTGATTTGTTAAATGACACAGTGCCTGGAGAATTTCCAATGGAAGCATGGCAAAAAAGGTTAGCAGAATATACGCTACTAATACATGAAGCTGAAAAGTAAACAGCAAAAAAATTCCCTGAGCGGATTGCCACTCAAGGAATTTTATTTATTGATTAAAGGCTGTTGCAATTGCTAGTGCCTTCATTGGATCCTTTATCGAATCAAGTGTATAGACAAGCTTTCCATCCTGCCATACGATTAAGTTTCCTGACTCATAAACGTCTAAATGCACCATGCCGTTTTCATGTGGAATCGGAAGCGTATGGGATTCTAAATATTCTACTGCTTGTTTCGCTAGGTCTACTCCAGCGGCTGGGTTATCTGTTCGGGTACGGGCTGCTAATGCCCATCTCCCCTCATTCCAGCCAGTCCATAACGAGCCAGCACCTGCATCCTGATAGCCATTAATATTGTATCCGAGCGGTACTTGTTGCCCGCCATTTTTACTATAATCTTCATAAGCAATCTGTTCGCTTGCCTCATCTATACTGTCGAATAGCTTTACAGTAAGCTTGGCAATTGGCGTTGCATTAGAAGCATTTTTCAGCTTCACATCATTAACAGGAATATACTCTTTACTTTCTAGAAAAAGAACTTCTGCTTGTTTGTCTGAACCTGTTGTTGTAGCCGTTAGAAAAGTCCCTTTTGTTAGCGGAAGGTTATTTGGCATAACAACCGCTAATTCTGTTCCAAGCTGCTCTTTTATCGTTTTCAATGCTTCTGCTTGCGTTATAGAAGATACAGTGTCTTCAGATTTAGTTTCAGTTGTAGCATTCTCATTTTCATTCGATTGCTGCTCTTCTTGCGTATGGTCTTGCTGTGTATGGTCTTGCTCGCTCACTTTCTCTTCATCTGTAGTACATGCGCTTAGCATACTAATTGTGAGTAAGCTTGTAAAAAGTAATTTTTTCATCTAGACACCCCTCTTTTGGCTTTATATCAATAACGGTTTTGGCGTTTTTTCAATCCTGCTCTAAAAGCTTGTGACATTAGCTAGGTTTCCCCACATTATAAAAGTGGAGAATTTTTGTTGAATCAAGTTTATTTTCCCCACTCTTTTCTCTCTTAAACGTGAAACTAGCGAAGATCATTAATTTGCTTAGTCAATTCATTAAACTTTCGATCAAGCACTGCATATTCCTTATCCTTTGCAGTTAGAAAGCTAAGTTTGCCGAGTATTTCTTGTCTTTCATTTTCAAGCTTTAGTCGTAGTGCACTCGTATCATTTACTTGTGGCGGTGCGCTCTCTCTCCATTTTTTCTCAATGCCATTATTTTTAAGCTCCCAAACAATGTTGGTCGTTTTTTCTAAAAAATAACGATCATGTGATACAACGAGCAATGTACCTGTATACAACTCCAATGTTTTCTCCAACTGCTCTCTTGAAGGCAAATCTAAATGGTTCGTTGGCTCATCTAAAATAAGAACAT
Organism: Lysinibacillus sp. NPDC093197; assembly: GCF_044754025.1. Lineage (NCBI taxonomy): Bacteria > Bacillati > Bacillota > Bacilli > Caryophanales > Bacillaceae > Lysinibacillus > Lysinibacillus sp. NPDC093197. The sequence goes on along the minus strand of NZ_JBIVOH010000009.1, from coordinate 47,466 downwards.
TTTTTTCCTCTAGTATATATGCCATAAGCTTACACTTCACACGCTCACCCATACTCATATTGCTAATAGGTGCTGTCCAATGACTTGCTGTAAACCCTAAATGTTTCATGACATTGCGGACTTTACCTCTTTCCTCGAACGTCTCCTTGTAAAAATATTGCTCTGGCGTCAGTTCAAGCGGCAAATCAAATACGTCCTGCGTTAAATAGCCGATGTTGGCAGCAGGAGAAATCCATATATCGCCATCTGCTTTTTCTTGCCCTGTCAGCACTTTCAATAAAGTCGTTTTCCCGCTACCATTTGGGCCAGTAATAGCAATTTTTTCACCAAATTTAATCGTCATAGTTACATCTTTAAATATAAGACGATGCTGAAAAGATTTTGTTACATGCTTACACTCTAAAAATCGTTTTCCTACCCGTTGGTTTGACTCTACTGAAAATCGCACTTCCTCTTCTTGCTTAAGTTGTTCAACTTTCGTTTTTGCTAGCTCCTTTTCCAAGCGTTTTTTCTTTGATTTTACTTGTGCATCCATTCGTTTAGCCTTTACTCGATAAAACTCTTTTACACCCTCTTGCTTAGTCGATTGCGCATGTGCCTTCTGCGACCAAGAAGAAAGCTCATTCATCTGTGCTTCAATACGTTCAATATTTTTCTGTTGTTTATCATATGCACGTTGCTGCGCTAACCTTTGTTGCTCTCGTGCCGCTATATAACTTGTATAATGACCACTATGCTCTATCAGTTTTCCGTCTTCCAATGACCATATTTTTGTGGCAACTTCGTCTAAAAAATAACGGTCGTGGGACACGACAATAATTGTACCGCCATATTTTTTTACGTGGGCGATTAGCAGTGCTGTACTTGTTTCATCTAAGTGATTTGTCGGTTCATCTAACAATAGTAATTGCGCATGTTGTGAAAAGCCTCTTGCTAGTCGTCTTTTCAGCTTTTCGCCACCACTTAAAGCGGTAAACTCTGTGTTTGGCACATGCCATTTCGCTAGTAAATCTGCTTCCTCTGCACTTACTTCCCAATTTTCAATAGCTGCTTGCTCTTGTTCTACATAAGCAATGTTGATTCGCTGTAACCACAATAGCTGCCCTTTTGTAGGAGTTAGTATGCCTTGAATGAGCTGTAATAATGTCGATTTTCCAGCACCATTTTTACCGATTATGCCAATGACTTCACCCTGTTTTACTGTAGCGGTCGCATTATCAAAAATAACTGTGTCACTCACTTCATACTGTACATTTTGTATTTTTAAAAGTTCTTTCATTACATCCGTTCCTCTCCGTATAGAGGGATAAAAAAAATCCCTCCAATTATTTTGGAAGGATTAGTCGCGAAATATCATGCATAAAAAAGCTCCAACGTAGAGCCTTATTTATGCGATGATCCAATACTAAAAAAAGCTATACCCCACTAAAGAATTTCTAGCGGGAAAATATGCGTTTTAAGTATGCGTTTAACGATAGTCGGCGTTAAACCTATATCGTTGCACTTATGGAAAATGGGCAGACTAATCCTATTTTTGGTTCATTGAAATATACATTTCATGTGCAAAAAATAAGATTAGTTAATCATTAGCCACCCATCGTCCCTTCATCTTTAGTTACAATAATTGTAACATCAATTGCTCAAAAACAGAATAATTATAATAAATTTCTCTCTATATTTTCGAAAAGGGAACTATGTTCACTACAATAAAAAGGGATTCATCTCGTTCATTAGTTATCCACAGCCCTAAAGGCTAGTTTTTAAGACTTTATACACAGTGCTCCGCGCTATTCCAAATTCTTTAGCAATATCAATAGCACTCTCACCAGCATTAAAAAGTGTGATGATATGACGCTTTGTTTTTCGTCCACTGCTGGACGACCACCAATGCGCCCCCGTTTTCTTGCTGCCTCTAATCCTGCTTTGGTCCGTTGTTGAATAATGTCTCTTTCAAACTCTGCAAATACAGCCAACATTCCGAACATAGCCCTACCTATTGGTGTCGAAGTATCAAATGCATCATTGATACTAACAAAATCTACATTTTTATTTTTCAATTCCTCTGTTAGTTGATAGAGCTCTTTTGTACTTCTTGCTAATCGATCCAATTTAAAAACAACAAACAGATCACCTGCAGTAGCTGCTTTCATTGCATGGTGTAATTCCGTTCTTTCATCATTTCTATTCGAAATTTTTTCTACATACATAACAAGCTCCAAATTTTTATCAACGGCATATTTTTCAATGGCCAATTGTTGCATATCTAAATTCTGGTCATCGGTGCTAACACGTGCATATCCAATAATTCTCATGAAATGCACCTTTATTGTCTATAACCAAACGTTTTATATAATTATAATTATAGACGAGTAAAAAGACAAATATGGCTAATTTAACGGATAATCGATGTCGATTATTGTGTTTGTTATTTGTATGTACATAAAACGATGGTTTTATATAATTGAATTTAAAATCATCGTGTTAGTTCGATTACACTTTTTAATCTTTATAAGAAATATGATATTATAATTTTTATTATCAATATCTGTAAGAAAGGTGAATGAATATGTTTAAGAAGAACGATAGGAATAACGAACTGACAAAAATTTCAGGAATGCCCCCAAAAAACGATAATATATTGTCGACCATAATGTCCAACTTTAGTAATTATGAGGAAGGTTCACGCTCACTTCATTATAAGGAAGACAAACAAACAAAAACCTTAACCATTAGTGGTAAGCGAAACGGAGAATTTGAAACCTATACAGTTGAGGAAGGGCTTGGAGAAGTAACTATTCATACTAGACTGCCTTTGCTTGATAAAAAATATGATTACAAAGAAGAAATCTTACGTTTGTATTACGAAAAAAAATTAACACAAAATGAAATTGCAAAGCGTTTAGACATTTCTCAGTCTACTGTATCGAGGTATATACGAGAACTGTAGAAAGTCCTTTATGTGATCGGAGCTATATGCAATTGTTCATATATAGCTCTAGGGACTTTTCTGTTTTAAATAAAAGTCCGACCTTCTATATGTGCAAGTTACAAGTAATGCTAATCATGAGCTTGTCATATTACTATAAGTACGTCTGTTAAAGGGGCTACGCATTAAGAATGATATTAAATATATCTTATTATTATTTAAATAACATGTGTTTCGAAAAGAAAAACACTATTTTCATATGAAAATAGTATTTTTAATATCGACTTAATTTTTAGAAAAGTAAAATAACACATTGCAATATAGCGAAATGTGTTGAAAAATCGAATTTTCAATTGACAAATGGACGTATATTCCAATATACTAAATACAAATGTAATAGAATCCAATTATACTAATGTTATAGCATGTTGTGAGAAAATTACATTACTTCCTGGCAGGGAAGCAATAATATAGCGTTAAGGAAACGTTTTTAATTTTTTTGCGGAAAATTAAAGGTTTTCTCTTAGCAGAAAGGAGAAATCATATGAACTCAAGTGATAAAGATTTAATTTCGTTTTTAGTCAATCTAATTGGTTGTTGTGCGTATGGATATATGATCCATATTCAATCAGGAATCAGTAATGACCTTTTATCAGTTAATCAAAGTGTCAAAGATTTTGTCTTATACTTAAATAACTGGAATTTACTTGCTTTTCTGTTTTTAATAATGGTTTATCTATGGTTAAAAGATCAAAATCAAAAATAAGTTTAAAAATTTGCTGATTAGTTAGTGAGATAACTAATTGGCTCTTTTTTTTAGAAGTTTTCTAACTTTAGAGGGTTTTATAATTCTATTTACTAAAAAACTTTACGGAGTATAGAACTCTCCTAATAGAAATTAAATTCTATTTTTATCTCTAAACCTATTAATATAGTAACATTGACTTTTTTAATTGACAAGTGAAATTAGTATTTATTTTATTAATTTTTTAAAACATAAATTATATGCACTTCTTTAAAAAATATTACTAATTAATTTTATCTCTTTTAATTCTCTTTTTAATTTAATTTAACTCTAAATTTAAAGACTTAATATTAGATATAAATTATATTTTAGTAATATTAATACTAACTATCTCATATAATAATGGTTTTGTATATTTTTATCAAGGGATAAAGCTTTGATAATTTAAGATTAAAGAGTTTTATTAGAGAATTTAAATAAATAATTCTAAGAGTTTATTAGAGAATTTAAATAAATAATTCTAAGAGTTTATTAGAGAATTTAAATAAATAATTCTAAGAGTTTATTAGAGAATTTAAATAAATGATTCTAAGAGTTTTATTAGAGAATTTAAATAAATGATTCTAAGAGTTTTATTAGAGAATTTAAATAAATGATTCTAAGAGTTTTATTAGAGAATTTAAATAAATAATTCTAAGAGTTTTATTAGATAATCTAAATAAATAATTTATCTTAATTTAACAAAAATAAATTAAAATTCATTAAAAATTGAGAACCGAAAATATAATTACTTTTCTCGATTCTTTTTCTTATTAGATTTCTTTTTGTTTGGATAAGTAGGGAAGTTGTAACGTTCTGATTGTTTTTTTACACCCTCAATAATTTTGCGTTTTTTTTCTTCTGCACTATTCATAAAAACATCACCTCATTATTTATTTACTCTGAGTCTGGTCAACACAAAAAAATTTTAAACGTTCTAGACTAGTGGCAAATACAATAAATTGAAGTGTGGGCTAAGGACACAAAGACACTGTCCTAAAAATAATCTGCTATTTGGGGTGAATGAAATGGTTGAAAAGGGTGGAAGAGGTCAACGTATAGATAAAAAACGGGATGTAAAGCCAACTGTTGAATTAGATTTAAAAGATACAATTTATCGTTTATCAGGCATCACTTTCCTGCCGGTTAAAGATGTATGTCCAGCACTTTGTATGCTGGTTATTAATGATCGTCGCTCGATTGAATATTTGTCCAAATTTTTTAAACGAGATTTATTATTTGATACAACTATATTTCGTGGTCATATAACTAACAAATCAGTAGAAAAACGTTTAAATGGATATGGCGAAAGAATAACAATGAGGCTCTCACAAAACGAGTATGCCAAGGTAGCATTATTGGCATTTGCGCTAGATTGTACAGTATCCAGAGCTACTGCGATTCTATTGGAAATGAGTATGAGTGAAGTGAGATGTGTAAATGCATATATAAAAGAATTTTTACGCCACGAATTATCTGAGTCACAAATGAGAGAGTTCAAGGAGATATTAAGATATGTAAATAAACAAGGGGAATCTCATCATTCATGGGCTTCATTACTTGCTCATGTCATGGATGAAGTAGGTACGCCAGTAACAAGAATAAGCGAGGCTGTTAGTGATTTTATTGATTTAAAATGGAGGGAATAAAATAGAAAATAAGCAAAGTTAATATAAATATCTATTTACTTTTTTAAATAGGTATTGTATAATAAAAGTATAGAAAGGAGGTGAACAAGAGTGGATGAATTTCAAAAAGTCCTTGCAACAGTAGCGCTTGTCGCAACAACTTTCAAAGCCTTCACATCAGGCTTGAAAGACATTTACGACATGATGCAAGGCACAAAGAAAAAGCGACGCCCTCCCGCAAAGAAGAAACGTCGCAAGTAACAACGGAAGGAGGTTAACCCCCTCCTTCTCAATCAAATTATATCACATCCACTTACATGAATGAAAAGAATACTAAAACGAATTGGTTATACTAACATTGCTTTATTAATTGCAAGTACAGCTATAATAATCAAATATGTTGATTTTAAAAGTCCTTCAACATTTGATTATGTATTATTAGCCCTTTTTGGACTCACAATGATAATTCACATTACAAGACTAATACTGTTTGCGTTTTCGAAAGAAAGGTGATCCCATGATTTACAACTTCGAAACTACCGAAGAACTTCTCGAATTTTTAAATACTGAATTATTATCTGCAGCAGAAGCCGCTGAGGTCTTAGAAATATCGAAAGCTCGACTCGGACAATTGATGAAAGATGGAAAGTTAAAAGCAGCTAAAGAACAACCTAAAATGTTTTTGAAAAGTGTACTGTTGGAGAAAAAAGATGAACTTGAATCGCTCCGAAAAAAATATCGGCCATATGATGAATAATAAAAGACCAGGCACTCTCTAAAAAATTGAGCGTCTGGTTATTTATTTTGATGACTTAAAAGTAGTTTCTCAACTTGGGTTTTTAAAGCCATATTAGCATAAGTCAATACTAAATCTTCACCTGCAGTGGCAACAATTAAGTCGCTAAAATATTCATTTGTTTTTTCCCACCGTACTACTCTTATTTTATCTTTTGCCAACAACCTTTTTGAGTTGTAGCATTCTTGCAAATATCGTCTAAAAGCTTATCGAGTATTGGCAAATACAAATTACTCGATTTAAGATTTTTAATCACTTTGTAATCGCGCTGTAATGTCTGTACTGCCAGATCATAAACTACGTATTTATGAAGTAGTCGCCTTTGTTCAAAACTTATCATACAACTGAACGCTCCTTGTGAATGATAGGAACAACTGCTAATACGCTATCAATCATGAAAGTACGCTTTGCCTGTCTTGTAAAACAGTAAGCTTGAAATGAATCACCAACAATTTTAATGACCTTTACTCGTCTTTTTGTTATGGAACCATCTTTTGCTATATACATCATATTTACTATTTGATTGCGTTGCATTGCTTTTATTAGTTCTTCCCTCATCATTTTCACTCCTTAAAGGAGAACGTTCATTTGTATTTATGTTAGAACAATCGTTCGTTTTTTGCCAAGTGTAAATTTTTAGGAATAAAAAAACCAGGCTCAATTGCTGCCTGGAGATATATCATTAGTCCTTATTTTAAAGCTTTATTTATTTCGTTAATTCAACTTTTCCCGCCATAAACAACAAATGTAGTTTCTTTTCCTTCTCTATCAAGAATAAGGATTCTTTGCGAAATCAAAAGGTTTAAGCCAATCGACGAATCCCCCGCAATAAAGGCCCCTTATCTAAAACATTCGAATGCGAGTATGTTATCTCTCAAGATTGTACTGAAACGCCAGCCAGATCTATTGCTCCAGCGGAATCCTGCAATAACGTCCCTGCCAATAACCGTCGGGAAAAACCAAAAACTTCTTCCGTTCCTCGTCCATATAAATGTATTCCTAAATAAACATCTTTGAATACCACTAGAACCTCCATGCCACGCAGGCATAGCTGGCGAAAAACTTGGTGGAGCACTCGTCGGCATTTGGCCAGTTGATGGTGGGCCGTAATTTGGTGGCGGACCGAAGTTAGGTGGACCCATATTCGGTGGACCGAAATTAGGCGGGCCAAAGTTAGGTGGACCCATATTCGGCGGACCCATATTTGGTGGGCCAAAGTTAGGTGGGCCCATATTCGGCGGACCCATATTTGGTGGGCCAAAGTTAGGTGGACCCATATTCGGTGGACCGAAATTAGGTGGGCCCATATTCGGCGGACCCATATTTGGTGGGCCAAAGTTAGGTGGTAGACGTCTTTCCCCTAAGTCATCATTTGGAAATAAATTCAATATAAAATCCCCCTTTTACATAATTCAATATATGTATAAGGGGCAATAGCTGATTGAGCAATTAGCCTACTCATCAATTTAGTCTTCACTTGACCATTCACCTTTTCCTAACGAAGGCCGAGTTCATAATTGTGAGCCTTTATTGTGTTATATATGATTGCATCACTCGCCAATCCTCGAGTTTTTCATCAAAGGATTTAATATTTTTGCCAGGTATCGGGCTAGTTGATGGCATTTTTTTATATGCTCGCCCGTCTAAAACATCAAAGCCAATATGTTTTTTAAACACTTCAAATGACTTACCACCATTAAAAAGCACAAGTTCAATTTTTGGAAAATGTATAAAAAGTGTTTTAAAGTCATTCGGTTTTTCATTTCGAATAGCCGAATCTAAACTACCCTTCCGCTCACATGATTCAATTGTATCCCAAAGACCAATACGGTTTTCCTTTAACAACTCTATTCGCCGACCATAATCTACAGGAATCTCTCTCTTTAATATTTCTCCAATAATAGGCCAAAAGTGATTGCGTGGATTGCCATAATATTGTTGCTTCTCTAACGATAGCTTTCCTGGCATTGAACCAACGATGAGCACTTTTGTTGCTACATCAATAATAGGAGGCAGTACATTTTTCACTTCATCTGACATAGCCATCACTCCTTTCTTTTATTGTAGCGTAAAGTTTTAAAACGTTGCTTAAAAGCTGATTATTGTCGTTGGCAATACGAAAGGTACTCACTATTTAATTACAAAACCAGTTGTCAATTCAAACATCGACAACTGGTTTTTCGTAGCTATAAAGGAAATGCAGAGCCCGTAAGTATATTTTTTGAACTTTTTTTAAGAAGCTCTTTAGCCGAGTGACTTTGAATATATGTCCTTACAATTTCATAACCAATGCAATACCCTATCCACCGCGGTAGTTTTCCACCATATAAATATTCAACATGGTTATTCAAGTCTTGAATATTTATATTGGGCAAAAATTGAGTCTTCCAAATGGCTAGCATCTTTTCCGAAGAATAGTCTCCCAACCAAGGTGCTAACCATTTAGAGCCGTAAATTTCCTCTACGGCACATTCTGCTAAACCTTCTAAAATTAATGAATCTAATAGCGTTACTTCACGTAACGATTTGTTTAAGTAGCGCAGTCGACAAACATGGTTGTATTCATGTGCAAATAATGCTTTAAGTTCTTCCCTTTCAAGTTCTCCTATAAATAAAAATAAAGCATCTGGATATGCAACACCATTTTTATTTGTAATGTTTTGCTCCTGTGTTAGCGGAAAAATATAGATTGGTATATCTGGCCCGCCCCAACGCTTTTTTAAATAAAAATATTCTTCCTGAACAATTTCCCAAGTATTTTGATCCTGTAGCTTTTTAATATCAATGTTTTCATGTGCTTGAAATAGCCCTTGTTGCTGTAATTCAAACTGTATTTCTTGTAGAGTTGCACCGTTAAAATGTTCTACTAATTGGCTACAAAGAATCGTACGTTGCAAATCTTCAAAATCTCTACTGTTATTTAACTTTTGACTAGTCTTTAACTCGTAAAGCCAATCATCAGTTGATATGACTGACATACGTTCACCCCCATGCAATAGCATATGTTTCCAATAGACATTCGGCTAGTGATGGTTGTATCCAACGGCATATATTATCTTGTAAGGACTAAGAAAGGAGGAGATTTCTGTGAATCCAGCTGAATGCTATAATCTTTGCTGTAAATATCACGGTAAACGTGTAAAAATTACTGATACATCTGGGAATGTTCATGTCGGAGAAATAACTAAAGTGGATAGAAGACAGGTATGGATTCTACCTGATAGACAAAACAGAGGATATGGATTAGGTTTTTGGGGTTGGGGCTTTAGACCAGGATTTGGCGCTGGACTTGGCATTGGTTTCGCATTTGGAGCAATTGCCGGTATTGCTTTAGCACCTATATTATTTTTCTAGTTTAAATACGTAGAATATCCGTTGCTCTTAGGAAAAAAAGCCATTTCATTTATTTTGAAATGGCTTTTTTCTTATTGGACTTTCTCTTGATTCTGTTTTCTTTCAATTAATTCCGATACTGTTACAAATGTATAGCCCTGTTTTTTTAATGTAGGTATTATTTCTTCTAGGGCTTTAATTGTTTGTGTGCGGTTGCCGCCTCCGTCATGAAACAAAATAACATCCCCTGGCTTTGTTCCACCGAGCACCTTTTGGACTATTTTATTTACGCCTGGTTCTTTCCAATCTTGTGTATCTTGATGCCAAGACCACATGACGACTTGATAACCATTTTTTACGGCAGTATTAATTATTTTATCGTTATAATTACCACCTACAGGACGAAATAAAACAGGTGAAAAACCAGTAATATTATTAATCATTTCGTTTGTCCGCTGTAGTTCCTCCTGTAATTTAGATACAGAAACTTTGAATGGGTGTGTGTAAGTATGGTTGGCAAGCTCATGCCCCTCTTTATAAGTTCTTGAAACAACATCTGGATACTTTTCTGCATTTTGACCAATAATAAAAAAGGTCCCCTTTGCTTCATACTTAGCTAAAATATCTAGCACCTGTGAGGTATACTTCGGATGTGGGCCATCATCAAAGGTTAAGGCAACGATTTTATCCTTTGTGTTAATATCCCACACAACTTCACCAGTCTCCTCATATTCACTACGCCCTTTTTCTGCAGAGGTATTCATTCCTGTAAAACAGATAGAAATGAATAAAAAGCAAGCCGTCAAAAACAATACATTTTTACGTATCACCGTATCACCTCCCACATTTTATTGCATATTACAGCTCATCTTACTATTTACGAAACACGTTGAATTATACTTCACAAAGACTACCTGATTTTACTTATGCCTGCTAAAACCTTTATGCTAAAAAACCATTTAACAAACTGTTTCTCTATACTTTAATAACCTGTTTAATGAAATTTTTTCAATATCCTTATTTTTAAATAATTCCCACAAACGTAGCGTCAATTTTGAACGAAATGTGAAACCTTTCATTTAACACTTTATTTTTAAAAAAATCGGTGTAAAATAAGGTGCATAAACTGATATATAACAACTACAACTAATTTGATTACTGTTATATTACAAATTTACATACAAAGGGGATTTTATAATGTGGGTTATTACTGTTTTTGAACAAGATTCATACCGTATGTTCGAGTACACTACGCAAGATGAGGCTAAACTAGCGTTAAAAAATATACAACAAACTGCATTGCTTTCTTATACAAAATAAGTGCCAGGCACACATACAATTCTCAAACAATTAACGTCACACACACTTTTTTAGCGGAAATACCGAACACCTTTTTATCTATTGCCATATGTATAGATAGAAAAGGAGTGTGATGTTCATGGTGACAATTGAACCTATTATGATTAAAGGTCATTTTTTCACTGCTGTAATTGTACATTTACCAAAAACGACACTACTAACTATTTCAAATGATACGGGCTACATCATGTGTGGTGCATTAGATGTCGGTCTTTTAAATAGTCGCTTATTAGATCGAAAAATTATCGCAGGTCGAGCGGTTGGAGTGAAAACAATAGATGAGCTGTTAACAGCCCCACTAGAGTCCGTTACATTTGAGGCAGAGCAACTAGGCATATTCGCAGGAATGACTGGAGTAGAAGCATTGTTAAAAATGATTTAAAACACTACTAGAGACCAGTCGGGAGGTGGTATTAAATGTATCACACACATACCAATCCACATTTGCTCCCTGCATCGCGAATTATGACTGTCACAGGAAATGGAAAAGTAGTAGCGAATGCAAGTTATGTTCAGCTTCAAATTGAGGTAACTACGCAAGGGGAAAATGTGCAGCAAGCACAGCAGGAAAATGCTAGCATTATGAATCGTGTAATTCAATCCATCATGGCACTAACTATTCCAAAGGAAAATATTCAAACTGCCACCTATACAATAGCGCCTATTTATGATTATGTAGATGGCAAACAGGTATTTAAAGGCTATGAGGTGGCAAATGCAATTACGGTAAAAATACCTGATATAAATCTTGTAGGGGTTGTTATTGATACGGCTGTGGAAAATGGAGCAAATCGTATATCCTCTATCCAATTTAAAATTGATAATGCAGATGCATATTACCAGCAGGCGCTTAGCCTGGCACTTCATAATGCTCAAATGAAGGCTAATACGATTGCACAGACAATGCAAATATCTGTGCATCCTCAGCCGATAGAAATTGTTGAAGAAAACGAAAGTGGCCCTGTGCTATATAAATCGATGGCAATGGCAGATTCGTCAATGGTAACACCTATTGAACAAGGGCAAATCACTATTAGTGCCGCTGTCCGCGTTACATTTCAATACTAAATATATTTTCCAGAACGTAAAACAAAGCCAGACTCCATTTATCATAATGTAGTCTGGCTTCTTGTCTTCTATTATTGTGCATCCCAAATACGTTCGATAACCGCTTCGTTATGAATATAGCTTATTTGATAGACATCTGGATTACTTAGCCTTTGCCAAAACATAAAATCTACGTCACTTTTATAACTCTTTAATAGTAAGGAGATTAGATTACCATGACTGACGATAACTGTATGTTCAGTTCCTCTCTCAGCCACTTCTTTTACAACGTTCTTAATGCGATCCATTGCCTCCTGACTGGACTCCCCACCCTCGTATTTTAAATCCAAATTAGTAAAAGTTAATTTTAGTTTTTCATACCAATCCGGTAAATTATCTATGCTTAATACACGTTCTGAAAGGCGTTCATCTATCTCAATTTCTTTGTTTGTTGTTTTACTTAATAGTTCTATCGATTGGATGGCACGTAAAAAAGGACTCGAAATGATTCGGTCAATTTTATAAGCATGAAAAAAGTCAGCTAAACGCATTGCCTGCTCGTGCCCTTTTTCTGTTAAAGGCGCATTTGAAGATTGCCCTTGTGCTTCGCAATGTCTAATTACGTAAATCCTCTTCATTTCGCTCCCCCCTACAAATTTAAAAAAGTTGTTACGTTTATTTCTAACATTTTACCATTTATAACAAATATGAGTAAAAGCAATTACTCATGAACTACAAATAACCATCATATATTTAGTCAGTGTAAAAGATGATGCTTAAAGGAGGATATGATGCAAGCGGAAAACAAACGCCTTCGGAAAATCCAACATCTTGCTCATGAAATTATGGATGAGATGAACGCAGGGAAAGAATTGAAAGAACTCGAAACATTAATACCTGTCATTGATAATTTATCTCGTGCAATCGGTGATTTAACAGACGCATTTGGCAACTATTCATTAGATTATGTAGAGGAAAAAGTGAAAAATGCTCATACCCTATTGTTCAAGAAAGACAAAGTAGATATGTACCAGTTATGACATAAAAAAAGGGTAGCCCCCTAAAGGGTTACCCTAACGCCATTAATGCTCTTCAGGTGTAAATGTTTTGCAATCTGTTTCTTCACTTTTGGATGCATGCTGACCTTTTTGACTTACAACGTAAATAGCTTCTGCTGTACATTTGTTACCAGAGCCCCAATGCGTGCAGTTATTGACTTCACATAGAATCTGTTGTGCCATCGTATCACACCTCCTCTTTTGTTATCCTTAACAAATTCGGGGTTTTCAATACTTAACTTAAACATAAAACCTTAATATAGCCTAAAATCATAATCGTGCCTGTTTTTTCTTTATTATCTTCTAACAGCGACTAATTTATTTGCTGAGTGACAATGTTTAATATTGTTGTCATGCTGATCTTCAAATTGGTAGGAACGATAATATTGAATAGACCAACTATGATATAAATCTTTGATTTCGCCTTCTTTACATATTCCTTTAACAAATGGTGCTAAATCGTCTGGAATATCTACTTCGTCTGTAAATACGGTAATAATATTGATGCCTTGTGTCTTCGTATGTATTTGCATTGAATGAATAATGCTATGCCAAGCTTCACGCTCTAAAAAGTGGAACAAGCCATGTGAAATAATACAATCATAGGAATGTTTAAACTTATAAGTAGTAACATCTTGCACAATAGCCTGTAAGTTATGTAATTGGTGCAACGCTTTATATTTATTGATTTTAGCAATACCTGCCTCCGAAATATCGATGGCTTCAACCTCAAACCCAAGCTGTGCTAAATAGACTGCGTGCCGACCATCACCACACCCTATATCTAAAATACGCGCCCCAGCTTGTAATGTTTTTGCCCATTCAACCACCTCATCACTTGGGTTACCAAAAGCATAATGCGTATCCGCTAAGTAATCTTTCTCCCAAAACGGTTTCACTATACCATCTCCTCTATCGGTTAGTTTATAAAAACGTGCTTTGACAAAACTTCATCAAAGCACACTGACAATCTATTGCGTAATAATTAACATGTCATTTTCATCAAATTGCCACATATCACCGTGTGCAACTTCCCAATAAAAGCCGTTTGGGTCTTGGAAATAGCCGCTATAGCCTCCCCAAAACACTGTTTCAGGCTCCTTTACAATATTCGCTCCAGCTTTTTTTGCTAACAAAAATACTTCATCGACTTCTTCTTTAGACTTTCCATTATAGGCAAGTGTAATGCCATTAAAGCCATTCCCTACAGCAGGTGGATTCGCTTCATCAATATCCTTTACTAAGCGCTCAATTGGGAATAAAGATATTTTTGTTCCTGCATTATTAAAAAAAATAACATCTGGATTTGTTTCATCCCCATAAACGACTACTTCAAACCCAAGCCCATCACGATAAAATGCCAGCGATTCTACCATATTTTTCACACCCAATGTAATTAAGTTTAAACGATTCATCCCATCTGCCCCTTTTCTACGGTATCTAATACTTATTCTACTTTTTTAATTAATTTCCCTTTATCTCACGTTCCATATAAAAGATGTTCTTCAACACAAAACATAATGCCGCTACATAAGATACACTAAGATATTAGCCATGGATTGGAGGAATTCTGCTGTATTACAATCCTTATCCGTATTATGTTTATCAATATCCACATTGGGGCACTTCTAATACGCCTTTACCGCATCATTTGCCGGGACAGCTTGCGATGCCCACATCCCCAAACCCAAATCCGTACCCGCCTATTAATACGTTGAAGTTGAAGACATCTGCCAAACAAATTCAGCCAATTATGCAGCAGGCCCAATTACTGACAGAGAAAATTGAAGGGTCTGATCAATTTGCACATGATCTTAAAAATGCCGCACAGCTTTCCAAGCAGGATGAAGTGCAAAAACTCATTTCTTCAGCTGGCGTTACGGCGAAGTTTGAAGCGAAATATACGCCAGATAATATTCGAATTGTATTATCAGAAGGTGGGTGCTGTAGTATAGCGGTAATTTTATATTGGTAAGGGAAAAGCTTCTTATTTTTTATAACCATGCACTCCGATAGAACTTGTAAACTATTTATGATTATGCTAAAGTATTTGGTATTACTATTTCTGAAAATTCATATATTTTTCTTATCAAGAGAGATGGAGGGATTGGCCCTATGAAGTCTCAGCAACCAGTCTTAGGCATGGTGCTAATTCCAATTTGCGAAATTCGCAAGAAGATGAGGAGACTGACTTCAGTTACACGAGAGTCCTCTTCTACAAGGAGGGCTCTTTTTTTATTTTATTTTAAACAAGAGTTAATTTCATATGGAGCAAAAGGGGCTAGGGGCTTGCACGTGGAAAGCGTCTGCCTAAAGCGTAATTTTTATCTCTTCTATGTTCGTATTTAATGATGAAATTGATTCACTACTCATAATAAAGAAAGCAGGGAATACAAATGACAAATGAACTTTTACAAGCATTGCAGTTATTAAAATCTAAGCAATGGGTTGACTTAACACACACATTCGGACCTAACTCACCCCATTTTTTTATGTTTGAAGATGCCAAATTTGAAACGCTCTTTTCGCATAATGACGGCTTCTTTGCACAACAATTTACGTTTCCTGGGCAATATGGAACACATATCGACCCACCTATACACTTTGTTTCAGATACACGCTACTTAGACGAATTAGAATTAAAAGAACTTGTCCTACCGCTAATTGTTATTGATAAGTCCAAGGAAGCTAAATCGGACAATGACTTCACGTTAAGTGTACAAGATATTTTAGATTTCGAAGCAGAATATGGAGAAATTGAAGCAGGTACATTTGTTGCTCTGCGAACTGATTGGAGTAAACGTTGGCCTGATAAGGATTTATTTAATAATAAAGATAAAGATGGTCATAACCATATTCCAGGTTGGGGATTAGAAGCGTTGCAGTTTTTATTTACAGAACGGAACATCAATGCAATAGGTCATGAAACGTTCGATACAGATTCAGCGGCAGATTTCCGTAAAAATGGAACGCTTGATGGCGAATACTTTGTACTAGATCAGGATACATATCAAATTGAACTGATGACGAATTTAGATAAGCTACCAGCAAAAGGAGCAGTCATTTTCAATATTGTGCCAAAGCCTGAAAAAGCATCTGGATTCCCTGTACGTTCATTTGCTATTTTGCCTTAATTCTAGACAAAAATGGTCTGCCTCAAAATGTCATAAAACATTTGCAGCAGACCTTCTTTTAACATGCGATATTCATTTAATCGTATTTCTTTTTTTAAAAATATAGTACACAATCAGCATTATTACTATAAACAGCAATATAGCAAAGAGGCTGTATTGGGATAAATACATACCAACAAAACGCCACTTATTTCCTAGCTCTTTCCCTAAAGTAATAAATGTGAAAGTCCATACTATTGCACCTGCATACGCATAAACAGCAAACTTTTTATAAGGATAATTATTAATGGCTGCAATATATGCTGTAAGGTGACGAACGCCAGGTATAAAGTATCCAATTAATAATAATACAGGCCCTATCTTTTCAAACAATTTTTTCGTAAACTCAATTTTTTGTGCAGTTATATAAATTTTTGGCCCATATTTTTGTAATAACGGCAAACCGAATCGACGACCAACAAAGTAGCTGAGGGTGATGCCTCCTGCAGCTCCCACCGCAGCACTTATTAATGCAGGAATATGCTCTAAATTTTCTCGATAAACATTATACCCTACATAGGTTAAAAAAATTTCATCAGGAAGTGGCAGCCCGACAATCCCTCCAACTAGTATAAGAATAATCCCAAAATACCCGTAATGTTCAATAAGAGATTGCACGTGATGCACCATTTTTTACCCCACCTAAAGCCTTAATTTTCCCATTATCTTAGCTTAACATAAGCCTCTTAAAGTCAATTATTTCTAACAATCACTTTTGCATAGGTTTAATCATTATTACATGTATATCAATATTGTACAATCAACAGAACTTTATTTTTGTTAAATTCAGTTTTCAACAAAAACCCGCTTTACCGTATCTTCGTATCTCCTTCAGCGCGCTAATTTCTATTGATGATGACTCCATATCCCTTACTGTAGACTACGTCAAAACGACTTGTTAGTAACTGATGAGCTGACTAAAAAACAAATACATACGACAATGGCAACTAGAATAGCTACCACAATCATTATTTATAATTTATTCATACAATCTGAGAACATTCCCCTATAGACGCGATTGCGATATTATTTCATTCTTTATCATATTTATTACCTTAGATAAGCTGTAGCTTGCGCAATGCATAATCTATGCCACCTTCATCTGATTTCATCGTGATATAATCAGCGATATTTTTTAATGCGACACTGCCATTTCCCATCGCAATACCATATCCAACTTGCTTTAACATATCAATATCATTATCTCCATCTCCAAAAGCAATTGCCTCTTTCGGAACTAGGTTGAAATATTTTAGCACTGCTTCAACTGCGATGGATTTTGATACATCATCTTGTAGCACATTTATAATCGTCGGATGCCATCTCTCAAACTTCAAATTCGGAAACTGTGTTATGTACTTT
Source organism: Lysinibacillus sp. NPDC093197 (assembly GCF_044754025.1). Lineage (NCBI taxonomy): Bacteria > Bacillati > Bacillota > Bacilli > Caryophanales > Bacillaceae > Lysinibacillus > Lysinibacillus sp. NPDC093197. Next base: position 30,000 of record NZ_JBIVOH010000009.1, on the reverse strand, counting down.
TTCTCTTCTTTTACGTTGGCATATAAACACATTAAGTAAACTTCCTCGTTTAAAATATTATTATTAGTAGGAGGATACTCATCTAAAGATAATGTCTCCTTCATTGCTTTTAATGTTGCAGGATGGCGAACATTATTCATGAATAGTTGATCAGTGAAAAATGATAGACTATTGTTATTGTCATCAGCAAAAGCTTTTACGTTTTCTACGATTTCTTGTGCGATAGGAATGGTATGGATTATTTGATCACCATGCCGAGTATAAGCACCATTAGCAGTAATAAATGTATCAATACCTAGTTCTTGCAAATCATGACACATAGATAATGGTCTTCCTGTTGCAGCTACTAATCGAATTCCTTTGTTTCTTAATAGTTGTAGCGCGTTCTTCGTACTACTTTCAATACAACCATCGTCATAGTTGATGAGCGTACCATCCACATCAAAGAAAATAATTTTACAGTCCAATTCAATCTATCCCCTTTTAAATTAAATAGAAAAATATAGTGATTATCGTACTTTGAAAATAAAAAAAATAGCTTTCTACCAGCTTAAATCCCTTATCAATATGCATATTATTGAATAGTAAATTTATCCTATATGTATTATAATAAAACTACGACAATTTTTTATAAAAAAGAGCATTCTTAGTATGTCAGATTTAATTTAATAAAGTAGACTAAAACATTTAACTTTTCCCTATGCACCACCGATAAATACTATTGCCAGTATATTTAAACCATGCATTCCCTTTACATATAAAAAATTAATGTTTTTTGGGTAATACTTTAATCATACTGAAGGAGTATACCAAAAAACATAGAATTGCTAAAATAGTAGAAAATCCATTAAATATATTGAACGAGTATCGCCCTTATTTAAATAGAACTAAAGAAATGTTAAAAACTCGACACAGAGGAGTTGGTTCATATGGGTTTTAATATTTACTACTACGAAAGTAATGTGGATTGTAAATTTTGCAAAAAACAATATACAACATATAAAGTACGACCAAATCGTTTTAAAATAATCGAAGAACAAACGGATTTTATGCCCGTTTATGAAGGCTTAAATCCATTACTTTATGAAGTTGCTGTATGCCCGCATTGCGGATATGCTTACCATAAATCTATGACGAGAACGTATGGACCGTTCTTGCTACTAATCGATGAATTGTATATTAAAGAACTACATAAGCCAATGGACATCTGTCGCGAACGCACGATTGATGATGCTATCGTAAGCTATAAATTGGCCTATCTCGTAGCAAAGGCATCAATGGAAGAGGCACTTTTAATGGCTAATATCGCCCTAAAAATAGCTTGGCTGTATCGTTTGAAAAATGAAAGCGAATCTGAAACGCACTACTTGTATGCAGCAAGAGACTTTTACAGTAAATCTTTTGCGTCCAATCAAGAAGGCAGCGAGCGAATTCAATTTTTACATGCCGAATTAAGCCTTCGACTCGGCGATATTGTAGAAGCAAAAAAAGGATTTTCTAGATTAATTGCAGATCGCAATGTTTCCAATAAATATCGTAAATTAGCACGTGATCGTTGGGAAAACTATAAATATAACGAACACCCTAACTATGTCACTGAAAATAAACAAGAAATCATCAAATAATTGAGAAGGGAGAGGAATCGAATGCTGCTGTTTGGAAAAAAAATAGACGCACGAGAAGAGGATATTTTTTCGGAATTACATCATTTTTTATTAAGAAAAAATAATCGGCACTTAACGAATGATGAAATTGTTGCATTAACAGGCATTTCATCGGACTTACTTTTTAAATGGGTGAAGACAGGAAAGTTAAAAACCTCTATCTTCCCTAATCTTGGCGCACCATGTGAACGATGCGGTAAAATTACACAAGCGAAAATTTGTGTTAACTGTTCCTCATCCATCGTTAATACCTTACAGCAAGAAGAAAAAGATCAAGCATGGTTTAATAAAATTCAACGCAATAATTCAAGAGCGAGCACTTACCATTACAAATAAACCTTTGAATACAAGAATCTACGACATTGCATGAGTAGCCACAATGTCGTAGATTCTTTTTTATGCAAAACTACTTTGCCCTTTTAACAATTTCCATCATAATTTTCGTGACATAATCCTCCTCCCGATTTTTAATAACAGCATCATAAATATATTCTTCATACACGTACTGCCCTAGCTCGTAGCCATTTTCATCCATGACCTTAAATAATCGTTCATATGTTTGGCCAAGCGTCGTTGATAATCCTATATGGTAACCAATAATAAAATCTCCTTCAATCGCCTTAAAATATGGATGCCCTTCTTGAGGATGTGGTTGTTCCATATATAAGTAACAATAATTATCATAGTTCCCAGCTAAAATTTGCTCTCTTTTTGTGATGCCCCCAATTGGATAGCCTGTATCAAGCTGCGAGCGATCCAATTCATCGATAAAATCTGAGACCGCCTTTACAAACTGTTCCTCTGTGGAATCTTCAATATTTTTGCTTAAATATAATGTCTCTTCTGGGAAATGGCCGATCGTAATGCTGTCAAAATCTATATGCATCGCTTCTTCTGTTGTCTCGATTTTTACCTTAATAATACTTTCAATCATCTCAAGCTCTTGCCTTTTTTTCGCCACAAGCTCCTTTTGCTGACGCATCAAATCTAAAAAGTTTTCTGGTGATTTATCTGCCATATATTTTTGAATTTCTTTTAAAGACATACCAAGTGTTTTTAATAATTCAATAACACTAAAAAAATCATATTGAGCGATGGAATAATAACGATAGTCTTTACTATCTTTCATAATTGGTGATAGAAGGCCAATTTGATCATAGTAAATGAGCGTTTGTTTATTCACCTTACAAAGCTTGGCAAATTCTCCTGTTGTAAAATATTTTACGTTTTTATTAAGCATTTTAAGTTTCCTCCCTTGACTATATAGTTACTATATACTTTAGATTGTACCTATTCACAATAAATTTAGAAAGGTTTTGACATTATGTTCACGGAAATACGTGACATCACAGCTTTAAACAAAGAAGAAGTATTAGCTTTACACATCGCTGACAATCAGCAGGACTTTATTGAAAGTACACAACAATGCTTAGACGAGGCAAAAGACGATCGACGATTTATTCCAGTTGGTTTGTACAAGGAGGATATCCCGGTAGGCTTCGCAATGTATGGTGTATTTCCTCACGAGGACGATACACAACGCGTTTGGCTAGACCGCTATTTAATTGATGAGCGTTATCAGCATAAAGGACTTGGAAAGTACTTTTTACAGCAGCTTATCAGTTTCTTACAAACAAAATACCATTGCCAAAAAATATTTTTAAGCGTCTATGACAACAATAAAGTAGCCATTCAGCTCTATAAAAAGTTTGGATTTGCCTTTAACGGTGAGCTAGATGAAAAGGGCGAAAAGGTCATGGTAAGAGAGGTAGTTGCTCATGACGACAATTAATTCAATTGAAACAAGACCGTTAAAGCCATTGTTTTTATCCTACTTATTCCCAGCGATGATTGGTATGCTACTCATGTCTGTAAACATCTTAGTTGATGGTATATTTGTCAGTCATGGGGTTGGCCCAACTGCTCTAGCAGGTGTCAATATTGCCGTTCCGATTTTCTCCATCTTACTATCAATTTCTCTGTGGATTGGTATGGGGGGTGCCACTTTGTACTCCATTTCACTTGGAGAAGGCAATAAAAAACGAGCACATCAGATTTTCACACTCGCATTTACAACGATGCTTGCAGTAGTTTTAACGTTGGTGCTATTACTTTTAGTAAACTTAAAGGAAATTGCCTATATTTTTGGGGCAAGTGATGTTACTTATCCTTATGTGCAAGAATATTTACATGTAATTTTGATATTTGGTGTCTTTTACACAATTGAAAACTTATTAAGTATTTTTATTCGCAATGATGGAAATCCAAAGCTTGCAATGATGGGTTTAATCACTACATCCATTTTAAATATATTATTAAACTACGTATTTATTTTCGTGCTCCATTACGGTGTAAAAGGTTGCGCTTTAGCGACAGCAATCTCTACAATCATTGGCATGTCGGTGCTATGTCTCCATTTCTTCAGAAAGCAGTCTGAATTAAAATTTGTATCTTCATTTTTCAGCCTATCCGATTTAAAGAAAATATTTTCCATTGGTTTACCAAGCTTTATCGTAGAAGCTTCCATGGCGATTATCGTTATTTTATATAATGTATCATTTTTGCATTACCTTGGCGCAAACGGCGTAACAGCATATGCAATGGTTAACTATATTCATACAGTATTATTAACTGTATTTTTAGGTATTGGTATGGCTCTACAACCTCTTGTCAGCTACCACCATGGTGCCAGATTAACAAAGCGTTTAACAGCGCTATTGAAAATTGGCTTAGCAACCGCTCTTATTCTCGGTTTAAGCATTGCCATTATTGCTATGCTATTCCCTTCACAGTTAATAGCGTTATTCGGCGATAGTACGTTTGAAATTCGCCAAATAGCAACCCAAGGATTTGTTCAATTTGCAATTGGCTATGTCTTCTTAGGCTTAAACATGGTACTTGCAGAGTTTTTCCAATCTATTGAAAAAATTCGCCTTGCAACAACTATTATGTTACTGCGCAGTATTATTTTATTTATTCCAGCGCTCTTATTGCTACCTAAATTACTAGGAGCACAAGCAATTTGGTGGACTTTCCCCGTCGCTGAAGGTATTACTGCATTGCTGATTTTCTTATATATCAGAAGAAAGCCACGTGCGGTTTTTTCAAACTCTGTGGGATTTCAAAAATAATAAATACTGCCATTGATCTCTGCTACGGGCGGGTGCTTTCCGCAAATTGTTTGAGTGCCTGGCACTTTGTATAGATCCTTGCACCTAAATCGAAAAAATCCACTACGCTTTTCGCGGGCACCTTGTAAGCCGCAACCCTCGCTGTCGAGTGGTTTGTTGCGTCTTACATTACGTGCGTTCCCGCATGAGTCTACGTGGATTTTTCCTTGGCAAGACATATGGAAATTGTTTGAGTGCCTGGCACCATAAAAAGGAAGCATACGCATAAAGCGATGCTTCCTTTTTTGATTTTACTTATTTACTTTTATAGCTACAGTTTGTTTAGGTTCTCCCTCAGAGGACGTAACACCTAGAACATCGAGCAGGAACATAAACAACGGAATCCCGATAATTAGCCCCCATACTCCAAGGAATTGCTCAGAGAACAGGATTACGATAAATGTATAAAAAATAGGAAGATTCGTTTTGGCAGACATAAGCTTCGGATTTAAGAAATATGCCTCAATCGCATGTAGTACCACTACAATAATAAGAATGTAGACAATGTACATCGGACCACCAATACTATAGGCAATAATGCTAAGCGGAACCAATGAAATAATAACCCCTGCTACAGGAATTAAACCTAAGATGAAAAGCATTATTCCGAGTGCAATTAAATGTGGGAAGCCCATGATAGAGAGAGCTATAACAGATAAAACACAATTTACAGCAGCAATGATAAATTGCGCTTCAATTACTTTACCAAAAGAACGAATAAATATTCTAGAGAAATACGTTAACTCATCGTAAAGCGGACCAATTTTACTATCTTTAAATTTTGCAGTAAATTCAATAATTCGTTTCTTCTCCAGAAGAATGAACAAACTCAAAATAAGCGCGATGAAAACATGCAAAATGACTTTACCAATGTTCGTTAAATTTTTAAGTGTAATGTCTACGCCTTGCTCTAAATATTTACCGAGTTCAATCTTCTCAAATGTCGGAGCTAAATATCTCGCAATCTCGTTATCATTCGGATTGAGATTAAAAGCTGCAATCAAATCAAAAAGCTGTGTAATCTGTTGGGTCACAACTGGCAAATACTTATAGATGACAGCAATAATCCCGGCAACAAGTAGAAGATAAAGCGCAACTATCATCGCTTTTTCATTGATTGGCGCAATACGTCTAAACTCTTTAGTCGCCTTAGTAGAGAGCTCATTCATTAAGTAAGTCATAATGAATGTGAGAAGAATAAGGTTAATCATACTGCGCATTAAATATAATGCAACAGCGATCCCAGCTAGAATAATAAAACGTTTAAATCCATTACTTCGAAAAAAATTACTCATGCATTCGCTCCTTCCACAAAACAGCTTCGCCTCAACTGCCAACTTACAAAATATGATAATATTAAGCAAGCAGACAACATATTAGTTATCAATATATATAATTTTCATGTCATTATTTGAGCTTAAAGATAGAAGAGTATTTCTATTTCCCATAAAATAAAACAATATGGCGTTATCTTACTCATAACAATCTAATCCAAGAAGTAAATCCATATACATTAGATTTTTTACACTTTTCGAATTAAAATGAAAGACACAATACTATTAATCATAGTGTATTGAAAGCTATACCAGCGTTAAAGCCTGAATTTTATTAATTCTATTATAACCCTATAAACTGCGATATCAAAAGCAACTTATTTGGTAAACAGCATCTAAATAACGTTTTTATGTTAATTTTCGTACGATATTTTAGAAGTTTCACTAAATTCGTCTAGATAAGGATTGATTATATGAAAATCTCAAGAAATCCCAAGGAAATTCATCCACCTGTTGCTCCTTACGTTCACCAGATTGAAATAACGGGTCCAACTAAATGGCTAACATTATCTGGACAAATAGGGATGACGGTAGACGGCACTGTGCCTGAAGATCCAATAGCTCAATTAAAATTAGCACTTAACAATATTAAAAAAAATCTTGAAAGTGCTAGCATGACTGTTGATGATTTAACAAAAGTGGTTTTTTATTTAGTCGGGGATTTTGACTCAACAGAAAGAAAAAAAGTGATGAATGACTTTTTTGGCGATCACGTCCCATGTATGACGATGTTGTATGTAGTAGCACTTGCTGCGCCACCATTCAAGGTAGAGATTGATGCTTGGGCATGTCAGGAAATGAAATAATAGAGGTAAGTATTCAAGAAGGATAATGCTCATGAATGGAGGTCCGTTGATTTCTCGTACGCTCCATTCACAAGCATATCTTCTTTAATTAACTTTTCTGTCTGACTATATAGGACGTTCTATTTCAAAAAGATCTCCTATTTTTGCATAACTCGATCCCGCAAGCCTACTAACTGCCTTTAGTGCTCTTGGATCTATCTTTCCTTCACAATAAATGGCATCATCTAAATGAAATTGTACGACCTCACCGATAAATAATTCACCTGTCTGCTCATCCCCATTTAGCAAGGGGATTGTCTGTACTAAGCGACATTCCATCCGAACTTTCGCCTCTTTAACGCCAGGAACTTTAATACAATGACTGTCTACCACTGTAAAGTTGGCTTTTTCAATCTCACTTTCAGTTACAGGCAACGTAGCCGCTGTTTCATTAACCTGGCTAACATTATCTTCATCTACAATATGCACAACAAATTGCCCTTGATACTGAATATGACGAGCAGTATCTTTTAAGTACCCTTTCGATCTTTGAATTGCTAACGAAATCATCGGCGGGTTTGCTGATACGATATTGAAATAACTAAACGGTGCGCCATTCATAACACCTTGCTCTGACTTTGTCGTCACAAAAGCAATAGGTCTCGGAATAATACTACCAGTTAATAATTTATAGTTTTCACGTTCTGTATTTTTTTTAGGATCAATCGAAATCAAAAGTTTCGTCCCCCTTTTTATCAATCAACCGAACGAACTTTAATTGGTATTAATGTTCTTTCCAGTTGTTCACGATGTTGCTCATACTGCAATGGTAACATTAATTGACTACCCATTGTTTCAAATGTTTCATCATGTGCGAATCCTGGTGGATCTGTCGCAATTTCAAATAAAATTTCACCTGCTTCACGGAAATAAATAGCGTTAAAATAATTACGGTCCTTTACTTCCGTTACATGTTGCCCACGATTCATTACATACTCTTGCCACTCTATGTGATCTGCATTGTCCTTTGCTCGCCAAGCAATATGATGGACTGTTCCGACACCCATTTGACCACGTATGCCCGGTACAGTTTTTAAGTCAATAATATTTCCGATATCGGCACTTGATTGAAAGCGTACATATTCGCCTTCTGTTGCTATTTTTTCAAGCCCCATTACATCTGTTAATACCTTCTCGGTTTCTTGTGGACGACTTGAATAAAGTGTTGCGCCACCAAAGCCTTTGATTGCAACCTCTGGTGTAACCTCGCCAAATGCCCAATTATTTAAATCGCCTTCTGCACGTGCTACTAATTCAATATGAAGTCCATGTGGATCATCTAATTGAACGACTTGCTCTCCAAAGCGTTCGGCTTTTTTGAATGGAATAGAAAATTTTGCAAGACGATTAATCCAAAAAGGCAATGCCCCCTCTGGTACAACATATGTTGTAACGCCTACTTGCCCATCACCGATGCGTCCTTTATAAGCGTTTGCCCACGGGAAAAATGTAATAATAGTACCTGGTTTCCCAGCATTGTTACCAAAATAAAGATGATATGTTCCTGGGTCGTCAAAATTGACCGTTTTTTTTACTAAGCGTAAACCTAAAATTCCTGCATAAAAATCAACATTCTCCTGTGGATGCCCAACAATTGCTGTGATATGGTGTATACCTTCTGTATGTTTGCTCATAATGACGATTCTCCTTCACAAATAATTTATTGCTTATTCTTGTTTATAGTTTCTAACTATGTGCTACTTCAAACTTCTAACAAAGAACAATTTATAGACGTTTATTTTATCTCGAATTAATTTATCTTGAATTCGAGATAATTATAACACGTTATTTTTTAATTCGTCAATCGCCCTGCTAACAATTGTTTTTCTTGGCATGAAAAAAAAGCAAAGTTGCAATATATCAACAACTCTGCCTATTATTCAAAATTTATTATTTGCTAATGACCATAACCCTCTTCTGCTGCCACTGCATCTGCTTTCGTAGCATGAACAGTTCCGAATGGGTGGTTAGGAGGCGCATAGATTGAAAACAGCTTTAATGGCCCATTCCCTGTATTGGTTACATTGTGCCATGTTCCAGCAGGTACCACGATGGCATAATCATCATAGACATTTCTAGTAAAGCTTAAATGATCTTTACTAGCGCCCATTTGAGCAACCCCCTGCCCTTGTTCAATATATAAAAACTGATCAACATGCGGATGCACCTCTAAACCTATATCGTCACCAACATTTACAGTCATTAATGTAATTTGCAAATGATCTCCTGTCCATATAGCAGTACGGTACGTATTATTGAGCTTAGTTGCCTCCTCCATATTAACAACAAAGGGTTTTTTTCCAAAATCGGTTGTCATTTGATTGTGATTACCGTAGCCAGTTTGATTTGCAAGCACTACCTCATGAGGAACAGGCCAGTGAATAGGCTGATTGCCATAGCTATACATTGGTAGATTTACATAATAAGGAACATAGTACATTTTCTCAATCCTCTCACAGATTATAAAATTATCCTATGCTACTTTTTGTTGAAATGTCCCCCATTGTAGGAAATGTCCCCGCATAATCAGTGAAAGCATAAATATCCTACCTTTTACGTCCCAAAAAGCTGAGCCAAATAAATAATCCCATAGATAGGAATTGCTATGGAGGTAAGTAGATACATCACCATTTCACCCTTCGAAAGCTTCCTTTTCCATTTCGTTAATTTAAGCTGCCTATGATAAACAAAACTCGAAAGTAATATGATTAAAAAAGTTAAATCTTTTACGTTCTCTAACAAGAGTTGCAACTCATTCTCCCCCTTTGTTGTGCAAAAGATATCTCTATTATAGTAAATGACTAAATAGCAAAAAAAAGAATCTAGTATTTACTTTTTATGTTGCAGTAAACTCCAAAATACCATGACCTCTTAAGAGCAAAGTAATTTGAAGATCTCATCTCATTTTCTTACATATGTAAAACCATCAAATCCTCGTCACAATACTGCCCATTAAATTTGAGGGCATTCCGTTCTACACCATACACTTCAAAACCTAAAGACTTATACAACTTCTTGGCTGAAATATTGTCAGAGACAACTGTTAATTTAATTTGCTCCAAACCTTCACAACTTTTTGCCTTCTCTATTAGTTTACGCATAAGTAATTTCCCTACGCCCTGACCTCTTCCTTCAGGTGCTACATACATTCCGAAAACATTTCCTTTATGGCGAGTTTTCACAGTGCTTTCGCGCATATAAGTGACGATTCCAACTAACGAATTGTTGTCATTGAAAGCACCAAGGACAAATTTATCGTTCGTTGGTTCTAATCGCCCTGCTATAGTTTCTAATGAAAAGTTTACTTCACACTCATATGTTGAACCAAATGCCTCTGGATTGATTTGTAACGCACTTAATCGAACTTCTTGATACAACTGAGCATCTGATTTATTTAAAATTCGAATTTCCATAGTGTATCCCCTTACGTCTGTTATTTTAATAGCGGTCTCTACGGTCTCCATTTTTTTTACAACATATTGATTTTCCGTAACTTCTTATTCTCCTAACACAATTACAAATGGAATGTTGTCACGATTCACTTTATTCATCGCTTTTCTTAATTTTTTTTATTATGTGCGGCGAATTTTACGACGAATAAGCTCTTGCTCAGGTAAATAATCTTGTGTTTCTCTAACATTTTGATCATCCATTTTCTTCATCATCGTCTCTCCTTTGTTTTTAAGAAAATAAAAAACCGTACAAACATAAGCTCCAACATCGGCTTAGTTATACGATTTCATGAGAAATAGTCGTCCTATTCAATATTAATAAATTAATACAGATAGCAAGACTAATGGGTATGATGATGTGTAGTTGTTGATATTAGATGCTTTAAAACCCGCATAGAATCTCCTCCATTCAATTATTCGTTACTTTAAATCATATGATAATATTTGTCAATTTATTATTTAAAAAAGGTAGCTACAGGACTGCATTGTTAAATTACTTTTATAGAACAAAAAGCAGTTACTCTGTATAGACTAACTGCTCATTAAAACTTGAATTTATAGTAGCTTTTGATAAAGTTCGAATTTATCTAAACCATATTTACTGTATCCTAAATCAATGGCATCAATATACTCAAAACCATATTTTCTATAAAGTTTTATAGCTGGTTTATTTTTTTCATATACATCCAGACGAATAGCTTTTATGTTCATTTCCTTACTATGTTGAATAATAAAATCCATAAGTCTTGTTCCAATTCCTTTATTAAGGTATGTAGGATGTACAGCAAAAGTGTTAATAACCAATATTTCTTCATCATCGAAATCATGATACCAATTAGCTTTAGAATAAGCTGCTTCTTGCTCATGTCTTAATATGACAGTGCCAACAATATGTTCCCCATCTTTCATCACATATAAATTGCCTTCCTGTATACCATGTACTGCAGTTTCTTTTATAGGATAGACACCTTTTTTCCATCCAGGGTAATTTATATGCGCATCAAGATAATCATTTAAATCATTATACAAAGATTCAATTTCCCCGATATTATTTTCCGTTCCCTTTTCAATCTTCATAATTTCTTCCTTTTCTATTTAGGTAATTAAGAACCCTAAATTATATGAATATTATACCTTATTAATAATTGGTAAACGATTCCTCATGGTGAAATTTTGAATAAGGCAACCTTTAATGCTTCGCTTCAGAGGTTGGGTTTTTCGGCAGAACGGGTATAGGACACTACTGCTAGGAGAGGAAATTTAGCGAAGTTTGAATCAATTTTACGTGAGTGCTATAGGCTCTTAAACTATGAACTGAAATATTACCAGAGAGGATACGTCATTCGTATCCTCATTTTGCTTAAAAAAATTTAAATACAATACGTGGAGGAGTTGAATTTATGACATATGTAAATATTGGCTCGAAGTTATTTTTTGGGTTCATTGCTTTATTAATTGTGACGCGTTTGTTGGGCAAAAAAGAAATATCGCAGCTCACCCCCTTTGATTTTATTTATTCCATTGTACTTGGTGGCATATTGGAAGAAAGCATCTATGATAACAAAATTTCACCGCTTCATGTCTGGTTCGCAGTGACCGTTTGGGGAGTAATGTTATTTATTATCGAAATTTCATCACAGCGCTACGATAAATTAAGGGTTCTTTTGAAAGGGGAAACGTCGATTTTAATCAAAAATGGCGAATTCAACTTAAAAGAACTAGAAGCGAATCACTTGGAAATGGAGCAATTACGCATTATGTTACGGCAACAAGGGGTATTCTCACTGCGTGAAGTTTGTGATTTGTACTTGGAGCCTGGTGGTACTGTCAGCTTAAAAAAATATGCAAAATTCGATATGGTCACACCAGCCATGCTCAATTTAAAGCCAAAAGACGAGTCAATTAATTTCCTTTATGTAGATGAAGGAGAAATCAACGAAGAAATCTTAAAATACACGGACAAGTCAAAAGAATGGCTATACGATGAACTGCTAAAGGAAGGCTATACGACTATTCAAAATATTTTGTATGCGGAATGGTCAGAGACTGACGGATTTTTCATCAAAACCTATGCGGATACCAATGATGATATACGAAAAGTGAATTAAAAACGGTAGCACACAATCTACAAGCTAATCTAAACGAAAATGTATACTATAGTAGTTATTTAGATTTGACAATGCCGAAGATTCAATTAAAGTTAATATTATTTGATAAAAACCACCCGTTTATTCCGTAGAACATTTCTGCTCACAGTTAGCCTATTCATCTTACACAAGTAAAATAGATTTGTTATTTGGAAGATTTAAAGGTAAGTTATATATTGAATAAATTTAACAAGATGGAAGTTAGAGGAAAAATATGAGAAAAAAAGTTATTATGTCATTAATGTTAATGACTTTCCTTTCTGCTGTAGAAGGAACAATTATTAGTACAGCAATTCCCCGTATAACAAGTGATTTATCGGGTGTCGAACTCGTTAGTTGGGTCTATGCAATTTATATGCTTGCCACTGCTGTTTCGACTCCAATATACGGGAAACTGGCGGATTTATTTGGTCGAAAAAAAGTTTTACTTATTGGGGCTACAATATTTTTAGTTGGCTCTGCTCTTTGCGGTGTCGTGACATCGATGGAACAGCTCATCGTCTTTCGTGCCCTTCAAGGTCTAGGCGCAGGCGCTATTATGCCAATAACTATGACCATTATTGGTGACTTATATAGCGAAGTGAAAGACCGTGCAAAAGCACAGGGGTGGATTAGTGCCGTTTGGGGTATCTCTGGTGTTATCGGACCTCTCGTTGGCGGATTTTTAGTTGATTCTCTTTCTTGGCGCTACATCTTTTTCTTAAACGTTCCATTTGGAATTATTGCTTGTATAATGATTGTCATTTATTACAAAGAATCTATTAAGCCCGCTAAGCATCATATCGACTATCTTGGCGCAACAGTCTTCTCATTAAGCGCAATTGCTCTACTTTACGCGTTATTAACAGGTAGCAGTAAAAACAACTGGGGGGACATGACAATTATAGGTCTGTTACTCTTTGCAGTTGTATCATTCGTTATTTTCTTATTTATTGAGAAGAAATCTCCGGAACCCCTAATTCCGCTAGCACTTTTCTCTAACCGTACATTATCTACTATTAATATACTAACACTTATTTCGGGTGCAATGCTTATTAGTATTACGATGTATTTACCAATTTGGAGCCAAGGTGTATTAGGAAAAAACGCGACAGATGCTGGACTCATTTTAATGCCGCTTCCTGTTATGTGGACGGTCGGGACTATTTTTTCAGGTAAATTAGTTGGACGCTTGAATACGAAACAAATTATCCTCATTGGGGTTAGCGTTCTGTCAGTTGCTGCCTTTACTTTATTTACATTGTCAACAGATTCCCTAGCGTTCCTTATTTATGTTGGGGTTGGGTTATTCGGACTTGGGATGGGACTTGTTTCACCTATTTACATGGTAACAATTCAAACAGCTGTTTCAAATCAAACACGTGGGACAGCAATTGGCTTAAATACATTTATCAATACGTTTAGCCAAACATTAGGAGCTGCAGTTTTCGGGGCGCTTTTCAACACGATGATCCATGCACATGGTATTCAGCACCTTGATCTTGTTTCATCTGGTGGTCATGGAGGAGCTACAGCCAACGTCGTAACCAAATCGCAAGAGGCACTAGCTTCTAGTGTACATTACATTTATATGGGTACTTTTATATTAGCACTACTAACTTTGTTAATTGTTTGGTTCTTTTTAAAGCCAGCCACTCAACTAGTGAACGAGCATAAATAACGAATAAATAAGCTATAAAGAGATTACTCTTTATAGCTTATTTTTATTTACTTATAAATCGTAAGGCTTCTTTGTAGTGTTTACATTGTGTAAACATCTAGAGCAAACTAGCCCGTAATGAATCAAAATAAGCCTTATTTAGTTCACTTAACTTTTTATAGATGCCTATCCTCAGATACCCCTTCACCAATTAAATACAAACTAATAAACAAACAGTTAATTAAAATGTTTGATTTATAACAAACAAAATAATATAATGTTTGCTATAAATCGTTAAACAATTTGAAATAAAAAAGGATTTACGAAAGGAGTCGCTATGACAGAGTTTGAATTCATTTCATACACCGAACCAACACAACGCGCTGGCATGAGATTCATGCAACGAGGCATTGAGGGTAACATTGTCATGCTGAATCTGCTGCGTTTTCGTAAAGTTGCCGATTATACAGCACACCCTGAGCTAGCACCAGAGGTCCCAATTAGTGGTACAGAAGCTTTCAATCGCTATATTGAGCACACCCTCCCATTTCTCCATGAAAGCGGAGGTGAAGTGATGTTTCTTGGCGACGGCGGAGAGTTTCTTATTGGGCCCGAAAAGGAAAGATGGGATTTTATCATGATGATTCGTCAGAGCAGTGCGGAGTCGTTTCTTGCTTTTTCAAATCATCAAGAATACATGACCGGTATCGGACATCGAACTGCCGCGATTGAAGATTCACGCCTTCTGCCTATAACAGAACTTCCGACATCAAAATAAAAGGAGGAGAACATAATGATAAATATCCTAAAAGTCAACGACGTCGAATTGGCCTATGACAGTTTCGGTAACGAGAATGACGAGGCTGTTATCCTAATCGCTGGGCTTGGAACCCAGATGATCCGTTGGACGGATTCGTTTTGCTGGATATTAGCAGCGCGGGGCTTTCGTGTAATCCGCTTCGATAATCGCGATGTCGGTTGCTCGACCCACTTTAGCCATTATCCGACGCTGAATTTTGACGCTCTTGCGACTGCTCTCATGTCAGGACAGCGACCGGACATCCCTTATACTCTCGATGACATGTCCAACGACGCTATTGGATTGCTCGACGCCCTATCAATTGATTGTGCACATTTTGTAGGCAGATCGATGGGCGGAATGATCGCCCAAATTGCAGCCAGCGAGTACCCTAAACGTGTGTTATCACTTACATCCATTATGTCCAGTTCCGGTAATCCCGCCCTTCCGCAAACCGCACCAGATGTCATGGCAATGATGACTAAACCGGCGCCAAACCCATTTGAGGATGAAGCAGGATTTTTGGCGCACAGCCTCTCTTTTGCCAAACGCATCGCCGGCACAGGCTATCCGTTTGAAGAAGAAGCTTATCGGGCGCTCATTTTGGAGGAGGCCCACCGAGCATATAATCCAGGTAGCGTCGGACGACAGATTGCTGCTATCGCTGTCTCTGGTGATCGTCGTCCGCTGCTGGCGAACATAAAAGTACCAACACTTGTCATTCATGGGGTGGACGATCCCATGTTCGTCATGGCGTGCGGCGAGGACACGGCTTCTGCCATCCCAGGTGCCGAGCTAATGTTGGTTGACGGCATGGGTCATGACCTGCCGCACCAACTGTACAAAGTAATCGTTGATGGTATAGAGCAAATGGCTCGTCGCAATTGACATCGCTACATGGATAAGGGCTATAATTGAGCAATAAAAAACAGAGTTAAGTTCTATAAACATCACGACTTATGTACATGTTAAGCGAAATCAAAGTCGGGTACTTTAACGGGTTCCCTATTGATGTGCAAACAGTACATATTACTTAAATAAAAGCAAAAAAGGGATAGCAATTATGCTATCCCCTTTAATTCTCTATTAACTCCTGTTCGTTAATCAGATTTATTATCTGTTTTTATTCAGTATCTTCATCGCCTTTATACTCCAAAATATCACCAGGCTGGCAATCTAAAGTTTTGCAAATCGCTTCTAATGTTGAAAAACGAACTGCTTTTGCTTTCCCATTTTTTAGAATAGAAAGATTCGCCATAGTAATTCCAACCTTCTCCGAAAGCTCCGTTACGCTCATTTTCCGCTTTGCTAACATTACATCAATATTAATAATAATCGCCATATCATCCACCTCAGACCGTCAAATCATTTTCTGATTTTATGTTAATCGCTTCTTGTAAAAGCCGTTGAAGAATAGCAGCAAAAACGGCAATAACGAACGAAGCAAAAATGATAATAAGTCCTATAAATCCAACAGGAGGATCAACCTTCTTCGCGATAAAAGAGAAGAGTGGCATACCCAATATATACAAACTACTGATTATAATCGCACAACGCTTAATGTTCTTTAATGCTTCTACTGATAATTCCGAGAACGCTGTATTCTCCTCAATGTACCGTAAAAGTTTAAAGGCCTGATAGAGAGCAACGTAAAAAGGTACAGCCGCTCCATACATTACGATGAAAATGAGATATTTCATCGGTGAAATATCTGGATACAATTCCGATGCAAAATTCGCTATATGGGGCACTAAAAATATACATAAAGCAAGAACTGCAATTCCAGCCAGAAAAATAATTACCTTTAAAAAAGTGGTTGAACCGCGTTTAACATTCATAGTAAGCACCTCAGTTATTTAATGACAAAATAAATTTAACATAAAATTTATCGTTTTACAATAAATATAGATTGTTTTTCGCTATGGTATTAGGGTATCTTAACATCCTTCTAATTTTGACAAAACGTATATTAGTTTTCATAATAACTGAAGTACAATTCCTACGAGATTATTAAATAATTACTTAATAGCAATAATAATTTTATGAAAAACAACATAAATATATTGATAAACGATAAAAAATAAACTAATATCGTATTAAAACATATTATTATTAAATCAGTGGGGTGCTTCAAATGAATGTTAAACTAAGTTCAACTTTTTTCTTAAAGACCGTTGCTTTTCTTATTGGCGTTGCGGTACTTGCTGTGTGTATATATTGGTTACCTCAAGCAGCTATACGAGATGCAAAAGTGCGTCCAGGAGATTACTCGATATATCCATTGCTAATAAGTGCCTATGGAGTATGCATTACGTTTTCTGTTGCGTTGTATCAAGCATATAAATTATTGAGTTATATCAATATAAACAATGCGTTTTCTGAGGTATCCCTTAAATCCTTGAAGGTTATAAAAAAGTGTGCTTTTACAATTATTATCTTCATTTTATTTATAATAGTTTACTTAAGGATTTTTGCTATGTTCACGGGTGAAGACGCAGCAGGTCCGATAGCACTTGGTCTAATAGGAATTTTAGTAACAGCTATCATTGCTGCCATTATAGACGTACTTCAAAAGCCCATAAAAAATATACTAGAAAAAATGTAGAGGTGTTTACTATGCAAGTATAGTAAATATTATCCCTACTGCATCATGACCCAGCGCCTATCTTTTTTGATATGACACTAAAACACTATATTAAGTTCAGGATTGAATTCGGTATTGTACCGAGCTCAATCCTTTTAATTTTACTTATATACGTTTGTAATTATAGTGTTCAATATATAGTTCAAGTTCACGCTTATAACTCAACAATATGGCCCGATTGTGGAATAAGAAAAGATCCTGCATATTATAGCAGGATCTTTAAAGAATCTTTTTTATAAAACTACAACAAACGCAAACTCTCCAGCCCTACTCTACAGTTACTGATTTAGCTAAGTTACGAGGCTTATCAACGTCACAACGACGGTGTAATGCGGCATAGTAGCTAATTAACTGTAATGGTACTACTGAAACGAGTGGTGTTAAGTATTCATTGACATGCGGAATGATTAAACGGTCGCCGTCTTCGTCTACGCCAGCCATTGCGATAATACATGGATAAGCGCCACGTGCAGCTACCTCTTTAACATTGCCGCGAATATTTAATGCTACCGCTTCCTGTGTTACAAGGGCGAATACTGGTGTTCCTTCTTCAATTAAAGCAATTGTACCGTGTTTGAGTTCGCCACCTGCAAAGCCTTCCGCTTGAATATATGAGATTTCTTTAAGTTTCAAAGCACCTTCAAGACTTACACAGAAATCGATATTACGTCCGATAAAGAATGCATTGCGTGCAATTTTTAAATAGTCTTCTGCGATATCTTCTAATACATCTTTTGAATCGATAATTGTTTGAATACCGTTTGCTGCAATCGCAAGCTCTTGTTTCAAATCAAATTCTAAGCCTTGACCACTTGCTTTTGCTGTTACATAAGCTGTTACTGCAAGTACTGCGACTTGTGCTACATATGCTTTAGTAGAAGCTACTGCGATTTCAGGACCTGCGTGTAATAATAGCGTATGGTCTGCTTCGCGTGACAGCGTCGAACCTTGTACGTTTGTAATTGTTAATGTTGGGTAACCTAGCTCTTTAATTTTTACAAGCACTTGGCGGCTATCCGCTGTTTCACCTGATTGTGTAATAAAGATGAATAGCGGCTTTTCTGATAGTAATGGCATATTGTAGCCAAACTCACTTGAAATATGCACTTCAACAGGAATACCAGCCATTTTCTCGAAATATTGTTTACCAATTAAACCTGCATGATAGCTTGTGCCCGCAGCGATAATGTATAAACGGTCTGCAGCTTGCAATGCTTGTAAAATATTTGCATCAATTGTTAAATCGCCATTTTCGCCTTCGTATGCTTGAATGATTTTACGGATAACCGTTGGCTGTTCATCCATTTCTTTTAACATATAGTGAGGGTACGTACCTTTTTCAATATCGCTCATATCAAGCTCTGCTGTATATGGTGCACGCTCTACTACTGTGCCATCTAATTTTGTAATTTCCACACTGCCTTTGTGTACGATAACAACTTCTTTATCGTGTAATTCCACGAATTGATCCGTTACTTGTAGCATTGCCATCGCATCTGATGCAACTACGTTAAAGCCTTCACCTACACCTACAAGAAGTGGTGATTTGTTTTTCGCAACAAAAATTGTATCCGCCACTTCAGCATCTAACAATGCAAGTGCGTAAGAGCCGTGTAATAATGATAATGTTTTGCGGAATGCTTCTGCTGTTTGCAGACCATCCTTCACAAATAGCTCAACTAACTGCACGATAACTTCTGTATCTGTGTCAGACTTCATTGGAATGCCTTTTAAATATGTTTTTTGTAATAAATGATAGTTTTCGATAACACCATTATGCACAATCGTAAAACGACCTGATGCACTTTGATGAGGGTGAGCGTTTAAGCGGTTTGGCACACCGTGAGTTGCCCAACGTGTATGACCAATCCCAACTTTTGCAGCAACGTCCTCGTCTACTGCTTCACGTAAGTCAGCGATACGACCTTTTTCTTTGAAGATCGTTACGCCCTCTTCATTGCGCACAGCAATACCTGCTGAGTCATAGCCACGGTATTCAAGCTTTTCTAACCCTTTTAATAAAATTTCCTTTGCATCTGATTCACCAATATATCCTACAATTCCACACATAATAACTTTTCCTCCGATATTGTCATATTAACGCAATGACAAACTAGACCTCAGCGTATCGAAATTTTTTCAGTGGGCGTAAACAGTACCACTTATTTTCATCTCAAAAATAAGCATACTTATGCGCGCACATCCTCGTACTATTTCAGCCATCTAAAATAGTGCTTTGCTTCGATATGTGAAGTTTTCCTATTTATCTATTGCTTTTACTTATACCTTCTCCATTTTCTGTACATTCAATCACTTAAATGCTTTCAAAATGAAAAATGACAATCGGGTATGTCGATTGGGAGGCATCCGCCGAATTTTCGATAAACCTCCACCTCGTCTGCTGAAGATGTCTTCGTCCAATTTCCTCAGCTCAGGCGCTATAATTGTTTTCCGATTTATGTGCTATCTTTCCCCCTTTTGCACTTGCTAAGCGGTCAAGGTCTAGCCAAGCCGTCAGCTTCTCCATAATACTCAATCATATGCTATTCGTCAAATTTTCGTTATAAAAACTTCTTCTTTTCCTCCTTTTTTAAGGCGAATTTTAGTGCAAAGACATAAAAAATTAGCTTCGCCAAGATTCTAGCAGTATTACAATCTCATACTAATGAATAAGATTCTTTAGAAGCAATACAAAACGTAAGACACAACATGTATCACAGGTTGCATCTTACGTTAAGATTATTTAGAGTGCCCTTTAATTAGCTCTCTTTACTTGCAAGTAATTTCACAATTTCTCGATTAAAAGCGGGTAAGTCTTTCGGCGTACGACTTGTTACTAATTGCTTTTGGCAAACAAATACTTCTTCATCATGGAAATTAGCACCTGCATTTTCTAAGTCCACTTGTATGGTCTTATAGCCTGTCGCATCACGCCCGTTTAAAGTCTTCGCTGTTATTAGAAGCTGTGGCCCATGACAAATCGCAAAGGTTGGCTTCATGTCGTCCATAAACGTTTTGACGAAGGCTACAATACGATCATCTGCACGTAAAATATCTGGTGAAAAGCCACCTGGAATGAACAATGCATCAAATTCTGAACCTTTGACTTCATCAATACCTTTATCGATTTTTACTTTCTCCCCATGTTTACCTTTTACTTCTTTTCCAGCCTCAGTATCAATTGTTACTAGCTCATGACCTGCTGCTTCTAACGCTTCCTTTGGACTTGTATACTCTACATCTTCAAACATATCTGTTATTACTGTTGCTATTTTAGCCATATCAATAAAACACCCCTTGTTATTGTGACTCAATAGTATTCTTCCCGCTCCAATCTATTTCAAACATAAAAAAACTCAATCTCTCAATAATGAGAGATCGAGTTACATGACAATTATTCTGTTAAACCCATTTCACTACGTACTACATTTGCAATACGTTCTACATAACGTTCACAGTCCGCTTCTGTAGCAGCTTCCACCATTACACGAACTAGTGGCTCTGTACCTGAAGGGCGAACTAATATGCGACCGTTACCAGCCATATCAGATTCAACTTCCGCAATTACGGCCGCAACTTTTGCATTTTCCGTCACTGCATGCTTGTCTGTTACACGTACATTTACTAAACGTTGTGGGAAAATCGTCATTTCTGCCGCAAGCTCAGATAGTTTTTTCCCAGTAGCCTTCATAATATTGACAAGTTGAATACCTGTTAACAGACCATCACCTGTTGTATTGAAGTCTAAGAAAATAATATGGCCTGATTGTTCGCCACCTAGGTTGTATTCATTGGCACGCATTTCTTCTACAACGTAACGATCACCTACAGCTGTTTGGACACTGTGCATATCGTTTTCTTCAACAGCCTTGTAGAAGCCCATATTACTCATCACAGTAGATACAATCGTTTGTTTTTTTAAACGACCGACTGCATTTAAGTGCTTACCAATGATAAACATAATTTGGTCGCCATCAACGATTTTACCTTTTTCATCTACTGCGATTAGGCGGTCCCCATCACCATCGAATGCTAAACCAACATCTGCACCCTTTTCAGTAACAAATGTAGCAAGACCTTCCGGATGTGTTGAACCAACACCGTCATTAATGTTAAGACCAGTTGGTGAAGCACCCATTGTAGAAATGTCTGCTTCTAAGTCAGCAAATAAATGAGTCGCTAGTGATGATGTTGCACCATGTGCGCAATCTAGTGCCACATGAATACCATCAAATTCTTCATCTACCGTTTGCTTTAAGTATTGAATATACTTTTGTCCACCTTCGAAGTAGTCACTTACAATACCTAAATCTGCTCCAATTGGACGTGGCAATGTATCTTCTGCATCAAGAATTGCTTCGATTTCTGCTTCTTGTGCATCAGTTAGTTTAAAACCATCCGGACCGAAAAATTTAATGCCATTGTCGGCAACTGGGTTATGTGAAGCTGAAATCATGACGCCTGCATCTGCACTCATAATTCGGGAAAGATAAGCAACACCTGGTGTAGAAATTACACCTAGACGCATTACCTCTACGCCGATTGATAATAGCCCGGCTACCAGTGCACCTTCAAGCATTTCGCCTGAAATACGTGTGTCACGACCAATTAATACCTTTGGACGCCCTGTTGCTGTTGCATCCTTCGTTAAAACATAGCCACCTACGCGGCCTAGTTTAAATGCAAATTCCGGTGTTAATTCACTATTCGCGACGCCACGGACGCCATCTGTTCCAAAATATTTACCCATTTTAATTGTTCTCTCCTTCAATGCAAGACGACCGCATCATGCTGTTTCCTGCGGACAATCGGACGGCTCGTCTGCTTACTTTTGGAAAAGTCTTTTTTCATTCATGTAGTAGTAGTTAGGCCTCTCTAACTATCTTTCAGAGGCTCTATAGCTCCAAGCTATTGGTACTCAGGCGTTGTGCGTTTAATCTAACTAAATCGCACTTGTAATAATGTTAACCTGAGCCTCACTTGTTCGTAGCATTTTGATTTATGCTAGAAAGCATGATTTGTTGAGACAGGAATCTCTAATGAATCAAGTTAAAATTATAGTCAGTTATTGTTTAAGAATCAATATCTTCTTCTGTGACAGAATCAGGATTTGTTTCTTCAGGTTTTGTTTCAGCATTTGCAGGCGTTTCTTTTTCTTCTTTTTCTACCTTTTCTACCTTGTCGGCTTTTTCTGCCTTAGTAACATCTGCTTTAATTTTAATTTTTTGTTCAGATACTTTAGTCGCACCATCTGGTAATTTTACATCAAATTCATATGTTTTTGATTCAGTAATTTTTGACAAATCAATTTCAACAGGTATTTCTGTTAAAACATCAATAATCGATTTTCTCCCATATAACTTTAGCGTAGGCGTAACGAGCGTTAATTGATTTATTGTAATGCCTTCTGCTGCTTTACCAGTTTCCTTTATTGAGACCGGTAGTTCTTTGCTATATTCTCCAATATCTACTCGCACTTTTACTTTTTCTGGTTCTATCGTCACATCTAGTTTATTTAAATCGCGATCTAACACTTTAACTGCCGCTTCTTGAGAGAAGGATTGTTTCAGACCTTGTTCACCCGTTACAGTTGCTTTCACATAACTAATGCTCTCAATAGCACTTTTTGCCCCTGTTACAAACACAGTCGCTGGGTTGGCAGACATTCCTTTTAGGTAATATCCTTCATCAATTAAACGATTATTCATTTCAGGATCGACACGGAATTCTTGTGTGACCTTTTCCTCAATATTTACATTCACTGTTGCTGGGTCGAGCGTCACTTGCAATTTATCAGAAATATTCTCGTATTGTAGTTTGACATTATGTTCACCTATTAATAAATCATTTAGGTCAACAAATATTGAGAAATCCTTCACTAGCTTTGTATTTAAAGCAATTTGCTTTGGTCCTTTAATCGTGACATTAACTGTTTTCGGTATACCCGTTACAATAAGATTATCGTCATCATAATAAACCTCTACTGGGACATCTTGAATCACTTCCATCTGTTCATTCATCGCCGTCTTATCTGTAGAAGATAATTCAGTCCGAACAGAGAAAAATAGTAAGCACGCTAGGAAAAGTGCAATGATCCGCAAAACCCAAGGGCTATCCATCATTTTATCCATTCTTTTTCCCCCTCCAAGTCAACTTAGAGGCTGCATTAGATTCTTGTACTGAGCCGAACCACATTTTACGTAATAGTGTTTCGAATTCCTCTAGAGAAAGATTGCGATGTAGATTACCGTTTAACGTAATACTAATTGCTCCAGTTTCCTCAGATACGACAATCGTAATCGCATCTGTTACTTCACTGAGCCCAAGAGCTGCACGATGTCGTGTTCCAAGCTCTTTCGAAATAAACGGACTTTCAGAAAGCGGTAAATAGCAAGCAGCTGCTGTGACCTTATCTTTCTGCATAATGACAGCCCCATCATGAAGTGGTGTATTCGGTATGAAAATATTTATAAGTAATTCAGACGAAACCTCTGCGTTTAAAGCGATTCCCGTTTCAATATATTCATTTAGGCCTGTGTCTTTTTCAATAGAAATTAACGCACCAATACGGCGTTTAGCCATATAACTAACAGATTTCTTCATAGCCTCAATCAGTCTAGTTTGCTCTTCTTCTTCTTGACTTGTTGAACGTTGGAACAGCTTGCCTCGGCCAATTTGCTCAAGACCACGTCTGATTTCAGGCTGGAAGATGATAATGATAGCCAAGAAACCAAACTCGATTACTTGTTTTAGCATCCATCCTAATGTTTCTAACCCCAAAAAGTCTGTTGCAATGCGTGCAATAATAATGACGAAAATGCCTTTTAATAATTGGACAGCTTTCGTCCCTTTAATGAGGGTTAAAATTTTATAAACAACGTACCAAACGAGCAGTACATCTATGAAGTTAATAACAATATTCACTGGTGTTAAATCCGTGAATTGTTCGATAATTTGCACGTGGCATCCCCCACTTTTCATTGCGAATCCATACACATTTAAGTATAGCACATTCTTTTCAAATGTAACTTTTTTCAAAAGAAAAGTCTACCCAGATGAGTAGACCTTTCATCCTCTCACGTGCACTACCATGTAGGACGTATAGAGTTCTATTTAGTTTCTTTTTCCTCAAATGTCATTGCAGTCTTAACGGAATTTTTGATGGAATACCATAACCATTCAAACGCTTCGTCTATTTCCTCGATTTTACCTGAAACAACTGCAGAAGATGCCATATACTGGCCGTTAATAATCGTTACATTGCCATCTACTTCACCCTCAACAATTAAATCGCCATTTTTAACGACAATATCGCCCTTTACAACCTCACCTTTTGGTACTATAACCGTTTGTCCTTCAACAACTAGGTTTGGTTGTTTTGTAACAGAGAAATGCTGATCATCCATAAAGTTACCCAATAAAGTAGCACTCATAAATAAACAGAAAACTGCTGCCGCAACAAAGAACGGATGACGGCGAATCCATTTTTGCATACCTACACGACTTTTGGGTTTCGGTAAACGAGCCATCACCGCAGCTTCAAAATCTGGAGGTGCTGTAATATGGGAAGCACTCTTCACAAAGGCGATCGTTTCACTCAATTCCTGCATCAATTGCTTGCAATCACCGCATGAATGCAAATGTTGTTTCAACTCTTGTTCATGCTCACGACTAATGTCACCGTCTAAATAATCATGCATATAATCTATGATATGCTCTGGACAAATATTCATGACGCTCCCCCTCCTACAGATTGTTTAATTGCTTTCGTAATGCTTCACGTCCGCGGTGAATTCTCGTTTTCACTGTCCCAAGAGGCATATCCAAAATTTCACTGATTTCTTGTAACGATAATTCTTCAATATATTTCAATACTATAACTGAACGATATTTATCCGGCAATCGTCCAATCTCATATTGAATGCGATCTTGTAGCTCCATCTGCTCTAACTGCTCTTCTGGTAGCTGGTCATCTGCTGCAATTTGCGAATACATATCCAGCCCTTCTGTACCAGCTACCTCCGCATCTAAGTAATAATCCGGCTTTTTCTTTCTAATACGGTCTATGCAGAGGTTCGTCGCAATTCGATAAAGCCACGTCGAAAATTTTCTTTTTTGATCAAAAGTATGCAAATTCATATAAGCGCGAACAAACGCTTCTTGTGCAATATCCTCAGATTCTTGCTTGTTTCCTAACATTCGGTAGCATACTTGGTACAGTTTGTGCTGATAGAGACTCACAATATCGGCAAATGCGTTTTGATCGCCTTTAAGCACTTGTTTTATTCTCTTATTTACTAACGCATCCATTGTGTTTACTTCTCCACCTTTACAACTGTCTTATACTATACGGCCCGACTATAAGAAAAGTTTCAATTTATATTCAATTATAACAAAAGATTTTTACTCAATGTGGCGATAAACAATATTTTCACAATTTGGAATTAAACTAGTGTCTCACCAAATAAAGAACCTATTAATGCCACAGCTACATCTGCAGTTTTATTTTTTTCGTCTAATATTGGATTTACCTCAACAAACTCAGCAGATGTTAGCATTCCTGATTCTTGTAGCATTTCCATCGCTAAATGACTTTCTCGATATGTTATGCCACCTGGCACTGGCGTACCTACTCCTGGTGTATAAAGTGGATCTAGACCATCTAAGTCTAACGATAAATGTAAGCCATCTACTTTACGTTCTTGTAAATAGGCAATAGCATCTTCCATTACACGCGTCATTCCAAGGCGATCTACCTCATGCATTGTATATACTTTAATTCCTTGTTGGCGAATTAGCTCACGCTCACCAGGATCTACTGAACGCGCCCCGATAATAATTACATTTTCAGGTTTAACCTTTGGTGCATAGTTACGAATTTGTACAAGGCGTTCATGCCCTAAGCCAATACTAACAGCAAGTGGCATACCATGAATATTACCAGATGGTGTAGTTTCAGGTGTGTTTAGATCCGCATGTGCATCAAACCAAATAACGCCTAAGTTTTTGAAATGCTCACCTAGTCCTGCAAGTGTCCCGATTGCAATACTATGATCTCCACCAAAGACAAGTGGGAATTTTTTTTGCTCTAATGCTTCATGTACTTGATTTGCTAACGATGTACTAACATCTACAACTTCTTCTAAATTTAATAGCTGTTTATCTATTTTATTACTCTCTTGTACTTGGCTAACAAGAATATCTCCCTGATCCTCTACTTTGTGACCAATTGCTTCTAATCGCTCTACAACTCCCGCATAGCGGATTGCGCTTGGCCCCATGTCAACTCCTCTTCGTGTTTGTCCGTAATCTGTTGGAACTCCAATAATTGATACTTGATGTTTATTCATTATTTTATACCCCCTTTTCTTAATAAGACTATTGTAAAGCCTACAATGTACTTGGCTCAACCCCACAAAAAATCGTATATTTATACATTTTAAAATAGCAAAAAAAATCTCCTGCTGTTTTCAGCAAGAGATTAGTATCTGTAGTTAATGTTACACTTTTGAATTTAAATTATAGAAAAGTGAGCCATGAAGGACTCGAACCTTCGACCCTCTGATTAAAAGTCAGATGCTCTACCAACTGAGCTAATGGCTCAAATTAAGAAATGAATGGCTGGGGTACCTGGATTCGAACCAGGGCATGACGGAATCAAAATCCGTTGCCTTACCGCTTGGCTATACCCCATTCATTTGTATAAATAAAACTGGTGGAGGGGGACGGATTCGAACCGCCGAACCCTAAGGAGCGGATTTACAGTCCGCCGCGTTTAGCCACTTCGCTACCCCTCCGAAAAAAAACACAATATGGTGGAGGATGACGGGCTCGAACCGCCGACCCTCTGCTTGTAAGGCAGATGCTCTCCCAGCTGAGCTAATCCTCCATAGAGACAGGTGTTTATTTCTTCACAGTTTATTTATCATTTTAAGCCTATGCATTACTACGATGCTTAGAAAATGGTGACCCCTACGGGATTCGAACCCGTGTTACCGCCGTGAAAGGGCGGTGTCTTAACCGCTTGACCAAGGGGCCATTCGTTATGTCTCAAACAAGACAAGATTTATATTAACATCATTTTTATTATGATGCAAGCCTTTTTCAATAATTTCTTTTTAAAAATAACTTTTAATTAAAAAAGGGCAAAAAAATGGCTCCGAAGGCAGGACTCGAACCTGCGACAACCTGATTAACAGTCAGGTGCTACTACCAACTGAGCTACTTCGGAACAATACTATTCAATTCGGTTTTAACAACCTCTTAAGTACATTTATTATTATAGCAAGCATTCTAAATTATGCAATACTTTTTCAAAAAAAATTATTTAATTTATTGCATAATTTTTAATTCGTAGGTACTAAAGCACAATAGTTCTCTATTAAATCTAATATTTCTATTTTGTGCATCAAATATTCTTGCTGTATATTATTGTAATTGCTAAAATAAAAATAGTTTTAAGAATTTTCTATTAAATTTGTTTTGGGGAGGAATGTTCATATATGGTAACAAATGATTTAATTGCACCAGAACTTTACAACATCACAGAGGAATTAGAGAAGTTTTCGCAAGATAGTGATCGTCAAGCTATAAGATGGTTGGATACAAAGCAAAATCGTCGAACAATTTCTTATGCCGACCTATGTCAAAAAATGAATCAATACGCGAATGCGTTTACTGAACAGGGACTTCAAAAGGGTGATTGTGTTTTAGTCATTATTCCACGTCTACCAGAAGCATATTTTGTTTTCCTAGGTTGTTTAAAGGCTGGTATAGTTCCTATCTCTTGTTCTGAGATGTTACGTGCAAGTGATTTAGAGTATCGTATGGAACACTCTTCTGCAACAGCAGTTATTGCCTACGAGGCTTTTACTAGCGAGGTTGATCAAATTACTTCTTCCGTCGCGGCTTTAAACAATAAATTAGTCATTGGTAATGCTACAAACAATTGGGTATCTTTAGATGCATTAGCTGACAAGCAATCAACAAACTTTACGGCTGTAGCTACAAAACGTGATGATATGGCGTTTCTTTCATATACTTCCGGAACAACGGGTAAACCTAAAGGAGTAGTTCACTCTCATGGCTGGGGTTATGCGCATATTCGAACAGCAGCTTCCAAATGGCTTTGTGTACGTGAAGGTGACCTAGTATGGGCTACAGCAGCACCAGGTTGGCAAAAGTGGATTTGGAGTCCATTTTTATCGACGATTATGTTAGGAGCAACTGCTTTCGTCTATCATGGTAGTTTCGATCCTCATACTTATCTTCAGCTTCTTCAGGACGAAAAAGTAAATGTACTTTGCTGTACACCTACTGAATATCGTATTATGGCAAAGATTGATAATCTAAAAGATTACAAATTAGCTGAATTAAGAAGTGCCGTATCTGCAGGCGAGCCGTTAAATCGTCCAGTAATCGAAACATTTATGAAAAATTTCGGCCTTAAAGTACGAGATGGCTATGGACAAACGGAAAATACATTATTAATTGGTACACTTGAAAACACCGAATTACGACCTGGCTCTATGGGTGTTCCTACACCAGGAAATATTGTGCGTATTATTGACCATGAGGGCAATGAGGCACCTGTAGGAGAAGTCGGAGATATCGCTGTCCACAAATCATCACCAGCTTTATTCAAAGAATATTATCGTGAACCTGAACGCACACAAGCTGCTTTTAGAGGCGATTGGTATATTACAGGAGACCAAGCAAAATGCGATGAAGATGGTTACTTCTGGTTTGAAGGACGTGGAGATGACATTATTATTTCATCAGGCTATACAATTGGTCCATTTGAAGTAGAGGATGCTTTAAATAAGCATGAGGCTGTACAAGAATGCGCTGTTGTCGCTGCACCAGATGAAATTAGAGGTAATATTGTTAAAGCCTTTGTAATCCTACGTGAGAGCTTCCGAGACCGTGATGAGGAAGAATTAACAAAAGAGCTTCAGGAGCACGTTAAAGCTTTAACAGCGCCATATAAATACCCACGCAGTATTGTCTTTATAGATGAGCTGCCAAAAACAACATCGGGGAAAATCCGACGTGTAGAGCTACGAGCTATAACTGTTTAAAATATTTAAAGAGACATTTCACCTATCGTGATGGAATGTCTCTATTTTTTGTTCTATTTCAGTTAAGTTAAATAATATTTATATAAAAATAAAAAAAGCCACTACTGAGTGTATCAGCAGCGACTTTTTGCGCCTAGCGACGTCCTACTCTCACAGGGGGAAGCCCCCAACTACCATCGGCGCTAAAGAGCTTAACTTCCGTGTTCGGTATGGGAACGGGTGTGAC
>NZ_JBIVOH010000008.1:0-230059 GCF_044754025.1 Lysinibacillus sp. NPDC093197 | reverse complement strand
GCGCCAGTAGAGTTTAGGACACGATCAGAGAATTTAAAAGTTGGAATTTCAACTGGACGAGAACCTGTTGCGATAATCACATTGTTAAATGTGTAAGTTTGAGCAGATTCACCATTGATGATACGCACTGAATTAGCGTCAACGAAATATGCTTCACCTTGTACAATTTCAACTTTATTACCTTTAAGTAAGCCTTCAACACCGCCAGTTAATTTTTTAACAACGCTGTCTTTAAAAGCTTGTGCTTTTGAAAAGTCTAGTTTCACATCAGAAGCGATGATACCCATGTCATCTGAATGTTTAGCATGCTCAAAGCGGTGACCTACTGAAATTAACGCTTTTGATGGAATACAACCTACGTTTAAGCACACACCACCAAGTACATTTTTTTCAACGATTGTTACTTTTTGGCCAGTTTGAGCTGCACGAATTGCTGCTACATATCCTCCAGGACCTGAACCAATGACAAGAGTATCTGTTTCGATTGGGAAATCTCCTACTACCATTTTGTTACGCCTCCATTAATAATAATTCTGGCTCACTTAACAAACGCTTTAAGTGATTTAAAGCATTTTGCGCAGTGGCTCCATCGATCATGCGATGATCAAAGCTCAATGATAATGCTAACACAGGTGCAGCTACAATTTCACCATTTTTTATTACAGGTTTTTCTGCAATTCGACCAATACCTAAAATAGCTACTTCAGGGTGGTTAATTACTGGAGTAAACCATTGACCACCTGCAGAACCGATATTCGTAATAGACATTGATGCACCTTTCATTTCATGTGGTGCAAGTTTACCATCACGTGCTTTTGTTGCTAAGTCATTAATTTCATTTGAAACCGCAAATACCGATTTGCGATCAGCATGCTTAATAACTGGAACTAGCAAGCCTTTTTCAGTATCCGCCGCAATACCGATATTGTAGTAATGCTTTTGAACGATTTCTTGTGTTGCATCATCTAATGAGCGGTTAAATTCTGGGAATTCACGTAAAGTTGAAATAAGTGCTTTCACTACGTATGGTAAATACGTCAATTTCACACCTTTTTCAGCCGCGATATCTTTGAATTTTTTGCGATGTGCTACAAGAGCTGTTACATCAACTTCATCCATTAGTGTAACGTGTGGCGCAGTTTGTTTTGAATGCACCATTGCTTTAGCAATTGCTTTACGAATGCCAGACATTTTTTCACGTGTTTCTGGGAAGTCGCCTTCAAGAACAACAGGTGCAGCTGGTGCAGTTTCTTGTTGAGCAACTGCTTCCTCATTTGCAACTGGAGCTTCAGCTTCTTCAGACTGTACTGCTCCACCACCATTTAAGAAATTCTCAATATCTTCTTTTAAAATACGACCATTTTTGCCAGTACCCGATACTTCATGAATATTAACATCATTGTCTCGAGCAAATTTGCGAACTGAAGGCATAGCGATGATGCGTTTCGTACTATCAGTTGTTTCTTGCTTTACTGCTACC
Source organism: Lysinibacillus sp. NPDC093197 (assembly GCF_044754025.1). NCBI lineage: Bacteria > Bacillati > Bacillota > Bacilli > Caryophanales > Bacillaceae > Lysinibacillus > Lysinibacillus sp. NPDC093197. The sequence continues at coordinate 228,579 of NZ_JBIVOH010000008.1, read as the reverse complement.
TCCGCTGTTGCTGAAGCTTTTGGAGCTTCTTCCTTAGCAGCAGGCGCTTTTGCTACATCTTGACCAGCTTCAGCAGTTGACTGCACTTGTGCCTCTGTCTTCGCTTCCGCATGATCGTCACCTTTTAGCTTCAAATCTTCATAACCAGGAGCATCTAAACGAATTAATACATCGCCAACAACAGCAACTGTACCTTCTGCTACTAATATTTCCTCTACTTTGCCTTCAACAGGTGAAGGAATTTCTACGACTGCTTTATCATTTTGTACTTCACAAAGGATATCGTCTTCTTTTACTGTATCCCCAGCTTTAACGAACCATTTTACAATTTCGCCTTCGTGAATACCCTCGCCAATATCCGGTAATCTGAATTCAAATGCCATGTGTACCCATCCTTTCTCTTTGCTCTTCTTCAAATATGCAAGTTACATTAGAATGTTAAAACTTTTTTCGCTGTTTCCATTACATCTTTAAAATTCGGTAACCAAACACCTTCAGCTTGTGGGAATGGGTACACTGTATCCGGTGCTGCTACACGAAGAACAGGAGCCTCTAAGCTCAAAATTGCACGTTCTGTAATTTCAGCGACAACATTCGCAGCAATACCTGCTTGTTTTTGTGCCTCTTGAACAACGATTGCTCGGCCTGTTTTCTCAACTGACGCAATGATTGTTTCAATATCAATTGGTTGAATTGTACGTAAATCAATAACTTCTACAGAATGTCCTTCTTTTTCTAGTTCTTCTGCAGCCTTTAAGCTTTCGTGTACCATTAAGCCATATGCAACAATTGTTAAATCTTTACCTTCACGTTTTACATCAGCCTTACCTAGTGGAATTTCGTATGCTTCCTCAGGTACTTCTTCACGGAATGAGCGATATAATTTTAAATGCTCTAAGAAAATAACTGGATTATCATTTCGAATAGAAGAAATAAGTAAACCTTTAGCATCGTAAGGTGTTGATGGTACAACTACTGTTAAACCTGGTTGAGCTGTCATTAAACTTTCTAAGCTGTCAGAGTGCATTTCTGGTGTATGCACACCGCCGCCGAATGGAGAACGAATTGTTACAGGTGCATTATACACACCACCGCTACGGTAGCTTAAACGTGCTAATTGCCCACTGATAGAATCCATTACTTCATATACGAAACCGAAAAATTGAATTTCCGGAACTGGACGGAAACCTTGAAGAGAAAGACCGATCGCTAACCCACCGATACCTGACTCTGCTAATGGTGTATCAAATACACGGTCAACACCAAATTCTTTTTGTAGGCCTTCAGTTGCTCGGAAAACCCCACCGTTGACGCCTATATCTTCTCCGAATAAAAGAACATTTTCATCATTCTTTAATTCTGTGCGAAGAGCATCTGTAATTGCTTGAATCATCGTCATTTGTGCCATAGGTTATTTCGACTCCTTCTCTTTGTAGATTTCATACTGTTCTTTTAAATTAGATGGCATTTCGCCTTTATACATATTTTCCATTAACTCTGTAACTTTTTGTTTAGGTGCAGCATCAGCTTTTTTGATTGCGTCTTTAATTTCTTCTTTCGCGCGCTCGATAACAGCCTCTTCTTTTTTCTCATCCCATAAACCTTTACCCTCTAAGTATTTACGGAAACGAACTAGAGGATCTTTTTGAGCCCATTCGTTATCTGTATCTGATGTACGGTAACGTGTTGGATCATCCCCAGCCATAGTATGTGGGCCATAACGGTAACACATTGTTTCAATGAAAGTTGGACCTTCACCATTAATTGCACGTTCACGTGCATCACGAGTTGCAACATAAACTGCAAGCGCATCCATACCATCAACTAAAATACTTGGAATACCTGCTGCAATACCTTTTTGTGCAATTGTTTTTGCAGCTGTTTGTAATTCACGTGGTGTTGAAATCGCGAATTGGTTATTTTGTACGATGAAAATTGCAGGCGCTTTAAATGCACCAGCAAAGTTTAAACCTTCGTAGAAATCGCCTTGTGATGAACCACCATCACCTGTATAAGTAATTGCTACTGCTTTTTTACCTCGTTTTTTAATACCAAGTGCCACCCCAGCAGCTTGGATATATTGAGCACCAATAATGATTTGTGGAGCTAGTACGTTTACGCCTTCAGGAACTTGATTCCCTAAGAAGTGACCACGTGAGAATAAAAATGCTTTATCTAACGGTAAACCATGCCACACAATTTGTGGTACATCACGGTAACCCGGTAAAATCCAATCTTCTTTTTCTAATGCAAAATGAGAAGCAAGTTGTGATGCTTCCTGACCTGCTGTTGGTGCATAGAAGCCTAAGCGACCTTGACGGTTAAGAGAAATGGAACGTTGATCTAAAATACGTGTATATACCATACGCGTCATTAACTCAACTAACTCTTCATCTGATAATTTCGGATCTGCCTCTTCATTTATAATTTCGCCTTCTTCGTTCAAAATTTGAAACATTTCAAACTTTTCTTCGATTTCAGTTAGCGTTTGTTTTGGATCAAAAATATTATTGTTTTTCTTGCTCATTTGTCACATCTCCCTTTCAACTGTATTAAAATAAATCACTTTTAAACTAGTACAACTTATTCTTAGCACTCAGTATACTGAATAAAATACTGTCGGTCAATCATATATTACGCCTAATACCAAAGAATTTTTCTACAAAAACGATTATTACATACTGTCCTATACTGTATTACTAACCTCAAAAATCTGTATTACAACAACATTCATCAAGCGCACAAACATTACGTTTCAATACATAATTACCAATAGTAGAATACCCCAGTTCTCTATAATCTAATAGCAACATAAAATATTTTTAAGCTTATTCAAATAAAGTCTTTTTTCATGTGCATGTTTTGATAGGTGATGTATACTTATAAGTAAGGTAATACAAAGATTGAAAGGAAGATTTACTCATGATTTTAATGGATGATATTATTCGCGAAGGCCATCCGACTCTCCGCACAAAAACAGAGGAAGTTCTATTCCCTTTAACTGATGAAATAAAACAGCTTGCTACAGATATGCTTCAATTTTTAATTAACAGCCAAGATCCTGAAATAGCTGATAAGTATGATTTGCGTAGTGGCATCGGTTTAGCTGCTAATCAAGTAAACAGCCTACATCGAATGTTCGCTCTTCATTTGAAAGACGAAAACGGCGAACAACTTAGCTTTGTTGCTATCAATCCTAAAATTGTTAGCCACTCAGTTGAAAATACCTACCTGCCAACGGGCGAAGGCTGCTTATCTGTTGATCGTAATGTACCTGGTTACGTGCCTCGTCATGCACGCATTACCGTGAAATTTAAAACAATCGACGGTGAAGAGAAAAAAATGCGCCTATCAGGCTTACCAGCTATTGCATTCCAGCACGAATTAGACCATTTAAATGGCGTCATGTTTTATGATCGTATCAATGAAAAAAATCCGTTTGCTGAAATTCCAAACGCTGTACCGTACGAACGCGACTAAGACAAGCTAGTGGCTATTGGTTGATGTCCGCTACGGCGGACGCTTTCCGCGGGCACACCGTAAGCCGCACCCCTCGCTAAAGCGCGGGATTGTTGCGTCTTACATTGTGTGCTGTTCCCGCAGGAGTCGCCGCCTCCGCTACCATCAACTATTGCTCTCTGCAAAGTTTTATTTATTGCAAAAAGTGTTAGATTGATGACAGTCAATCTAACACTTTTTCGCTTTAAGAGCTTTATTTTAAACTAATCGTGCATTAATTGTTTCAATTAGTGCAGGCAGTTCTTGCATTGTTTGAATGGTATAATGCGCACCTGCTTGTTCAAAAACAGCTTTTGTTCTTTCGATAGCATCCGCTCGCTCTTCAGCAGATAAACGCATAAACTCCTGTTCTGTTAAACCCATTTCTGAACTACCAATGATGACACCTACAGCCCAAACCCCTGCATTTAATGCCTCTTGCATATCCGAAGTAGTATCCCCTACTTTTACTACTTTTTTCGTTGCTTGAATGCCAAGTTCCTCGATATTTTTGAAAATCATATAAGGATACGGACGCCCTTTATCTCCTACGTCAGTTGGCGTAACTAAAAAGTCAGGCTTGTACCCTTTTTCCTGAGCGTGATGAGTCACTACTTCCATCATAGATTTAGTATAGCCTGTTGTAGAGCCTATACTTATGCCTGCCTGTTTTAAATGATTAACCGTTTCTATTACATGTGGGATTGGATCGGTGTACATAGCTAGTAATTCCATTAACTTCGTTTCAAACTGTGAATATAACGCTTGTACATCTTGTTCTGTATATGCACGTCCATACACTTGTTCCCAAGCCTCACTTATTCTAGTCATTTCAAGCATTGTTCGAATATGATCAATTTTTAACATTCCCATAGGTTTACGCGCTTCTTCCAGCGTCACCGTTACACCTGCATCTTCAAAAATTGTAAGAAACACATTTACTGGAGCAAAACATCCGAAGTCAACCGCCGTACCTGCCCAATCTAAAATTACCGCTTCAATTTTCATTATTTTTCACCGCCATATAGTTTTCAATAACATTGCATAATGTATTAATATCTCCCTCGTGAACATCCCCTATATTCCCAATTCGGAATGTATCGAATTCAGTTAATTTCCCTGGATAAATAACAAAGCCAGCTTTTTTCATCTCATGATAGAAATGATCGAAAGAAAATGCTTCATATGGATATAAAAACGTTGTAATAATAGGTGATTGAACTTCCTCAGAAATATAAGCCTTAAATCCACATTGCGACAATCTTTCACGCAGCATTAGGTTGTTTTTAGCATAGCGTTTGTAGCGCGCCTCAATTCCACCTTCTTCAGCTAGTTCCTCAAGTGCCTTGGCAAAAGCTGCTACAACATGTGTCGGTGATGTAAAACGCCATTTCCCATCTACTTTCATCACTTCCCATTGATTGTATAAATCCAATGCAACGCTTTTGGCCGTTCCTTTACATTTTTCTAACGCTTCAATTTTCGCGATGACAAAACCAAAACCAGGAACGCCTTGAATACATTTGTTAGCACTACTGATTAAAAAGTCAATTTGACCGTTTGACAAATCCATCGGCACACCACCAAAGCTACTCATCGCATCTACAATAAATGTTTTATTGAACGAACGAACGACTTCTCCTATTGCATCAATGGGATTTAATATCCCCGTTGTCGTCTCACAATGTACAACAGCGACATGTGTAATAGCAGCATCATTTTCTAGTATATTTCGCACCTCTAACGGTGATGGTTGTTCATTATACGGGACACTATAAACGATATGCTGTAACTGAAGTACTTTCGCCATTTCGACTATCCGTTCCCCATAAGCACCATTTGTTAAAATAAGAACTTTATCTGCATCACCGATAGTAGTTGTTAGTACAGACTCAACAACGAAGCTACCACTTCCTTGCATTAGTACTGCTGAATAATTTGTTTCATCTACTTGCGCTAGTTCTACTAACTTTTTACGTATTGTTTGTGTAACTTGCTTATAGTCGTCATCCCATGTACAGCGATCCATTAGCATCTCCTTTTTTACTGCATCTGTTGTTGTTAATGGACCTGGTGTTAATAATTTGTAGTTATTCATGTCGTTATGCCCCTTTATTGTTGTGCTTCTTTAAAGAATGCTTGATGTTTTTCTAATAAATCGACAGTTAAAGTCGTATCCCACTTTTTCAAATACTGTGGTACATATTCATTATCTACTTGCTCACCTTCGTAAAGCGCTACCGGGTATTGTTTCAACAAATCTGCTCGTGCCTCTGTCGCTATTACCTTTGCCATTTCAATTGCCAACGCTTCATCGCCCTCTTTATCTACAACAGCTACAGATTCTGTTAACGTAAAGTTGCCTTCAGTAGGGTCAATATAATCAATTGGTAAGCCCTCATTTTTTGCATCAATTGCTTGAATACGTAACCCAAACCCAGCTGCCACTTCACCTGTTTTTACCTTTTTAATAGGACCAGAGCCAGAGCTTTCAATATGAGGACCTGCATTTTTAATTAAATCCGCTAATACTTGTTTCCCTTCTTTTTCTCCGTATTCATTCATAATCGCTTGTACTAATAGCCAACCTGTAGATGAGTCTAGAATATTAGGAAATGAAACTAAATCTTTAAATTTAGGGTTCGTTAAATCCTTTATTGTTTTCGGGACAGGTAGTCCTTTTTGTGCCAATAAATCTGTATTAATAAAAATTGATCCTACATTCCCTAAAATCGGTAATGCATAGGTTGATCCACCATCTATTGGCTTTAAGTCAGAGGGCAGGTCAACAAACATTGATTTAGATGTTTGAGCACTTTCTATAAAATACGAAGCCATCGTTACAACATCCGCTTCAATATCAGTACCTTCCGCCATCATTTTTCCACCTAATTCAGATGTCCCAAAAGATTGGATGATATACTTGCCTTCATAGCCTTCCTTATCTAATGTCGCTTGCATTACCTCAATTGCTTCATCATCTGCATTCGAATAAATGATTACTTGTTTGTTTGCATCAGCCTCTGCACTACCACATGCAGCTAATACAATTGCAGAACTAACAGTACCTAACATCATGATTGTTGACTTTTTCATCATTCCATCTCCTTAACCTTTTCTTTAGTTGTTGTTATATAATCACAACCTAATTTCACAATGAGGTTTGTGCATAAAATAAAAATGGAGAGAACAAAAATATCTGTATACTTCGCAAAATGCTGAAGTTCTTTTATGCGCGTGGAGACAAGCATTGTTTTCGTACTGACAAGGAAAATTACCCCACTAACAGTCACCATGGCATTTAAAAAATAGTAGCTAAACATTTGAAAAATAGTAGGACGGATATTTGGTAAAATAACGCGTACCACTGTTTGAATCCAGGAGTCTTTTAGCAATTCCCCCGTTACTTCCCATGTAGGGTCCATTTTTTGCAAAGAGTTTTTCGCCATCAAATACGGTGTTGTAAAAAAATGAACGACAGTATAGGCAATAATAATGAAGAAGGTCCCCTTTAACGAACTTCCATTAAAGAAAAATAAATAAGAAAGACCAAGAACCATCCCAGGCACGGTGTTCGTAACCATTGACATAATATCTATCGTTTTCCTGCCTTTCAGTGGCGTTCTGACGTTTAGAAGCGCTGAGATAAATGCTATACAAACACCTAAAACGGCTGTAAAGAAAGCAACGATGAGTGAATTCAAATAAACTCTAGTTAAGTTTTTCTCTGCTAAAACATTTTGTATATGTTCCAATGTAAAGCTAAAGTCATATGGATACCCTTTTGTAAATGGCACGATGAACATTGTCGAGAAGATGATAAAAATCGAACTCACACATAGTAATGAAAGAACTGTAAATGTACTATCGCGCAGACGGTGTACTACTAGCTCACTTTGACTAGCATGCTTGTATTGAAAATTAAATCGATCTAGCAAACTTAGTATCACGATACCAAGTACAGCAGGCACAAGCATCAATACAGAAATTACCGATCCTTGCTCAAATCGCACGATAGAGCCAAGCATTGCTTGATAAAGCTCTGTAGCGATCACTTTATAACTTCCACCTACCGACGCTGGTATTCCAAAGTCAGTAAAGCTTAAAATAAACGTTAATATAAAAGCTCCACCAATTGTTCCTAGCATTGGACGAAGTACGGTATGGTAAAATCGACGTGACGGTCTATCATGCATCAGCATGGAAACGAGCAAAAACCGTTTATCAATGTATTGCATCGAATTTTGCATTAAAATAAAGGCAACAGGTAATGTGTAAAGTACATATCCAATTAACAATCCATTAAATCCATAAATAGTCACTATAGGCTGACCTACTAATTTTGTAATAATGCCTTGATTGCCAAATGTATAAATCAGTACAAAACCATAGGTGATTGTCGGCAACAACATCGGCAATGTTATTCCTACATGCACAAGTTTTTTAACATGCCGATTCATCATCGTAAAATGTAATGCATAAGCCAATGCAAACGCTAAACAAGTCGTGATAATAGCAGCTACAAATGACACTTGAAAACTATTGAGAAACGCTTCACGAATTTCAACGCTCTGTAATGCTTCTACATAGTTTTGTAACGTTATGCTATTGCCTTTTTTCAAGGACTGCCAAAACATATAAAGCAAAGGCACAATTAAAAAGAAGAGAAAAAAGAAGGCAACAGGGATAAACAAAATTTTCACCATTTTATTAGTTTTAAGCATAGGATTCTCCAAACAGTTGGTAAATGTTATGACGTTTAATGTGAAGTTGCCTTAAGATAAAGTCTTCGATAAATTGATTTTTTGGTGTTTTTAATATTTCATGAGGTGTACCATATTGTGAAACAGTGCCCTCATTAATAATTAGTACTTTATCTGATAACGTAAGCGCCTCTTCAGGATCATGGGTCACGATAATTGTCGTTAGATTAAATTGCCGCGCAATCGATTTAATGCGCTCTTTAATCGATTCCTTGATTACCCCGTCAAGCGCACTTAATGGTTCATCTAGTAATAATATGTTCGGTTGCATCACGAGTGTTCTAGCAATTGATACACGTTGTTTCTGCCCACCTGATAATTCGTGAATCTTCTTATGTAGATGTGGGGCTAGTTCTAAAAAATCAACATACTCTTGTATCTCGTTTTTTGTCATTTGCTGTTTTTTATTTTTTAAGCCATATACGATATTGTCGTAAGCATTTAAATGTGGGAATAACGCGAAATCTTGGAAAACGATATTAAATCCCCGTTCCTGCATCGATTGTTTCGATATATCTTGTCCATTGTAAAAAAGTTGCCCATTCGTTTGCTCTGTAAGACCTAGAACAATGTTGAGTAATGTTGTTTTGCCACAACCACTCGGCCCCAATAAAGAAACTATTTCGCCAGAGCCAATTGTTAAATTTATATCTTTTAAAACTTTTTTATTTTTATAGCTTTTTGAAATATTTCTTAGTTCCAACAAATCGCTCACTCCTTTTGAGTTGTTACTCACAGTATAGTGGCAATTTGTAAAGGGAAATAACATGTTTGTGTAAATGTTGAGTAAATTCTGACCAACTGTTGACAAAGTCATTACTACTTTGAGTAAATAACAAATAGAGGTGATTAAATGTATACATTAGAAAGGCAGCAACATATTTTGCAATACGTGCGCAATAACAAGGTAGTGAAATTAGTTACCTTGACAAAAGAATTCAATGTATCAATGGAAACTATCCGAAGAGATATTCAATTACTTGTACAAGAGAAGAAAATCGAGAAGTTTTATGGGGGCGTAAAATATATTGAACCTGTCGAAGGGCTAATGGACAATCGATTGACGCAGCAACTAACAGAAAAAATCGCTATCGCAAAAGCTTGCGCATCTTTAGTAGATGATGGTGACTGCATATTTATTGATAGTGGTACAACAACCTATCAGATGACGCCATTCCTTTTAGGAAAGGAAAAACTAACAGTTGTTACGAATTCTCTACCTGTGGCATTTGATTTAATCGGCTCTAATATTGAAGTAATGATTATCGGCGGAAAGATACGTCATTCAGAAAAGTCGGTCACTTCTAATGATTTCCTTTTCCGATTCGAGCATCTAAATATTAATAAGGCGTTTATATGCGCAAGTGGCGTAACGCTTGAAAAAGGAATATCCGATTTCAGTCTAGAAGAGGCGATGACGAGGAAACAGCTCATTAATATATCACAAACGGTTTATGTTGCAACGGATTCTTCTAAATTTAATAAAGATGTCGCGATTCAAGTGTGCCCGTTAAATCAGGTCGACAAGATTATTACCGATAACAAGCTCTCAAAAGATACGCTAAAGCAGTATAATGAGGCAGGAATTAAGCTGGAGATTGTTGAAGTTGGGTAAAATTCAGAATTGTTTGAGTGCCTGACACTCTAACAGGCACGACGTAAGCCGCAACCCTCGCTAACACAAAGGTTGTTGCGACTTACGTTACGTGCGTTCCCGCAGGAGTCTTATTGGATTTTTAAATATATTTTACGAGTAAAATTCAGAATTGTTTGGGTGCCTGGCACTTATATAATTCTCAGATAACGCATTGCTTTTGCAAGACCGTCCGCATCTACATGATCTGTAATATGTGAGGCAACTGCCTTTACTCTTTCATGGCCATTCCCCATCGCTATGCTCGTACCAACAGCCTCTAACATTTCAATATCATTAATACCATCACCAAAAGCAATTGCATCATCTAATGTTAGACCCATTTTTGTGAGCACTTTTTCGATTCCTGCAGCCTTCGAGCCTCCTTTAGGCAAAATATCACAAGAATATTGATGCCAACGCACAAACTGAACATTTGGAAAAGCTTCGTAATACAAATGTTCATCTTTCTCTTCCATAAAGATCAGTGTTTGATAAACATCGTTCTGCATATAATAAGATGAGTCTAGTTCTGGATATGGGTATTTTAAAGTATCGAGACTTTCCGATACCATGTTATGCCCTCCAACTGACGCGATCATTCGCTTGTCGTCTAAAAAAACAACTGGTTCGTTTCGCGCTTCACCAAAGGCAATAATTTTCGCTAACTCATCTTTTTCAACACCATTTGTATAGACAACCTCGCCACGATAAACAACGTATTGTCCATTGAAGGTCACATACGTATTAATATCAAGCTCTTTTAACAATGATTGAATCATAAAAGGTGCACGTCCAGTGGCAATTACAATCTCATAGCCTTTACGACGTGCTTCTAATAACGCTTCCTTTGCTGAAGCTGGCAATATTTTTTCACTGTTATAAAGTGTTCCATCTACATCAAAAAATAAAATTTTATTCATTTTATAATTCCTTTCTTTTTGTTGTTGCAAAGGCAAAATACTTTACACAGGTATCGTTTTTAATTATAATGATCCTAAGGAGTGATGTGCCATGCTGAAGAAACTAAAGCAAAAATTGTTGAAGCAACTTCGCGGCGTACTCGGAAAAAAATCAATTGCCTAACATTTGCCCTTCATTATTTGAAGGGCTTTTCTTTATTTTAAAGTAGCCGCGTGATAATATAAAGGAAATGCATTTATTTGTCTATGCGCAACCACTGTCTCATTGCCTTTATGAAAAGTGCAAGATTAAAGTATTGAGATACAAGAAATTCAAACGCTCATTTCTTTATTAGTTTGAAGTATACTAGAAATTCGCGGTTTTTTCTTGTAGTACGTGTGTGGTAATAGCCAAATCTGCAATAATAATGTACGCAATTAAAGGAGAGCAAACTATGATTTACAAAGTTTATTATCAAGAAAAAGCAAATGAGATTCCAGTTCGCGAAAACACTAAAAGTCTATACCTTGAAGCTGCTTCAGAACGTGAAGTACGTCAAAAGTTACAAGACCGTCATTACAACATTGAGTTCATTCAACTGCTTGAAGGTAACTATTTAGACTACGAACAAGCAAGTCCGAACTTCATCTTGGAGGAAATTTAACAAACATGAAGTTTGTTAAAAATGACCAAGCAGCTGTTTTCGCGCTCGGCGGACTGGGCGAAATCGGCAAAAACACTTACGGCGTTCAATTTCAAGATGAAATCATCTTAATTGACGCCGGAATAAAATTTCCAGAAGACGATTTACTCGGAATTGACTATGTTATTCCTGATTACACGTATTTAGTACGAAACGTCGATAAAATTAAAGGGTTATTTATTACGCACGGACACGAAGACCATATTGGTGGTATCCCTTATTTACTACGTCAAGTGAATGTTCCTGTTTATGGTGGTAAGCTTGCACTTGGCTTATTGCGCAACAAACTTGAAGAACATGGTTTACTACGTACAACTAAACTAATCGAAATTAAAGAAGATGATGTTATTAAATTTAGAAAAACATCTGTAAGCTTCTTTAGAACAACGCATAGTATTCCAGATGCTTATGGTATCGTCGTAAAAACACCTCCTGGCAATATCGTGCATACAGGTGACTTTAAATTCGACTTTACGCCAGTAGGCGAGCCAGCAAACTTAACAAAAATGGCTGAAATAGGTCGTGACGGCGTGCTGTGCTTACTATCTGATAGTACGAATGCTGAAAAACCAAATTTCACGATGTCTGAACGTACAGTTGGGAAAAGTATTGACGAAATCTTCCGCAAGGTTGATAGTCGTATTATTTTTGCAACGTTCGCATCAAATATTCACCGCTTACAGCAAGCAACAGATGCTGCCATTAAGTACGGACGAAAAATCGCTGTATTCGGTCGATCTATGGATAATGCCATTACAATCGGCCGTGAACTTGGCTACATCAACGCACCAAAAGATACATTCATTGATGCCCAAAGCATTAACCGTTTACCTGCCAACGAAGTGATGATTTTATGTACAGGCTCGCAAGGTGAACCAATGGCAGCACTATCTCGTATTGCCAATGGTACACACCGTCAAATTCAAATCCAGCCTGGCGACACTGTTATCTTCTCGTCTTCACCTGTACCAGGTAATACGGTTAGCGTAAATAAAATCATTAATTTACTTTTCCGTGCTGGCGCTGAAGTAATTCACGGTGCATTAAATAATATCCATACATCTGGTCACGGATCGCAAGAAGAACAAAAGCTAATGCTACGACTAATGAAGCCAAAATTCTTTATGCCTATCCACGGTGAATTCCGTATGTTAAAAATGCATACGCATTTAGCAGAAGATTGTGATGTTCCACTTGAAAATACTTTCGTTATGGAAAATGGTGATGTCCTGGCATTAAGTGCAAATGAAGCACATGTTGCAGGTCGCATCCCTTCTGGTGATGTCTATATTGATGGTAACGGTATTGGAGATATTGGCAATATTGTACTACGCGATCGCCGTATACTTTCTGAAGAAGGTTTAGTAATAGTTGTAGTGAGCGTAGATATGGAAAACCAAAAAATTGTTTCAGGTCCTGATATTATTTCACGTGGCTTCGTCTATATGCGTGAATCAGGTACAATGATTAATGAAGCACAAAAAATGCTGAACCGTCATCTTAACGAAACAATTCAAAGCAAAACGCCGCAATGGACTGAGCTTAAAAATGAAATTACTGACGTTTTAGGACCTTACTTATTTGAGAAAACTAAACGTCGTCCGATGATTTTACCGATTATTATGGAAGTATAATCTTTTAAATTAAGAAGCTACGCATTATTTGCGTAGCTTTTTTTATGTATATACATTCTATTTTATTTACATAAAATTATAGAGTTTGTAAAAGACTAAGCTCCCCACTTTAATTTTGTAAGATGTAGTTTAACCTCCTTAAATTTAGAATACACAAATTCACCAGCAATATTTTTACGTGACTTAGCTTTTTTCGTTTCAGTTTAAATTTGATTTAATAAATTTCTAAAATATTGAAACCTCCTATAACAAATTACGTATATAGTAATAACAACACGATTCCTTTCCCCCTTTTCGAAATGAAACATCCTTTTGAATACAATTTCAAAAAAATAGAATCGTCCACTCTAACTTACTTGTGAACAATTCTATTTCAATGTTTAAAATTGGAAATATTTCTCTAATACATATGCGATCCATTGACACCCTGGCTGTTGGCGGATGTTTTCAATTAGCCCTTTTATAATCGGTTTACTGTATGTTTGGTGCTCTACTTGATTTTTTAACAGCTCCAATGATTCACGTTCAATAGATGGCTCTATGTTCTGGATGTTTTGTTCGATTAACTGCAATAGCGATTGTTGCGTAACTTCCTCTGCACAAGGTCTTGCTACAATTTGAGCGAGTTCTTCGGTAATAAAAGGGATTGTCGTATGACGTGCAATAATATCTGTCTTTTCCGCTAATGATTTTGCCAATTGATCTAAATCAAGCGGCAAATTTGAGAACATAAACAGCTCGGCATAGCCTTTCACAAATCCTTTTACACAATACATCACATCATATTTTGTCTCTTGCAGCTCTTCTCGATAAAGTTGTTCAAGCATTTGGACGATAAACTTCGACATATCCGCTTCATAGGCACTCACTTTATAAAACAGCTCTTTTTTTGTAAGAAATACCTTTTCATTAAAGAACACACGTGAAGAAGCTGAATGTTTTTTAAACGTTTGAAAAATACCTTTATAAAAATCTACCAACACGACATCTTTTTTGTTCGTGCTTCTGACTACTTGGTCAATATCAGCTATAAATTGCTGTAGGTAGTAGTCAACCATTGAAAAAAGAAGTTCATCTTTTGTTTTAAAAGACAAATAAAATGCCCCTTTAGAAATCCCACAGCGCTCTGTAATTTGCTGTACAGATGTTGCTTCAAAGCCTTGTTCAGAAAACAGCTCTAATGCTTTCTCCATAATCAGTTGCTTTTTTGACATATTTTCAAATCTCTCCTAATGCATTTCATTGACAAATGACCGATTAGTCATTATTATAAATAATTGAATCTAGTAAGTCAATAAAGGGTAGGTGTGAAGGTGAAAGGTTTAGTTAATTTTGTATTGAAGAACAAATTGGCAGTGTGGTTATTAACAATTATCATCACTGTCTCAGGTATTTATTCAGGTACAAGAATGAAAATGGAATCAATCCCTGATATATCGATTCCATATTTAATTGTAATGGGCGTTTATCCAGGTGCAACGCCTGAACAAGTCATGAATGAACTTTCCATTCCATTTGAAAAATCAATCGAAAGTTTAGAGGATGTTAAGGCAGTTTATTCTACTTCTTCATCCAACATTGCACAAGTTCAAGTTGAATATGACTACGGCATCGATATGGATGAGAAAAAACGCCAGTTAGAATCAGCTTTAGATAATGTGAAACTCCCTGAGGGTGCACAAGAACCTACAATTATGGCAATAAGTATGAACATGATGCCTGTTGTCGCATTATCAGTAAGTAGTTCTAAGGAAGATATAGTTGAACTAACATCAACAGTAGAAGATTTATTACTTCCTAAAATCGAAAAAATCGACGGTGTTGCTTCTGCAACAATTACTGGTCAACATATTGAACAAGTTTCGTTCAAATATGACGAAGAAAAAATGGCTGCTCTCGGCTTAACAGAGGATACCGTCAAGCAAATGATCCAAGCAAGTGATATGTCATTATCGCTTGGTTTATATCAATTTACTGTTGGAGAACAAGCAGTTTCCGTAGATGGTAAAGTTAAATCTGTTGATGAATTAAAAGATTTATTAATACCAGTCACACCTTCAGCAACACAACCTTCTCCTTTCGTTCGTTTAGGTGATATTGCAACGATTGAAGTTGAAGGTAAAGTACAATCTGTTTCACGCACAAATGGTAAAGATGCCATTGCGATTCAAATTGTAAAAGGTCAAGATGCAAATACTGTAACTGTCGTAAATGCTGTAAAAGACCTTATTAAAGATGAAGAAAAAAGAATTGACGGCTTAAAAGTGGATATCTCACTTGACCAAGGTGCTCCAATTGAAGATTCAGTCTTCACAATGATTGAAAAAGCAGTATTCGGTGGCGCAATAGCTGTTTTAATTATTTTACTATTCTTACGCGATTTCAAATCAACAATTATTTCAATAATTTCTATTCCAGTATCTGTTTTCATGGCTTTACTACTATTGAACTGGATGGATATTACGTTAAATATTATGACACTTGGTGCAATCACCGTTGCCATTGGGCGCGTTATTGATGACTCCATTGTCGTAGTAGAAAATATTTATCGACGCATCCATTTGAAACAAGAAAAATTAACGGGTCGCGCACTTATTCGTGAAGCGACAATTGAAATGTTTAAACCTATCCTGTCTTCTACATTAGTAACAGTTGCGGTATTTGCCCCACTTATGTTTGTAGGCGGTATGGTCGGTGAATTATTCATGCCATTCGCATTAACAATGACATTTGCTTTAGGCGCGTCATTATTAGTAGCGATTACAATTGTACCAGCATTATCTCATTTCTTATTCCGTAAAAAAATCTATGGAGAGAAAAAGGAAAGCCAACATCAAGAAGTTGGTAAACTAGCTACTTGGTACAGAGGTGTATTAGAAAAAGCGTTAAATCATAAAATTATCACTTCTACAATTGCGATTTTAATGCTTGTTGGCTCACTTGCCCTAACACCATTAATCGGCTTTAGTTTCATGGGATCTCAAGAGGAAAAGGTAATGTATTTAACATATACACCTGGTACTGGTGAGTTAAATGATGAAACAGAAGCAAATGTTGCAACAGTCGAAAAAGAATTAATGAAACGTAAAGATATTGATATTTTACAAGTTTCTATAACAGATGCTACAAACGCAGATTCTGCAACAATGATGATGGGTGGCGGAGCTGGTGGTGCATTAATGTACCTAATCTTTGACCCTGAAATGGAAGACTTCCCAGCAGCTCGTGAAGAAGTGGAAAACTATGTATTTAACATTGACCAATCAGGTGAATGGAAAAGCCAAAACTTCACATCAATGTCTATGTCTTCAAATGAAGTTAGCTACACATTATACAGTGAAAACTTAGATAATCTTCGTAGCGCTGTTAAAGACGTTGAAGGTACATTAAATGATGTTAAGGGCTTAGAGGATGTTAAATCTGATTATGAAGACCCTTATGTAGAGCATGTATTAAAAGTAGAGCAAAAAAATGTTTTACAATACGGTTTAACGACTGCTCAAATCGTCATGGCTTTAAATTCTACGGCTTCACAAGAAGTGTTAACAACAGTTGAACGTGACGGTGAAGATATTAACGTCATTGTCCAACGCGATGCAAAGAAAGCAGCCTTATCAATCGATGATATTTTAAAAACAGAAATTAAAACAGCTTTAGGCACAACGATGACAATCGGTGAATTAGTAGATGTTGAAGAAGGTACAACGCTTAATTCATTATCACGCTCAAAAGGTGAATACTTCGCAACAGTATCTGCCACAATTATTGGTGATGATATTTCAAAAGCAACTTCTGCAGCTGATAAAAAAATCGATAAGTTAGACTTACCTAAAGGTGTGACAACAGGCGTATCCGGTGTAGCAGCAGATATGCAAGAAACATTCACACAACTTGGAATTGCTATGTTAGCAGCAATTGCCATCGTTTACTTTATTCTTGTCGTAACGTTTGGTGAAGGTTTAGCGCCATTTGCTATCCTCTTCTCATTACCGTTTGCGGTAATCGGTGCATTTGTTGGCTTATATGTAACGAATCAAACGATTTCTGTTTCAGTAATGATGGGTCTATTGATGCTAATAGGTATTGTTGTAACAAATGCCATCGTACTTGTCGACCGCATTATCCATATGGAACGAGATGGACTGGGTATGCGTGAAGCAATTTTAGAAGCAGGTGCAACGCGTCTACGTCCAATTTTAATGACTGCAATTGCAACGATTGGCGCGATGATTCCAATGGCACTAGGTAATGGTGGTAGCGGATTAATTTCGAAAGACCTTGCAATTACAGTAATCGGTGGTTTATTATCTTCAACATTATTAACATTAGTAGTCGTACCAATTGTGTATGAAATGCTATCAAAAATGTTAAAGAAAAACCGTAAAGATATGGAAGAAAATTAATTAATAGTCGCAATGCTAAAAGGGCACCCCATAATGGAGTGCCCTTTTTTTATCGTCTTCGTAACCATTGATTTCTAATCTAGAAGCTCCCTTTTCACGTAGAGGCTTTAAGGTCCATTTGGGGGTTACGCCCCGAAAGTACCGTATTACGAATCCATCCAGCAACCTCTTGTGGATTCGTTAGTGGTAAAAAATGAAATCCATTAGGAACTTTTATTATTTTTGCCGTTGGTTGTCTTTCGTGAAAATTAGTTAATTTCCTATGTAACAATTCGTCTTGTTGATGATCTGCTAACAGTAATAAAACTGGCAAAGGAGTTTCCGTTTCTATGCAATAATCGTGCTGGTCAACTGCTTTCGCCAAATAATTTATAGCTTCTTCCTTACTATGGTGACGGTAGATATTTTCCTCTTTCACAAAATTCCCAATAAAATATTCGTACAAATATTGCCGATGTTCAGCTGTTGCTATGCCCATGCTCTTTATTTCTTCATTTATCGCCTCTTGTAAATCTTCGTAGCTTTCAATAATAGGCAATTTTATCTCCATTTCATCATCAAGATGATATTGTCCATGAAAATAATGGCCACCGTCTAATAATGTTAACGACTTTACTAAATTACGATAGTTTGTATAAAAATTTTGAATGATCCAGGCGCCTATTGAATTTCCTACAAAATGAGCTTTTGCAATTTTTAACGCATCCATCGTTTCTTTAATGTTCTTAGTATATGTTTTAAACGAAAAATCATTGTCTAGCAGCCCATTATGCCCAGGTAAATCAATTGCTACAATATGCACTTCTGGCAATGCTTTGGCCAATGCAGCATACATTTCTTTCCGTTCCCCAAGAGCTGGAATCGCAATAATAACCTCGTTATGCTGATTGGCATTGTATTGTATATAATTTCTCATTGGCTACCCCTATTCTTTTTCTATCGTTTTCAATAACTGAAAGACAGCTTGCTCATGACCAAACCTTTCTAAAACCTTTACTTTTTGCATACCTAACTTTTCTAGTACACGACAGGAGGCAACATTTGCGGTTTGCGTTTCCGCTACTATTTTTGATAAATTTAGGCTGAAAAATCCATAATGGATGATGACTAATAATACTTCAAATGCATAACCCTTACCCCAATATTGTGGTAGAAATTGATAGCTCAGCTCATATGTCGTTTTTTCATGATATTCATCAATCGACACTAAACCAATAAATTCATTTTTGTTTTTTAATGAAATATAAAAATATGAATTAGGCAAAGGTGCTTGTAGCATGCTGTCAAAGGAAGAATAGATGTAGCTTTTTTCCGGTACCCCTCCTAGAAAGGCTCTGACATCCTCATTACAATACAATGAATAAATATCTTCAACATGGTTTGGCTTTATAGACTGGATGATACAATTTTCCGTAATTAACATAACATGCCTCGCTATTTTAATTTTCTTTATTATGACAAAGCTATAATAGGAAATCAAACACAATTTTACATTAATTTGTTTTAATCCTCTCAAAGAAAATAAAAGGCCTGCGTCCGATACAATATCGAACACAGGCTAAAACATTTTTTCAAAATTACTAAGTCTATCTTATTTCATAATGACTAGCTTGTTATTTAGTTGTTGAAAGCTCCTTTAAGCATTCTTTTCTAGCTTCCCACTCTTCTCTTAACATGCCCATACGTATGGAATCATAATAGACACCCTCATACAAACGCACTTTGCGAATTTTCGCTTCCAATTGCATCCCTAATTTCTCTCCGACGCGAATCATCCGTTTATTTCCTGACCATGTCGTAAACCCAACGCGAACAAGTGGCATCGTAGAAAATAAGTGATCAATCCAAAGTGCCATTGCTCTAGTGCCAAGTCCTTTGCCCCAATTATGAGACTCATGAAAAACAATACCTATTTCTAACCACTTAGAAGGCTCATGCTCCCAATAATATGAGATTACGCCACAAATAACGCCATCAACCTCAATTGCCCAAAAGTTTTTTTGATTAATAAATTGCTGTGACATTAACATAAAATCATGCAATGGTTTAGCTTGATGCGGGAAATAGGGAGCATCCCATTTTTTCCATTCTGGTTGCTCGTCTTTATAAATAAGCTCCCATATGCGCTCTAAATCAGACTCAATGATAGGACGAATGTTTAATTCTTGATCTGTGTACATAAGCAGCCTCTTTTCAATTTTCATTTCTTTTTTTAATTGCTTGAAAAGTGGCATATCCTCTCTATGCTACTTCTCAATCACATTCCGTATCTTTTTCATATTCATCATTCCTTCCATTGTAATTAGGAAAATTATAGCACATTACCATTTATAGTATATCTTACTTGCAATTTGAAATTCACTTATTTTCTTTTTCGACCGATTAATAGCGTTACTTGTGCCATTGTAAATGGTAATGAAGATTTTTTGCGATATGCCACATACTTAGGTTCCCAAAAATCAGCATATTTTAATTTAAAATTTCTTAATCCTTTGAAATGATAGAAGAAATGTCCATGTAAAAATATTTGTGCTGCAATTTTTTCACTTAAAAAGGAATATCTCGATTGCCCCACATTTGATAGTGGCGACATGCCCATATTGAACACTCGATAACCTTGTTCTTTCGCCCATTCAAACAGCGATAAAAAAATGAAATCCATCGTTCCAGACGGTGCACCTGGCTTGAAACGCATGAGATCGACTGAAATTCTTTCGTCATTGTCATACATTGGCATAATGCTAGCAAAGCCTATCACACCTTCTGCACCTCTTAAAACAGCAATGTTTGACTTACTCAAATAGTTTTCATCGAAAAAGCCAAGAGAAAATCCCTTTTCAGCTCTTCCTTGTAGCCATTTACTTGATACCTCTTCCAATTCATTCATGAGTTCCTGTGAATATGGCGGGCTTAATAATGCAACCGCATAGTTCTCTCGTTCAAACTTATTTTTTACCGCCCTACTACTCTTCATTTCTTTACCAGTAAACGTGAATTTATCTAAATCAACAAATGCTTCCTCACCAAGTTTAAAAAAGCTATAGCCATGCTCATGTAAAGAAGGGAAAATATTGTTGTTTATCTCATAAAAAACAGGTGTATATCCATGTTTATCTGCCAATTCCAAAAACTCTTGAATAGCTGATAAAAAATCACTTTCTTGCCCTACTGGATCTCCTAACACAACAATTTTATCTGCAAATATTTGATACGCAAATAACACTGTATTCTTTTCATTCCAATATATGAATTTGTCATGTAAAAATATTAAATGAGAAAACTCAGTCCCTTTATATTCCATTAAGTGGTTTTTAATTTTATCTTCGTGCTCTCTTGATAGAAGCTTTTCCATTTTTTTCGTTCCGCGCGTAAAATAGCCAAAGTAAAAAATGACACACGCAATGAGGATACCAATAATTGCACTAAAAAATAAATCCCGATAGTCGGTAAGGATGTAATATTGTAACGCTGCTGGAATATGAATTTTTGCAGTAGGTAAGTTGACATATCCAATTAATAAATACATTGCAGTAATAAAAAGAACGGCAGCAAGGTCAAATAGGATGACGCCCCATGTGAGGACATAACTTTCTCGATAAAATTGTTTTTTCGATGCCATGAGCAACACTGCGACAATTAGTAAAAAGATCGCTTCTTCATAATCAAAACCTTTAATGATCGAGAATATAGCCGAGCTACTAAGCACGATGATTGCAAGTTGATAAGCTTTTTTTACTTTATATTTAATTCCCCTACACAATCCTAAAAGGATAAAGGCTGCTGCCACAGTCAATTGATGGGAGATATTCATAATTGGTGATGATAAAAACTCCTGAGCTATTTTTAGCCGACTTAAAACGCCAGGCACCGATGCCGATAGCAATAACACAATGCCTGAGATAAATACTAAAATCGTTAACAACATATGACTAATTTTTTGAAAAATAACATTTGGTAAGTCATCCCAAGATCGATTCCAGCGTTCCCAATAGTCTTTAATAAATAATAGTACGGATACTAAAAATGGTAATACGAAGTAGCCAACACGGTATAAAATTAATAAGAAAAGGACTTTTTCTTCACCGATTCCAACACTTTGCGTCCCCCATAAAAATACGAGGTCGAATGAGCCAACCCCACCAGGTATCATACTAATTATGCCAGCACATGAGGCAATTAAAAATATCGGTATAAGGGTCGATAACTCAATAGGTATATGCAAGATTAACGTTAGCAGCCAAATAACGAAAAAAACTGCAAGCCATTCTGCTACTGAAGTAATTATTAATTGAAGAGATACTTTTATTGATAAAGAACTACCTTTTTTATAACGAATAAGGTGCATCCCAATAAAGGCTGGAACATATAAGCTGACAAGAATTACGGCAATTGAAAGCCACCGAGTTTCTTTTAGTAATGGGAAGTCCCAAAAGAATACATACATTAGCCAGGCTAACAAAGAGATTCCTGTTAAATAAAAAAGAGTAACGGAGGCAATGTTCTTCAACAATCCTTCTCGATCCTCTTTATATTTTGAATAAAAATAATTTCGTAGAAAAACGCCTACTAAACCACCAAAGCCAATGAGGTTAGAAAATGTATTGACGATAAATGAATTGTTCAGCAAAGTGCGCTTGTTCATTTTGATTCCTAGTAGTTTAGCTAAAATGACATCGTAAAAAATCATCGGAGTAATCGCACAAAATGCGATGAAAAAAATCAATAACAGTTCCCATATTTGTAATTGACTAACTTCATTCCGAAGTAAATTAACATCTACGCCTCTTAGCGATTGCTGAATTTCATAAATAGCTATCGCTAACAGTATGACTGGAAATAAAATTTTCAGAAACCGCATTAATGGTTCTTTCCTTATTTTGAACATGTGCTAAACCTACTCCCCAAGCTTTCTCAAAAGTTTAAAATTCGAACAAACTTCTTAATACCCTTTTAGGGATTATGCATATTAAATATAACTGCCGTTGATTTCGGATGCAGGCGGATGTTTTCGCACAGCACAACGTGAAATTGTTTGAGTGCCTGGCACCCATTTATTCTTTCATCGCTTTTTTCACAAAACGATTTATATCTACATCTGCACCTATAAGAAGCATAATATCCCCTAGTAAGATTTTGTCACTCGCTTGTGGGGATACAATAATATCCGATCCTCGCTTTATCCCTACAATGTTAATGCCATATTTTGCTCGAATATCTAAATCCATAATCGAGTAGCCTGCAATGGCATCATTTGCTTTTAGCTCCATGATTGAGTGTTCATCTGAAAGCTCTAAATAATCGAGTACCGTATTAGACAGCATATTATTGGCAATACGAATACCCATATCACGCTCAGGATGCACAACAAAATCTGCCCCAATTTTTCTTAACACTTTTTCATGATAGTCATTTTGAGCCTTTACTGTAATTTGCTGAACACCTATTTCTTTTAAAATAATTGTCGTTAAAATACTAGCCTGAATATCTTCGCCTATCGCGACAATAACATGTTCAAAATTACGAATGCCTAATGAATTTAATACCGATTCATCTGTTGAATCTGCAATAACGGCCTGAGTAGCAATCGCAGCAAATTCATCCACCCGTTCAGATGAATGATCTATCGCCATAACTTGCGCTCCTTGACTCATTAGTTCACGAACAATGCTTCCCCCAAAACGTCCAAGTCCAATGACAGCAAATTCTTTTTTCATCATTAAAAATCCCTCCGAAAACTACAATTACTTTATTTTAACTTATATTTACTCATATGTATCGTCAAAACAGGATACGATTCCCCATTTTATATATTCTATCTATAACTTTCGACATTCTATCATACAACTACTAATTATTTACGCCTCAGCTTAACTTTTTTTGAACTTGCTCGAAAAGCCCTCTTACCATTCGCCAGTTCCTACATACTAGAAAGTCTGTTACAGCAAGATAAAAAAAGACGAGGATTTGAACATCCTCGTCTTTCCAATATTAAAATTATGCGTTACGCATTTCATCAAGAACTCGATTTACACGCTTTTCTAGCATCTTCATGCCGCTTCCACCAGCTTGCATATGACGAAGCTGACCATCTTTATCGAAAACAAAGTACGCAGGAACGTATTGATTTTCAAATGCATCTGTTAGCTTCATTTCACTATCAACAAAAATAGGTTGCGTAATATCATGCTCTGCCGCAACAGCTTTAATTGTCTCTAAATCAGTATCTGCTTCAGAACGAGGCATATGCACTGCGATAACATTTAGTTCATCTTTATATTGATCACGGAAATTATTCACATCTGGCATTGCTTCTTTACATAAATGACAGCTAACTGACCAGAAGTGGATTAATGTTGGTTTTTCGCCAACTAGCTCTGCTTTTGTTACTTCACCATTTAACCACGTTGTTGCGCCTACAAGTTCAGGCATTTGTTCACGAAGTTTCATAAAAAAATCCTCCCTAGAAAAAAATATCCCCACAAGCGTATCGTGGGGACCCATTATTTATTTTATGCATCAATCACGTCTTGGCGTAATTGCGTCCAGATTTTTTTCGAGCACGCTCGAAAATCACCTCATAAAATCTGTGACATCCGCTTCATTCAGTTGGGGTGAACCCCCACTGAATTAGCTAACATTCATCCCGTACTTATATAGGTAGTGGACTTTTGCTAAATCAAATTAAAGTGTTGCTTGACCTGGGCGCCAGTTTGCTGGGCAAAGACCACCAGTTTGTAAAGCTTGTAGTACACGTAAAGTTTCATCTACATCACGGCCAATGTTATTATCAAATACTGTTTGATATTTTAGTTCGCCTTCTGGATTAATAATAAATAAGCCACGTAGTGCGATACCTTCTTCTTCAATTAAAACACCATATTCTTTCGAAATAGCATGGTTAGTATCTGCTGCTAATGGATATTTTAAATCGCCAAGCCCGTTTTGAGTTCGATCTGTGTTAATCCAAGCTAAGTGTGTGTGGATTGTATCAGTTGATACACCGATTACTTCTGCATCTAAGTCTTCAAACTCGTCATAACGATCGCTCATTGCAGTAATTTCTGTTGGACATACAAAAGTGAAGTCCATTGGGTAGAAGAATAATACAGTCCATTTGTCTTGTGCTTTAATTTCTTCTAAAGATACTTTACCAAAAGATTTGTCTGCAAGTACTGCTTCCATTGTGAAATCTGGGGCTTGTTTACCTACCATGCGTTCTGCCATTATAAATCCCTCCGAATAATATGTAGTTTTATATTCTATTCGCACATGCGAACCGTCTTCTACGATAGCAAAGAAAGCACAGTTTTTCAACGAAGTTCACTTCGCCACGCTAATCGTCGCATATGCATTGACAAATATTTGTCAAATACCCAAAAAATAATCATGTCTACACATTAGTTATTTGCTAATTTCCGCAAATTTATTCTGGAAAAATCCAAAAATATGCACGAAAATTTATATGCATTTTTTCTATAAATTTCTTGTACTTTTTTTCATCTAAAACGATTGCAAATTTTTTATTATTATGTATAATAGTAATGTTTTTAGTAAACTAAAAGTTTCGTTAAAGTAAACTTCATTTTCTAAAAGTTTATGATTGCTAAACTTCTTCTAGGAGGGAAAGGATGCAAATTGGAGGAAAAATTAAAGCACTTCGTTTGAAAAAAGGTCTTACCCAAGAAGAGCTTGGAGAACGTACTGATTTAAGTAAAGGCTATATTTCACAACTGGAGCGAGATTTGAATTCGCCTTCTATTGAAACGCTTTTTTCATTATTAGAAGTTTTAGGATCGACGCCTAAGGAATTTTTTGATGATGATGCAACAGAACAAAAAGTTGTCTACACTGAGGAAGATCAATCGACCTATACAGATGAAGAAAAAAAATATGAAATTCAATGGCTCATTCCTACTTCAAATGAGAAAGAAATGGAGCCCATCTTTTTGACACTTGCTGCTGATGGAGAATTTAAACAATTCGAACCATCTCTATCAGAAACGTTTATTTATATTGTCAAAGGGCGTATTCGTCTCGTTTTAGGGAATGAACAATATATAGCTAGTGAAGGTAATGCGCTCTATTTTGACGCATCCGATCATCATCAAATTTTTAATGCACATGACGATGAGACAAAAATTTTACTCGTCGCAACTGATTCTTATTTATAGCTTAAGGAGGCGCTTCAATGACAACAAATTCAATTATCCGCTTTGAAAATGTTTCAAAATCATATAGTGACGGTACAGTCGTCCTACAAAATATTAACTTAGAGCTTGAAAAAGGTAAGTTTTATACGTTACTTGGTCCTTCTGGTTGCGGTAAAACAACTATTTTACGTATTATAGCTGGTTTCACAGAACCTACTACAGGTGATGTATTCTTCCACGATAAAAAAATTAATACTGTTCCAGCAAATGAACGCCAAGTTAACACAGTATTTCAAGATTATGCGTTATTTCCACATTTAAACGTTTTTGAAAACGTGGCATTTGGACTACGCATTAAAAAGCTTCCTGAAAGCAACATTAAAGAACGTGTGTCAGAAGCGCTTAAATTTGTCAATTTAGCAGGTTACGGCAATCGTGAAATTTCTGAAATGTCAGGTGGGCAACGTCAACGAGTGGCGATCGCTCGTGCCATTGTGAATGATCCAGAGGTAATTTTACTTGATGAGCCTCTTTCTGCACTAGACTTAAAACTTCGTACTGAAATGCAGTATGAACTACGTGAATTACAACAAAGACTTGGTAAAACTTTTGTATTTGTTACACATGACCAAGAGGAAGCTCTAGCCATGAGTGATGAAATATTCGTACTGAGTGAAGGTCAAATTCAACAATCAGGTACGCCAGTAGATATTTATGATGAACCAATTAACCGTTTTGTTGCCGACTTTATCGGAGAATCAAACATTGTTAACGGTGTTATGATAGAAGATTTTACAGTTGAATTTGCTGGTAAAGTGTTTGAGTGTGTTGACCAAGGGATGAAACCAAATGAGAAAATCGATATTGTCATACGGCCAGAGGATTTAGAAATTACAACAGTCGACAAAGGAAAATTAATTGTTAAGGTAGATACACAATTATTCCGTGGTGTACATTATGAGCTTTCCACATATGACAAGGCAGGTAATGAGTGGCTTGTACATTCATTGAAAAAAGCTGAAGTAGGGGCAGAAATAGGATTAGACTTTGATCCAGAAGCCATTCATGTAATGCGCTTAAATGAAACTGAGGAAGAGTTCGATAAACGTCTAGAATCCTATGGAGATGACGAAGATGCAAACTAAAACTTCGAAATCAGCGTTATTTCCATATGTTTTATGGATTGCACTTTTTGTTATTGCGCCGATTGCTCTCGTTGTTTACTACTCCCTACTAGATTTACATGGCAATTTTACGCTTAATAACTACAAAGCATTTTTCTCTTCTGTCTATTTAAAAATGACACTTAGTTCGTTTTGGTATGCGTTTTTAATAACATTCTTTACACTGCTTATTTCATACCCAACAGCTTATTTTTTAACAAAAACAAAACACAAGCAGCTATGGCTGTTGCTCATTATTATTCCGTCTTGGATTAATTTATTGTTAAAAACATACGCGTTTATAGGGATTTTTGGTTTATATGGTCCGATTAACGCAGCGATTGAAGTATTCGGCTTCGATCCGAAGCAAATGCTATTCACAGATATTAGCTTTGTCTTTGTATCTGTTTATATTTTTATACCATTTATGATTTTACCAATTTTCAACTCATTGGATCGTCTAAATCCAACGCTTATATACGCAGCCCGCGACCTAGGTGCATCTGCTTTTACAACGTTCCGTCGCGTCGTATTACCATTGACGATGGATGGCGTTAAATCAGGGATTCAAGTTGTATTTATTCCAGCTTTATCACTATTCATGATTACTCGCTTAATTGCAGGGAATCGTGTCATTACTCTGGGTACAGCAATTGAACAGCAATTCCTTGTGACGCAAAACTGGGGCATGGGTTCTACGATTGCCGTATTTTTAATTTTATTCATGGTGATTATTATGCTTATTACAGGTCAAAAGGATAAAGGAGGTCGCGTACGATGAGCAAACTCTCAACATCTGCAAAAGTGTATTTAGCGATTGTTTTTATCGTCCTGTATGCACCTATATTTTACTTAGTCTTTTACTCATTCAATAGTGGGGATTCCATGACTAACTTCCAATCCTTTACATTGGACCATTACAAGGCAGTTTTCGAGGATTCAAGACTACTCGTTATATTAATTAATACGGTAATTGTTGCACTGCTTTCAGCCCTTATCTCGACAATTATTGGCACATTAGGAGCAATTGGTATTGTTACGGTAAAAGATTCGAAAATGCGCAATACTCTACTTTCTTTAAATAATGTGTTAATCGTTAGTCCAGATGTTATTATCGGCGCAAGCTTTTTAATATTATTTACAATGGTTGGCATTAAACTAGGCTTTGCTTCGGTATTATTAGCCCATGTAGCGTTTAGTGTTCCTATTGTAGTACTTATGGTTTTACCGAAATTGCTAGAGATGAATAAGTCGTTAATTGATGCAGCTTTAGATCTTGGCGCTTCAAAAAAAGATGTCATGATGCGCGTTATTTTACCGTATATCCAACCTGGTATTTTTGCAGGTTTCTTTCTCGCTTTAACTTATTCATTGGATGACTTTGCCGTAACATTTTTCGTAACAGGAAATGGCTTTAGTACATTATCTGTTGAAATTTACTCGATGGCTCGTGCAGGTATTTCTTTAACGGTTAACGCAATTTCTGGTTTAGTATTCTTCGTAACTATATTAGTTGTAGTCGGCTATTATTTCTTTACTAGCCGTACAAGTAAAAGAACGGGGGGACAACAATGAAATCTTTAATTCAAGCTACTATCGCTATTCTTGTCGTTTCCGCCCTTTTAATGTACGCTGCTGACGCAATGAGTGCGAACGGTGGTAAAAGTGGTAAAGATACATTAACGATTTTTAACTGGGGAGAATATATCGACCCTGATTTGCTAAAGCAATTCGAAAAAGAAACGGGTATCCATGTTATTTACGAAACATTTGACTCCAATGAGGCAATGATGACGAAAATTAAACAAGGTGGTACGGCTTACGATATTGCAGTGCCATCTGAATATATGATTGAAAAAATGAAGGAAGAAAACTTACTACTTCCGTTAGATAAAACGAAAATACCTAATTTTAAAAATATCGATCCGTATTTTCTCGATTTACCATTTGATGATAACAATGAATACTCTGTTCCTTATTTCTGGGGCACAGTAGGTATTGTCTATAATCCAGATTTGGTCGGTGACTTAGATTTCTCTTCTTGGGAAGATTTATGGGACCCATCGTTAAAACGTAAAGTATTTTTAGTAGATGGTGCACGTGAAGTTATTGGCATGGGCTTAAATAGTCTTGGTCATTCCCTTAACTCGTTAGATGACCATGAGTTACGTCAGGCTACAAATAAACTAATTACACTCGCACCAAACGTTAAAGCAATCATCGGTGATGAAATTACACCTTTAATGATTAATAACGAAGCGGCTGTCGCTCTCACATGGTCTGGTCAAGCAGCAGATATGTTATTTGAAAATGAAGACTTAGACTTTGCTGTTCCAGAAGAAGGCTCAAATTTATGGTTTGACAATATGGTTATCCCGAAAACTTCAAAAAATGTTGATGGTGCACATGCTTTTATTAACTTTATGTTGAAAGCGGAATCTGGTGCTCAAAACGCTGATTATGTAGGCTATTCTACACCTAATATTGCAGCGATGAACTTAATGGATAAAGAAGTTGTAACTGATGAGCGCTTCTACCCTTCCGAGGAGCAACGCAAAAAATTAGAAGTATATAAAAACCTTGGTCCAGAATATTTAGGCAAATACAATGAATTGTTTTTAGAATTTAAAATGAGTATTCGATAAATACTAAAGAGAAAAAACAATATTTTTCTCTCTCAAAGAGTCGACAAAAGGCATCAAAAGTTTAAATACTTGGTGTCTTTTGTCATTTTTTCTTTTGATAGTTCTAATAGAGAATTTCACTTCCGATATGTTCAGTTAATTGGAGCGGAGGGCGGCGACTCCTGCGGGAACGCACAACACGTAAGACGCAACAGGCTGCGCGCCAGCGAGGGTTGCGGCTTACAGTATACCCGTGGAAAGCGACCGCCCGTAGTGGAAATCAACGGTATTATTCATAGGAAAAAACAATGTCTCTGTTCCAATCACCAGGTCATTCATCTACGACTATAATCCAATAGCCAAGCAATATTTCTTTATGATAGACTGGAGTAATGTTTCAATAGAAAAAAGGGGGGTATTCGATGACCCAGCAGAAGTCTAACAAGGCGGCTTTGTATATTTTAATGTTTAATATGTTTATCGCAATGGGGAGTATCGGAATTATTATTCCTGTTATGCCAAAGTACTTACATATATTTGGTGCAGCAGGACAAGTTCTTGGCATGTTAATTGCAACGTTCGCCTTTGCACAATTCATTTTTTCTCCAATTGCTGGGAATCTTTCGGATCGATATGGTCGAAAAAATTTGATTATTTTTGGTCTGATTGTAACTGGTATTGGGCAAATTTCGTTCGGGCTATCTACAGACGTTTGGATGCTTTTTGTTGCTCGATTCTTAGGAGGTTTAGGTTCTGCCTTTGTAGCACCTCCAATTATGGCGTTTGTAGCAGATATCACAACGTATGAAGAACGAGGTAAAGGAATGGGCATGTTAGGTGCCGCTATGTCTCTTGGTTTTATGATTGGACCAGGTATTGGTGGATTCCTATCTAAAGTTAGTTTGCATTTCCCATTTTTTATGGCTGGAGGAGCTGCTATTATTGCCTCTATCCTTTCATTGTTGTTATTACCTTCTACAAAACCAAGTGCAGCTCAGAAAGCACAAAAGCAAGACAATCTCGTGAGGCAGATGGCACGTTCAGTCCAAATGCCATACTTTGTTATGTTGGTTATTATGCTAGTGTTCTCGTTCGGCATCGCCAATTTCCAAACGACATTATCATTATTTGTGACAGACAAATTTAACTACACACCTACTGATATTGCGATCATTTTAACTGTCGGTGGCGCATTTGGTGTTGTTGTGCAAATGTTCATCATAACACCACTCTTTAAACGCTTTGGGGAAATGAAAGTTGTATTAGTCAATTTATTTATTGCTGCTGTAGCTATTTTCCTAATATTATTTGTTTCTGGCTTCGCACTTATTTTAGTTGTCGCAACGATTTTCTCAACGGCAACAACACTGATTCGCCCAGCCGTCAACACACTGATTTCTAAACTTGCTGGCAATGAACAAGGTTTAGCCGCTGGACTTACCAATGCCTATATGAGCCTTGGAAATATGATTGGTCCTGCACTTGCGGGTCTTTTATTCGATTGGAATATGAACAGCCCGTATATATTTGGGGCAATTATTTTAATGACATGCTTCTTACTAGCGCTTATTTGGACATTGAAAAAGGCGCCGCATCTTATGCAGCCTGATGCAAATTAGTCCATTGACAATTATTTGTAATATGGTACATTTATTATCGAAAAATTAAATCGTTTAACACCACTAGGGGAGTCTTTACAAGGCTGAGACGTATATGCTCATATACGGACCCTTTGAACCTGATCTAGTTCACACTAGCGGAGGGAAGTGGCGACGCTTGCTTTCGTGTAATTTAAAATGCAAGGCCGCTTCCTTTCGTGACAAGGAAGCGGCTTTTTTGTATTCATTAGACAGTGCTATCGGTGATTTTGCGAGGTCTACCGGCGATTTGTCCGGTTTTATCGGCGATTTCGGAAGTGCTATCGGCGATTTGTCACATTTTACCGGCGGTTCACTGGGTTCTATCGGCGATTCATCGCACAAAACTAAAAGGAGTATCTATCATGTCTATTCGAAAACTAACTACGATGGCTTTATTAGTAGCTATTGCAGTAGCAGGTTCTATTTTTGTCTCCATTCCAACTGGCATTGCACGTGCTTATCCTGTACAACATGCGATCAACGTCATCTGTGCCATTCTATTAGGTCCTATGCCTTCCATCGTCGTTGCTATAGTTACATCATTGATTCGTATTTTAACAGGCACAGGCTCTCTTTTAGCGATTCCTGGAAGCGTCATCGGTGCGGCATGTGCAGCCTTTGCTTATAAATACAGTCGCAACTACTGGCTTGCTGGTATTGGTGAAGTATTTGGCACTGGTATCCTTGCCTCATTAGTCGCTGTACCATATGCGCAGTTATTAATGGGAACGTCCGTAGGAGCATTATTTTTTATGCCTGCATTTTTTACATCTAGTTTAATTGGGGCATTTCTTGGTATTATGATTGCTAGCAGTCTAAAGAAAACCGCATCGCATCTTCTTATTACGAAGTAGCTATGTTTATAAAAAAAACGATAGCACACGCTTTTAGCAATGTGCTATCGTTTTTTTAATTAAGAGCGTTTTTTCATCCCTTTTAATAACTGTGCAACGTTCGTGTCTTCCGACTGTACAGTTGCTTCTTCTACAGACTTTTCTTTTTGTTTATGCCTTGTTATGAAGCTCCAGCCAAAGCGTCGAATCGTAATATCTACGAAGAATAATAGCATCCCCGTTAATAATAACCATGTTGCAATATTTTGGCGCTCTGCTCCTTTGTTAGTGAACTTACGGAACACATCTTGTGGTTCTTTCAAGACAGAGCCACCAGTTTGCTTCGTTAGTTGCTCGACAAGTGTTTCATTCACTGGACGTAATTCATATTCTGCACTGTACGGTACGCTTAGTCCAGCCTGGTAAATCGCCTGTTCTTCGTCAGCAATACGGAAAAAAATCAACCCTGGTTTAGCTTGGACGACTGCACGTACTTGCGAAGCAGAAATCGTTTCAAGCTGCAAATCAAGCTCCTCGCCAGATTCATCAACAGCGACAATATCTAAAAAGGCAGCTTCATTTGTCGGGTCCGTGATGATAAATGAGCCATCTGTATCAAGACGTACATCATAGGCTACATCATTATAACTTGGTAGCATTTGCGAAATGATTGTTTGCCAAAATGATCCCCATCCTTGCCATCTTGCCCAGTCACCAGCCCATTTCCCTGTCGAATCTGATGTGAAAGCGAAAGTTTTACCAAGTCCATATTGCCATTGAGCCAATACAGGGTCTTCCTTCTCGCTTTCGGCAATCACAGCAGCTCCCTGCTTCGCTGTCGTACCAATATATGCATTCATTTGTGGCACACCATTTGCAAAGAGTGCATTCCATCCAGTTGCATTATAAATTGTAGGGTAAAATGGATTGTCTTCTATATAAGTACGGGAAATCATGGCTGTCTCACGTGATAAAATTGAAGGAATTGTTTGTTCATCAATGACATCATAAAAACGACCACTACCCATTTCACTTAATGACTGTAGTAAGTTGCCATCTGCATCTTGTCCAATCGCCACTGTAGAAAGTGTAATCCCTTGTTCTTTACCATTTTCAATTAAATCCTCATAATTGCCTGATTGCGACTGTCCATCAGTTAATAAAATAATATGCTTCCTCTGCAATTTTAAATCTGCCAAACTATCATATGCCGCTGCAAGTGAACTATATATTTCCGTACCACCACCTGGAGTTACCGATAAAATCGTATCGACTGCTTCCTCTTTATTACCAAGCGGTCCAGTTTCAATGATTTCCCAAGGACGATCATCAAAGGCAATAAACCCAAGCGTATCCTCATCGCGTAACATTTCAACTGATCGTGCGGCCGCTTCTTTCGCTAGCTCTAATTTTGAGCCATACATACTTCCTGAACGGTCAAGTACGATGACAAGTCCTAGCGATGGCAATTGCTCTTTACCCTTTATCTCCATCTCAACAGGTAATAATGTTTCAATCGGCGTTTTAAAATAGCCACCCAAGCCGAAGCTATTTTCACCGCCGACCATTGTAAAGCCAACACCAAAGTTTTTGACTGCCTGCTCAATAACGCCCATCTTCGCTTCACCGACTAAGTGTCCAGGTACATTATCGAAAATAATAGCGTTATATTGCAAATAGCTAGAAAGTTCATTTGGTAAGCTTGCTGCATCTATCACATCATAGGAGATTGAATTCGCCCCTAGCGCTGCAGCAATTGGTGATGTCGTATCGTAGCCATTAACAATGAGTAAATGTGGCTCACTTTGCACCATTGTAATACTTGTTAATTTATTATTTTCAAAAATAGCATCTTGTCCAACTTGCACGTGTGCCTCATATTTTACAAGCCCCTCTGCAGTTGCCGTATGTTTATATGTGAAAACATTTGAACCTTGTGCAAGTTCTACAGACTCGCGATGAATGAGTTTGTCATTTTCGTACAGTAATAGTTCACCTTGTCCTGCAGCTGTAGCATTTACTTCCGTAACAAGCTGCTGCTGTTCACCTACGTAAGCTACTTGTGGTGTGACAAAGCTTTTTAGAGACACATCATTCGTCACGCTTTGATGAAATGGAACGACATCTACACTAATATTGGAGCCCTTTAGCTTCGTTGCAAAATCTAGTGCGCTCCCTTGTGTCTCATTGGCATCTGTTAGTAAAACAAGTCTTGTTGCCTTTTTAGGATCGACAATACCTGTAGCAAGTTGAAGACTTTGCTCAATATTCGTTTGGTCTGTTCCTTTGACTTCAGTAAATTTGGGAACTTCCTTTAATGATTTCGATAAAATCGCTTCTGTTTGGAGAGTTGATGAAAAAGAGTAAATCCCTGCAAGTTGTTCATCCTTTTTCGATTTCAAACTTTCCTCTATAAAACTAGTCATTTCCGCTTCTGTGTTATTCATCGAAGCAGAACGGTCAACTAAATATAATACTTGCTCGTCCTTTACTGGTAATAAAATATAGGGCGCTGCGAGTGCAAAGACCAAACAACCGATTGCTATTACACGAATGCTCATTACAACAAGATGACTTTTTTTCAGGCGCATACGCTCTTGCCAATAAGTCCACCCAAAGTACATAAACAATGGCACTAATAACAATAAGGCTAATGGCGTATCAATTCGTAAATCCACGACGTCGTTGCACCTCCCACTCTGCTACAAGCAAACATAAAATAATGAGTATTAACCAAGGGACAAATGAAGCCTTTGATACTTCTTCTTTGCCATTTTGCTGAAGCTCTCCAAGCGTATAGCTCGTCCCTTCTTCTATCACACGTTCAGGTGCCTGTAGTTGCACGATAAGACGTTTTTCTTCACTACTTGAGCGAGCCGTGTAAATACCTGGCTGCATCGGTGCAGTTAATAAACCGTTAGTAATTGACGATAAAAATTCATCGTCCTGAGAATAGACACTCCAATCTCCTTGTGCTAACGCAACTGAACGTTGCTCATTTGGTGCGAAAATGCCAAGAGACCCTACTGATTCAGATAATTGTTGTTCCGCACTCCATAAAAATAACGGGAATGAAGGATATAATGGCCAATCCGTATCTGCAATATCAGCTAGAACGATAATATCCCCTTGTGGTGATCGTTGAATAAATGGTTTATCACCTACTGTGGCAATTGTTTTATAGCCATCAAAAGCAGGATACAGTGCACTTACATAAATATCATTTAACTCACTAAATGCAAATAAAGCATCGCTCGTTGTTTTTACCTCACCATTAATTTCCTTTTTTTCAACATCATCACGTCCAATTAATACTAACGGTCTTTGTATTTTTTGAAGTAATGACGTTTGATTTGTTACGATGGTAGCATTTTGGTTATCCGCTAGTTGTAATGACGGTACAATCTTTACATTATTATTAATAGATTGAAAGCCCTTTTGAATAAGTTGATGCATGCTTTGGTCGACAACGATATTCGCTGTTGCAGTTTGAAGCACAACCGATTGTGTATTATCCACTGCATAATCATCTTTCACATCAATGTTCGCTGTTATAGTATCCATTAAAGGTAAATCTTTAAATGTTTTAGTCGTAGCTTCATTCGCTGATAAAGATATTTGCTCGTCCATTATCACTTCACCTTGATTATTTTGAAGTGTAATTGTCAGCTCATGCTCCTGGTCGGTATCGTTTTGTAGTTGCACTAACGCCATCGTAGATTTACCGTCTGTCGTTGCCGCAAAGCGTGTAATTGCAACATTTGTTAATCCCTTTTCAGCACCATATACGAGCCATTTCACTGAATCTTTCTCCATTGGCAATTGTTTTTTATCGAGTGAATCTGTAAAGACGTAAATCGATGTTTGCGTATCACCAACAAACGCTTGTGCGACGTCAAGCGCCTTATTCATTTGCGCAGTTTCATACGTTACATGTAAATCTTGAATCGCTTTTTCAATATTTTTCACATTAGTTTCCTGCTGTAGTACTGCTTGTGGCGTATTGCCCGTTGTTATTAATGTGACAGGTCGTCCGTCAAGTTGCTTCACTAATGATTGCATTTCTTTTTTATGTGCATCAAATGTAGATTGCTCTTTACCAGCTAGCATTGTAGCGGACGTATCAACGATAAAAATCGTCTGCGCACCCGCAATAGTGCTTTTTTTCACATACGGATTCATCAGTGCTAGCACTAATAGGAGCAATGCTAGCAATTGCAAATAGAGCAACGCATTTTTTTGTAAATGCTTTAAATATGGAGAAACCCGAGTTTCTTGCATAATTTCAGACCAAAAAAGTGTTGAGGACACCGTTTGATCGGTATATTTTTTTCGAAAGAAATAATAGAGCAGGACAATGACCGGGATGATGGCCGTCCAGCTAAAAATAATTTGACTAAAGCCCAAAACGGCTCACCTCACCTAATCCAATGTGCTTTTAATAATTGCTGAAAGATTGCATGTTGCAACCCGTCCTCCACCTTGAGTTGCAGTTTACGCACGCCAAAGCGACGGCAAATGGTTTCAAACTCTTCTTCGTGAAGGCGACGTCTTGCCTCATACGTATTTAGTACTTTTGATGACATCGTGACATTTACATCACGCCCTGTTTCACGGTCGAGTAAACGCACATCTCCTGCATAATGAGGGGATAGCTCCTCCTCAGTAACGATTTGTAAAATGCGGACATCTCCTGCAAAACGGGGTAATCTTTTCAATAACTGCTCCCATTCCTCAATAGGTTCAAGCCCATCAGTCACGATGAATAGCACAGTACTATCCTTTGGTAAAGCCTTTAATGCTCCCTGTGCAAAGCCTGCTGTATAAGTTGCTTGTTCAATTTCTGTTACAACTTGCAAAAAGGCACGACGATACATTGCACCTTTACGACGAAACGGTGGCTTCACGTCATCCTGCACATAAGCAAACGATAAACGGTCATCTCGCCCAAGTACCATTAATCCAAGTGAAGCAACGATTTGCCGCGCAAACGTCCATTTTGCTTGATCGCCCATTGATTTTGTTGCATCTAATAAAATATGCACTCTCATTTCTTGCTCATCTAAAAAACGTTTAATAAAATATTTATCGGTTCTTGCATAGACGTTCCAATCTACTTGTCGCACATCATCACCTAAATGATATTCGCGGAAATCAGAGAAATCGAGGGATGCCCCGAAGCGCTGCGAACGATGCGAGCCTTTATGCTGGCCACGCATTTTGGAGGCAGTCGCCACTTGGAAACGACTTATTTTCGCTAACCAATCTTCGGGCAATATGTTTTTTGTCATCGACTTACGCCTTGCTGTACTTTGTCTAAAATAACGTCTATCACATCATCTGCTGTTTTACCTGAAGCCTCCCCTTCATAATTCAGCAGCATTCGGTGACGTAATACGGGCTTCGCCACTGACTTAATATCCCCAACAGACACATGAAAGCGTCCACTCATTAAAGCTCTAGCTTTCGCTAACTTAATTAAGCTTTGCAAGCCACGAGGTCCACTGCCATACATAACATAGTGCCTTACTTCATCGATAGTATCTGCGCTTTCAGGGTGTGTTGCCACAACAAGATCTGCTGCAAACTCAAGCATCTCATCAGCAATCATCACTTCCTTAACCATTTGCTGCGCCATAATTAGTCCATCTGTATCCAAAACTTTTTGTAAGCTTACTTCCTGCGCACCTGTTGTCCGCTTCATAATTTCCATAAGCTCACTTTTCTCTGGATATGGAACGAGAATTTTACAAAGGAAACGGTCCATTTGCGCCTCAGGCAACGGATATGTACCTTCCATTTCAATTGGGTTTTGTGTAGCTAGGACAAAAAATGGTTTTGCCATTTTCTTCGTATCCCCTAAAATCGTAACCGTTTTTTCCCCCATTGCTTCAAGCAAGGCACTTTGCGTTTTTGGTGTTGCACGGTTAATTTCATCTGCCAATACCATTTGACTAAAAATTGGCCCTGGCTGGAATGCAAACTGCTGTCTGCCATCTGCTGTGCGCTCAATCATGCTTGTTCCTGTAATATCAGCAGGCATTAAATCCGGCGTGAATTGAATACGTGAAAAAGATAAATCGAGCACTTCAGAGATTGTACGAATGAGCATCGTTTTCCCTAATCCAGGAAGCCCTTCTAACAGCGCATGTCCGTCTGCAAGGACTGCATATAATGTGTAATCAATTGCTTCTTCTTGTCCAACAATAAAACGATGAATTTCATCTTTTACTTGTTGTAATTTCGTACCCATTTCGACATACTGTTGTTCTGTAAATGCCATGTTTTCTCCTCCTACTGCTGCTCAATAGTCGTGAAATATGATTGCACGACTTGTTGTAAATCCTTCGGCAATTGTAAACGCTCTGAGCTTTCTAAATAGCTGTCTTTATATGAGCCAATTACTTCTTCATACGGTCGGATAGAACCTTTCGTAATCGGTCCATTTCCTTGTTGCTCAGATACATGCGAACCGTCGCCTAATTGCCCGCCATCGACAGTCGTTTCATTAGATCCACCAATTCTAGGTGTAGTTAATAAGTTTCGGCTGCCTTGACCGCTCCCCGCACCATTTCCTAAACCAGAACCTGAGCCACTTCCTTGACCTTGACCTTGTCCTTGTCCTTGTCCTTGACCTTGGCCCTGTCCTTGTCCTTGACCTTGCTGGTTGCCTTGTGATTGCCCGTTGCCTGTTGCTTGCTGGGAACCATTTTGGGAATTATTTTGTCCTTGCTGTCCCGATTGCCCTTGTTGACTGCTCGGCTGTGCGTTACCTGAAGAATGTTGATTCGAGTTTGAATTGCTCTGCTTGTTATTATTTGTACTATTAGCACTAGCAATAGCATTTTGTAATGTATTGCTTGCTGGTTTCCCTAAATTGCTCATCGCAGTTTGCGTTGTATTCGCACTTTGTGTAAGCTGTTGCTGCATCTGAGCAAGCTCTTTCAACTGTGCGATTTCCTCTTTTGATAAAGTGTCATTGTTATTGTCTGCAGCGCCTTCTTTACTCGCAGTCTGCTTATCTTTTAATTGCTGTTCTTTTAGAGCTAATTCCTTCTGCTTTTTCACAACTTCACGTAATGCTTCTTCGGCAGTTTGTGTTTCTTTTAATGTATTTTGTAATTCCTTTAACTGCTCTTTCACTTCTTTTGTCTCTGCTTTTTTCTCTAACTTGGCAACTTCTTTTTTAATGTCCTCAATAACAGCCTTTTCTTTTTCAACTTCAATCGCTTCAATTTGTGTTGCCGCTGGGAACATATAAAGTATTGCTAATACGACAGCTGTCACAAAAAGGCCGACGAAGGCTTGAGTTCGAAACAAATTTTTCTTTCGAGCTTTAAATTCAGCAAAGGCTTTTTCCGACTTTTGGACAGCTTTTGCAAGTAAAGATTGCACGAGTGGATCTTTGTCATCTTTAAATGACAATGCTGTTACTAATTCATTATGAGCGAAGTAATAATCCAACGCATGCAATGCTTCCTTCTCTTTAACACGTCGCCACCACATTAAAACAACTGTAGCAAGTATGCCAATAATAAAGGTAGCAAGCGCAATTTGACGATAATATGGCCAAACAAACAATCTTGATACAAGGACGAGCAAAGCACTCGAAAGCAATGCTAAAAACAACCCGTACTGTGCAATTGGTAGACTTTTCTCAAATGTTAAACTGTTTTTTGCACGCTGAATAAATTTTCGTAATTGCTGTCGACGCTCCATGCTGTTTCCTCCTCATCGATTACTCTTCATATTGGCACGTAATTTTTTAATCGCAATCGATAAACTTAACACGATAATTAAAATATAAACTACTAAATAGGTAATCCATACTGGGAACTTCACTCCGCTAAGCTCGGTTAACGCGTCTCCCATAGATGGAGAAATAAGTGTAAGCATTAAAGCACCTGGATTAATAGATGCCCAAAAATATGTCATAAATGAAGAACCTGTTGCAATCGTATTGCCCATTTGATGGAATGCCATCGATAGGAAGAAGAAAAACGCCGTAATTCCACCTAAAAAAATGATTGAACCGTACGTAGCTATCATTGCGACAATTGTTTTCTTCGTAATAGTTGAAAACATAACACCAATACTGCCAATTGCAACAACTGTTAATAAGTAAAATAAAAAGATTGAAATAAGTTGTGAAGGTGATACCCCACCAAATAAAAATACTAAACTGTACAACGGTAGCCCCGCGATTAACATTAATACTAAAAACGCCACGGATGACAATAATTTACCAATGATAATTTGTGTTGAGCTTTGTGTAGTTGTTAGTAAAATATTTAACGTTTGCTTTTCTCGTTCACTACTAATTGCCCCAGCAGTTAAACTCGGTGTAATGAAAAGAACGAGTGCCATTTGTAAAATTGTCAGTACTGCAAACATCATAAAGCTTGTGTCGGGTCTGAAGAAGCCTTTGCCGGTAAATTCAGTCGTCAGCAGTAAAAAGCCTGCGATAAAAATACAAATCACTGCTAGATAAAACATTAAACCTGAAAAGCTTTTAAAAGAACGGAAGCGTAACTTCAATTCTTTTACAAGTACAGGGTTATAAAACCTTTCCATCATTGATTGTCCGCTCCCTTCGTAATCGCCATAAAGACATCCTCTAAATCTTTTTCTTCCTCACTCAATGCATAAATTGGTAAATCCGCAAGCATTGCCTTTTTCAGTAACATGATTTGTTCACTGTCCGTTCCACGGTAATTAAAGGCAATTTCCAATCGATTGTCCATCACATCTATTGAAGAAATAAGTGGATCTTCTTCCAAAAATGCACGTACTTCATTTAAACAATCCGAAACCTTAATGACAATGCGCTTTTCCCCTTGTAACTGAGCTTGAATAGTAGCAACATTGCCATGGGCAATCAGTTTACCATTATCAATAACGCCAATTTCATCGCACATTTCAGCTAGCTCTGGCAAAATATGCGAGGAAATTAAAATGGTTTTTCCCATGGATTTTAAATTTCGTAAAATATCACGCATTTCTACTCGCGCACGTGGATCTAATCCTGAAGCAGGTTCATCCAAGATTAATACCTTTGGATCATGGATGAGGGCTCTTGCTAAACATAGACGCTGCTTCATTCCTCGTGATAGTAAATCTACATATTCAAAACGTTTATTAGTTAAATTAACGAGCTCTAATAACTGTGGTATCAGCACTTTACGGTCCTGCGTTCCAATGCCATAGCTCGCACCATAAAAGTCTAAATATTCATCTACCTTTAGTTGGTCGTATACACCGAAGAAATCTGGCATATAGCCTATTTGTTTACGCACTTCTTTTGGTTCCTTAATGACACTTTTTCCGTTAATCAATGCATCGCCTGAAGTTGGGGAAAGCAATGTTGCTAAAATCGAAAATGTTGTCGATTTCCCAGCACCATTGGCACCTACGAAACCAAACACTACCCCTTCCTCCAATGATAGATTTAAATGATCTAGTGCTATGAAGGAGCCATACTTTTTTGTTAAATCACGAATCTCAATCATTACTTCGCCACTCCTTTCAGCTCTATTTCAGGTAATTTTGTCTGCTCTCCAGTTTGATCTGGTCCAAATTTAATTTCCAAAAGCAGTTCACCCTTTTCATTGAAATACTGAGTAATATCTTTTGTAAACACCTGCTTTGTATCCACTAATGGCTCATAGGCATTCGTTGTATTATTCCAAATCGATAGCTGCATACGTTTAACATCTTTATTAGAAATTGTGAGCTCATTTAAAGATTGAACGAAGCTCATAAAATTGTCTGGCATCTCTATCGATAATTCGTATAAGCCGTCTGACAAGTACCAAGTATTCAACTGTTCATCTATTTTATCAAAAAAGGCATTTGATGATTGTGGGCTCAAATTATATGAAAAGTTGTTGCGTTTCATCGTAAATGGACCGGACATTTCAACTTTTCCATCAAATGGCTGTACAAAATAAGAAATAGGCGACATCTTGACGCTTGTTTCAAGTTCTACGCCAACAATCGCTTGCTCTGCCCAAGCTGTAATGACTGGTTGTTTTTCATTTTCTACTAATTGAAGTGCCTGAGATTTCATGCGTTCAATACGTATTGGGTCAACCTCTTCCTTCGACTTTGGATTATCATAATTATAATTATTAAAGTTTGAAGGCTTTTGAAGAACCGTTGTTTTCATTTCTTTATCCACCGTTAGTGTGGCATTTGGTTCAATATCACCAAGCTTCACTTCTTTCGTGCCCGATATTACAGTGACATCCTTTAGAGCAAACGGGAAGTTATTTTTAACTGTTCCTGAAAGCTTTTCGTCTTTTAATGTAATATCAACATCCATTTTGCCAATATTTTGAGCTGCAGTTTTTCCTCCAAAAGATTGTACAGACCAATAGCTTAAATCACGTAATGTTAATGTCGAACCATTTGCGTGCTCCTTAATATACGATGATTCATGTAATGAACCCGCTGCACCGGAGAGATTATAGTTATTACGGAATGCTAGTGCAGTCGTAGCCTTATCTGCATTCACAACAAAATTACCACTTCGATTTGTTAAAATCGATTCAACATAATAGCCATTTACGCTACTATCTTCATTTACTTTAAAAAATGCCGATTGTTGTACTTGTGGCTGTACAATACGATCTTTTGCACCAAAAATAAATAGCGCAATCGATAGGACAACAGAAATAGCAGGAACTACCCACCAAGCATGCTCACGTTTATCCATTTTCTTTAGAACAAAGTAAAGGATTGGACCAATTACTAAAATATAAAGAATAATGACGATGAGCATATAAGTAACAGACACTTCAAATGATGGGAATAACTCATTAATACTACCTAGCTCATAAGAAAGCTGATCCATCGTTGATTGACCTTGCATCGTTGTTTGTTGAGACATTGTTTGAATATCTAGCATTTTCGCCGTTAATGCCGCATAACCATCCATCGATGCTAAAGGCTGATCTCCTAATGAAAACGTTGTTTGCACAATTTCTCCACTACCAACCTGTTTCTTAGCTGCTAGAATAATATTATTGTCCTTTAATACTGGGACACTTCCTTCGTTTTCTGTTGCTGTATATACCGGTATTGCTTGTGTGAAAATACCGCCTCCAGATAATTTTGTTAAGCTATCTGCTGAGACACTTGTCATTTGTTGGGATAATGAAAGTGGTAAATAGTCTTTAAAAACGCCCGCTGTTGCATTGATTTGCTCAGCGCCTCCAAGTAATAATGTACCGCCATCTTGTACCCATTTTAATAATGCTTCCTGTTGTTTAGGTGATAAATCAGCAATGGCTATCTCATCTACTGCAATGATATTCGCCATCTCAAAGCCTTGTGCAACTTCAGGTAATGTATAATCCTTTAGTTGATTTAAATTAAAAATTTCAACACTATTTGATGGTACAAATTGTGATAATCGCAAATATGCCGATAATCGGTCACTTTTATCTGTTAGCGTATAAATAAATGTTGAATTTGCTTCTAAAAAATTAGCCTGCAAACGTTTTGTTCCTTTATATGCGACCTTTTTTCCTTTTTCAATATCGCCCTCATAAAAGGCAAATAAATCGGCATCGGAATATCCGTAGTCAGCTAAGCTGTCTAAATATAATGTAAATGTTTTTTCTTCACCAGCTGCTATATCGATTGGAACGACTAGTGCTGATGCAGCCTGATAAGAATTAAAGGTATTAATGGCCATATCTCCCGAAAAGTCAGCACCATTATTTTTTACCGTTACTTGCAATGGTGTAACTGATTGATATTTAGCCTTTCCTGAAATCCCTGCCTTAGCTTGTACCTCTAAAGTAGGTGCTGCGCTCGCCTCGGAGACAGGCAGAGCATAACCTACAACAAGCATTAATAATAGTATTAGTACTGTAATATTTATTTTTTTCAAAAGCTCAACCCCTTTTTCTTACTTTTAGATGATTACATAATTATACGTTTTATCGGGCATTTTGTTCCATTTCTTATGATATCTTCATGAATATTCATAAACTCTTAAGATTTAGGGAGAAATATAAATAGAGGTTGGGCCTATTTTTGCTACCCGTTGATGTCCGCTATGGCGGTTGCTTTCCGCGGGCACACCGTAAGCCGCAACGCTCGCTAACGCGCGGAATGCCCGCATCTTACGCTGCGTGCGTTCCATCAGGAGTCACCGCCTCCGCTACCATCAACTAATTGGATTCTATCTATGCCAAATGAAAGAATATATATGTTCTCCTTCATAATAAGCACAGCAAAAAAGTGTTAGTTTGACGGCAGTCAATCTAACACTTTTTCTCTTTTGTCCCAGCCTTTTTTAGCATTGGGATATTTACTTTGTATAGTCAAACAGACATCGCGCATGATCTTGCACGACTTCTACAAATGCCTCAACTTGTCGTAATTCAAAAGAAGACTCATAGCCAATTAACCATGTATCTCGCGTTAAACCGAATTCTTTTTCATCGTTTGTTAGTGCGATTTTATTAATATTATCATGCTCATTTAATGTGATTGACGGTAAGATAGCATAACCTATGCCATTTAACGCCATCTGCTTACATATTTCAATTTGGTCCACTAAAATTTGTCTTCTTGGATTTGAAGCAAAATGCTGTTGCCACCATTGCTGTATTTCCTGGTAATAATTTGAATCACTTTTGAATTGAATAAATGGGCGATCAGTCGTTAACACATCTTCAATCGTTT
This sequence comes from Lysinibacillus sp. NPDC093197, assembly GCF_044754025.1. Classification (NCBI taxonomy): domain Bacteria; kingdom Bacillati; phylum Bacillota; class Bacilli; order Caryophanales; family Bacillaceae; genus Lysinibacillus; species Lysinibacillus sp. NPDC093197. The sequence goes on along the minus strand of NZ_JBIVOH010000008.1, from coordinate 183,933 downwards.
TTAATTCTTGGTCGACTAAGTACAGTGTATCTCGGAAAAGATGAATCTTTTCTCCTTTCCAATCGACCTGACCACGCACAATTCCGACATGAGCCTCTCCTTCATATAAAGCTTTGACAATTTCTGAGCTCCAGCCAGTCATAAGTGATATTTTAGCTTCTGGATATTTTGTCACAAAGTCCTTTAATATTTGGGGCAACCAGTTTTGCCCTACAATCGAAGCACAAGCAATTTTTAGTGTCCCATTAACTTTTGTCGTTAAGGATTGAATCATTTCAAAGATTTCTTCTTTTTTAGTGAGCATGTCTGTTGCATAGGCAATGACGTGCTCCCCTGCAGGTGTTGCTGTTAGTCCTTTTTGTGAACGAATAAAAAGCTGTGCACCCCAATCTTTTTCAATCGATTGCAACCGTTGTGAAAGTGCAGGCTGCGATAAAAACAACCGCTCCGCTGCCTTACGCATATTGCGTTCCTCAGCTAAAACTTTCAAAATTTCCGCTTCTGTTGCCATCAATTACCTAAACCTCCAATACAAGTAAAGGGGGACCTCATGATTTTCATCTGAGCTCCCTCTTACACTACTTTTCTTTTTGATAGATATATTTTTTCAACTGCTTTAAAATAACGCGTCTTGTTAAAATTCCTGTAAATGTACCATCTTCATCTATAACACATAAAAATGCATGGTTAATAACCAAATCTAAAGCGCGTTGGAATGTATCCGTCATCTTTAATACGGCTATATTTTTCTCCATTATTGTATCGACTTTAATATCTGGTAATTTTTCATATTCAATATGTTCGAGACCTAGAATGGATTCGGTAATCATTTTCATGCTCAGTAAACCTTGAAGTCGATATTTCATATCTAATACAGGTATTGATGAGTACCCCGTACGTGTTAGAACAAGGAGTGCATGCTCAGCACTATTACCAATTTGTACATGCGCGACCTTTTCGGATGAAATAATAAAATCACTAATTGGCATTGCTAATAAGTCTTTGCTGTTAGTTGAAATCATGAAATTCTTCTCCTTTTCTGTCCTTGCTTTGCAGAACAGGATCCTTCTCTTTTATCATATCACAATGTTTCCGAATATGACCACGACAAGGTCAAGAAGAGTTTATTATAAATAATGCATATTATGGGCATTTCCCATTAACACCTTCTTCTGTTCAAAGCATATTAGGAGGAATATTTTTATATTCTCCTCATTTACATAGATAATGCATCTTCACTGTAATATCTATTTATGTATGTAATGCTAAAATATCTTTGATTCGTTTTAATACTCTTTCCATATACAAAATTCATCCTCAGCTTTATACAATGTATTCGCATATGGAAAGGACATTTTGTTGCCGTTATTTTTAATTGTCAGAATTGTTTGTGTGCCTGGCACTAAAAATAATAAAAAATACGATACCTGTTAGTATTTCAAGAGTACCACTTATGATTGGGACAAATCTGATACCTAAGCCTTCTATAATGATTCCAGTAAATAACGCACCAATTTGTATTGCAGCCAATGTAACGGTATTCCACAAGCCAAAGACTCTCCCCTGTAATGCTTCTGGAACCTGTGTCTGCATAATGTATCTTTCAAATGGGGCTAATATCGCTGCGCCGATTGAAAAGATAATTAGTGCAAGTATGCCTTGATATATACCATTAGTAAAACCGAAAAGTATCCATCCTAATCCAATCAATCCATAGATAAAGCTGTATTTAATTTTATTGCTTAGCATAAATTTCTTCTGAGCTATTTTATACCCAACAATAATTGCAATTAAACCTTCAGCGCAATACAACATGCTAATCCCATAATTTTGCATTTTATATATATTTGTAACATATTGCTGAAGCATTAAATTAAAGGTTCCAATAATTATTCCCATTGTTAATGCAGAAATCAATACGATCCCCACTAATTTATTTTGCTGAACAACTTTTAAACCCGTTATAAATTCTTCTTTAAAATTCTTTTCTGATTTTATTTTCTCACTATGCTTCCAGTTACATAAATAAATATTAACTGCTGATATTAAATATAGGAATGAGGCGATAATCCATGCTATCTCTAGAGGAAAAAACGAAATCACTAGTCCCCCGATTGAGGCTCCTGTAAGTCTTATAACACTTGTAATGGTATAGCTTAAAGAGTTAGCAATAACTAAATCTTCTCCATTGACGATATTTTTCACTAATTTTTGAGAGGCGATAGAAGAGAACGAATTTGATATTCCAATTATGAATCGAATAACAAAAAATAATACCCAAGATATGTTCATATCGAATTGTGGAATAAATATATAAACTAAAAATAATATTGCATTAAAAAAATCAGCAAAAACTATTAACTTCCTAATATTCACCCTATCTACAAAAACGCCAGTAAATAAGCTAAATAGAATAGGTGCAAGTCCACTTATTGACCATAATAATCCTAACTGTATCCCATTTTGTGTTATTTTATCTAATAGCACAAGCATCCCTATAAACGAAATCCATGATCCTAATCCAGTAAAAATTGAAGACATTTGTAATCTTTTAAAATCTGGATACTTTCTCCATATATACGAAATTGTATTCATTTTAATGTTAATCACCTATCTATACTAGTAGCGTTATAATAAATTTGATAAGGATTAAGTCGTATTAAATGTTCGAATTTTATTTGTGGCTCTTTCTTCCTAAAGTTATTAACAATGTAGTATCCCATCGAATAACCTAACCACAATGGGTATTCCAACGTATTACCATACATAAATTTTTGAATGTCATCCGCTTTCGTTAAAGAAAGCTTATGCCTAAAACGTTCTATATACAGATTTATTTCATTGTTACTTAACGACGTTGCCCATTCCCCAACATAGTCTTTACCAAGAGCATCTTCCACAAATAATTCTGAACAACCCTCATCTATCATTACATCTAGTAAAGTTTTTGGTTCTTTCTTTTTGACGATTGTATTGCGAACAACATGCTGGTATTCATGGAAGGAAATACTTTGAATAAATTTTGAATCCACCCTTTTATCAACATTTAAATATATAAAAATATTTGAGGTCCCATCTGTATGTGCTAAAATTCCGCTCATTTTTTCTAAATAAAATACATCCGTCGTAATTAACGGCAGAAGAAACACATTCGTAGGAACTTCCATTAATTGATTACTAGCTGACTTTATATAAGTCGCCACTTCATGTTCGATATTATGGTATAAGTTTTCCTTTTTATCATGCATCATTTGACTAAAACCAGTTTGTATTAATTGATTAATATCTAAAGCTGAGCTAAATATAACAAGTTTTTCTTTTACTTGATCGATAGGTTTATCAATTAAATTAATTACATTAACTATAGCTACTCACCTCATCTTGCTTTTATAATGTTGGTCCAATAAATAAATATAATCGTCCCCATCCACATTAAAATTATTGACAAGTATGTTTTTTAATTCAACTGTATTTGTATAGTCATATTGGACATCTTTAATTTTTTTCCCTTTATAAAACTCCTTATAGCTATTGTTAACTAGAAATAAAAAAGTATCTTCATCCTTCCATTTATTAATATATAAATTTTGAAGAAAGGTATTATCTTCATTCATCGAATTTTCCCATTCACGCCAAAAATCATGAACACTTAGGAAGCTACCATCCCACCTTTTTGCGGGTTCTCCGCCACACAGAAGGGTGCCGCTTTCATTTTCAGGCATATACCTCCATTCAACAGAATGCACGTGATTTGTTACTATCCAATTTTCTCTTAATGGGAAAGGCTTAAATAATGGCGCCCAAAAACCAACATCAACGTAAAACTCTTCCGCATCGTAGCTGACAACTAACGCAAAATGTAGTTCCTCTAATTTAATTATTTTCACTTCATAATTAAGTGAATGTAACAGATTATAAAGACCCCACGTGAGATGAAAGCATGTTCCACCATAACCATTTTGAGAAACAGATTGGATATATTGATTAACATCTACGTAATTCTCTTTTAATATTTTTTTAGCGTTATAATCTTGAGATTTTCTAACTGTATCGAATGGTATAGCTAACTGATGATTTAAGATAATTCGCGAAAGCAAGTCAAAACGTGGTAAATGTAAGACCATAGAGTCATCAATGCTCAATAATCTTAAATATTCTCTATATGCCATCATGTAAACTCCCCCTTTTGACCAATACAATATAAATATAGTGGCACTTCATCTAATGGTAGATTAAGTGCACTATGTAATTTGTCATCATAAAAGCCACCAATAGCACAACAACCTAAATCTGGATTATCCATAATTGCCCTCGAAATATTTTGACCGATGTGACCTGCTTCAAGAAGGGCGTATCTATACCCTCTTGCTCCGTATTTATTAATTATGTCTTCCATTCTTGCCGTCATTACTATGACAAATGGAGCGCTATAAACAAAACTATTATTAGTAGGTAGAAATGAATCAAACGCTATTGCATCACGTATATAATTAAGTTTTGCTTCTGATCTAAGGTAATGATATGTTCCTTTTAAATAATGGCTAGTAGATGTTAGCACATACATTTCAATTGGATACAATCCACCAGCTGAGGGGGTTAAAGATTTAATTTCTTCCCCCTTTTTCTCTAAAAAGTAGCTCTTTTTTAATATTTGTAAAAGTACATCCATTGTCATATCCACTTTTTCATAACTTCTAAAGGAACTTGTTATAGTACCGTTAACATTCGACACATCGCAATAATTTTTATGACTAAGTGGATATAGTTTGCCATCACTATCTATGTTAAAACTTTTCCCCGGAGCATTTAAAATTTGCGAAAGATAGTTTTTTGAATTATTATGATAAAACTCGTATATATATGAATCTTTCAAATAAAGCCCTCCTTATGGAAATGGGTGTGGTTCTGTATTTATTTTTCTCCCTAATTTAGAAGCCGTTTCTTGTAACCTTGGGCAATTGAGTAGTGGATCATTAATTGAGAGAAAACACAAAGTGGGTATTATCACTCTTACAACAGATAATCCCATTTGTTTTACATCTTCAGTTGTAATTTCACTATAATATATTTTATGACCTAGACGAGTAATCCTTTCAACTGCGTCAGTAAATTGCACACTACGGTCTTCTACGGCAATTTTAGGTATAGAATTAGGAAGGAGCTGCAATAAAATTTCATCATTATTGCCAGCTAAATAATATAGTGGATGATCATCTAAAGTAGATGTATGATCAAGCTTTTTAGGAATAGGCTCTTTATAGTGATTTATCAACTCATAATAAATCGAAAATCCTCCTAACCCTTCTTCAATTGACTTTCTAATTGCATGCAAGTATTCGAGTGAGCTAGCACACCCTAAGTAAAATCCAGCATTCCCTGTAACTTTTACAACAGTTAATATTGTAGGCACTTCCAAATCAGTGCTAATATCATACACCCTCAATTGTAGATTGCTATTTTCAGCAAGCTCCAATAGTCTTTTTACATATTCGTTGTGAACCGTATTTAAATCAATTTCTCCTCGTACGCAACCAAGTAACCAAAATTTCACAAATGCATCTCTTTCAATACATTCATTAAAACCACTTAAAATTGCTTTCTCTAAAGTTTGGCCACAAGCTAATCCAGTAGAAATTAAATCCCGTAATGGCAAATGACTAGGAGGGCTAGTTAGAAAAATCAGTTCAAATGGGACTAATATTTTTTTATTATCTACTACATCTTTTGCCTCAACCCATGCTCTCGGTTCGTTAACGTCGACTTCTTTGTACATCGTATTATTCTTATATTGTTCATCTGTATATCGAGTAATAAATGTAGGATTAAGTGCCTGATGACTAATATCTGCATATTTTCCGATATAAATGTCTTTCATATTAAACTGATTAGCACAATACCTCTCAACACTTTCTCCAATTGCAGCAGACTTAGCTTGCTCCCTACTTATTGAAAAGCCAGAGCCACTACTTATATAATGATTATCACCATTAATTACTGCTAAATAGCGAAATAACCTAGGTGACCCTGGCAAAGGGTAAATTTCGTTTAATGTTGAAATAAAGCTTGCTCTTAAAGTATCCTCTATTATTATTTGATTACTCATAAACTAACCTCACCCCTACAAAACTCACAGTCAGGCATTTGATATACAGGATATTTTTTAATTTCAAGTTCCTCAGCGTCAAAAACGATTTCAGTATTAAAGCATAGTGTTGGCGTTTTAGCTCTACAGTACTTTAATAATTCTTTTTCAATAAAAGGCGCTAAAAAAGCTTCTAAATTGCCTAAACTTTTATTTTTTATAGGCTCTTCCTCCGCTCTACTAAGGCGTTTTTGGAAGCAATTGTAACAAGGACCTCCATCAGGAAAGAAAATCGGTCCCATAAAAAGTTTAGAATAGCTAAAGGAATATTTTAACCAAGGGACTTCAATAGCTCTTAAACGTTTATGTACCTGTGAAAAAAAACTACTACCATCATTATCAAGTGCTATTACAATGTCTGTGTTTTCTAATGAGATATTTTCTAAATTAGTAAAAGTTATAATTTGATTTAAAGTAGGAATGTCAAAAATTCGCTGTAACTTTTCACTATTTAAACTTCCAGAAACTATGCTCACTTTCAGCATTGGTGCATCATTAATCGAAACAATTCCAACTTTCTCTAAATCACTTATATTATTTAATAATTCATGTTCTTCCATATGGATTAATTCGCTTATTTTTGTCAAAGGAATTGTACCTGTTAAATAAGGAAATAACTGATTAAAATTTGTTACACCTTCTCCATCTATCTCATAACCTACTCGATCATTAATAAATATTAGCTTTTCAGATAAACGTTGTAGTTCCCCGTTTGATTGAATATACATATTTATCACCTCAAAGTTACAAAAAAGTAGCAAATTTAAAAAATTCGCTACTTTTTTAAATTTTTATATCTAGATGGTACGAAAATATTTGCTCTTATTTTTTTAATGGACGAGCTTCACTTCCACCTCCACAACAGCAACCAGCTTGTAGTAATTGTTGTGAATCTTTTTTAGTCTTTGTGTTTAATGATTGAACATCTACACTTTTAATTGTTAATTTCATATTTAACACCTCCTTGCATATAATTATACTAATTTTTAATATTTTTACAATAAATATATTTATCAAATTATAAAATTACTTATTTTTATACGTATTTTATAAATAAACTTATTGTAATAGTGTTATAATAAATAAAAACAATTGGAGGCACCTTATGTGGACACAATATATGATTGAAACCCCTCGAGGACACTTTGAGTATTTTAAAATGGGAAATGGTGAACCAATTTGTATAACGCATCAATATACGGAGTTTAATAGTAAGGGCAATATATTCGCAGCTCCTTTTACTAAACACTATACTGTCTATTTAATTAATTTAAGGGGCTGTGGAAACTCTAGCGATTCAACATTAACTGATGACTATAGTTTTATGACTAGTGTTAAAGATTTGGAAGCAATCAGAATATCACTAGGCTTGTCACAGTGGAGCTTTGCTGGTCATTCTGCTGGAGGTATGTTGGGTTTAATTTATGCGATAACAAAGCCAAATTCTTTACAAAAAATTATAGTAGGTGGTTTGTCCGCATCGTCAAAATATATGTCGCATCCAGATAGCATATATTGTAAAAGTAATCCTAATAATCCAAGGTTATTAGAAATTTTAAAACTTCTTAAAGATCCATCTAAAACTTTAGAAGAACGAAGAGCGTTAAATAAAGAATGGAATCTAATGTCCATTTATAAAAAAGAAGATTACGATATCATAATGTCTCGACCTAATAGTGGAAAGGCAGTAAACAAAAGATTAGATTATTTTATATCTACGGAACTAAAAAACTATGATATTACTGATAGCTTAAAAGAAATAGATAGCCCTTCTTTTATTTATTGCGGAAGGTTTGATACACAATGTCCTTTAGTTTTTTCTGAAGAAATCGCCACGGCAATTAACAATTCTAGCTTAACGATATTTGACGAAAGTAGTCATAATCCATTTGTCGAAGAAGAAGAGGCATTTAATAATTTTGTTAAGTCGACTAAATAAAGAAAAAAGCTATTCCCCACATATAGGAGGAATAGCTTCTTGTTCATCATAGGATTAGTGTTGACTTGGTAAATCAGGTATATCTAGAACTTCTATAATATTGACTACTTCAATATTTTTAGGACTGTCCACCATTGCTGTTGGTTTTGTTGTTGGTCCACTAATAAAAGTTACGAAAAGAGTAGATACTACTAAAAATTGCGTTATTATTTTCTTCATATATTACCCTCCTTTTGAAATATTATACATAAATATTTTGATTTTTTCAATAAGTATTTTTATATAAATATTTATTTTAATAAAAAATTCCCGACAGCTGCGATGCAATCAGGAATCCCATATCATTATCGTTTTTCAGTAAAATAATCTAATTTTACTTTTTCTATCACATCAAGGAATTCATAATTTCCCTCAATTTCGAAAATATGTTGCGCTTTCTCAAAATATTGTTCTGATTCCATTACCCTATCTAAAATAACTAAATTCCTACCTATTTGGAAGTAAAGCTCTCCCAATAAATACAGTGACTCTTCTGTAACGCATATTTTAATTGCCTTCTTACATTCTAAAATAGCTTCTTCTTCTCTTTTTAAAGCAACTAAAGTTTTAGATAGACCATATAAAATTCTAATCTTCAGCACACTATCTTTTAAATTACTTAAATCGTATTCTGATTTACACTTTTGGAAGATTTCTAAAGAATTTTCATACTGCTGTACTTCAAAATAAATAATCGCAATACTATTATTTATACTAATAGTCTGCTCTGTATAATTTTCCTTACCGGTTAATTTTAAAGCGCTGTTTAATATATTTATAGCGTTAACACTATCTTTATTTAAATAAAAATCACATATGCCCTCATGCCATAGTAAAAACTGTTTATCTTCATTACTGCTAAAATTCGCCTTTTCTTTTTCCGTTTTTACTATATAATTTATAGCTTGATAATCACGATTTCTTATTAGTTTTCTTATTAATTTTTTTGTTTCCTCATTATCATCTTGATGTGTTTTCAATGAATTTTGTCCGAAGAAGTAGTTAATATCTAACTTTAATTTTTGAGCAATTTTAAATAACACTACACTAGATGGTACACTTTCACCTTTTTCAAAATTACTTATCATCGCTTGCGTACAAATTCCATCTGCTAGCTCCGCTTGTGTAATTCCTCTATCTTTACGTGCTTCTTTTAATTTACTTGAAATAAGTTCTAACATAATTCTCCTTTTCTTCTACAGTATATAGTTCTTATACTTACGTAATCACTTCTTTTTCTATGAGAGCCCACATGGTGCATATATTTGAAGAAGTTTGTTATTACTTTATAATATAAACTCCTTATCATTATAACTATTCTAATAATAAAAAAGTAATATGTCCATAACTCAATTAAAGCACCTAAAATTATTACGTGCAAAGACAAGGAGCATTATTTAAACTAAATGTCGCTCCTTTCAAAATTTACTGTTGAAAATAAAAAAGTGCTGTCACTCAAAATGTTTGAGCTAAGCACAAATTAAAGTTAATAAAAAAACACCTTATAAATTCGCAATTTTAAGGAAAAATAATATTTAACAGCTTAGCTTTAGACGAAATTTTTTATTAAAAAAGAAGTATCACATTGACCAATGCAATGGTGATACTTCGTTTAAAGCCGTTTAATATCCTATCTTACTCCAGTAGTAAAAAATCATAATCCCTAAAAACAGTAAAAAAACAATATACACCCAAACAATTGGATTCAGCATTGTTGCAAATTCTTCGACTGTCCCTGAAATCGGCGTATCTTTTTCCGATTTCCGCTCGGAAGTCATCTTGGCAATTCGCATTGTCGCCACAAAGGATATAGCCGCAATGATTGTAATTGCAATAAGAGCTGGTATTAACCACATACCCATAGACAAAACTCCTTTCTTTGCCCTTAGTATGCATCAATACAGCTCTTCATTATGCAATGATTTTTTTCGAGGCTGCTCAAAAGCCTCACTTAAAAGCTGTGACATCGGCAAGTCCATTTAACTGGATTCAACGACATTCATTCTTTTGCTGAAGCAAGTTAAAAAGGGGATTGATTTAGCCACTGTCCTCCATCCAATGTGACACATTCACCATTCATATAACGCGCCTTATCAGACATCATAAATGTTGCAAGATCGGCTACTTCCTCTGGCGTACCAATTCGCCCAAGTGGTACAGAATCAATTGTCATAGCAGCAGCTGCCTCTGATTCCCATAGTTTAGCTGCACCACCAGTACGTTCAATTGGACCTGGTGCAATGGCATTTACACGAATTCCATAACGTTTCCCCCACTCGACCGCTAAAGTTCTTGTCATTGATAATACGCCTGCTTTTGCAGCAGATGAATGTATTACACCAGCGCCTGCATTCCAAGCATAGGTCGCCACCATATTGATAATTGAACCGTTGATTTTATTTTTAATCCAATATTTGCCGATGGCAGAAGAGCAAAAGAACGTACCATTTAATACAATATCAACTACTGATTTCCAACCATTAGGCGTCAAATCTTCTGCACGAACGATAAAGTTACCAGCTGCATTATTCACTAGTCCATCAACTTGGCCAAATTTTTCAACAGCAAACGTGACCATCGCCTCTGCCTGCTCTGGTATACGAACATCCATTTGGAATGTTTCAATTGTTTTTCCTGCTTCTAATATAAACTTTTTAGCTTCTGCTAATCGCTCTTCATTACGACCTACTATAACAACATTTGCGCCTTCTGAAACGAATTGCTTTGCCATATAAAGCCCCATACCACTTGAACCACCTGTAATAATAATCGTTTTCCCCTGCAACATTCTGCTTCCCCCTTCGTTTCTCAAAAATGAATACTCATTCATTTTATTTTACTATATTTTCTCGAAAATGTCATATTAATTCTATAAAACTCTTTTTTTATAGAGGTGCATGATTCAGAGTAGCGAAAAAAGACGTCAAGAAGTAGCAATTATTAGATGACTACTGCGTAGCGACTCGTGTATGTAAGGCGCAACAACCCACACGCAAGCAGATAATTACGGCTAATTGAAAAGTGCCTTCCTCTATTACATAAAGGAAGACACTCAGACTTAATTGTTTAAAACTCATAATAATAAGCAATTTTGTAAAGCTCCATTAACTCGTCGTGCGTTGGCACTTTAGGGTTATTTCCTGGGCTACCACTTGCAATTGCATCGGTTGCCATTTTTGGAATTGCCGCAAAAAATGCATCCTCCTCAATTCCCCATTGCTGTAAATTGCCAATGTTCATCTTTTTACACAGTTTTTTTATTGATTCAATTGCTAAATTTGCTAGCTCTTCTTGTGTTCCATTTTTTCCATCCTTATTAAAAAATTGTCCTATGTCTGCTAAGCGATCCACACATGCATCCTTAGTAAAGTCTAATACCGCTGGTAGCAGCATCGCATTTGAAATTCCATGAGGCACATGGAAGAGTGCACCTATAGGACGTGACATACCATGCACTAAAGCTACTGACGCATTGGAAAACGATAGTCCTGCTTGCATGGAGCCTAGAGACATCGCCTCTCGCGCATCGATGTCATCACCATGCTCATAAACTTTTAACAAATTATTAATAATTAAATCCATCGCCGATAATGCTAATACATTTGAATATGGATGTGCTAAACGTGATAAATAGCTTTCAATAGCATGGCTTAATGCATCAATGCCAGTCGCCGCTGTGATGGCTGGTGGAGAAGTTATCGTTAACATTGGGTCGACAATTGCAACTGGTGGCATAAAAGCTTGCTGTTTTATCATCATTTTTACATCATTAGTCGTGTTGGTAATAACGGTAGCATCTGTAGCTTCTGAGCCTGTGCCTGCTGTAGTCGGGACTGCTATATGTGGAATAGGCGCTTGCTCAGCGATTTTAGCCATTTTCATGTAATCACCAATGTATCCACCGTTTGTTGCTACAACAGCAATCGCTTTAGCTGTATCAATGCAACTTCCGCCACCGACAGAAATGATGACATCACATTGCGCAGATAGCAAAATTTCAAGACCTTCTGCTACATACGTATCCACTGGCTCAGTTGTTACCCCTAAATACGAAACCGCTTCCAAACCATTGACTGTCAATAATGACTTACACTGATTGACAAACCCTAAGCTATCCATTATTGGATCGCTAACGATTAGTGCCTTCGTACCTAGTTTTTTAGCATATAGACCAACCTCTTCGAAAGCATCTCTTCCATAAATAATCGTCCCTGGAGAATTTACAGTGAAGGTTGTTTTTGTTTGAATCATAACGCATCTCTCCTCCATTATTGAGCAGTATAACCGCCATCTAATACAATCGCCTGACCTGTTAAGCCTTTTGCTACATCACTAGCTAAATAGAGTGCAAGTCCTGTAATCTCTGAAACGTCTAACAAGCGCTTTTGAGGGACAAGAGGGTATAACACCTGCTCCAGTACTTCTTCTACTTGTATACCCCGTGTCTTTGCTAAATCTGTAAACTGATTACGGACTAATTCCGTATCCACATATCCTGGACATATAGCATTAACAGTAATACCATCATTGGCCACTTCAAGTGCTGCTACTTTGGTTAATCCGATTAGCCCATGTTTTGCAGCATTGTATCCTGCTTTACCAGCAAAACCAATAACACCGTTTATTGATGCCATATTAATAATGCGTCCAAATTTATTTTTCTTCATATGAGGTAATGCGTATTTCATTGTGACAAATGGTGCAACAAGCATTACTTTTTGCATTTGTTCAAATATTTCAGTCGGAAAATCCTCGATGTAAGAAACATGTTGGAATCCTGCATTATTGATTAAAATATCAATTGTGTTAAATTTCTCAACGGTGAAGGCAATCGCATCGCCAATTGCTTGTTCATCTGTAACATCACATGTATAAGCTGTTAATAGTGGATTTTGTTCTACCGCTTCAGCTAAGCGTTGCTCATTCATATCCGAAATAACAACATTCGCCCCTTGCTCAGCAAAAGCTTGAGCAATTGACAGACCGATTCCACGTGCAGCGCCAGTAATAAATACTGTTTTGCCATCTATCACTTCGTTTCCCTCCTACATTCCAATTGAGAATAATATAATCGCAATAATTGTACCGATAATTGGTATAATGACTGTCAATGCCCCGAAAGGCAAATAGGCATCCTTATGTTTCTCATTACATACAGAATTTATCGTCGTCACAACATAGCCGCCATGTGGCAATGAATCAAGCGAGCCAGAAGCAATCGCGATTGTTCGGTGTAATGCTTCCGTATTTACTCCCATGTCAATATAATGAGGAGCAAGTAATGGCATCGCAATCGTTTGCCCACCTGATGCTGACCCTGTTAAACCTGCAATAACAGCGATAGCAATAGCACCGCCAATTAATGGATTTCCAGGAATATTGGTCATTAAATCTACAGTTGCAACGAATGATGGTGTAGCTTTTACAACACCTCCAAAGCCTACTACTGCAGCCGTATTTGCAATAGCTACAACAGCACCCATCGCACCTGCTGCGAGTGTCGCACTAACAGATTTTGAATACTTATAACTTACTAAATATGCCATAATACAACCGCTCGTTAGCGCAACGATTAAAGCCGATGTGCCAAGTGAGTCATGGAAAATGAACGAAATCAGTAAAACTACTAATAATGGCACTAAGCTTAAAATAGGGCTAGGTAGCTTACGTGTTTCGTCAACTACTGGATCCGTTGAACGTTCAATAAACACTTCACCCTTTTTCACTGCACGTTTAATCATCCAGTTCAACCATAGTGCACCACCCACCGCCATAAATACTGCGACCACAATACTAACTTCCCATCCTGCATATGGTGTCGTATGTAAGTATTCAATCGGAATCCAGTTCTGAATCTCTGGTGAACCTGCTGATGTCATCGTAAAAGTCACAGATCCCAAACCAAGTGCCGCAGGAATAAAACGACGCGGGAAATTCGCTTGCTTAAATAAACTAATAGCCATCGGATAAACAGAGAAAGCTACAATAAATACCGAGACACCACCATACGTTAAAACTGCTGCTGCAGCCACCACAGCAAAAGTAGCATATTTCACGCCAATTTTTTCAACAATCCATTTGGAAACACTATCTGCCGCACCTGTATCTTCCATTACCTTTCCAAAGATTGCACCTGCCATGAACATTAAATACCAAGAACCAACGAAGCCAGTAAATCCATTCATATAACTCGTTAAGAAATTAGCTTGATTGTCATTTGCAGTTTGTGGGAAGAAAGCTAGACCATTCGTTACAGCCGCTATTAAAGCTGTTAATGGTGCTGAAATAAGTAAATTGACACCTCTCATTGTTAAATAGACTAAAAGTGCTAAACTTCCAAAAAGTCCAATATACGCTAACATCCACATCCCACCTATCTTTTTATAGAAAGTGCTATGTTACATCCAATATTATTCGTATTTTTACGCAATAGGTGGAGCTTTCCGCGGGCAAGCATTGAACAGATTCCCTCACTACGCTTTAGTCTCGAGTTGTTCGTTCGCTTGTTCTTCCCGCTGGAGTCACCACCTTTTGTTCCATTGAAATTCGTTATTTTCCTTTTAATACTATTTATGAAATTAACTCAAGTGATACAGCTCTATCCATTGCATTAATCGTTATTACTTGGGAATGCAAATGTAGATGCCGATGAAGCATTACTTGTCATCCAGCGTTCAGAAATTGTTTTAGTCTTTGTAAAGAAACGTGCCTGATCCGGTCCAAACATATGCCCCTCACCAAAACGTGAGCCTTTAAATCCAGCAAAGTTATGGTAACCAACAGGAATTGGAATTGGTACATTCACACCTACCATTCCTACATCAATCTCTGTTGTAAATTTCCGAGCTGCAAGCCCATCATTTGTAAAGATCGTAACTCCATTGCCAAGCTCATGCTCGTTAATAAGCTCGATTGCCTCTTCTAATGAATCCACGCGTACGACATTGCGGGCAGGTCCAAATACTTCTTGCTCATATATTTCCATACCTGGTTTTACATGATCTAATAATGTAGGACCTACAAAAAATCCTTTTGATTCGTTTACAATAGCTAGCTCACGACCATCACAAACAACAGTTGCCCCTTCTGATTCCCCTTTATCAATTGCAGCAAGAATTGCTTCTTTAGATTGCTGTGAAATAACTGGACCAAAGTCTGTATCCTTATCTGTATAAGCGCCTACTTTTAATGCTGTAATTTTTTCTTTTAATATTGCTACTAGACGATCTGCTGTTTCTTTACCAACAGGCATTATTGTAGAAATTGCCATACAACGTTGTGATGCTGCTCCATATGCTGCACCGATAAATGCATTTGCAACTTGCTCAAGGTCTGCATCAGGCATTACGACCATATTATTTTTTCCTCCGCCTAAAGCAGTGACACGTTTACCATATTTTGAACCTGTTTCATAAATGTATTTAGCAACCGGTGTTGAACCAACAAATGAAATCGCTTGCACAATTGGGTTTTCTAAAAGTTCATTTACTGCATCTTTATCGCCATTCACTACTGTCCAAATACCATCTGGCAACCCAGCCTTTTTCCATAGCTCACTCACATATAACGCTGTCATTGGTACTCTCTCCGATGCTTTTAATACAACGGAGTTCCCTACAGCAATAGCCATACTCGTTTGTGCTAACGGCACCATAATTGGAAAATTAAATGGAGAGATTGCCGCTACAACACCTAAAGGATACTTAGCCGAATAGGCATTAATTTGACCGCCAACGTTTACAGAGTACTCTCCTTTTACTAGATGGGGAGCACCAATTGCTAAATCAACCGACTCTAGCCCTCGTGTAATTTCACCTCTTGCATCTTCAATCGTTTTACCACTTTCCGTACAAATAATTTGTAATAATTCTTCCATATTATCTGTCACTAAATTACGGAATTTTAATACGACCTCCGCACGTTTAGATACTGATGTATCACGCCATTTAGGAAATGCTGCCTGTGCTTTAGCAATTGCCTCCCGTGTCTCTTCTACTGTTGCTAGTGGAACTTTTGCGATGATGTCACCTGTTGTAGGATTATAAACCGAACCGTACCGACCACTTTGCCCCTCAATCATTTCTCCACCGATAAAATGTGTTAAAGTTTTCACTTCTTGCGCTGTTGTCATAACTATTTTCCTCCTTTAATGTTGTTTAATAATGCATTTTTCCTTCAGACTTAAATAAGCTGCCGACATATCGTTTTCACCATAGCCCTCTGCTGATATATCATTGTAAAGATTCACTAGCTGTTCCCCTATCCGAAGAGGCACACCTGCTTCATCAGCCATATTTTTAGCTAGCCTTAAATCTTTTAGTAATAGATTTGTAGAAAAACCAGGCTCATAATTTTCATTTTTCATATATTCTAAGTAATTGCGTTCGTAAATACGACTTTGTCCATAGCTATTACTTAATACTTCGTATAGTGTATTAGCTGGTATCCCCATATTTTCTCCAAGGACAATCGTTTCAGCTACCGCCTGTGTATAAAAACCTATCATTAAATTGTTGAGTAATTTAATACGTGTACCGATACTAGGTGGTGCACCAAGATGATAGACGTTTTTTCCAACTATTCCGAAAATTTTAGCTCCACTTTGATAATCTTTTTCTTCTCCACCTACCATAATTGTTAGAGTTGCATTGATTGCACCAATAACCCCACCACTTACAGGAGCTCCTAGATAACGTAAGCCCAATGATTGCGCCTTCTTATGTAGCACATCATTTAGCTCAGGATTTACTGTACTAAAATCTATCAGCAAGCTATCTTGCTTAGCATTTTGTAAAATCCCTTCTTCTGATGTAAAGACATGTTCAACTATTTGCGGTGTTGGTAAGCTTGTCATAATGACATCACTTTGCTTTACAAGTTCTTGTGCAGTTGTTACACCCATACCACCTTCTGCAATAAATTGCTCCATTGCTTTTGTATTTGTGTCAAAACCGTACACTTCATAACCTGCGCGAAGTAAGTTAATCGACATTGGTAAACCCATATTGCCTAGGCCGATAAAACCTAATTTCTCTTTCATTCGAGTCCCCCCATTTCCTGTGAATTGCGTTAATAAGCGCTGATACACTAGCAAACTTTACGTTTTTATCGTAACATTAATAACGAGATACTCTTGATGACCGCAGTCACTGACTTCGGTCACTTAAATCATAAACAAACTTAATATAGCACGTCAATCAAAAAATTTTATATTTTCTGAATAAATTTTATGGTCATTATTATAGGATATTTTAATTACGGAGGCAGAAGGGCATGAATTCGTTAACTACTCGCCAAAAAAAGGCATTAGAAACTCGGGAAAAACTACTCAAAACTTCATTAGATTTATTTAATAAACATGGATATGAGCATGTGTCTGTTGAACAAATTACGAAAGCATGTAACGTATCAAAGGGGACTTTCTATACACATTTCCCATCCAAATATGATGTTATTTTGGAAAAATTCGAGGAGCTTGATAGTTTTTATAGTACAGTCGAAAAAAATATTGATCAAACATTATCGGCAAGTGACAAAATTCTCGCGCTTTATAAGGAGCAAATGCTGTATTTAACAAATGTTGTTGGAAAAGATTTATTGCGAACAGTATATTCTGCAGCAATGACCAATCAAGTTGAACAAAACCATTATTTAATTAGCCCTCAACGTAAAATCTTCCAAATTATCAATACTTATATTGAAGAGGGCGTTCAGCAAGGAGAATTTGTTAACGGTTTACAATCGAAACAAATGCAACAAATTATTCAGCGCTGCATGCGCGCGAATGTTTATGATTGGTTAATTCATAACGAGGAATTTGATTTGGTTTCAGAAATGGCACACTTTACAGCAGTTGTTCTAAATGGCATGAAGGTTCATCCTACAAAATAGCAAAAATTACAATAAGAGCACCTCGATATTGTCGAGGTGCTCAGAGTGTTGACAGAAGGTATATGGAAGTTCTTGCTCACTATTTTTTAATTAGTTGATTGGAGCGAAGAGTGAGCGACTGCTGCGGGAACAGCACAAAACGTAAATCGCAACAAACCGCGCATTAGCGAGGGGTGTGGCTTACGTCGTGCCCGCGGAAAGCGCCCGCCCATAGCGGAAATCAACGGCAATGTGATATCAATTACCCGACAAAATATTGTGCAACAATCGTTTCAACGGGTAAAGGTTTATTGTATAAATAGCCCTGCCCTTTTTGACAACGATGACGTTTCAAGAATGCTACTTGTGATGGCTCTTCAATGCCTTCTGCAATTACTTCAAGTCCTAAATTATGGGACATCGAAATAATGGCTTTAATAATCGCCTCATTTTTATCATCCTTTTCAATATCAGCAATAAACGATTGGTCGATTTTTATAATATCGATTGGATAGCGTTTCAAGTAGCTAAGTGATGAATAGCCAGTGCCAAAATCATCGACCGAAACATAAACCCCTAGCTGCTTCAGTTCCGTTAAAATTGAATATGTTTCATGGACATTGGTCATTGAGCTTTCTGTAATTTCTACTTCAATTAATTGTGGTGCGACATTATATTTTTTCAATGTTGCTTTAATCTTCCGCGCGAAGTTTTCTTTTCTAAATTGTTTTGGAGATATGTTGATAGCGATTCTAACTGGTCGATAGCCCTTCACATTCCATTCCTTTTGATAGCGACAAACCTCATTAATAATCCAATCACCAATTTCAACAATTAAGCCTGTCGCCTCGGCAATAGGTATAAATTGCGCTGGGGATACAAAACCAAATTTACGATTATTCCACCGCAATAACGCTTCAAAGCTATTAATGCTATTATCATTTAAATTCATTTGTGGCTGTAGATGTATACTTAGCTCATTAAACTCAATGGCACGACGTAAATGGGCCTCCATCAATGCCTCATTTGGAAACACATTAGTCATATCATCCCGATAATAGCGGTAATGTGAACGTCCGTGCTCCTTCGCTGAAAATAAAGCTTGATCGGCCTTTCTCACAAGAGTTTCTATATCCTTACCGTCAGCGGGACTTAAGGAAATACCAATTGAAACACTGATAAAATACTCCTGCTCATCAATCATAAAGGGCTGTTTCAACGAGTCTAATATTGAATTAGCTAATTGCTCTATTTTATCGATTGTTGCATCCTTTAAAAGAAAAATAAATTCGTCGCTATTATAACGATAAAGTGAGCATGTTGAGTAACAAAGTTCACGAAGTCTATGACTAAACATCCGCATTAGTTCATCACCCTTACTTTCACCAAGGGACTCATTAAATTTTTTAAAGCGATCTATATCTACTAAAATAATTGTTGCCTGCTGATTTTCACTTTGTTTATCGCTCAAATGCTGTTGCCAATGCTCTTTAAACGCTCTACGATTCCAAACACCTGTCAATTCGTCCTTTAAGGCTAAATAATAAAAGGCATTGTGATCACTCTTAAACGATTTCGGGTCTTTTACAAAAAAATGTACCCCTATTATTTCTCCATTAAAATAAGTTGGATGTATACGCAAATAAAATGGTTCGCTACTTAGTAAATTGCCCTTAAATAAACATTTAGCCATATCCAATGTAGCGCCTTCAATCGTTTTAGCAAATAATAATTGTACTTCGTTTACATAGTTGCACTCCAATAATGAAAAAATATCAAGTCCTATAAGACTGTGATGTTCCCTCGACAATACAGACGTAGCAGCAACGTTTTGATGAATAATACGACCTTGTAAATCAGTCGTTAGCACAGGACACACATGTTGTTCAACGAATTGCAAATAAGGCTTCGTATCATTCTGTTCCTCACGTAAAATAACAGCTATAAGTGATGCTTCCAATTGCTGTACACTTACAGCAAACGATTTTTGCATTTGCTCAGTCTCTGAATAAAGCTCAATCTTCCGTGCAATGTTAAATTCTTGTTGTACAATTTTCAATAATTGCTGCCAACATTGCTTAGTAAAGAATCGGTCTGCTTTCGTTGCTTTCACATCGTGCAACACTATAGCTAATGGGAGTTTATCGTTATAGTGAACAATTTCAAATTCCCCATTATCAGCTTTTTTCAAGCATATAACTGCATCAAACGGATTAAGCAGTGCCATCTGTCGATAGTTTGCGAATTGCGCTACATTTCCTCTATATTTTTTCATTATATCCCTCTCTAGGTAGCGTGTTTACTCTAAGTCGTCTAGTACGCTCGTTATTTATTCTTCATCTAGCGTAGGCTTTAGAGCATCCTTTAAGAAAATTTCCTGACTATTAATAGGGTCTTCGCTTCGATCAAACTCTTTATAATGATATTTTCCATTGGAATCTTGAATACGAGCCTTTGCAGTATCCTCAAGTTGTTTGTTCATAATATCCATAATACGGGCTTTTGCTTCAATTGAATAGACAGGGAAAAGAATTTCAACTCGTTTTATCATATTTCTTGTCATCATATCTGCGGATGATAAGTAAACTTTGTTTTCACCATTATGATGGAACCAATAAATACGTGAATGTTCAAGGAATCGACCAACAATACTTGTGACGGTGATATTGTCACTAATACCTGGTATGCCTGGCCGTATGCAGCAAATACCGCGAATAATAAGCTCTACTTTTACACCAGCAATAGAGGCTTCGTAAAGCTTCATCATTAAATCCTTATCCGTTAATGAATTCATTTTAGCTCGAATAAACCCATTACCGTATTTCTTATGACAACTAATTTCTTCATCCATTAAACGGATAAATTCATCACGAATATCAAATGGTGCAACGACTAAATGATTAAAAGTAGGTTTTTCCGTATAGCCACTTAAATAATTAAAGAAGTTTGTTGCATCAATACCAAATTCCTTATCAGATGTTATGATGCCCATGTCCGTATAAATTTTAGCCGTTGCATCATTATAATTTCCTGTTCCGAGATGTACAAAACGTTCAATTTTCCCATTTCGACGACTCACGACTAACGTTATTTTAGAGTGAGTTTTTAAATTATTCATACCGTATATAACAAGACAACCTGCTTGTTCCAGTTGCTTCGCCCAATGCACATTATTTTCTTCATCAAAACGGGCTTTGAGCTCTACTAAAACAGTCACTTGCTTGCCATTTTCAGCCGCAAGTTTTAATGCTTGTATAATTGGGGAATTGCCACTAACTCGATACAATGTTTGCTTTATTGCTAATACATTTGGATTTACAGCAGCCTCTGAAATAAAGTCTACTATCGGTGCAAATGACTCATATGGATGATGGAAAAAAATGTCCTGTAGTAACGCTTTTTCAAAAATATTTTCATCTGATTGTAAATCTAAAGGTGGCTGTGGGATAAAGCTTTCATACTCTAAATGTTCTCGTCCTACAGAAATACCTTTCACAAATGAAAACATAAATGTTAAATCTAATGGGCCATCAATATGAAAAACATCGGTCTCCTCGATTTCAAATTCATCTAGTAAATAAGCTAGGACTTCTTCATTCATTTCTCCGACACGTACTTCGAGTCGACTACCGACTCCCCATTTGCGTTTTTTTAGTTCTTTTTCAATTTCAACGAGTAAATCGCGTGCGCCTTCTTCGTGAATCGTTAAATCCGCATTACGTGTTAGACGGAAAGCCTGTGCAGATTTAACACTGTACCCATAGAAAAGCTTTTCAATATGAGCAACAATCACATCCTCGAGTAGTACGATGACCGTTTCGCCCTCAGCACAAGGGACTTTAATATAACGATCCAAAACAGATGGCACCTGCACTATCGCAACCCTTTCACGGCTTTCAAAATCTGTTTCATCTTGTTCTAATAGTACAAGTAAATTTAAAGTTTTCCCTAGCAATGTTGGAAATGGTCGATAAGCATCTACTGCCACAGGTGTTAGTACAGGGAAAATTGTCTCAGCAAACATTTCATTTATAAATGCTTTTTGCGTACTATTTAAATCCTTCATGTCCGCAATATGTACATTATGCTGGGGCAATAAATCATAAATTAAATGTCTATATACTTCCGTTTGTCGACGTACTAAAGCTTGCGTACGCTCAGCAATTTTTGCCAATTGCTCTTTTGGTGTTAAGCCTGATTTATTTTCAGCTTTATGAAAACCAGCACGTACTTGGTCCTGAAGCCCTGCTACGCGCACCATAAAAAATTCATCTAAATTGGAGCTAAATATCGCTAAAAACTTCAAACGTTCTAGCAGAGGATTATTGACATCCTCTGCTTCTTCTAAAACACGCTCATTAAATGCCAACCAGCTTAATTCACGATTATTATAATATTGAGGCTTTGCAATTTCTTCGAGCAAACGGCTATGTGCTTCTGAAAAATCTTCTTCATGTAAGCGATTGTTCGTTACTTCCGTTGTCATCTTGGTTCCACCCTTCTTCAATAAAATTTACTTTAATTGGTGTCTTTAGAGCACGTTCTAGATGTTTTTTATGCCGATTAGCTTGATATTTTTCGGCAGCCGCATTTTTTTTAACGTAAATGTTTAGCTGGACAAAATTATCCTTAGGTTGCATTTCAATAGCATGTACAATATTTCTTTTCGATACATTTAACGCATAGACAAATTTTAATAATGCACCAAAATCACGTATTTTACGATGTTCTTCACGACTCATCCATTCTATAAAAGGAGCAGCAAATCGGTAAAAATAATCTTTATTTTTATACGATGCTAAAAGTGCAAGTTTTAGTCTTTCCTTATGGTTTAAGCCATCAATTGATTGATTGGCAACTAAATAAAAGGTATGTTGGCTGGCGGAGCTTAACTCAATATATTCCCCGATATTAAATATCTTTGCTGCCTTCCTCAACAATTGCAAATCGGTCTCGTCAAATTGTAAAAATTTCAAATGACAACACTCACGGTATAATTGATCTGCTAGGTGCATTAAATAATCAACTTCTGCCTCAGAGCGTCCATACTGCCTAGCTAACCTTCTAGCGTTTCCCTCAAAAACATTATATTTATCAAAGGCATTTGCATCTTTTTGCAAAATACGGTGGATAATAAGCCCTTCTCGTAATCCTTTTTTCGTTAGCTGGAACACTTCACTACCGACAATGTCCATAAGCACGCGAAACACCTCTAAAGCAGGTACAATAATATCAGCGCGGTCTGTCGATAAACCATCTAAATGTTTTAATTCTTGGAAGCTTAAGTTACCTAAAAACAAACTGAGCTGATCCAAATCCTCTTTACATATTTCGTAGCCATGCACACTCGCAATAGGATATTGATGCCGTTGCTGATGAACTTGCGCAATATTCCTTGCACTGCCTCCAATCGCAATAATTGGTAATCCTACTTGTTGAATCCAAGGAAGTGATTTAAACTGCTCTTTCACAAAGGCAATCAATTCTTTCTTCTCACTACTATTCATAATGTCACCTTTTACGAATCGTTGCTTTAACGACACCGTTCCAAAAGGAAAGCTAAAGGATTCAATCAGTTCTTTATTTTTAAATAGCGTTATTTCTGTACTTCCCCCACCAATATCGATGGTCACGGCAGAAAGTGTTCCAATTGAATGCGCTACAGCAACATAACCGAAATACGCCTCTTCCTCCTCAGACAAAAGCTCTATTTGTATGCCGGTTCTCTCTTTCATTAAAGCTATAATTTGTTCTTGATTCGTTGCTTGACGAATTGCAGCTGTTGCAGCAGCTTTCACATCTACAATTTCAAAATCATCAAGCATTGCTTTAAATGTTAATAATGTTTCCGTTAGTACTTGAATACCTTCTTCTGACATGTCACCTGAGGGTTGCAAATATGTACGTAACCGTGCAACCGTTTTAATATTACCTAGCTCTCTAAGCCCCTCTTCATTATCATACTGATACAGCACTAAACGAATCGTATTCGAACCAATATCAATGATAGCTGTTTTCAATTCATCCAAATAATCACTTCCTTTATAGAACAATCGGTAGTCTAATTATTTTGTGTTAATAGCACCGTCATTTATACAAAAAAAGTCGGAACCTAAAAGGTATCCGACTTTCATTTTTTATTAACATTTCAGGATACCAATTATTATAATTGTGAAGTTCCTTTTCGCTAGTTTTATAGAATAAGTTGATCGACGCGTAAAATAAGCTCTGCAATTTCGGGTTTACTAATTTGGTCCTCTGCCCCTACTTGATCGCCTTTATGGCGAAGATCATCTGTAATTAAACTAGAGAAAATAATGACCGGTAGCTTTTGTAAATCAGGATGCTCTTTAATTTTGCGTGTAAGATGGTGACCATCCATTTGTGGCATCTCAATATCAGTAACTACTAATTGAATGTGCTCTGTTACATTACTGCCACTTTTCGCCAATGCTTCTAAGTATTCATAAGCGTCACGGCCATTTTCAAAGAACTCAACATTCTCATAACCGGCTTCCTTCATCGTATCAAATAATAACTTACGTAATAATGGTGAATCCTCAGCAATTAAAATGCGTTTTTCAGAGCGTTCACGTTTACCAAGTTTTTTTACTGACTCTACACTAATACCCGAATCAGGGTTAATATCAACCATAATTTTCTCGAAATCTAGTAATAAAATCATTTGTTCATTTTGCTTAATAACACCGATAACTTGCGAAGTACCCCCCTGATACATATCTGAAGGTTTTTCGATTTGATTCCATGAAATACGGTGGATTTGTGTTACGTTATCTACATGAAAAACAACTCGTTGTTTATTAAACTCAGCAACAATATATTTTTGTTGTGGATTACGTTCTGCACTTTGTATCCCTAGTACTCGTAGCATATCTACTACTGGGAGTACCTCGCCTCTTAATTGAATAATTCCCTCAACATGCGGGTGCGCGTGTGGAATAAATGTTACTGGAATCGGTTGAATAATTTCTTTTACTTTAATAACATTAATACCGAATTTATTGTTAGCTACTTCAAATTCAACGATTTCTAGCTCATTTGTGCCACTTTCTAATAATATGCCTTTATGTTCCAAAGCAACCCCGCTCCTTTCTATTTCAACATCAAATAATAATTCAATTGTATCATAGGCGATACAATTCTCCTATCTGGTATTTCCATTTTTATCATTAACTTTTAGATGAACCAATAGACCAATAACCGTCATCAAAATTAATGTTGATAATGCTACGCGACTTGCTAATGTACCGTAATCTTTCATCCATAATGTAACCGTTCCATATACAGCTGGTCCGATTATCGATGAAACTTTACCAGAAAAAGCAAATAGTCCGAAAAACTGCCCTCGCTTATCATCTGGTGATAGCTCAATAATATATGTTCTTGATGTAACCCACATAGAGCCTAGTGAAATACCAAACATACTGCCAGCAATCCAAAACATCCACTGTTCTGTCGCAAAAACAGCAAAGGTTAAGGCGATAATCATTAACACCGCTACAATAGTAATAGCCCGCTTAGCACCAATGGCTTTCGTAATATAGCCGAATGCGAGTGAGCCAATAATTGTTGATACGGTGGAAACTAAATATAGAATAATAAATTGACCTGAGGAAAATCCTACAATAGTAGTTGCGTAAACAGCCATCATTGCAATTGTTGTGGCAATTGCATCATTTAAAAAGAAATACGCAATCATAAAAGTAAAAATCGCTTTATATTGCTTCATATCTTTAAATGTACTAATAATTTCCTTGTAACCTTCAAAAAACTTCGTCGTTTTACGCTGTTCTTTTGGTATCGGCGTATCTTTATTAATAAAAAATAATGGCAATGAAAATAATAAATACAAAATCGCTGTTGGTATAAATGCACGGTGGAAATCACTGTTTCCTACATATAAATAAACAAGAAGCCCCAAAATAGTACCTAAGTAACCAATCGCTACACCATAACCAGAAATAAGGGGCATTTCTTCTTTTGTCCCAAGATCACCCATCATCGAATCATAGAATACGAGACTCGAATTAAAGAAAAATTTCGCAATGACAAAGCTTGCAACGACTAAAAATAAACTGAGAGGTACACCTGAATAATTTGTTGTTGTCTCTAAATTTGCAAAAACACCCATCATAAAGGTAAATATAATCGAAATCGATGCAAACCAGACAATGAATCGTTTTTTATAGCCTGTTTGATCTATCCATACCCCAAAAAGCGGTGAAAAAACTACTAGAAAAAAGCTTGCTAATGCATTGGCATACGAAATAAATGTACTAGCTACTTGTTGCATGACTTCATTCGTACCTAAAACTTCGTCCATATAAAATGGGAAAAAAACTGTATTAATATTTGAAGAAAATATCGTATTAGCAAAATCGTAAAACGCCCATGATAGTATCGGCAATGATAAATAGAGTGCCAGCTGACTGCGATGCTGAGCTTCTCCTGCTTGCCTCTGATTCATTAAATCCCTCCTTTTCCTTCTTATAATATTAAATTAATTCCTATCTGTATTAAAAAATACCTTTTGTTTAATAAAAATTAATATTATTTACAATATAACAAATACAACTGCTAAATGGCCATAAATTGGTTAATCCGTTACCAACCATTTTACAAAGAATAAAAAAAGATATTCAAGCCCCTCGCTTGAATATCTTTTTATTATTCCTCAGTAATAGTTACCCATTTATTAGACCATTGTTCTATTGCTTTTAGCACGGGTGTGATTGCATATCCTTTTTCTGTAAGCTCATATTCAATAACAACTGGTGTAGAAGGAATCACGGTACGTAAAACAATTTCTTCGATCTCTAACTCCTTTAGTCGCTCTGTTAACACACGACTACTAATATTCAACTGATTTTTAATGGTTGAAAATCGTTGTGGACCGTCAAGTAGCTGATAAATAAGCAAAGTATTCCAACGATGATTCAATAGCATAAGTGCCTTTTCAAATCGTGGACAAATATTTTTTTGATTCAATTTACTCCCCTCCATTATTACTAGTTCTTATTAAAAGATTATATCACTTTTTAAAAATCAGTTCTTAAAATCAACTTAGTTACTTGACAAAAGTTGTTTTTAAAAATAAACTAAGTTACGAAATGTAAGTTAAAGAAAAGGAGTAATTACATTATGCAAAACATTGGTTCAACTATTTTACGTGTCGTTCTCGGCATTATTTTTACGGTGCACGGTTTCCAAAAATTCCAAGGCGGAATCAGCTACACTGCTGACTTCTTTGATAGTCTAGGTATACCAGGTTTTATGGCATATATCGTTGCGGTAATTGAATTAGTTGGCGGAGCTGCTCTTATTTTAGGCTTAGCAACAAGAATTTTTGGTGCTTTACTGACAATTACAATGATTGTTGCTATCTTTACAGCAAAGCTTAGTATTGGTTTTATCGGAGCGGATGGACTGGCTGGTTATGAGCTTGACCTAGCATTAGGTGCTATAGCACTCTACTTTGCTCTTGCAGGGGCATCTAGCTTCTCCTTAGATTCTCAACTTTTTAGTAAAGAGTAGAGAATCGTCTGCGATGGAGGATGCTTTTCAAACGTTTACGGGCGATTTACGGATCTTTTGTGGCGATTTCTCCTGCCTTACGGGCGATTCTCGGACCTTTACTGGCGATTTCTCCTGCCTTTCGGGCGATTCTCGGACCTTTACTGGCGATTTCTCCTGCTTTGCGGGCGATTCTCAGACCTTTACTGGCGATTTCTCCTGCTTTACGGGCGATTCTCGGATCTTTACTGGCGATTTCACTAAGTTTATTGTCGGAGGGTAGTGCCAGGCACTCAAACAAAACGGCATGCAAAAAAGTGTTAGATTGATGGCAGTCAATCTAACACTTTTCTTCTTTTGCTTCTATGAATTCAATTATAATTGTCTATTGATAATACTTTAGAAGAGCCTGTGTACCGTTGTCACCGTAGCCTTCTGCAATCAGCTTTTCATACATTTCATAAGCTAATGATAGCCCTGGTAGAGAAATTCCCATTTTTTGTGATTCATCTAAAGCAATTTTCATATCCTTTACGAAATGTTTAATATAAAAACCTGGGGCAAAATCTTCCTTCATCATACGTGGTGCTAAATTACTTAAAGACCACGAACCAGCAGCACCTGAAGAAATAGATTTTAAAACAGTAGCTAAATCTAGCCCCGCCTTTAAGCCATATGCTAGCGACTCACATACACCAATCATCCCAGATGCAATAACGATTTGATTACACATTTTTGCATGCTGTCCTGCACCTGCTCCACCTTGGTAAACTATATTTGCACCAAATTGTTGTAATACTGGTGCAACTTGATTAAATGCATGTTCGTTCCCACCAACCATAATCGACAATGTGCCATTCTGAGCACCAACATCTCCACCAGAAACAGGGGCATCCAATGCTTCCACTCCTAGTGTTTGAGCATGTGTATAAATCTTCTTCGCTAAAGTTGGCTCAGATGTAGTCATATCGATAACAATATTACCAGCCTGGGCAGTTTTGAATAGACCATGTTCACCAAAATAAACTTCCTCAACATCAGTTGGATAACCAACCATCGTTAGCGCTATATCCTTATCTTTAAAAGCTTCAGCTGGAGAACTAGCCCAACTAGCCCCTAATGCCATTAACGGCTCTGCTTTTTCTTTTGTGCGAGTATAAACTGTCACCTCATGGCCATTTTCCAATAAGTGTTTGATAATGCTAGCACCCATAACACCTGTACCGATAAATGCAATACGCTCTTTTCCCATATGTAATAACTCCTTTACTTGAATCAATTTTATTCGCATCATTACACTATAGACGGACGCTTTTTCGGGCAAGTACCGAGCCACTTCCCACGCTAAGCTTCTCTTCTTGTTGGAATAGCCGCCTTCCGCACGATTGAATGAAACTAACTCACTTAGTAAAACTAATCAATTTATTCCTTACGCTCATTTAGATTAGTTGAGCTTTAAAGAATTTTTGCTTAGCTTATGATGTGTTTTTAGTGTAGATGAATCAGTTCAATAATTCAAATTCTTCTTAATACTTGTACTAACTTTATTATGTATGGCATATATACCGAATAAGCAAAAAAAAAGAGAGCAGGTGATGGGAATCACTGCTCTAAAGGGGGAAATGAGAATGTTGCTGTGTTCATATTAACTATTCCCCAGTAAATGCATTTTTAAACATCTAATCTAAAAAGTTTTACTCTGAATACTGAAACAAATCATCTTGATCTTCTTCTTCTTCTAATGTTGTCTGTCTATAATAAGTATTCATTAACTGATCTAATCTGCGACTCAGTTGAATGGTTTTTGCATTCTGTAACCCGTTTTCAACACCAGAGCGAATCATCATCTCACGAGTTTGTTCCATTTGTTTCAAGAGTAGATTGACCATTCATACAACCCTCCAACATACAAATAATCATACCATTATTATACATTTATATTTCATTTCTTACAGCATTAAGTTACGACAATGTTCGACAAAATTAACTTCTAGGAATTTCCAAATAAGTGTATATTATAATCCCATTTTGCTTTGCTTCACCTCTAAAATGTTTAAATAAGGGGTGTTTCACTAATACTTCACGAAACTCATAAAATTGATCTTTAGTAATTTCGATACTTTGTATTTCTCCTTCCTGTAATTGTTTAAGCATATTTTCATATTGATCCATTTTTTTCTATTCCCTTCTCTTTCCTTATTTTGTGTATTAAATTATGAATTATTCAAAAAAAGCTTTACGTTTTCCTTTTTTTCATGCAAACTGTATATTATTAGTCGATGAAGGAGCTGACTGTCTGTGAAAATAGCTGAAGTTGGAAATATTATCGAGTTTAAAAATGGTTTGCAAGGTATTGTTGAAAAAGTAAATGAAAATTCGGTGATCGTTGATCTAACATATATGGAGAATTTTGATTCCCTTGAAATTGAAGAGAAAACGGTCGTCAACCATAAACGTTACAAAATCTTATATGCAAGTGAAGCTTAATATTCTGAATAGTCCCTTTTTATCTTAATAGATGATAAGGGACTATTTTTTTGGTAAAATTAAAGTATGGAGGTCGAATTATGCAAACAAATTCGAAACAAACAATAATACTTCTCCTTTCTTTATTATTCGTTTATGGCATGCTTGCTTTTACATTTGCTAATCCAGCTGTATTTTGGTACCTATATGCATTTACACTGCTCGTATGTATAGCTATTGCTATTCTTTCAGGTACAATTGAAGATCAATTACCTACTTGGAAATTTCTAATTTTCGGCATAGGATACGGTACAATCACATATGGCATTATACGTTTTGGTTATTGGCTCGCTCCATATATAAATGATCGGCTAGTAGTAACAGTGAAAAAGTTTTTAACTGTTTACGGTCCACAAAATATTTGGCACTATATTTTACTTGTGTTTATTGTCGCCATTGGCGAAGAGCTATTTTGGCGTGGCTACGTACAACAGCAATTGAAGCGTTTTATGCGCCCTGTCTTAGCAGTTGTTGTAACAGCAATTTTATGTGCCATCTCGATTGCATTTAGTGGTTTTAAGCTAGGTATAATCGCAGCTCTTGTAACAAGCCTAATTTGGGGCTTTATTTATGAATGGCGCAAGAGTATGCCTTTAGTTATTGTGGCCCATGTTGTTTTTGTTCTACTATTGTTTTTAGTGTTACCTTTAACATCATAACAAAAAAAATTGGAAACATTTTATCTTTTATTAGCGTTTAATATAGAAAAGGAGGGCTTTTCATGCAAAAAAAATTATTTTCAATGCTTGCATTATTACTAACAGCTGTTATTGTCGTGGGGTGTAATACCTCGGATAAGACAGAACAATCAGATGTTGAACAAAATGAACCAGCGAACTCACAACAACCATCTGAGAATGAAACTGCAGGCGATGACAAGCAAGAAACGCCTACATCAAATGATGCAACTACAGACACACAAGCTAAACCAGAACAAGAAGTGAAATACGTTCAAAAAGGCGTCGACAAAAAGGAAACAGCAACTGAATCTGATAGTGTTGATCAGGGCTATAAATTCCAACAACTACCTGAATTCACTCTTTCTCAAGAAGAACCAGGAAAAGACATGTTAGTATCAAATGCTGATGATGAAGTATTTATGCGTATTGAAACAACAAATGCTTCTGAAACAAGCTATGATGCAGTTAAAACATCTATGCAAGACTACATGAATGCAGTTGGAGGACCAGTAGCATTATCGGCTGAAGAACTTTCTGCATTTAAGGATATTAAAAATATTGAGGGCTATGTTGTAGACTTTGATACTGAAAAAGTAATTGGCGTAGTATTTGAAAAAGATGGACTCATTACAAAATTAACAATTCATGATAATGATGAACAAGATTTAACTGCTGCAATGCTTGCAATGGCAGCTACTATTTCTAAAAAATAATACCAATTGTTTGAAAGGCCTTAGAATTCATTCTAAGGCCTTTTTTTAATCACCAACAAAAAACATAGGGTGGCATTGTTAATCCCTTAAATAAGCTTCCTAAAAGGCAAAAATAGCTATTATATTCGATTCCTTACAAAAAACAACGTTAAGTTCCTTTTTAAAATCCTATATTTAGGCATAGAAAAAAGAATCGCCTCAAAATCCATTTGAGACAACTCTTTTTAATAAGACAAATCTTTAATTGATAGCCCTAATTTTTTTAATAAGCCTATCGTTTGATCTTTTTCCTCGACTGATAATGCACTCATCAATTCATGTAAATGTTGTTCATGCTTTGGAAATAATTCGCCCATAAACGCTTCACCTTCCGCGGTAATTTCTGCATAGGTAACGCGACGGTCTGATGGACAGGAAACCCGTAAAAGATAGCCTCTTTTTTCAAGCTTATCAATTACATACGTAATAGACCCACTGGCAAGTAATATTTTATTGCCGATTTGCTGTAATGGTTGTCTCCCTTTATGATAAAGGAGTTCTAAAACTGCAAATTCAGTAGGATTCACACCATTCTCTTGAAAAAAATGGTTGGTCATCTCATTTATTGCTTTATGGGCACGGGATAATACTATATATAATTTTAAAGTTTGCTTTAAATCTTCTTCTGACGTCATAGCCTAGTCCTCTCAATTCGCTCTTTATACATGTCATTATAGCGACTTTTGAAAAGCATTGTCAAAAGCATTCAATAATAGCGCACTATTGAAATAATTTTCACTGTATTTAGGTTACTAAATAAGCAGAATCCTTCGCCGAAACATCTAACGGGTCCAACTGATTGAATGTGTAAACTGGAAACTGCATATGGAAGCATGTCCCCTTCTGCACTTCACTTTGAACACCTATTACACCTTCATGCTCTTCGATTACCTTTTTCACGAAAGCAAGGCCTAGTCCTGTCCCTGTTGATTTCGTCGTATAAAAAGGTTGGAATAGGTTTTGGATTGTTTTACTATCCATTCCACTGCCTTCATCTTTAATCATTAACTCTACAATCGTACAATCAATCACATTCATTTCAACCGTAATTGTGCCACCATTATGCATAGCTTCCATCGCATTTTTAATAAGGTTCATAAATACTTGCTTTAAACGATTTTCATTGCCACCAATAAACACTCCCGTAGCTGAAGGTATATATTGAATCATAATTTTTTTCATCAAGGCATCAGGTAACATAAATTCGATCACTTGTTTTACAATATGATCTAATTCGATTAATTCTACCTTCATACTTGTTGGCTTGGACAATACTAATAATTCAGACAAAATTTGCTCCATCCGTTGTAACTCACTATCGATAACAGATAAATACATGCGTGATTCCTCATCCGCATTCAGCTTTAAAAGCTCTGTAAAGCCTTTTAAAGAAGTTAATGGATTACGAATCTCGTGTGCAATACTTGCCGCCATTTGACCAACTACATTCAATGCTTCCTGATGCTCTACTTTATGCTGCAACTGCTTTTTCTCAGTTTCATCATTAATAACAGTGACGATAATATTATTATATTCGTCGAAAACACTTGAAATTTCGTAATAGCACGTTCTACTTACTTGTGTTTCATCTACAACATGAATAATGGCATGTTTTTCGCCCATCAATTTGGATAAATATGTTGTGATTTGTCCATTCTTCATTGTAAATGAATCAAATATATGTTGATGCGCTTTATGAAGAAGCTGCGATTTTTCTATTTTCAAATACATTTCTGCATATTTATTTAAACCAAGAATAATCCCACTCGCGTCACTCACAATAACAGCATAGGGTAAATGATCATATGCGCTGAAGGATTGTGAACGTTCCTGTTCCTTACTAACATACAATTCAATTGCTCTGTCATTATTGATAGTGGATAGCTGTGCGACTATTTCTTCTGTGTTTGGATCATAGAAACATTTAAAGGACATCATTTCTAGATCATTGTTATTTTTACGAATATTAAATATTTCTTCTGATCTTAACTCACATTGTAGTTCCTTAACGAACTTAGCCCACTTAATATTGGATGGCTCGTCCATTGTTATATAACCTTTAAATGATGAATTAAGATTAAAAAGTTTAATAGCTGCCTCATTACAATTCAAAATTTTCCCTGATTTATTAAGAATAAGTGTTGGTGACGAAGTACTTTTCATAAGATTTCCAAAACATTGATTTATATCATTTTGCTTCAACTTTCTCACCGAACCTTTCAAAAGAGTAAAAAACCTCTCATTCGAATTTTGAGCCTTTACTATACTTTATGACTGTACGATTCTATTATTACAAAATTTAGTAAATTTAAGTATTTAAAATTATTTCACGAACCGTTCACAAAATAAATAGGTCTAAAGGATTATATTGTTTGTCAGCTACTTGACTGTTACAATTAGAAGTTGAAAGGAAGATTAATGCATGAATACTATTTTAACTACTTTAAACGCAAAGTATATCCACACAAATTTAGCATTGCGTTATTTAAAATGTGCTGCTTTACCTGAATACAATCCAGTAATTGCAGAATACACAATTAAAGACCCTGCATTTAATATTGTATCAGATTTATTTCAAAAAAACCCCGATATCGTAGGATTCAGTTGCTATATTTGGAATATTGAAGAAACAATACACGTTATTAAAATGTTAAAAACAGTTTGTCCAAATGTTAAAATTTTGCTGGGAGGACCTGAAGTATCATACGATGTCCATCATTGGTTACGGCGAATTGAAGAAGTTGATTTCATTGTCATGGGTGAAGGGGAAACTTCATTTAAGCAGTTACTACGCCATTTGCATGGAGAAATACCTTTAGAAGATGTTCCAGGCATTTGTTACTTAGAGGACGGTAAAGTTCGAATTCACGCGCAAGCACCTAAAATTGACTTACGAGAATTACCGAGCCCTTTCCGTTTTGAAGAAGACCTTCCACATCTAAGCAAGCGAATTCAATATATTGAGACAAGCCGAGGCTGTCCTTTTAGCTGTCAATTTTGCTTATCTTCTATTGAAGTAGGCGTACGCTATTTCAATAGAGAAAGTATAAAGGAAGATATTCGTTATCTAATGAATAATGGTGCGCGAACTATTAAATTTGTCGATCGTACATTTAATATTAGCCGTAGCTATGCGATGGAAATGTTCCAATTTTTAATAGATGAGCATAAGCCAGGCGTAGTCTTCCAGTTTGAAATTACTGCTGATATAATGCGTCCCGAGGTCATTCAATTTTTAAATGATAATGCCCCAAAAGGACTTTTCCGTTTTGAAATTGGTGTTCAATCTACAAACGATTTAACAAACACACTTGTACAACGTCGTCAAAACTTTGAAAAATTAACGCGTACAGTAACAATGGTCAAAAATGGTGGAAAAATAGATCAACATTTAGATTTAATTGCTGGTCTACCAGAAGAGGATTATAGTAGCTTCCGACAAACATTTAATGATGTTTTTGCTATGCGCCCTGAGGAATTACAGCTAGGCTTCTTAAAGCTATTGCGTGGTACAGGTCTTCGTTTGGAGGCTGAAAAGTTTGGCTATACCTATGTAGATTTATCTCCTTATGAAATCTTTTCGAATAATGTATTAACCTTCGATGATATTGTCCGTATTAAACATGCAGAAGATGTACTTGAGAAATATTGGAATGCTCACCGTATGGACCATACAATCGAATATTTAGTAACAGAAGTATTTGAGACACCATTTGATTTCTTCCAAAACTTTGGAACTTACTGGGAGACTAAGGGCTGGTCTCGTATTGGTCATCAGCTAGAAGATTTGTTCCGCCGTTTACTTGAGTTTTTAGAAACTGTGGAAGGTGCTAATTTACAAATTATCCAAAGCTTAATGCAGCTTGATTATTTAAAGGCACAGCAATTCCAACCACGTAAATTATGGTGGAAAGATCGCCCAACTGAAGTTCAACAAAAAGCACTTTACACAGCTCTACGTGAAAATCCTAACCTTGCAGGAGATGAATTTGCCAACTTGAATTTAACTGAAAAGGAACTGTTCAAGCATACACTTATCATCCCACATAACTTGGATTATCAAAATTTCTCAAATGGCAAAATTGTACAAAAAAACGGCTATCTTTTAACCTACTTCCGACACGGCCAAGAACCGTATTTTGCAACAATCCATTCCGTTTAATAAAAAAGCGCTATTCACTTGAAATTATTCAAGGAATAGCGTTTTTTTATTTTTGAAACTAAAATAATCCGATTTTTTAACTAATCCCCTATTCTTCGTATTACGAAGCAATTACAAATTCTATCGACTGCCACTAACTTTTAATGCTAGTAATGGATTCACAATCACATTAAAACTATTAGTTCAAATTACTTAAAATATAGTTATGAGCAACCAAAACTTATTACCCAATAAGCAACATTTTTAATCAGGAAATATTTTGTTAAATTTTCTAAATTTTTAGATATTTCTTCAACATATTTGCTGTATGACTAATAAATGCTTATTCTAAATGATTTCTAAATCTATATTTATTCTTTTAAATTGCACAAAAAAACTATCATTTCTTAGCTAATATCGTTTCGTATTCTTTATATTTTTCGTTAAGCAAATGAACATACTTCATGGTCTTCTATCTGAAAAATTGCCAGCATCTTCTTATATATAAAATATTAAATACAATATAATAGAAGAAAGTCATAAAGGAGAATCACTTTTATTGTCTAATTAAAAAATAATATTGCAGTGAAAGTACTCCCTCTCCTAATTGAATATAGCAACTTAAATACAATGATCAAAGAAGCCAAGGTGTCATGGAGCTATTTTGCTCTGTTTAATATTACAAAGTACGTTTTACTACCGAAATGAGCAAACCTAATGCTTCACCATCTGTCATACTGCTTACTCGATCACTATGATCTATTTTCATAATACCTCGTTTATGTGTCTCTTTTAATAAGTCCTTTAATTCTTGTTTAGCTGTGCTTGTAAGTGTCATTGTTAAGTTCTCCTTTTGATTCTTTTTCGTAACTGGGTTCACCGCCGCTTCTATCCTTTTCAAAAAGCTGTATTAGATGTCCCTCAGTTCTAGTACAAGATGGTAATTTTTCTTTCTCCACTCTTAATAAGATGTACCCGCACACTTACGCAGCTAAACTTTTTTTAGAAATGTTGCTATTGTATTTTCTTCCATTAGCGTAGGTTTGCCTCAGACTGTCGACCAGTTTATAGCATTAGATCACTACTGTTGACTTCCACTACAGGTGGTGCTTTCCGCTCCAATGTTGGTTTAAGCTCCCGTACGACCCGTAACGCAAATCTACATGTACATGGAATATTAGGACAAGACTCACCATGCCTATGCAAATAAAATTATTTGACTCCAATTTTAAAGGGGGCAAATGAATAATTTGCCCCCTTAAAACCCTCTATATCTATGCTTCTAAATGTTTAGCCAATAATAACTCGTTCTTTAGGGTAATGGAATTTAGATTTTTTACCTCTTCCGCCTCCACCAAGTGAATACAGGAAGGAAATTAAACCAACTCGCCCTATGAACATTAATATAATAATGATGATTTTACCTACGACTGATAAATCTGAGGTAATCCCTAAAGACATTCCACATGTTCCGAACGCAGATGTAATTTCAAAAATGATTTGTATAAGAGTCGCATGTGGCTCTGTAATTAGTAAAATGATTGTAGCCATTAGCACCATAAAACAAGCTACTAAAATAACGACAAACGCACGGAAGACATCGATTAAATGGATTTCACGTCCGAAAATTTGGATATCTTCTCTACCCCTTGCAAACGTAATTAAAAATAATATCGCAATAGCGAAGGTCGTCGTCCGTATCCCGCCCCCAACTGAGCTTGGAGAAGAACCAATGAACATTAAAAAGCTCATAAAAATATCTGTCGCCTCACTGAAGGATGTTACATCATATGTTGTAAGTCCTGCTGAACGTGTAGATATGGAATGGAACATTGCGGAAAAGATCGCTTCATGCCAAGGCATCCCTTTAAATGAATGGAAAGACTCAAGCAGTAAAATAACGAGCGCTCCTACAACAAATAAAATTGCATAAGTAGTTGTTGTTATTTTTGTAAATAAGCTAAAACGGAAATTAGCATGCCGATTAAGTAAAAATGTTTTTATCTCAACTAGCACTGGGAAGCCAATTGCTCCTAGCACAATCAACACCATTGTTATTAATTGAACAAAATAATCATTATGAAATGGCAGTAAACTCATCCCAGTAATATCAAAACCACCGTTAGTAGTAGCTGATATAGAAGCAAAGACACCATGAATAAGCGCTTGTTCAAATGTATCGAAATAATTCGTAAAATGCGCAGTTAAAATAATAGCTCCTGCTAATTCTATGCCGATTAAAATTTTCAATATTTCTCGAATTAATTGGACAACGCCAGATAAATTATACTGATTATGATCGATCATAATTAGCTGACGTTCACGCATCCCAATTTTTTTCCCTACAAGCAACCAAACAAAAGTACCCAGTGACATAATACCAATCGCGCCGAGCTGTAAAATAACAAGTACCATGACGAGCCCAAATGTTGTATACGTCTCTGAAATATTAAACGTTGTTAAGCCGGTTACACTTACAGCACTTACTGCAGTAAATAAGCTATCTAATAATGACACTTTTACTCCCGCTTGATGAACGCCGGGAAGTCGTAACAATAGGAAGGAAATTGCTATTGCTATGAAATAATAAGACACTAGTGCCTGAAACGGTGTGATTAATTTATTAGATGATTTTTTCCAAGGCACCTCATCAACTCCTTCCACTCATGATGCCAAGATAGATATTAGTATAGAAAAAATCTATAAAAAAAGAAAGAGGCTGTTTTAAACAGGATAAAACTATCACCTCGAGCTATTTATTCGATATAAAGCAAAAATCCGCATACACTTTCGCTGGGAAAAGCAAGCGCACATGACTCAGTTAGTGTTGCGAGCGATACGCTCGTGCCTTGCCCGCAGAAAGCAACGCGGATTTAAAAATAATTTCATTATATATTCACAAAAAATTACAAGCAGTTATTTTGTTTGTTTTTTATTACGTACTCCTACTAAATAACCGACAAATGCGATACCAATTAACACAATCCAGAATGTTAATTCCCAGCCTGTTGAATGAGGGAATTCTTTAGGTAATATACCCACTTTTTCATGAGCTAATGTTAAAACAACAAGTTTTACCCCAACCCAGCCAACAATTAAAAATGCAGCAGTTTCAAGTGAAGGATAGTCGTTTAAAACTTTCACAAACCATTGCGCGGCAAAACGCATCATTATAACACCGATAAAGCCACCTAATAGCATAATAATAAATTGTCCACCATTAATGCCACCAATATCAAAATTACCTAAGTGTGGAAGCGTCACAGCAATAGCAACCGCAGCAAGCATTGAATCAATCGCAAATGCTATATCGGCAACCTCAACTTTTAAGACAGTCATCCAAAAGCCAGATCCCTTTTTCACAGCTGCCTCATCATTTTCTTCTTCCTCATCTTTACTTTTTCTCAAGTCATAAATATTTTTCGCTGACATAAACAATAGGTAGGCTGCTCCAACCGCCTGAATTTGCCAGTAATTAACTAATATTGTAATAACAAAGAGCGCAGAGAATCGGAATATTAATGCTCCAAATAATCCGTAAAAAAGTGCCTTTTTTTGTAGGTCATGCGGTAAGTGTTTCACCATAACAGCCATTACAACTGCGTTGTCTGCTGCTAGTAATCCTTCTAATACAACTAGTACAATCAGTACCCAGCCATATTGTAATAATATTGCTTCCATCCTCTGTTCCTCCTTTAAACTCTGTATACCCAAAATTGCGATCATTTACTAGTCAAATGCAAAAGAAAAGACCCCTGCCTGAAAGAAGGCAAAGGTCTTGCTAAGCAAATTTGTATTTGTCACTTCTTTCATTACAGGTATCGGCATTGCACCTTTTTCAAAGCAACAACATTTGCTATCACACCCGATGGTAAATACCATGTCTTGACGAATGTGAAATCAGATGCATCGCTCGCATCTGCTAGCTACTCCCCTTTAACAAAATGTCTAAGGATATTTCTTTTGTTCGTTTATTATAGCACTATCATTTAAAGCTGACAAAGAAATCCATCATTATTTAATTTGAATATGATAGTTTTTATCGTCTTTATGTGCTAGATAAAAATCCACCATCTTCGGCATTGTTTGTATAAAATCAGGACATGTAATATTTCCTTTTTGTAAAATAGCAACCGCTTCTGCTGTATCAAAGACAGCATTCCAAGTTAAATAATCTAAAGATTCTTGCTCGACACCTAGCAACTTTCGAATGAAAGGTATTTTTAACGATTTTTTTGCTAACGACAAAGGAAAACGTCCTTTAGGATAATGATCCGTTAATAACTTTACCATTGTGCGATATACCTCTTGTACAGGATGTGGGTTCGGATCTGTTAAATGTAGCGTTTTGCCTTCTGCGCTTTTCTCATCCACTATATAAGTTGCGGCATTTATAATATAATCAACCGGCACAACATTGATGGCTGAGCTCGACAGCCCTATATAAGGTATAAACGGTAAACGTTTTAATTTATCCACCATATTTAAAAAGAAATATGGTCCATCAAATTTAATCGTTTCCCCAGTCTCTGAATGTCCACGCACAATTCCTGGTCTAATAATCGTTATAGGTATCTCCGACTTTAAATCTTCTACACGATGCTCTGCCTCATATTTTGTTTCCTCATAATAGTTTTTAAAAGCAGGCGGTCGGACTAATTCATTTTCACGTAAAATCCCTTCACGCAGCCCAGCAACATATGCTGTACTAAAATACATATACCGCTTTAAATTTGGAAGTGTACGTACAAAATCATTTACCATCGCTGTTCCATGTACGTTGACCTTCCATGCGATATCTCTAGGAACCGCTAAATCATAAATAGCTGCTAAATGCCAAAACACTTCAATTTGTGGCAGTAATTCCTGTACTACTTGATTTGTCATCCCTAAATTAGGTAGTGTAATGTCCCCTTCGACAATCTGTATCGTACAATGAGGATAGTCTACTTCTATCTTGCCTTTTTCAACAGTTGCTTTTGGTAATTCCCCTGCTAGCACTATTGCGATAACCTTTTGCGTTTTATTTTTTTGAAATAGCTCTCGTATTAATTGACTTGAAATGAATCCTGGAAAACCCGTAAAAAAATGAACACCCATATCTCATTTCCCCCTTGTACTTAAGGCAATTTTCTAGTTTCTTTATCCATTAAGCTATAAACAGCTGGCACTATATATAATGTCAGCAAAGTCGAAGTAATAAGCCCTCCAATTACAACAATGCCCATAGGCTGGTTCATCTCAGTACCTTCACCAATACTAAGTGCTAATGGTAGCAAACCTAATATTGTCGTTAATGCTGTCATTAATATTGGACGCAGTCGATCTTGTGTAGCAAGTAAAATCGCATCATATGACTTCATGCCATGCATCTTTTGCTGATTTATATAATCGACAAGTACAATACCGTTATTTACAACAATGCCCACGAGAACCAAAATACCAATAACAGATGTCACACCAAGTAGTGTCTTTGTTGCAAACATTGCAATCGTAACACCAATAATCATAAGTGGTACCGTAAACATAATAACGAAAGGATATTTAAATGACTCAAACTGCGCTGCCATTACAATATAAACAAGCACTACAGCTAAAGCAACGGCTAAAAGCATGTCATCAATTGCACTATCATAAAGCTCTCGATCGCCACTAAAAACAACTTGCGTTTCAGAAGGTAAATTAGCTTTTTCAAGAGCCTTATCGACCTCCTTTGAAATACCACCTAGTGACTCCTTCGCTGTATAATCAATGAAAAATGCAACTGCGGCAGCCTGATCAGAACGTCTAATGGATACTGGCCCTTCTTGTATAGATACGTTTGCAATTTCATCAAGCGTAACAAATAGACCTGCAGGAGAACGAATCTCCATTGCCTTTAAGGACTCGACACTTTCATTAAATGCTTGTCCAAAGCCTGTATACACCGATAACACAGCTCCATCATCAGCAATCATTTGAGTTGTCAGCTGTCCCTTTGTCATTTGATTAACCGTTTGGGCTATTTGTGCCGGTAAAAAGCCGTAATCCTTAGCTTTTTCACGGTCTACTTCAATTTGAATTTCTTGCACTGTATTATCTAAATCTGTCATTACATTTGTGACAACGTTAATGCGCTTGAGCTCTTGCTGTACTTTTTCAACTGACTCTTGTAAACGTTGTTCATTTGAATCGGTTAATCGGAATGTCAATGTATTTGGAGATGAACCTGACGATGTAGAAACGTTAAATGTAATTTCAGCTTGCTCGCCTAGCTCATTGTTTAAATCCTTTTCTACCTCTTCTACAAATTCAAAAATTGAGCGCTTACGATCTGCAAGTGGTACTAGCTTCACATAAATTTCCGCTCGATTTGCAGTTGTTTGTCCACGTGATTGCGACTGCTGCGTACCGCCAATTAGGCTAACATAGACGTCAACATCTTGCTCTTCTTTCAAACGCTCCTCTATTGCTGCGACAACCTGTTCCGTTTTAGTGACTGCAGCCCCTCTATCAAGATCTACACTAATAGAAGCAAAACCTTCATCTGTTGCTGGTAAAAATTCCGTACCAATTCTCGATAAGCCAAACACCGATAAACTAAAGAGGATAACAGCCGAAAAAATGACCAATAAACGATGCTTTAATACCCAAACAACAGATGCATTATAGTGCTTATAAAAGGACGATGCTTTTCGAATTTCATTTATATTTTTGTCTTTCATTTTTAACAGACGACTTGCCAACATTGGTACAACTGTTAATGCTACTAATAGCGAGGCAATTAAGCTGAATGAAATCGTAAGTGCAAATTCCGTAAAGATTTGCCCAATTAAACCTTCGATAAACATTACTGGAATGAACACAGCAATTGTTGTCAATGTAGATGCTGTTATTGCTAGCGCCACTTCCTTAGTGCCTTGCATTGCTGCTTCTATTGGGTTCTTACCAAGCCCTAAATGCCGTTCCACATTTTCAATTACTACAATCGCATTATCAACGAGCATCCCAATGCCTAATGCTAGCGCGCCTAATGTCATAATATTGAGAGTGAAATGAGCAAAATACATTAATACAAATGTGACGATGACTGAATATGGTATAGCAATACCAATGATAATTGGGCTTTTCACACCTCGTAAAAACATAAATAGCACAAGCATTGCAAATAAGCCACCTAATAGTAATGAAGAACCTATGTTACTTATCGCTAAATTCACGTAATTACCTTGATCTACTAATATGTCTGCTACTACACCTTTATATTGTTCCTGTGCTAGTAAGTCATGTAAAGATTGTTGGAACGCTTTTGATACTTCAGCAGTATTTGCCCCAGACTCTTGCAAAACAGACATTAATACAGCTGGATGGTCATTAGCACGCGTTTCTGTTAAAGATTTTTGCTCCGCGCGCTCGACGGTCGCTACATCTCCTACCGTTAGTGTTTTACCGTCTATCGGATTGACGGAGACAATTAAATCCGCAATATCTTCTGGTGTTGTTAACGTACTAACAATACGTGTCGTCAACATTTTGCCATCAGCAGTTAATACAGGTTCTCCAGGCAGTGACACATTATTCGTTTGAATAATTTGAATAATATCAGCTTGTGTTAAGCCTTTTGCAATTAATTTTGATTCATCCAATGTTACTTGTACTTCTTCTACCAGCTTGCCGGATACATTTACACTCGCTACTCCATTAGTACGACGAAGCTCTTTTTCTAATGATTCCGCTAATATACGCACGTCCACCTGATCATTTTCTGCACGTAAAGAAAGCTGAATGATTGGAAATTGTGACGGGTCAAATTTTAAAAAACTTGGCTTTTGTGCATCATTCGGTAGCGGTGTCATATCGATTCGCTGTAAAATATCGAGTTGAACCTCGTCAATATCCGTTGTCCAATTAAACTCTAGCACAATTAAATTTGAACCTTCCTGAGAGGTAGATTGAAGTTTTTTAATGCCTGGCAAGGTGGCCAATGTCGCCTCTAAAGGTTT
This sequence comes from Lysinibacillus sp. NPDC093197, assembly GCF_044754025.1. Classification (NCBI taxonomy): domain Bacteria; kingdom Bacillati; phylum Bacillota; class Bacilli; order Caryophanales; family Bacillaceae; genus Lysinibacillus; species Lysinibacillus sp. NPDC093197. Next base: position 140,328 of record NZ_JBIVOH010000008.1, on the reverse strand, counting down.
CGTTACCTTTTCATTTACTTCCGTTGAGCTCGCACCAGGATAGGAGGTAACAACGACACCAATTGGTGGATTTAATTCGGGAATTAAAGTGATTGGAATTTTTAACAATGAGACGCCACCTAAAATAATTATTAGTAGCATCGAAACAAGTGTAAAAACAGGCCTTTTAATCGAAAAGTTACTAATGTTCATTGTATATACTCCTTTTCTTTCTCTTCTTTCCTATGATAGCCGAAAAGGGGGATTTTTTATAAATTAATACATTATATTGAAACAATTTCATAATTCGCATTTTCATCATTGTTTTTTTGAGAAATAAAATTTCAATGGAGCGGAAGGCGGCGACTCCTGCGGGAAAAGCAAGCAAACCGAGACCCTGGACTGAGCGTAGCGAGGGAAGCGGCTCGGTGCTTGCCCGCGGAAAGCGTCCGCCTGTAGCGCAATGATGCCAGTACTCATAATGATTAAACATTTCCTTATATTGTATACATTCTACACCAATCGCTTATTTTCCTTGTAAAAAAACACGAATCGATGAAATGTCGATTCGTGTTTCTTTTTATAGAAGGCTATATAATTTGATGTTTTCGTTTTTATCTGAGAACCAACGCATAGCAAATTCATTTTCAAATAGGAAAACAAGATTGTCAAAGCGGTCTTTTACAAGCATTGAACGACTTGAAGACATCGATTCTTTTACATCTTCTTCATTTTCAATCCAACGTGCCATTTTTGAACCAATTGGTTCCATTCTTACTTCAACATTGTATTCATTTTTCATGCGGTGCTCAAATACTTCAAATTGTAATTGACCAACTGCACCTAAAATAACTTCTTCTGTATGAAGTGTTTTGTAATATTGAATGGCACCCTCTTGCACCAATTGTAAAATCCCTTTATGGAATTGCTTCGATTTCATTACGTTTTTCGCTGTCACACGAACAAATAGCTCTGGTGTGAACTGCGGTAATTTTTCAAATTGGAACGTTTTCTTGCCACCTACGACAGTGTCACCAATTTGATATGTGCCTGTATCATATAATCCAATAATATCTCCAGCCACCGCTACATCAACTGTTTCACGGTCGTCAGCTAAAAACTGTGTAGACTGTGTCACTTTAAAAGATTTACCTGTACGAGATAGCGTCATATTCATACCGCGCTCGAATTTACCAGATACGATACGTACAAAGGCAATACGGTCACGGTGTGCAGGATTCATATTGGCTTGAATTTTGAAAATAAAGCCCGAAAACTCTGGATGCTCAACAGGGTCAATGAACTGCTCATCTTCTGTAATACGAGGTTGAGGTGTTGGAGCAAATTTTAAATACGTTTCAAGGAATGTTTGTACCCCAAAGTTTGTTAAAGCAGAACCGAAGAACACAGGTGTTAATTCACCGCGGCGAATTTTTTCTTCTGAATAGGCATTTCCTGCTTCATTAAGTAGCATTATGTCATCCATCGCTTGTGAGTAATATGAAGTGACTTTCATTGGATTGTCAACTGCTAACTCACCGTTCTCATCGATTGGTAGGAAACGTTCGCCCTCATCAGTACGGAATTGCTCAATACGTTTGTTATAACGGTCATAAATACCAAGGAATTCTTTCCCCATACCGATTGGCCAGTTCATTGGGTAGGCTTGAATACCAAGCACTTCTTCAAGCTCTTCGATTAGTTCAAGTGGCTCTTTCCCTTGACGGTCTAATTTATTGATAAATGTAAAAATCGGAATACCGCGCATTTTACAAACTTTAAATAGTTTTAATGTTTGTGCCTCAATCCCTTTAGCAGCATCTACAACCATGACAGCACTATCTACTGCCATTAATGTACGATACGTATCCTCAGAGAAATCTTGGTGTCCTGGTGTATCTAAAATATTAACGCGCGAACCACTATAATCAAACTGCATAACAGAAGATGTTACCGAAATACCACGTTGTTTTTCAATTTCCATCCAGTCCGATGTTGCAAATTTCCCTGATTTTTTACCTTTTACTGTACCTGCGTCACGAATCGCTCCGCCAAAAAGTAAAAGCTTTTCCGTAATCGTCGTTTTCCCAGCATCCGGGTGGCTGATAATAGCGAACGTACGTCGTGCTAATATATCTTTTTCTAAATTTGAAGTCATCTCTTCATTCTCCTTTTTTCATACCTACTAATAATAAAAGAAGTCTAGCCCTTCGTACAACCTTTTTACATGAATTCACCAAAAAGAAAACCCTTTAGTCACTACTAAAAGGGTTCAGACTGTCAATAAGTAATATTTTATTCATTAAAACATATACAATACGTTTACATTCTGTGCGAGCGTAGAAGCCTCCACTACGCTGACTTGCAAGGAAGGGCTTGTCGGAAGAAATATCTTCTTGCACTAGCTGTTCCCCTTCATCGCATAGAAGGTTGTGACACAAATTAATTTAGACAAATTTTAAGTGTCCTGCCTCTATAGCAATTTCCGCATCACTATGTGGATATTTCGTATTTTCAATAATTTGATAATCTTCATGTCCTTTACCAGCAAAAATAATCATATCGCCTGGTTCAGCTATCTCTATTGCATGACGGACTGCTTCTGCACGGTCTCCAATACAGGCATAGTTTTTATGCAGCATACCTTTAGCAAGATCACCTGTAATACTATCGTAATCTTCATATCGCGGGTCATCTGTCGTTAAAATTACATAATCAGCTGCAGATGCTTTTTCAGCCATTGCAGGGCGCTTAGATTTATCACGATTACCACCTGTACCAACTAAGAAAATAAGCTTACCTTTTTTATATGGCGTAGCTGCGGCAATCGCCTTTTCAATAGCATCTGGTGTATGCGCATAATCGACAAAAATTTGCACTGGCAAATCTGAGCAAACTTTTTCCATACGTCCTTTTACTGGTGGTAATTGCTCTATCTGTTCAATAATTGCGTCCATTGAATAGCCTCTGCCATAAAATGCAACCATTGCAGCAAGAACATTATAAATATTGAACTCACCAAGCAAATGCATTTTCACAGGAAATATTCCTTCAGGCATAACTACATCAAATGAAGTCATGTAATCATGGTACTCACAATTAATGGCACGGAAATCAGCTGTCTCATCGTTTAATCCATAAGTCCATACTGGGAACGGTGTCATTGCTGCATAGCGTTCTGACCAAGCATCATCTGCATTGAGCACAACTAGTTTATTTTTTTCTAAGTCTTGTCCAAGTTGAGAGAATAATAAGCCTTTTGCATTCCCATATTCCTCCATCGTACCATGGAAATCAAGATGATCATGAGTAAGATTCGTAAAAATTGCAACATCATAATCAACACCAGCTAAACGACCAAGTGCTAATCCATGTGAAGAAACCTCCATTGTCATTAAACGGCAGCCTTCCATTTTTGCACGGAAAATCATTTGTTGCGTCGATAATGCATCACTTGTAGTATTTGCCGATTCATATAAAATACCATTTAAATTAAAACCAATCGTTCCTGTTAATGCAGATTTCTCGCCCATACCGTGCATGATATTTTGAATAATACCTGTTACAGATGTTTTACCATTCGTCCCTGTTACACCAATCATTGTCATATCTTTTGAAGGGTAATCAAAAAACTTAGCAGCTAACAAACCAACTGCACGATCTGTATCCTTCACAACAACTTGTGCAATCGCATCTGCTAATGGTAGTTCTCGTTCTGTGACAACAATAGTTGCACCACCTTCAACAGCTCTTTGCGCATAATCATGGCCATCCACTGTGTAACCTTTAATACATACAAACATGCTGTTCGGTTGCACACTTCGAGAATCGATAACGATATCCGTCACTTGATCCGGTAACACGCCAATTATTTTTTTCAAAGGTAATGCACTTAACAATTCCTCTGCATACATTTCATAGTCCTCCAATCAATCTCAACATTCATTTCATCATTTCTTGTTTTTCGACAAAAAAAGACAATCTGAATACCCCCACTTACCTAATGAATTTATTTTACTACTTATTCGCCTAGAAATGAAATGCCTCACGAAACGTTTTTTAAATGAAAACGCTACCATTTTAAAAATTTAGTTGGATTTTTCCTATCTTATCAAAAATCGGCATTTATCGACAACAATGAATCATGTATGATGGGAATATCGATTAAAAATTGAGGTGCTAAATATGCAACAATTGGAATTATTACGTATGCGCAATGAGATTATCTTGCTATTTTATGTGACAGCTATTTTTGCCTATGGAGTGCTCATTATGCTAGATCTCTATAGTAACCTCGAAGTACTGATCGGTGTGTTGTTAATAATATTTCTACCTCTACTAGCTGGAAAAATTTTTAAAATTAAACCAATTGCAATGCAATGGGTAATAATTATTTCAGGCAATATTGCCATTGTTTATCTTAATATTCTCAGCATTTCCTTAACTAGTTTTATTTGCTTTATTTTCTATATATTATTAATAACTATTTACCAATCGATAAAATTGAATACTTTAATTAGTATTGTTTCTTTGCTGGAAATTATAGCTCTTTCTTATTTTCACCGCATTTCCAGTGAATTTATTGTCCATCCACGCTACTTCGAAACATTTATTTTTGTTGTACTGTTACTTACTATTGTAGGTTGGATTCAATCTCGCCATTTACAACATTTTTGGTATCGACTAAATGAGATGAACTTACAGAAAAAACAAGAGTTGCTTTCGCAAGAAGCCTATTTGCATTTGTTTTTCCAACATGCAAATGATTGTATTGCGGTTTTTAGTTTAGATAATCGCGTCATTGATGTAAATCCAGCTTTTGAGGAAGTATATGGTTGGACAAGTGCAGAAATTGTTGGCAAGAGCATCCCTCTTGTCCCTCCAGAAAATGTTTTGGAAGCTGAACAGCGCTATGCAAGTTTATTAGAAGGAAAAAGCTTTAAACTGTTAGAAACACAAGATATGCGTAAAGATGGTACTGTTTTCGATGTCGAAATTTCACTCTCACCTATCTATGATCGCACAAACAAAATGATAGCTATTTCTGCTATTTCACGCGATATTTCTTATAAAAAGGAAAATGAACTACTTTTACTACAATCAGAAAAGCTAAAAATGGCAGGCGAAATAGCAGCTGGGGTAGCACATGAAATCCGTAATCCTATGGCCGTTATATCCGGTTTTGTTCAAATGATGAGTACGGAAAAAGATTCAACCTGCTATGCATATACCGAAATAATTCAATCTGAAATCGAACGAATTAACTTAATTATTGGTGAATTTTTAGTGCTGTCCAAGCCTCATGTTGAACAATTAAAAGTCGTATCGATTGACGACGTGATTAACAGTATTAGTCAACTATTTCATCTCGAATTTCAAAAACATAACATTACCTTTTCACTACATATCGTCAGCGAAGATAACCAAATTTTAGCTAATGAAAATCAGTTAAAACAGGTATTCATTAATATTATTAAAAATGCCATTGAAGCAATTGAAGCACGTACAACTGAAGGAGAAATTATTATTTTCATTGCTAAAGATGCGGAAGGATTAATTATGGTGACAATTACAGATAATGGTGTAGGAATGTCCGAGGCACTAATTAAGCGTATTTTTGAACCTTTTTATACGACCAAGTCAACAGGAACAGGCCTTGGTATGCTTATAACAAACAAGATTATTCAGGAACATGGCGGCACAATTGCTATTGAAAGCAAGTTAAACTGTGGTTCAACTATAAAAATAAAACTACCGCCAGCAGAAAACAATGAGGTTGGAGGTGTCTAAACGTACAAGACACCTCCCTCAGCATTACTTCATAATAGTACGAATAAGTTTAACCTTTTGTTTATATGGCGGGAAAAGAATATTTGTTTCGAGCTTTGAAGATTTTTTTAATATCGATTTTGGATGTGTAAAATTATCAAAGCTTGCCTTTCCATGATAGGCATTAATCCCTGAAGGACCAACCCCACCGAATGGCAAATGCTGATTACCTACATGTGTTACCGTATCATTTATACATCCACCACCAAATGGTAGCTCCTCTAAAAAGTATTGAATGGCTTTTTCATGTTCAGAGAAAAAATAAGCAGCTAAAGGTTTAGGCAATTGACGAATTTGATGTATGGCAAGTCGTAAATCATCATATACCATTACTGGTAAAATCGGTCCAAATAGCTCATCTTGCATTGAAGGACTTGACCACTTCACATATTCAATTATGGTAGGCTCAATATATAAATCATCACGATCTGTTCGCCCTCCATATGTAATTGTGTCCCGCTCCTCCACTAAAATTTTTTGCAGACGATCAAACTGTCTTACATTTACAATACGACCGTAATCCGGGCTTTTTATCGCATTTTTCCCGTAGAAAGAACGGACAGTGTCCTTTAACAATTTCATAAATCGATCATAAACGTCTTTATGGACAAGTAAATAGTCTGGAGCTACACACGTTTGACCAGTATTTGTGAATTTTCCCCAAGCGATTCGTTTTGCAGCAACTTCTAAATTAGCCGTTTGGTCGACTATTGCTGGGCTTTTACCACCAAGTTCGAGTGCTATCGGAGTTAACCGTTCAGCTGCCGCTTTCGCCACTATTTTACCGACCGCTACACTTCCTGTAAAAAATATATAATCAAACGAAGCATGAATAAGTGCGGTTACTTCTTCTTTTTCACCTTCTACAACACGTATATAGGAAGGATCGAATGTCTCTTCAATAATTTTTTTCACAATATTTGCTGTATGCACAGAAGTTTCAGATGGCTTTACAATCGCTGTATTCCCACCAATAATTGCACCAATTAAAGGCTCCATCACAAGCTGAAATGGGTAATTAAATGGCCCTATAATTAACGTCACACCATACGGCTCTCGAACAATAAAGCTTTTCCCCATTTGAAGGTGAATTGGCGTTTTAGCCGTTTCAGGCTTCACCCATTCCTCTAAATTTTTCACCATATAAGAAATACTATCAAGGACAATGCCAATTTCTGTTGCATATGCTTCGAACTCACTTTTTCTTAAGTCTAAAAACAATGCCTTTATAATATCCTTTTCATACTTTAAAATACTTTTCTTTAAGTTCAATAATTGATTTTTTCGAAACTTTACATCTTTTGTAGCGCGAGAAAAATAAAATTGTCGCTGCTCTGTAATCATATTTTCAACATCTTGTGGCGTAAAATTCATAAATAAACACCCCTTTTTTAAAATTGCGATACATAGTTTTGTCTTTTTTGAAACAAACTATCTTTGTCTATACGATACAACATTGAAGGATAAAAATCCTCCTTCTGAAATAGGGGATGATGTAAAAAAACAGAAATAGTAACTAATGATGCCATGTTTTTTTTTGAGAAACTAGGGAAATATACAATTACATATCGAATCGAAACGGGGGCGTAGAGAATGACAACGACAACAGGAACTTGGTGGGAATCCATTTTTTCAGGAGCATTATCGCACGGGATATGTGAAGAAAAATTATCGTTATTGCAAGATGAGGCTTTTTTATATCTTTCTACAATGCAGTCGGAGAAAGACACTTTATTGGAGGAACCTGAAGTAAATTAATAAAAAGCGCATCATAGGTGGCTATTTCCTATGATGCGCTTTTATGTTAGTTCACAGCTACAGTGTGCTGTATTTTTTTAAGTTCCACCTCTAGACGATTAATAGCTTCCTCCTCAATAGCAAAGCTGCCGTCCTCTAAACGTATAATTTGCTTGTCGATAATATAAACGGAATGGGCAATATCTGTTGCCCCTAATACAGCCAATACTGGTTTTAGAGCATATTCTAACGCAAGTAAATGCCCAATAGAGCCACCCACTGCTATAGGTAAAATCTTTTTACCTGCTAACGCTTTTTGTGGCAATAAATCTAAGTAGGTTTTTAATATTCCTGAGTAAGATGCTTTATATATAGGTGTTAAAATGACAACAATATCTGCTTCCTCCACCTTTTGATTTTCTGCTTTAATGTCTTCACTTGCAAAGTTTGCAGTTATTAACGCAGCAGCTGGCAGTTCATGTACGTGAATTGTGTGTATTGTTGTACTTTGAGCTGAGAAAAAACACTCGACCTTCTCCTGAATCGCCGTCACACGCGAATACCTCGTATTACTGCCATTAATAATCACTACTTTTGTCATCTCGCTCACTCCCTTTATTTTATTAAATAATTTACTACCCCATCTCGAAGTAGTAGGCATTCCCGATAAATTAAGAAATATTTATTTTGTCATCATTACCAAAGTGGTCATTTATTACTGGCGTTAATTTCTCCCGTTGACACAAAAAGAGGCTTCTATATTTACAGTCAACAACTAAGCCGTTGTGAATAATAGAAGCCTCTAGATGTCTAGTCAGCGTATATCGTCTAATACCAAGTAATCTTATAAACTTAATTTACCATAATATTAGATAAAGTCAATAAGCTTTAATGGAATTTATATTTGAATACAAAAAGGTTGCCACAACAATATGTGAACAACCTTCTCTCCATTTATTTTATTGATGAATCGCTTTACCGAATACCGCTTTTGCAGCATCTCCAATATGCTCTGATACTGTAGGGTGAGGAAAAATCATATTTGCTAATTCATTTGCAGTACCACCGGCATTTTTCGTCGCTAAAATAGCATTGAGTATTTCTGTAGCACCATCAGCAACAACACATGCCCCTAAAATATGCCCTTCCTCCTGCGTTACAACAAGCTTTACAAAACCTTCCACATTTCCTTCCATCAACGCCTTTGGATTTGTGTTAATTGGCATTTTTGTCACCGTATACGCTTGATGAACTTGATCCTCTAACAAACCAAACGTTGCAATTTCAGGATGGGTGTAAACACAACGCGGAATAAGTGCTTGGTCAACCAACGCTCGTTTAGCCCCCAAAATATAATCCACAACATAAATACCTTCCGCACTAGCAGCATGTGCTAACTGATAGCCTCCCACTAAGTCACCTATTGCGTAAATATGTGGATGACTCGTTTCATAATGCTTATTTACCGCTATTAAACGACCATCAAAATCAAGCTCTAGCTGTTGTGAAATTTCCGTATTTGGACGACGTCCCGTTGCAAATAATAAGTTTTCGTATGTATAGATTCCTTTAGATGTATGAATTTCATTGCCATTAAATTGCTCAAATTGAAAGTTTGTCACAAGTTCGATACCGATATTTCTCATTTTCTCCCGAATAATCGGTCGTGCATCTGGTTCTTCCGTTTGTAAAATATCTTCACTATGATTCAACATCGTAACTTTTGTTCCAAGTGGTGCTAAGCTAAATGCCATTTCTACGGCAATGACCCCTCCACCAATAATCGTTAGCTGTTGTGGAAGTTCTTTCATATCAAAAAATGTATCCGTTGTATAATATGATGAATTTTCTAGCCCTTTAAATGGCGGCACAAATGGCTTACTACCAGTTGCTAAAATAATATCTTTCGCTGCAAAAGTTTCTTGACCGACCGTTACCGTTAAATCGGCAGCTACCGACGCCTCTCCGCGGTAAAATGTAATATGATTGCTCGCAATGTACTGTTCAATATTTTCTAAAAGCTCTTGAACGATTGTATTTTTACGCTGCATTAAACGAGGGAAGTTTACATTAACGACTGGCGTTTCAATCCCCCAATCGTTGCCACGTTGTATTTCTTGCACTAATTTACTGTGCTCTAACAAAATTTTCGAAGGAATACAGCCAACATTATAGCAAGCTCCCCCCACTTTATCACGTTCTACCAAAGCTACTTTCATACCACTTTTAGCTGCATGAATTGCTGACACATATCCTCCTGGACCTGCGCCAATAATAGCGATATCAAATTGTTCCACGTCTATTCACCTCATTTACCACCTTAACATTTACAAAATTTCAATGCAATGACATATCCTCCTTAAGATACGACGCTGAAATTCACTTAATGAAAAAAGCCTCTCACATGAGAGACTTCTAGTAGTACTAGGTGGATATGTGCGTATAGCGAGATTTATTTGAAGCAAAGTAATTCCGCGGGATGAAGCGAGATTTCCGCGGAACATCACTATATTTCCGCGAAACGAAGCCGGATTTCCGCGGTACATCACTATATTCCCGCGAAACGAAGCCGGATTTCCGCGGTACATCACAATATTCCCGCGAAATGAAGCCGGATTTCCGCGGTACATCACTATATTCCCCCAAAACGAAGCCGGATTTCCGCGGTACATCACTATATTCCCCCAAAACGAAGCGGGATTTCCGCGGTACATCACTATATTCCCGCGAAACGAAGCCGGATTTCCGCGGTACATCACAATATTTCCGCGATGCATAGCGGTTTTTATTATTTATTGAAATTAATCCAGAAAACTTCTTTACTTCCGTCTTGTTTAATAATAATCGTTTTAACGGAATAGCCTCCTGCTTCGTAATTTGCAATATTTTCTTCTGTTGACATCACTCTTGCATTCGTACTTGCTGCCACTCGGTAACTGCCAAATTCACGTTGTAGCTGACGCTCTCCATTCACCATTTTATAAAGTTCAAACCGCGTCTCTTTAGCTTGCAGTGGTCCTTTATTCATATCACTTTTCAACCAAGCTTTTACTATCACTTTATTTGATGTAACTTGTGCTTCTACTTGAATATCCCGTTGTCGATATTGTTGCTCCGCATGTGTATTGTTTTTTTCTAAAATCTTTTTTAAATCATGGGCTGACACTCGACTGCTAGAATCAATTCGTTTAATATGAACGGTTCCTTGTCCAAATAAATTATAGCCACCCTGTGTAGAGTAATCGATCGTGTAACCCGCCTTTTTAATAGCTTGCTCGGCTACTCGATCATAAACACCGTATGGATACGCAAAGGATTTAGGCGCTATCCCTGTATATTTTTCAATTAATTGATGTGCTTTTGTAATATCCTCTTGAATGTATTGAAGTCGCTCCTCATTTGTAAGGGGCTCTCCATTTTTCTTCTGATTAAGTATCATTGCCTCGTGTTTTGACTTATCATTGCTCCCTCGCCAATGTAAATCATATGTATGGTTGCCGATATGCATAATACCAGAATCGGACATTTCCTTTATTTGTTGCCAGTTCAACATTGGTACATTTTTTCTAGCACCTGTCTCCACATCATTTACGATAACAAACAATGTCGCCTGCATGCCCATTTCTTTTAATATAGGGTAAGCAATTTTATATACACTTTCATAGCCATCATCTATCGTTAAAAATACAGATTTCTCAGGAATGCGACCGTGCCCTTGTAAATATGCGATTAGCTGCTCTTCCGTAAGTGTTGAATAGCCATTGTCCTTAAGCATCTTCAACTGTTCCCGAAATAGCTTTTCAGTAATATTTATATTAGCTATTTCCTTATACTCACCAAATGAATGATAGTTAATGACCGTAACACCTTTGGCATTACTATATTCATAAAATTTTGTTGCCTTTGCTGCCATTGCCTGATCTGACATTGCGATAAAGAAGCAAACAAGTACAACAAATAATAGTATTTTCCTTATATATTTCATAATATTGGTCCCTTTCCCAAACTATAGTCCACATACAAGTATATACGAAATAATGACAGACTGAAAGAGACTGTTCGTATAGAACAGTCTCTTTATTAATAGAGGATTGGATACTCTCTATCGCCGATAAACTTACTCATATCGCCCAAAGGATACTCCCTAGCGCCGGTAAACCCACTTCTATCGCCGATAAACTCAACGATAGCGCCGATAGAAATGAAATCTTTAATAAATATTGCGCTGCCAAAAGCGTTGCTGGGCAATGGCATCTACAAATTTTTTGGCAAACCCAGCATTTCCAGTTGCTAAAATAATTCCTGGCCCTACGTTTGCATTCGACATATTAAAAAATGTTGTTCCTGTTGAAGCAATACCAATTGGTTTAAAATGTCTGTACGCCTCATTAATATAATTGACAATATAGGTGTTAAACTTTGCTTGATTGTCAGCTCGAACTCCGACAACATATAAGGAATCAAATAGCACCGCATCGGTCGTAATAAATGTATCACTCGCTGTTAACTGTACACCATTAGTGCCCTTCACAACACCGAGTCTGTCAGAAATGATGCTATATCGAACACCGTTCCTTGTTAAAAACTTCAGTACTTCTCCAACCTCATTGGCATCAAATCCATCACCTATTAATACCCCCACTTTAAGTGTCTGTGGCAATTTCACAGTATTTGCCTGACTTAGTGCAGGTGATGATATAGTAACGTTTGATTGCTCACCTGTAGGTCGATTAACGCCAATATTATCAGCAACTATTGTAGCCATCTCTTTATCAACACGGACAAACATATCAACGACTTGCTGGCGAACGTATTTACTTTTTACCTTTCCTACCTCGAAGCTAAAGGCGTCAATGATATGCTGCTTTTCAGGTGGCGACATACTATTCCAAAATAGGCGAGCTTGTGAGAAATGGTCATTAAAGGACTTACTTCGAGCCCTTGTAATACGTCCCTCAACCTTTTCTTCATAGTGCACAAATCCCCCTTCTTTTGCAGTTGATGTTGAAGGAGTATTGCCTGCAAGCGAATTTTTATGATAGCTAACCTTTCCCATATTAATCGTTTGTCGACTGAATCCATTTCGTTGGTTATTATGAATCGGGCAAACTGGCCTATTAATAGGAATCTCAGCAAAGTTTGGTCCGCCTAGACGAAGAAGTTGTGTATCGATATAAGAAAATAAGCGACCTTGTAGCAGCGGATCATTTGTAAAATCAATGCCCGGCACAACATTTCCAGGGTGAAAAGCGACTTGCTCGGTTTCAGCAAAAACATTATCCACATTGCGATTCAATGTCATTTTTCCGATTCTTTTGACAGGTACTAGCTCTTCTGGCCATAGTTTTGTTGCATCTAAAATATCAAAATCAAATCTAAATTCTTCCTCGGGCTCGATCATCTGGACACCAAGCTCATACTCTGGAAAATCCCCAATTTCAATTGATTCCCATAAATCTCGCCGTTGAAAATCGGAATCCTTGCCCCCAATAATTTGCGCTTCATCCCATACTAGAGAGTGAACACCTAACACTGGCTTCCAATGAAATTTCACGAATCTGGATCTACCTTTTTCATTTACAAAACGGAACGTATGCACACCGAAGCCTTCCATCATCCGAAAGCTTCTAGGAATCGTTCGATCAGACATATGCCACATAATCATATGTGCTATTTCCTGATTATTTGCAACAAAATCCCAAAACGTATCGTGTGCAGAAGCCGCTTGTGGCATATCATTATGAGGCTCAGGCTTTACAGCATGAATTAAATCCGGAAACTTAATAGCATCCTGAATAAAAAACACTGGGATATTGTTGCCGACTAAATCATAATTGCCCTCTTCAGTGTAAAATTTTGTTGCAAACCCACGTACATCACGAGCCGTATCCATTGAGCCTAAGCTCCCTACGACTGTAGAAAATCTAACAAATACAGGCGTCTTTTTCCCAGGCTCCTGTAAAAAATTTGCTCTCGTATACTCTTTCATCGACTCATATAGTTCAAACTCTCCGTGCGCGGCAAATCCTCTAGCATGTACAACTCGTTCAGGAATCCGCTCATGGTCAAAATGCGTCATTTTTTCCCGAAAATGAAAATCCTCCATAATGGTTGGTCCACGAACGCCAGCTTTCAATGAATCTTCATCATTGGAAACCTTCAGCCCCTGATTGGTCGTCATCTTTTTCCCATCATTATTAACGCGAAATGCCTCTAGTTGTTGATCCTTCGCATTCTCAGTCAAATCCTTGCCCTGATTTGATTTAGACTTATCCACGCGATCCCCTTTCCTTTTGTCCTAATTACGCTCTATATACACTGTATGTTTTTCTGAAATAAACATGAATGGATGAGTCCATTCATAAAAAAGAACCTTGACTCAATAACGCCAGTCAAGGTTTCTTCATTCTCTATCTCGCTTTCGATGTTGCCGTCATCTTCTCAAGCTGTCTAACTGTCGGTGTTAAATTAGCAAAGAAGTAGGCCTCGCGTAGCTTACGTGACGGTGTACTTCCTGCAATATAACCCGCTGAGCCATTATGGAGCATGTTGGCCTGCACTGCAGCCAATGTATTATAAACGACTTGTAAACGAAGCTGACAAATTGCTTGTAAATTTACTTCACCAGATTGAATTAGTGCTTGAAGTGTTTCTTGTAATGAGTGTAGATTTTCTGTTAGTTCATCCGCTTGAACTTGCAAATATTCATTACAACCATTTTGCTTAGCTTTAACTTTTTCTATCCCTTCAATGGCTGAGTCTACAACACCAAAACCTAGGGGGATTTGATACAGTACAAATATCGGGCGAATAGTATCTACAAATGTGCTTGCATCTTGTGCAATGATATAGTTATCAGCAACAAACACGTTGTCAAACTTACATGTATAGGTCGCACTGCCGTTGACACCTAAAAAGTGGATTTTTTCCTTTAGTGTAATGTTCTCATTGTCTGTATTAACGAATACCATCACTTCCTGCTCACCGTTATGGGCAATCGCCCCGAACCAGTGATTCGCTGCTAAGTTTGAAACAGCGGGTAACACTCCATTTACGACATAGCCACCGTCCACACGCTCAGCTGATAAATGAAGCTTCTCTAGTCCAGCATAAAACTTCATCGGATTTGATAAACCTGTCGCACCAAGTACTTCTCCACGTTCTAGTAATGGTAAAATATTTTCACGTAATTGCATATTATTCGTTTTACGTAAGTAAGTTAAAGCGGCAAGGTGGCACCATAGGCAAAATGCAGTTGTCATACAAACTTTCGCTGTCTCTTGTACAATCGTTAGCTCATCTAATAGCGTTGTTTGTTCATCTTTTTGTGTTGAAGCAAAAAAACCAGCCTTGCCGAGCTCCAATAAAAAATCCTCCGCGTAATAAGCTTCCTCATCAATCTTTTTTACGAACGGTTTTAATTTTTCTTCAATTAACGTTTGTAAAGCTACTGCATCTACTGCCATGGTTTCCACTCCTATCCTTTACTTATCAGCTAATTCAGTTAAAGACGTAATTGGTGTTTGCACTGCCTCACGAGCACGTTTTACAGCTGCTTCGTCTGGTGCGTCATAGAAGCACAGGCACTTTGTCATATCTTCACATACATATGTGCGAGAAAAATGTACTTCTGGTACTTCTTCATAGTGAACGGAGTTTTTCTTTTTACGTGCTAAATATTGATCCATTGTAATTTCTGCTGGAATTTCCCACTCTACTAAATAGTTCACAACTTCTTGATTTGTTTTAACTTCATCCAGCTCTTTCCCAACTAGGCGAACTTCTTTTACTAAATCTGTTTGAATGTTTTGAGCTGCTAGTGCAGTTGTTACTTGAGATTCTTCATTTGCCTCCACGATAAAGTACGCACGACTAAAATCCTTTGCGACTTGTACTTCGATAACAGTTACATCCTGCTCTTGTCCTACACGCTCTACTAATGCTGCAAATTGCTCTTTGTTCGTTACTTCACTAACTGTTGATTCTACCAAAAATAAACTCATAGTAAATACCTCCGAATAGTTTGTTTTTTTCTTTATGTGAGTTATTTTATTATACTTACTTAATAAAAACAACTGAATTTACTAAAAATTATGATTTGTGCTACACTACTGCATGGAGGGAACACTATGAAAACACGATATGACTTACCATGCAATATTGCACAAACATTGAACATTATCGGTGATCGTTGGACATTGCTCATCTTACATGAACTATTAATCGGTCAATCGAACTTTAATGACATTAAATTAAATTTGCCAGGTCTTTCAGCAAATTTATTGTCTGCACGTTTAAAATCTTTAGAAGAAGCAGGTTTAGTTGCTTCCACTCTTTACTCTGCACATCCACCGCGTTATGCCTATTCATTAACTGAATCAGGAAAGGCATTAGAATCTGTATTTAATGCAATGATTTTATGGGGCAGCGAATATTTGGACCCTTGCTATAAAGAAATTGTTGATGCGCATTCAGGTGACCGAGTAGAAATTGGTTACTATTCAAAAAACACCGGTGAGCGTAGCAATACGATTCAAATACGTGCCATTCAAAACGGAGCTAACCAATAATTTATTGGGCTAGCTCTTTTTTGCCCGCTCTAAGCTCCTTGTCCGCCCCAAATTTTCGCAACCCAGCCTTCAAAATAGCGAATGACCTTGTCGAGCAACAAACCGAGTACGCCAATAACAATAATGGCCGCCATAACTAAATCTAAACTAAGTGAATTTCTAGCATCGACTATTAAAAAGCCTAATCCTGATTGCGCCCCCACCATTTCTCCAGCAACTAAGAATATCCAGGCACTTCCTAATGCCATATGCAACCCGTTTGCAATCATAGGAAAAGCAGCTGGAAAAACAATTTTACGCAATAGGTTAAACTGCGACATTTCAAAATTGGCTGCGATTCGTAAATAAGTAGCATCAACTTTTTTCACTGCAGTCACTGTGGATAATAACACGGGGAAAAAGGCTGCAATAAATATTATGACAATGGCTGGCATATTGCCAATGCCAAACCATAGTACGATAAAAGGCGACCAGGCAATCGGTGATACAGGACGTAAAATTTGTACAATCGGATCTAGCACAGCCCAAACTTTCACCAATCTCCCGACAACTAATCCGACAATTACAGCGACAACAACCGCTAATAAATAACCGCTAAAAAAGCGAAACAAACTAATTTGTATATGCTCGAATATGGAGCCATCTTTGATAGTATCCAGTAATGCCGTAAAAACAGCTA
Source organism: Lysinibacillus sp. NPDC093197 (assembly GCF_044754025.1). Taxonomy (NCBI): domain Bacteria; kingdom Bacillati; phylum Bacillota; class Bacilli; order Caryophanales; family Bacillaceae; genus Lysinibacillus; species Lysinibacillus sp. NPDC093197. Next base: position 123,534 of record NZ_JBIVOH010000008.1, on the reverse strand, counting down.
ATGGTGGAGGAAATAATGCTGCATCATGATCACCAATAATCGTTACTACTTGCCAAACGCCTATTAATAACACAAATCCAAGTAAAATTGGTCCTATTTTTTTCATACATATGCACCCTACTATTCTTCCAATAATGTCGTATCAACAAATTCCTCATATGATGGTGGGTTCTCTGACAAGCCCATCTCTATTAATGAATCTCTTAAAATGGCGTACGCATCCGCTTCAATTTTCAAGTTATGATACGAAATCCAATTTAACGATAAATCTAAAACATCCTTATCAACTTTAATATATTTGGCAACAACATCATGTGCATGGTCTCCCTCTGCATTCATGAGCTCACCAGCAGCGGCATAATCTTTGACGAATTGTTTTGCAATATTTTTATTTTTTTCGATAAAATCATGACGAAGGACTAGTCCACAGTCAATTGAATCCGGCCAAATTTCCTCTGATTGGAATAACACTTTACCCTTTTCAAGTGCTACAGAAATAGCACCGAAAGGTTCTGCTACTACATATCCTGCAATGCGATCTTCTGCAAGGGCAGCTGGCATTTCTGCTGGTGGTAGCTCTACGACATTTACGTCTTCATAATTTAAGCCCGCATTTTGTAACATCCGATTTAACAAAATATTGTGTGTAGAATATTTATTTGGAATCGCAAAGCTTTGCCCTTTCAAATCCTCCACATTTTCTATCGTAGGGGCTGCCACTAAAACATTGCCATCTCGATGTCCTAAAGCTACTGCCTTTAAGTCAATTCCTTGTTCTTTTGCCTTCATCGCTAATTGAATAAGCACTGATGCACCATCAATTTTTCCTGTATTTAAAGCATCCATTAGTTCGGGCCATGAACCAAATTTCACAAGCTCAATGGCATAACCTTCGTATTCTCTATCTGTTTGCATGTAAAGTGGTGCAGCATGCGTAATTGGTAAATACCCAATTTTCACTACCTTTTTATTGCCTTCTGTTTGGGATACTGCCTCTTTTTCATCCGTTCCACATGCCGCAAGTGTCAGCAATAGTATCAACGCTAGTAAAAATATGCCTACCTTCTTGTTCATCGTTTTCCCCCCATTTTAAATGTTGTATTCAATCGTATCTTGCGGATGCGCAAACTGAAATTCATTGAAAATAATCTCACGAAAATGCTGGAATTCCGAATCTGAACGATCGCGTGGTTTCGTACTACGAATATGTAATTCACGATGGACGCGTCCGGGATTTGGACTCATAATAAAAATGCGGTCAGCTAAATAAATAGCCTCGTCTATATCATGGGTCACCAATAAAATAGTTGTTTGCTCCTTTTTTTGAATAGCAAGTAGCTCGTCCTGTAAGTAATAACGTGTAAAGGTATCAAGTGCTGCAAATGGTTCGTCCATTAAAATTACCTCTGGACGAATCGCTAATGCGCGTGCAATGGCAACACGCTGTTGCATACCGCCCGATAATTCACTAGGTAATGCGCTTAATCGATTTTCTAAGCCAACAAGCTTCAAATAATAATGCGCACGTTGCTGTCGTTCACTCTTCGTTAAAGTCTCTCCCTCTAATGCGAGCTCTACATTTTTTTGCACAGAACGCCAAGGAAGTAATCCATAATTTTGCATGAGCATAATACAACGTTTACTTGCTCTAGAAACAACTTGGTTTTCTAACAATACTTGTCCACTAGATGGCTGCTCAAAACCCCCAACTAAATTTAACAATGTACTTTTGCCACAACCACTCTTTCCTAATATGGCAATAATCTCTCCCTTTTGAATATCCAACGAAATTTCATGAAGTACTGTCTGCTCAGCAAATGTTTTACTAACTTGTTGTATAGAAATTAACGGTGCTGTCATCATGCAATTGTCACCTCACACTTTAATCTTATAATTTTACTAGGTTTAATATGTTTTAAGTTATTTTATTATACTCAGTTTAAAATTTCAACCTAATTTTAAGAAATATATTTGTATTCCGACAATTCGCATAAAAAAACAGGTTTTCTATTTTTAAATAAAAAACCTGCAAACTATTCATCGCCTGTACTTAATTAATGCTTCACCTTTCTCTTACGTTAGCTGAACAAGACATCCACCAGATTTAGAATATGTATTGAATCATGTCATGTATATTGCAATAAGGATTATCACGATTTTCTGTCGTTCGTAGGGACATCATTTCCGCGCAATTTTTAATGGCTACCTCATGTAGTAGTGCAATCGGAGCAATAATAGACTCGTCTGCCTTATGACGAAAATAGCGTGTTACCCCTAAATGCTCCTCCATCTTGTTGTTTAAAACAGCACGTGGATATTTTTCAGATACATCTACTTCTTCAAAATGTAGTAATAGCCACAATTCAAATGCCTCATTTGAATAAGCGATGTGAATATTTTTTTCCTCACAGAACATATTTACTTCGTCTAGCTGTTTATCTGTTAAATCATCCTTATCAAAAACAATCCATACTTCATCAAAATATTGGTAGCTGGAATCACGGAAGGCGTGTTGTGCTAGCTTGATCGCAGAGCGCTTAACGTTTTTTATTTTCACGCTCACTGTTTTCGAGCGCTTTAAAATACGCAATTGCTCAAAGTAAATGCGCTCCGTTTCTCCCTCACAATAAATTAATATTGTTTTACGTATTGTCCGATTACCATGTTGATGTACGCTCACTGGTCAAATACCTCCACTCCACGTAAATATTGATTGGATAAGTATTCATTTATAACTGGTATTGCAATGAGTACACTAGAAAAAATCGCCTTTCTTTTATTGTATGCAGCTACTATGACTCATGCTAAATACAACATTTGTACGTGCCTTTAAAATCCATTTGATGAAAATGAACATAAACAAACACCCCAAGAATAACTCCTTGAGGTGTTTGCTTTTTTTACAAATTATGCTTTTAAAGGTTCTCCACTAAATACTTTAAGATCCATTGGTGCAGCCATAAAAGTTAGTGCTTTTTGAGTAAAAGCACTAAAATGCTCACTCGTATTATGGATTGCAGTAGCTTCTACGTCTTTCCAAATTTCAACCATTGTATAATGGCAATCGTGTTCAGTAGACTTCATCAAATCGTAGCTAATGTTACCCTCTTCAGCTCTTGTTGCTGAAAGAAGGATCTTTGCTTCTTCCAAGAATGCTTGCTCTTGCTCCGGTTTTACTTGTAAGTGTGCGTGAATAATAATCATAGTTACCCATCCTTTTAATTAAATTCATTTATTGAACTAAATGCTTCATTTTCAAATCAGTATATTGGTCAAAAATTCAATAATCGATAATGTTGTTTTGCATGCGATTTAGCATGACAGATAAGGATTCTAATTCTTCTTGATTAAAATCATGAAGCATTTGGTTAACGAAACGAACCTTTTCTTTTTTGTAACCGACAATTTGTTTACGACCTTCATCAGTCAGTCGAACAAATATTACACGATTATCGGTGGGGTTTCGTCGTCTTGTCACCATACCGCTTGCCTCAAGTTGTTTTAAATGACGAGTAATGGCACCACTGTCTATATTAACTGCTTTTTGAAGGGTAGATTGATTAATTTCTTCTGTTTTATAAAGCTGGTGTAGCAATTCATAGCGTGATGCGCTAATGCCTGTACATCGTTCAAATTTAGGGCTAATTTGATTATTAAGCCCTTTAAGAAGCTGTAAAATTTGTTCATGATTTGAAAGTGAACATTGCATCAATAACCCTCCTAATAATTTGTGTGGTCAACTTTATAGAAGTGTCAACTAATCATTGAGTGCTCAATCATTGACCCGTCAATTAATATAATACAAAATTATCGATCCAGCAACAAATGACAACTTACCTAAATCAGGAATCAAAAAGGTCTGTGCTCGAAAAAATCGAACGCAGACCGAATAAACCGATTAGTAGACTTCATTTTCAGAACAGCTCTTCTGTATTTACCATTATTAAATTTCTACAATCTTCTCTTTCTGTAGCGCTTGAATAGTTCGCTCGATGCCCTCTGCAAAAGAATTCTTCGGCTTCCATCCAATCGCATTGGCAAGCTTTTCATTATTTAAAAATGAATGCTCAATATCCCCTTCTCTTGCAGGGGCATATTGAATCTCTAGTGGATGATTTAAATGTTGTAATAATAATATAACTTGGTGCAGTGACCATGCTTCATTTGTTGAAACATTGTATATACCTTGAAGTCTAGCTTCTACTCCAGCATAAATGGCATCTGCAATATCATCTACGTAGATGAAATCACGCGTCTGTTCACCGTCGCCATAAATAGTAAAAGGTCTACCTTCAAGACTACTTTTCAACATACTAGGGATGACAGCTGCCTCCCCTTGCATACGCTGTCTCGGACCGAAAACATTCGCAAAACGGTAAATTAGCGTCGGCAAATGATAATCACGTTGCCACTTTTCACAATAAGTTTCACCAATGCTTTTATTTAGTCCATACATCGAAACAGGCTCACTAACATCTGTTTCCTCAAGCGGTGGATAGTGGCTATTACCATACACCGCAGCAGAAGAGGCGAAAACAAAATGTTTCACCTTGTATTTTGATGAATAAAAGAGCATTTGGCTTAGCCCTACAATATTTGTCAATATATCCTTCATTGGCTCCTGTATCGAAAGTTGAACACTCGTTTGCGCTGCACAATGAATTACTACATCAAAAGCCACTTCATTAAAGAAATGCTCACAAACCTCATCTTCAACATTTAATAAGTAAGATTTATGCTCAAAATCAATATTTCGGAGATGTCCTGTACTTAAATTATCAATTATATAAATATTGGCGCCTTCCTCGAAAAATCGCCTCGCCACTGCACTGCCAATAAATCCATAGCCACCTGTCACTAATACATTCATCCCATCGCCCCCAAAAACAATATGATGTTTTATATGCATTAATTGCTAAAAATATGCAAGGAACTTATTATTGGATTATTTTAACAGACTATCAACGAAAGGTAAAATCGAAGTAAACATTCTATTTTTAATTAAATAATAATAAAAATCCACTCAAACTTTCAAGCAAGCGGACGAGTGAATCGCAAGCGGTAACTAGCGACCCAACTCAGACGTTGCCACGAAAGACGAGCGGATTTTAACAAATTATTATTTATTTTTTTACAACACTGGATAGCAATATTAAGCAGGGTTTACTTCTAGTTCAACTGAAATTTTAATATCTTTACCTACAAGTACTCCACCAGTTTCTAAAGCTGCATTCCAAGTTAAACCGAAGTCTTCACGGTTAATTGTCGTTTCTGCCTCGAAGCCATATACTTCCTGACCCCATGGGTTAGTACCTTTACCGTTAAATTCAGTATTAAATGTAACTGATTTCGTAACATCTTTAATTGTTAAATCACCAGTTAATGCATATTCATCGCCTGATTTTTTTGTAATGCTAGTTGATTTAAAAGTAATATTTGGGTAATTTTCTGCATCAAAGAAATCACCTGCTTTTAAGTGATTATCGCGATCTTCGCTACGTGTATTAATGCTTGCTGCATCGATTGTAATGCTAATGTTTGCTGTAGTTAAATCTGCAAGATCTGCTGCTTCAATATCAGCTGAATAAGAATCAAACACACCTTTTACTTTTGATACCATCATGTGTTTTACTTGAAAGTTAATTGCTGAGTGTCCTAAATCGATATTCCATTTTGCCATTTTAAATTCCTCCAATTTGAATTGTTTTATATCTCGAATTCGAGATATATGTTAAAATATGAAGTAACTACACTAATTATGTTACCCAAAAATAAATGGACTAAACATATGTAGTTACTTCGAGAGCTTCTTTTTTAATTTTCCGTTACTAAAAGTAATCAATTACTTTATGTAACTTACTATATATTAATAATTAATTTACGTCAAGTAATTTATTTAAAATTATTTATCGACTTAACTCCTACTAATTTCTATGAATATTTATCACCATAGACAAGGCTACAGCGGACGTTTTCCAAAGGTTTTCCGGCGATATATCGACTCTTATCGGCGATTTCTCATGTCTTACCGGCGATAGGCGGACTCTTATCGGCGATAGGCGGACTCTTATCGGCGATTCACGAGCTTCTATCTGTTATCGCTTTACTAATTTCCCTTGAACAACAAATCGATGGTCATCACTTATTACGGAATCTTTGCACGTAGAAAGTGTAATAATTTTATCATCTGGTCCGACATCTACATTCATATCAATTGTAGAACGCTTTTGAACTTCTCCAATAAACTGAATAAATTCCTCATCCGTTTTAAATTCTGTTTCAATATAATAAAAATCAATAGTTGTTTCATAAGCTGCAAATACTTCAACATCATAACCTTCATATAATGTATCCAAATAAATTGTAGGATGTGCATTGGCATAATCCTGATTCAAGTAATTTTTCAAACTACCAAACATCGTCCCATCTTTCATGGCATGACCGTACAAAATGGTATTTCGACTTATATCGAGCGTGTCATTACGATAATCCATAAAAACACTGCCTGCACGACTTTCCCGATCTTTATAATTATGGTTCAAATAAAATTCATTATTATCCGCGTGTAAAATTGGATTGTTGAGCTTTGTATTATCTACAGAAATCCAACCAACAATGCGATCATTTACAGCTAGTAAATCATGAAATTGAGGTCTTATCGTATATTTTGATTTTATTTCAGCATCCGATATTTCTTCATCAACTACTTCTTTTTGAATCGTTGCCAATGTTTCAGCATAAATCGTTTGTACTTCTTTTAATGATTTTGATGACTCATAGTACGTGTAGACGTACTTTACAAGTGCAAAGCCAGCATATAAAAATATAGCCAAATATAAAACTGTTAATAGATTAGTTTTCCATTTTTTCATCGTTTCACCAACTTAAATACCAAGAGGCACCATATAAAGACCGAGCTGTTCATCTTCGTTGAAGATTGCTTCAACACCATATACTTCTTTAATAACTTCCTTTGTGATGACGTCACGTGGCGCGCCCTCAGCTATTATTTGTCCTTCTTTCATCAAAATAATATGATCACTGTAACGAATGGCTTGGTTAATATCATGGAGTACCATAACAATTGTTAAGCCATGTTCTTCATTCAAAGATTTTACAAGCTCCAATAACTCCATTTGATAATAAATATCTAAGTACGTAGTCGGCTCGTCTAAGCATAAAATCTCAGATTGCTGTGCTAATGCCATCGCTATCCATACTCGTTGTCGTTCACCGCCTGATAGCGCTTCTAAATCATTTTTTCGCTTTTCTAATAAGTTTGTACATGCTAATGCCCAATCAATCGCTTTTTCATCTTCCTCATGATTACGTTTTAACATTGTATTATGCGGAAGACGTCCAAAACTTACTAACTTTTCAATCGTTAAATCTTTTGGCACTTCATTTTGTTGATAAACAATTGCTAGCTTTTTAGCAAACTCTTTTTGCTTATAATGAACTAAGTCTTTGTTTTCCAAAGAAACATTACCTGATTTCGGCATATTATTTCGAGACATCACACTTAGTAATGTCGATTTTCCACAGCCATTTGGTCCAATTATCGTTGTGATTTTGCCCTTTCGTATTCTCGTTGAGACACCATCTAAATGATTACGTGTATTATCATGAGAGACGATAATGTCGTGCATTTCCATTTTCTTCACTCTTTTCGTAAAAGGAATATTAAGAACGGACCACCGATGATTGCCATAATAGTTGAAGCAGGAATTTCAATTGGTGAAACGACCGTTCTACCAATTGTATCTGCCACTAAAATTAATAAGGCTCCTGCTAATGCCGTAAACGGTATTAGTACTCGATGATCGTGTCCAACTAAACGTCGGGCAATATGTGGGACTAATAAGCCGACAAATGAAATAACGCCAGCTACAACAACTGACACAGCTGATAATAATACAGCTACAGCTGCAATAATTAAACGAGCACGTGCTACGTTAAAACCGAGACTCTTTGCCGTTTTATCTTGTAGAACGAGAAGATTACACCAGCTATATAACGCAAATGCTGCAACCAAGCCTATCGTTCCATACGTTGCAATGGTCGAAACATCTTTCCATGTACGCATCGTTAAATTTGATCCGACGACACTAGAAGCAGCTGTATTTAATGAGCCACCTAAACTTAAAAATGCTTCCGTTAGACCAGTAAACATCGCATTAATCGCAATCCCTACTAAAATTAATTTTAGTGGACTCAATCCCGATTTCCATGACAAGGCAAACACTAGCGCACAAGCAAATGCCCCACCTATAAACGCCAATATCGGCGTCATGAAAAATAAAGCTGGAAAAAATGAAATAATAAATAATTGTACAAATGCTGCACCTGATGAAATACCAATCACACCCGCGTCTGCTAGCGGATTACGCATTACTGATTGCAATAATACGCCTGAAACAGAAAGCGCAGCCCCAGCAAATAATGCGACTAGAATACGAGGAAATCGCAAATCACGTATTGCCTCCATCTGGCTATTCCCTTCTTCAAACAACGCCCCTATAAATTCAAAAAAGCCCATTTTAATACTACCTGTCGTTGCTGAGTAAACCATCGAAACAAGCAACAACAATATTACCATTGCAAAACTTATTATTTTTTTAGTCATATCGGATTCCTTTTTCTCATCATATTCCGCACAATATTTTTGCACAGAGTGTGCGCATCCATTGTTGCGATTGCTTCGACTTTACTTCATTTAAAGATTCGCTCACTACGGTTGCTTTGGAACGAAAAGTAATATGTAATATCCTTTGTGCTACAAGAAATATAAGAAAAGCGCTCTATGGCAAGGTTTATCCTGCAATACGAGCGACAATTTCAACTTACTTATTAGCGATAAAAAATTTCCATCAACTGTCCTAAAGCCTGTGGCGCTTGTAAAGAAGCTGTAGTACCAAATAATTCTTCTTCCAAATCATACACTTTACCATTGTTCACTGCGTCAAAGTGCTTCCAAATATCATTTGTTTTAAATTCTTCATCAAACATTTTGACAACCTCGTCGGGCATGCCGTGTGATAGACGTAAAATAATATCAGGATTGCTATTATGCAAGTACTCCGTATTTGATGATAAGTACTCTGCTTCTTGCCCCTCCATCACATTAATTCCTCCAGCACGTTTGACAAGATCCCCAGCGTAAGAGTTTTCAGTTGCTACTAAGTAACTGCCTGGAATACCAAGTAAAATTAAAACACGAGGTCCTTCTTTATTAGCAGCAACAGTTTGTATGGCATCAATGTTTTTCTGTAGCCCCGTTAATAATTCTTCGGCTTGAGCCTTACGATCATAACGCTCACCTAACGTTTTAATTTCAGCTAACATCGCATCAACACTTTGGAAATTTAAAAAATTCACAGGTATTTTTAATTGTTCGAATTTATCTTCTAAATCGTATTGTAATGTTGACACTGATAATACATCCGTAGGAGTTAATGATTTAACAATTTCCATATCAGGCTCCATAGCATTCCCTATTGTAGGTAAACCTTCAAAGCGTTTCGCTAACTCTTTTTCAGTTTCCGGTACTGCGATAGCATCAAGCTCTAGCTTATCTAAAATATCAGCTATAACAACTGTACCTGCAATAATCCGATTTTCACTTGGTGTATTTGCTGTTACTGTAACTTCCTCTTTGTTAGTAGATGCTTCATTCTTTGCTTGATCGCTCCCACCGCTACAACCAGCAATTAAAAATACGGTCATAAGCGCTATCAATGCCAACCAGTTATTTTGTTTTTTGCACATATAGTCACCTCCTAGTTATTTTTAGAATTTTTAAAGCGACGAACGAGTAACCAGCCCGATAAAATACAAATCAACACTAACAATACAATTTTCACTTTATCTAACTGGGCAAGTTGCTGATCTATATTCGTTTTGTTTTCAGCCTGCTCAATGTTTGGTTGCTTTTCTTCTTCAGTTACAGTAGGTTCTTCTTCTACTACTTCTTCAGTATTTGCATCAAGTGTACGGTCAAAAGCTAACTGTTCTTCCACTAATGCTGTGAAAGGAGGTTGAACTTTTGGCAATGAAATGCTGTTGGATTTTGTTATAGGTTCCTCTGTTTTTTTCTCTAATGGCTTCTCTATTTTGTCACTATTGACGACAGGAGGCTTCACGTTTATGTCTTGCTTAGGAGGCTCCGTTTCTATAGGCTTTTCTAAAATATTCGCCACTTGTTGTTCATCAAATTGTAAATCAACAAAATATTGATGATGATAAGCAATCTCCGGTATATCTACCTGTACCCACATGCGCAGTGGTTTTTCTAAATCAACTACTTCAAATTCGACAATTCTCTCATTTTCCACATCGGATACAAGCGTTGGTTCTGCCTGTTGCCCTCGTTGATCTACTGTTAACCCCGTTACCCAAGCAGATTTTAAAATGGTCATCTGAGCATAGTAACTGCCGTCTTTTTTTATCATCTTGGCCACTGGATTGACATATGTATTCATAATTGATTGCTCTTTTTTTCCATCAACGTACAATATGTAATCAATCGACCATTCTTTTTCAGGTGTAGTTTCTTCTATTATAGTACCTTGTTCATTTTCTTCGATGGGTGCTTTTAATATGATGCGAAGTTCCTGTGCAAATTGAAAACTATCCTCTTCTGACTCAGAAGCCAAAAGACCTTTTATCATAATAGGCTCTTTTAAATCTTTTACATCAAACTGAACTAAATTTTCAGTCCACTTCAAAATAGATGAAAACGTTTTTTCCGTCTGTTCAATATGTACCTCTTGTAAAATATATGGATGATTAATTGTCATAGACAATGTATATTTGCCATTCTTTACGTTGAGTGTTGCTTCTTCATTGAAAAATCTGTTTTGTTCTATTCCATCAAGGGATGAAAAACTTAGTTCAACTTGATAGCTCCCATTTCCTAATGACCTATCTACTTCAGCTTGTGCATGTAACGGCAATTGAGGGATAAACACCAAGATAATAGCGCTAATAAGAGCTAATAAAAAGACTCCTTTTCTATTGTATGTTTTCATCAAATACCCCCAATTTCTATAGAAGCAACAGTAACTTCCTTCCTCATCAAAGTGAGAAAGGAAGTTGCTGTTTACTAATTATTCTTATTCTTCAAATTCATAGAAAAACTGTAAAGAGTTATTTAAAATTTTTGCCATTTGACCACGTGTTAATGGTTTGTTTGCATTGATGTATGTTTTACCATCTTTAGCAACAGAACCTGTCATAATGCCTTCTTTGTTAAGTAATGAGAATGCTTCTTTCGCTTCATCATTCGCAATTGTCGCTACATCAGCATAAGGTAATGAAATTTCAACATTTAAGTCGCCTTCAGTGACAGCTTGGATTGCACGGTAAATCATTAATGCACCTTGTTGACGTGTTAAAATGCCATTTGGATTGAATTTTTCACGTGATTCTACGATACCATATTCAGCAAGAGCGTTAATTGCTTTTTCTGCTTCGATGCCTTTAATATCTTGGAAACCAGCAACTTCAGTAGGTTCTAACTCTAAAGTACGTGCAATCATTAATGCAAATTGAGCACGTGTTAAATTGTTATTTGGATTGAATTTATCTTGCGCAACAATAATATCATAAGCAAGTAAATTTAAGATTGCTTCTTTATTTTCGTTGTTATCAATATCTTTAAACGGGTTAACAATTGGTGTTTCTTCAGTATCTGTTACTGGTTTGTCTAAGTCTACATTAAAGCTAAATTGAACTGTATGAACTGAATCATATTTAACTCCTGCTGCAGGCTCATCTACGATAATATGAATCTGTGCATTTGTTAGTGCTTTTAAATCTTTCACTTCAAAAGTATAAATACGTTCATTTGTTTCTTTATCTTCTTCTTCTAATACAGCGTCTTTACCGTCTACTTTAAATGATTGAACATATTGACCTTTAGGGAATACCATACCTACAACGTAACCGCCATCTACTTCACTAACAGCTATAGCAGGACTAATATAATTTTTCATCATTGATTCTTCTTTAGTACCATCTTTATAAACTGTTACAGTACCTTCATATACAGCTTCATCAGTAACAACTGTTTCCTCTTTTTCAGGTTGCTCTTCTTTTACTTCCTCAGTCGGTTCTGCTACTTCATCTGTAGCAACTGGTTGGAAATCAAAGTCATACCATGTATCCATGTTAGCTTGTGAAACAACTACATGTACTTTTGCTGCTGTTTTCACCTTTGGATCTACTGGGAATGACACGATGCTTGAACCATCTTGTTGCTTTTCAATTGTCGCATCAACATATTTATCGCCTTGTTTTACTTGGAAACCAGGAATCATTGCAGCGAATTGAGCTGGGATCGTTAGTTTCACTGTGTATGTACCATCTTTTTCAACAAGTAAGCCTGTTCCAGCAAAATATTTATCCATGTATCCTGCTTGTTCTGTACCAGGTTTAAACGTTTGGAACTTTACAACTGTCCCTTCTTTTGTTTCAGCTGTAGCTTCCACTTTTACGTCTGTAGATATAGTTGTCGTTGTTGTATCAGCCACCTTTGCTGATGCAAATGTTGGAACTGAAAGTGATGCTGCTAATAATGAAGCGAGTACGATTTTTGTTGCGCGAGATTGACGTTTTTTAGTCATTATTGACCCTCCATTTTTGTTTTGTATTTAGTTCTATAAAGTAAAAATGCTGATCCTGCAAATGCAACTAATAACAAATAAGGCATCGCATCGCTTGTTTGTGGATTAGACACTTGACTTTCAGATGCTGTTGACGTTTTCGTATTATTTGTTGCTGTTGTTGTTGTTGCTGCTGAACTTCCTGATACCGCTGCATCAAATACTAGTGAAACGCTATATTCATGGTGATAATTAATATCATCGATATCAATTTTCATAGATGTTACAACTGGTTTTGATAAGTCTTTTACAGTGAATTGTACAACACGTGTATCAGCTGCTTTATCTTCGCTAACAACTGCTGCTCCCCCTGGCGGTTGGAATTTAGTAATCCAAGCACTATTCTTTAATGTAATTTGCACAGTAGCTGTACCATCTTTTACTGTCACCTTAGCTGGCTTTACGAAATAATCATTCGCAATAGACGCAGAGCTGCTATCCGGTTTATTGACCTGATATTTTACAGAATATGTGCCATCAGCCATTTGAGCAGATGCATGTGGTAACGCTAAATTAAAAATAACCATACTAACTAGCATGACCAACATCATTATTTTCTTCATGTGTTGCACGCCTCCTTCGATAATTATGGAAAATTTTTATTTATTTTCCATTAAACATTATAATTGAAACGAATAATATTCTCAATATTTCCATGAAAGCAATATTATGAAAATGAAAACGAAAATAATTCTCAATTACACTATATAACCAAAGAATAATCTCTGATACCTTACTATGTCAACTAGCAATCCAAAAACGTCCTCAATATGTCAAATTTACCTCAATGAAAAAGGAATATTACTGTTAAACATCAGTAATATCCCTCAATTTTATTATTTAGCAAAAACTTCAAACACCCCAATTAAGATTAATAACCATCCTGAAATTGCTGTGGAGTACACGCCAATATATGTTTTTGAAAGAAGGGCACCAAAATGAATTCCCACTCCCACAGTTATAAAAGAAAAGGTTCCAATCGAGATGACCGTCCATATAGCTGAAATACCGTTTGCTCCAATAGCGATTCCGCCTGCAAAACAGTTCGCTGATAAAACAAATCCAAGTGTCATTGCCTCTCTAATTGAAATAATATGATTTTTATCTTCATCAAACACTTCAGGATTTTTCGCGATGCCATTTTTGGAAAGACGATTAGAGAATAATGTATATACCCCAATAGCACACAGCAAAAGACTTCCTAAAAGATTGGCCGTGTGTGGAGAAATATACTCTACTACTGTACTACCAGCCGTCACTGCCACGTAAGTGACAATCATTGAAATGATAGCAATGACTGCGTTCGATATTATCGGTATCTTTACTCGCTTAACCCCATAGGCAAGGCCAATCCCTAGATTATCTAAATTGGCAGCTATACCAATCAAAATGATGGTTATCCAATGCATGATTTCCCTCCTATCAATAATGCCTTGGCATAATTGCATCTAGATTTTTTCAAGCCTGCTCGAAAAGATCCTCTCAAAATTTGTGACATCTGTTGGGGCCGTGAAGTACATTTGTGGCAAACATTCCTCACTTATAGAAGTGAAGGACTTGTGCTGAAGCAAGTTAATGCGTTTACCCATTTTCTATAATATGAGGCGCAAATTTTGTTCAAATAGGCGTTCATCCGTGAATGCGATGTAATCCAAAAGGGACGGGATTTCCATACAATTGGAGGAGCTTTTTGTGGTTGGTGCTTTTTTCTGTGGTTCGAATACCTTTTTCCGCGATTGCACACCGTTTTTCCGCGATTCGAGCACTTTTTTCCGCGATTGCACATCGTTATTCCGCGATTCGAGCACTTTTTTCCGCGATAGCACACGCTTTTTCCGCGAAGCAAAAAACCACCTACTGTATGAAATGATTTTCTACAGTAAATGGTTCATCTGTTGTATTCGTTTACTTCTTCTAGATTGCAATACTACCCACTTTAAAAAAGCTGCCGCCTATAAAATACAGACAGCAGCTTCAGCTATTATAATCTTTGCAAGTATTGAAGCTAATAAACAGCGATTGGCCCATAAGGACCTTCAATAATTTCTATTTTTGTTTCAAAAATATCAGTCAAAATTTTTGAGTCCATAACCTCTTCTACTGTTCCAAAAGCGGCAATTTGTCCATCTTTCATAGCACAAATACTATCAGAATATTTGGCTGCAAAATTTATATCATGCATAACAGTCAGAATTGTTCTTCCAAATTCATTAGCAGCACGTCTCAAATGCTCCATCATTTGAACAGAACGAGCAACATCAAGGTTGTTCAGAGGCTCGTCCAAAAGTACATATTCAGTCTCTTGGCATAAAACCATTGCTACATATGCCCTTTGTCTTTGACCTCCAGAAAGCTCATCTAAATATCTATTCTCTAAATCCGTTAAGTCTAAAAAATCGATATATTTAGATATAATAACCTCATCCTCTTTAGTCAATCTCCCCTTTGAATAAGGAAAGCGTCCAAACCCGACTAGTTGTCTAATAGTAAGCCTAGTTACAAAATGATTTTCTTGCCGTAATATAGTCAAAATTTTTGCTAAGTCTTTTGATTTGGTTTCAGAAATATCCATATTCGCCACTTGGATTTGACCTTCTTCCATCTCTAAGAGTCTTCCAATCATTAAAAGTGTCGTAGACTTTCCAGCACCATTTGGTCCAATTAAAGAAGTAAATCCTGCTTTTGGTATTTCAATATCCAAAGGTCCTATTTTCACCTTATCAGTATAGAACTTTTTAACATTATCAATTTTTATCATAAAGCCCTCTTCCTTAAAACTACAGTTAAAAATATTATTCCACCAAATAATTCAATAATAACTGAAACTACACCTTGAGCATGGAATACATGATACATCAAAAAGTATGCACTCGTTATTATCAAAAATCCTATAGCAAGAGCCATTGGAAAAATATATCGATGGTCATAAGTTGATGCCGCCTGATAACTTAAAGTTGCTACTAAAAAGCCATAGAAAGTTAGCGGTCCAATCAAAGCTGTTGAAATTGACATCAAAATAGCAACTAATACAAGCGTATAAATTACACTAAATTGATATTTAACTCCAAATGAAGTAGAAACATCTTTTCCTAGTGACAATATATTTAGTTTTTTAGAATGAGCAAGCAGTAATATTGCTACAATTATTACCATAGGAATTACAATAGGAAAATATGCAGAATCTGCATTATTAACAGAACCAAACAATCTTGCTTGTAAAATATCAAATTCAGAAGGTGCAAGTAGTCTTCTCATGAAAGTCGACACAGAATTTAACCCAGTACCAATAATAATCCCAACTAAAAGCATAAGTTGCAAATTCCCATATTTACCCGAAAGTAACCATCCATAAAGTATCAAACTCATCACAACCATGACAACAACTTGAAATAAAAATGATCCGATTCCAGTAAAATTTATCAATGCACTAGCACCGAAGAAAAATATTGTACTCGTTTGAATTGTTGAGTA
Organism: Lysinibacillus sp. NPDC093197; assembly: GCF_044754025.1. Taxonomy (NCBI): domain Bacteria; kingdom Bacillati; phylum Bacillota; class Bacilli; order Caryophanales; family Bacillaceae; genus Lysinibacillus; species Lysinibacillus sp. NPDC093197. The sequence goes on along the minus strand of NZ_JBIVOH010000008.1, from coordinate 107,398 downwards.
AAGTGATTCGAAACCTAAAAGCGACGGAGTTATTATCCTATTATTCGTAATCGATTGGAAAGCGACAGTCGACAAGCTCTGACAAACTGCAGCAATAATCATTGCAACAAGCGCTACAATCCTTCTCATAACAACTGGGATAAAAGAAGGCGAATCTATCGGAACTGGATTGTTATAAACTAAAAGACCATATGAAGAAAGGATGCCCAACGCAATCAATGTTATTAGCAAAACCCAATAACGTCTTTCTTCCTTCTTAGTACGAAAAGCCCTAGCTGATCTATTTTCATTGTGAAGGCTAGCATCGATTTCGACATTTTCTTTATTTCTATAATCCAATGTGTTCATCGTAGCCTCCTAGGTTTTCTTTGTCTCAATAAAATAGTAATAAACACGACTGACCCCACTGTTCCTAGTATTAATGAAACAGGTACTTCAAATGGCATTATTATTGTTCGGGAAATTATGTCACATGCAGTTATAGTCCCCATTCCTATCACACATACCCAAGGCAAATTACTCCTAAGATCATCACCTCTAAACATTGAAACAATGTTCGGGACAATTAAACCCAAGAAAGGTAAGTTACCAATAACAGCTGCAACAATTCCAACTGCAACAGAAATAAGGGCAGTTCCAAAAAGAACAATCCTATTGTAATTAACGCCGAGGCTTGTTGCTATGTCTTCCCCTAGTCCAGCTAAAGTCAATCGATTTGCATAAATAAAAATAAGCAACGTAACGATCACAATTAGCCATAAATATTCATATCTTCCCACCTGAACGGCCGCAAAAGAACCCACAAACCAAGTTTCAATACTTTGCGTCATTTGAAAAAGGAGTCCCATAAAAGTGGATACTGCAGAAATGACCGCTCCAAGCATCAATCCAATAATCGGAACAATTAAAGACGAGCGAAGTTTAACTCTTCTTAAAAATAAAAAGAAAATCATTGTTCCTATAAAAGAAAAAATGATTGCCCCAGTCATTCTTAGAACTAAAGTCGGGGCAGGAAATAATAAATAAACAAGAAGCAGCCCTAAACCTGACCATTCAATTGTCCCTGTTGTAGTAGGTTCAACAAAACGATTCTGTGTAATCAGTTGCATTACGAGCCCTGCCATTGACATTGCAGCTCCAGTTAGCATTAATGCAGCAGTTCTTGGAACACGAGTTATGAAAAACATCTCCATTCCATCCTCTTGTCCACGTATATCATAAACTCCAGTAAACAGTGATATAATGCCTAAAATAATAACAACGATAATCGCTAATATAAAAGGTTTTGTCCATATCTTATTGTAGTTATAAAACTGGGGTTGAGAAAAATTCTCAACCCTAGAAATTATATTTTTTGGCACCATTCCAAACTCCTTTGCACTACTTAGCTAAAGTATTTGCAAGATTTTCAAATAACTCTATATAAGTCTGAATTGATTCATTTGTATACGTATCTGCTGGTGCATAAATAATTCGGTCTTTAGAAACAGCAGTTGTATTTTGAAGAGCAGGTGAGTTAGCGAGAACATCCTTAGCAGGAACTGAATCACCCGCATCAGATGTTGCAGCATCACGATCTAATACGAAAAGCCAATCAGGATTGCTTTGCGCAATAGCTTCAACAGAAACTTCATCACCTTTATGATCTGAAGTAGAATCAGTTACTTCTAATGCTGGAGTCCAACCGAAAATTTCATACATTGGTCCCCAAACACGTCCAGAATGAGGAGCTGAAAAACCAATATCCCCACCAGCAACGATAACACTCATAACTTTATCTGTTCCGTTATAAGCAGATTTAGCATTTTCGATCACTTTATCAAAATCAGCTACCAATTGTTTAGCTTCTTCATTTTTATCAAAAATTTGTCCTAAAGCAATTGTTGAATTTTTAAGTCCATTTTCTAAATTTTCCCCAGGCGTTGCAGCTTCCTCAGAAACATCAACATTAAGATCGATAACTGCTGCATTTGGCACTAATTTTTTAATATCCTCATAATAGCCAGCAAATCTTTGACCGATAATCACAAGTTCAGGGTTTGCAGCTGCTATAATTTCAAGATTTGGTTCGCGGTGATTTCCAACATTTTGAACTGAATCGTCCTTTACATATGGTGAATCTGCAGGCATAACATCTTTTGGAACAGCTACTAATTCAATATCCCAATCCGCTAACGTTTCAAAAGTTCTATTATCCAAAGCAACTACATTCTTTGGGTTTACTGGAACAGTAACAGTTCCATGGGCATCAGTGATTTCAACCGTCGTAGGTTTAGTAACCTCTTCACTTCCATTATCTTCATTAGCCTTTGACTCTTGACTAGTTTCATCAGTTTTATTACTTGAATCTGAGCAAGCTACTAACATTAAAGTCAAAACTGCTAAAATACCAACTAATTTTAAAAACATAGATTTTTTCATACATATACTCCTTATAATGATTTTTTTTGAAAATGATGAAATCTATAGATTGAATTGAATCGTAATTACTATCCACCTCAATTGCCATTGATAATCATTTTCATTTGAACGTTCTGTGGTATAGTATAGTCATTAATTATGTGAAAATCTTGTGAAGGCTGTAGGTTGATATATTAAGTTACTTTTTGATCATCAAGCATAGCTTGGATGCAAAATAAAATATGTAATTTTCATATCTTTTTAATTAATAAACAGAATTTTCAATATATTTTACAGAACAAAAAAAGAGTAAAAACTGTTTGAAACTGTTTTTACTCTTTTTTTCTCGATTGACCTATTATCTTCACTTTATTATTCAATCATTGAATAGCCTCTACCATGTAATGTTTGAATATATCTATCTTTCTTCTCACACTTTAGCTTTTTTCTTAAATACCCAATATATAAATCCACTACATTTGGACTGACTGCTGCGTCATATCCCCATACCTGATTCAAAAGCATTTCACGGCTCAAAATTTTATTTTTATTCTTGATTAAAAATATAAGGAGGTCATACTCGCGCTGAGTAAGAGGGAGTATTTCGCCACTTTTTGTCACAATATTGTGGGATGCATCAACGAAGAGATCTTTAAACCGAAAGAAATTAGTCTCATTTGGTTGGATAACGTCCCCTCTCCTTAAAATAACTTTTATCCTTGCTACTAATTCTTCTTTCACAAATGGTTTTCTTATATAATCATCTGCCCCTGCTTGTAATCCTTCTATGCAATCCTTGTCGGATACATTGTCGGTCACAATAATGATTGGTGTCGTTTTTACAGCCCGTATTTGTCTGCATATTTCCGGTCCAGATATACTTAACGAATCCCAATCCAATACGATAATATCCCAATCTTGCTCATATACTATATTTAAACCTTTGTTTTCATTATGAAGTGTTAAAATGAAATAGCCTTCTTGTTTTAGTCCGCTTACGATTTTCTTTGCTAATGAGCGTTCATTCTTTAGTACCAACACCTGTTTCATCTACCGTTCACCTCTACTTCATTTCATAAATAAATTTATCACAAAAAGTCATATCGAATGATTAAATCTTAAATTTCTAAAAACCTATTATAACAACTTATTAGGATAGGTTTATGCAAATTTACAATAATTGTGTATAAAAAAGTAAAGATAAATGATATTTTCAACAAATTGCTTTTTTCTATTTAAGCATTGAATAGCCTCCACCATGTTTGTGGTTAGTCCTTATTCAAAATAAAAAACGTTATACAATTTTGTGATAATTGTATAACGCTTCTTATAGTTAATTGATTAATTGTTTGTTAGAAATTGAAAATAATTGATTTATGAAAATCTTATTTAACAAAATATTCTTCGACTTGGTCTAACATAATATTAGCAGCTAGAATGCCTCCAGCAGTATTCCAAATGACATCGTCCACTTTATGGACATTGCCTTTTTGTACTGCACTTAAGTTTTTCCAAAGTGGATCTTCTGTCCACTCCTTTTCAGTCGCTAATGCTGTATCGTCACCTGTAGGCATATAAGTAAAGTAGAATAGTACATCTCCATCCATTTTAGGAATTACTTCTTTTCCTACTTCAACAGCTAATTTTCCTAATTTCGCATTATCTTTAAATAGCTCTGCCTGGTCTGGTACACGTTTGAATCCTAATGAATCAAAAATAACGCCTGAGAATGAATCTGTGTAGTAGATGCGGGATTTATCGGCCATAAAACGAACGATTGAAACTTCTTGAGTCGTTTTATCGCCAAGCTTTTCTTTTAAAGCTTGAACTTTATCTTCGTATGCTTTTATAACTTCCTCGCCTTTCGCTTCATCATTCACCGCTTTTGCATATAACTTAAAATTCTCTTTCCAGTCACCACGTAATGTTTCTGAAAAAATTGTTGGAGCAATTTTGCTAAGTTTCTCATAATCTTTTTCTTGTCTTAGTTTATTACCAATAATTAAATCTGGCTTTAAAGAAGCGATTTTTTCAATATTAATTTCATGTTCAACACCAACTACTTCAACACCGTCCATTTGGTCTTTAATATGGTCATACCAAGGATCGCCTGACCAAGATTGAACAGCACCTACTGGCTTAATTCCTAAAGCTAAAATCGCCTCTGTTCCTTCATTTGTTAATACGACAACACGTTTTGGTATGTCTTTTACTTCTGTTGTCCCCATTGCATGTTCAACACTGTAAGCACTGCTTTCTTTTGAACTTTCTTCCTTAGAATTACTACACGCTGCAAGAGCAAAAATGGCCATAACCGCTAGTAAAACTAGTAATTTATGAAATGTTTTTCCCATCTTTTCTTCCTCCAATGTATATGATATTCTATTTATCGAGAATGATAATCATTATCGATTAGTTGGCGACAAAATAATTATATTATTAATAATCTATCGTTGTCAAAAATTTTACGAATATGCAAACACATCAAATGGAAAGAAAGTGTATGACTTATATGATATTAAAAAATAATTCTTCAAAGTCCCTAGCGTTAATAGTAGGAATGCTTCTCCTACTCATTTGTATGGGGATAAGTATTGTATATGGCTATGCAAATACCTCCATTCAAATGACGATTGAATCTTTTACCAATTTTAATAATTCTAACGAGCATATTATTATTCAAAATGTTCGTATTCCTAGAGCTTTAATTGCTACATGTGTGGGAGCTTCCTTAGCCATTACAGGAGTCCTTATGCAGACATTCACGAAAAATCCTTTAGCATCACCTGGAATATTAGGAATTAATGCTGGAGCTGGATTTGCTGTCGTTTTTTCTATAATTTTCTTCCGTGTGACAAGTTTGCAATCATTTGCATGGATTGCATTTTTAGGTGCCACAATCGCTGCACTAGCTGTTTACGGTATTAGCGCTTCTGGACGAGACGCAGTAACGCCAGTCAAAATAACTTTAGCAGGGGCGGCTATCAGTGCGTTATTTGCTTCTATTACTCAAGGTTTACTTGCAACAAACGAAGCAGGACTTGAACAAGCATTGTTTTGGTTAGCAGGTTCCGTACAAGGGAGAAAGCTTGAAATTCTTTTATCTATACTACCCTATCTAGTTATTGGATGGATTGCTGCTTTGTTCATTTCTTCTAAAATGAATATTCTTGCTCTTGGAGATGATGTAGCGAGAGGGCTAGGATTACCACTAGGATTCATGAAGATGGTAGTAGGGCTTATTGTTATTATTTTGGCAGGTGGTTCGGTTGCAATCGCTGGTCCAATAGGTTTTGTTGGTATTGTAGTACCCCATTTTGCGCGAAAGTTTGTTGGAACAGATCATCGTTGGCTCATTCCAATGGCTGCACTCTTAGGTGCCATATTGTTATTGATAGCCGATGTTGCAGCCCGCTATATCATTTTGCCTCAAGAAGTGCCAGTTGGCGTAATGACAGCCATGATTGGCACACCATTCTTTATTTACCTTGCGCGAAAAGGTGGAAAAAAATAATGAAACAATTAAAACAATACGTTTACTATCAAATATAGTATCTTTAACGATGTTTTACATTTAAAAAAATTATGAAATTAAAAGCGCTATACAATCAATTGTGGAATTGTATAGCGCCTAAAAAATAGTTCTTATTTAATTGTTAGAAAGTGAAAATCTTATTTAATAAAATATTCTTTAACTTGGTCTAACATAATATTAGCAGCTAGAATGCCTCCAGCAGTATTCCAAATGACATCATCCACTTTGTGTGCGTTGCCTTTTTGAACAGCAGTTAGGTTTTTCCAAAGTGGATCTTGTGTCCACTCTTGTTCAGTTGCTAACGCAGAATCATCACCCGTTGGCATGTAAGTGAAGTAGAAAATAACATCGCCATCCATTTGAGGAATTGCTTCTTTTCCTAAATCAATAGCCAACTTCCCTAATTTTGCATTATCTTTAAATAAGTCTGCTTGAGCTGGAACACGTTTAAATCCTAATGCATCAAAGATGACACCTGAGAATGAATCTGTGTAATAGATGCGAGATTTATCTGCCATAAAACGTACGAACGAAATTTCTTTATTCGTTTGATCACCAAGTTCTTCTTTAAGTGCTTGTAATTTATCTTCGTAGGCTGTTAATACTTCTTCACCTTTTGTTTCTTGATTCACTGCTTTTGCATATAATTTAAAATTCTCTTTCCAGTCACCACGTAATGTTTCTGAAAAAATTGTTGGAGCAATTTTGCTAAGTTTCGCATAATCTTTTTCTTGTCTTAGTTTATTACCAATGATTAAATCAGGCTTTAAGGAAGCGATTTTTTCAATATTAATTTCATGTTCAACACCAACTACTTCTACACCGTCCATTTGATCTTTAATATGATCATACCAAGGATCACCTGACCAAGATTGAACAGCACCTACTGGCTTAATTCCTAAAGCTAAAAGTGCTTCTGTTCCTTCATTTGTTAATACAACAATACGTTTTGGTGTGTCTTTTACTTCAGTTGTCCCCATTGCATGTTCGACACTGTAAGCATTGCTTTCTTTTGAACTTTCTTCCTTCTCGTTATCTTTAGAATTGCCACACGCTGCAAGAACAAAAATAGCCATAACAGCTAGCAATACTAATAACTTTTGAAATGCTTTTTGCATCTTTTTTTCCCCCATTGTATATGATAAAATTGTTTGGTGATAATGATTATCATTTTTATTAAGAACGAAGTCAATAATATTGCAAGAATTTATTACTGTCAATATATTTTTAATAAAATGCGAGTACATTCTATATAGAAGAAAGAGTATGAATATATGATTTTTAAAAATAATTTTTCAAAATCTTTAGCATTAATAGTAGGAACACTTCTCTTACTTATTTGCATGGGAATAAGTATTGTATATGGCTATGCAAATACCTCCATTCAAACGACGATTGAATCTTTTACCCAGTTTAATAATTCAAACGAGCATATCATTATTCAAAATGTTCGTATTCCTAGGGCTCTAATTGCTACATGTGTGGGGGCTTCTTTAGCTATTACAGGGGTACTGATGCAGACATTAACGAAAAATCCACTAGCATCCCCTGGAATTTTAGGAATCAATACTGGAGCTGGCTTTGCAGTCGTATTTGCAATGATTTTCTTCCATATTTCAGCTTTACAATCTTTAGCATGGGTTGCATTTTTAGGTGCCGCAATAGCTGCTCTATCAGTTTATGGCATTAGTTCATCTGGACGAGATGCCGTAACTCCAGTCAAAATAACGTTAGCTGGAGCCGCAATCAGTGCACTTTTCGCTTCTTTTACACAAGGTTTACTTGCAACAAACGAAGCAGAACTTGAGCAAGTACTGTTTTGGTTAGCTGGATCTGTACAAGGGAGAAAGCTGGAGATTCTAATATCTGTGTTACCATATTTAGTTATTGGTTGGATTGCAGCTCTACTTATCTCTTCTAAAATGAATATTCTTGCCCTTGGGGATGATATAGCAAGAGGTCTCGGGTTACCACTAGGCATGATGAAATTAGCAGTTGGCATTATTGTTATTTTTTTAGCAGGTAGCTCAGTTGCAATAGCTGGTCCTATAGGATTTGTTGGAATTGTAGTACCCCATTTTGCGCGAAAGTTTGTTGGTACTGATCATCGTTGGCTTATTCCGATGGCTGCTATATTAGGTGGGATTCTTTTACTGTTAGCAGATGTGGCAGCACGCTATATTATTATGCCTCAAGAAGTGCCAGTTGGCGTAATGACAGCCATGATTGGCACACCATTCTTTATTTACCTTGCGCGAAAAGGTGGAAAAAAATAATGAAACAATTAAAAACAGTTCGTTTACTACAAAATAAAATTTCTTTTTTACTAGATGTAAAAGCTTCTAAAAAGCTAACTTTTCTTAGTATCACAGCACTATTTGTTTTTTTCTTCAGTGCATCGTTTGGTGATTCATTTATAAATCCGTTAAAAGTAATGCAAACGATAATCGGACAAGGTTCTGATTTTGATCAATTAATTATTATTGACTTTCGACTGCCAAGAATTTTTATTGCAGCGTTTGCAGGTATGGCTTTAGCAGTGGCAGGTGCTATTTTACAAGGTCTGATTAAAAATCCACTTGCTTCACCAGACATAATCGGTATTTCTGCTGGTGGTGGAGCTGCGGTAGTTGGTTTTTTAGCTATTTTCAGTGACTCCAATCATTCATTAACAGTTAGTATTGAATGGCTACCTCTTGCAGGATTTATTGGAGCTACTGCCGTTGCATTTATTGTTTATATATTTGCTTGGAAAGATGGTGTGACTGCAACCCGTCTTGTATTAATTGGTATCGGGGTTTCTGCTTTTATGCAGGCTATTACGACGATGTTGATGGTTATCGGTCCTATTTATCAAGCTAGTGAAGCCAATAAGTGGATTACAGGTAGCGTCAAAAGTGCAGATTGGAATCAAGTTCAAATTATCGTTCCAATAATTATAATCCTTCTGCTTCTAACAGTCTTTATTACTCGACAGTTAAACGTGCAAGAATTGGGTGATGACACAGCTGCAAGTTTAGGTCAAACTGTACAAAAAACTCGTTTTTTCTTATTACTCTTGAGTTCAAGTCTCGTTGCTAGTGCCATTTCATTTGCAGGAGCTATTGGTTTCGTCGGCTTAATGGCGCCACATATTGCAAGACGTATTGTAGGTCCAGCATTCGGTGTATTAATTCCTACATCCGCTGCTATTGGTGCTTTATTAGTAATGGTTGCAGATATTATTGGACGCACTGCATTTAGTCCTTTAGAAGTGCCGGCAGGAGTGTTTACAGCTGCTATTGGTGCCCCTTATTTCATCTATTTATTATTGAGAAATCCTAGAAAATAAAGGAGTCAAACTTCATGACTAAAACTTTAGAAACTAAATCACTTACACTACATTATGGTGATTCCAATATTATTGAAAATCTAAATTTATCTATTCCTATGAATGAAATTACTGTGTTGATTGGTGCCAATGGTTGTGGAAAATCTACACTTTTACGCTCAATCGCTCGTTTATTAAAGCCTAAACAAGGCACGGTATTATTAGATGGACAAGACCTTTTTAAATTGTCCACAAAACAAGTAGCTAAAAAGCTTTCTATTCTTCCTCAATCACCAGTAGCACCAGAAGGGTTAACAGTTTTACAACTTGTAAAACAAGGTCGTTACCCTCATCAAAGCTGGCGAAAACAATGGACAGAAAAAGATGAAGAAATAGTGTTAAACGCCTTAAAAGCGACGGGCGTGGATCATTTACAGGATAAACCAGTGGATGAGCTTTCAGGTGGTCAACGTCAACGCGCTTGGATTGCTATGACGCTAGCTCAGGATACAGATATTATTCTGTTAGATGAACCTACTACTTATTTAGATTTAACACATCAAATTGAAATTTTAGATTTACTTTTTGAATTAAATAAACAAAATAGAACAATCGTTATGGTTCTACACGATATTAATTTGGCATGTCGATATGCTGATCACATTATTACGGTGCGTGATCGAGGAGTTTATCAAGAGGGAAAACCTGAAGAAATTATGACAACTGCATTAGTAAAACATGTTTTCGATTTAGAATGTCAGATGACAAATGATCCTATATACGGTACGCCTTTATGTATACCCTTCGGTAAAGGAAGGATTATCTCTTAATTAAATTAGAAGTTCTCAATCAATATGCTCTTACCTAATTATTTTGTTAGAACGCTTCAAAGTTATAGGATCGAGTTTCCATTCAATAAAAATTAAAACGCCCCGTAAAGGTTAGATTTTATGTCTAACTTTTATGGGGCAGTTTACTGCATGAAATGATTTTCAACAGCAGACGATTTGTCTAATTGGAAATAATTATCGTGCGACCAAATATTTAATTTTAATTGTTGTGCTTCCTGCTGTATCTCACAGAATTCGTCTTAAACATTCCATAATCATAGCTTTTTCTTGAATAGACAAGTAGTTTCTATTTGCTTATTTTAATGAATAAAAATGAGCAAAAGTTATTTATTGAATTTACTACGTATTTATTATCCTTGCAACAGATTCACTAAACATTTTGTTTGATTAGGACTTACAACAATACAGGATTTGCAGATGTTTTTCTATTTTTGTTTTGAGTCGTGAAATGAGAGTTTTAAATTATTCAGTAAGCCCTATTTAACACGGGAAGATTTGATGAAGAAGGAAATAACTAAACCAATCATAGCTATAATTAGAGTGAATCTAAAGGAGTCCTGTACTCCCGCTGTTAATGAAGCTCCAATTGAAGAGGGGTCTGATAGATCAGTTATATTGTTCATATTTCTTTTCTGAGAAGCGGACATAATCGTAATTGCAACTGCAGTGCCAATTGCTCCCGACATTTGCTGTAATGTATTCATTAAAGCAGTCCCATCTGGGTAAAGATTTTTAGGTAATTGATTTAGTCCATTTGTCTGAGCAGGCATTAAAACCATTGATACACCTATAAATAGAATGGAATGCATCACAATCACCATACTAACCGACGTTTCAATGGTTACGTTTGACATGATATATAACATGATAGGCATGATTGCAAATCCAGGTATAACAAGTCCTCTTGGTCCGAATTTGTCAAAGATACGACCTGTGATTGGGGACATTAATCCATTTAGCACACCACCTGGCAACAAAACAAGCCCCGCAGTGAATGCAGTCAATGCTAGTCCCGTTTGCAAATATAATGGCAACAAAATCATTGTGGACATTATTACCATGAAACAAATAAATACGGACAATAAACCTAGAGTAAACATTGGATATTTTAATACACGTAAATCAAGCATCGGTTTATCCATTTTTAATTGTCGCCAAGAAAACAAGGAAAGTGCAGTAAGACCCATTATAATCATCGTGATTACAATCGCGCTTCCCCAGCCATTCTCACCCGCGCTGCTAAAACCATAGACAATCCCGCCAAAACCAATCGAAGATAGAACAATAGATAATATATCAATTTTCGGTTTAGTTATGGTTGATACATTCTGCATATACACGATACCCGATACCAACGCAAGAATTAAAAACGGTAGACAAACCCAGAAAATCCAATGCCAAGTCAGTTTTTCTAGAATTAGTCCTGAGATTGAGGGTCCAACTGCAGGTGCAAACATAATGACCAACCCTATTAGTCCCATTGTTGCACCTCGTTTATGGATGGGAAAAATCAATAAGATCGAATTAAACATTAGAGGCAGCAATAATCCAGTACCTATAGCCTGAATCACTCGGGAAAACATTAATATTCCGAAGCTTGGTGCAAGAGCTGCGACTAGTGTCCCAATAATTGAAAAAATCAATGACACAATAAATATTTGACGTGTACTAAACCATTGAAGTAAGAGACCCGAGACAGGAACTAATATTCCCAAGGTCAATAAATAACCTGTTGTTAGCCATTGAACCTTGGAAGAACTAATAGAAAATACTTGTATTAAATCTCCGAGAGCCATGTTTAAAGCCGTTTCACTGAACAATCCAATGAAACCAGCAATTAAGAAAGAAATTAATATTGGAGTAGTTTTTATCACTTTTGTTTGCTGTGTTTCTACTGTTAATGACATGAATAATCCACCTAAAATTTTATTTTGTTATAAGTTTGTCGTTAGTCTGAGCAGATTAATTTTAATTGAATTTCTTCTCCACTTCTTTTTGTGTACAACGAGTGGCTTCCTTCTCTCTTTATTCTATTTTCTTTTTTTAAACAGCAGATATACGAAATAAGGAACACCGATAATGGAAATGACAATTCCTACAGGCAGTTCAGCTGGAGCAAAGATCGTCTTTCCGATAAAATCCCCGACTAACACCATAAGCATGCCAATTGCTCCACAGACAGGTATTACATATTGATAATGAATACCGACTAGCCTTCTAGCCATATGAGGGGCAATTAAGCCAATAAATCCAACGTTTCCTGCTACAGATACACACGCGCTAACTAACCCGACGCAGCATAAAAGAAAAATCATTCTTTCTTGGTCTTTATTTAAACCTAATCCAATGGCTAATACTTCATCCAAATTTAATAGGTTAAGTTTGTTCGATTTCCACCAAATAATTGGAGTTAAAATGATTATCCATGGCAATACCGCTAATATATGTATCCAGGTCGTACTATAAAGGCTGCCTGATAACCAAACAGTCGCCATTTCAAAATCTTGTGGGTCCATCTTTAATGAAATATAAAGAGTAATGGCCCCAAAACCTGAACTAAAGGCAATCCCTACTAAGATTAATCTCTGTGGATCAAGTGCACCTTTGTATCGAGCAAAAAGCAACAATAATAACGCCGCCACCATGCCACCAAGCCAACCGAAAAGCGGCATCGTCATAATTGATAACCAATTAGCGCCTTTCACCGTTCCTTGAATGAAAAACATGTACAAAATGATCGCCATTCCAGCAGCTGAATGAATCCCAAGAATGCCCGGGTCTGCTAGTTGGTTTCTTGTAACTCCTTGAAGGACAGCACCAGCAATCCCTAACGCAAATCCGACCAGTGCTCCAATCACAATCCGCGGTAACCGAAATTCGAAAATCACTAGATCGTACTCGCTAACGGATTGAAAACGAAATAACGTCCTAAGAACATCTAACACAGACATATCAAACGTTCCATTCGTTACGGCAACATACATCACAACGATAGAAAGTGCTAAAGTCAATAAGAAAACAAACAAAAATTGAGCGTGCTGACTAAGCTTATTCAAATGTTCCATCCCCCTTTCTTCTTAATTAAATAAAGGAAGAAAGGGACACCAAATAACGCGGTTACTACACCAATCGGCGTCTCGTATGGATAATTCAAAAAGCGGCTGATGATATCAGACCATGCTAAAAATAAAGCCCCCACCACCGCTGCATAAGGAATAATTCTCCTGTAGTCTTGCCCAACCAGTATCCTCGTAATATGAGGGATGATTAAACCGATAAAAGGGATATTTCCAGCTATTGCGACCGATACTCCTGTTAAAATTACCACGCTTAACATCGTCAAAGCTTTAACCACTAAAAGATTGATACCCAACCCATGAGCGAGTTCATCCCCTAGTGAAATAGCAGTAATGGAACGAGCTACAGCAAAAGCAAGCAGTAATCCAACAATCGCAAATGGAATCGTCCATTTGATGAGCGTCGGATCCATTTGATGCAACCTTGCGTTATACCAAAAACTAATATTTTGCGAAACTTGAAAATACGTAGCTAACGCTTGAGAAATCCCATTGAGAAAAGTCCCAAGAATCGTCCCTAATATAGCCAAAGTTAGCGGTGTCATTCCGTTAGGTAACATTCTAGCTATTGAAAAAACTAGGGCGGCGCCTAGTGCTGAACCAATTAACGAGTATATAATAAGGGTCATAGAAGATGCACCTGGCAAGAAAATTATACATATTGTAATGACAAACACTGAGCCATCGGCCACGCCCATAATCGAAGGGGAGGCAAGATAATTTCTTGTCATCCCCTGCATTAAAGCCCCTGAAACCGCCATGAAGGCGCCAACCAATAGCGCTCCTATCACACGCGGAAGGCGCGATGTTTGGATGATTAAATGATCCATATTCTCTGAATCAAAATGAAAAAACGCCTGCCACATCATTTCAAAACTCATTGATTTCGAACCATAGAAAAGAGATAAAACTACTGTCACACTGAAAAGAATGCATAATACGACAATTTGAACAAATTTATGGCTTAATAACGAATTCATTCCTCCCTGCTCCATTCCATTACTTGTTCAAATGCTTTTGCACACTTTCTAAAAACTTGATTCGACTATAAACAGGGCCTCCTTCTAGAAGAGGATCAACCACATTGACATATACGTGATCGAGTTTAAATGCATTAATATTTTGGATAATTGGATTTTTCTTTAAGTCTTCGAATGCATTTTCTGCATCTTTGTTATCATTCGTAGAGAATTGCACAAACAAATAGTCTGGATTCATTTCCGCCAGTTGCTCGACAGAGATCGCATCTTGCAATTTTGCCATGCTAATCTGTTCTGGCATTTCTAAACCAATGTCATTGTATAGAAAAGGGTTAAAGTCTACATTTTTTGCAAAAATGTAAGCTTGCCCTCCGCGAATACGAACAGCAGCTACTTTTTTACCTTGAAGCTTTTCTTTTAACGATGCTTTTACTTCTTGTGTATCTATTTTATATTGAGATATAATTTTTTCTGCCTCTGCTTGCTTTCCAGTTAATTCAGCCATTAACTTCAAATTGTCTTCCCAGTTCGTAGAAACGTGCGACACCAAAATAGTGGGAGCAATTTTTTGCAATTTCTCCTCCACCTCTTTTGGAAACTTGGTTGAACCTAGAATAACGTCTGGCTTCAATTGCAATATCTTCTCCAAGTTAGGTTGTCTTTTTTCACCAATTGATTCCGCCTTGCTCGTTACTGAAGCAAACATTTCCGGAAACTTTCCGCCTACTGATATTGCCCCTACTGGATGAACGTCAAGCATTACCGCATCTTCCATCGCTTCCATAGCCCCAATTACAATTTTTTCTACTTTTTGTGGGATGATATACTTTTCGCCGAGATAATCAATCGTTCTTGTTTCGCTTGTTCCTGTATTGTCCACTTGATGTTGCGCTGATTCACCGTTGCTGTCGGAGTTTGTTGATTTGCTCTGTTTGTCTCCTCCTCCACATGCAGCCAAAATAATTACGAATGATGCTATCAAACAAACTATTATAAACTTTTTGTTCATTTTTCTCCTAAACCCCTTTCAAAAGTACCCCTATATTAATGATCAGTAATATTAATCCCTAAATGGTCCCGCAAAGTGACACCCGTATATTCACTTCTGAACAAGCCTCTTTCAACCAACTGCGGCATCAGCTTTTCAAAAAATAATTTCAAAGATTTTTCTGAACCACCCGGAATAGCTATAAATCCGTCAATAGCTCCAGCCTCAAATCGCTCAATTATATCTTTCAAAACGTCTTCAACCGTTCCAACGGAAACCCAGTGAGCAGACCCGACAACCTCCGGCCTTGCCAATACCTCTTCCACTGTAGGCTGATAATTTGTAATATACCGGCGCAACAGCTCAGCATGTGTTCGGCTGCGGACTGGCTGATTCGGATCGGGAAGCATTTCGGAAGTTACATGACTATCCAAAGCAAAGCTGCTCAAATCAAGACCCAGTACTGATTTAAGCGATGCATGTCTACGCTCAATAGTCAAATGTGCGTGTGCCGCCTTATGTAATTCATGGGCTTCCTCGCGAGTTTCGGCCAAGAAAAAATATAAACCTGGCAAAACTCTTATGGTGTCCGGATCGCGTCCATGCTCAATAGTTCTTCTTCTCAGATCATTTCGCAATTCTACTCCTGACTCAAGGTCTGGCATCGCAGCAAAAATAGCATCTGCTATTGAAGAGGCAAAATTTCGTCCTGTGTCCGACGCACCTGCTTGAAATAATGGAATTGGTCCCGATTTATGTGCAGGCAAAGTAAGTGGTCCCTTAACACTAAAAAACTCACCTGAATGATTAATTGGAGAAACTTTATCCTTATCGGAAAATATACCTGTCTCACGGTCAATAACAATGGCTTCTTTCGGAAAACTTTCCCAGAGTTTACGTACGACCTCAGTAAATTCAATTGCTTTCGCATATCTTTCTTTGGAAGAAGGCATAGGTGACTCACCAAAATTTTCGGCACCTTCAATAGAAGTGACAATATTCCAGCCAGCACGTCCATTGCTCAGCCAATGCAAAGTCTGAAGCTGTCTAGCAACAACATATGGTGGATTAAAAGTGGTAGAAATAGTCGTTACTAGACCGATCCGCTCAGTTTCACGAGCAATCGCTGCAAATATCATAGTGGGGTCAGGGCTACCAAAATTAGCAGAATCGCCAAGCATCTGTGGACTAACAAAAAGATAATCCGCCCTGAAAAGAAAATCGAGCTTTGTCTTCTCCGCCATCTTTGCCAAATCAATGTAAGGGTCAATTGAATCCATTTTTTCCACACCGCTGTCTGGGCGCCGCCAGTCGCCTCCTTTCACCCAAGTAGATAAGACTAATCCAATACATAATTGTCTATTTGTCGTCAATATTACCAACCCTTTCTATATAGTAAAAATAGTTTTGCACCCATGAAATACTCTGATCAGATGTTGTTTCTAGAAGGCTATTAATTAATAATGATTCTCATTATCAACCATAGTGTAGCAAGGTCTGCAACAAATGCAAATACACAAATCACCAATACGATATGTATTATTATCTAATCTAGTTTTGCTGAAAGATAATTTAGCCACTTGTAGGATAGGGCTCTGGAAGGAAATAATAAGACAAAGGGGAAAAAGCCTGCACTCTAGGTTCATCACCAGTTGCAGGCGTAAAACATAAATCAGTCACTCAATTTATACGATTATCTAATTTATGTGTGTATGCGGAAGGAGACACACCAAATTTCTTTTTAAACACTCTACTGAAATAAAGCGGATTGGCATATCCGACACTGATAGCAATATCGTTGATGGCGAAATTCCCCACTTTAAGTAAGTCACTTGCTCTTTCCATACGATAATTGATAAGATAGTCGATTGGACGAAGCCCAGTATATTTGTGAAAGAAATATGAGAAGCGCTTGGTATTCATTGCATGTAGCTCCGCCAATTCATCGAGTGTTAACGGGTTCATATAATGCCTGTGTATGTATGCAATAGCCTCCTCTATTACCTTTTCACTTGGAGAACTGCCAATCACTCGATGCTTGCAACCCACCAACACTTGATGCATGACACTTAAAAATAATTCTTTGACACGAAGCTTCCCAATACCACTAAGTGTATTGGCATTCTGGTGCAGCATAATAAGCAATTCTAGTACTCTCGGATTTGCTCCCGCCTCCAGTTTGAAATGGGAGTCGCATTCATGAACGCTATATATTTCGTCTAACTTGTCAAATCTATAAAACAGTAAATAGTACTCGTACTCTGATTGACCTATAACTTGCGCGTCCATTTGCATGCTTGGAGCCACGTGAATTACTGAGCCAGGATGTAATTCATAGACAGTTCCATTCACACGCATTCTAGCCTCCCCACGAATTACAAAAAGAAATCCATGGCGGACGGTTCTAAATTCACTTAATATACTTTTCGGCTGGATCACTAAACGGTGGACACCTTCTATATCATAAAAACCTCTAGCAAATATCTCGGCTAATTTATCTAAGTCTATCATGATAATACACCTGCTCCCTATCCAAACATTGTACATCTGGTCTACTTTCACTGACAATATTCCCACCAGCACGACCATTGCTCAGCCAATACAATGACTGAAGCTATTAAAGTAAAAATAGTTTTGCGCCCATGAAATACTCTAATCAGATGTTGCTACTAGAAGGATATTAATTAATAAAGATTCTCATTATAAACTATAGTTTAACAAGGTCTGGAAGAAATACAAATACACAAATCACAAATACTAATATGCATTATTGTCTAATCCAGGTTTGCTGAATGATGATTTAGTAGACATGTTGGATAGGATTCGGTCAAACCAGTAGGAAAGAAACATGCACTCTACGAGACTCATCACAAGCAATTGTAGGCGCAATAAATAAATCTGAAAATCTATATGTATTACTGGCGTTACATTAAAATAAATTAAATTTCGAAATTTCTATAAATATTAATCAATTTCATTGTGCATAAAAAAGCCCATTTCATTGGATGAAGTCAGATGTTAATACGTCCAAATCCACTAGTAAAGGAAGCAGTTCATGGACAAGATTACACTAGGCTCTCTGTCATGCTATTCCCCATGTAACTTAGGAACTTGCTGTAAATTGCTTGTTTTTAAAAGTTTAAAAGAACTATGGTTGGTTTTCAGTTCTTTGGCACTCAACCCTATTTTTCGAAAGGCTTTGTTCCTCCATTAGTCGTTTTTCTGCAAATACTTCGCTTGTAAAATTAATTTGACAGGTTGTCAGTCAATAATTATAATGAAAACATCTTAATTGATATTGATTATCAATCAAGATGTTTTTCACTCAGTAATTAAATTTAGTTTTCACAGTTTCTCTTAAAAGAGCTAAATCAAACTTTCCATTAGGAACGCCAAATAAATGTTCAAATGTGGATTGAATCGCTTCAATCCTTACGATACGTTCTTGTGAATTCCATTTGAATAGTGATGAATCAACCCAATGATGGATTGTTGAAAGGAAAAATTCTGCTACTAGTGTTGGATTATCAATATGAAAGATACCCTCTTCATTACCTTGAATATTTAGATCAGCTAAAATTGGTGTGAATTGGCAAATTGTTTGTACATGTAATATTTGACGAAGGATAGCATTACTATCGTGTTGTAAATACTTAAAAATTTCAACATGCCCTGTTGGATCATCAAGCTCGTATACAAAAATCCAAGCTATTTTTTCATAAGCAGAAAGTGTTTCGTCATAAATTACTTCGATAAAATGCTCTTTTATCACTTTTAGCTGTCTATCAATCAATGCATTTGCCAAGGCTTCTTTTGATTTGAAGTAGTAATACAGTGTGCCCTGTGCTACTCCCAACGTTTTAGTAATATCAGTCGTTGAAGTTTTTTCATAACCTTTTTGGCTAAAAAGAGATTCTGCGGTATCTAATATTTCATTTCGCCGTTCTGATGCATTCTTTGTTACTCTAACCATCGCTTGTACTACCCCCTTTTTTAATTTAAGCATTTGACTAATAACTAGTCAAATTAAGAAAAAGAAATGAATTTACTTTATATTTAATTATACTGAGTGATTGTCGGTCAAAAAAATATTAGGAGGATTCAAATGTTAAAAAAATCTCTATGTCTATTATTATTTTCATTCATTTTAGTTACTACAGGTTGCTCACAATCAGAGGGAAAATCATCTGAAGAAGTGACGAACATCAGCAATAGCGGAAAGTATCCAATGTCATTTGATGTTCATACATATGAAGGGAAAAAAGTCACTCAGACAATTAACCAAGCTCCTGAGAAAGTAATGATTATCGGATCATCAGTCGCAGAATTAATGGTTAAATTTGGACAACAAAATAAAGTCGTTGGATTTGCCTATAATGATCAAGCCCATTCAAATTTTACGGAAGAGATTGAGAAAATGCATTTAGTTAGTGAAATGTGGCCCTCAAAAGAATCCATTATAGCGCTACAACCTGACTTAATTTATTCTATTGCCTCTGCATTTCGAGAGGAACTAATTGGGAGCATCCCTTCTTGGAGCAATCGTGGGATTCCTGTTGTTTCTTCTACAAACTTTACAATTGGACGTAGTATCGACATTTATTTTGATGAAATCAAAACATTCGGGAAAGTATTCGATATCGAAAATCAAACTAATAAATACTTGAAAGAGCAACAAGCTCGTATTGATAAAATTACTGCAAAGGCTAAAAATATTAAAGATCACCCTAACGTTCTATTAGTTAGTGGAGCACGTGGAAAGTATTTCTATTACTCACCTAAATGGGCAATTATTGATGAAATGATTGAAGGTGCTGGAGCTGAATATATTGAGCTATCCAAAGAAGACTATATCGAACTTTCAACAGAGGCGATAATAGCAGCAAACCCAGATAAAATTATTATCACAGAATTTCAACAACCCGACCAAGAAAAAACGAAAAATAACTTGATCAATGATAAAAAACTTCAAAATATAAAAGCAATCCAAAATAAAGACGTTATGGTTGCTGAATATACTGGGGCTATCAATGGTGGTATTGAACTTGCTGACTTATATGAACAGGTCGCTAAATTCATTCATCCTGATGTTTTTGTTGGAGTAGTAAATGATGGTGAATAGTAAACGTCCTTTCTCCGTGCTTCTTTTATTATTGATAGGACTAGTTTTCGTCTCAATGATTGTTTCCGCTTCTATTGGACAAGTAAGCATTCCATTTCTCGATTCTTGTAAAATTCTTTTGTATCAGTTTACTGGGATCAATATTGGTCATGTTGATACAGTTATTTCTAAAATGACATTCGAAATCGTTTGGCAAATTCGCACTCCAAGAATTTTACTAGCATTAATAGTAGGTGCAGGTTTAGCTCTTTGTGGTAGTGTAATGCAAGCATCGATACAAAACCCACTTGCAGATCCTTATATTCTCGGCATCTCTTCAGGTGCTTCACTAGGTGCAACATTTTCGATTATTCTAGGTCATCGCTTTAGCGGTTTCTTTGGAGAATTCGACTTAATTGTATGGGCATTTTTAGGTGCTTTACTTGCAACATTTCTAGTATTACTGTTATCAAGTGTCGGAGAAAAAATGTCGGTCATTAAACTTATTCTAGCGGGTACCGTGGTCAATGCCTTATTCACAGCTCTATCAAATTTATTCATATATTTTGCCAAAGACGCTGAAGGCGTCCGTTCTGTTTCATTTTGGACGATGGGAAGTTTAGCCTCTGCTGATTGGAAGGACTTGCCGTTGATTGCTGCAATCGTTACGATTGTAGGCCTATTCTTTTTATCACAATGGCGTGTTATGAACGCAATGCTTATGGGAGACGATGCTGCAATGTCATTAGGCATTAACTTAAATATTTATAGAAGAGTCTATTTAGTCATTACTGCTATTTTGACAGGTGTTATTGTATCGATATGTGGAATTATTGGATTTGTCGGTCTCATTATTCCTCATATAGTGCGAATCTTTACAGGTTCTAATCATCGTTATTTAGTACCCACTGTCATATTAGTCGGCGCTATCTTCTTAACTTGGACAGACTTACTAGCAAGAACAATTATTCCAAATAGCGAATTACCGATTGGAATTGTGACATCATTATTAGGAGCTCCAGTTTTTATGCACATGTTAATAAAAAAAAAATATGGTTTTGGAGGTAATTAGTATGGAATTAACAGTACAAAATGTATCCTTCTCGGTATCTGATGTTGACATTATAAAAGATGTTTCGTTAAGGGTGCAAGAAGGGCAATTTGTCGGAATCATCGGACCAAATGGTTGTGGAAAATCGACATTGTTAAAAAACATTTATAAAGTAACAAAGCCGACAACAGGCATGATTTTCTTAGATGATTTAGATATAGTAAAAGCCTCCCCTAAAGCAATTGCAAGAAGACTGGGTGTTGTTGGTCAATTTAACAATGCAAATTTTGACTTTACTGTACGTGACATGGTGTTGATGGGAAGAACTCCACATAAAAAGATAATGGAATCTGACACAAACCAAGATTATGATCTTGTAGATAATGTGTTACGAAAGGTAAACTTGGAACATCATGCTTCAAAGCATTTCTCCTATCTTTCTGGTGGTGAAAAACAACGTGTTATTCTTGCACGTGCTTTAGCACAAGAGCCCCAGTTTTTAATTTTAGATGAGCCAACAAATCATTTGGACATTAAATATCAAATTCAAATCTTATCCCTTGTACAATCATTAAAAATTGGTACACTTGCTGCATTACATGATCTCTCTATAGCAGCCATGTATTGTGAGTACCTCTATGTACTAAAAAATGGGCGCATCTATACACACGGCAAGCCAGAAGAATTATTAACTCCTGAATTAGTAAAAAAAGTTTATGACGTTGACTGTCATATTAATCAAAATGAACATACTAAAAACTTAGTCATAGCGTATCATCCAACCCTAACTATTTAATAAAGCTTTAACTAATTGACTGACAACCACTCAATTTTAAACAACAATAAAAGGAGCCAAATCTATGAGTACTCTTCAATCCAATAACTCGAGCAAACATTATGCATATAGATGGCTGGCCTTAGCGATTATCCTACTTCCGACACTGCTAATCTCTTTAAATACTTATATGATTCAAATTGCCTTGCCGAACATTCAAAATGACTTACACGCAAGTTTTTCGCGAGCGCAATTAATATTTTCTGGATATTCGATTGGACTTGCAACAGCTCTAATAATTGGCGGTAAACTTGGAGATATCTACGGAAGAAAAAAATTATTATGGATTGGTGTATTCTTTTTTACTCTTACCTCCTTCGTCGGAGGAATGCTATCGGATCCATTACTTATAATTGGCGTCCGAATTGTGCAAGGTTTTGCAGCAGCTTTTATACAACCACAAATTTTATCGATTATTCAAGATATCTTCCCTTCGAAGGAGAAAAATTTAGCCTTTGGCTTGTATGGTGCTGTCATTGGGATTGCTTTTACCTTTGGCTTAATATTAGGGGGATTACTAGTCAGTTTGAATCTATTTAATGGAGGATGGCGAATTGTTTTTTTCTTCAATGTCCCATTTGGCATTCTTGTGCTATTACTACTTCCTATAATACCTGAATCCACAGTTGTGAAAAACAATAATATTGATTGGATGGGCGCCATTTTATTGATGTTTAGTATATTATTTTTCATCTATCCATTATCAGAAGGTCAAACATATGGGTGGCAGCCTTGGTTTTTCGGTTGCATTATTCTGTCATGTGTTATGCTTGCTTCGTTTATTTTTGTTGAAAAATCAAAACAAAAAAAGCATCAAACACCACTTGTAGATCTATCTTTGTTCAAGCACCGTTCTTTTGTCATTGGAATTGTTTCAGTACTGTCAATTTATTTGAGTATGTTCTCGTTCTTCTTTATCCTTAGCTATTTTATACAATTTGGCTTGCAGTATAATACGAAGGAGACAAGCTTGATCTTTTTACCAATTGGTATTGGATTTTTTTTCACATCGATTCTATCATCAAAAATAGTTCATTTATTCGGCTTAATTGTATTAAAAATTGGTGCATTGACAATGAGTATTTGTATTTTTATACTTATCGGCATTCTTGCTTTCGAGCCGTATAATTTATTTACAATTTATACTTTAGTGCTTTTATTCGTCTACGGCCTTGGTCTAGGGCTTGCCACAACACCTTTAGCGAATGCCATTCTGAGTAAAATACCTAAGAATCAGGTCGGTGTTGCCTCTGGGGTGTTTACAACAATCATGTATTTAGCCAATTCCTTAGCAGTTGCAGGTATTAGCATAGTATTCTCTACAGCTTTGAATACGACCTTAGACAAAGCCTCTTTTGTACATGCGTTTTCTACGAGCTTATTTGGAATCGGTCTGTTGTCTGTTATGTCCTTTGTAATTCTTTCTATTTATCATAAAAGCAAAAATTAAATATGATTGAAAACCTCTTGTAATTTTATATTTAAAATTAACTAATAAAAGTCCATTTTGAAAAAGATTGAACTGAACCCTATTATTTAGACAGTTTCATAAAAAGACCGTTTCCACATTAAACAGCGATTCTCCCTTTATAAACCGTTAAAAGAGCATCTGGAAATAAAACTTCATTTCCAGATGCTCTCATTTAAAGTAAAGGAGGTTGCAATCGACTTTTCACAATTGAGAAGAAAGAAGCACTGTCCTTTAATTACAAGATAATGTCACACTGCCAAGCACATCGAAATCTGCTACAACTGTATCCCCTGGCTGAAAAGAAATCGCCTCAGACATCGCACCACTTAAAATAATATCGCCTTTTTTAAAGCCTTTTCCTACCTTGGCTAATTCTTTCACTGCCCACACAATGGCAGTAGCAGGATGCCCTAATACAGCAGCGCTTGAGCCTGTTTGCTCCACAGTGCTGTTTTTACTTAGAACCATGCCAATTTGTCCCAAATCAAGCATGTGAGGAGAAACCCACTTACTACCCACTATAAATTTCGCCGAGGAACAATTATCTGCGATAACATCTGCTAATGTAAAGCGAAAATCTTTATAACGGCTATCTATTACTTCAAGGGCAGGTGCGACGTATTTCGTTGCCTTTACAACATCCGCCTCTGTAACCGCCTCCCCTGCCAAGTCCTCACCTAAAAAAAAGGCAATCTCAGGCTCAACTTTCGGGTGAATAAGCTGTGAAAATTCAATCGCTTCCCATTCTAGTGCGAGCATATCACTATGTAAATAGCCATAAATCGCTTCATTGACTCCCATCATCTGCTGCTTTGCTTTACTCGTTAAACCTAGCTTCACGCCTACTTGCTTCGTGCCATTCTCCTCTAGCTTGCGTGCTAGTAAAGCATCCTGTATACGATAAGCATCCTGTATCGTCAACTGTGGGTAGTCGTCTGTCAGCTTGATGACTTCCTTTACATCACGCTCTGCCTCATATAAATAATCAACCATTTTTTGCTGATTTATTTGTACCGTCATTTTCACACCTCAATTTCCCTTTTTTTTGCGAGCTCAGCAGCGACATCGATAATCATATCCTCCTGACCACCTACTACTTTTTGTTTACCTAATTCGATAAGTATATCGCGTGGATCAAGACCAAATTTCTTCCCCGCACGCTCTGCATGAAGCAGGAAGCTTGAGTACACCCCTGCATACCCTAACACTAAGCTCCCCTTTCGAATTTCCTGCGAGCCTGGCAAGAGAGGGCCTACAATATTTTCTGCGACATCCATCATTTTATATAAATCAATACCTATATCTATTCCCATGCGGTCTAGCACAGCTAATAGCACTTCTGTCTGAGTATTCCCTGCACCTGCTCCTAAACAGCGCACACTCCCGTCAATACGTGTCGCTCCTTCCTCTATAGCAACGACCGTGTTCGCCACTGCCATAGATAAATTGTTATGAGCGTGGAATCCTACTTCTATTTGCAACGATTGTCGTAAAGCGCGCACACGCTCACGCACCTCATGCGGCAGCAATGCGCCAGCAGAATCTGTTATATAGACCGCTTCAGCACCGTAGCTTTCCATTTTCTTCGCTTGCTCCACTAACTTTTCCACAGGTGCAGAATGAGCCATCATTAAAAAACCTACTGTCTCCATCCCTAGCTCGCGTGCCTTGCTCATATGTTGAGCTGACACATCCGCCTCTGTTACATGTGTAGCAACACGCACTAAGCGAGCACCTAAGTCATTTGCCTGCTTCAATTCGTGTACAGTACCAATCCCTGGTATTAACAGCACAGCAACTTTTGACTTAGTGCATGCAGCAACAGCTGCTTCAATGAGCTTCATCTCATTAACGAGTGATTTGCCATACTGAAAAGTGGAGCCCCCAAGGCCATCTCCGTGACTTACTTCTATATAATGCATGCCTGCATCATCTAACCCTCTCACAACATCTCGTACTTGCTGCTCTGTAAATTGATGTGCCACGACATGACTGCCATCTCGGAGGCACACTTCTGTTAATCGAATTGGTTTATTAACTTGCGAATTCATGTATACTGCCCCCTTTCTTAATGCGTCTCTAATGTCGTTCTCTCTAACATGGCCCGCGCAAAATCTTCTGCAACACGTGTCGCAGCAGCTGTCATAATATCTAAATTCCCTGCATATGGAGGGAAATAATCTCCAGCACCTTCTACTTCTATAAAGATTGTTACACGGTTGCCATCAAATAATGGCTCCTGTCTTAGACGATAGCCTGGCACATATGCCTTCACTTTCTCTACCATTGTATAAATAGAGTGGCGAATTTCCTCTTCTTTCATATTTTTCACTTCACAATAAATCGTGTCTCGCATAAGGATAGGTGGGTCTGCCGGATTTAAAATAATGAGCGCTTTTCCAGTATTTGCTCCACCTACTTCTTCGATTCCACGGCGCGTCGTAATCGTAAACTCGTCAATATTTTCCCTCGTCCCTGGACCTGCACTTAAGCTTGAAATAGTCGCCACAATTTCCCCATATAGTACATCTGCAACTTGGTTGACCGCATAGACGATTGGAATCGTCGCCTGGCCACCACACGTAATCATATTGACATTGTGTAAATCGAGTAAGTTTTCCGTAGTCCCCACTGCCGGACAAAAGAACGGTCCTCTTGCTGCTGGTGTTAAATCAATCGCTAAAATCCCTAGCTCCTTCAATACTTTCGCATGGCGTACGTGAGCTTTCGCTGATGTGGCGTCAAACACGATAGCCGCCATGTTAGAATTGGCAACGATAGCTTCGATGCCATTTGAATATGTCGCATACCCTTTCTCTGCTGCACGCTTCAAACCTTCTGATTGTGAATCTATCCCAATCATCGCCACAACTTCAATCACTTCACTGCGCTCTAATTTATAAAGCAAATCAGTGCCTATGTTTCCTGTGCCTAGTATAGCCGCTTTGATTTTGCCCATATCCTTCTCTCCTTTCCCATTATTCAAAGTGAACCGTTACTGTACCGATGCCCCCAAATTTTGCTTCAATACTATCTCCAGCATTTACTACAACTGCCGCAGATAAAGCGCCAGGTAAAATAAGCTCGCCCTTTTTAAGTGTAATGCCAAACTCATGTAATTTATTTGCCAACCAAGCAATTGCGTGTGCCGGGTGTCCTAGTGCAGCAGCCCCTGCCCCTGTTGCGAGTAGCTCCCCATTTTTGTAAAGTGCCATACTTGCTGTCCGTAAATCAACTTCATTTACCTTCGTCTTTTCATGCCCGACGATGACCTTTGCAGACGAGCCATTATCAGCTACTGTATCAATTAATTTAATGCGCCAATCCTCTACTCTACTATCAATTACTTCAATTGTTGGCACGATATAGTCAGTAGCCATCATGACATCGAGAAAGGTTACATTCGGTCCTACTAAATCCTCTCCTAGTACAAAACCAATTTCCGCTTCAATTTTTGGGGAGAGCATGCTAGACACTTTTACAATAGCTTCATTTCCAAACACCATATCATCTAATAAATGACCATAATCTGGCTCATCTACATGGAGCATTTTTTGCATCGCTACGCTTGTTAAACCAACCTTTTTACCAACGATGTGTCGACCTTCGTCCAGCTTCATTTTTACTATTTCAA
This sequence comes from Lysinibacillus sp. NPDC093197, assembly GCF_044754025.1. Taxonomy (NCBI): domain Bacteria; kingdom Bacillati; phylum Bacillota; class Bacilli; order Caryophanales; family Bacillaceae; genus Lysinibacillus; species Lysinibacillus sp. NPDC093197. Next base: position 80,165 of record NZ_JBIVOH010000008.1, on the reverse strand, counting down.
GCTGTATTTCATAAGCATCCTTTATGCTTAAACTTGCATCCGACTCTGTTAAAGGAACGATGCTTTGCTTTGTTTTTTCAGCTGTCAGTAACTGTGTGGCATATTGCTTAATTTTCTCTGACACCACCATTCACTCTCCTTAGTAAAACAAACAAAAGGCGGTTGCTATACCAGCTTTTGTTTGTTTGTTTGTTTATTCATTCCTTATTTTTTTACGGTAATTGTTTTTATTTCACTATAGAACTCAAAGCTATGACGACCGCCTTCGCGCCCAATACCACTAGCTTTCGCTCCTCCAAATGGGGTTCTTAAATCCCGCACGTACCAGCAATTCACCCATAATAAGCCCGCATGAATTTGGGCTGTCACACGCTGTCCTCTCCGTAAATCATTCGTCCATACTACCCCTGCTAATCCATAAATAGAATCGTTCGCTATCTGAATAGCTTCTTCTTCTGCTTTAAATGGAATAATGACAGGGACAGGACCAAATATTTCCTCTTGAGCAACGCGCATACCATTATTGACATCGTACAAAACGGTCGGCTCATAGAAGTTCCCTTCAGGTAGTGAAGCGACAGCCTTACCGCCGTATGCTAATTTCGCCCCCTCAGCTAGACCAATTTGCACATACTCATCTACTAGCTTTAAATGCCCCTTAGAAACTAAAGCACCCATATCTGTTGTCATATCGAGCGGGTTTCCAACTTTAATTTGTTTCACAGCTGCCACGAATTTATCTAAAAATTGATCATAAATACTTTCCTGCACTAAAATACGAGAACCTGCTAAGCAAATTTCTCCTTGATTGCGATAAATGGCTTCGATGGATCCTGCTACTGCTTCTTCTAAATCAGCATCTTCAAACACAATATTAGCTGATTTCCCACCAAGCTCTAACGAAACTGGGATTAAATTTTGAGCAGCATTACGCATAACCGTTTTTCCTGTATTTGATTCACCTACAAAGGAGATTCTCCTCACAGCAGGGTTTGTCGCCATTTCTGTTCCTACAATACCACCTGGACCTGTCAAAATATTTAGCACACCTGGAGGTAATCCCGCCTCATTTGCTATTTCTCCAAGCATGATGGCACTTAGCGGTGTATATGAAGCAGGCTTGATTACAACGGTATTACCTACAGCAAGAGCAGCAGATGCCTTCCACGTCATTTGCATAAACGGCAAGTTCCATGGAATAATTAAGCTTGTCACACCGACTGGGGCATATTGTACATATGAAAAATGCTTGCTTTGATCATAATGCTCGTGCGTCATATATTTCGCCATCTCAGCGAAGAAACGGAAGTTAGCAGCCGCTCGTGGAATATCAAATTCAAGACTCTCCCGTATTGGCTTACCTACGTCTAACGTTTCAACATAGGCAAGTTTTTCAACATTCTTCATTATTAAATCAGCCATTTTGCATAAAATCCGCGAGCGTTCCTCAACAGGCATCTTGCTCCATACACCACTAGCAAATGCTTTATGTGCAACATCAATTGCGCGCTTTGCATCCTCATGTCCGCCATTTGCTACGGATGCTAATATTTCATTTGTAGCGGGATTAATCGTATTAAAAGTTTCACCTGATAAGGCGTCTACATAATCGCCACCAATGAATAGTTTGGCATCTTTTAAATATTTTTCTTCGATTACTTTTTCATTAATCAATGCCACTCCTCCTATTCTTCGATTTCAATAATCATCTCTATTTCGATTGCTGTATTATTAGGTAATTGAGCCATTCCAACAGCAGAGCGCCCGTGCTTACCCTTCTCTCCGAAAACTTTCCCAATTAAATCTGAGGCTCCGTTCATTACTTTTGGCTGCTCAATGAAATCCTCCGTGCAATTTACCATCCCTAATACTTTGACAAATTGCTTCACTTTACTTAATTCGCCTATTTCATGTTTCACTACACTGAGTAGGTTTAGCATCGATTGTTGTGCTGCTAAATAGCCTTCTTCTGTCGTCAAATCTCTCCCTAGCTTACCGTGGTACTGATCCACACCCTGTCCTGCGGTAAATAAGAGATTGCCTGTCCTTACACAACCTACATAGTCTCCCCAAGCAGGACGTAAAGATGGTAATTCAAGTCCTAACTGTGCAAGTCTTTCCTCTGGTGTCATGATTCGATCTCTTCCTTTATCTCGATATTTAAAAAGGCTAAGGCATTTCTCCCTAAAATATCCCTTCTTTGTTCTTCTGAAAGATGAAGTGTCTCATCCACTATTTTCCCTGGTGTGATTTCCCTTAATAGGAAGGGATAGTCTGAGCCCATCACAATTTTGTCTGCTCCAAATCGGTCGATTAAATATTGAAGATTTAGCGGATCATAATTTAAAGAATCGAAATAGAAATTTTTCGCATAATAGCTCGGTGGTTTACTCGTTAAGCGTAGATGTGGCCATACTTTCCACCCTTGATCTAAGCGAGGTAAAATATAAGGAAAAGAGCCGCCACCGTGTGCAAAACACACTTTAAGTTTTGGGAATTTTTCGATAACTCCGCCGTTAATAAGACTAGCAGCAGCAAGCGCAGTTTCACTCGGCATCCCTACCGTGTACATAAAATTATGGCGCGGCATTCGGTCCTTCCCGAGCGTTTCCCACGGGTGAATAAATAAAGGCACTTCCCATTTCTCCGCCATTTCGAAAAATGCTGTAAAAGCTGGGTCGTCTAAATTTTTGCCGTTTACATTCGTCCCGATTTCGATGCCTTTAAGCCCTAGCTCATGTATGCAACGATCCATTTCACGAATAGCTACCTCTACATCTTGGAGTGGCACTGTGCCAATACCGATGAATCGCTTCGGATATTGCTTCACCGTATTCGCAATAAAGTCGTTTTGAATACGAGCCATTTCCTCTGCCGCATGTGCCTCCGCCCAATAGGAGAACGTCACAGGAATCGGGGACAATACTTGTATATCCACCCCTTCAGCATCCATATCCTGTATGCGTTTTTCTGGGCTCCATACTTGGTCTGTCACTTCTCTAAACACTTGACCTGCTACCATAATATTCGCACCACATGTACAAGTTTTTTCTAATGTTGGCCAGCGCTCTCCGCCAAACTTCTCTACAAAGTTAGGAATATCTTCTGGAATAATATGAGTATGGAAATCTACTCGCATTGCCATAAACTCACTTCTTCAGACATTACATGACCGCAATTTTTACATGTGCGCAGCTCTAAACTACCATTAAATTCTTCGATTGCACCTTTCACTTGTGTTTCGATATCTGTTAATTGCACCGTTTTTTTGTGCATTTGTTGATCGCAGTTTTCACAGAACCATACGAAGTCCTCTAGCTCTCCCTCTGCCCGCTTCCTTTCTACGACAAGTCCAAATGTGTCGGCAATTCGATGAGGAGAGTGCGGCACATTCGCTGGTAGCATGAACACTTCCCCTTCTTTAATTGTAATCACTTCACGCTTTCCTTCATTAATTATCTCAACGAAGCAATCGCCTTTAATTTGATAAAAGAACTCATCAGATGGATCGACATGGAAATCTCGACGGCGATTAGGTCCGCCCAAAATCATACAAATAAACTCCGAATCCTCCCATAGCACTTTGTTGTTAACAGGTGGCTTTAAAGAGTCCTTATTTTCTTCGATCCATTTTAATAGATTAAATGCTTGTAATTTTGCCATACGAAACCCACTCCTCTAAAATTTTATATTTATATTTTTTTATGGATTTTAATACCGTGTTGAAATCGCTTACCGACTTTAATTACCATGATTGCCTACTGCTAAATAATCCCGCTTCCCGAACTCTCTGTAGTATCTTCTACAATAACCGGAGATTTCGTGTTCGCCTTCTTCCACAAGAAATAACAAGCTGTAATAAAGATTAACCAAGGGAATCCGAGTGTTAATGTGGGTTTAAAGTCAGGTGAGAACCATGTTGATAGTACAACAGACGTTAACAGGACTGCACCGAAAATTGTTAAGTACGGATAACCAATCATTCTTACCGGTAATTTGCGCCCGTTCGTTTCATTCCATTTTTTACGGAAGAACAGGTGTGTAATAAAAATCATAAACCAAGCAAACATCGCACCAAAGCTAGAAAGCGAAATCATCGTTGCAAAAGCCGCATCCGGTCTGACAACTGTAAAAATTGTCGCGATGGCGATACCGATAACAGAAGCAAATAATGCAACTGAAGGTACGTTTTTGCTATTTAATTTCCCCAATACTTTCGGCGCGTAGCCACCTCTTGATAAAGAAAACATCATACGTGTAGAAATATATAATTGACTATTCATTGCAGAAAGCGCTGCTACAAGTACGACGAAATTCATAATAGCTGCTGCTCCTGGGATATTCATAATTTCCATTACTTTTACGAATGGACTTTTATCGATTCCTGCCATCCCCCATGGCACAATCATCAGCATTAAAGATAGCGTTAATAAGTAAAACAGCACAAGTCGAACAACGGCTGAACGAAGCGCAATCGGTACTGCTTTTTCTGGATCCTTTGCTTCACCAGCACTAACAGCAATCATTTCAATACTTAAATAACTGAACAGCGATACAAATATAGCAATCCACATGCCCCATACCCCATTAGGGAAGAAACCACCGTTATTTGTATAATTTTGAGTCCCAATAGCTGTGCCACTATCCGCGCCAACAATGACATATACTGCTAGAATAATAAATCCAACAATCGCAGCTACTTTAATGACTGAAAACCAATATTCAACAGCACCAAATAATTTGACCGTTGTTGCATTCACATACAAAAGCACTGCTGCAAACAAGATTATCCAAACGATGGCAGGCACGGTCGGAAACCAATACTTCATATAAACGGCTACAGCTGTAACCTCCGTCCCGATTGCACATACTAAACTAAACCAATACGAATAGCGTACCGAAAAGCCAGCCCATGGATTAATATACTTCTCTGCATAGGCACCAAACGACCCTGTCACTGGATGAGCTACAGTCATTTCTGCTAAGCAGCCCATGAGTAATAATGCAATTAATGCACCGATTGTATAGCTAATAATGACACTCGGTCCCGCCAAGCCAATTGCCAAGCCACTCCCTAAAAATAACCCGGTCCCGATTGCTCCCCCGATGGCAATCATCGTTAGCTGGCGTGTTGTTAAGCTCTGACTTAATCCCTTTTCTCTTTCAACGATATCTTGCAAACGATTGTCTTGTGACATACATTTTCCCCCTTTGATATTGTCGTTTAAGATACTACATTTCTTTCCATCCCATACTTTTCATATTGCTTTTCAGTCACGATTTCCTTTAATATTTCGACGGTTTCCCACACCTCCTCGAATGACGTATAAAAGGCGATTGGTGCGAGACGAATAATGTTAGGCGGTCTAAAGTCTGGAATGACACCCTTATCAACTAAAGCTTTGCAAATTCGAATCGCCTCATCATGCTCTAAGCAAACATGCCCTCCTCGTCTATCATCTTCATTTGGATTGCCAATTGAAAAGCCAAGCTCAGTTAGCTCTTGCTCGATTAAGTCCATCATATAACGTGTAAGCTTTAATGATTTTTGACGAATATTTTCGATACCAGCCTCCGCAAACATTTCTAATGAGCCGATAATAGGGGCTAAGCTCAGCACGTGCGGTGTACCCATTTGAAATGCCCCTGCAGATTCTTCCACATCTAATGAATGTGCCATATCAAACTGTTTATCTTTTTTGGAGCTGTACCAGCCAGCTAAGCCCGGATGAATGCCAAAATGTTTTTTATTCACATACAAGCCAGCGACTGAACCAGGACCACCGTTGAGATACTTATAGTTACACCATATAGCAAAATCAACATTCCACTCACTGAAGTAATGCGGAATTGCCCCAATGGAATGACAAGCATCAAAGCCAATGCAAATGCCTCTTGCGTGTGCTTCGGCAGTTAAGCGTTTTATATCTAGTAGCTGACCACTTCGGTAAAGGACAGTTGGCAGCAATATGAGCGCTATCTCATCTGTCATCGCTGCGATAATATCCTCTTCTAAAATTAGCTTGCCATCACGACTTTTCACACGTACTAAATGCTCATCTGGATTATAGCCTTTTAACTTTATTTGACTCTGTAAGGCATAAATATCTGATGGGAATGTTAATTCATCCGCTAAAATTTTTGTTCGTCGCCCTTCTGGTTTATAAAATGTTGCGACAGCTTGATGAATATTGGAAGTCGTTGAACCGGCAATAATGACTTCGTTTTTCTCAGCTCCGATTAGCGGTGCACACATTTCACCGAGCTTCTCTGAAATGAAAAACCATGGATACTTACCAGTTGTCCACCCTTTAATTCCGTATGCTTTCCATGATTCCATTAATTCATGGACATTTCCCTCGGCTCTTTTGGACATTAAGCCTAAGGAATTGCCATCCATGTAAATAACACCTGATTGTAAATAAAATTCATCGCGGTATGATCGAAATGAATCATTCGCATCATATTGTTTTGCATGCTCTTTGTTGTAAACGCTTTCTCTAGTTCCCAAAATTCTTTCCCCCATTTTTTAAATTTTCTGAATATGTTCATAGTCTAAAATAAAGTTGACATAGTGTCAATATTATTTTTACCAAATTTTTTCAACGTCATTTGTAAAAATATTTCTTATGGGCTATGATTAAATGAAATAAATCATTGGATTATCAAGCAATAGCACGCTTATTATAAATAAAATAAGTCATATCTTGGAGGTCATTTAATGAGTGAAGAAACGAAGCAAATCGACGGAAGAAATATGCGCTCTATCGCAACGAAACAAAAATTATTGGATGCCGCGCGTGACTTATTCTACGAATTTGGCTTTAAAAAAACTACTATTACTCAAATTATTAAGAGAGCAGAAACTGGTTATGGGACGGCTTACGTACACTTCAAAGGAAAAGACGAGATTTTAATTGCTCTCATGGAAACAGTCATGCAAGAATTTCTTGATATGGCCCACACACCTTTCTTACCTACTAGCAAAGAAGAAGCAAAAGAGCTTGTCCTGAATCAAGTCACTGCTTTTTTAACGATGGCAAAATCCAATAAAGATATTATGAAAGTATTCGCAGAAGCGATTAGCCTTTCCCCTGCCGTGAATGAAAAGTGGGATGACATTCGAAAAACGAACATTCATTTTATTATCCGCGATATTACATATGCGCAAAGTCAAGGCTTAGTACGGTCAGATTTAAAAATCGATATCGTCGCACGCTCATGGTTTTTAATCAATGAAAACCACCAATGGGACCTCGTGCGTGATGATACGTCCGAGTCCATTGAGGATATTGCTTGGACGATTACAACAATGTATATCGATGGGTTATACAAATAAAAAACCCTGATTAAGAACTGACCTAGTCATTGAGACACATAGAAAACAACCCAATTAGGCTACTTGCTTCCCAAATTCTAGGGGAGTTAAGTAGCCTAATTTTTTTATTTTCCTTCCTCATATCCTTTACGATTTATCTTCTGAAGACTTTCCCTATAAAAAAACACCTCCCAAATGATTTACATATCGCTAGCCCATTTTAGAGGTGTTTTATATTGTCTTATGATTAGGTTAGTCCATAGGAGATTCATATTAATCTATTTTTTTATTTTGTTTGAGATCTAATTTTAGCGTATAGGTAGGATAGAAGACTCAAATTTAGGATAGTCTAAATATTCAGAAAATAAAAAGTTGACACCGTGTCATATATGATTGTAGTATTTATTTAGTTCCGGAACAACTAAATTTCACAATTTTTCAGCTTCAACTTATTTGTCACCTATACAATCTACATGTCTTTAGTAAAATGCTCTTACGCTTTAAAAAATTCATAGATTTCTAGGGGGATTGCGTTGATGAAAAAATTTAAGTTACATCCTTTTCTGAGTAATTCAGCTTTTGCCTTTCTTATGATGGCCATTATTTTCTTCTTGTCTTTAGGCATTGCCTTTGCGAACGATGAAGCTAAAAAAGAAGAAAAGCAGGAAGCACCGCGCGCAGGTCTGAACAAAAATGCACCTGATGCACCGCTGCCAAATAAAACGGAAGGCACAACAAAGCTTTTACCAGGTGAACCAAAAGAGCCCGCGCCTGACAGCTGGGGCTATGATGCGAAGACAGGGATTTTCACTCACCCAGCCGCAACACCGGATAATGAAGGTCCACAACCATTTGAAGGGAGTTTGCCTTATCTAGATCAAAATCAATATACAAAAAATATGAATGTAGAAGCATTCTATCCATACGTTATTGGTTGGGGACATAGCTGGCAAGCTACATTCGATCTAGACGGTCGTCGCTATTTATACGATCTTGAAACAGATATGTACAATGTATTCGATATTACAGATCCTAAAAATGCCAAGCGTATCGCCAATAAATTAATTGACACAGATAAGGGAGACAAACGCTTCGGTCCAATGACAGTAAAATACAATAAAAAGTTGGACAAAACAGTTGCCGTTCAATGTTACGAAGTACCACGTTATGGTGTTCTATCGAATAAGTATGAATACCCTGAGCAAGTTAAGGCTATTAAAGAAAAAGAAATGCTGCGTGGATTCCGCATTTTTGAAGTGACAAGCCCATTATTTTCAGAATGGGAGCTGCTATCTGAAACACCTTTAGATGCGAAAGCAAATGCAAGTGACCTTGTACAAGAAGGCTCTGGCTGTCAAGACGTACCTGTCTATGATGGTGGAGATTATTTATTTGTTGCAGGTGCACCTGATGATTCCTTCATCAATACAGAGTATAAAAGCTATTTATACTCAGGTGCACAAATGGCCTTTGATATTTCAGACCCATCTAATCCGAAACGTCTTTCAACTTGGTGGGTGCCAGGTCAACGTGTAGGCGAAGAAGCAGCCTATAATAAAAACCCCCATGCTGGCAACAAAACAACATGGATGGGTGCTCGCATGCCGCTATTCATTCCCACACCTGTAGAAAAGGGTGGCAAATACGGCTATGCAGCAATGGGTGGCTTTGGGTTTTATATTGTCGACATATCCGATCCGGCAAATATGAAAACGGTTTCGCATATTGAGATGCCAATGAGTGTTAGCGGTACTGAAGGGGATAATATTGACGTTTCCAAAGTCGAAAGCACAGGCATTGTTTACTATAGCGGCTATCCACTTAGCGAAGATTGCCATGAGCCTTATAAGGAAATTTACGCAATCGATGTCAACAATCCGCTTGAGCCTAAAATCATTAGTACGTTAAAACGCCCGACACCACCAGAATCAGCACCATTCACAGACTTTTGCCAACGTCGCGGCAGCTTTGGACCGAAGCGGAGTGGCTATGCAACCATTAATCCAGGTGTTCCGAGCGACCAATATATCCCTTACGCCTTCTACAATGCAGGTGTCCAAATTTTTGACGTAACCAACCCAACAGAATCAACAATCGAAGCATACTTTGCGCCGAAGATGTCTGGAGAAATTCCAAATGAAGATGGTACAACTACGACAAGCGACCATTCTAATCCGGTACACGGCATTTTCGTCGAATGGGACCGAAATTTAATTTGGGCATTTTCAAACCATGGCATGTATGCCCTATCTACACCTTTACTCGGTGACCCGGTCATCGGTTTACCGAAGCCCGTAGAGGAGGAAAAACAAACGCAAAAAAGTAAAAAGTAAATTTAAAAAACCGAACGACTATTGGAAAGTCGTTCGGTTTTTTTAGTATTTGGGCATGCGATGTTCAGAAGTGAATTGGATTTACGCCAAGTTTTTTGGGACACCAAGCGGCTTGATTCGCCACTTATGTGAAAAGCTTAAATACGAGATTGCCATAACAGCTTACGTTCTAATCATTTCATAAAAAAAAACCTCCAACTACATTCGTTTCCATAATTGTAGTTGGAGGTTTAATTCGTTGAAGGTGTGTTGTATTTGGCGCTTACCCATAGATTACATGAACGTTTATTACTTTATTTGTCGATGCTTCAAATCTAAAAATATAACACTTCAACTATTTTATTGCTTTGCTGGAACAAACCCATTTTCCACTGCATCTTCCTCAGTACAGAACATTTCTTCTGCTACTGTATTGTCATAATCCCGTTGTCCTGGCATATGGTATATTTTATTACCTTTGGAATTAATATTCCCTTTAATTTTACAGCTCTCATTACTGCTAGTATTATTTGAGTCATCTTCATCTGCTTTAGTTGGATTTTCATCTTTCACAGCATCATAATACGCTTCTTTATCATAACCGCGATTTGTTACATAGTCTTCAACTGACCAAATACCAATAGCAGATTGTTGCGCAGTTTTTTGAATGGATTTAAACCAATCGACATGCTTTGTATTTGGATCATAAATATAAGCCACGCGTGCTAATCCATTTTTCAATAGTTGCTCTTGAACACTAATTCCATCTTTCGTATATACATATGCTAGTAATCTTTTATATTTATCCCGATACGAAACATCAAATTCTAAATAAACTGTATCTTGTCCAGCTAGTAGTTGCTTTGCAAATTCTTTCGCTTCTGGCCCAAAAGGTTGTACTCCTAACGTTTCGTGATTCGTTTCAGGAGTATCTACAAGTAGAAAACGCACTTTTTCAGAGCTACCATTATATTTTATTCTTATTGTGTCTCCGTCAATTACATCCTGTAGCTCATATTCTTCAAATTTACTTATATCATGCTTTTCAGCAGTTTCCTTTATTGAAGCTACAATTCCTTGTATATCTTCAGCTTTACCACTTACGGTGCTAGATTCTTCTGTACATCCACTAATAATCAATGTTGAAAAGAACAAAGCTAATAATAATTTTTTCAATTCAATATCCTACTTCCTTAAAGTTAAACTATATTTTTAAATTCCATACACTTATTTCTCTAAAATCAAAAATCCTCAGTTATTTTAAACTGAAGATTTAAAATTTATCTGAATATTAAATACAAAATAACAGCAAAAATAATTGTTCCGCTAGTAATTAACGTTTTAATATCTTTGTCACTCATTTTCAGTACCTCTCTTCTTACATCATTATTACAAAACTTTATTTAATTATATTATCAATAAAGTCGACTAATATCACAATGAATTTGATTTGTCTTCTGAAGAATTTTTCAATTTTACTCCGAGTATGACTCTACCAATAAAAAATCTTCCGTCTCAAATAAAATATCAAGCTATGTTATGCAAGTTATGTAGATGGTGGAACATTGCTAATAGGTCATAAAAATTACTAAACACTATAACGTCAAAGGGGATTACTGTCGTTGATTTCCGTTACGGGCGCGCTTTCCGCGGGCACAACGTAAGCCGCAACCCTCGCTAGCTCGCGGTTTGTTGCGTCTTACGTTTTGTGCTGTTCCCGCAGGAGTCGACGCCCTTCACTTTAATCAACTGAACGTTGGTAAGGAAATTCTACTTTATAACCATCAACATAAAAAAACAACAAAGGCATCAAGATTGAAACTTCTTGATACCTTTTGTCATTATAAGCTCTCCCAAAACTTTTGAGAGGCTCTTTATTTAAATAATATTTTAAATTTCATTATGTGGTTTTGGTTTTGGACCAAGCTCTTCTGGCTCAATATCCGCAAATGTTTCGCCTTCTTCTTCTAAGTCACGCATACGGTGAGCAATACGAGAGGCAGCAGAAGCCGCAATACTGCCCACTAAATCATCTAAAAATGTATTAACATGATGTCCTGGCTCTGTGTCGAGTTTTTTTATGATACCGATTTTTTGTTTATCTAAATGTCCAAATGTTGTTACAGCTATACTTCCATATGTAAACACAGACCCCAGCGCAATTGTTTCATCTACTCCGAATAATCCTTCATCGGATTCGATAATTTGTTGAAGAGGTGATGATAATAGCCCTTTTTCGGCTAATTCATCTAGCTCTATTCCAACTAATACAGCATGCTGGACTTCACGTTTACGCAATACACGTTCAACCGAATGAATACAATGCTCTAATGTTAACCCTACATTATAGGATTTTTGCATTTCATAAACAATTTCAGCAATGTCCTCTAACTCTACACCACGACGAATTAGTGCAGCTTGAGCTGCTTTCGCCACTTCTTCTGAATGTACGCGAATACTTTTATCATGCATAACTAACCCTCATTTCAGATTTTTTGCTAGTATAATGCTAGCCCAACCTATTATACCTTTACTTACGTAATATGGTACAATTTTGTCACAAACACATGAAGGAGTGTCATCATTGGATAAGGGAACTGTACAAGATTTAAAATTCTATAGTGAAGCATTGCAGGAGGAATTAGAGCTATATATTTATGTCCCTGCTAATTATTCTCCACTATACAAATATAATATTTTAATCGCATCAGACGGTAAGGACTATTTCCAACTAGGAGGTATTACAAAACTAGCCGATGAACTTATCGATGACTATGAAATCGAGAATTTAATCATTGCATTTGTTCCATATAAAGATATTAAAGATCGCCGTCATAAATATATTCCGAGTGGTGAACAACACGAAGCCTATTTGCGCTTTCTAGCACATGAACTTGTTCCTTATTTGGATGCTGAATATGCAACGTACCAGATGGGTATGAGTCGTGCTGTCATCGGTGATTCTATGGCTGCAACCGCTTCCTTAATGGCTGCTTTAAAGTACCCAAGCATTTTTGGAAAAGTTATTTTGCAATCACCTTATGTTGACGAAGATGTACTGAAAGCTGTTGAACACTTCAAAGATCCAGGGGCAATTTCTATTTATCATATCGTTGGCAAAAACGAAGATAAAGTTGTAACAATGGATAAAACTATAAAAGATTTCTTAACACCAAATCGTCAGTTGCATAATCTTATGTTAAGCAAAGGCTTTTCTACATTTTATGAAGAGTTCGATGGAAATCATACATGGAAATATTGGAAACCTGATTTAAGACGTGCATTAATTGAAAATTTCAATTAATGTTGGGCGATTCAAATTACGTATTTTTAATTTTCTGTTATACTTAGATAGAAAAATTGTTTATTTACGGGAGGTAATGGACTATGAAGTACGGAATTGTGGCTTTTCCATCAAAAAAATTGCAAGATTTAGCGAACACGTATCGCAAACGTTACGATCCGCATTATGCAAAGATTACACCGCATATGACGTTAAAGGACAGCTTTGATGCAACGGAAGAGGATATTCAATCCATCGTGAAGCAATTAGATGACATTGCTGCCAATCATGCACCTTTAAGCATTCACGCATCACGCATTAGTTCGTTTTTCCCAACAACAAATGCGATTTATTTCCGCATCGAACCAACTGAACAATTACAAGCATTCCATCGTGTGATTGAAGAAAAAATTCCTTTTGGGGATTCTAAACATGTTTTTGTCCCACACATTACAATTGCACAAAAAATGACTGATTCAGAGCATGATGATATTTTTGGCCAACTCCGCATGACAGGGGTTGATGAAAAAGATAGTATTGATCGTATTCATCTTTTATATCAATTGGAAGATGGGTCATGGACAACATATGAAACATTCCGATTGACTGGAGCTGAATAATTTTTGTATAACGTTAAGATAGTTGAAACAGAGAAAGAACATGACGATGCATTTGCTGTTCGAAAAAAGGTTTTTGTAGAGGAACAGGGTGTTCCACTTCATTTAGAATGTGATGCGCAAGATGAAACTGCAACACATTTCATTATGTATGAGGGCGATGAACCTGTTGGTGCTGCTCGTCTTCGTAGCATTGAAGAGCATACTGCAAAAATTGAACGCGTATGTATTTTGCAAAGTCAGCGTGGCAAAAAACTGGGTGCCTTAATAATGAAGGAAATGGAAAACTACGCGACTTCCATTGACCAGAAGAAATTAAAACTCCATGCGCAAAGCTACGCTGTTCCTTTTTACGAAAAGCTTGGCTATACGGTAACATCTCCAGAATTTATGGATGCCGGTATACCACATCGAGCAATGGAAAAAATAATTTAATTAATAGGTGTTACGATATGCCAAAGCATAATCGTAACACCTTTTTTTAAAGATAGTTTTCTATTTTAAGTAGCCATTTAAGCTCTTTTATATATTAAATAACGCTAGCTTTCAGCATTACTTCATCATTTTAGCAAGCTTGTCGAAGTCTAGTGAAGCACCATCTTGAATAATAGACTTTACTATTTTATCTTCAAGCTCTTGTGTGATTTGTCTATTAGACACTTTGCCGACACGACGTACAATTTTTCTTACTTGTTTTTCATTGGTAAAATCAGCATGTTGAATTGCATTTGCTAATGCAAAGATTTCATCCATTGAAACGCCTGTCTTTTGCTCAATCGAATTAAAAAACGAGCGATGCATGTTCCCCCTCCTATCAATTCCACCTCAACATCATTGTCGCTAATGATTTGTAGCCCATAGCTTTTGTACAAAACATCTATGACAACTGTTGGAGGCTTTAACCTAATTTAGTAAGTTATTTATATACTCACAGAATTGAAGTTAAAGCCTAAATAATATAAAACTTTTTATCAATCACTAATAGCTAGAAAATTAGTTAACGAAAGTAGCACCAACAATAATTAGAAGAATGAATAGGACAACTATTAAGACAAATGTTGAGCCATAGCCACTATTGTTATTACCTCCACAATAATTATTGTTCCAGCTATTCATCCCTGCATAAGGTTGTGCACACCAGCCCTGATATCCCATAAAAGCACCCCTCCCTTCTACAACCTATAATATGTAAAGTTGCAGATTAGAGAGGGGTATTCGTCTAGTCAATATTCCCTTTTGGTTTAAAAATTAATGCTCCTATAAATCCGAAAACAATAGCAGCGCTGATTCCTGAGCTTGTTACTTCAAACATTCCAGTTAACACGCCTACTAATCCATGTTTTTCTGCTTCCGCCATTGCACCATGTGTTAAAGAGTTACCAAATGATGTAATAGGTACTGTGGCACCTGCACCCGCCATATGAATGAGCGGCTCGTATAAACCCATTCCATCTAAAATGGCACCAACGACAACTAACGTACTTAATGTATGTGCTGGTGTCAATTTACCAACATCCATTAATAATTGACCGATAACACAGATAATGCCTCCTATAATAAATGCAAAAATAAATGTCGTAACCATGCTTTTGCCTCATTTCATTGTAATTTCTATCGCATGTGCCGTACATGGAATTGTTTCTTTTTGCTGGAATGAAAGTGGAGATAGTAGCGCACCTGTCGCTACAAGAAGCACTCGTTTATATGTGCCTGCTCGGAGTTCTTGAATAACATAACTAAAAAAAACAGCCGCTGAACAACCTGCTCCACTTGCCCCAGATTGAAATGCTTCATCTTGACCGTAAAATTCTGCTCCAGCATCGCGTAAAAGTGTTAGTTCTTCATTTTTTATGCCACTCTCTACAAGCATCCCTTTAAGAAGTTTTAAGCCAAGCTGTCCTAAATCACCCGTTAAAATTAAATCATAATGATATATTTCTTGCTTGCGGTCCTCAAGATGTGACTTAATCGTTTGAAAGGCTGCAGGTGCCATTGCAGCGCCCATATGAAATGGATCATCCATTCCATAATCAATAACCTTTCCAACCGTCGCCGCTTCAATACATGGAGCGTCTTCTTGATGTTTTCCAATAAGCGCATACCCAGCAGCCGTTACTGTCCACTGCGCCGTTTGAGGTTTTTGCGCCCCATAATTGATAGGATAGCGAAATTGCCGTTCTATCGCATTATGCTGACTTGAAGCACCGGCAATTGATAAATTCGCTGCTCCAAGCTCAGTTAAAAGGCTAGCTACAATAACAGCAGAAACAGAGGTAGCACATGCTGAAAATAATCCGATAAATGGGATGGCTAATTCCCTTGCAGCAAAATTAGTAGGTGTCATTTGATTAACTAAGTCGCCACCTAACAAAAAATCGACTTCTCCAGTTGAAATGCCACCTTTTTTCATCACAATTTCACATGCTTCTTCAATCATTTTTCGATGGCCTTGTTCATTTGTTTCCATTTGCCAGCGCTCATCGTCGTAGATTGTATCAAAATATTGTTTAAAAGTACTACGGTCTTCTAACGGTCCTGCCACCACGCCACCAGCTAACAACGATGGTTTTGATGGAAATATGATTACCATGAAACCACCCCTATCGTCACAAGAATATATTTAATAAGTGCTACAAAAAATGCAGATACTACTCCAAATAACACAACAGATCCAGCTAATTTAAATAAGTTACCGCCAACACCAAGTACGAGACCTTCAGATTTATGTTCAATTGCAGCCGATATAACGGCGTTACCAAACCCTGTAACTGGAACTGCCGAACCAGCTCCAGCGAATTGACCAATTTTTTTGTATAAACCTAAGCCAGTCAAGATCATTGCGAAAAACACCATTGTTGCTACCGTTGGATTCCCAGCAGTTGCTTCCGTGAAATTAAAGAAAACGATATAAAAAAGAGAAACTGCTTGTCCGATTGTACAAATTAAACCTCCTACTACGAATGCTTTTACAGCATTTTTTAAGTAGGGTGGAGTCGGTGTTATATTTTGCTCAAGTTTTTGATATTGCTCTTTTTCCATTATGTTTCCTCCTTTGCAAGCTTCTCTAGCTCAGTAATTTTTTCGCTTAGTTTATTATCTTCAAGTTGATCCTTTTTTATTTTATTTGCTTCATAAAATATTTTATAATCAGCTGAAACGAAAATTTCTTTGTTAGGGTATTTTTCATCAAACTTCTTTTGTAGTTTTTTCTCTAATTTAGTCTTGTTCCATTTTTTTATTGGTTTAATTTGCACTGCTACAAGCATTTTATCGTCATATTGAATAACAGTTGTTTTTTCAACAAATTTTTCTTCTTTTAATAAGGACTCAAGCTCTTCTTCATTTTGCGGAGAACCATAGACAATAAATTTTTCTTTTTCCGTGCATCCAATAAGCAATGTCATACAGACTAAAAGAGGCAACATCATTCTTAATAACCTCAAGTATTTACCCTCCTTTTCTTCTCAGTTTCTCCACACAGAAAAAAACTATTCATTTGAATAAGTAAACGAAAGCCCGATTCCATTTTCTAAAAGTACATATTGTAGAAGTAGTTAGAAAGAAAGGAGGTGACGATATGGGTTGTGGTAAACCAACAAATCCTATTGGACCTATCCATTCAGCAGGCTGCGTTTGTGACGTAGTTCGTGCAATTTTAGATATTCAAAATCAAGCGGTGCGAGATGAGTGTTCCCCATGTACAGCAAATTGTTTCTTAGAACCACTAGGCGGGATTGTAAGTCCTGCACGTTCAGCAGCAGATACACGCGTATTTATGTTAATTACAAAAGACGGTACTCCATTTAAAGCATTCTTTAGCTCACCATCAGCAGATCCATGTAAATGTACATCAGTATTTTTCCGTGTCGAAGATATGTTTGATGAATGCTGTGCTACTTTACGTGTTTTAGAACCTTTATGTACTTATGACTCTACTGAAAGCACAGTTGACTTATTAAGTCGTGATGGCTGCTGCGTCAATATGAAGAAAATTTGTAAAGTAGATGATTGGAACTCAACTGATAGCTGTATTACTGTGGATTTATCTTGTTTCTGCGCTGTACAATGTATCGCTGATGTTGACTTAGGGATTTGTGATTAAGTCTTTCTCCTTTGACACACTACACATAAAAAAAAAGTGTACAGCATCCTCTGCTGTACACTTTTTTTATAATGTTGGCAATTGTTTCCCTCGCCATAATATTTGTTCAATATCTTCAAAGTGAATTATTTCTTGCGTATTAAATTCCCTCGACGTTAACATAAGTGAATCTAATTGCATATCTGAGGCAGATCCACTCAACTTTCTGCCATCTTTCAAACTTATTAATAATGGCTGATAGGCCTTCTGACGAAACGGTTTTTCCAAAAACTGTAACTGTTTAATTATATATTCATCCATTTGATCTTGTACTTGTATTTCGACATTTTCTTCAATTTGTTTTGGCAGCATTTCGTCTTCACTCGACTCGTTTTCATATTGATCCCTTACGTACACAGACGTACTTTCATCCAAATCAAGCTCATGCAGCATTTTGGAAATGTTTAAGAAATAAGTTGGTGATTTTATATATAAGCGTGGCTCTCGCTCCACAATTATCACTTCCCTTTTTTCCCTACAATATGCAAAAATGAAGAAATTGGTTCTTAGCCTATTTGACTTAAAAACATTGTCGCTAGTCCTAAATAAATTAAAATACTCGTAATATCATTTAACGTTGTAATAAACGGACCAGATGCAACAGCTGGATCAATTTTCATGCGATGCATCAATAAAGGGATAAATGATCCAGCAAGAGTTGCCACTAAAATTGATCCACAAATAGCCGCACCTACAAGCATGCCTAATATTAATTCGTTTTTCCATATATATACAATACCGATAACAATGATACCACAAACAATACCAGTCAAAATTCCAGTACCAGCCTCTCGAAGTAACAGTTTCATTTTGCTATGTTCTTCAACGTCACCTGTAGCAATACCTCGAATGGCAACAGCCAATGCTTGTGTCCCACTATTCCCCGATGTACCCGAGATGAGGGGAATAAAGACCGCCAGTAGTGCAACTTTATCTAATGTATCTTCAAACTGCCCCATTAAATTCGCTGTTAGCATACCTAAAAACAATAATACGACAAGCCATGGCAATCGTTTTTTCGCTGCTTGCCAAGGACTTGTATCAAATTTATCCATATCTGAAATACCCGCTAATTTAGAGTAATCCTCAGATGCTTCTTCATCAATAACATCGATAATATCATCAACTGTAATAATCCCCAAAAGCTCACCTTTATCATCAATAACCGGTGTCGCCAAGAAATTATAATCTTTCATAATTTGTGCTACTTCCTCTTGGTCATCTCCAACATGTACCATTACAACTCGTTCATTCATAATTGAGCGAATAAGTGTATCTTCGTCAGCAATAATTAAATCACGAAGAGAAATAACACCTGTAAGTCGATGTACTTCATCCACTACGAAAATATAATAAATCGTTTCGGCATTCGGTGCCTCTTTACGTAATATCGCCATTGCCGAACGAACTGTAGAATTTTCAGGAATGGCCACGTATTCAGTTGTCATAATAGAACCAGCTGTATATTCATCATAGCTCAAAAGCTCATTAATCTCTCCAGCTGTTTCTTCATCCATCATGCCTAAGTAGCTTTCTCGTTGCTGAGTATCCAGCTCATTTAAAACGTCTGCGGCATCATCCGCATACATATGGGAAAGCATTTCCGCACCATATGCTGGATCCATCTCTGCTAAATATGCTTTATATTCATCATCATCTAATTCGATTGCCTCAAAAATATCAGCCATTTCCGTCGGAGACAAGTACGAATAGATGATCTTTCGTATATCAGGCTCCACCTTTTCATAAAACGTTGCCTGATCATATGGATGAAGTTCTAAAAACTCATCACGGAATGCGGTAATATCATTGGTCTCGAGCATACCTCGTAAATGTGCCTCGTCGAATTGCACATCATCCTTTTCATTTCTTTCCTCTATCATGCTTGTCCCCTCCTTCCGAGCGTTGAATTCATTTTACATACGTTGATGTAAATCTACCTTTTATATAATAGTGTGCATGTACTGTTTGTGCAAACTCTTTTTTTAGATAACATCAACTTTCTACTATACTATACCCTACAATTGGTTATTTTTCTGTTAACATGCTATTAAGATAATTATTTTTAGTAAAAATGATAAGGAGATGCCCGATTTTGCGAACACCTCCTCAATTATTTAATATTTGTTTCATATCATCCTTTATCGGACTAGTGAAATAATGCTTCTCTTTTGTTAGAGGGTGCTGCAAACATAACGATACGCAATGTAATGCTTGCCGATCTATCAGTTCGCGACTCCCTCCATATAAATCATCACCAACGAGCGGATGACCTAAATAACTCATATGCACACGGATTTGGTGTGTTCGACCTGTATGCAACTTTAGGCGAATATGAGTCATCGGCTCTCCTTGAACAGAAAAACGCTGTAATACTGTTACATCCGTATGAGCATATTGGCCATCCTGTCGTACCTCACGCTCAATAATGCTCGATTCTTTTCGTCCAATGGGCGCCACGATAGACTGCCAATCTTCTGTTAAATGTCCATGTACAATTGCTTCATATTCACGTGACACTTCACCAAGGCGTTGGGCTAGACCCATTAGATGATGAATATGCGCATGTTTTGCAATGCATAACAAGCCAGATGTATCCCGATCAAGTCTTGTCACAACATGAATAGTAGAAGCTAAACTCTGTTGTTCGAAATAGCCGCAAACATCATTTGCAATACTTTTAGTTGGATGCTCACGAGATGGAATGGTACTTTGATGTGCTGGTTTATCGAGCACTAACAGAGCCTCATCCTCGTAAATAACAGCAAGCTTGCCATATTCAATAGCAAGCCCATCACTTTTCTCTTCTGGTGGGAATTTTACTTCTACCTGATCACCTATTTGAAGAGGGTAACGTACATTTTGTTCGGTACCATTGACCGTCAATAAGCCTCCTTCAAATTTAATAGCTGTTAAGGCTCGTTTGGATATTTGCCATTCTGCTAAAGCTTCACGTAATAATTGGCCATCCTTTTCAGCTAAAAAACGGAGCGTAAAACGTGTATCGCTATTATTCATTTGCAACAAATGACTCATGCACACGTTCCCAGAATGGAAAAGGTCTAAAGCGTGCAAAGCGGACTTTTTCATTGGCTACATTAAAAGCAATGGATTTCACATCGCCTTGTGTAACTTGAATATGATCAACTGTCATATTAAAGTTTTGCTCATTGACTGGACGTAAAACACAGTGATGATGTGCTGGTAAAATCAATGGTGAGCCAACCGTACGGAAAACACGATTATTTATAGATGCTATTTCAGTAATTTGAAGTGCCGCTAATGTTGGATGAATAATAGCTCCTCCAAGGGCTTTGTTATAGGCTGTACTACCTGAAGGTGTCGAAACACAAAGACCGTCGCCACGGAATCGCTCAAACTGATTCCCGTTTAACTCTACATCCATTACGAGCGTAACATCCGGTGATTTCACCGTCGCTTCGTTTAACGCCAAATAAGTATTGGAATCAGTATTATGATGCTCCACTTTTACTTCCAGTAAAGGATACTCAACAACATTAAAATCCTTCTTGGCAATGGATAACACCAATTTCTCTAATTCCGAAGGCTTCCAATCCGCATAAAATCCTAAATGACCTGTATGAATACCGACAAACGCAACCTGATCTAGCAAATGTGAGTAGCGATGGAAGGCATGTAATAACGTTCCGTCCCCACCTATTGATACAACAATTTCAGGCGTCTCTTCGTCATATGTTAATCCAAAGTCTTGCAAATATGTTTTTGCTAGCTCCATTAATTCATTCGATTGTGCATCTCTACGTGATTGAATGGAAAATTTCATTGTGAGTCACGCTCCTTCTCTGATAGTAAACTAGGATTCGATGCCTCTTTATATTCACTAAAATAGGCCTGTGCTTCTTGGATTTCACTACGGATCGATGACATTTCTTCATCCAACCGGAATGCAGCCTCTGCGGCACTTTGCAGACGATTTTTTATTTCCTCTGGAAACATGCCTTTGTACTTGTAATTTAGTGAATGTTCTATTGATGCCCAAAAATTCATAGCTAATGTACGAATCTGAATCTCAGCTAGCACTACCTTTTTTCCTTGAATGGTTTCAACGGGGTATTCAACAATCATATGATGTGAACGGTAACCACTTGGTTTACTATGGGTGATATAATCGCGCTCTTCAACAACGCGCATATCCTTACGTTGCCTTATTAGCTCTGTCACCGTCGAAATATCATCTACAAATTGGCACATAATACGAACACCCGCAATATCGCCAAGCTCGTCGCCAAGTTGTTTCGAAGGTTCAAAGGCTAGTCCTTTTTCTAACGTTTTATCGTAAATGCTTGCCAGTGGCTTTACTCGTCCTGTGACAAATTCTATTGGCGAATTTGCATTGACAATGCCAAACTGGGAACGCATACCTTTTAATTTTATTTTTAACTCATCTACTGCTTGTTTATAAGGACTTAAAAAAATCTCCCATTGTCCCATCGCTAAAACCTCCCGACATTCGGTATCGAACAAAAGCAATACCGTCTGTTCGTTTTGTCTTTTTATTCAGCGAGAACTGCCTTGAAGTGTTGTTCCACTGCCTGAACAAATTCTGCTCCGTAATTGTAATTTCCTTCAATATTATACACGAGCATTTCTAATTCATCGTAAAAATTTGTAAGTTCAATAACTTCCTCATCTATTTTTAACATTGGGTTTTGCTTAGCTTGTAAAATATGTACAAGATTCTCCCAACTAGTTAGTGGAAAACGCAAATAATGATAGTCTTCTCCTGCATCAAGTAAATAAATAAAAGCAAAATCATCAGAGTCTGCAATTAATTGAGCAGCAGGCTTTAACTGTAAATTTTTATTATTGTCGTTTAAACTAAAATGAAGTTGCTGGTTTTCAAAATAAAATGATTCTATTGTATATATTTTACGCACATGTGGGTCCCCTTTTCGTCGTTCTCTTCCTCTTATTTTATCATATGGGGTAAATAGTTGCAGTGTGTAATTGCAAAACTACAAGTAAACTATGGTTAAAAATCTATTACGTCTCGGTGTATTTGCATCCAGATTATTTTCGGGCCTACTTGAAAAGCTCTTCTTAAAATCTGTGACCGCCGCATGGGACCTTAAAGTTGATTCCGCAGGGGTTTAAGCCTTCACTGAATCAATTGTATATGTGGCTGACTTCAGCTAAATCAAGTTTAAATACTAATAATAAAGGGTGAGCATACATGGCACAACAACTTGAAATTGAATTTAAAAATGTGTTAACCAAACAACAATATGAGCAATTGCTAGAAGATTTTCAAATCAAAAAAAATGCTATTCATCGTCAAACAAATCATTATTTCGACACACCATCTAATGCTATTCGAAAATTGCAAAGTGGGCTTCGTATTCGAATAATAGACAATTATTATGAATGTACATTAAAAGAAAAATCTTCAAAACATGTACATGTAGAGACGACGGACGAATTAACAGCAGTGCATGCCGAAAAAATGCTTGCAGGTCAAGGCTTTTATGCGCCTGAAGTTGCAAAAAGACTAGCGATACACAATATTCCATTAGAGCAATTAGCAGTGTTCGGTTCACTTACTACAGACCGTGTCGAAATTCCTTATAAAGACGGACTTCTTGTATTTGATCATTCTTTTTATTTGCAGTGTGACGATTATGAGGTAGAATATGAAACAAAAGATGAAATAAAAGGAAATGCAATCTTCGACGAATTTCTACAGCAATATGGTATAGAAAAACAAATTGCTGAAAAAAAAATCGCCCGCTTTATGAAAGCACTACAATCAATTAAGAAACAATAATTACAGCTACTTACTTAATAGTACAAACGAAAGGGTGACCAACTAATTGGATATCCAATCTTTAAGAACGATGCTTGAAATTCAAGCACTGCAAACACTTGGTTCAACAGATAATACTTCATCCAATTCTTTCACAAACAGCAATTCATTATTTTCTGATATGATTGATGAAATGTTAGGCGATGCCACAACAACTAACAGTGCAAAATTATCTAGTCTACTTGGAATGAGCTCATCAAGCTCAACAAATTTCATGGATCAGCTTAGTAGTTTAACAGGCATGTCTGGAGGAACCACAAATAGCTCGCTTCAATCATTGCTCTATAGTGGATCAAATTCAGTATATATACCTTCTTCTATCCAAGCTACGTTAGCAAAAATGCAATCCAGCACTAATCTTGATTCCTATGTATCAGATGATGTTATTGGATCAACTGCCTATGCAAATTCACTTGCTGGAGCAAACAAATACGGCGATATTATTGACAAAGCTGCAGCTACCTATAATGTACCTGCCAAGCTTATTGCAGCCGTTATAAAGCAAGAATCTAACTTTAATGCATTGGCTGTCAGTAATGCAGGAGCACAGGGCTTAATGCAATTAATGCCTAAGACAGCACAATTTTTAGGTGTAACGAATTCCTTTGATCCTGAACAAAATATTATGGCTGGCGCCAAATATTTGCGTCAAATGCTCGATAAATTTGATAATGATCCAACACTTGCGTTGGCAGCTTATAACGCGGGTGCTTCTCGTGTAACAAAATATAATGGAATCCCACCATTTAAAGAAACGCAGAATTATGTCAAAAAAGTGATGAATTACTACACTGTATAAATCGCATAAAACCTGTAATTACGGTCTTTTTCAGCAAATTTCACCCATGTTGGTGAAATTTGTGCTTTTCTAGCGAAAACATTTCCAAAGTGCTCTTTGTTTGTGTAAACGAATGGACGTTGATAGAATGAAGGTAGTCACAAGATATTCACATTTTTCTATTCAACATAGTATTAGCTAAAACTGTACATCAACATATTGATTTGCACTTTACGATATACTTCCTATAAAGAATAAAAGGAGCATTTACTTATGAGTCGAAAATACACTGTTCCTTATGAGGAGCTGGGCGCTGAAAAACTTTCTGAACTCATACATGCGTTCTATAAAAGAGTTGCACAGCATCCTGAACTTATACCAATCTTCCCAAAAGATTTAACAGAGACAGCACGCAAGCAAATTCAATTTCAAACACAGTATTTAGGTGGTCCAAATCTTTTTACTGAAGAGCACGGACATCCAATGATGCGTGCCCGTCATATGAATTTTCCAATTACACCCGATCGTGCCCAAGCTTGGCTAGAATGTATGGCTGAAGCAATGGATGAAGTTGGCTTGGAAGGGAAGTTCCGTGAAACCTATTACCACCGTTTAGTATTAACAGCTCATCACATGATTAATACACCTAATGACGATGAGGGGGAATTATTACGTGAATAATATTCAAATGTTGCAAGAACCAACACCGACGATTTCTACTGCCAATAAGCCAATTGAATTGTATATTTTCGTAGATCCACTTTGTCCTGAAGCTTTTAGTATGCAATCCATCATTCGTAAACTACAACTAGAGTACAATCATTATTTCTCATGGCGCATTGTCTTAAGCACAGAGCTTTCTTCACTTAATTGTCTGAGCAAGCGCATGAAAGGTTGTGAATCAGGGATTGAGCTGGATATTAATCACCCTGTTTTACCTTCTATAGCTATAAAGGCGGCAGAATTACAGGGTAAACGCGCAGGAGCTCGTTATTTATCAAAATTACAGGAATATGTTGTACTGAACCATCAAGATGTAAATTCCTATGCTACGCTTTTAAAAATAGCCGAAGATGTTCAATTAGATATGAATGAATTTGTAGTAGACTTTGGCTCAAAAGAAGCCGCACGCGCCTTCCAATGCGATTTGTATATAAAGCGGGAAATGGAAGTTGATGAAGTACCTAGTATCGTATTTTTCAATGAATGCATTGAAGATGAAGGACTAAAAGTGAGTGGTAGCTATTCCTATGAGGTTTATGAACATATTTTAGAAGAAATGATGAACGAGCAACTTATACGCCAAACGTTACCAACGATCGAAGAGTTGTTTTCAAAGTTTCAAACACTTTCTACAAATGATATAGCTTTTATTTATTCATTAACAGAACAAGCAGCTGAACGTGAATTAAAAAAACGTATGCTTCAACAAAAGATAGAACGTATTCAAACAGATCACGCTACACTATGGCGTCTTAAATAATGCAATTATACTTATATTCCAAAAGGTTAGGAACTCGCTCATTATATGACAGAGACCTATCCTTTTTTTTGTTTTATAAAACTGGTAATTAGATTAATTGATTTTCTACTACTAAGAAAAAGCAGTGCGTCAAAAACATTATTGATAGTGGAAAGATCGTTTCAATAGTCTTAGCAATAAAATAATGCACCACTAGCAAAAATAGTAAAAGAGATAGTTAGTAAAAAAACTACTAAAGGCACAAAGACGTTTTGCTAATAGCAACAAAGACCTAAAATAAAAGAGACGCCTCTATCCTCGACAGATAGAGACGCCTCTTTTTCACAAAGGGGATGGGAGAAATGTTCACGTTCAAACAAAGGGGTGTATGTTTGTTTTGTGATTTATTTCACAAGATTCACTTTATCATGGAATAATAAATTAAGCAATGTATCCTGCTTTAGATTCACAAATTTGTCATATAGAAAGCGATTACAATACAGTATTTTTTCAAGATGGTTACTTTTTTTCATTTGTAAATCTAAGAAAATCATTATTAATTAAATTTTTCTAGAATGACCTATTCCACTTAGCAAAGAAAATGGCTGTAGTAAGATTACTACAGCCACATAAATTAATTATTTAACAATAACTTTTCAAGTTCATTTAACCGTTGTTCAAATACGTTACAAGCATCATCAATTGGTTTTGCCACATTCATATCAACACCTGCTGCTTTTAGCACTTCAATTGGGAAGTCAGAGCAACCAGCTTTTAAGAAGTTATTAATATAACGTTCTACAGCAGGTTTACCTTCCTCCAAAATTTGCTTACTTAATGCAGTGGCAGCAGATTTTCCTGTAGCGTATTGATATACATAGTAATTATAATAGAAATGCGGAATACGTGCCCATTCCAGACCGATTTCCTCATCAATTACGATTGCATCTCCAAAATAGAGCTTATTTAAATTATAATATACTTCCGTTAAACGTTCCGCTGTTAATGATTCCCCATTTTTGTCCATCTGGTGTATTATATGTTCAAATTCTGCAAACATTGTTTGTCGGAAAACCGTACTACGAAACTTGTCTAACCAATGGTTTAATAAATAAATTTTCTGCTGCGGATCTTCTATTGTTTTTAGCAGATAATCATTTAACAATTCTTCATTACATGTAGAGGCTACTTCAGCCACAAAAATTGAGTAATCCCCGTAGACATATGGCTGATTTTTACGTGTGTAATAACTGTGTACACTGTGTCCAAATTCATGCGCTAATGTAAATAAATTATCTACATTGTCCTGCCAGTTCATAAGAATGTAAGGATTTGTACCATAAGTACCAGATGAATAAGCACCACTAGTCTTACCTTTGTTTTCCATAACATCAACCCAACGATTATCGAAGCCACTTTGAACAATGCTTTGATACTCTTCACCGAGTGGTGCTAGCGCCTTCACTAAAATATCCTTAGCTTCCTCATATGGCACTTTCATGTCAACTTCCTGGACAAGTGGTGTAAATAAATCCCACATATGCAATTCATCCACACCTAATAACTTTTTACGCAAAGCAATATAACGCTGCATAGCTGGTAGATGCTTGTGAATTGTCTCTACTAATTGGTCATACACACTTTCTGGGATAAAGTTATTTGACATAGCAGCATGACGTGCAGAATCATAATTACGAATATTGGCACTTACGTTATGTTTTTTTACATTGCCTGTCAAAGTAGCAGCAAATGTATTTTTAAAATTGCCATACGTTTCATACATCGCTTTAAATGCTGCTTCACGCACTGTTCTATTTTTACTTTCTAAAAACTTAATGTAATTGCCATGTGTGAGCTGAACTTCTTCCCCGTCCTCATTTTTCACTGTAGGGAAAACCAAATCTGCATTGTTCAACATACCAAACGTATTTGAAGCAGTGCCTGTCACCTCAGCCATCTGCGCAAGTAATGCTTCTTGTTCAGCAGGTAATACATGAGGGCGAGTCATTGAAATTTCTTTTAATGATTGCTTGTATAATTGTAAATCTTGATTTTCTGCTAAATAGCTTTCGATTGTTTCTTCACTTAGCGATAAAATTTCAGGCGTTAAAAATGAGAGTGCCGTCGAAATATTTGTCGCTAGCGTTTGAATACGACCATACAAGTCTTGATACAAACTATTCGTTTTATCTTGGTCATTACGCATATGCGCATACGTATACAGTTTCATTGTACGCTGATAAATTTCATCGTAATATGTTAATACTGCTAATAAGGCATCGGAACCATTTTTTAAAGTACCTGCATAGCTAGGTGCTTTTTTTGCTAGTTCTGCGACCTTCTTAAACTCCTCTTCCCATTGTGCATCAGTGGCAAAAATATCTTCCAATCGCCAAGTTAACTCTACTGGTACTTCATTTCTCATTAAAACTCGATTGCTGTTACTAGCCATGAGCCAGCCCCCTTTATATATGACTTTCCTTTACTCTAAACATTTTCTCAATATATTGCGACAATTGCAAATAATAATCTACCTACCTTTTCCTCCTCATGAGGTTTCTTAAACTTTTATATGACTATACAAATGCTCATATACTTTTCCCAAAATTTCCATACTGCATTCTTCTTGAAGGAAACTATACCCTAACAGTTTTCCATAGTTTTCAATAGCATGCACTCTTAAATTTGTAGGCTCTAAATTGAGTAGCGTAAGAAACAATTGAATTTCTTCTTTACTCATCTCATATGGTAGTAACTGTCGTTTTCTGCAAAAATCCAACAAGATTGCTTGCCATTCAATTGAAAAAATCGGAATAGCTTTTGCATTTATAACAGGTACGCCTATATAATGCGGCAACGCATTGAGTGAAAATTTTAATTCATAGCAGCTTCGTAGAAAAAGGTCTTGTACGCCTTTTTTACTTCGCATTAAACGTTGCTTCACATACTGTTGACACATTCTTTTATAAATATGCCAGTAAACAATAAATGCTTCATACGTAATTGACTTCGGCTCATAAAATGGAAAGTATTGTGTTTCAAGTGGAATATCGAGTACGTTCGCTATAAAAGTATGCCCGTGAACATGAAGAAGATTCGTCCAGTAATTAAATTTAGCTGCTCTCGCATCATATGTAACTAAATACGGCACATTGTTTGATGAATAACTAATAACGTTTTGGTGGATGGGAGAAATTCTAATTTTTTGAATAGCTTGCGTTGTATAACTGTTTTGTGGTGTTTGAAAAAGCCATAAAGCTTGGATATTATTTTTCTCATATCCCTCAGTTCGTAACTGCCAGTTTTCATTTGTTATCGCGCTACATTGAAATTCAAGCGCAATTGCTCGTTGTTTACTTTGTAGTAAAATATCCGGTCGTTGAGACAGTGTCGTTAAAAATGGCTCCAGCTCTACTGTATGCCCGAGTGATTTCAACCATTCAAATAATTGAATTTTTCCTCGCAAATGGAGCAGTGATTCTCCTTCTGAAAATCGTCGTTCACAAGATTGGCTAGCAATATGAGCAAAATGTGGGATATTGAGCTGACCAATTTTTAATTGAACAGGCTGCTGACATTGAGGGCAAAAAAATTGTTGATATTGGCGATACATTTGCAGAGCTTCTCTCGAATGATGATATGAGACAAATAATTGCTGCTGCTCTGTATAGGCAATTAGCATGGCAATCTTTCTCCTTTTTGCACCCATTGTAAAGAAAGCTATCCTTTAAGCCAACTAAATATCTGCTTTTCTTTGAAATTTGATTTTTACCACATAAAAAAAAGACTGTAGACATACTCAAATCTTTGAGTGTGTCTACAGTCTGAAAGTTCCTGATAAGAAGCTAAAAGATGTTAACTAAAATATTTTCGAACAGTTTCGAAGCAATCGTATTCCATAATTTTTTCGCCATATTCTTCAAGACGATGAATTGTGAAATTGGAAGGGCTTAAAAACTCTTTAATGACTGCGTTCTTATCATGACGATTTAAATCGTCATCTGCGTTTGCAAAGTCTACTACTAAATAGTAACAACCTTCATATTTGAATAATGAGGAATCCACTAAGTCGTCTGTCATCCGTTTTGCAACGGGGATTAACTCATCTATATCTTTAAATTTATAAACATAAATGTCTGTATCCATAAATAACTCTGATTCATCCATGTCACCAAATTGAGTTAATTGACTAAGAAGATCCTCTCCAACTTCGTCGAATGGGGCAAACATACTTTTTTGTTCATCATAATGTGAATGACCATCTAATGTTTCACCGTCTTTTAAAATATGTGCACGTGTGACAATGATTTCTAAGCCTACTTCCGACGCATTGATATGAATCCAAATCGGACCTTCTACATCAAAATAATCTTCCGTATTCACTTCATCAATCATATCCCAAAAAAGTTGCTCACCCTTTGCTCGGTTGTACCAAATTTCTTCACGACTATAGCCGCGATCCTCTATATCATTGTACGTAATAAAGAGCTTGAGTGTATTTTCATTTACACGTTCGATGTCCACTAGACCTCATCTCCCTTCACTGTCATTTGTCGAAAAACAGTATTATTTAATTAGTATGCTTTGATTCATTGTTTTTAACCTTCATACTCCCTTGTTTTTCAACCTTTGACCACACCACAGAAAGTCATCGAGTAACTGTAATCATAAATTTTTTGTTCACAGTTGTCTCTAATTCTATTGTATGCTGTTCTTTCATAAAATGAAAAGGATATACACCATTTCAAAGAAGATATTTGAATTATTGAAATTGTAGTAAACTATTTAGATTAAATCAAGTTTAACATACTTTTAGGGAAATATATGACTTTTACCTATTAATTATTAGTTTTGTTTGAAGGTTTTTACATAAGTAAAACATAAAAAAATAGATGTCACAACATGCATGCTTCTGCATTTGTAACACCTAATACATTATTCTATGCAATATAGGAGGATTTTAGTTCACCATGCGCTGTGCTTCTTGTAATTGATAAGCCCGAACCTTACGTGGTAAAAATCGTCGAATTTCATCTTCATTATAGCCTACTTGCAATCGTTTCTCGTCCAAAATTATTGGGCGTCGTAATAAGCCAGGATATTCTTGAATTAGTTCATATAAGCGTTGTAATGGTAAGCTTTCAACATCTACATTCAATTTTTGGAATATTTTGGAGCGAGTTGAAATAATTTCATCTGTTCCATCCTCCGTCATTCGTAAAATTTCTTTAATTTCACTAATGCTTAACGGTTCAGAAAAAATATTACGTTCTGTATATGGGATTTCATGCTCCTCTAACCATGCTTTCGCTTTACGACAAGACGTACAACTTGGTGATGTAAATAAAGTAACTATCATACTGACACATCCTTTCTCTTTGTTTTCGTTATCTATAAGCCACTTTGTTAAATTAGAATTAATGTAATGTAAAACTACAGTTCCATTATACAGCACTCTGCTGTATTTGAATATAGTTCCAAGGAAAAAAAGAATGCATAGTAAATGACTTTGTTACAAAATATTCTGTCTTTTAATACTACCTTAAAGTATCTAATTCCTTTGCATGTCCAACGAACTAATAATAATATTCCCATTAGCACATCATTTTAAACATGGATATACGGAAAGTAGTTGTTCTCAATTAAAAAATACAAACGAGAATAATGTCACTTAGACGTGTACAATTATGACGCTTCTTTCCAAATGTAGGTTGCTTTTTTTTACAA
Organism: Lysinibacillus sp. NPDC093197; assembly: GCF_044754025.1. Lineage (NCBI taxonomy): Bacteria > Bacillati > Bacillota > Bacilli > Caryophanales > Bacillaceae > Lysinibacillus > Lysinibacillus sp. NPDC093197. The sequence continues at coordinate 48,682 of NZ_JBIVOH010000008.1, read as the reverse complement.
AACTAAAAAAATTCAGTCTAAAGACTGACTTTTCAGGCTTGCATTTAGTTAAGTCTTTATACTATAATGTGGTGCAATAAGAAAAGCGCATTTTGCGCATTACCTCTACATTAATAATGTAGTTAAAAACGCTGACGAAGAGTAGTACATATGCAATATACATGTATAGAGAGTCTGTGGTTGCTGGAAACAGATCATGTACGCATTTGGAATGGACTTCCGAGTTAGCTTTGTGAACGTACAAGTAAGCACTTGATACCTATTAGCAAAGCTCGTCTCTTCACGTTACGAAGCTAAGTGGCCTTTTAGGCAAGCAGGGTGGTACCGCGGATTCGAACATCATTCGTCCCTTCATTAGTAAAATCTAATGAGGACGCATGATGTTTTTTTATTTTTCGAACCCCGAGGAGGAACTTATTATGACAACAATTTTTTCAGGCGTACAGCCAACTGGTATTGTGACATTAGGAAATTATCTTGGCGCATTCAAGCAATTCCCAGCTTTACAGGATGAAGGGAATGCCATTTATTGTATCGTTGACCAACATGCAATTACTGTTGCGCAAGATCCAAAAGAGCTACGTCAAAACATTCGTAATTTAGCTGCTACTTATATCGCTACTGGTATTGACCCTCAAAAGTCCACACTATTCATCCAATCAGAAGTACCTGCCCATGCCCAAGCAGGGTGGATGCTACAATGTGTCGCTTCTATCGGTGAGCTAGAGCGCATGACGCAGTTCAAAGATAAATCCCATGGTAAAGAAACAGTTTCTGCAGCACTTTTAACATATCCACCATTAATGGCGGCTGACATTTTATTATATAACACGAATATTGTTCCTGTAGGAGACGATCAAAAGCAACATATTGAGCTAACACGTGACCTTGCAGAGCGCTTTAACAAACGCTATGGTGAAGTTTTAACAATTCCTGAAATTCAGTTACCAAAAGCAGGTGCTCGCATTAAATCTTTACAAGAGCCTACAAAAAAAATGAGCAAGTCCGACCCAAATACAAAAGCAACAATTAAGCTTTTAGATACAGCTAAGGATATTGAGAAAAAAATTAAATCAGCAGTAACTGACTCTGATGGTATTGTGGCTTTTGATGTTGAAAATAAACCTGGCGTTTCAAATTTATTAACGATTGAATCGGCTATTACAGGTGTATCTATTGATGATTTAGTGAAAAAATATGATGGTATCGGTTATGGTGGCTTTAAACAAGGTGTGGCGACAGCAGTTATCGATCATCTTACACCAATTCAAGAAAGATTTTATAACCTTGTAGAATCCTCTGAATTAGATATCATTTTAGATGCAGGCGCAGAAAAGGCAAATGCTATTGCTAGCGCAACTTTAAAGCGCATGGAACAAGCTATGGGCTTAGGTCGCACACGTCGCTAAGAAAGGAATTAGCATATGCACTGTGAACATTGCAATAAAACAATCAAAGCCTTACTGTTAGAAAGTGACTTTGGTGCAGATCCATTATGGTGTGGCCATTGTCGCGCTAATTTAGAATTAGAACAGCTTCCTTTAGGAGAGGTGTTATTAGCTGATCTGACGACATGGATGTGTAAGTTTGGTGAATGGATTGATCTTGAAACAGATTCATTTATCGAAGGTATGGAATACTTAGCGAAAAATCATGATGAGCAAGGTGAAGACTTGGCCCAAAAAGTAGCAGTAGAATTAGCGGTGCCCGTAACATTTATACCTTATCTTTAAGATTAGCTGTTCGATCAAAACCAAAATCGAGCACAACGCTACAAAGTACAATACAAGCTCCAATTGCCATATAAAATTCTGTCGTATGCATAATAAATTTAAAGACAACTGACCAGGAATAACCAAGAGTCCGGTAATTTAAATATAAAATTAAATTGCCAATGGAAAGTATCATTAATCCATAGCTCATTAAAAATATAAAAAGACGAAACAAATAAACGGCATCCTTTCTATTTCTTCTTACTTTCTTTTCTATTCGCTAGCTTTTAAAAAAAGACGTCAGCCTTGTAAATTAGGCTGACGTTTTTTATTATTCCTCAATTTTTTTAAATAATAGACTTGCGTTATGACCACCAAAACCAAGTGAATTACTCATTGCATATTCAATGTTCGCTTCACGAGCTTCATTCGGCACATAATCTAAATCACACTCTGGGTCTGGCTCTGTTAAATTGATTGTTGGCGGTAAAATGCCCTCTTTCAATGCTAGTGCTGTAAAAATGGCTTCCACTCCACCAGCTGCACCTAGTAAGTGACCTGTCATTGATTTAGTAGAGCTCATCGCTAATTTATAAGCATGTTCTCCAAAAGCAGTTTTTACTGCTTGTGTTTCAAATAAATCATTGTATGGTGTACTTGTTCCATGTGCGTTAATATAGCCAACTTGTGAAGGGTCTACTCCACCATCTTCTAATGCTTGAGTCATCGCACGTGCAGCACCTTCACCTTCTGGAGCTGGTGCAGTAATATGATGCGCATCTCCAGTTGAACCGTAACCAAGAACTTCTGCATAAATTTTTGCGCCACGCGCTTTTGCATGTTCGTATTCTTCTAAAATAACAATCCCTGCACCTTCACCAATAATAAAGCCGTCACGATTTTTATCAAATGGACGAGAAGCTGTTTGAGGATCCGTATTTAACGATAATGCTGTATTCGCACAGAAGCCTGCAACCGCCATCGTCACGATTGGTGATTCAGCTCCTCCTGAAATCATCACATCAGCATCGCCACGTTCAATTACTTTAAATGCATCACCAATTGAATTCGTACCTGATGCACAAGCTGTTACTGAACAAGAATTGATGCCCTTAGCTCCAAAGTGAATAGACACTTGACCTGAAGCCATATCTGGAATCATCATTGGAATAAAGAATGGACTAACACGTCTTGCGCCACGCTCTTGGAACGTTAAAAATTGTTGTTCATATGTTTCCATGCCACCGATACCAGAGCCAATCCATACACCTGCACGTGGTGCTAATTCTTCATCGATTGTAAGCTGTGCATCTTCCATCGCCATAATAGACGCTGCTAGTGCATAGTGCGTGAAACGGTCCATTTTGCGAGCTTCTTTACGTTCAATATACTTTTCAATATCAAAGTCTTTTATTTCAGCAGCGATTTTGGCAGCGAATAGATCTTTATTTAAGCGCGTTAATTCACCAACGCCTGATTTACCAGCCTTGATGTTTGCCCATGTTTCTTCGATGCTATTCCCTAGTGGTGTAACAGCGCCAATTCCTGTAATTACTACTCGTCGTTTACTCATTGTCTTACTCCTCTCAAGCAATTTTCTATGTTATTTTCCCCATCTCATTGCAACGGCACCCCATGTTAAGCCACCGCCAAAACCGACAAGTACTAATAAATCATCATCTTTTATTTTACCTGCTTCAAGCTCTTCTACTAAAGAAATACCAATAGAAGCTGCTGATGTATTGCCATATTTGTGAATCGTTTTTGACATTTTTTCTGCTGGTAATGCTAATCGTTCACGTGCCGATTCCATAATTCGAATATTTGCTTGATGTGGAATTAAAAAGTCAACATCTTCTTTTGTTAAACCAGCTTTGTCTAATACATTAACTGCTGATTCACCCATTTGACGTACAGCAAACTTAAATACTTCACGACCGTTCATCGCAATTGTCTCTTGCTGCGTTAAATAAAGATGCTTACCGCCCGTGCCGTCTGCTCCAAGCTCAAATGATAAAATCCCTCTACCTTCTGATACAGGACCGACAATGGCAGCACTTGCTCCATCACCAAATAAAACAGCCGTATTGCGATCTTCCCAATCAATGACTTTTGACAGCTTTTCAACACCTACTACTAAGACATATTTATAAGCGCTTGATTCTACAAATTGTTTTGCTGTCACTAAGCTATATATAAATCCTGCGCAAGCTGCTGCTTGGTCCATCGCTGCTGCATTTACAGCGCCAATTTGCTCCTGAACCATACATGCTACACTTGGAAATGTTTGATCTTGTGTTACAGTTGCTACAAGTATTAATCCTATTTCTTCAGGTGTAATACCTGCTTTTGCAATAGCATCTTTCGCAGCTGCTACTGCTAAATCTGAAGTTTCCTGATTATCTGCAGCGAAATGACGTTCTTCAATTCCTGTACGAGTTCGAATCCATTCATCCGAAGTGTCCATAATTTTTTCTAAGTCAAAATTCGTAACGACCTTTTCAGGAACGTATCTGCCTAAACCTATAATACCTGCGTTCATATAGCAACCCCTCTGCTTTCTTACTATCAATTATTAGTAACTGGTCATAATTATAACTCATAATGAAGGAATGGTGCAAGGTGAATTAAATTAAGTATACCAGATAGTAGTCGTTCAATCGCTGGTAAAAGTACTACTATCGCCGATTGAAGTCTCTTAATCGCCGGTAAAACTTCTGTTATCGCCGATAGAACTTGTTCTATCGCCGCTTAAATAATTCTCTTCTACCGACAAGCTAAAATGTTGTTACAAAATTGCCATAAATCACCGCTCTGTATGCGCCACTTTTTGATAAAAGGTTCTTTTTTTTTCGACTTATGTTATGATATGATAATGTATATGTAATAAAAAAGTTCGGTTGAGGTGAATTAAATGCAATATATCGTAACGTTCATATGGTCATTCTTACTAGTTTCAATGTTAAACTACGTAGTAAGTGCTGTAATCGGAGTACCATTTGATTTCCAAACTGGTGCGATCCTTTCATTGGTATTCTCTGTACTTATTTTTGTTATTGGCGCAATCATTCCAAATGAGCCAACTCCAGAAGCCGCAGACCACCATTAATCAATATCATAAAAAAAACCTGTCTCGCCTAATGCGAAACAGGTTTTTTTCTATTTATTATTTTTCGACTACACACTGACCATTTTGCATTTTAATATGCAAAGTCTCTCCTGGTAGTACTTCGCCACGCAATAATTCCTTGGCAACTGCTGTTTCAATATAACGTTGTACAAAGCGTTTTAATGGACGTGCCCCAAACTGCGGATCTGCTCCTTGTTCAACAACCCAATCTATTACTTCTTGAGCCACATCTAATGTAATTTCCTGCTCAGCTACACGTTTTACAAGTTGCTCAACATATTTCCAAGCAATCGCAGTGAAATGTTCTTCAGATAACGCATGGAACATAATAATATCGTCCACTCGGTTTAAAAGTTCTGGCTTAAAGTGCTGACGCAGCGCTGCCATTACTAAATCCTCAACTCCAGCATCATCTTCTTGTGCTTCCATTAAATAGCTAGAGCCTATATTCGATGTTAAAATAATTACGGTATTTGTAAAGTTCACCATTCGTCCCTGACTATCTGTAATGCGCCCATCATCTAAAATTTGCAATAATATGTTCGCTACATCAGGATGAGCCTTTTCAATTTCATCGAGTAATACGACAGAATACGGATTACGACGAACCGCTTCAGTTAATTGTCCCCCCTCTTCATAGCCGATATAGCCTGGAGGTGCACCAACGAGACGTGATACGCTATGTTTCTCCATATACTCACTCATATCAATTCGAATAAAATGCTCCTCGGAATCAAACAACTGTGCAGCAAGTGCCTTAGCAAGCTCAGTTTTACCTACACCTGTTGGCCCTAAAAATAAAAAGCTACCAATTGGGCGATGTGGATCTTTAATACCTGCTCGGGCACGCCATACTGCTTCTGTAACAAGCTGAACAGCATTATCCTGTCCTACAACCCGTTCATGTAACGTATCTTTTAAACGCAGTAATTTTTCACGTTCACCTTCAACTAACTTTGTTACAGGGATACCTGTCCAACGAGATACAATTGATGCAATTTCGTCAGATGTGACTTCTTCACGCAAAATACGTGTCTCACTACCATTTTCTAGATGTTGCTCCATCTCTTGAATCTCTTTTTCAAGCGCAGGAATTTTGCCATGTCGTAATTCAGCAGCTTTATTTAAATCATATTTACTTTCCGCTTCGTCTAAATCTCGACGATATTTATCAAGTGATTCACGTTTTTTCTGGATGCCTTGCAATGCTTCTTTCTCTGCTTCCCATTGTTTTCGCATCCCTTCTGATGAATCTTTAAGCTTTTTTAACTCTTCTTGTAATTGCTCAAGACGTTTTTTACTAGCTTCATCTTTTTCTTTACGCAATGCTTGTTCTTCAATTTCTAACTGCATTATACGACGAGTCACCGCATCTAGTTCTTGCGGCATCGAATCGATTTCTGTTCGTATCATCGCACATGCCTCATCAATTAAATCAATCGCTTTATCTGGTAAAAAACGCTCTGTAATATAGCGATTTGAAAGCTCTGCAGCAGCTACAATAGCCCGATCATGAATACGTACTGCATGATGCAGTTCAAAGCGTTCTTTTAAACCACGCAAAATAGAAACGGTATCTTCAATAGATGGTTCACGAACAAGCACTTGTTGGAAGCGGCGTTCTAAAGCTGGATCTTTTTCAATATACATACGGTATTCGTCTAGCGTAGTAGCGCCTATACAGTGGAGTTCCCCACGCGCAAGCATAGGCTTCAACATATTTCCAGCATCCATTGCTCCGTCTGTTTTACCAGCACCAACAATTGTATGGATTTCATCGATAAATAAAATAATGCGCCCTTCAGATTCTTTTACCTCTTTTAGTACGCCTTTTAATCGTTCTTCAAATTGACCACGATAACTTGCACCAGCTATTAATGCACTCATATCAAGCTCGTACAATACGCACTCTTTTAATCCTTCTGGAACATCACCTTTCACAATACGTTGTGCCAACCCTTCTACAATGGCTGTTTTACCTACTCCTGGTTCACCGATTAAGACCGGGTTATTTTTCGTTTTACGCGTTAAAATTCGAATCACATTGCGAATTTCTTCATCACGTCCAATTACAGGGTCCATTTTGCCGTTTTTTACTTCTTCAACTAAGTTACGACCAAATTGCTCTAATGGTTTTTTATCATCAGTTTGTTGAAATTGCATTGTAGCACTCCTCTTCTCTCTTCTTTTTTTATATCTTTACCCTTATTCTGATTTCATTAAAAGTTTGACCTTTTTTGACTAACTTTATTTTACAACAATCGACAAATCGTAGCAAAAAAAAAGCTCAAAAATATTTTACTGAAAAATGGAAAATTACGTTATAATAGTGGTATGTTTCGTTGTTTTAGTATATCGAAATGATTATCGTCATCCTTTTGTAATACAGGTAATTTTTATTACAAAAAGAAAGAGATGTGTTTGATATATGGTACTAATGGATAATATTCAAGAGAAAATGCATGCACTTTTTAAAAATAATGGCGTTTTTATTAAAGTGAATAAAGATAGTAAAATTTTCTTAGAAGGGGAACGAGCTAAAGAAATTTATTATATTAAAACAGGGGCTATTTCGATTAGCCAGGAAACCGAAAATGGAAAGGAATTAACAATTCGAATTTGCGGTCCTGATAGTATAATTGGTGAAGGCTCATTATTTTGTAACCTCACTTATTTTTCGATGACAGCTAAAGTTTTAGAACCTTCAACGTTGTATGTTTTAAGTCGTAAATCATTAGAGCATCTATTAGTGGAGCAGCCACATTTAATGGTAGAGTATATGAAATGGTTGCAAACAGAAAATTTAAAATATCAAAGCCGTCTACGTGATTTAGTGTTAAATGGTAAAAAAGGTGCTTTATTTTCTACGCTAATTCGCCTTTCAAATACGTATGGGAAGCCATTAGAAAATGAGGCAATTTTTATCGACTTTCCATTAACAAATTCAGAAATTGCGAATTTATGTGCTACAAGTAGAGAAATGATTAACCGAATGTTGAACGATCTTAAAAAACATCACATTCTATCCTTCGAAAAAGGCTATATTACTATTCTTAATTTACAATATTTAAAAAATGAAATTGCCTGTGAAAACTGCCCATTGCAAATTTGCCGTATTGACTAATATATCAACAACGGCGTGACATATTTGAGACATGCGTAGGTTTCATTAACGATTAATTAAGCAATAATTTTAATTCTCAGTGAATGCAGTGCATCTTTGGCATGTCTTCCCTACTTATAAAAGCGGAGGACTTCTGCTAAAGCAAAATAAATATTAAATCCCCGCTTACAGTTATGTGCAAGCAGGGATTTTTTATTCATATTGTTAGAAGTCAATCTATTAGCGGACACCTAATGCCATTTTCGCATAGCGAGACATTTTATCTTTTGACCAAGGTGGGTTCCATACAATATTTACATTTGTACTTTTCACCTCTGGTAGTTCACTCATAGCTGTATTTACTTGATCGACAATAACCGGTCCCATTGGGCAGCCCATTGAAGTTAATGTCATTGTAACTGTTGCTAACCCCTCGTCATCTAAATCTACATCATATACTAAACCTAAGTTGACGATATCAATACCAAGCTCAGGGTCGATTACGTTTTCTAATGCACTTAACATGCTGTCTTTCATATCTTGATCCATCTGTATTTCTCCTTTCGTCACAGTGTTAACTTAATCATAGCAGATGCTTCTTATTATGCCAAATGCTGTGCAAGCCAATCGGTTGCCGCCAACATACCTTCACGTGTTACAGTATGACCAGCATGTTTATCTGTAATAAATTTTAAGTTGCTCGGATTTTCATCGTAGTATGCACGTAATGTTAAATAAAAGTTATACGTATCATTAAAAGGTACGGTTTTATCATGCTCACCATGCCAAAAGAATACAGGGCGTCCAGCGAATTGTTCTGGTGTTAAACTGATATCATACTTTGCGAGAAGTTCATTCGTTTTTTGTACTTCTTGCTCTGACATCGGAAATTTCACACCGTTTTTCGCCATTTGTTGCAATTGATAGGCACCTAATTTAATAAAACCAGGGCCTCCCATACATATTGCTGCCGTTTGAATCCAATTATAACGTTTTAAACAGCCAGATGTGACGATTGCACCCATTGAAGTGCCCGCTACACCAATTTTATTGTTAGCTATTAATTGCTTATTCTTTAATTCTTTATATAATTGCTCTACTTCATGAATAGAATTTAAGACGATATCCCAAAAATGTAAATTCATTTGAGTCTCTGTTAATCCTTCGCTGCGATCACCATGAAGTTTTGCATCTGGTAATAGGACACGCACCCCTTTATTTACTAACTGGTATGCATAATGTAAGTTATGTTCTTTTGCACTCATAAAACCGTGTAAGAAAATTACTACCGGGGTATTTTCATTCATATTATCTGTCGATATATGTAACAAAGGAATATGTCCCCAAATTTCATTCTTTACTAACATTCTTGTCACTCCCAACTTTTGTCTAACCTTTTTTATGTTAGCAAACTTTTTTCAATGTGACAAAATTTTGACGTATGGATTACAAAGAGATACTATTCAAACATATAGGAAAGGGGCAACAAGCAATGAAACCGCATTTAATCGTTTTAGATTTAGATGGTACGTTATTAACGGACCAACAACAAATTTCTTTAAAAACAAAACAAACATTATTGCAGGCTAAGGAACAAGGGCATCAGGTTATGATTGCCACAGGTCGTCCTTATCGTGCAAGTGATATTTACTATCATGAGCTTGGTTTAACAACACCTATTGTGAATTTTAATGGCGCTTATGTCCACCATCCTAAAAATGCTGCTTGGCAAACAATGCATACACCGATTGACTTAAACGTTGTACGAGAGGTTGTTGATTCTGTTAATAGCTATGAATATGAAAATATTATAGCTGAAGTGAAGGATGACATTTATGTGCATACAGAGGATGATCGCATACTAAATATTTTTAACATGGGTAACCCAAAAATTACGTTAGGTGATATTTCGACAAACCTATTAGTTAATCCAACAAGTCTCCTAATTCAAGCTAACGAAACTAACTCCATGATTATTCGAGACCATTTACAAGCAGTTCATGCGGAAGTTATAGAGCATCGTCGTTGGGGTGCACCGCTACATATTATTGAAATTGTCCGTCGTGGCTTAAATAAAGCTGTCGGTATTTCACATGTAGCTAAAGATTTAGGTATTCCGCGTGAGCGTATTATCGCCTTTGGTGACGAGGACAATGATTTAGAAATGATTGATTATGCCGGTATTGGCGTCGCTATGGGTAACGGCATCACTAGCTTAAAAAACATAGCCAATGAAATTACAACGACGAATAATGAAGATGGCATTGCTAAAATACTTATTGAGCGCTTAAAATTATGATAGTTAAGTAGTAATTCCCCTTTTTTCAGCCATTTAAAAATAGGGAGAAGTAAGCATTACTAATAAATACAGTTTTTTAGGAGGTTAAGATGATGAAAATTTTTACTGATAGTGGATGTGATTTGCCGAAGTCTTACTACGAAGAGAATGATGTCATTCTACTTCCGTTACGTGTACAAGTAAATAACAACGAATATGATGATGTCATATCAATTGATTCTAAAGAAGTTTACGACGCTATCCGACAAGGTGCACATCCAAAAACTTCACAAGTTTCACCAGAACTCTTTTTAAAACATTTTGAAGAGCTTGCAAAAAGCGGTGAGCAAGGCATTTATATCGCCTTTTCATCTGAATTGTCAGGTACGTATAGTACAGCTTTAATGATACGCAACCAAGTAATTGAGCAGTACCCTACACTAAAGCTAGCAATTATCGATTCAAAATGTGCCTCTTTAGGTCACGGCTTAATCGTTCAAGAAGCCGTTCAACTGAGGAAAGCAGGTACTTCGCTTGAAGAAATTGAAACAAAAGTCTCTTCACTCGCTTCACAGATGGAGCATCTTTTCACAGTGGAAGATTTAGATTACCTTGCTAAAGGGGGGCGTGTTTCAAAAGCAAGTGCATTTCTTGGTGGACTCCTTAGCATTAAGCCTATTTTAAATGTCGAGGATGGCAAACTGGTACCGATTGAAAAATCACGTGGTCGTAAAAAAGCGATTGCGCGTATGTTAGATTTAATGCAAGAGCGTGGTGGTAATTTTTCTAATAAAATTGTCGGCATTAGCCATAGTGATGATACGGCATTTGCTAACGAAGTAAAGGCATCCATACAGGAAAAATTTGCGCCAAAAGAAGTTCAAATGACAATGATTGGCTCAGTTATCGGTTCTCATGTTGGACCAGGTACAATCGCAATTTTCTTTACAAATAAAAGCTACCAATCATAGCATATTGAGAACAGGACATAAGAGAAAAAGTGTTAGATTGATTTCAATCAATCTAACACTTTTTTACTATGCCGTTGATGTCCGCTACGGCGGTTGCTTTCCGCGGGCACACCCTAAGCCGCAACCCTCGCTAGCGCGCGGTTTGTTGCGTCTTACGCTGCGTGCGTTCCCGCAGGAGTCACCGCCTTCGCTACCATCAACTAATGTTCTCTTCTAAATTTTATCTACTGTAAAAGAATTTACTAACAGTTTTGTTCCTCTTTTAAAGTTTTGTCCCAGCCTCTTGGCTAATTTTATTTTGCAGCGTCTTGTTCTTGACGACGTTTTTTACCTCGTTTAATAATAACAACGACGAAGCCAATAAATACAACATAGACTAATCCAAGCGCAGCCATGTAAGGAATGTTTAGCCCTTCATCGTCTTTAACTTGATATATTTCTACAATTTCACGGTCTAAAATGACAGGGTACACATCTTTTTCATTTATACGTACCTTTTCTTCTTGTAAAATACCGTTGAGCATTTTGCCTTCACCAATTTGCTCTGGTGTTAAATCGACACGTTGTGTTTTCCCCGTATTGTTCACCATAATAATCCATTGCTCTTCATCAGATTTTCGTGTAAACACAAGTAAACCATTGTCATTTGTAATGACTTCAAAATCACCTTTACGTAATGTCGCTGATTGATTACGTAAAGATTGTACGTTTTTAATATAATCAATTAACTCTTCATCTGTTTTAAAATTGTATAATTGATGTGTGTCAGGTTTCACTTCCCCGTTCATGGCAATTTCTGTACCATACTGAACAACAGGAATTCCAGGCATCATAAATAACGCTCCCAATGCCATTTTTAATCGTGTTGGAGGGAACATATTTTCAGATGCGGAATCGAATGTAAAACGATGCGTTTGCAATGAATCAATCATAATTTGCGTTGGTTTCTCACTAGCAAAAGGCTCCATTAGCTTTGAAGAGTCTTTATCGACATTTTTAAACATATTTCGGTAAATTTCTGCTGTTTCTGGCGAGAAGCTTGCATCAAAATTTGCATCGCTTTCTTCATTTGAAATAATGTATAATGATTTTTTTGTATCTTTTAATGCTGCGATCATTGCATTAAGAAATGCAGAATCGGCATCCGCAATATTTGTTAAACGTATGCCACCAACATCATATGTAGAAACAAATTTTGTCGCTGATTCAATTAAAGCAGCTTGTACATCTTTATTTGTTAAATCCCATTGAATATGTCCATTATCTGTAGAGGCAATCCAGTTCTGTTTTGCTGCATCCTGTGCCCACTCATGATTAGGGCTTACATTATTTAAAGGAAAGTCAACCATAATCGACATATTTTTTTCTTTAAATGTCTTCACTACACTTTGAAATTCTTCTGCTGTTCCAAAATGCTCTTCGATTTTACTATAGCTTGTTGGCATTGAGCCATCGTATATTTCAGTATCGAAAATTGTTCCGATAGATACGATCGTATAGCCCATTTCTCCAATAAATTTTAGTTTATCTTGTAGACCTGTGAAGTCACCGCCTGCAAATTTCGTTGGGTCTTGCGTATTTGTATCAAAATCGTTGGTGCCTGAACCATTAAAGAAACGGTCAACGAGTAAATCAAAAATGCTTTCTTCTGCAATCGTTCTTGTTTGAACTTCATCCGCATGAGCTGGTGTTACACCAATCAATGAAGTTGCCAGTAAAAGCGATGCGGCTGTTGCGCCTATCCACTTCTTAAATTTCACTTTTATTCCCTCTCTTTCAAAGCAATCCAACGTCATTTTACCAAATAAAACAGCTACGTAGCTATCATTTCAAAATATTTTCCTGAAATGCAAAATGAATTAAGACAAAAAGGTGTCAAATTAAGCCAACTTCAATAATAAAAGACAGAGACCATTGAGAAAAAGTGTTGTTTGACTACAGTCAATTTTGGCTATGCCGTTGTTGTCCGCTACGGCGGTGCTTTCCGTGGGCACACAGTGTCAGCCGCAACCTTACTAATGCGCAGAATGCCCGTGTCATACATTTTATATGCTCCCGCAGATTGTAAATTCAAGAAAATTCAAAATTGTTTGGGTGACTGGCACTTTCAAAAAAAAAAGCCGTGAAGCGACTGCATCACGGCTTTTGTTAATCATTATGCAAGGAAATGTTGTCCCATTGGTAATTTAAACCCTAAGAACAGTGTAATTAGTAAAAACACTACAAATAAAATCCAGAACATTGTTGTTGGCTTGTTTTTCTTTTGACGGACTAATACCATTTCCATCATGCCAATAACTAAAATACCGCCAATAAATTTAAAGCCATAAAGCATTCCTTGGCCGAAATCCATTGCTTCAATAAATAATGCCCCACCAGTAATGATAATTAAAATGTAAAATAAACGTAATGTCATATGTAAGCCTTTTGATTGCTTACCACTAAGTGCTGCGATTAAAAAGATTACGATACCAACTACCCAAGTTGTAATGTGTAAATGTGTTTGGTTAGTTAAAAAATCCATGTTTGTCCCACCTCATTTTTTTTCTATCAAACTATATCCTATCATGTGGTGGAAATGGTTTCAAATATTACAAATTGTGTTCACGAAATTGAATCAATTACGCCTCGAAGGTGGCTAAACTTAACTAAATTCATTGCATTTTTGGGATTCTTCCACCACCTAGTAAAGGGCTTTACAAAAAACAAATTAAAAAATCCGCGGAGCTTACACTCGCGCGGATTATACATATTATTCAAAATGATTGACTAACGTACCGATACCTTGAATTGATACTTTCACTGTATCACCTGCTTTTAAAAATTGCGGAGGATTCATGCCTTTCCCTACGCCTGCTGGTGTACCTGTTAAAATGACATCGCCTGGCTCTAATGTTACGTGTTGCGATAAAATTGATACAAGGTTTTCAACAGTGAACATCATATCTTTTGTTGTACCGTTTTGGCGTACTTCATCATTCACTTTTGTTACAACTGTTAACTCTTGTGGATTTGGAATTTCATCTTTTGTCACAAGGTATGGTCCTAACGGGCAAGTACCTTCAAGACTTTTTCCTAAGAAAAATTGCTTATGTTTATCTTGCAGGTCACGCGCTGTAATATCATTCGCAATTGTGTAGCCAAATACATAATCAAAGGCTAAGTTTTTCGGAATGTTTTTCCCACGTTTACCAATGACAACTGCAAGTTCACCTTCATAATCCATTTTTGAAGAAAGATCAGCATGAATAGATAATGTTTGGCCATCCGCAGCAATCGCTGTTGGAGACTTCGTAAATACCATTAAATCGATTGGTGCTGCTTCTGCACCCATTTCCTTTGCATGCTCATCATAGTTTTTACCGATACACATAATGTTTTTTGGCGTACGTGGAATTGGTGATAACCATTCAATCGCTGTAAATTCACGCTTGAAGCTATTAGCACGATCTGATTTTTCTGCTGCCTCTACTAATTTACGAATCTGTTCAACAAAATCGAAGCCTAATGCAATACCATCGACAATTGAACTTGAAAAAGAAGGGAGAACTTGAAGTTCGTTTTGAATAGCGAGTACATCCCATACCGCTTCTTCTTTTTTTACTTTTGGTCCAAAGCTTACATGTCCACCTAATTTAAATGATAAAATTTTCATGATTTTAAGAGCTCCTTCTTTTTTCTACATGATACAACAATATGATATAAATTACCTTACTTTTACGATAACAATTTTTAATGTTGCTAATTCTCTATCAATTAAGTATATTACGAGCAATTTTTTAGCTTGGCTCAGTCTTCGCCTTATATGTTAATTTACGCCATAAAGCCTCTAACGGACCTTGCTTCCACTTCGTTAGCCAAATTTCTGCCAAGATCATTTGCGCCACAATAATACCGATAGCAATTAACACTCCAGTAGAAACACTAACTTTTCCATACCAACCTAATCCAAATTGATAAAATATACATGTTCCGATAATGGATTGAAGTATGTACATCGTTAACGACATGCGTCCAATTTTTGCAAAGGGACTAAGTAATTTTGGGACAACTGGCAGTAGACATAGTAATACAATGAATCCTATATAGCCGATTGATAATATTGGACCACCCATATAGACCTTTATATAATCTAGTAAATACGTACGAGTATAGATGATTGGGGTACTTTTCAAAAAAATACCTACTGTGAGCCCTGCGATTGTTAATGCCAGCCACAGCCATTTCAGCTCTTTCGCTCGCTCAACTAAATGCCATTTAGAAGCAGCAGCACCGATTAGCATAAATGGTAATACCATAAACAATGACGCAATCCACATTCCTATACCTGCCTGAACAGATAGATCTGATAAGCGTTGTAAAAAGGCATCCACCCAACTACCTGTACCATAAGCAGTAATTGCTTTTTCCACATCCGTAATATTTAAATACGTATCTACCTTCGTATTAAAGCTAATATAACCTACGACAAACAACATAAAAAGATGCATACATCCATTAATTATAATGCCGGTTAATAAAAGCCAGATTGGCTGTAAACGTAGAAGTAACAGTAAAAAAATACCACAAAATGCATACATCATTAAAATATCTCCCCACCAAATAAGGACCGCATGCACCAAACCAAACATAAATAATACAGTAAGTCTTCGAAGACCTATTCCATAAAAGTTTTGTTCACGACTTTGGGCTTTTTGCCATTGCATCGCTAACCCATAGCCAAATAACATAGAAAATAACGGATAAAAGCTGCTTTGCACATAGATATCTAAATTTTGCTGCCAAACAATATCTGACGGTGTTGTAAACCATGATCCTAAATCAATATGTGGCATTGGTAAATAAAAAGCATACATATTAACAAGCAAAATACCTAGTAAGCTCATTCCACGTAAAATATCTAATGTTGCAATACGCTCCTGCAACATCGTCGGTTTTAAATTCACAAAATAGCCTCCTCTTCTTTCTTATCACGTACATTGCAATTTGCCCCTTCTGCATGTAGGTAAGCCATATCAACGCTCACTTTCCATGCAGAAGGTTGCAGCTTGCCTTTTAACGCTTCTGAAAGGAATACTACCTAATTTCACAGGCGAAGGTTTCCCTACGCATAAAGTGCCTGCTCAATGTCAAACAAGTACAACACTTTTTCATTCACTTGTATGTGTAAAATCGATTCAATCGCCTCACTATAAACACGTAGTTGTACACCATAACGGCCAATAAGTTCCTTCGATAACGCTGGCTCCTCCGCAAATTGGGAACTGATGCGGTCTGTTTTATAATCAAGTAATATCCAGTTGCCATAAACATCCTCAAACAAGCAATCCACAATCCCCTGTACGATTTGCGCGTCACCGTCTTCATCGACACGACTAATGGTAAATGGCATTTCTCTGCGAATTTGCTTTGCATTTTTGAAGCGTTGTCCAATATCAGTTGTAAAGAAACGGAAAATTTTCTCACATGGAACAATTTTGCTTTCTGCCTCTGTTAGCAACTGTTTTGCCACTAACTCCGCTACAAATTGCTCAACCTCTTGCACTGTTGAAAAGCCACACTGTGGTACATGCTGCATAGCCGTATGGATGGCCGTTCCCATTTCTGCGCCTGTTAGCTGCTTGTCCTGTAAAAAGGTTGGTCTTGGTGCAATAGAAGCCTTGTCTTTTTTAGGTGCAGTAAAATAGTATTCTGGCTCTTCTTGACGTTGTAAACTTTCTACACGCTTAATTTCACTAACCGATGTTTTCGAGCGTTTTTGTGTCGATTTTTGATATGCATACTGCGCTTGGAAGCGAGCAGTAATTTCTGCAAGCAACTCGGCATCCTCTGGTGCTTCTAGCATCTGCTGTACGTCGCTATCGAGTGCTTGCGTGTCATACATAAAATGATAGGTTGGAATTGCACGGATCCACCAATGCGATGCATCTTGTCTAGCCTTATATGGAGAACTTGCAATTGATGCAAAATCAGCATGTCTTGCAACAGCAGGTCCAACCCAATCAAAGTAACTATTTGCACGTGCACGTAAATAATCTTGCAACGGTGCATCCACAGCCAAGTTTTGAGCGTCCTGCCAAGCATCACGGGTTTTACCCCAGCTTTTTACTGAGCCTACTAAAATAAGTCGTTCCTTGGCGCGTGTCATCGCTACGTATAATACACGCATTTCTTCGGCTCTCATTTCAAGCTCTTTTTTCTCCTTCATCGCAAGAAACGGTAAAGAAGTATAGGTTATGCGATTTTCTGGATCAATCGCCTTGACCGCAAGCCCATAATCCTGGTCGAATAAATATGGATTGTGAAAATCCATTTTATTGAAAGGACGTCCCATTCCTGCAACAAAAACAACTGGGTACTCTAACCCTTTGGAAGAGTGGATGGTCACAAGTCTTACTACATCATCTTTTTCACCAATGGACTTTGCCGTTCCTAAATCATCGCCACGTGTTCGCATCCGGTCTATAAAGCGCAGGAAGCGGAATAAGCCTCGAAACGACGTTTTTTCATACATTAATGCTCGATCATGTAAAACGCGTAGATTCGCCTGTCGTTGTTTACCATTTGGCATTGCCCCAACCATTTCATAATAATGCGTATCTAAGTAGATTTTCCAAATTAAATCTGACAAAGATCCTCGACGTGCTAAATCTCGCCAGTTTTCAAATGCCAGCATAAAACGTTGAAGCTTCTCAAATGTTTCGGATTGTACACCATGTCCTTCACTTCGAATAAACTGCCTTAATGCATCGTAGAACGGTGTTTTTGTATCCGCTAAACGAATTTTGGCTAACTCATTTTCCGTTAAGCCTACAAAAGGTGCTCGCAATACAGAGGCAAGTGGAATGTCTTGATACGGATTATCTACAACCTTTAGTGTATTGAGCATAATCATCACTTCAAGTGCATCAAAATAACCTTTAGATGACTCTGCATAAAGGGGAATACCAGCTAGTTTAAATTCTTCCACTAAATCGGTTGACCACGTCATTGAACGCATTAATATAACGATGTCACTGTATTTTAATGGACGCTCTGTTGCTGTTTTCGTATCGTATACCGTTGTACCATCTTCCATCATTTGGCGAATTCGATCAATAATAAATCGTGCTTCATACTGTGATTTTTTTAGTTCCTCAAGCTCTGAAGTCTCACTAATACTCTCATCCTGTTCTTCATCCAATGCCTCTTCCTCGAGTGGATGTAAAACGACAAGTTCAACAGGTACCTCTTTATCGTCATATGGTGCTGCTGGCTTCAATGAAGCATTGTCATCATAGTGTATTTCACCAACCCGTTCGCCCATAATTTGCGCAAATACAAAATTTGTAGCGTCTAAAACCTCGCTACGACTTCTGAAATTAGCATTCAAATCAATGCGCATGCCAGTTGCTTCGGGATCTTCTGAAAATTCACCATACTTTCGCATAAAGAGCTTTGGCTCTGCTAAACGGAAGCGATATATACTTTGTTTTACGTCACCAACCATAAAAAGGTTGCCATCTTGCTCTTCACCTAGCTTGACCAATTGTAAAATCGTTTCTTGTAGCATATTCGTATCTTGATATTCATCCACAAGCACTTCTTTAAAACGTTTTTTCAAATCTAGCGCAACAGGTGATGGCTGTAATTTACCATCTATCTCTTCCGTTAAAATTTGCAGTGCATAATGCTCTAAGTCTGAAAAGTCGATAATTCCCCGCTCTAATTTTGCCAAACGGAAATGCTCGTAAAAAATAGTCGTCAATTCAACCAATGTTGCAATCGTTGGTGCCATTAGTCGTATTTCTTCAAGCAGACGGGCAGGTGTACGGACAAAATAGGTTTCTTTCAGCTTATTCATTATTTTTTTAGCAGACTCACGCTTTTTCTTTGCCAGCTCCTGAAGCTCTACATCGACTAAAGCATCCTTTGAAACACGCTTAAGTGTCGACCACTTCACAGTTAAAAAATAATCAAATAGCTGTTGCCACGTTCCTTCTTGACTAATCCGAATGCCTTCTTGAATCATAGCAAAATCGATTTCTGCCGTTTCAGCATATGGAGCAGGACCATCTGGCTGGAGCGTAATGGCACGCATTTCAGAAATTAATACGAATGCTTCCTCCAGACTATGCTTAACAGTCAATTTTACATATTTCGATAACTCTAAATCATCAATTGTCACATTATCCGCTAACTTATATGTTTCTGGTAAGCTTCGTAACCATTTTTTCGGTTCAGCATGAACGCGAGAAGTATCATAAAGCTTACTCATTAATGTTTCAATCGCCTGATCATCACGATCTGATGTAAAGCTATCCACTAGTCGATAAATGGCGTTGATTTGTGCTTCATCCTCCGTATCGTAGGCTGATTCTAGCACATCAGCTAAAATATCATCTCTAAGCAACGCAATCTCAGCTTCATTCGCTATCCTGAAACCTGGGTCAATATCGAGCATATAAGCATACTGCTTCACAATGGCTAAACAGAAAGAATGCAATGTTGAAATTTGTGCTTTGTTGACAAGACTCAACTGACGTCGCAAATGGCTAGACGTCGGATTTTCTGCTATCGCCTTCTCAAGTGCCTCTGCCATACGATGGCGCATTTCAGCTGCCGAAGCATTGGTAAACGTTACAACAAGTAATTCATCAACATTAATTGGGTTTTCTGTTGCTACAACCTTCTCAATCATGCGATTAATGAGCACTGCTGTTTTACCAGAACCAGCTGCTGCTGAAACAAGGGTATCTTGCCCACTTGCATAAATCGCTTTCCACTGATCATCTGTCCAAGTGACATTTGCTGGCTTCAAGGGTATTTGCTGCACCATGTTAGTTCATCTCCTCCCGAATTTTTTCGACAACCTCTACCGGCTTTACTTGCGGTAGCTGACGATAGCTTTGTTTACCATCGGATGGGTCAAATTGGCACACTGATGCAAATTGACAATAATCACAGGCTGTTTTTGATTTTAGTTTATAAGGGCTAATGGCTGTATCCCCTGCTAAAATACCATTCCCAGCTTCTTGATGCTTACGGCGCACAAAATGCTGCAAGTTTTTCATATCATTAACAGGCACAATACGCGATTGTGATTCGGACGGTGTACCATCCTTTTTCATATAGACAGGTATGATTTGTGAGTGTCCACTTGCTTCCTCAAGTTGCTCGTCCATCGATAAAATAGCTTCTGGATTTTCTGTTAAAAGACCCTTCATCTTATATTGCTTTAATCGATCTTCTTCAATTTCACTATCACTTAAGTCTTTATCAAGTTTTAGCATTGGATTATGGACGTGGACATAAAGCACACCAGCAGGCTCTGCATCACCAGGTAGCCAATAGGATGCATTTTCCATCGCTACATCTAAATAAGTTAACACCTGCAACGATAGCCCATGATATACTTCGTTCAAATCTAAATCACGGGCAGACGATTTATAATCGACTATCCGTAAATAGGATCGATCATCTATAGATGCACTATCCACACGGTCAATACGACCTCGCATAAACATTTTTTTGCCACCATGTAAATCAATTTCCAATGGAGGAAGCTGTTCGTGTTGCCCTGGTCCAAATGATGCTTCGATGGCAATTGGTTTAAAATGCGAAACATTCGCGTGTTGTGTTAGTGCCATCATTGTGCGCTCTACAATACGTATAAGCTTGCGCTGAATATAACGGTAGCGTGCACTAGATAGCAAAATTTGATGTGAGAATACGGGCACAATTTGCTCTACAGCCTGTCGTGCAAGCTGTTGAATTTGCTGCTTTGTTAAACGAATCCAAGATAGTTGTAAACGATGCGTCTCTTCTGTAATCCATTTCAATGCCTCATGGAATAAATCACCCATAGCAAATGTTTCTAAACGATATTCTGCTCGTTCTTCCAAACGCAGCCCATACGTTGTGAAATGTGAAAACGGACAGCGGAAGTATTTTTCAATCCTTGACACACTTGATGTTAGCTTACGACCATATAACTCTTGTGTAATGTAGCCTTCCAGTGGTTCTGCCTCATTTTTATGCGTAATTGGATGCATTAGTCGATGTAAAATTAATGCCCAATATGGATCTTGCTCATAATATTTTTGTAAAGCTACCCATTCTGGTGCAAGCTCACGACTATGCTCTGCTTGCCGTAACTGTAGCGTTAAATGGGCTAATGCTGTACGAGGATGTCGTAAATACGGCAATACATTATCATCAATCAATTCAATTGGATCTATTACTACACGCTCGACATTTACCCCGCTTAAAAGCCCTGCCGTTTTATCGTTTCCGATAATCTTCTTAATATATAACGAGGATAATAACGCTTTCCCCTCTTCATCTGCCGTCGAATAGGTCATATAAAGCTTATCTGAAGGTGTTGTAATTGCACGATATAGTAAGAAGTTTTCCTGCAGTAACCTATTTTTGGATGTTGGGGCTAATTCATAGCCAATGTGCATAAACCATTCACGTTCCGTATCAGACAGCAATCCTTCATAATCCATTCGAGTAGGATAAACGCCATCGTTCATTCCAAGAACAAAGGCAACTTTAATATGCGATAAACGAGCTAAATCGACTGTTGCCACCATCACTTCATCTAAAGTAGGTGGAATACGGGAAAATTCTAATGTATCGAATCCTTCATCTAAAATTTTTGCCGCTTCTTCCACTGACATTTCTTGCTCACCAAACATGTAAACAAACTGATCGAGTACTGCAACCCATTCTTTCCACGCTTGATCATGCTCACTTGCAGCTAATGCTTCTCCTCTATCAATTTCACGATCTTTCATGATTTGAAGCTTGTCATATACTTGAACTTCTTCTACAAGTTCATATAACGCAGTTGCTACATCTCTACCAGTTGTCGCTTGCATAAGCTTGTCCTGTAATACTTTTAATGGTGGACGGATTACATCACGAATTGCCTCAATTTCTGTCTGCATCGCGCGCTCTTCATCCGTTTGAACACGGGAATGGAATTCAAGACCTCGATATTTTTTGTAAAACCAACGAGCATCTTCAAACCAACGTTCTCCGTATATTCCTTGTGCTAAACAGTAATTTTCTAAGCGATCTGCACGCTCCCGCCAAACACTTTGCTCAGCATGCAAAGGG
This sequence comes from Lysinibacillus sp. NPDC093197, assembly GCF_044754025.1. Classification (NCBI taxonomy): domain Bacteria; kingdom Bacillati; phylum Bacillota; class Bacilli; order Caryophanales; family Bacillaceae; genus Lysinibacillus; species Lysinibacillus sp. NPDC093197. The sequence goes on along the minus strand of NZ_JBIVOH010000008.1, from coordinate 26,382 downwards.
AAAAACAAATCTGTTTTCACACTTCTAAAAAGCGGTTCATATTTCCAATTAGAAGTAATAACCTCCAATGCAGAACGACTAAACTCAATTAATGGATGATGGAGCATCGTTTTTTTCGAGTTCACAAAAATAGGAATGTCGTATTGTTGGAAAATTGTTGAAATAAGCGGATCATATACATCTGCTTGTCTATAAAGTAACACTATATCTTGATAACGATAGCCCTCCTGCCTTGTCAGCTTCGTTATTTCCCGGGCAATGGCGTGAATCTCAGCCCGTCGATTCGACGCTTCAAAGACCTTCACATCGCCTGTTGATTTTTTCGTTTTTGGCACCATATTTTCAAATGTTGCTTCTACATGACGTAAATCTTCTGACTGGAATCGATGTGTTTTGATAAAATGCAACGGTGCATCTACCTCAATGCCATTTTCCTGTGCTATATCATGCAAACGCTGATTTGTAATTGCCGCTTCATTAAAGAGCGCTTGCTCATCATACACTTCTTCTATATGGTCAAACGGCAGCACTACGGTTACTTGCTTTGACACCTTTAGCAGTTCTTTAACAAGCTCTAGCTCTCTTACAGTAAAGGCAGTAAAGCCATCTATATAAATTGTCGCCTGTTTCATCGTCTCTGAAAATTTTAACTGCTCGGTTAAGATCGGATAGTATCCCTCACTATCGACATAAGTCGTGCCAAGTCGTGCTTCTAATGCTTGCAAAACGATTTGTAAATCATTTGTTTTAGCCTGCAATGTATTCGGTGCATCAATAGCCTTTAAAGAAGCTGTCACTTCCGCTAATACCGAACTGTTTACACTATAACGGCTAAATTCACGTAATAACGATTCGATTTCCTCTGTAAAGCCCCTTTTACCAGCAGCTTGTCGAAATAGAGAGAAATCACTTTTTTGCTCCTCTAGTAATTTTCGAATAAGCATCCGATAGCCATAGCCATTTACTTCTTGGCGAGCGATACCACCTGTTTCTTGTAATACAAGCCAAGCCAAACGTTTAAATGTCATCACTTGTGCACGTATTAGCCCGTGTAAGCCATGTCTATTTGTCAGTTCATATTCAGTTGAATAAGACATTTGGTCAGGGACAATGATAAAAATAGGGTGACCTAATGGATCTGTTGATAATTGCTCGACTATTTCTCTATGAATAAACGCTGATTTTCCGGTACCTGCACGTCCTGATACAATTCGTAATGTCATTCACTCTTCCCCCTATTCGTAAAAAATCAAATCTATGATAAAAAATTTATTGTAATTGTTTCACTATAATTCTCCAATATTAAAGCTACTGCTAAATGAAATAAAAAAGACCCTCCTACCATTTTACATGATACAAGGGACTGCATGTGCAGATTCAGCCTAGAAGATTATTCATTTTTCGTCATTTTTCGCACACGTTTCAAATCTCTTTCCACTCGAGCGTTCAATCGCTTCTCGATTAGCTTGCCAATCCACCATAACAAGACAATGGCTACACCAGCAATAATCAGTCGTATCGGACTAGTTAATAGCGATTTTAAATCATAGCCAAGAACACTCATCCCTAAAATCATTACGAATTTTCCTGCTAATAGCACCGTTAAATAATATTTTTTATGAATATGAGAAAGTCCCGCAACTATATTGACAATGACTGAAGGAGTAAATGGAAAGCACAGTAATACAAACAACGGGCTAATTCCGTTCATATCAACCCATTTGATAAGCTTTTGTACCTTTTTCCCTCGCGTTACAAAACGCAGCTTCGGGTGCTTTCCGAAATGTCGAACAAGCAAAAAAACTGCATATGAGCCAGCTACTGAACCTAACCAAGATAATAAAAATCCAATCCATAATCCAAATGCACTCGCATTTGCGACAACGAACACAACTAGCGGTAAAAAAGGAAAAAAAGCCTCTAAGAAAGGTAGTACCACACCTATTACTGGGCCTAGTGTTCGGTATTGTGCCGCAACATGCTCGATATTTTCTACAGTAAACCATTCATTCACTATTGCCACCTCTACTTATATTGCAAAATTACATGTAAAATTGTAAGTTCTTCTGAAGCGTTTTGATATTCGTGTGCTTGATGCCCAGAAAATACCAAGGTTTCTCCTTCAGTTAAAGTTTCATGCATTACGCCAGCAGAAATAATAGCTTGTCCATGAATAACAGTCACAGTTTCTTCTACCCCTTCTGTATGGGCTTCACTCCTACTTCTCGCCCCTGGTTCCATTTCTACCTTATAAAATTCCCAGCCACGTTCAGGATCATAAGGAATAATTGAGTAAACTCGGTAACGCCCATCGTCTTCATCGACATGTGGCGCATTTTTACTGCTAAACTTCATAAAATGGGCTATCGGTGGCTGTAAAAGGGATGAAAATGATATTCGAAGTCCTGCAGCTATTTTCCAAATTGTTGAAACCGTTGGATTCGCTTCACCTTTTTCAATTTGCGCTAGCTGTGCTTTACTTACGCCTGTTGCTTTTGCCACATCATCTAAGCTTAAACTACGCTGCTGTCGTATTTTTTTTAATTGGAATGCTAAATTTCGACTCATTTGTTCCATCTTGACTCACCATTTCCTATTGTTTATTTTATCGGACATATGTATACTTTAATAAACATATGTGAATGTTCAAACTATTCCATTATAAGTATACATGGAAATTTTTTCGAAAGGATGACCTATTTATGACAAGCACAACAGATCTTCATAATGAATCAACAACCTCTACAGACGATAGCTTCCTACAAGGAGTAAAAGATTGTGTACCTACTTTACTCGGTTATATTAGTATAGGACTGGCATTCGGTGTTGTAGGTTCCGCTTCTGGACTATCTGTAGTTGAAATTGCATTACTAACAATTCTCGTTTACGCGGGTTCTGCGCAGTTTATTTTTTGCGCACTTTTGCTAACGAGTAGTCCTGCCTCTGCTATCATTGTAACCATTTTTGTCGTAAATCTACGTCATTTATTAATGAGTTTAACATTGGCACCTCATTTTACGCGCTATTCTATGCTACGAAATGTCGGATTCGGGACATTATTAACAGACGAAACATTTGGTGTAGCCGTAACCAAACAAATGCAAAATGGTAAATTACATGGCAAATGGATGGATGGACTGAATATCACAGCGTACGCATTTTGGATTTTATCTTGCGTCGCAGGTGCTTTTTTAGGACAATGGGTGGCAAATCCCGAAAAGTGGGGCTTAGACTTTGCATTAATCGCCATGTTTGTTGCTTTACTAGTGCTACAGCTTAGTAGCGTTGGAAAAAATAAAATCATGCATTACCTTATGTTAATTGGCTATATGGTGGTCATTATGTATGGCTTATCTTATCTCGTTCCTTCGCATTTAGCTGTGCTACTTGCAACTGTTATTGTAGCTACGATTGGGGTGGTGACAGATAAATGACGACAACAGCTTCTATGGTATGGCTTATTATCGGTTGTGCATTGGTTACATGGTTACCCCGTATTATACCGTTTATGTTTGTGCGCAGTGTGAAACTGCCAGATGTAGTTTTAAAATGGCTAAGTTTTATTCCAGTTTGTATTCTTAGTGCCCTTGTTATCGAAAATTTATTGGATACTGAAAGCAAAAGTTTCGTTACACTGGATTGGCCTGTCTTTTTAACTTTTGTGCCTACACTTATCATTGCACTAATCACAAAAAGCTTATCGATTACAGTTGTGGCAGGCGTTATAATAATGGCTGCTGTAAGATTCATTATGTAAAAATATTTAACGTTTGCTTTTTCACTATAAAAAAATCCGCTTAGTCGCTTGCGAAAGTAGCACGAGGTGTAAGACGAATCACCCCAATATGGATGAGTTCGTCTTACACAGTGCCCGCAAATGCGACGCGGATTTTTATTTATTACTAAAGGAGTTAGGAAGTCTTTAATGACAGCCCTCCTTATTTTTTTTGCATTTTGCTCGCCAACCAAAAACCAACAGTTAACGAAAAAGCATCTACGACAAAAATAATAGGTGGGGAAGTATAACCTGCATATACTGAAGCGGCAATAAGTGCTATAGCTAAACCTAACGCCACATAACGGTTATACGTAATACGTGTAAACAATAACACGAGTAATGCTGGGAAAAATAATGCTAGCATCATTTTCCCATATAGATCTATCATAGTTCCCTCGGCTCCGCCAACAATAACCCAATTCGATAATGGTCATTGCTGTAAATTACATGCTGCGTAAGGCGTATTTCGTTATTACGGTCTAGCACCTCTAAACGACAATGTGCAGCATTTGATTGTAAAGCTTCATATAATTCAACTTCTGTAGTAATCGTGTGTCCGTTTACTTTACGAATACATTCCCCTGCAAGTAAGCCCATTTTTTCTGCTGGCGAATCAGGAAGCACCGCAGCAATAATAGCTCCCTTTGTACTTGGGGCAACCGCATACGATTCCGTTTTATCTTGCAAAGCATAATAAATTGATATTATGATCCGAATTAATGCCCCTACCGCTAATGTTATATAACCAATAATCGGTGCCAAAAATGATGCAAGTCCACCTATTAAAATCAGCTGTCCTAACAATAAGACTGAGCGCCCTATTTTCGGCAACTGCACAACGGGTAATTCTTTCCTTAACAGCTTTGAAAAACCGATAACTACAGGGAATAATACGAATGCAAAGTGATTATCTCCCAATGTAAACTGCGGCCAATATGGCAGTGATGATGGGATGATATTACCTGGAATAATAAAGAAAATAGGTAACACCCAGACATTCCTTGTTCGATAGACGATAGCCTGCATGCCACGTTTTGTATTTTCGATAGCAGGTGTGATAACTTGTTTAGCAGTACGGCGAATAAACATGCCTTCTACTATTACACATAGCCCTGTTATGATCGTAATTGTAACAATAGCCCCTGCTAATAAATCGACGCCTTCCAACGAAAGCTTCCACCAGGAGAACGACCAGTTATACTGGTACATTGCCCACAATGTAAGAGTCGCGATTGCCATTGTGTAAATTGGTGACAATACATTGATGAAAAATAACAAGAGACCTAGTAAAGATATAGCCATTAAAATTAGTAAAAAAGGTTTGGGTACAGTGAGCCCGAAACCTAGACTTATTAGTGAAATGACTAATGCATAAGGCCATCCACGCTTCCATTGTCCTATCAGCTCTGTCCAACCCCAAATAATACGTCTGTTAAAAAATCTTCGCTCTTGCTTTACACGTCTATACCCTAATAAGATAGCAACCACTATCGCCATATAAACTACTGGATTAAGTAAAAAGCGGCCAATCGCTGTTACAATTTCTATTAATATGTTACTAACCATACGAACACCCGCCGTTTCTGTCATGAATACTATGCATTCATTGTATCAAACGACCACTGTCTTGCGTAGTAGTAACTGGTAGAAAGCTTGTTATTTCCCATCATTTTTACTAGATTTATAATATCTATTGCTCAATATTGTGCAACAGGAAGCTTGTTGCCATTTGGAATTGCAAGTCATTTTGACGATCTTCTTTATAAGCCTTTAACGTTCCATTTAAACTATTGAAGAATGTAGAATCTACATATACATCATTATCTGCTGGCGGTAATTCCTTCTGCTTACGATAAAGTTTTACTGCCTCTTGAGTTGTCTCATCTAAATACCCATCTAATCGGTCAATTTGATAACCAAGCTTTTGCAATGCTTTTTGGGTATACGCGATTTCCTCGCTCATATTGCCTATTTTGAATTGCCCTGTTAATGGATGCAATTGGAACGCAAATAACTCGTTTTGTTCAATAACTAAACTAGCTTCAATGCCCTTCCCATGGATCCATTCACGTTTTGGCGTAAGCCATTTATTTGTCGATAGCTTTAGTTCTCCCCCATTTGCAAGAGACCATGATTCCTGCACTGTGCCCTTACCAAAACTTTTAACGCCGACAAGGGAAGCACGATTCCAGCCTTTTAATGCTCCACTGAGTACTTCACTAGCTGATGCACTACCACCATTTTGAATAATGACAATCGGAATTTTATTCATCGTAGCTAAATATTTTTCATCAAAGCCTTTCGATTCAGTTTTTAATGGTTCCATAGCCCCCTCTGCATTTTGCATATAGGCAAATACTTTACCATTTTCTAAAATTGTACTTAGTAGCGCTGCGACGCTATGTAAATAGCCTCCAGGATTATCACGAACGTCAACAACGAGCCCTTCTACATCTTTGCGTAGTAGCTTACTTGTTTCTGCAACCCACTCATTTGCTGTCTTCTCACCAAATAACGAGATTTCTATATATCCTATCGAAGTATCCTCAACCTTCACTACCTCACTCGTTACGGTTTTATTGGAGATTGCAGCACGTTCCATCGTCATTTTAATATGCTTATCCTCACTTGGACGATAAACAACAATGGTAATCTTTGTCCCTTTGTCACCTTGAATTAAATGCATTAGTTCACTCATTGTTTTCCCATCTACTTTTACGCCATCAACTTGTACAATTTCATCGAGAGAGCGCATTCCAGCCTTTTCTGCTGGTGACGAACGAACAGGCGATACAACAATAAACTTCCCATTGTTTTCTGTCAATTCAATACCGATGCCAACTCTTTCTTCTGCTAGCATTTGTCGATGTTGCTCAGCCTCTTCCTTCGTGTAATAGGTACTATACGGGTCCTTAATTGCATCTGCCATACCACGTAAAGCACCTTCTACTAATTCTTCTTTTTTAGTGCTATATACAGATTTCTTTTCGATTAGTTGCAAAGCTTCGTTAATCGAATCAACTTCTGCGACTTGCACTTTTTTCTCTCCTCCATCAAAATCAAACAAGTCAAAGTAAAATCCACTACCTATCAATAAACTGCTGACAAGTACCCCGACTCCTGCCGTAATTTTGCGCAAACCTTCCCTCCTCTGTCTCTTTACTGTATGAATTTTTATTTTCAAACATACAAAATAATGTTTTGGAATTCTAAATAAGCTCACGGGCTATACAAAATTGTTTGGGTGCCTGGCACTAAACCCCACTGCATTCCCGCAGGAGTCTACGTGGATTTTTACTTGGATATATAAAATAATCTACTAGTAGCGCTTTAAGTATTCAGAATTGTTCGGGTGCCTGGCACTAAAACCCACTGCGTTCCCGCAGGAGTCTACGTGGATTTTTACTTGGATATATAAAATAATCTACTAGCAGTACTATAAAAATTCAGAATAGTTTGGGTGCCTGGCACTAAAAAACCCCACTAAAAAAACCCACTGTGCATTTTACGGGCACAGTGGGTTGTAGTTTAGTTTTAATCTAATGCTTCAACAGTGTTTTTTAACATTTCGATGTTCATTGGGCCTTCTATCGCTTGCTGAATAGCCCCAGTTGAATCAATGAAATACGTTGTTGGAATTGTAATGACCTGATAATCTGAACCAGCAGCATTTTCTGGATCAAGTAAAATCGGGAATGTAAGTTCAAAACCATCTCTAAATGTCATGACTGAATCAATTTTCGCATCAGCTGTTACGTCTCGCTCGGCTGACGTTAAATTGACTGCTAAAATTTCAACATTATCCTCTTTTGCATATTGATCGTAATAATTTTGCATATGTGGCATTTCAGCTTTACACGGTGGACACCATGTTGCCCAAAAATTTAATACTACTTTTTTTCCGCGTAACTTACTTAACGTCACTTTTTCACCATCTAAATTAGTTAACGTGAAATCAGGCGGTGTGTCTCCTTTTTTCAACCCAATTGTCCGTTCCTCTACTTCTTTACCAAGTGAGGCCGTTTCAATTTCGCGCTCTTTATCAATTTGCTGTTTAACATATGTACCAATCATCGCAGCTATTAACAACACAACCATAAGTAACCCAATATTTTTTTTCATTCTTTTCCTCCCATTCGTTGAATTCCTATACCTAACATAAGTAATAGGAAGCTTACTCCAACAGCCGGTTGCCAAAAGCCATTAGGCTGAAAAACAGCAACGATTACATACACAGCTGTATACACTAATAACGCTAGAGTTGTTTCTGTTACTTTCCATAATATGATAATCGTTAGTATGCTTAGCACTACCAAAGTGATGAGTTCACTTTGGAGCGAATTGTCATTCAATAATACCATGAACCATTGATAAATGGATTGCGTTAAAATGATTGCCCAGCCACTTGCAGTTACGCCTTCAGAATCGAATTGTAGTTGTTGTCGCTTCCACCACAATTGAAATATTAAGGCAACTGTTCCTAATAAGACACCGACAGTTCCGCCATTAAAGTAAAGAAGCGTTAATGGTTGTGAAAGGACAGATTGAAAGTCCGTAATAACGACGCTAAATTTCCAAACAAGTATAAAAGTAAAGATTGTATCACCGTATACCCCTGACCATATTTTCGGGAATTGTATTCGTAAGACAAGCCATACAATGATAAATGCTGCTAATAATGCGACCGCCGTTGCTGGTAAAGTTAATGCACGAATTGAAAACCACTCAGTATTAATCACCTTAACAAATCCTCCACCGATATAGATAATTTTAGCATAGCATACATACTTTTATGAAAACTTCCATTTCACACTGTGTTCAAAAATTATTCTCAAGTTTTCATAGAATAGTCATTTTTGGAGCATTTCACTTGAAAATACCCCACATCGTATATAGTAATAAACATTTCTTTCGAATGCACGTTATAACAGGAAAAATCTCCTTTTTATTTTGTCACTAACACGCAAAAAAGAGCCGTCTCACAATGAGACGACTCTCTTCATAAAATATTTACAATGGAATATATTTTAGTGGATTCACACTACCAACTGCTTGTCCTTGCCAAGAGCCGATGTGCACTTCAAAGTGTAAGTGTGGTCCTGTTGAGCGACCTGTACTACCCATTGCTGCAATTTGCTGTCCTTGGCTTACTTCGTCACCGACACTAACATTAAATGCACTTAAATGTGCATAAACTGTTGTATATATTTTTCCATCAATAGAGTGTGTTAAAATAACCACATTTCCGTAAGAGCTAAGTGGTGCGGCGTAAGATACGACACCGTCAGCCGCTGCCCAAATTGGCGTACCTGTTTTATTGGCAAGGTCAACTCCATAATGGAATTCAGGACCAGCACCAAGATTACGCCAGCCATATGGTGATGTTAAACGACCATTTGTTGGTTTAATCCATGTTCCATCCGAAGCTGGAGCATTCACTGTAGAGCCGCCAGAGCCTGAGTTCCCTGCTGCAGCTGCAGCAGCGGCTGCTGCTTTACGTTTTGCCTCTTGTTGACGAGCTACTTCCGCTAATCGGTTTTGCTCTGAAATAATTTGCTGCTGTAATTCAGCACTAATTTCAAGCGCCTCTGAATATTCTTTTTCAAGTAATACTTTTTCTGACTTTAGTTTTGCTTGTTCTTTTTCTAACTGTTCAACTAAAGTGTTTTTCTCTTTTTTCTGTCCATCTAATGATGCTTTTAGACGCTCTAGCTTTGCTTTCTGCTCTTCAAGCTTTTGACGTTTACTTTCTAGTACTTGCTTTTGCTCTTCTAATGTTTGCTTGTCCTGTTTTTGATCGCGAATAATTTGACGATCCGCTTCAAGTAATGCATTTACAGCGGAGAAGCGGTCGATGAAATCTACGAAGCTATTAGAACCTAGTAGCACATCTAAATAGCTAACTGAGCCCCCAGCTTGAATTGCACGTGCACGATCTTGTAATAATAAATCACGCTCTTCAATTTTGCGAAGAAGCTCTTCAATTGTACCTTCTAATTCTTTTATCTCTGCATTTGTAGATTGAATTTCTGCCAATACATTTTTAATACTACTATTTGTAGTTTCGATTTCAGCGTTTAACGCTTGAATTTGATCTAGTAATTTTTGTTGCTTTTCTTCATTTGCACTAATTGCATTTTCTTTATTGCTAATAGAAGAATTTAATTGATTTTTCTTTGTTTCTACTTGTTTTTTCTCTTCTTTTAAATCCGTTAAACTAGTTGCATACGCTGTTGGAGTTTGGATAATAAGAAGTAGTGCCGTTGTTGCTGCAAATGCTTTAATTGTGTTTTTTGCCTTACTTTTCATTTATTGAACTCCCTTCGTCTATTTAATTCCATTTTTCTGACTATGTACGCCGTCATAAACGGCTTTTTTATTGCGCTACATCTCTGACTAAATATAAATTACGCCTCGGCATTATTGCGTCAAGTTTTTTTCGAGCCTGATCAATAGGCTCCTTATAAAATCTGTGACATTAACCGTGGACTTTAACTTGATTCAGACGGGGGTAGAATCCACAAAGAATCCCGTGTATCCCCCGCTTTTATAAATAAGAACTTTTGCTGAAACAAGTTAAACTTTTAAAAATTTACGTACAGACATGAAGCTTCCCCAAATACCAATAAGCACACCAATAAGCAATAGTAGACCACTTACTTGATAAACAAGTGGTGAGAAGCTAAGAAGCTGAACGAGCTCACCTTGTAAACGAGGTGCAATAATTCTATATACATTGTGATAAAGTGTTGCGATAACCGCAATCGGGACGATAGAACCTAATATCCCCAGCCACATACCTTCTAAAAGAAATGGAATACGCACAAACGAATTTGTTGCACCTACTAGTTTCATAATTTCGATTTCATCACGTCGTGCGATTATCGTAATACGAATCGTATTAGAAATTAAGAAAATAGCTGTGAATAATAACCCTAAAATCAGCACAAGACCTACATTACGACTAATATTTAAGAAGTTGAAAAGTTTTTCTACCTTACCTTCACCGTACTTCACATCGTATGTATATTCATACTTATTAATTGTCTTTGCAACCGTGGCAGTTTGCTGTGGATCTGTTGCCTTTACATAAATAACATTTCGTAACGGGTTACTTTGCTCAAAAAGCTTAAAGTCATCCCCAAAATCTTTCACTAACTTTGTTAATTCGTCTTCCTTTGTGGAATAAGTAAATTCCGCAACATCAGGCAATTTTTCTATTTTTGCTAGCAATGCTTTTTCAGCAGCTTCATCTGCTGTTTCATCGATTAACACTTTTATTTCAACATCGTTCTCTAAATCTGATGCTACTTTATTTAAGTTCATCATAATTAGCGAGAATACACCTACTAATATCAAAGTCACTGTAACCGCGCTGACAGAAGCAATTGTCATCCAGCTATTACGACCAAGTGATTTTATACTCTCTCGAAAGTGTCGTTTTACCGTATTAAATTTCATAGCCGTAGTCACCTCCGTGCTCATCACGGACAATCATACCGCCTTCAATCGCTATAACTCGACGACGAATGGTATTCACAATTTCGCGGTTGTGGGTTGCCATTACAATTGTCGTTCCCCGTGCATTAATTTCTTCAAACAAATTCATAATCTCCCAAGATGTCTCAGGGTCTAGATTCCCTGTTGGTTCATCTGCAATTACTACTTTTGGTACGTTCACAATAGAACGAGCAATAGAAACACGTTGCTGTTCTCCACCAGAAAGTTCGTTCGGGAACATTCTTGCCTTATGCTTTAATCCAACAAGATCTAAAACTTCCATAACTCTACGTCGGATTTCAACTGGTTCCTCTTCAATTACCTCTAACGCAAATGCTACGTTTTCATAGACATTTAATCTTGGAAGTAATTTGAAATCTTGGAAAACTACACCGAGTTGACGGCGCAAGAAAGGTACTTTTTTATTTTTTAAATCACCTAAATTAATACCATTAACAGTAATTTCACCTGAAGTTGCTTTTTCCTCACGGTACATTAACTTGATAAATGTCGATTTACCTGCACCACTTGGACCAACAACATAGACAAATTCACCTTGTTTTATATTAACCGAAATGCCATTTGTCGCAACTACACCATTCGGATACTTCTTTGTCACATTTTTCATTTCTATCATGTTTTTTAAACCACCTAAACCTCTTATATGTAAGATGTATTCTTTTTCTATTATATCACTCAATCTATGTTTTTTTATTACAGTTTTATTTCATTCGTTGGCATTATATTCTATTTATTTAATGTTTTTTGGAATATTTTTTTAAAAACCACCAAATGACAACAAATAAAAACAGGAATCGATGGAAGGTTATAGTGATTCCTGTTTCTTATTAGTAAATATTGAATATAAAAAAGCATTCAAGCTATATAGCCTAGCCTGAATGCTCTATATTTTTACATTTGTTGCTCGTCAGTAGTTGTATAACGAATTAAAACTGCTCCTGTTTTCGACTCGCCTTCGATAAATAAGCGATTCGCATTTTCCACTTCTTTATCAAAACGAACTACTTTAGTTAAGAATTGATCCTGTGTTTCAATTTTCGACGTATCTTGAATACCTACATCCACTTTGCCGAAGTTTGTGACAATTTTTCCGCTTAAAGACATTGTTCGTGGTACATATATTTCTACAGCTCCAGCAACTGTATGTGCTTTAATTTTTGATGAATTACTAGAGCATGTTGTCACAACAACATGTCCATTTATAGATTTTGCTTCTACTTCATCTAAAGCCCCATCTAAATAAACACGACCATTCAATGTTTCAGCTTCTAAATCTTTACCACGTACATCAGTTAGTTCGATCGAGCCATTCGATGAATCCACTTCTGCCTTCGTAAATACTAGCTTAGAGCCCTTAATCGCACCATTAAGTGTTTTAAGTTTTAATTGATCTAGCTCGATATCTTGCAAGGCAACACTACCGTTCATTAAACGGACTGACAATTTATCTAACTTTTCCTTTGGCACAAGTAATTGAACATTCACCTGCACAAGCTTAAGCTGACTTAAAATTCTAAGTGAGCCTTCCTCGTTCTTCACAACAAATTGTTCCAAGAAATGATTACGTGTTTCTTCCTCGTTATCATTAAGTAGCGGTGCCTTTACTTTACAAATGACTTGGAAGTTATCACCTTCACACATCTCTAATGAAAAATTGCCGTTCGGTAATTCAACAATGACATTTTCTACATTCTCTGCCGCTAGTTCTTCTGTATGTGTAAATTCAAATTTATCTCCAAATGGCGAAGAAACATCAAATTCTTTTACTTTTTTAACTGCTGTATTCATCATATCCATAAAGATTGAACCGATTTGCGATAAATCTTTACGAAAATCATGCATTTCCTCTTGGAAATTTTTAGTGAAGTCTGCATCTTTTTTCTTTTGTTCTTCTTTAAACTCTGGATCTTTAAAGATAGATTCTTTCTCTGTTGAGGATTGCTGACCCATATTCGACACATCGTTACTACTTTGAGTGGACTTGCTAGGTTGCTCTAATGCTTCTAATAATGTAATCGCCTCTTGCGCTGAAATTGTACCTTTTTCCACAAGTTCTAAAATTCGTTGACGTTCATTTTGCATAATCATATAGCCTCCCACAGATTGTTATATCTATTTATACGTATCCCTATGTGAAAAGTTTCACTGAAAAAATGAAAAAGTATTTACTATCACAGATGATGAATTACTGCATTGTCGCTATTAGGTGCATTTTTGATATGAGAAAATAAAAAATCTGCAAGATTTCCTGAGGGAGAAAAAGCCTTATGCATGATGCCACAAAAGCTAACGAGCATGCGGGGTCTTAAGTCTTACCCTCGGAAAAGAGCAGATTTTTACAATAAACTACTTTATAATAAATTATTTAGATGCTTCTACCAAAGCAGCTTCCATACGCATTCTATCACGTGTTAATATCGGTTTTAAATATTTACCTGTATAAGAGCCCTTTACTTCCACTACTTCTTCTGGCGTACCTGTAGCAACAATTGTACCACCTTTGTCGCCACCCTCTGGCCCCAAGTCAATAATGTAATCCGCTGTTTTAATAACATCCAAATTATGCTCAATGACAAGTACTGAGTCACCATTTTCAACAAGGCGTTGCAACACAATGAGTAAGCGTGCAATATCATCTGCATGTAAGCCAGTTGTCGGCTCATCTAAAATGTAAAATGACTTACCTGTTGAGCGGCGATGTAATTCAGAAGCCAATTTAACACGCTGTGCCTCACCACCTGATAGGGTAGTCGCAGGTTGTCCTAATTTCATATAACCTAACCCTACATCAACAATCGTTTGTAATTTACGTTGAATTTTAGGAATGTTTTCAAAGAACACCACAGCATTTTCAATTGTCATATCTAAAATATCCGCAATACTTTTATCTTTATATTTCACTTCAAGTGTTTCGCGATTATAACGTTTACCATGACAAACTTCACACGGCACATAAACATCTGGCAGGAAATGCATTTCAATTTTAATAATACCGTCGCCACGACAAGCTTCACAACGACCACCTTTAACATTAAAGCTAAACCGCCCTTTTTTATAGCCGCGTACTTTTGCCTCATTTGTTGTTGCAAAAACATCGCGAATATCATCAAATACTCCTGTATATGTTGCCGGATTTGAGCGTGGCGTTCTGCCGATTGGTGATTGATCAATATCAATAACTTTTTCTAACTCATCCAATCCTGTTACTTCTTTATGTGCACCTGGCTTCACCTTTGAACGGTTGAGCTTTTGCGCTAAAGATTTATATAAAATCTCATTGATGAGAGTTGATTTACCTGAGCCAGAAACACCTGTCACCGCTACAAATAGACCTAATGGTACGTCTACTTTGACGTTTTGTAGGTTATTTTCTTTTGCACCTAAAATAGATAGTTTACGACCATCTGGTTTACGACGCTCAATTGGTAGCGGTATGAATTTCTTGCCGCTTAAATATTGTCCTGTTAATGACTTAGGATTATCCATTACTTCCTGTGGTGTACCTGCTGCAACAATTTGTCCACCATGTACTCCTGCACCTGGTCCAACATCAATAAGATAATCCGCTGCTAGCATTGTATCTTCATCATGCTCTACTACAATTAACGTATTTCCGATATCACGCATATTTTGTAGCGTACTAATGAGACGGTCATTATCTCGCTGATGTAGGCCGATAGATGGCTCATCCAAAATATAGAGCACTCCTGTTAAACGAGAGCCAATTTGTGTTGCCAGACGGATACGCTGAGCCTCCCCGCCTGAAAGTGTTCCCGCAGCACGATTTAATGTTAAATAATCTAATCCAACATTGACTAAGAAGCCGAGACGTTCTTCTATTTCACGCAATACGAGTTTTGCGATTTGCATATCCTTTTCAGATAAATCTAGTTCTTTGAAAAACGTATCTGCATCCTGAATCGAATACTCTGTTACTTGTCCAATATGCTGATCTGCAATTTTCACAGCTAATGTTTCGGGCTTTAGTCGGTAGCCTTTACATGATGGGCAAGCTTGCTGAGCCATATATTTCTCCATTTGTTCTCGTACATAATCGGAAGTTGTTTCCTTAAAACGACGCTCTACATTACGAACGACACCTTCGAATTCAATCATCTGATCTCGCACATTGCCAAATTCATTTTCATAATGGAAGTGAATTTTATCTTTACCTGAGCCAAATAAAACCTTATCCATCTTTTCTTTAGGTAAATCTTTGACAGGTACATCCATTGGAATATCGTAATGGTCGCATACAGCCTTTAATAGCTGTGGATAATATTGAGAGCTAGTAGGCTCCCATGGTGCAATAGCGTGCTCTAATAATGAACGATCCCAATCTGGCACGATAAGCTCAAGATCAACCTCTTGTGTCGTTCCTAAACCGTCACAGCTTGTGCACGCCCCAAATGGACTGTTAAAAGAAAACATCCTAGGCTCTAACTCTCCAATTGAAAATCCACATAATGGGCAGGCATGATGTTCGCTAAATAATAATTCTTCATGCTCCATTACATCGACAAGCACACGTCCCTCTGCTAATCGAAGGGCTGTTTCTAACGAATCACTAAGACGAGCTGCAATTCCTTCTTTTACAACTACACGATCGACAACAACTTCTATCGAATGTTTTTTATTTTTATCAAGATCAATAGCATCGTCTAAATCGCGTAATTCTCCATCAATTCGTACACGGACAAAGCCTTGCTTTTTCAAATCCTCAAGTAATTTTACATGTGTCCCTTTACGCCCTGAAATCATTGGTGCAAGTAATTGCATTTTCGTACGCTCTGGATAGACGAGCAGACGATCGACCATTTGCTCAATCGTTTGAGACGTAATCTCAATACCGTGATTTGGACAAATGGGCTTGCCGATACGGGCAAATAGTAAACGCAAATAATCATAGATTTCCGTGACTGTTCCGACTGTTGAGCGTGGATTTCGGCTCGTCGTTTTTTGGTCGATTGAAATAGCAGGCGATAGCCCCTCTATTGCATCTACATCCGGTTTATCCATTTGGCCAAGAAATTGGCGCGCATATGCCGATAATGATTCGACATAGCGACGTTGTCCTTCAGCGTAAATCGTATCAAACGCTAATGACGATTTCCCAGACCCAGATAAACCTGTTAACACGACTAATTGATCACGTGGAATTGTGACATTTATATTTTTTAAATTATGTGCTCGTGCGCCTTGCACGACAATTTCTGTATTTTTCACAAGCCAATCACCCTTCTGCTTTCAATTCAAATATTGTATCGCGAAGCTCAGCTGCACGTTCGAAGTCAAGTGCTTTTGCCGCTTCCTTCATCTCAACTTCAAGAGTAGCAAGTAATTTCTCTCTTTCTGCTTTCGTCAATTTTTTGCCTTTCGTTGCCTTTGTTACATAAGACTCCTCTTCCTCTGCCACCTGTGTCGCACGAATAACATCCGGAATCTTTTTGACAATCGTTTTCGGTGTAATGCCATGTTCCTCGTTGTAAGCCATTTGAATTGTACGGCGGCGTTTTGTTTCCTCAATTGCCTTTTTCATAGAATCTGTCATATTATCCGCGTACATAATGACATGCCCATTTGCATTACGTGCCGCACGGCCAATTGTTTGAATAAGAGAACGCTCCGAACGTAAAAAGCCTTCCTTATCTGCATCTAAAATCGCTACTAGTGATACTTCAGGAATATCCAAGCCTTCACGCAATAAGTTAATGCCGATAAGTACATCATATGTACCTTTACGAAGTTCGCGAATAATCTCAATACGTTCTAATGTCTTAATCTCTGAATGTAAGTATTCCACTTTTAAGCCCATTTCCTTCAAATATGCAGATAAATCTTCTGACATTTTTTTCGTCAATGTTGTTACGAGTACACGCTCATTTCGCGCAATACGATCATGAATTTCATCAATTAAATTATCAATTTGCCCTTCAATTGGACGAACTTCAATTAACGGATCTAGTAATCCTGTTGGACGTATAATTTGTTCTACCATTTCTGGAGTATGTTCAATTTCATATGGACCAGGCGTTGCTGATACATAAATTGCTTGATGAATATGTCGTTCAAATTCCTCAAAACGCAATGGACGATTGTCTAGTGCAGAAGGTAAACGGAAACCATGCTCAACTAGTACCCCTTTGCGCGCTTGGTCCCCATTATACATACCTCTTACTTGAGGTAATGTCACATGGCTTTCGTCGACGACGAGTAGAAAGTCCTCTGGGAAGTAATCAAGTAACGTATATGGTGTTGCCCCAGCTTCACGTAATGTTAAATGGCGTGAATAGTTTTCAATACCTGAGCAAAAGCCCATTTCACGCATCATTTCCAAATCATAGCGTGTACGCTGCTCTAAGCGCTGTGCCTCCAATAGCTTATCTTCTGCTCTCAATAGCTCAAGGCGTTGTTCTAATTCTTGTTCAATATTGTCAATTGCTTTAAGCATTTTTTCTTCACGTGTAACGAAGTGGGATGCTGGGAAAATTGCTACATGGTCTCGATCTGCCAATATTTCTCCAGTTAAAGCATCTACCTCTCGAATTCGGTCAATCTCATCTCCGAAAAATTCAATACGGACGCAATGTTCATCACGAGATGCTGGGAAAATTTCCACAACGTCTCCTCGTACACGGAACGTCCCACGTGTAAAACTAATATCATTGCGTTCATATTGCACGTCGACTAATTTTCGAAGTAATTGATTGCGCTCAATTTCCATCCCTGTGCGAATTGATACAACTAATTCTCGATATTCTTCCGGAGAACCTAAACCATATATACAGGACACGGACGCAATAATAATGACATCATCACGTTCGAAAAGTGAAGAAGTGGCTGAGTGACGGAGTTTATCAATCTCATCATTAATGCTTGAATCTTTTTCGATATACGTATCTGTTTGCGGAACATACGCTTCCGGTTGAAAGTAGTCATAATAACTTACAAAGTATTCAACTGCATTATTTGGGAAGAACTCTTTGAACTCACTATATAATTGACCCGCAAGTGTTTTATTGTGGGCCATAATCAGTGTTGGTTTTTTTACTTGCTGAATGACATTGGAAATCGTAAAAGTTTTGCCCGTCCCCGTTGCACCAAGTAATGTTTGATGTCGTTTCCCTTCACGTACACCCTCCACTAATTCTGCAATCGCCTGTGGCTGATCACCATTAGGCTGATAAGGCGCCTGTAAATCAAATGTTTGCACGCATGTCCCCGTCCTTTCCTTCCAATTTGTACATTTATTTTAGCATAGCAGTATTAAAATATCGAACATTTAACGAACGAATGTTTGTTATTTTTCTCATTTTCAATTTCGGTACGTGTATGTTGATGTAGCATTTGAATTTTCTCTTAGATGTGACACTCTTTCAGAAACAACAAACTTCTATCCTTTATACCTATGATTAGATATATACCCTTTCTTTAATCATAGAATTCTAGAAAAATAAAAGATTTTACAATTTTTCATTAAACATAATAGTGCTGATAACATCTATTTGTAGATAAACAAAAAAATCCGCTCTCCTGTAATTGGAGAGCGGTCTTATCATATTATTCACTTGCTACTTTGTGTAAAGCCTCTAGTTCAGTTGCGTATAAGTGAAAAGCTTTTTTATCTCGTTCATCGAGTGTTCTATCTATCAGAACCATTAGCTTTTCTTCACGATGCATACGCTGGATATGATTTAAAAATAAATCTAAATAAATCTCGTTCAATAATTTCTCTGCCTCATCAACTTTTTTTGACTGACCTACGGCTTTTAGAAAATCTGTGTACGAATAATATTTATCCAACGATCTCACCTCGATCCTTTTCTAAATTATAAGAAAATTTAGATTAAAATGCAACGCTAAACAAATAAAAATCATCTATTATTTATTAGAATTATAGCGGAATTTCGAGCAAATTCCTTAGGGAAAAGCATCAATTATCTATATAATTTCGGTTTATATCTATATTTTCAGAATGCATTTTTGTCATTTACACTACAAATAATCACTATTAAAAGGAGGCTTTTACATATGTCATCAAATTATGTGAATGGTTATTTAATGTCTTTTAATACTTATTTATTGGAACCGATTCAGCATGAATCTAAAATTTTCACTCGAGTTATTGACAAGCATAATGAGCTTATTGTGACACGCAAACCTTTGCATGTTTTACGCAAATCTTGCATCTCATTAGGCACGACTTATGAAGCTGCAAAACATTCTGCAAAACGTTTTTTTGGTAATCAGCATAAGCTCCCTATAGTCGTCGCATATGATTATGGCTTTCCTTGCATTTTTTTACCGACCTATTCGCCAAACTCTATACACAATATTTGGATTGGACTCCATGCTATTTCCAATATTTCGCCGAGTAGTGAAGGATGTATTATTACATTGAAAAATGATATGGAAATTGAGCTGCCTATTAAATATGCTTCGATTAGTAAACAATTTGTTAATGCTTCAATGCTTTATAAACATTATATGGGTGAGCGTAAACAACTTAGCCACGATGCTCCGTACCATCCACCATTTTAAGGAGAAGGGTCACTTGAGTATTAATAAAATATCTACTTGTTAGGGTTAGTAGGAGCTGTCACAAAAAATGCTCTATTCATGTGACTCTTCCTAAAGCGTAAAAACCCACTTCGCTTTCCGCGGGCACACACGTAAGCCGTAACCGCAGGAGTCTACGTGGGTTTTTACTTAGGAAATATATATATTAATGTTCTACTAGCAGTGCCTAGGAGGATATTGCATAGCTGGAGTTCCTGTGCCTTTCTATGCATTGTAATTCTAAAGCGTAAATTCCCCTTCGCTTTCCGCGGGTACATACGTAAGCCACAACCGTCGCTGTGGCGCCATTTGTTACGTCTTACGCTCTGTGCGTTCCCGCAGGAGTCTACGTGGGTTTTTACTTAGGAAATATATATTAATGTTCTACTAGCAGTGCCTAGGAGGATATTGCATAGCTGGAGTTCCTGTGCCATTCTATGCATTGTAATTCTAAAGCGTAAATTCCCCTTCGCTTTCCGCGGGCACACGTAAGCCGCAACCCTCGCTAACGCGCGGTTTTTTGCGTCTTACGTTCTGTGCGTTCCCGCAGGAGTCTACGTGGATTTTTACTTAGGAAATATATATATTAATGTTCTACTAGCAGTGCCTAGTAGGATATTGCATAGCTGGAGTTCCTGTGCCATTCTATGCATTGTAATTCTAAAGCGTAAATTCCCCTTCGCTTTCCGCGGGCACACACGTAAGCCGTAACCCTCGCTGTGGCGCCGTTTGTTACGTCTTACGCTCTGTGCGTTCCCGCAGGAGTCTACGTGGGTTTTTACTTGGTTAACCTACTAGCAGTGTCATAAAAATTCAGAATTGTTTGAGTGACTGGCACTTTAAATGAGAAAACCTCAGAAGCGTAACGCCTCTGAGGTCTTCATTGATTATCCAATTTTAGAACGTAAATATGCATTGATAAATGGATCTAAATCTCCGTCCATTACTGCGCCTACATTCCCTGTTTCTTCACTTGTACGGTGATCCTTAACCATAGAGTATGGATGGAATACGTAAGAGCGTATTTGAGAGCCCCAGCCAATTTCCTTTTGCTCACCGCGAATTTCATCAAGTTGTGCTTGCTGCTTATCAATTTCTAATTGATATAATTTCCCTTTTAACATCGTCATTGCTTTTTCACGGTTTTTAATTTGTGAACGCTCTGCCTGACATTGAACGACAGTACCAGTTGGAATATGTGTAATACGAACAGCTGAATCCGTTGTATTAATATGCTGACCACCAGCGCCTGTTGCACGGTACGTATCAATTTTTAAATCCTCTGTACGAATGTCTACTTCAATATTGTCATCGAATTCAGGCATAACATCACATGAAACGAATGATGTATGACGACGACCAGAAGAGTCGAACGGTGAAATACGTACTAAACGGTGTACACCCTTTTCAGCCTGTAAATAACCGTAAGCATTATGTCCTTTAATAGATAAAGTTACGGATTTAATACCCGCTTCATCACCTGGAAGATAATCGACTGTTTCTACTTTAAATCCACGTTTTTCAGCCCAACGCGTATACATACGAAGTAACATAGAACCCCAGTCTTGAGACTCTGTACCACCAGCACCAGGATGAAGCTCTAAAATGGCATTGTTCTGATCATATGGACCACTTAATAGTAATTGCAATTCAAAATCGCCCATTTTTTGTTGGAACTCTGCTAGCTCATTGCCTAGCTCCTCCTGTAATTCTTCATCAGGCTCTTCACGTAATAACTCTAATGTCATATCTAAGTTTTCATGTGTATCTACTAGCTCTTTATATTCATTAACAATTGCCTTCAAGCCATTACCTTCATTAATGACTACCTGTGCTCCTTGCTGATCGTCCCAGAAGCCTGGCTCTAGCATCATTTCATCTAATTCTTGAATACGTGCCTCTTTGTTTTCTAAGTCAAAGAGACCTCCTGAAGTCCGCCAATTTTTTGGCTGTAGTATCTAACGCGTTACGCACATCTGCTAATTCAATCATTGCTAAATCCTCCGAACATATTTAATGGATATTACATGTAAAATCCGTATTATTCTATTATAGCGTTTTTAAAGCGGAAAACATACTTTTTTCAATATGCCCTGTCCACGAGACATAAAAAATAGTAGTCCAAAGCGCTTAGCTTATACTACTATCTTTTATGATCAAAAATATATTATTCCCTAATTAAGTTTTCCGAGTAAACTTTTTCGAGCTTCGGCGTGAATTTTTTGGTCACAATGCTCGCATGTCAATCGTCTATTCCGATTCACTTTATAAAGCTGATATTTCCTAGTCCCTTCTAAAAGCTTAAATTGTCTTTTACAGCAAATACAAATCGTTTCATAATAAATCATCAAAGCCTACACCCCTCTGTATTTATTAATTGTATTTTAAAGAAAATAAAATTCTTAAATGCACTCAATGGATATTCCGTTACATCTGGACAGAAATAACTTTCATGGATGAATAGTTACTATTTCCTAGCATTCATCCTTTTTCGTTTCATCCTCTACCTTAGAACGAATCGCCATTCGTTGAAATACTTTGACTCGATCAAACTGCACTAGTAAATGTTTTGTACGTTTTTCAAGCTTGTATTTTAATAAAAAAGCCCTCTGAATACGATATTCAAAAGCTTTCGGACTAACATCCACAATAATTTCTTGACCGTTCATAAACACAACCTTCGTTTGCTTTTTACTAACAGCAATATAGTCGTCTATATGATGGACAGCAAACCAAATACATTCTGGATGTAACGGTGACTTACTTGGAAACCACAAAATATTAAACCGTTCATGGACAACTATGGGATTTTTATTGAGCTTACCTAAAATCATCTTTGATCCATCAAAGGCTCCTCGTAAGCTCGAACCAAAATAGCGGAGATTAAAATCCATTAGTCTCGTAGGAGATAATTTTGAAATATATTGATAGTCCCTTTCAATTACTCTTGTACATAAATTTCCAAAGGCATCATACTCAGGCATATACAACATTGTTTCACTACTCATAATGTCTTCACAATTATAATGCAATGATTACTCCTCCTTTAAATCATATTTATCATGTGAATTAAAAAGGAATGTACATGTTTATGGGTATACTTATGTACTTCCTCGAGCACGTCTGCTAAAACTACATTACTCGAGAATTTAGTCCGACTAACGCATAAATTCACCTCCCCTTTTGTCAAAGAAAGTAAATTCATATGAAAGTGTCTTACTTTTTATTTAAATAATCTGCTATACTCATTACTTTCATTGAACTAAATACCTATTGTTACAATTATTGTATACTTTCGATTATCTATTGTCTATTAATTCAGATTTTAGAGCCGTTTCTTTCTAAGCAAAAAAAGACCAACTCAACTTCTCGTTGAATTGATCTTTTCCCTATTTTATTGACCTGCACCGTGACAGTTTTTAAATTTCTTTCCACTACCGCATGGACATAAATCATTGCGTCCAATATTTTCAGCTTTACGAACAGGTTGTTTTTTCGGTGCAGGGGAACCATCTTCTTTCGGATTCACAGCCTGACCTTTTGCAACCTCTTCACGTTCTAAGTTACTGCGAATTTCTGCTTTCATCGCATATTTCGCTACATCCTCACGAATTGAAGCGACCATATCCTCAAACATCGCAAAACCTTCTTGTTGATATTCACGTAGAGGATCATTTTGACCATACGCACGTAAATGGATCCCTTGTCGTAATTGATCCATTGCGTCAATATGATCAATCCACTTCGTATCAATTGAACGTAATAAAATAACCTTCTCAAACTCACGCATACGCTCTGGTGTAAGCTCTTCTTCTTTTTCATCATAGCGTTGGTGTACAGCATCGGAAATAGTCGCATTAATTTCTTCGGCAGATTTACCTTGGAAGTCCGCCACTTTTAATGTGCCCTCTTCTAATAGGTTAGCTGCGACAAAGTCCTCAATCGCTTTTAAGTTCCAATCTTTCGGCTGGTCATCTTGTGTGTATAGTCCGACAATATTATCGATTGTTTCCTGAATCATCGACTCTACAAGCTCACGCATATTTTCCGTTTCTAAAACGTCATAACGCTCTTTGTAAATAATCTCACGTTGCTGACGTAAAACATCATCATATTGTAATAAACGTTTACGTGCATCGAAGTTATTCCCTTCAACACGTTTTTGCGCTGATTCTACCGCTCTTGATACAACTTTTGATTGTAATGGTTGAGAGTCATCCATTCCAAGACGCATCATCATAGACTTCATATTGTCAGAGCCAAATCGACGCATTAATTCATCTTCAAGTGACAGGTAGAATTGCGTAACCCCTGGATTCCCTTGACGTCCTGAACGACCACGTAGCTGATTATCGATACGACGTGATTCATGACGCTCCGTACCAATTACCGCTAAACCACCAATTTCTAATACACCTTCACCAGGTTTAATATCGGTACCACGACCAGCCATATTTGTTGCAATCGTAACTGCACCTTTTGAACCTGCATTCGCGATAATTTCTGCTTCACGCTCATGGTTTTTCGCATTCAGTACATTATGAGGAATTTTATGTTTATCAAGTAATTGTGAAATAATTTCAGATGTTTCAATCGCCACTGTACCAACAAGTACTGGTTGACCAGCCTTATGACGCTCAGCAATATCAGCCGCTACTGCTTTATATTTTCCTTCCATAGAAGCAAAAATTAAATCTGGGCGGTCATCACGTGCAATTGGCTTATTCGTTGGAATCGCAATAACACTCATGTTGTAAATATTACGGAACTCTTCTTCTTCTGTTTTCGCTGTACCTGTCATACCCGCAAGCTTTTGGTACATACGGAAATAGTTTTGGAACGTAATTGTTGCCATCGTCATTGATTCGTTTTGAATCTCAACGCCCTCTTTAGCTTCAATTGCTTGATGGAGACCATCAGAATAACGGCGTCCCTTCATTAAACGACCAGTAAAGCCGTCAACGATAACAATTTCGCCTTCTTGGACAACATAATCAACATCATTATGCATACTCACATGTGCCTTTAACGACTGGTTAATGGCATGATTTAAACGTACATGTGTTAAATCAAACAAATTGTCGATACCGAAAGCTTTTTCGGCCTTTTCTACACCTGCATCCGTTAATGTAACGCCTTTTGTTGATTCTTCATATGTGTAATCTGTATCAGCACTTAACATGCGTACAAAAGCATTAGACTGCTTGTACAACTGCGCAGATTTCCCAGCTTGACCTGAAATAATTAATGGTGTACGTGCCTCATCAATTAAAATCGAGTCAACCTCATCGATTACAGCGTAGTGAAGCGGACGTTGAACACGCTCTTCTTTATAAAGCACCATATTGTCACGTAAATAGTCAAACCCTAATTCATTGTTTGTACTATACGTAATATCCGCATCATAAGCCGCGCGCTTCTCTTCTTTTGACAGGCTGTTTAAGTTTAAACCAACTGAAAGGCCTAAGAAATTATACAGCTCTCCCATCTCAGCAGCGTCACGACTTGCCAAATATTCGTTGACCGTTACAACGTGTACGCCTTTACCAGTAATAGCATTTAAATATACTGCCATCGTAGCTGTTAACGTTTTACCTTCACCGGTTTTCATCTCTGAAATATTACCTTCATCAAGTGAAGCCGCACCCATAATTTGCACGCGGAAAGGATACATTCCTAATACACGTTTCGACGCCTCACGACTAACTGCAAAAGCTTCAGCACGAATAGAATCTAATTTTTCGCCATCTGCATAACGTTTTTTAAATTCCTCTGTCTTCGCTTGTAGTTGCTCATCTGAAAGCTGTTCCATTTGAGAAGCTAATCCCTCAACTTGGTCAGCGATTTTTTCTAATTTTTTTAACTCACGTTTATTGAAATCAAATAATTTATTTAATAGGTTTGCCATGAATATTTTTCACTTCCTATACGAGTCTCAAATTCCATTTTACCATTGTGTAACAGTTTCATGCAAACAGTGTCCTATAGTAAGGAACGAAACATCGCAAAATAAGTTCATTTTGCGACCATTTTCTCCCTTTTATGCGTAAGACAAGGATATTACGAAAGAATAAGGAAAATAATTTAGTTGTTTCTATTAATGAACATTTTCCAATGATAAACTTTCAAGATTAATTATGTTCCAGACCCCGAAGCAAAAATCAGCATGTCCCCATCCATGTCAAGATTAAAGAGAATTACGTGACAGTTAAACAGGATAAATATTGGTGCTACAGATTTTTAATACTCTTGATGAATTCTATAACTTTTATCAATCTATCTCACGGTAGGTTCAAAACGATTACCTAATCCATTCAAAATTATCCTCATTAGGAACCCTTACGCTATTAATAACATGGAATACTAGCAATCCTGCTGTTTAAGAAATAAAAAAAGCCGAGGATTAAATCCTCGGCTTACTATTTGTGTCTAGCGACGTCCTACTCTCACAGGGGGAAGCCCCCAACTACCATCGGCGCTAAAGAGCTTAACTTCCGTGTTCGGTATGGGAACGGGTGTGACCT
>NZ_JBIVOH010000007.1:58662-233116 GCF_044754025.1 Lysinibacillus sp. NPDC093197 | reverse complement strand
GCCAGGATCAAACTCTCCATAAAAGAAATTTGATTAGCTCAAATTGTTTTGCTGGCATCAATTTTGATGTCCAAAATTTTGTTTCGTTCACTAACATATGTTAGTTAATAAAAACTATATTGATTACGTTTTGCTTGTTCAGTTTTCAAGGTTCATTTTGTTTCGTTTGTCGCGTCATCTCTTGGCGACTTATACATAATAACATCGATTAATCATGAAAGTCAACATAAAATCATAAGTTTTTTTAAGGAGTTTATTTTTATGTTTAAATTTATAGAAATGGGGTTTTTAATATGCTTCGTAAAACGTTGATATCACTAGTGGTCATAGTAATATTGTTTATCTTTATTAAACCAATAAATTCTACGATGATTTCTGTATTTAATATTGCTAATGCACCGACGGTTGTAACAAAAGGGCATTATGGCACTTCGCTTATTGTCGAAATTTCCTTTTCTGATGATAAACTTTTAGATTGGCTTAAAAATGTAAAAGCACCTTATCCGCTTCTTCTTTTAGATGCGGCATGGATTGAACGATCACCTGAGCATCTAAAAGTAATACAAGAAAGAAAACTGCCCACAGGATTACTAGGTCCCGAGGATTCAGTAGAAGAACCAATTGATATTGCATTGCTGCAAAAAGATGTTGGTACTTATGAAAAATATTTAAAGACAACACCACTTTGGTTTGCTACACGAAATCATCAGTATTCTCAGGATTTACAAAAAAGCTTATTTCAAAAACAAATAAATCTTCTTTCTCCTTCACTCATTTGGCAAGGAGAAAAAACGCCCGAATTACAAAAAGGAGATTTTTTATTTCTTCCTTTACATCAAGACACTAAGGTCACTTTTAAAGAGTTAAATACATTATTGCAACAAAATAAATTTATGTCGATTGAAGAAAATATATTCGGTTACTCAGTACAATCAAAAAAAACCCCATAATAAAAGTAGCCTCATCTATATGTGAGGCTACTCATTTTCCACGTTAACTATGCATTTTTTGCCTGATTAAGTCGCGCTTTACGTCGTTCTTCTAATTTTTTACGATCTTCATCGGATTTTGCGTTGTATTTTGGTAATACTAATAATTGATATGCATTTACAGCTAGTAATGGGAATAACAATAATGCAACATATTCGTTAATATTTTCATCGCGCCCCATTAATGCGATTGTCCACTCTAATGTTGTAACAACAATCATAAAAAATAATGCAGACACTAGAACATGTTTTTTTCCTGTCATTTTAACTTTTTGTACAGCTGTAGCAATTGAAGCGAAAATTAATACAATTAACAAACCTAAATAAAATACCCAGCTTTGTCCATCCTTTATACCAGGTACAAAACGGAAGAACACAATATCAAAAATGGTAATAACAATTAATAATAGCTGTACCCAATTCCATAATGTCAGTGTTCTAAAGATGTTAACACCTACCTGATGGAGCGTTAAATAAGCAAAAAAGCCTGCCTGTGCGATAACACTCATCGTAAACCCTAGGAATACCATCCATAAAATCCCTGCTAAAAATTCACCCCATTGACCATTTGCTACATATGGTTGAAAGAAGCTCCATCGAATAAACAAACTAAAAATTCCGTTGACTACGCCACCAACGAGCATTGCAAAGAAGAAAAACTTTGCCCAATTTCGTATCGTCACAACTCAAAGTCCCCCAATTTCTTCATATATCTGTAATCATTTTAACAATGCATTGTTAAAAAAGCTATTTCTCTTCGCAAGCTATACATAAAGTCATCATAAATGTGAACAATAATTGAAAGAGTCTATCTATAGAAAGGACTGATGTTTAATGCGAAAATTGACTTTATTACTGATTTTGACGCTTTTTCTTGCTGCCTGCTCTCAACAAGATAAAACCTCTACCATGTCTTATGATGAGATAAAAAAAATTATGATTGACTCTCTACAAACAGAGGATGGTAAAAAGGCGTTACGACAGCTTCTAGAGGAACCGAGTTTTCGTGAATTATTGATATTAGAACATGATGAAGTGAAAAAGGCGACAGAAGAGACTTTGCTTTCAAAAGAAGCTGAGGATTTTTGGAAAAAGACATTTGAAGATCCAAAGTTCAAAGAAACTGTAGCCAAAAGTATGCAAAAACAGCAATCGGATATTATGAAGGAACTAATGAAAGATCCGACATTCCAAAAGGATATGGAGTCATTCTTTGGTCAACCTGATATGCAAAAGCAAATGGAGACGATTTTAAAATCATCCAATCTTCGCAAGCAAATGGAGGAAGTCGTAAAGGAAACGATTGAAAGTCCACTAATGCAAGCGAAATGGCTGGAGCTTATCAAAAAGAGCGGTGAAAGTACTTCATCGGAAAGCGATAGTAAAAAAGAAGCTAGCGGTGAAAGTGATGGCAGCGCAAATAAGGATGACAAAAGCAAATAACTTCACAAAACAAAAAGGATTTCCTCGAATAGCCGAGGAAATCCTTTTTGATTATTTATTTAATTTTTCAATGATTTTCGAAGCAATATCTAAATAAGTTTGTCCTGTAGAATGATTTTCGGCATACACAGAAGGCGCGAAATCTTCATCAGTCCAATCTGGCTGACCTAGTGGAATTTGTCCAAGTAGCTCTGTACGAAGTTCTTCAGTTAATTTTGCACCGCCACCTTGGCCAAATACAAATTCACGTTCCCCTGATTTTGACTCAAACCACGCCATATTTTCAATAACGCCTAGAATCTCATGTTCTGTTTGTAGAGCCATTGCACCTGCACGAGCTGCAACGAATGCTGCTGTTGGATGAGGCGTTGTCACAACAATTTCTTTTGAAGAAGGTAACATTTGATGAATATCTAAAGCAACGTCGCCTGTTCCTGGTGGTAAATCTAATAGAAGGTAATCTAGTTCTCCCCATTCTACATCACGGAAAAATTGATCTAATACCTTTCCAAGCATTGGCCCACGCCAAACGATTGGTGCGTTATTCTCAACAAAGAATCCCATTGAAATCACTTTTACACCAAAACGGTCAACAGGGTAAATACGATTATCCACTACTTTCGGCATATCTGTAACACCCATCATATCGGGCACACTGAATCCATAAATGTCGGCATCAATTAAGCCTACTTTTTTACCAAGGCGTGCTAAAGCAACCGCTAAGTTAACAGATACTGTAGATTTCCCTACGCCACCTTTACCAGATGCAATTGAAATTACCTGCACTGTGCTTAGTGGTGATAAAATATCTTGAGCTTCTGCTTCTGTTGCTGTTCCACGGAAGCTTTGCAGTTTTTCTGCCGATAACTCTTCAAAACGAATACCAACAGTGTTAGCGCCCGCTTCTTTTAATACATCCACAATTTTCATTTGAAGCTGCATTTGTTCGGGTGTATTTGTTTTAGCAATAGCAATTTTTACACTCACATGATTTTTTTCTTCTTTAATTGATACATTCGTAATACCGTCTGTTTCTGCTAAGGTTTTATGTAAAAATGGATCTTGTAGTTGTCCCAGTTTTTCTCGTACTTGTTGTTCAGTTATCACGACGAACACTCCCCTTATTTTCTGTCAATGTTAGTATATCATAATGCTCTGATTTACATAGCAGCTGTTGCTCTATTCAATTTTCCCAAGTAAGTAGTCTTCAATACCTTCAACGATAGCAGTTGCCATTTTCTCTTGATATTTTTTATCGACTAATAGTGCACGTTCCTCATCATTACTGATAAATCCAGTCTCCACTAACGCAGCTGGTACTTCCGCCTTTTTCAACAAGTAGATTTGTTTAATCGATAATGCTTCCCGATCCGTATTTTGTAAGTTCGTTCGAATAGATTGCTGAATGCTCTTCGCTAGCAATTCCCCATCAGCATGTCCTTCTTTATGATAAAACACCTGCGCTCCACGCCACTTTGTTTCAGGAATTGCATTAGCGTGAATTGTTATAAAAATATCTGGTTGTTCTTTTGCAACAATATCCTTTCGTAAAAAGATATCCTGCTTTTTTCGTTCCCTCAATGTACCAAATTTTTCTGATGGCGCGTGTTCTTCAATAACATCCCCATCCTTTGTACGTGTCATCACGACCGTAGCGCCCTTCTTCTTTAATTGCTTCTCCACATGCTGAGCAATTGCAAGTGTAATTTCCTTTTCAATTACTTCGCCCTTTGAAGCACCTCCATCCTGACCACCGTGTCCCGCATCGATGACAATTTTTATGCCACCTAGTGGGTCAGGTAAGAAGAAGTTGCGGTCCGAAGCATTCGTTTCATATGCCACGACCACTATACTCATCAGCATAATTACTCCTAGTGCAAGCCAGCGCTTCACCCATATCCACCACCCTTTATAGATAGTGTACGAAGTTAGTGATGGAACTATGCTAGAAAGTAAACAAAAAAAACTCCCAAGCTTCTTGAGAGTTTAAAATGTATGATTTATGTTTCGGTACGCTCCACGCACAGCTTCTAGTCAATCAACTTTCATCTTCCCATTTCAGTTCATTTTCTGGCGCGATTAAATCTTTAAAAAACTTACCTTCAAAAACTACACGATTCGCTTCTATAAAGAAACAGGCTTTATTGTTAATGTGGAAGCTAAAATTTGTAGTAGATGAAATTTCTTCTATACCTTTTAATTCTGGATCTAAACTTTCGATTGTAATTTTGTCAACGCCATTTGGATGATAGCTAATCCCTGTTAGCAATTGCTCATCTCCGTAATCGTAGTCATTTAAACGAATGCCCTCTATATTTTCGAGCTGACACATGTAGAAAGACAGTACTTGTTCAAAGAATACGACCTTTTTCAAAACTTCTTGTTTGTATTTTTTAGCGACAACTAATTTAACGGTTTCTCCAAAATAACCTATATCTACATTCATCACGACACCGAACTCTACTTCTTCCGATAAAAGCATTTGAATTTCTTCCATTATTTTTTCTTGTTCCATAATATCTCCTTCACTTAAAAGAATTCACGTTTTTAAGGAACTAACAAATTATTAAACACTTTATTATTGATTACTAAACGATTGGCTTCCAAAAAGAAATAATCTTTATTGTTTACTTGGAAATAAAAATTGGTATTTGAAGTAATTTCGATATCTTTTAAGTTGGCATTTATGTTCTCAGCTTTAATTTTACCGAAGCCATATGGGTGGTAGCTGATTTCTGACAACAATATATCATCCCCATAACCAAGCTCATTTAAACGAAATCCCTCTGCATCATCAGACTTACACATGTACAAAGAAAGTACTTGTTCAAATAATATAACTGTTTTTTCAATTAGCTTTTCACCTAAACTAACCACAATTAATTTCACATTGTCTTCAAAATAATCTATATTAATATCAACAACTATACCGAACTCAGCTTGTGTAAATAAAAGTGACTCTATTTCTTCAATTATTTTCTCCCGCTTCATAATCTATCCCTACTCTTATTTTTACTAAATTATTGAAATCAATTTAAACTTCCTACATCTAATTTAACCTCTTTTTAAAGTACTAACAAATTATTAAACACTTTATTATTGATGACTAAACGATTTGCTTCCAAAAAGAAATAATCTTTATTGTTTACTTGGAAATAAAAATTGGTATTTGAAGTAATTTCTTTAATACCTTTTAATTTTGCATTTATAGTCTCCACTATAATTTTGCCAAATCCATATGGGTGGTAGCTGATTTCTGATAATAATGCTTCGTCCTTATCATTCAGCTCTTTTAAACGAAAGCCCTCTGCATCCTCAGAATTACACACGTACACAGAAAGTACTTGTTCAAATAATAGAATGGTCTTTTTAATGCGTTTTCTGCTTGTACTAAGCACATCTAATCTTACAGTTTCCTTTAAATAATCGATTTGAACATCAAAAAGCCTTCCAAACTCTGCTTCTGTAAATAAAAGTGTCTCTATTTCTTCAATCATTTTTTCTCTCGTCATAGTATCTCCACACTACAATCAATTTTAAATATTTTTAGCTCAAGTATCCTTTTTAAACTTTAAAAGATTATTAAATTCTTTATCATTGATTACTAAGCGATTCGCTTCAAGAAAGAAATAATCTTTGTCGTTTAATTGAAAATAAAAGTTTGTATCAGCTACATTTTCTTTTATTATATTTGATTTTAAATCTATTCTGTCCAATTTAATTTTACCGAATCCATTAGGATGATAGCCTATTTCTGATAACAATACATCATCTCCATATCCTAGTTCATTTAAACGAATCCCTTCTGCTTCGTCAAACTGACACATGTATAGTGAAAGCACTTGTTCAAATAAAATCATTGTTTTTTCAATTTGTCTTCCGCTAACACCCAGCACTACTAATCTCACAGTTTTTTCGAAATAATCAATATTAAATTTATATACTCTCCCGAACTCGGCTTGTTTAAATAAAAGCTTTTCAATTTCTTCAATCATTTTGTTTCTTTCCATATTATCTCCTATTTTTTGAATTTTTTTATTAGTTTAATAATTGTAGCAGGTGAAGATTCGTCTAACTTAATATGTGTTTTTTCTTTTTTACTTTCAAAGTTACCATTTATATCTATTGATTTACTACCTACTGACATACGCCAATAAGGATCTATTAAACCCTAAATTATTACCTGCAGAACTAATAATAATCATTCCAGAATCTAAAGCTTTCTTTACTACTCTTTCTATTTCTGAATGATAACTTTGGAAACCAATACTTAAATTAAGAACATCTATTTCTTTTGTAATAGCCCATTCAACCGCATCAACAAAGTATTCTATTTCCCCCTTCCCATTTTCATTTAAATAAACAATATTAAAGAATTGAATATTCTTTTGTTCTTCTAATTCCAAGTTATTAACTATAACTGATGTAACCGCAGTACCATGCCCCAATAAATCAATTGGATTATCCACTTCCTTTTTTTCTAAAATATCGTAATTACATAAATTCAAATTTTCAAACAATTCATGTTGGACAAAAATACCACTATCAATAATGCCGACTTTTACTTTTTTATCCTCTAATGAAGTTTCATTTTCTTTGAAATATTCACAACCTAAAATTATTAATACCATTAAAAATAAAAAGAGGACGTCTTGCTTTTTAAGCATATTATTAAATACCTCTTTCCTCTATTAATTTTAGAATCAATATTTTGCATATAAAAAAAGTTAAACTTGTTTCAAGGACATCAGTTCAACCGTTAATAGTCACATAATTCAAATCTCAAATCTATAAATTAGCATGACCATATTTAGATGTTGTAACAAGGCTAATGGTAGATTTGTTCATAGAGAGCGAATGAAATTTCTTAGTATGGTAATGAAAGATTGATGTTTCTCTAAAGTGGATTGTTCGTAAGTTTTAAATCTAAAGGATAAAGCGACTCGAATCTTAGATTTTTATATTTTTGATTCTTTTAAATTAAGAGGTTGTTCAATCAGTGTTTTAAGCAAATCCAGATGCACTACGAGGGTCTAGTAAATAATTTTTGTTACAGTATTGTTTTAAAATCACCACCCACTATTTTTAGTTTTTCTATTTATCAATTGATTTAAAATCTAGCTAATTTTATGTAATCATAATTTTTAACTTTATAAAAATATAGTATCAATCATTTTTTTTTAGATTTTACAAAAAAATATATGATTTATCAATATTTTTAGAAATTTTTCCAAAGATTATATTACATAAAAGTTATTCCGATTTTTTATCTTTAAATTTATAACGTAAGAATATAGCAATAAGGAAACCAATGAAGTAGCCTGTAAATCTAAACTGTTTTGAAGTAGCAAAAATTTCAGTAGTTAAGAAATTAAAAATAACAAAGCTTACTAGTAAACACTTTGCTGCAATGTCTCGCTTCTTTTCCATATTCATTAGAATGTTTACACATCCTTTGCATATTCCTTATTATTTTCTAGTTAGTAGATGCAGAGATTCATAAATAATGATATTAAAAAGAGGTGACCATACGTAAGCTTTAATTCTTAGGATTTATTCCGATTTTTTACAATCAATTTATAACGTAAAAATGCTGCGATGAGGAATCCAATGAAGGGTACAGCATAATTAACCAGCCTTGAAAAAGTAAATATTTCTTTTAAGATAATGAAAACAATAAAGTAGGCGAGAATAAACTTGAAAGCAAGGTCTTGCTTCCTTTCCATATCCATAAGAAACTTACACATCCTTTGTTATGTAATTTTAAATCTCTAAATACCCTTCGCATCTAATATTCTTTTTTAAAAATTTTACTAAAAACTGCAAAGAATTTTCAATATTTTTAATAAGTGAACTTCATTAAAAACACAAAAAAACCCTCCCCACAAAAGTGGGAAAGGGTTTTGAAAACGTATATAATCGGTTGATTAACGTTTTGAGAACTGAGGTGCACGACGAGCGCCGCGTAGACCTGGTTTTTTACGTTCTTTCATGCGTGAATCACGAGTAAGTAATCCAGCTGATTTAAGTGCAGCACGGAAATCTGGGTCTACTTGAAGTAGAGCACGAGCGATACCATGACGTACAGCTCCAGCTTGACCAGTATATCCACCACCGTTAACGTTTACGTGGATGTCATAGCTTCCTGTAGTTTCAGTAGCTACTAATGGTTGTTTAATTACTTCACGTAATGCAGCGAATGGTACGTATTCTTCGATTTCACGTTTGTTGATAACAATTTTACCTGTACCTGGTACTAAACGTACACGAGCTACAGAGCTTTTACGGCGACCAGTGCCGATGTATTGAACTTGTGCCAAAGTAATATCCTCCTCTTAATTTATATTATCCGCGAAGCTCATAAGCTTCTGGTTTTTGTGCAGCATGTGGGTGCTCAGTTCCAGTGTAAACGTTAAGTTTACCGAACATTTTACGACCTAAAGAGTTTTTAGGAAGCATCCCTTTAATAGCTAATTCGATCATACGTGTTGGGTACTTTTCTAACATTTCACCAGCAGTACGAGTTTTTAAACCACCCGCAAATTGAGTATGGTGACGGTAAAGTTTACCCTCTAATTTGTTACCAGTTAAATGGATTTTGTCAGCGTTGATGATGATTACGTGATCACCTGTGTCAACGTTTGGTGTGAATGTTGGTTTATGTTTACCACGTAAGATTGCAGCTACTTCAGAAGCTAAACGTCCAAGAGTTTGGCCTTCTGCATCAACTACTAACCATTTACGGTCTACTTCGTGACCTTTAGCCATGAATGTTGTACGCATGTATATATCCTCCTAATCGATTCGATTACCGTTATTTTTCATTAGTCTACACTATAAGTTTCGGGGCTTATTTTGTGGTGGTAATGAAAATACCATCTGTTATCATATAATGAATGGCTTTTAAAGTCAAGCAATTTCATTAAACACCTGGTGAAGTTGTACAGGGTAACGTTTGGCATTTGCATTGGCATTTTGCCCCTCATATTTTGTTCCATTTAAAGCGAATTTCCGCTCCTATAAAACATACAGTATTCTCTTAAACAAATAGCCCTAATAGTACACTTTTTCAAGGTATAAACCTTGTGGTGGCGCCGTTTTGCCAGCCTGGTCACGATCCATCGATGCAACAACGGTCTCAACATTTTTTACTTCTCTGCGCCCTATGCCGACTTCCCATAAAGTGCCGGCAATGATGCGTACCATATTGTATAAGAAGCCACTACCTTCAATGACCATATGTAGCTCTTCACCATGCCACTCAAATTGAAGTGCGTTTACTGTTCGCACTTTATTTTGCACACTAGTATTCGCCGCGCAAAAGCATGAGAAGTCATGTGTCCCGATAATAGCACTTGCAGCCTCCTGCATCGCTTTCACGTCTGGTTTCACACCATTAGTCTCTACTGTGTAATGTCTACGGAACGGGCTTTGTACAGGCTCACAAGACCATATATAGCGATAGCGTTTTCCTGTTACACTATAACGCGCATGAAAATCATCTGCTACTTCCTCTATCGATAATACACGGATATCTCTTGGAAGCTGGACATTTAACGCCTTCATATATTTTTCTACTGGTATTGCAAGCGGCGTATCAAAATGCAGTGTTTGTCCAGTTGCATGTACTCTTGCATCAGTGCGACCACTTGCCGTTACTTTAACCTTGTTACCTTTATGCATAACAGCAAGTACACGCTCAACTTCTGCTTGTACTGTACGCTCTCCTGGTTGCACTTGATAACCAGAAAATTGCGTTCCATCATAACTAATAATTGCTTTTAATCGTCGCATAAAGCTACTCCTTTAACTTCTATAGAAAAATAATAAAACAGCCATTGCTACTAATAAGGCAAGCGCAAATGTATCACCTATATCCCACTTCAGCTTACGATAGCGCGTACGTCCTTCACCGCCACGATAGCCTCGAACCTCCATCGCAGTCGCCAAGTCCTCTGCACGTTTAAAGGCACTTACAAAGAGTGGGACTAACAGTGGAACAACCGCTTTAATGCGGTCTTTTATCGGTCCTGAAGATAGATCAGAACCACGCGCCATTTGCGCCTTCATAATCTTATCTGTCTCATCCATCAAAGTTGGAATAAAGCGCAGTGAAATGGACATCATTAGCGCTAGCTCATGAACAGGTACTTTTATTTTTTTCAATGGATTTAGCAACACCTCAATCCCATCTGTAATGGAAATCGGAGATGTTGTCAGTGTTAAAATAGACGTCATAAACACTAAAACTAGGAAACGCGTTGAAATATAAATCCCTTGGCGAACGCCGCCCTCGTAGATGGAGATAAATTTCCAATGAAATAATAGGTCGCCTTCCTTCGTCATAAAGATATGTAGCAAGAAAGTAAACGCCATTAAAAAGAGAACAGGCTTCAAGCCATTTATTAAAAAGTACAAGCGTATACGTGACACTAAAACAATGAGTAACGTAAAAGCTAATAGCATTGCATATGTTATTGTATTATTAGCTAAAAATACAATAATGATAAATGCAAAAACGAATACGAGTTTAGATCGTGGGTCAAGCTTATGAACAGGAGAATCTCCTGGCAGGAAGCGCCCGAAAATCATCTTCTCCATCATGACTCTGCACGCTCCTCTCTCAATAATCGAGCCATTTCAATCGCTAGCTCCTCTTCTGTTAAACATACCTTTGCTAGAGGTGTATTGATCATCTTTTCAACCTTTTGTTGGAAGCGTACAATACGGGGTGGCTCTAAACGAAATTGCTTTAATGTCTCAACATCCTTAAAAATCTCACGTGGTGTTCCAGTCAATACATTTTTCCCCTCATGCATAATGACGATATTGTCAGCATAACGAGCTGCATCCTCCATACTATGCGTAACGAGAATCGTCGTTAAACTACGCTCCTGATGTAATGCATAAAACATATCCATAATTTCTTTTTGTCCACGAGGATCTAGCCCAGCTGTTGGTTCGTCTAAAACAATCACCTCTGGCTCCATTGCCAATACACCCGCAATTGCTACACGTCGCATTTGTCCGCCCGATAGATCAAATGGTGATTTGTCGAGCACATTTTCAGGCAATCCAACTAATCGGACAAGCTCTCTAGCACGTATCTCGGCTTCTTTCTGTGAGACACCAAAATTCATAGGCCCGAACATAATATCCTTTAATACTGTTTCTTCAAACAGCTGATGCTCTGGAAATTGAAAAACAATACCTACACGTTGACGAACTGCCTTTAAATTCTTTGCCTTTTTACCAGCTTCCACTGTGCGCTCTCCTATTTGCACCTTGCCTGATGTTGGCTTTAGGAGTGCATTAAAATGCTGAAGAATAGTCGATTTACCGGACCCCGTATGGCCAATAATCGCTTGGTACGTGTGAGATGGAATCTCAAAGTCCACATCGAATAACGCACGTTTTTCAAAAGGTGTTCCTTGAGAGTATGCATAGCTTACTTGTTGAAGTTTGATGTCCATAAATCATTCACCAACTCTTCTTCTGTCATATGTTGTCCCATTAACGGAACACCTTCCTTTTGCAATAACTTTGATAACTTCATGGCAAACGGTAGATCAAGACCTAACTCCGTTAACTTGTCCCCCAGCGAAAAAATTTCAGCAGGTGGGCCTTCTGCAAACTTTTTGCCATCATTCATGAAAAGTATACGATCCGCCAACATGGCTTCTTCTAAATCGTGTGTAATCGATAAAACTGTTAGCCCTGTTTCTGCACGTAATGTTTGTACAGTTTGTAAAACCTCTATACGTCCTTGTGGATCTAACATAGATGTTGCCTCATCTAAAATGAGCAACTTTGGCTTCAAAGCTAATGCTCCTGCGATAGCGACGCGTTGCTTCTGTCCGCCTGATAAATGATGTGGCTCATGATCCAAAAAACTGCTCATCTTTACTTGTTCTAGTGATGCATGTACACGCTTTACCATCTCTTCAAACGGTATGCCGTTATTTTCAAGAGCAAAGGCAACATCATCTTGTACTGTAGCTCCTACAAATTGATTGTCTGGATTTTGAAAAACCATCCCCATTTGCGAGCGACATTCCCACAGATTATCTTCATTTAATACTTCTCGTAATATACGTACATCTCCCTGTTGCGGGAATAGTAAACCATTCATTAGTTTGGCTATCGTTGATTTACCAGAACCATTATGGCCAACTATAGCAATCCATTCACCTTCCTGTACGGCGAAGCTTACATTTTCGACAGCATTTCGCAGCTCTGGATCTTCAGGTGTATATGAAAACGTCACATTATTTAACGATAAAATTTCGGGCATTTCTAGAACTCCTCTCTACATGCTCAGCTATACTAACTAACTTACACTTTTTTATGTATGAATTCTACCACAATCAATATGTCGGTATAAGAAAAGTGCCTAAGCGCTTATTCCTATATATTAAAAAAAGCACCATCAATTGGCGCTGTTAATAATAAAAAAGCGCGCACCTCATTCGATAGAAATGCGCTAGTCGTTACATTTACAAGAAACACGGGTGCTCAAGCCCTTGCTTCTTTTGAATGAGGTGCGGAGAGCTAAACGAGACGCCACACTAAAGTGCCCGCTCATCATAACGCTCAGCTTAATTATTTGTCGTATAAATCGTTTTATAAAGAAAGAGGGTGGTGGTTCCACCCTCTTCACCACTTGTTTTCTCTTATGATTAAACTAATTCAATCACAACAACAGGTGCACCGTCACCACGACGAGGACCTACTTTAAGAATACGAGTGTAACCACCTTGACGTTCTGCGTAACGTGGTGCAACATCATCAAATAGCTTTTGTAGCGCAAATGAAGTTGTTTCGTTACCTTCTTCGTCAGTAGTTGTTACTAGTTCACGACGGATGAATGCAGCAGCTTGACGGCGTGCATGTAAATCTCCGCGTTTACCTAAAGTAATCATTTTTTCAACAGCTTTACGTACTTCTTTAGCGCGAGCCTCAGTAGTTTCGATACGCTCGTTGATGATTAAATCAGTAGCTAAGTCACGTAACATCGCTTTACGTTGAGAACTTGTACGACCAAGTTTTCTGTAACCCATGGATGTTTCCCTCCTTTATAAAAAATATCTGATCTTATAAGTTTTGTTTAAATCGCTTAGTCTTCTTTGCGTAACCCTAAACCAAGCTCTTCTAACTTCGCTTTTACCTCTTCTAATGACTTACGTCCAAGGTTACGAACTTTCATCATGTCGTCTTCTGACTTATTCGCAAGTTCTAGTACTGTATTAATACCAGCGCGTTTTAAGCAGTTGTAAGAACGAACAGAAAGATCAAGTTCTTCAATAGTCATCTCTAAAACTTTTTCTTTTTGATCTTCTTCTTTTTCGACCATGATTTCAGCAGTTTGTGCCTCATCTGTCATGCCAACGAAGATGTTTAGATGCTCGGTTAAAATTTTTGCTCCGAGCGAAATCGCCTCTTTCGGACCGATGCTACCATCTGTCCACACATCAAGAGAAAGTTTATCGTAGTCAGAAGACTGACCTACACGAGTATTTTCCACTTGGAAATTGACGCGTGATACTGGAGTGTAAATAGAGTCGATCGGGATCACGCCGATAGGAAGATCCTCACGTTTGTTTTGATCAGCAGGAGTGTAACCACGGCCGCGTTGAGCGTACATACGCATACGTAAATGACCGTTTTTAGCGATTGTTGCAATATATAGATCTGGGTTTAAAATTTCTACGTCACTGTCATGTGTAATGTCAGCAGCCGTAACTGTACCATCGCCCTTTACATCAATCTCAATAACTTTTTCTTCGTCAGAGTAGATTTTAAGAGCAAGCTTTTTCACGTTCAAAATAATTGAAGCTACATCTTCTACAACGCCTTCTACAGTAGAGAATTCGTGAAGTACACCATCAATTTGGATTGAAGTGACAGCAGCTCCTGGTAATGAAGACAGAAGGATACGACGTAAAGAATTACCCAAAGTGTTTCCATATCCGCGTTCAAGCGGTTCTACAACAAACTTTCCATATTTGGAATCTTCGCTGATCTCCACCGTTTCAATCTTTGGTTTTTCAATTTCGATCATTTCATTTACCCTCCTTCAAAACATCGAATGTATAGGTTCTTTCCATCATAGATTCGATCGTCATTGACGTATCGTTTAATATCTGCACAAGACAGTCTGTACAAAAAATGATGTTCTCATACAATATGAGACGCACCCATTACACGCGACGACGTTTTGGCGGACGGCAACCATTGTGAGGAACTGGAGTAACGTCTTTAATAGCAGTTACTTCTAAACCAGCAGCTTGAAGTGCACGAATTGCAGCTTCACGACCAGCACCAGGACCTTTAACAGTTACTTCCAACGTTTTCAGACCATGTTCAAGGGATGTTTTAGCAGCAGTTTCTGCAGCCATTTGTGCAGCGAATGGTGTAGATTTACGTGAACCACGGAAACCAAGAGCACCAGCACTTGACCAAGATACAGCGTTACCTTGCATATCTGTAATCGTTACAATTGTATTGTTAAATGTAGAACGAATGTGTGCAATACCAGATTCGATATTCTTTTTCACACGACGTTTACGAGTTTGTTGTTTACGAGCCATGTTAAGAAGGAACCTCCTTTACGTATTATTTTTTCTTGTTCGCAACTGTTTTACGAGGACCTTTACGCGTACGCGCATTGTTCTTCGTATTTTGACCACGAACAGGTAAACCACGACGGTGACGGATACCACGGAATGAACCGATTTCCATCAGACGTTTAATATTTAATGAAGTTTCGCGACGTAAGTCACCTTCAAGTTTGTAAGAATCTAATTGTTCACGGATTAGGTTTAACTGATCTTCAGTTAAGTCGCGTACGCGTGTATCTTCTGAAATACCTGCGCCAGCTAATACTTTCTGAGCTGTAGTTTTACCAATACCGTAAATGTAAGTTAATGAAATTACCACGCGTTTGTCGCGAGGAATGTCAACACCAGCAATACGTGCCATGTACGTTGTGCACCTCCTTTAGAATCAACCTTGTTTTTGTTTGTGTTTAGGATTTTCACAGATTACCATTACTTTACCGCGTCGGCGAATTACTTTACATTTTTCGCAGATCGGTTTCACAGATGGTCTCACTTTCATCTAACCTAACCTCCTTAATAGTCCGGAGCGCAAAAGATTATTTAAAACGGTATGTGATACGACCGCGAGTTAAATCATAAGGAGATAACTCGATAGTAACCTTATCTCCAGGTAGAATACGGATAAAGTGCATACGAATCTTACCAGATACGTGTGCTAAAATCACATGTCCATTTTCTAATTCTACCTTAAACATCGCGTTTGGCAAAGTCTCAACAACTGTTCCTTCGACTTCAATTACATCATCTTTCGCCATCTACTCTGTCTCTCCTCTCTATATGCAAATTAAAGTTCTCATCGTTACATCAAACGGATATCTGCTGCAACTATAGAAGCAACCTCGTTTCAACATATGTTTGGATTGTATGAGAGATGTTTGAAAGACGCTCGTCTGGTTTCGCTTCACACAATCCACGGAATATACAGGACCAGTTTGGGCACTGAATCTCCCATGTTTACACGAATACCGGAATGTCTTTGATGAGATATTCATACCCGTTACACAGATGCTTCCACGAAACCCATTATACTCTCCCAAAAGTAATGTTGCACTTTTTAAAAGAAATATATACCGGGCACAATATGCTTTTGCAACTCTCAAAAAAATTATGTTTCGGTGTTGCTCCCGCATGCCTCCCGCGGAAGCAGTATTCTGCGCCCGGAGCCGGGTATCAGCTGCGGCTGCTCTGTAAAAGAGCATCAAGATCAGCAAACACTTTATTAATATCTTGCTGTCCATCAATATTTGTTAACACACCTTTTGCTTCATAGAAGTTGAGCAAAGGTTGTGCTTGATTCATATTTACTTCCAGACGGTTTGCAACCGTTTCAGGATTATCATCCGCACGTGTGTAAAGCTCGCCGCCATCTTTATCACATTTACCTTCCACAGCTGGTGGATTGAAAATTAAATGATAAGATGTACCACATGTTTTACAAATACGACGACCTGATAAACGAGCAATAAGCTCATCTTTTTCAACTTGAATGTTTAACGTATGCTCAATAGCTTTACCAAGATCAGCTAAAATGCTATCTAATGCTTCAGCTTGTGGAACAGTACGTGGGAATCCATCTAATAAGAAGCCCTTTTCACAATCAGGTTTAGCAAGTCGCTCGCGAACAATTCCAATCGTTACTTCATCAGGTACTAGAGCACCTTGATCCATAAACGATTTAGCCTGTAAGCCTAGTTCTGTACCATCTTTAATAGCGGCACGGAACATATCTCCTGTAGAAATATGAGGAATTGCGTACTTCTCTACAAT
This sequence comes from Lysinibacillus sp. NPDC093197, assembly GCF_044754025.1. NCBI lineage: Bacteria > Bacillati > Bacillota > Bacilli > Caryophanales > Bacillaceae > Lysinibacillus > Lysinibacillus sp. NPDC093197. Next base: position 216,297 of record NZ_JBIVOH010000007.1, on the reverse strand, counting down.
TTTATCTGCCTGTGTACCTTTACCAGCACCTGGCAGACCCATTAAAACGATATTCATCGGAAATAGTCCTCCCACAAAAGGTTTGCTGATTTTTAGGAAACGAAGATCGTTCCCTAAAAATCAACATTATTTCATAAAGCCTTTGTAGTGACGTTTAACAAGTTGGGATTCTAGCTGTTTCATCGTTTCTAGCGCTACGCCGACTACGATAATTATACTAGTACCACCGATTTGCACTGAAGCAGGTAGATTCATAAGGTTGATGAATATAATCGGCATTACAGCAATTACAGTTAAGAATATCGCGCCAACAAAAGTCAGACGATATAACACGCTTGTTAAATACGTTTGAGTGTTTTCACCCGGGCGAATACCTGGAATGTAAGCACCTTGTTTTTTCAAGTTGTCTGCCACATTTTCCGGATTCACTTGTACGAATGCGTAGAAATATGTGAACGCGACGATCAATGCAACGTAAATCAACATCCCAACAGGTTTCTGATAATCAAACGTGTTTTCAATGAATGTTGTTACATCATTTTGACCAAAGAACGCTGCTAACGTACGAGGCGTAACAAGGAACGCTACTGAGAAGATTACCGGAATAACCCCTGCAGCATTTACTTTTAACGGTAAGTGCGTTTGTTGACCACCTGTTTGTTGATTGCGTCCAGTAACTCGTTTTGCATATTGAATTGGGATTTTACGAAGTGCTTGTTGCACGTAAATTACACCAACGACAATTGCAAGTAAAATCAAAGCAAGTAATGCAAGGATGATAATGTTAATAAACAGTTTATCACCAGCACCCTCTATTTGTTGTGCATAAATTTGGTTTATTCCTGTAGGTAATGCTGCAACGATACCTGCGAAAATTACAACAGAAATACCATTACCAACACCATGTGCAGTAATTTGCTCAGCAAGCCATACAAGGAAAGCTGTACCAGCTGTCAATACAATTGAAATTGTAACGTAAGTTAGAATTCCCTCTTCTTTAATCAAAGATCCACCATACATTTTGTTGAAACCAAATGACATCGCGAATGATTGGATAAAAGCAAGAATAATTGTAAAGTAGCGAGTAAATTGTGCAAGTTTACGTCTTCCGACTTCACCTTGCTTTGCCCACTCAGCAAACTTCGGTACTACGTCCATTTGCAATAACTGAACAATAATTGAGGCTGTGATGTATGGCATAATTCCCATCGCGAAGATAGAGAAGTTTTTCAAAGCACCACCGCCAAAAGTATTGAGGAAACCAACGAGGTTAAACTCATCAGTTGCCTTTAATACATTTGCGTCAACGTTCGGTACTGGTATGAATGTACCAATACGGAAAACGATTAACATTAAAAGAGTGAAAATGATTTTATTTCTTATATCTCGAACACGCATAAAGTTAGAGATTGTCTGAAACATTAAATCACCTCAGTAGTTCCGCCGGCATTCTCAATTGCTTCTTTCGCTGAAGCTGAGAATTTATGAGCTTTAACTGTAAGCTTTTTGTTAAGTGTTCCGTTTCCAAGAACTTTAATTCCAGCTTTTTCATTGCTCACAAGACCAGTTTCAAGTAATAATGCAGTTGTTACTTCTGCACCGTCTTCGAAACGGTTTAATGTGTCAAGGTTAACGATAGCGTATTCTTTACGGTTAATGTTCGTAAAGCCACGTTTTGGTAAACGACGGAATAACGGGTTTTGTCCGCCCTCAAATCCTGGGCGTACACCGCCGCCAGATCGAGAGTTTTGACCTTTATGACCTCTACCCGCAGTTTTACCGTTACCAGAACCGATACCACGACCAACGCGATTGCGTTGCTTACGAGAACCTTCTGCTGGTTTTAACTCATGCAGTTTCATAGTGGGTGGCACCTCCTTGTTCATTAATTGAAAATTAATTTTCTTTTACAGTAACTAAGTGAGCTACTTTATCAAGCATACCGCGAGTAGCTGCATTATCAGCTTTCTCAACAGTTTGATTTAATTTACGTAAACCAAGTGCTTCAATAGTTTTACGTTGTGCCGGTTTAGAACCGATCACAGATTTTGTAAGGGTGATTTCTAATTTGTTAGCCATTATTATTCCCCCCTTATCCTAATATTTCTTCCACTGATTTGCCACGTAATTTTGCAACGTCCTCTACGCGTTTTAATTCAGTTAAACCTTGAACAGTAGCACGCACCATGTTAATTGGTGTGTTAGATCCAAGTGATTTTGAAAGAATATCAGTAATACCAGCAAGTTCTAGTACGGCACGTACTGGACCACCAGCGATAACCCCTGTACCAGGAGCAGCAGGTTTGATTAGGATTTCTCCTGCACCGAAGCGACCAAGCACTAAGTGTGGAGTTGTTCCACCTACACGTGGCACTTCGATTAAGTTTTTCTTCGCATCTTCAACAGCTTTACGGATAGCATCTGGCACCTCTTGAGCTTTACCAGTACCGAAACCAACATGTCCGTTTCTATCGCCAACTACAACTAATGCTGTGAAGCGGAAGCGACGTCCACCTTTAACAACTTTAGCAACACGGTTAATAGTAACTACGCGTTCTTCAAGTTCTCCAAGTTTGTTTGCGTCAATTCGACTCATGAAATGTGTCCCTCCTTCTTATTAAAATTCTAAACCGTTCTCACGTGCAGCTTCAGCTAAAGCTTTAACACGTCCATGATATAAGTAACCACCACGGTCAAATACTATAGCAGTAATATTTTTTTCCGCAGCGCGTTTCGCGATTGTTTCACCGATTTTTGATGCAGCCTCAACGTTGTTACCAGCACCTTCAAAATCATTCTCTTGAGAAGATGCGCTAACAATAGTTACGCCTGCTACGTCATCGATAAGTTGAGCGTAGATGTTCTTGTTAGAACGGAATACGTTTAAGCGTGGACGCTCAGCAGTACCCGAAATTTTAGAACGTACTCGCGCATGACGTTTTTTACGAACTTGATTTTTATCCTGTTTCGTAATCACAAGGGTCACTCCTTTCTAATGCTTAGGCAGCATTATTTACCTGTTTTACCTTCTTTACGACGAACGTATTCGCCTTCGTAACGGATACCTTTACCTTTATACGGCTCTGGTGGACGAACGTCACGGATATTCGATGCAAGAGCGCCAACGCGTTCTTTGCTGATACCTTTAACGATGATTTTTGTGTTAGAAGGAACTTCTACTTCAAGACCATCTTCTGGTGTGAACTCAACTGGGTGAGAGTAACCTACGTTAAGTACAAGCTTTTTACCTTGTAATTGCGCACGGTAACCGACACCGATAAGTTCTAATGATTTTTCGAAACCTACAGAAACACCAGTAACCATGTTCGCTAATAGCGCACGAGTTGTACCGTGGTTTGTGCGGTGTTCTTTTGAATCAGAAGGTCGAGATACAGAGATCACATTACCTTCTTGCTCAATTTTCATATCTTGGTGGAAAGAACGAACAAGTTCGCCTTTAGGACCTTTAACAGTAACAGTGTTGTCAGCTTCGACAGTAACAGTTACGTTAGCTGGTACCTCGATAATTTTTTTACCTACACGAGACATTTAGTTGCACCTCCATTCATTTATTGCTAATTACCAAACGTATGCTAGAACTTCGCCGCCAACTTGTTTAGCGCGAGCTTCTTTATCTGTTAATAAACCTTGTGAAGTTGACACTAAAGCGATACCAAGACCGTTCAGTACTTTAGGAACTTCATTTGTTTTAGCATATACACGTAGACCTGGTTTAGAAATACGTTTTAGGCCAGTGATAACGCGTTCGTTATCTTTACCGTATTTTAAGAAGATACGGATGATACCTTGTTTGTTGTCTTCCACGTATTCTACGTCACGTACGAAACCTTCACGCTTTAAAATTTCAGCGATTTCTTTTTTCACGTTGGAAGCGGGTACTTCTAACTTCTCGTGACGAACCATGTTCGCATTACGAATGCGAGTTAGCATATCTGCAATCGGATCAGTCATTGTCATTACATTTACCTCCTTCCCAAATTAGGGGATTACCAGCTGGCTTTTTTCACGCCAGGAATTTGTCCCTTATATGCAAGTTCTCGGAAACAAATACGGCAAAGTTTGAATTTGCGATATACTGAGTGTGGACGACCACAGCGTTCACAACGTGTATATTCTTGCACTTTAAACTTTTGCTTACGTTGTTGTTTAACGATCATAGATTTTTTAGCCACGTTTTCGCCCTCCTTGTTTAAATTACTTTTGGAACGGCATACCGAATTGTGTCAATAACTCGCGAGATTCTTCGTCAGAGTTCGCTGTCGTTACGATCACGATGTCCATACCGCGTACTTTTGAAACTTTATCGTAATCGATTTCTGGGAAAATTAATTGCTCTTTAACACCTAGAGTGTAGTTACCGCGACCATCGAATGCTTTTTTAGAAACACCACGGAAGTCACGTACACGAGGTAATGCGATTGCGATTAATTTATCCAAGAATTCATACATACGCTCACCGCGTAATGTAACTTTAGCACCGATAGGCATACCTTCACGTAGACGGAAACCTGCGATCGATTTTTTAGCTTTAGTTACTACTGGTTTTTGACCAGTGATAATTGTCAATTCTTCTACAGCTGCATCTAGCGCTTTAGAGTTTTGAACTGCGTCGCCAACACCCATGTTGATAACGATTTTATCAACTTTTGGAAGTTGCATTACTGATTTATATCCAAATTTGCTCATTAGAGCAGGAGAAACTTCATTTAAATATTTTTCTTTTAGGCGGCTCATGTGTGTACCTCCCTTCTTTTATTTACTAATTAGTCGATTACTGCACCTGATTTTTTTGCAACACGAACTTTTTTACCGTTTTCGATTTTATAACCTACACGAGTCGGCTCGCCAGATTTAGGATCGATTAGCATTACGTTCGAAACGTGAATTGCAGCCTCTTGGCTAACAATCCCACCTTGTGGATTCAATTGGTTAGGTTTAACGTGTTTTTTCACGATGTTTACACCTTCAACAAGAACGCGATCTTGTTTAGGGAAAGAAGCAAGGATTACTCCTTCTTTGCCTTTGTCCTTACCAGTGATAACCTTAACCTTGTCACCTTTTTTTACATGCATGCTGTCGCACCTCCTTGATTGGCACTGTCATGAAATTAAAGAACTTCTGGAGCTAGAGAAACGATTTTCATGAAGTTGCTGTCACGTAATTCACGTGCAACAGGTCCGAAAATACGAGTTCCGCGTGGTGATTTATCATCACGAATAATTACACAAGCATTTTCATCAAATTTGATGTAAGTACCGTCTTTACGGCGAACGCCTGATTTAGTACGAACGATAACAGCTTTAACAACGTCACCCTTCTTGACAACGCCACCTGGTGTTGCTTTCTTAACTGTACAAACAACGATATCACCGATGTTAGCAGTTTTACGGCCAGAGCCACCAAGCACTTTAATTGTAAGAACTTCACGTGCACCTGAGTTGTCAGCAACTTTCATACGACTTTCTTGTTGGATCACTTAGGTTACCTCCCTTCGGAAATTGGTTGTTCCGAAATAGTTATTAAATAATAACCGCTTTTTCTACAACTTCAACTAGACGGAAACGTTTAGTAGCTGATAGCGGGCGAGTCTCCATGATACGTACGATATCACCGATTTTCGCTTGGTTTTGCTCATCATGAGCTTTAAACTTTTTAGAGTACTTTACACGTTTACCATATAGCTTATGCTTTTTGTGAGTTTCAACTAAAACAGAAATTGTTTTGTCCATTTTATCTGAAACGACGCGGCCCGTGTAAACTTTGCGTTGATTACGCTCAGTCATACTTGAAAACCTCCTTTATCAGTTATTTGCACTGATTTCTCTTTCACGAATAACAGTTTTCATACGCGCGATTGCTTTACGCACTTCACGAATACGAGCTGTGTTTTCTAATTGACCAGTCGCCAATTGGAAGCGAAGGTTGAAAAGCTCTTCTTTCAGTGATTTCACTTTTAATTCAATTTCAGAAGTGGCAAGGTCACGGATTTCATTAGCTTTCATTAGATTCACCACCAGTTTCTTGACGTTTTACGATCTTACATTTCACAGGAAGCTTATGTGATGCTAAACGAAGTGCTTCACGTGCAATCTCTTCAGATACACCAGCAATTTCGAACATTACTTTTCCTGGTTTAACAACTGCTACCCAACCTTCAGGAGAACCTTTACCAGAACCCATGCGGACTTCTAGAGGTTTTTTCGTGTAAGGTTTGTGCGGGAAGATTTTAATCCAAACTTTACCGCCACGTTTCATGTAACGAGTCATCGCGATACGTGCAGATTCGATTTGACGGTTAGTAATCCAGCTAGCAGTTTGAGCTTGTAAGCCCCATTCGCCGAAAGATACTTCTTTGCCGCCTTTCGCTTCGCCACGCATGTTTCCGCGGTGTTCACGACGGTATTTTACGCGTTTAGGCAATAACATATTATTTGCCTCCTTCCACAGATTTCTTCGTAGGAAGAACTTCACCACGGTAGATCCATACTTTAACGCCTAATTTACCGTAAGTAGTGTCAGCTTCTGCGTGTGCATAGTCGATGTCAGCACGTAGAGTATGAAGTGGAACAGTTCCTTCACTATAGTGTTCAGCACGCGCGATATCAGCGCCACCTAAACGACCAGATACTTGTGTTTTAATTCCTTTTGCTCCAGCACGGATTGTGCGTTGGATCGCTTGCTTTTGCGCACGACGGAATGAAACACGGTTTTCTAATTGACGAGCGATGTTTTCAGCTACTAGACGAGCGTCAAGATCAGCACGTTTAATTTCGATAATGTTGATGTGTACACGTTTACCAGTTAGTTCGCCAAGGTATTTACGAAGGTTTTCAACTTCAGTACCACCTTTACCGATTACCATCCCTGGTTTAGCAGTGTGAATTGTAATGTTTACACGGTTTGCAGCACGTTCGATTTCAACTTTAGAAACAGAAGCGTCTTTAAGAGCCGTTTCAATATATTTACGCACTTTGATGTCTTCGTGAAGTAGAGTTGCATAGTCTTTTTCAGCGTACCATTTTGACTCCCAGTCACGAATAATACCAACGCGCAGTCCTATTGGATGTACTTTTTGACCCACGGATTAACCCTCCTTCTTCTCAGATACCACTAAAGTGATGTGGCTTGTGCGTTTGTTAATTGCGCTTGCACGTCCTTGTGCACGTGGACGGAAACGTTTTAATGTTGGACCTTCATCAACAAATACTTCAGAAACAACTAAAGAGTTGATGTCTAGATCGTAGTTGTGCTCAGCATTAGCAACTGCAGATTTTAATACTTTCTCAACGACTGGAGACGCCGCTTTTGGAGTATGACGTAAAATTGCAACTGCCTCACCTACTTGCTTACCTCGGATTAAGTCTACAACTAGACGGACTTTACGAGGAGCGATACGTACTGTGCGAGCGATAGCTTTAGCTTGTGTCATTAGGAATTACCTCCTCTCAAAATTAGCGTCTTGTTTTCTTGTCGTCTGCACCGTGACCTTTATAAGTACGTGTCGGCGCGAATTCACCAAGTTTGTGGCCTACCATATCTTCTGTTACGTATACAGGAACATGTTTACGTCCATCATATACAGCAATTGTTAATCCGATGAAGTTCGGGAAGATTGTAGAACGGCGAGACCAAGTTTTAATAACTTGTTTCTTCTCAGAAGCCTCTTGTGCTTCCACTTTTTTCATTAAGTGGTCGTCAACAAAAGGTCCTTTTTTCAAACTGCGACCCATGTAGGAACCTCCCTCTGTGATTCCACCACGGCTCTCACATAGAACCGTAGTTTAACCACGTTATTTTTTACGACTACGGATGATGAATTTATCCGATTTGTTTTTCTTGTTACGAGTTTTGTAACCAAGTGCTGGTTTACCCCAAGGAGTCATTGGTGATTTACGTCCGATTGGAGAACGTCCTTCACCACCACCGTGTGGGTGATCGTTAGGGTTCATTACAGAACCACGAACAGTTGGGCGTTTACCTAACCAACGGCTACGACCTGCTTTACCGATGTGTACAAGTTCATGTTGTTCGTTACCAACTTGACCGATTGTAGCGCGGCAAGTAGCAAGAACTAAACGTACTTCACCAGATTGTAGACGAACGATTACGTATTTGTCTTCACGACCAAGTACTTGCGCAGAAGTACCAGCAGAACGTACTAATTGTCCACCTTTACCAGGTTTTAACTCGATGTTATGGATTGTTGTACCCATTGGAATGTTTGCTAATGGTAATGCATTACCTACTTTAATATCAGCATCAGGACCAGATACGATTGTTTGACCAACCTCTAGACCTTTTGGTGCTAAGATGTAAGCTTTTGCTCCATCAGCGTAATTAATTAATGCGATATTCGCAGAACGGTTTGGATCATATTCGATAGTAGCAACTTTCGCTGGAATGCCATCTTTAATACGCTTGAAATCGATGACACGATATTGCTTCTTATGACCACCACCATGATGACGAACAGTGATTTTACCTTGGTTGTTACGACCAGCTTTGCGTTTAGTTGGTTCAAGCAATGATTTCTCAGGCTTGTTAGTTGTAATTTCCGCAAAGTCTAAAGACGTCATATTACGACGACCATTAGAGGTAGGTTTATACTTTTTAATCGCCATTGTGTTTCCCTCCTTCTTGATTGTTCAAATCATAAATCCCTAAAGGATTACATTTCGAATAATTCGATGTCTTTGCTGTCCGCAGTTAGTTTAACAATCGCTTTACGACGTTTGTTAGTATAACCACCGTAACGGCCAACGCGTTTGAATTTACCTTTGTAGTTAAGAACGTTTACTTTCTCAACGTTTACGCCAAAGATTTCTTCTACAGCGTCTTTTACTTGAGTTTTGTTAGCGCGAGTGTCTACTTCGAAAGTATACTTTTTCTCTGCCATAAGTTCTGAAGAACGCTCAGTAATGACCGGACGTTTTAAAATATCACGTGCTTCCATTATCCAAGCACCTCCTCAACTTTTTCTACTGCAGATTTAGTGAATACAACTTTTTCGTGACCTAATAGATCAAGAACGTTGATTCCATTTGCAGTTAAAACTGTTACACCAGGGATGTTACGAGCAGATAATGCTACGCTTTCATCAAGGTCAGCAGTTACGAATAAAGATTTTTTCTCTAAAGAAAGATCTTTAAGAATTTTTGTGAATTCTTTTGTTTTTGGTGCTGCTAGTGTAAGAGCATCAAGAACTAAGAAGTTTTGTTCTACAACTTTAGCTGATAAAGCTGATTTAAGAGCTAAACGACGAACTTTTTTAGGTAATTTATAAGAGTAGCTGCGTGGAGTTGGACCAAATACCACACCACCGCCGCGCCATTGTGGAGAACGGATAGAACCTTGACGAGCACGACCAGTTCCTTTTTGACGCCATGGTTTACGACCACCACCAGCAACTTCAGAACGGTTTTTAACCTTATGATTACCTTGACGAAGAGAAGCGCGTTGTGCAACTACTGCGTCGAATAATACTGCTTCATTTGGCTCGATTCCGAAGATCGCTTCGTTTAACTCGATTTCACCAACTGAAGCACCTGTTTGACTAAGTACAGATACTTTTGTCATTCCTGTTTCCTCCTTTCTTGAAGTGATTAGTTAGCTTTAATTGCAGTTTTAACTGTAACTAGAGCTTTTTTAGAACCAGGAACATTACCTTTAACAAGTAGTAGGTTACGTTCCGCATCAACTTTAACGATCTCTAAGTTTTGGATTGTAACTACTGTGCCACCCATTTGACCAGGTAATTTCTTTTGTTTAAATACGCGGTTCGGAGCAACTGGACCCATTGAACCAGGACGACGGTGGTAACGAGAACCGTGGGCCATTGGACCACGAGATTGTCCGTGGCGTTTAATAACACCTTGGAAACCTTTACCTTTAGTAACTCCTGTTACATCAATTACATCGCCTTCTGCGAAAATTTCTACTTTGACTTCTTGACCAACTTCGTATTCTCCAACGTTCACGTTGCGGAATTCACGAATGAAGCGCTTAGGAGCAGTATTCGCTTTTGCTACGTGACCTTGTTGTGGTTTGTTAGAAAGCTTAACGCGCTTATCTTCGAAACCAACTTGGATCGCTTCGTAGCCGTCAGTATCAACAGTTTTCTTTTGAAGAACTACGTTTGGAGTAGCTTCGATAACTGTTACCGGGATTAAATCGCCGTTTTCAGCGAAAACTTGTGTCATACCAATTTTTCTACCTAAGATTCCTTTAGCCATTTGTCACACCTCCTGTAAGTTTTAAAAAGTTATATTGTTTTTACCATTAAAGTTTGATTTCGATATCAACGCCAGATGGTAAATCAAGTTTCATTAACGCATCAACAGTTTGTGGTGTTGGGTTAACGATATCGATCAGACGTTTATGCGTACGCATCTCGAATTGTTCACGAGAATCTTTGTACTTGTGAACAGCACGTAGAATTGTGTACACAGACTTCTCAGTTGGAAGTGGAATCGGACCTGATACACTTGCACCTGAACGTTTTGCAGTCTCCACAATTTTCTCAGCAGACTGATCTAAAATACGGTGATCATACGCTTTTAAACGAATACGAATCTTTTGTTTTGCCATTATTTTCCCTCCTTCTCGCCTATTTTCTAGACATTCTCCACGAAAATTCTCCAACACACCGCCATGGCAAAGCGGCCGGGTGTGTCGGCAACCTCTCGTTTCATCGCAGTCAAAGACCAACATTCAACATTATATACAATAAAAAAAGAATAAGCAAGTCTTTTCGCTAAATTCTTTTAAATGTTGTAGATTTTCTTTACTACTAATATTTCTCGCTTATTTAAGCCGTTTACTAGTATATATAATTTTTTATGATTTTGCAACACATAACCTAATAACATCAACGTTTTCGGACATTTCGAACAATTAATGTTCAACTATCAAATATAAAAGCAGTCTCTAAAGTTTAGAGACTGCTTATAAACGTTATAAAAAGTACACACACGCGATCCAGCCAAAAATAACAAGTGGAATGTTTATAAAGATAAACGTCGGTACACATGTGTCCCAAATATGATTATGCTGACCATCAACATTTAAGCCGGCTGTCGGTCCTAGCGTTGAATCGGATGCAGGTGAACCTGCGTCTCCTAATGCGCCTGCTGTACCTATTAAACACAGTATCGCTAAAGGGCTCATACCTAGTCCTTGAGCTAAAGGAACAAATAAGGTAGCTATAATCGGCACAGTAGCAAAAGAAGAGCCAATTCCCATTGTTACAATTAATCCGATTACTAGCATGATGAATACCGCTAAGCTTTTATTACCTTGAAGGATAGCTAGAGAGCTTGTAATTAAACTATCTACATCACCCGTTGCATTGATAACTGATGCAAATCCATTTGCTGCAATCATTACAAAGCCAATGAACGCCATCATTTTCATACCTTCAGATAAAATCTCATCTGCCTCTTTCCATTTAAGAGCCGCTGTGAAATACATGATCATTATTCCTGCAAAGGCTCCGACTATCATAGAATCCGTACTGATTTGTGCATATAGCGAAACAATTAACGCTATCACGGTTGAAATCATAACCGATTTACTTACCTTCACATTTAAAGTTGATGTTTCAACATCATTATTTTGATATTTGCGTGGTTTACGATAAACAAACAACGCTATAGCTAATCCAACCAACATACCCAAGATAGGAATCGCCATTGCTGCTGGAACATCACTTGCTTTTGCAACCATGCCAGCATTCGTAACTTGTGTTGAAACAATTTCTTGGAAAATGGCTCCGAAGCCAGCTGGCACAAAGCTATACGTACCAATCAAACCAACCGCAATCAATGTTGCTATAATTCTACGATCTACTTCAAGCATATTTAAAACCTTTAAAATAGGCGGTATTAGTAATGGGATAAAAGCGATATGAATCGGAATTAAATTTTGAGAGAAAATCGCCATCATAAAAATAAGAAGAAACATTAATACTTTTACTAAGCCCTTTCTATTACTAGAACCATTTTTATTTAACATGTTCAAAATACCCGATATCATTAACTCAGGTATTCCCGTCTTAGAGATGGCTATAGCAAATCCACCAAGTAAGCCATAGCTTAGCGCGATAGTGGCACCTGCACCTAATCCTTCTGTAAATGACTCAACCGTTGCTTGAATACCCATACCACTTGCTAACCCTCCTGCAAAGGCTCCTAAAACAAGCGACAGGACTACATTGATCCGAAGCAAACTTAATATTAACATGACAGCTACTGCCACAATTACCGCATTCATAAAGACACTTCACTTTCGCACACTAGATTGTTAATATGTTAAACTTTAATATTCTGACAAACGAAAGTCAAGCAGTTTTTATTCATTACAAAAAGCCTGAAAAGTATGAAATCTATCCTCCAGCGTCACGTTAACAAAAAAACAGCATGACCTATATAAGATCACACTGTTTTTTGGAGTTTCTACCTATTTAAATGTCTACAGAGACTCTCTAATTACTTTTTTATAATAACCAACTGAAAGCACCGCAAAGATTGCATATAACGCTATATAACAGCTCATAGCAATCCACAATGGAGCTGTTAACTCCGTACCAAATAAAAACCATCCTGATTTCACCGCAAAATAACTATGGAGGAGTCCAATCAATAATGGAACACCAAAATTAAACGCTTGTTTCATAAAGATTCCCTTCATAATGTCTCGTTCTGAAAAGCCTATTTTTCTTAAAATTGTATAGGCTCCTCGTTCCTCTTCTGCTTCAGACATTTGTTTAAAGTACAGGATGCTACCAGTTGTCATTAAAAATGCTAAACCTAAAAACGCTGTTGTAAAAATTGTTAACCCAAGTGATTCAATATTATCTTTACGCTCTGCTTCAAACGAATCGATAATAAAATTTTGGGTATTGCCATCAGTGTCTACAATAGAAATAACATTTGCGCTCGTTTCTTTATATAATCTCTCAGCAAGCGCTAAGTCTTTTTTTGACTGTAACGTAATAGAAGCTTGTTTATGCCAAGGAAAAAGCTTTGCTTGAGTAGACAATTTGTCAAACAGTGTGTCTGATACTACGAAAATCGGTCCGCCGCCTCCAGCAGTAATAGTTCCACCAATAATACTTTCATCGTGAATCGCTTTGACATGCAGTGTTTCTTCAAGACCACCTGCTGACACTACTAAATCTCGATCCTTTTCTAAAGGAAACATCTCGGCCATATAGCCTCCATAGTTTGTTAAAATCACATCATTACCCGAAACTGATGCATTTGGTGTTTTTTGTTGATAATCAGAAAGCGGAATCGTGTATATCGTCCCTTTCATATTATAAAAAGGGCTATCTTGTTGTCCATCAGCCATTAATTGAGCTATTGAAGCTGTAACTCCTTGTAAACGATATTCAACCTTGTCATAAGCTATATTATTTTCCTCTAGCTTATTTAAAAATGCCTGACCTTGATCCTCATGCAAAATATAATCTCCCGGTACTCGGCTATAGGCTGATGCTTCTGAAGAATAATACGAAATATATGATAGTGTTGTAATCCCAAGAGATACACCTGTTAAAACGGTAATAAGCGTCAGTGATTTAGCATTACTTTTCATACGATGCATAATCGGTGTTAATGCTAATACATCATGGACAGACAAATGACCATTTTTCTTTAAACGAACGGTATTCATTATAAATGCTACGGAGAAACGAAAAACTAGGAACGTTCCCCCAATTGTAGTAGCCAAAATAATTATCATATTTATAAATAGATTGCCTGCAGTATTAATATCAAATAGCTTTGTTGATGCATAGTAGCCATATGCAATAAACACTAGCCCTAAGAAGCCGATAGTCATTTGTAATGGATTGAATCGTTTCACACGCTCATCTGCTTGTTTAGCAGCGCTAAATAAGGATAGCAGCGATACTCGGTGAATCATCCACGTCATTTGTAGCAATACAACTACTAATAAAATAGCGAAAACAACGATAGATTGCTGTAATGCCTGTGTACTAAAGGTCATAGTGACAAGCGTTTCTTTTTCAAGTAGACGCAATAATATCATTGCGATTAAGCGGGAGCTAAAGAAACCTACTAGCATCCCTACAACGACAGCTCCTACAAATAATAAAATACTTTCTAACGCCAATAATCGTACAATCAGGCCCTTCGTCATCCCAATTAGCTGATACAAGCCAATTTCTTTACTGCGACGCTTCATAAATAAATGGTTAGCATACAAGACGAAAAATAAAATTATAAAATACAAAATATACGTTGCTGCTTTAAAACCTGCTGATGCTGTGCCACTCTTCTGAACTGTATTGAAAACTTCACCATTATGCTGTAATGTCACGAAGGAAAAGTAGAGTGTCACACTGAAAATAAGTGCGAAAAAATATAAATAATAATGCTTCATATTTTTCTTCATGCTTCGGAATACAAGCTTACTAAGACTCATAACCGTCACCACCTAGCACACTTTGCGTATGCATGATTTCTTGGAAAAACGCCTGTCTAGTCTTATCACCTTTATACAACTCACTGTAAATAAGCCCATCTTTTAAAAACAAAACACGTGTACAGAAACTTGCAGCCACCGCATCATGTGTGACCATCATAATCGTCGCCTTTTTAGTTTCATTAATGCCTTGTAAGTTTTTCAGCAATGCTGTTGCTGATTTTGAATCGAGTGCACCGGTAGGCTCATCTGCAAATACCATTGATGGATTTGTAATTAAAGCTCGAGCAGCAGATGTTCGTTGCTTCTGACCACCTGATATTTCGTTCGGATATTTATTTAAAATATCTGCAATACCAAGTAAATATGTCAGCTCCTTCACGCGACTTTCTGCAACAGCTTTTGGTAGTTTTCCGATTGCTAATGGCAATAAAATATTTTCTTTGACCGTTAACGTGTCCAATAAATTATAGTCTTGGAAAATGAATCCGAGCTGCTCACGACGGAAATTAGCTAACGCCTTTTCCTTCATACCGCGTAAACTTTGGCCATTTATTTCAATTACACCTTCTGTTGCAAAGTCAATTGAACACAAAACATTTAATAGTGTCGTCTTGCCTGAGCCTGATGGACCCATAATGCCAACAAATTCACCTTCATTTACTTCTAAATCTATACCTTTCAGCACCTCTTGCGCTGTTGATTTTTTACCATATACTTTTTTTACTTTACGTCCAATTAAAACTGCCACAGGTTAACTCCCCTTTCTATACTACAAGTGTACCCCGTCTGCTTATTCTTTTCGTGCGTTTTACATGACAATATAAAAAGGTAGGTGACAATTTCGTCATCTACCTGTTAGTTTGACATATTCATTTTGTAATGGAAATCGTAGCGTAAATATCGAGCCTTCTCCTACAACTGACTGTACACTAATTCGCACACCAATTTTTTGAGCAATATTCTGTGCTAAATACAAGCCCATACCCGTTGATTGTGCAGATTCTCTTCCTACCGTACCTGTATACGATTTTTGAAAAATTCGCGGCATATCCTCTTTACGAATGCCTATACCTGCATCCTTAATGTGAAGCAAAGTTGCCCCAGTTAAATCAACTTCAGTAAAAATAATAATCTCTGTATTTACAGGGCTATATTTTATGGCATTGGATAACAGTTGTCTAACAATGAATGCTATCCATTTACTATCTGTCATCACTACTTCAGTTAATTCTCCTACATCGAAGCCAATATCTTTTTCTAAACACCAAGCCTGCATTGCACGTATTTCTTTATAGACGACTGACCGAAGCTCAATTTCTGTTAAATAATTATCTTTTTCTATAGAAGCTAGCCGTGTTTGATGTAACTGCTGATCAACCAATAGATGGAGCCTTAACCACTCCGTCTCTAATTTTCTACGTAAAGATAAATCCTCGACATGATCTAACATCAAATTTATCGTTGTTAACGGAGCCTTCACCTCATGTACCCAAGCAAGGAGCTCATCTGAATATTCTTGTAGCTGCACCTTCGCATCATTTAGTTCTGCATCCTTATCATAGAAGACATCTTCAATTTTTTTATAATAAGCCTCTTGAAATGGTGATAAAGCTAAACTTCGAGTATGGGGCTCATCAAGTCGACTATCCACATTTCCCAGGAAATCTTTCAACTGACCGACTTCTCTTACATAACGCCATAATAAAAATATAGAAAAAGTGACGACCATGATGATATTCACGTACCAAATGGATATGGCTACTAAACCAACATCTAAAGAAAATAATATGTTAAGAATAACAAGAAGAAACACAAAAAAACCAATCCACGCAAGCCGTTCTCTTAAAAACAATAATGCCATTCTCATTCACGTCACCTGCGTTACGGCAATATAACCAAGTCCCTTTTTTGTCACAATGACTTCCTGTAACCCAATATCCTCTAGCTTTGTACGTAAACGATTAACATTTACAGATAGTGTATTGTCATTGACGAAACGCTCGTCGTCCCATAATTTCCTCATTAAGTCTTCTCTCGAAACAATTTGATTACCCTTCTCCAACAAAATACGTAAAATAAACAATTCGTTTTTAGTTAAGGAAACAAGCTCCCCATTAAACATAATCTCGCTTCTCGCATAATCGAGAACAGCACCATTAAAACGCGTAACATCCATTGCTTCTTCAACATAATCATAAGTACGACGTAAAATAGCTTGTACTTTTGCAAGTAACACTTCCATATGGAAAGGCTTTTGTATAAAATCATCTGCACCCATTTGCATAGCCATCACCATATCCATTGGATGATCTCGTGAGGATAGAAAGAGAATGGGTACTTTCGAAATATGCCGTATTTCACGACACCAATGAAAACCATCATATGCTGGTAATTGAATATCAATTAAAACTAATTGGGGCTTCTCTTCTATAAAATCATCCATCACCTTTTGAAAATCATTCGGACCTACCACTTGTAAGGACCATTGCGAAAAACGCTCTTGAATCATTGCAAAAATTGATGGATCATCTTCTATCAACAAAACCTTCATTTCCATTTACATACACTCCTTCCACAATTATATTTTAACATAAAAAACCAATCTGTAAGCGTCCCTACAGATTGGTTTTATAATTAGCATAGGCTAAAAATTATTTTTGGATAGTAGCAACTACGCCAGCGCCTACAGTACGGCCACCCTCACGGATAGAGAATTTAGTACCTTCTTCAAGAGCGATTGGAGCGATAAGTTCTACTGTCATTTCGATGTTATCACCAGGCATTACCATTTCAACGCCTTCTGGTAAGTTACAGATACCTGTTACGTCAGTTGTACGGAAGTAGAACTGAGGACGGTAGTTAGAGAAGAATGGAGTATGACGGCCACCCTCTTCTTTAGATAAAACGTAAACTTCAGCTTTGAAGTTAGTGTGTGGAGTGATTGAGCCTGGTTTAGCTAATACTTGTCCACGTTGGATATCTTCACGAGCTACACCACGAAGTAAAGCACCGATGTTGTCACCAGCTTCAGCGTAGTCTAATAATTTACGGAACATTTCAACGCCAGTTACAGTTGTAGATTTAGCTTCTTCAGAAATACCTACGATTTCAACTACGTCACCAACTTTAACTTGACCACGTTCAACACGGCCAGTTGCAACTGTACCACGACCAGTGATAGAGAATACGTCCTCTACTGGCATCATGAATGGTTTGTCAGTTTGACGTTCTGGAGTTGGGATGTAAGAATCTACAGCGTCCATTAATTCAACGATTTTTTCTTCCCATTCTGCTTCGCCTTCAAGAGCTTTAAGAGCAGAACCTTTGATTACAGGGATATCATCGCCTGGGAAGTCATATTCAGATAGTAGGTCACGGATTTCCATTTCTACTAATTCTAATAATTCTTCGTCGTCTACCATATCACATTTGTTCATGAATACTACTAAGTATGGAACACCTACTTGACGAGATAAAAGGATGTGTTCACGAGTTTGTGGCATTGGGCCGTCAGCAGCAGATACTACTAAGATACCGCCGTCCATTTGTGCAGCACCAGTGATCATGTTTTTAACATAGTCAGCGTGTCCTGGGCAGTCAACGTGTGCATAGTGACGAGATTCTGTTTCATATTCTACGTGAGAAGTGTTGATTGTGATACCACGTTCTTTTTCTTCTGGTGCGTTATCGATATCAGCGTATGATTTAGCTGTACCACCCATTTTTTTAGAAAGAACTGTAGCGATTGCAGCAGTTAAAGTTGTTTTACCATGGTCAACGTGTCCGATTGTACCAATGTTAGCATGCGTTTTTGAACGGTCAAATTTTTCTTTAGCCATTAGAGATTGCCTCCTCGAAATTGTATGTTTTATTTTTAAAATTTATAGAATGAATGCTGATAGAGAACGGGCCCATCCTCTATCCTGCAATCATAGCTTACAAATTAGTTATACTTTATGCAAGATGAAAATTCAATTATTCACCTTTATTTTTTTTGATGATTTCAGCAGCAATTGATTTTGGTACTTCTTCATAATGATCAAATGTCATTGAGAATACACCACGACCTTGAGTTGCTGAACGAAGAGTTGTTGCGTAACCAAACATTTCCGCTAACGGAACCATTGCACGAACAACTTGTGAGTTACCGCGAGCATCCATACCCTCAACGCGTCCGCGACGAGATGTAATGTTACCCATGATATCACCAAGGTACTCTTCAGGAATTACTACTTCAACTTTCATCATTGGTTCTAAAATTACAGCATCACATTGTTTAGATGCTTCTTTAAGAGCCATAGATGCAGCGATTTTGAACGCCATCTCATTCGAGTCAACGTCATGGTAAGAACCGAATACTAATTTCGCTTTAATGTCGATTAGTGGGTAACCAGCTACTACACCGCGGTCAAGAGAGTCACGAAGACCTGCTTCAACTGCAGGAATGTATTCACGAGGAATTACACCACCAACGATAGCGTTTTCGAATTCAAAGCCTTTACCTTCTTCATTTGGAGAGAACTCAATCGTTACGTCACCATATTGTCCACGACCACCAGATTGGCGAGTGAATTTACCTTGAACTTTTGCAGAGCTACGGAATGTTTCACGGTAAGATACCATTGGAGCACCTACGTTAGCTTCTACTTTAAATTCACGGCGCATACGGTCAACTAAGATATCAAGGTGAAGCTCACCCATACCTGAGATGATTGTTTGTCCAGTTTCTGTGTCAGTGTGAGCACGGAAAGTTGGATCCTCTTCTTGAAGTTTTTGTAAAGCTTGACCCATTTTATCTTGGTCAGCTTTTGATTTTGGTTCTACAGAAAGAGAAATTACTGGTTCTGGGAATTCCATTGATTCAAGAATAACTAGGTTTTTCTCGTCACATAATGTATCACCAGTAGTAGTATCTTTAAGACCTACTGCTGCTGCGATATCCCCAGCGAATACTTTAGAAATCTCTTCACGAGAGTTAGCGTGCATTTGTAGGATACGACCTACACGTTCACGTTTACCTTTAGAAGAGTTTTGTACGTATGAACCTGCATCTAATGTTCCAGAGTACACACGGAAGAAAGTTAATTTACCTACGAATGGGTCAGTCATAACTTTGAATGCAAGAGCTGAGAATGGCTCTTCATCAGAAGATTTACGTTCTAACTCTTCGTCACCATCAACTGAAGTACCTTTGATTGCTGGTACATCAACTGGAGATGGTAAGTAATCGATAACTGCATTTAACATTGGGCGTACGCCTTTGTGTTTGAATGCTGTACCACAGATTACTGGGTAGAATTCTACTGCAATTGTAGCACGACGGATAGCCGCTTTAAGCTCAGCAACAGTGATTTCTTCGCCTTCTAAATATTTTTCCATGATTTCTTCATCAACACTTGCAACAGCGTCGATTAATTTTTCACGGTATTCTTCAGCTAATTCGCGGTGTTCTTCAGGAATTTCACCTTCAGTTACTGCAGTACCTTTTTCGTCGCCGTAGAAAGTTGCTTTCATTTCAACTAAGTCAATGATAGCAGAGAACTGATCTTCAGCTCCGATAGGTAATTGGATTGGGTGAGCGTTTGCTTGTAAACGATCATGTAGAGTTCCTACTGAATACAAGAAGTCTGCACCTGTTTTATCCATTTTGTTAATGAATACGATACGTGGAACGCCGTATGTTGTAGCTTGACGCCATACAGTTTCAGTTTGAGGCTCAACACCTGATTGAGCATCAAGAACTGTTACAGCACCGTCAAGTACGCGTAATGAACGTTCTACTTCAACTGTGAAGTCTACGTGTCCAGGAGTATCGATGATGTTTACACGGTGGCCTGCCCATTGAGCTGTTGTAGCAGCAGAAGTGATAGTGATACCACGTTCTTGTTCTTGCTCCATCCAGTCCATTTGAGAAGCGCCTTCATGAGTTTCACCGATTTTGTGAATCTTACCTGTGTAATAAAGGATACGCTCAGTTGTTGTTGTTTTACCAGCATCAATGTGAGCCATGATCCCAATATTACGAGTATTCTCTAGAGAGAATTCGCGTTTCATTAGGTATTTCTCCTTCCATATTGGGCTTATGCTATGTTTAGATTACCAACGGTAGTGTGCGAATGCTTTGTTCGCTTCTGCCATTTTGTGCATATCTTCACGTTTTTTAACTGATGCACCAGTGTTGTTAGAAGCATCTAGAATTTCGTTAGCTAAACGCTCTTCCATAGTTTTTTCACCACGAAGACGAGAATAGTTAACTAGGTAACGAAGACCTAAAGTTGTACGGCGTTCTGGACGAACTTCAACCGGTACTTGATAGTTAGAACCACCAACACGGCGAGCACGTACTTCAAGAACTGGCATTACGTTGTTTAGAGCAGCTTCGAATACTTCGATTGGATTTTCACCAGAACGTTCTTTAACTAGTTCGAACGCACCGTATAAAATCTTTTGAGAAGTACCTCTTTTACCATCAACCATCATTTTATTGATTAAACGAGTTACTAGTTTTGAATTATAAATTGGATCTGGTAACACGTCACGTTTGGAAACAGGACCTTTACGAGGCATGTGTTTTCCTCCTTTCGAATAATTATCGATTTATTTTTATACGTTGGCCTTGTACGAAGTTATCACTTAATTCTAAATCAGCTAGCATGATTGGAATTTGGTGATATCGACGTAAGACTCAACACTAATTAACACTTAACGTGTTAAATTATTTTTTTTCTTTAGGGCGTTTTGTTCCGTATTTAGAACGTGATTGTAAACGACCGTTTACACCAGCTGTATCAAGAGCACCACGTACGATATGGTAACGAACACCCGCTAAGTCTTTTACGCGTCCGCCACGGATAAGAACAACACTGTGCTCTTGTAAGTTGTGGCCTTCACCTGGGATATAAGCTGTAACCTCAATTTGGTTAGTTAAACGTACACGAGCGTATTTACGTAACGCTGAGTTTGGTTTACGAGGTGTCATTGTACCTACACGAGTACAAACACCACGTTTTTGTGGAGATTTAACATCAGTTAAAGATTTTTTAAATGAGTTATATCCTTTGTTTAACGCTGGTGATTTTGATTTCGTGATTTTAGATTGACGAGGCTTACGTACTAATTGGTTAATTGTAGGCATCGGTATTTCCTCCCTTCATTTATTCCTTGTTAATACCACACATCCAGGTGGTTCATTTTTTGGGTAAAAACAAAGTCTTTGTGTTTTATACACAAAAACTAATCTACAGCAATAGCAACAACCGCAGCTCCAACATGGATTCCGCAGGCTTTGCCCAGTTCCTTTTTGGACTCGACAAGAATAACTGGTATACCGTTCTCTCTCGCGAAAGTTATGGCCGAATCGGTTACCCAATTGTCTGCATCAAGTGCCACAAAAAGCTCTTTCACTAAACCAGCTTGCATTGCTTTTACTGCTTGCTTTGTACCAATGATTGTTTTACTAGCCCTTACTTTATCATAAGACATTTTCATATCCTCCGAAGTACAGACAGTTAACTATCAACCTTCAATATATTATCATTATCAATTTCTACTGTCAACTAATATCTTTAAAAAGTCCGAAGAGATGCGCTTTTGCCATCTCTTCGGAGCTTAGTTAAGTTATTCAGCAGAAACTAGATCTTCTGCGTCAAGCTCATCTTTTTCAATGCGGATTTGACGATAACGTTGCATACCAGTACCTGCTGGAACAAGTTTACCAATAATTACGTTCTCTTTTAATCCTAGAAGTTCATCACGTTTACCTTTAATTGCAGCATCCGTTAACACACGAGTTGTTTCTTGGAATGATGCAGCAGATAAGAATGATTCAGTTTCTAGTGAAGCTTTAGTAATACCTAGGATTACAGGGCGACAAGTTGCAGGATTTTTGCCGTTCATAACAGCATCTACATTTGCCTCTGAGAATTGGTGAATATCTAATAATGAGCCAGGTAATAATTCTGTATCACCAGCTTCAATTACGCGAACTTTACGAAGCATTTGACGTACCATTACTTCGATATGTTTGTCTCCAATTTCTACCCCTTGCATACGGTATACTTTTTGTACTTCTTTTAGTAAATATTCTTGAACTGTTGAAACGTCTTTTACTTTTAATAATTGTTTTGGATCGATAGAACCTTCTGTTAATACTTGACCACGTTCGATTGAGTCACCTTCGATAACTTTCAGACGTGCATTATAAGGTGCTTGGTATTTACGAGTTTCTACGTCACCTTGAACTGTAATTTCTTTTAGACCTTCACGAATTTCAGTAATATCTGAAACCGTACCAGCAATCTCAGAAATGACAGATTGACCTTTTGGATTACGTGCTTCGAAAATCTCTTGGATACGAGGAAGACCTTGAGTAATATCGTCTCCGGCTACCCCACCTGTATGGAATGTACGCATTGTTAACTGAGTACCTGGTTCACCGATTGATTGAGCAGCAATAATACCAACTGCTTCCCCAACTTCAACTTTTTCACCAGTTGCTAAGTTCATGCCGTAACATTTTTTACATACACCATGTTTTGTATTACATGTGAATGCTGAACGGATTGTTACTTCCTCGATACCTGCTTCTATAATAACACGAGCGACATCTTGGTCGATTAAACCGTCTTTTTCTAGAATTACATCGCCTGTTTCTGGATGGAAAATCGTTTTCTTCGTATGACGACCAACAATACGTTCGTCTAACGCTTCGATTAGTTCTGTACCTTCCATTAACGCACCGATAGTTAAGCCGCGGTCAGTTCCACAATCATCTTCACGAACGATTACATCTTGTGCAACGTCTACAAGACGACGTGTTAAGTAACCTGAATCGGCAGTTTTTAGGGCTGTATCGGCAAGACCTTTACGAGCACCATGTGTTGAGATGAAGTATTCCAATACTGTTAAACCTTCACGGAATGAAGATTTGATTGGAAGTTCAATAATACGACCAGCCGGGTTGGCCATCAGACCACGCATACCAGCTAACTGTGTAAAGTTAGACGCGTTACCACGGGCACCTGAGTCAGACATCATGAAGATTGGGTTTGTTTTCTCAAGTGACTTCATCAGTTTTGATTGAATTTCATCTTTCGCTGCACTCCAGCTAGAGATAACACGGTCATAACGCTCTTCTTCTGTAATGAAACCACGACGGAATTGCGCTTGAACTTTATCTACTTTCTCTTGTGCTTCAGCTAGGATTTCACCTTTGTCTGGTAATACCACGATGTCAGATACACCAACAGTGATACCAGCGCGAGTTGAGTATTTAAAACCTAAGTTTTTCATGCGGTCAAGCATTTTAGATGTTTCAGTAATGTGGAAACGTTTAAACACTTCTGCAATGATATTTCCTAAGAATTTCTTGCGGAATGGGTTTACAACAGGTACTGATGCAAAATGTTTGCGAAGTACTGCTGAACGTTGAGCCTCTACTTTACCTTTTTCATCTAATTGGCTGTAAGCGGCATCTGCTTCAAGCTCTGCTAAAGTTTCTTCGTCAATTGTTAAGTTTGCGAAGTACTTCTCTGGCGTTACTTGCTCTAAGTTGAAATCAGTAGGTTCGTTAATGAACGGGAATGATTCAGGCAAGATTTCATTAAAGATCACTTTACCAACAGTTGTTAATAAGAACATATTATTTTGTTCTTCTGTAAATGTTGGGTTGTTCAGTGAACTTGCTTTGATCGCGATACGTGTATGCAAGTGAACATGACCTGTATCATATGCGATTAAAACTTCGTTTGGTCCATAGAAAATTGAACCTTCACCACGAGCATCTTCACGCTCAAGTGTTAAATAATAGTTACCTAATACCATATCTTGAGATGGTGTTACAACTGGCTTACCATCTTTCGGGTTTAGGATGTTTTGTGCAGCAAGCATTAGAAGTCGAGCTTCTGCTTGTGCTTCTGCTGATAATGGTACGTGAACCGCCATTTGGTCACCATCGAAGTCAGCGTTATAAGCTGTACATACTAATGGGTGAAGACGAATTGCACGACCTTCAACAAGTGTTGGTTCAAACGCTTGAATACCAAGACGGTGAAGCGTTGGTGCACGGTTTAGTAATACTGGATGCTCACGGATAACATCTTCTAAAACGTCCCATACGTCGTTGTTTAAACGTTCGATTTTACGTTTAGCAGATTTAATATTATGTGCAAGACCACGTTCTACTAATTCTTTCATAACGAAAGGTTTAAATAGCTCGATTGCCATTTCCTTCGGTAGACCACATTGGTACATTTTTAAGTTTGGACCTACTACGATAACTGAACGACCAGAATAGTCAACACGTTTACCAAGTAAGTTTTGACGGAAACGACCTTGTTTCCCTTTTAACATATGTGAAAGTGATTTTAACGGACGGTTACCTGGTCCAGTGACTGGACGACCACGACGACCGTTATCGATTAATGCATCAACTGCTTCTTGTAACATACGTTTCTCGTTTTGAACGATAATGCTTGGTGCGCCAAGATCTAATAAACGTTTTAAACGGTTATTACGGTTGATTACACGACGATATAAATCATTTAAGTCAGATGTTGCAAAACGACCACCATCTAATTGAACCATTGGACGAAGCTCCGGTGGAATAACAGGTAGTACATCTAAAATCATCCACTCTGGAGAGTTACCTGAGTTACGGAATGATTCTACTACTTCAAGACGTTTAATCGCACGTGTACGGCGTTGACCTTGTGCTGATTTTAGTTCTTCTTTTAAAGAATGTGTTTCATCTTCAAGATCGATTTTAGCAAGAAGCTTTTTGATTGCTTCTGCACCCATCGCTGCTTCGAAAGTTGCACCGAATTTTTCACGGTATGCACGGTACTCTTTTTCAGAAAGTAATTGCTTACTCTCTAAGTTTGTAGCACCTGGTTCAATTACAACGTAAGATGCGAAGTAAATTACTTCTTCTAAAGCACGTGGAGACATATCTAAAATAAGGCCCATACGGCTTGGAATACCTTTGAAGTACCAAATATGAGAAACTGGAGCAGCTAATTCGATGTGACCCATACGTTCACGACGAACTTTTGCACGTGTTACTTCAACACCACAACGGTCACAAACTACGCCTTTATAGCGAACACGTTTGTATTTACCACAGTGACATTCCCAGTCTTTCGTAGGACCGAAAATACGTTCACAGAATAAACCATCTTTTTCTGGTTTTAATGTACGATAGTTAATTGTTTCTGGTTTTTTTACTTCACCATATGACCAAGAACGAATCTTGTCAGGGGATGCTAAACCAATTTTCATATATTCAAATTCATTAACGTCTATCAAGGAGCCTACCTCCCTCTAGTTATAGGTCTTTATAAAGACTCTTTTACGCAGCTCGACAATCGTTTGCAAAAATACATTTTGACAAAAGATTAAAAATAGATTGATTTCATTCATAAAGAAAGTCGAGCAGGG
Organism: Lysinibacillus sp. NPDC093197; assembly: GCF_044754025.1. NCBI lineage: Bacteria > Bacillati > Bacillota > Bacilli > Caryophanales > Bacillaceae > Lysinibacillus > Lysinibacillus sp. NPDC093197. The sequence goes on along the minus strand of NZ_JBIVOH010000007.1, from coordinate 190,389 downwards.
CGTTAAATCCTGCCCGACTAATTTGAAAAATAAGTTTGACCATATTCACACGAATGTGAACTAAACCTTATCCATTATTCTAAAGACTCTACTGGCTCTTCTTCTGTTTCTGGCTGTGGCGCAATATTAAGTGCGTCAGCAGGTTGAAGGTCTTCTTCTTCGTCTAGATCGCGAAGCTCTACTTCTTCATCATTGATTGTTAACATTTTAACATCCATACCAAGAGATTGAAGTTCTTTAATCAATACTTTGAATGATTCTGGAACGCCTGGCTCTGGTACGCTTTCGCCTTTAACGATAGCCTCGTATGTTTTCACACGACCAACAACGTCATCGGATTTAACAGTTAAAATTTCTTGAAGTGTGTATGCAGCACCGTATGCTTCAAGCGCCCATACCTCCATCTCACCAAAGCGTTGTCCACCGAACTGCGCTTTACCACCAAGTGGTTGTTGTGTAACAAGTGAGTAAGGACCAGTTGAACGTGCGTGAAGTTTATCGTCAACCATGTGTGCAAGTTTGATCATGTACATGATCCCAACAGATACACGGTTATCGAACGGTTCACCCGAACGTCCATCATACAGGATTGTTTTACCGTCACGGTTCATCCCTGCTTCTTCCATTGTTTCCCATACGTCTTCTTCGTTGGCACCATCAAATACTGGTGTTGCCATATGAACACCTAAGTAACGAGAAGCCATACCTAAGTGTAACTCTAAAACTTGTCCGATGTTCATACGAGAAGGTACACCTAATGGGTTTAACATGATATCGACAGGAGTACCATCTGGCATAAATGGCATATCCTCTTCCGGTAAGATACGAGAGATAACCCCTTTGTTACCATGACGTCCGGCCATTTTGTCCCCAACGCGAATTTTACGTTTTTGAACAATATACGCACGAACTAATTGGTTAACACCTGGTGGTAACTCATCGCCGTCTTCACGGTTAAATACTTTAACGTCAAGGATGATACCGCCCGCACCATGTGGTACGCGTAATGAAGTATCACGAACTTCACGTGCCTTTTCACCAAAGATTGCATGTAATAAGCGCTCTTCAGCTGTTAATTCTGTAACCCCTTTAGGCGTTACTTTACCTACAAGAATATCACCATCACGTACTTCCGCACCGATACGGATAATACCACGTTCGTCTAAGTTACGAAGTGCATCTTCCCCAACGTTTGGAATGTCGCGTGTAATTTCTTCAGGTCCTAATTTTGTATCACGAGATTCTGACTCGTATTCTTCAATATGAACTGAAGTATATACATCGTCTTTTACAAGGCGTTCACTCATGATAACAGCATCCTCATAGTTGAACCCGTTCCAAGTCATGAACGCAACAAGTACGTTACGACCTAAAGCAAGTTCACCGTTTTCCATAGATGGACCATCTGCTAAAATATCGCGAGGTTTCACACGTTCGCCAACTTTTACAAGTGGACGTTGGTTGTATGAAGTACCTTGGTTTGAACGAATGAATTTTTGTAATTTATATTTTGTTAAATCGCCTTTAACTTCTTTACCGTCGACTGTTTCGATGCGACGTACATGGATTGAACGAGCTTCAACATGCTCAACAATACCATCGTATTTCGCAACTACAGCCGCACCAGAGTCACGCGCATCTACGTGTTCCATACCAGTACCAACAAACGGAGCTTCTGGATTTAAAAGAGGAACCGCTTGACGTTGCATGTTGGCACCCATAAGCGCACGGTTAGAGTCATCGTTTTCTAAGAATGGAATACATGCAGTCGCTGCAGAAACTACTTGTTTAGGAGATACGTCCATATAGTCCATTTGAGCCTTATTGAAAACTGTGTTATCTCCACGGAAACGACCTACAACTTCATCGTTAGTGAATGTCCCATCAGGATTTAATAGCGAGTTCGCTTGTGCTACATAGTAGTTATCTTCTTCGTCAGCTGTTAAGTAATCAATTTGATCCGTTACTTGACCAGTTTCATGGTCAATACGACGATATGGCGTTTCAATGAAACCAAATTTATTTACTTTTGCGAATGAAGATAACGAGTTGATTAAACCAATGTTTGGACCCTCAGGTGTCTCAATCGGACACATACGACCATAGTGAGAATAGTGAACGTCACGCACTTCGAAACCAGCGCGCTCACGCGTTAAACCACCAGGCCCTAATGCAGATAGACGACGTTTATGCGTTAACTCTGCCAGCGGGTTTGTTTGGTCCATGAATTGAGATAATTGAGAGCTACCAAAGAATTCTTTAATAGACGCAATTACTGGACGAATATTGATTAATTGTTGCGGTACGATAGCGGCTGTATCATTAATAGACATACGCTCGCGCACTACACGTTCCATACGAGATAAACCGATACGGAATTGGTTTTGTAATAACTCACCAACAGAGCGCAGACGACGGTTACCTAAATGGTCAATATCATCTGTTGCTCCTACTTGGTAAAGTAGGTTGAAGAAATAACTTACTGAAGATAATACATCAGCAGGTGTAATATTCTTCACTTCTTCGTCAATGTAGGCATTACTAATAACATTGATTTCTTTTTGCGCTTCATCTTTAGGTGCATAAATTTTAATAGATTGGATTGTTACGTCATCTTCAAGAACTCCGCCAACTTGTGATAAAGTGCGGTAGCCAATGCCTTTAGAAGAATCCTCTAGGTAAGGTAAAATCTTATCTAAAGTACGACGATCTAGCACAGTGCCCTTCTCTACTAAAATTTCGCCTGTTTCTGGATCAACAAGCGTTTCAGCAATCGTTTGGTTGAATAAACGATTTTTGATGTGAAGCTTTTTGTTCATTTTGTAACGACCAACATTCGCTAAATCATAGCGTTTAGCATCAAAGAAACGAGAATATAATAAACTTTTCGCACTTTCTACTGTTGGTGGCTCACCTGGACGTAAACGCTCGTAGATTTCTAAAAGTGCTTTTTCTGTACTTTCAGAGTTATCTTTTTCTAGCGTATTACGTAAATACTCGTTATCACCGATAATATCGATAATCTCTTGATCCGAACCGAATCCTAATGCACGAAGTAACACTGTTACTGGTAGCTTACGAGTACGATCAATACGTACATATACTACATCCTTCGCGTCAGTTTCATATTCTAACCAAGCACCACGGTTTGGAATTACTGTCGCACCGAAGCCTTTTTTACCGTTTTTATCAGTTTTATCATGGAAATACACACTTGGTGATCGAACTAATTGTGAAACAATAACACGTTCAGCACCGTTGATAATGAACGTACCTGTTTCTGTCATTAATGGGAAGTCACCCATAAATACATCTTGTTCTTTCACTTCGTCTGTTTCTTTGTTGTAAAGACGTACTTTCACACGTAATGGAGCTGCGTAAGTAACATCTCGCTCTTTACACTCATCGACATCATATTTAGGATCACCTAATGCATAATCGATGAATTCTAATGAAAGATTACCTGTAAAGTCCTCGATCGGCGAAATGTCACGGAACATTTCACGTAAACCTTCTTCAAGGAACCACTCGTAAGACGCCGTTTGAATCTCAATCAGATTTGGAAGCTCAAGCACCTCTTTAATACGCGCAAAGCTTCTACGCTGGCGGTGTTGTCCGTACTGAACTAGTTGACCTGTCAACTCATTCACCCCTCAATAAAGCGATATTAGGTCTTTGCAAAATCATCCAAATAGTGTATGATTTCGAAAGACAAAAAGAAAACGAGTCTTCAAAAAGATCTCATTTTCGGTTAACTAAACTTATCTTGGCAAGTATACCCATATAAAATCATTCATATACCAAAAGGGCACACGACCTCAAAATAATATTTTTGCATTGTATCATGTTATCATAGCCGTTTTGTCAAGTCAATATTTTATACATATTTCATTTATTTTTTTGCACGCACTATCCAGTATCCTTTTTTCTTCTCCACAACATCGACTTCAGAAAATTTTTCTTCTAAATAGCTAACCGTTGATGGTGCACCTTGCTTCTTCTGAATTACTACCCATAACTCTCCAGAAGTGACTAACTTATCATAAGCACCGTCGTAAAAGCGGAAAACCGTGTCCTTTCCTGCACGAATTGGAGGATTGGTTAAAATAGCTGCAGCCTTCGCCTCATCATCAACATTCGATAGTCCGTCACTGACAAATATTCGTACATTTTGAACACCGTTTACTTGCGCATTTTTTTGAGAAAGCGCAACTGCTCGTTCATTAATATCCATCATCAAAATAGTGCGCTCAGGATTTGACTTGGCAATCGATAACCCAATTGGCCCATAGCCACAACCTACATCAAAAATCGCACCATCTACATCTGGCGTTTGAAACGCATCTATTAATACACGGGATCCAAAATCTACTTCGCTTTTACTAAATACACCTGCATCCGTTTCAAAGGAAAACGTATGCCCAAGTAACTTGAACGTCCAGTGACGAGGTTTACTTTCAGTTTGAGGCTTACTTGTATAATAGTGATCTGACATTTTCACGCCTCCTCAGAATGAAGAAAAAGCTCGCCACAATGACGAGCTTCCTTTTGTATAAAAGTAATACGAGATTACTTAACTTCTACAGATGCGCCAACTTCTTCAAGTTTAGCTTTGATTTGTTCAGCTTCATCTTTAGATACGCCTTCTTTAAGAGCTTTAGGAGCGTTATCTACAACTTCTTTAGCTTCTTTAAGACCTAAACCAGTGATTTCGCGAACCACTTTGATTACTTTAATTTTTTCAGCACCAGCTGATGCTAATACTACGTCGAATTCTGTTTTTTCTTCAGCTGCAGCAGCACCGCCAGCAACTACTGCTACTGGAGCAGCAGCTGTTACACCGAATTCTTCTTCGATAGCTTTTACTAAATCGTTTAATTCAAGAACTGTCATAGCTTTGATAGCTTCTAAGATTTGCTCTTTGTTCATTATAATTTCCTCCTAATTGGATATGTTTTAGTTTTTTGCGGTCAAGCCGCGGAAGTTATGCAACGCAAGAAATTATGCGCCTTGTTCTTCTTTTTGTTCTGCAACAGCTTTTGTTGCAAGTGCGAAGTTGCGCACTGGAGCTTGAAGTACAGATAAAAGCATTGAAAGAAGACCTTCGCGTGATGGAAGTTCTGCAAGTGCTTTAACATCTTCAACAGAAGAGATTGTACCTTCAATAATACCCGCTTTAATTTCTAAAGCTTCGTTTTTCTTAGCGAACTCGTTGATGATTTTAGCAGGGGCTACAACATCTTCAGTTGAGAACGCGATTGCGTTAGGACCAGTTAATACTTCATTGATTCCTTCAACGCCAGCAGCTTCAGCAGCACGACGAGTTAAAGTGTTTTTGTAAACTTTAAACTCAACACCAGCTTCACGAAGTTGTTTACGAAGTTCAGTCACTTGTGCAACATTAAGACCACGATAATCCACTACTACTACAGAAGCAGCGCCTTGGAATTTTTCAGTGATTTCTTGCACTTGTGATTGTTTGTTTTCGATTGCTTTGCTCATGATGACACCTCCTATTAGAATGGGTCATTTATACCGACAAAAGTAAAGCCTCTGGGTCATATAGACACAGAGGCTGAAAGTCATCATCTTTAAAATAAGAATCCGAATTCCGATGTCCTCGGTAGGATCATTAAGTGACAAGTCACTCCTACTGTCTACGGTACAAATGGATGATTCACAACAGCATCCATCTTACCAAAGATACGGATAGCTGTCAATCGATTTATATAAAATTATTTTACTACTACGTTAGCAGCGTCAATTTTAATAGCTGGGCCCATTGTAGTTGTAACGTTTACAGATTTCATGTAAGTACCTTTAGCTGCAGCAGGTTTTGCTTTTTGAACAACGTCAAATACAGTTAAGAAGTTTTCTACAAGTTTTTCTGTAGCAAAAGAAACTTTACCGATAGGAGCGTGGATAATACCAGCTTTGTCAGCGCGGTATTCTACTTTACCAGCTTTGATTTCTTCGATTGCTTTCGTTACGTCAAATGTAACTGTACCAGTTTTAGGGTTTGGCATTAAGCCTTTAGGTCCTAATACACGACCAAGTTTACCAACTTCACCCATCATGTCAGGAGTTGCTACGATTACATCGAAGTCAAACCAACCTTGTTGGATTTTTTGGATGTATTCTGCATCGCCTACATAGTCAGCGCCAGCAGCTTCTGCTTCTTTAAGTTTTTCACCTTTAGCGAAAACTAATACGCGTTGAGTTTTACCAGTACCGTTTGGTAGCACTACTGCACCACGGATTTGTTGGTCGTTTTTACGAGTATCGATTCCTAAACGGAAAGCAACTTCTACAGTAGCGTCGAAGTTTACTGTGCTAGTTTTTTGAGCAAGTTCGATTGCTTCTTGTGCGCCGTATACGTTGTTACGGTCGATTAATTTCACTGCATCTTGCAGCTTTTTACCTTTTTTAGCCATTATATATTTCCTCCTTGATTGTGGTTATAGCGGATTTTACCTCCCACGAATAAAGGTTGCGCGTTCACAAAGAAACTCCGCAACCTTCCAAAAACAAAAACATCAAGTAACTGGGATTAGTCTTCGATAACAATACCCATGCTTCGTGCAGTACCTTCAACCATTAACATAGCAGCTTCAACTGAAGCAGCGTTAAGGTCTGGCATTTTAGTTTCAGCGATTTCGCGAACTTTATCACGTTTAACCGTTGCAACTTTTTTACGGTTTGGTTCACCAGATCCAGATTGGATACCAGCTGCTACTTTAAGTAAAACTGCTGCAGGTGGAGTTTTCGTAATGAAAGTAAATGAACGGTCTTCGAATACTGAAATTTCAACCGGAATAATAAGACCAGCTTGATCAGCAGTACGCGCATTGAATTCTTTACAGAATCCCATGATGTTCACACCTGCTTGACCTAATGCAGGACCAACCGGTGGAGCTGGGTTTGCTTTACCAGCAGGGATTTGAAGTTTAACAACTTTAATAACTTTTTTAGCCACGAGACACACCTCCTTAAGTCCGTGATGTGGTAATTGGGTTGCCCCTCCCACTCAATATCTGTCTGTCAGCTAATTGCCGATAACATTAAAATTATCATTACAGACGTCAACCGAAGTATGACAGTCTGACCTTTGAAATGATACCACTTTTAAATTTTTTAAGCAAGTAGTAATTAACAAAATCTGCGATATACGCTCAATCATACGTAATATGGTAACTAGAATGGAAAACTATAATTTTTGAATTTGTTCAAAATCCAGTTCCATAATCGTTTCGCGACCGAACATATCTACAGATACTTTCAGTTTTCCTTTTTCAGCGTCGATTTCTTCAACACGTCCTTGGAAGTGCGCAAATGGTCCTTCTAATACTTCAACTGCTTCACCGATAGTAATATCGATTTCAACAATTTTATCAGTCATGCCCATTTGTTCTAATAGACGATCTGCTTCTTCTGGTAATAGAGGCGTTGGTTTTGCTCCGCCACCTGATGAACCGATAAAGCCAGTAACACCTGGCGTATTGCGGACAACATACCAAGAATCATCTGTCATAATTAGCTCTACTAGGACATAACCAGGAAAGACTTTACGCATCATTGTGCGCTTTTTGCCGTCCTTCATTTCTGTTTCCTCGTGCTCAGGCACGATAACGCGGAAGATTTTATCTTGCATCCCCATTGTTTCAACACGTTTTTCTAGGTTTGCTTTTACACGGTTTTCATACCCTGAATACGTATGAACAACATACCAATTTTTCTCCATAACTGCTAGGACTACTCGTCCGTCCCTCCCTTACAAATAAAAGTGAAAATGATCGCGATATGCAAAGTGCATCCTTTATTCTTTTCACAAACTTCCCAATAGAAAAACATAGCTTTCGCCTTAGCAAGCGAAAGCTCGATGATATATACCTAATTAGCATAGTCATCTATCGCTACCAACATACTTTCGCCGGTAGTCACACTTAATCATAATGAGAACATTTTACTGCTCTTCACTTAATAAAACAAACGAAAAAACCCGTTATTGTAATGGACGGGCTATTTTCAAAAGTATTAACATGCTCTTTTCTAAATTATAAATCTAAGTACCAGCGGAATAATGATGAAATACCTAAGTCTACTAACACAAAAAATAAAGCCATAATTACTACAGTTGAAATTACAACGACTGTATATTTCGTCAGTTCTTTACTTTTTGGCCAGCTAGTTTTTCGCATTTCCGACATTACGTCGCTGAAAAAACTTTTAATCTTGCCCATTCTAGCCTAACCTCCGAATCAATCATATCTGTCTATTTACAAAATATTTTATAACGTTTGTTTATGCACTGTATGTTCATTGCAATGCGAGCAAAATTTCTTTAATTCGAGACGTACAGTAGTATCTCCCTTAGCAGGAAAAGTGTAATTTCTCGATCCGCATTTTTCACAATTTAGCACGACTTTCTTTGCCATGTAATCACCTTTTCGGCACTTTGTCTTTTAAAGACTAACACCTAAAATTGTCAATGTCAACAAGGGTACATGCCCTCTATGACATTTCCTCGAGCACTAAATGACGCTCTAATTTCCGCTTCACTCGTTGCAAAGCATTATCAATTGACTTTACATGCCGATTCAATTTTGCAGAAATTTCATGATAAGATTGCCCATCTAAGTATAGAGCTAATACTTGTAGCTCCAATTCACTTAAAATTTCACTCATTTTTTCTTCTAAATAACCAAACTCTTCTCTATGAATCATTAACTCTTCTGGATCATCCATAATAGCGCCTGTTAAAACATCCATTAATGTGCGATCTGATTCCTCATCAAAAATAGGCTTATCTAGAGAAACATAGGAATTTAGTGGAATATGTTTTTGCCTTGTTGCTGTTTTAATAGCTGTAATAATTTGTCTTGTTATACATAACTCTGCAAAAGCTCGAAAAGAAGCTAGCTTGTCCCCTTTAAAATCACGGACAGCTTTATACAAGCCAATCATACCCTCTTGTACAATATCCTCTTTATCAGCACCTATTAAAAAATAAGACCTTGCCTTTGCTCTTACTAGCAAACGGTATTTTGTAATTAAAAAATCCAACGCATCTGTATTACCTTGATGCACCATTTCAATAAGCTCTTCATCATTGAATCGTTCAAAATCTTGCGTCACTTGTACAATACTATTTTTAAACATGGTATCACCTCAGCTGCAACAGATAATTAGGAACAGTATAACGGAATTGGAAAATATGCGTCAATCAATCATTTTAATCCACGACGCCACTTTTCGAAGGCAAGTGCCACATCTGGCTTTAGCTCAATGCGTGAAGGTGGCTTGCTTTCTTGCTTTCTTTTTACATCGTGAGAAATTTTATGCTGAATAATGCTCATATCAATTTCTAGCTCTCTTGCCGATTTGCGTAGTGCACCATTACCAAAAATAACACTTTGTTCTGCCATATCGGAAGTTGCGACGTGAATTTGTACATGTCTTGCCTTTAGTTCATGTGTCATCTTTTCAATGCGTTCATCTGCTGTTTCATTTTTCCTTGTATAAATGATTTCGACACCATTCTCTATATAAGATTGTTCCACCCCCGGCACAAGATGGGCGTCAAAAACTACGATCACGCGCCATCCTATCGCCGCTTTATATTCAGCCATAAGCTCAATTAATCGGTTACGTGCATCTTCAAAATTTGTGTCACGTAATGGGCGTAGCTCTTTCCAAGCTCCAATCATATTATAGCCGTCAACAAGCAAAATGTTTTTCATCGTTACTCATTCGCTTCTTGACGTTTACGATACACTTCGTACATTAATAGTGCGGCAGCAACAGAAGCATTTAATGATGTGACATGCCCAACCATAGGCAGATGATATAAAAAGTCACATTTCTCTTTTAACAGGCGACCCATCCCTTTGCCCTCGCTACCAATAATAATTGCAAGTGGTAAGGTTGCATCCATTTTTCGATAATCCGCAGAACCTTTTGCATCTGTACCAGCAATCCATACGCCGCGCTCTTTTAACTCATCTACTGTTTGTGCTAGGTTATTAACACGCACAACTGGTACATGTTCAATCGCTCCTGTAGAAGCTTTCGCCACAACCGCTGTCAAACTCACTGAGCGACGCTTTGGAATAATTATACCATGAACGCCAATTGCATCTGCTGTTCGCATAATAGAGCCTAAATTATGTGGATCTTCTAACTCATCTAATATTAAGAAAAACGGATCTTCTTGTTTTTTTTGTGCCGCTGCAAATAAATCCTCTAACTCTGCATAGCTATACGCTGCAACAGAGGCAACAATTCCTTGATGATTAGCATCCGATAATTGATCGATCTTTTTTTTCGGAACAAATTGAACAATGATGCCACGTTCACGCGCTAAATCAAGCAGTTCATTGACCCCTGACTTTTTAACACCTTCTGCAATCCATACTTTATTCATATCGCGGCCTGAACGAAGTGCTTCTAACACTGGGTTTTTACCGGCAATAATTTCACCATTTTGTTCTGCCATTATTTTGACACTCCTTTTAATTCCTCGATTATTTGAATAGCGTATGCAATGATGTCATAAACGCGTTCTAATTCACCTAGTAAATACAAGCTTCCGAGCACCGCCTCAAAGCCGGAGCTATTACGGTAAGTTTGGACATCTGTATTTTTTGGAACAGAACCGGACTTGGCGTTGCGTCCTCGTCGGAACACTGCCAATTCCTGCTCTGTTAAAAAGTTTTCATCTATCATGCGATGTACAATCGTTGACTGTGCCTTTGCTGATACATAATGCGTTGCTTCTCTATGGAGTGTATTCGGCTTTACACGGCCACTACGCAGTAAATACTCGCGGACCTTTTGTTCTAAAACCGCATCTCCCATATATGCGAGCGCTAATGCATTTAATTGCTTAACATCTTCATTTCGGAGTTTATCCAAGTTACTTACCCTCGTTTCCATCTTGTCCCTTGGCGTGTATCCTCTAAAATGATACCTTGCGCCTGTAAATGGTCGCGGATTTCATCTGAACGAGCAAAGTCACGATTTTTTCTTGCTTCTACGCGTTCCTGCAAAAGTGCTTCAACCTCTTCGTCTAGCAGTTCAGCCTCTTTTGCAAATTCAATACCTAAGACGTCACCTAATACCTCAAAAGTTTCAACAAAAGTTAATAATACTTTTTCATCAGTATTTGTCTCATTCAAGTAAATATTAGCAATACGAGCTAATTCAAATAATACTGAAATAGCATTTGCTGTATTGAAATCATCATCCATCGCTTCTTCAAATTGTGCTTTTTGTGTAGCGATTTGTTGGAGCCATTCGTCCGAGTGTTCACCGAGACTTGCAGTAGCGGATAAGCGGTACTTGACGTTGTTATAAGAAGTGCGAATACGCTCTAAACCAGTAGCTGCCGCATCTACTAAATCTTTAGCAAAGTTAATTGGGTGACGGTAATGTACAGATAACATAAAGAAACGTAAAATTTGCGGATCGATTTGTTTACGTATATCGTTCACGAGCACAAAATTACCAAGGGATTTAGACATTTTTTCATTATCAATATTAATATATCCATTATGCATCCAGTAACGCGCAAATGTTGTATCGTTATGTGCTTCGGATTGCGCAATTTCATTTTCATGATGCGGGAATGTTAAATCTTGACCACCTGCATGTATATCAATTGTATCACCTAAATGCTCACGTGCCATGACCGAGCATTCAATATGCCATCCTGGACGTCCGTTGCCCCAAGGACTTTCCCAATAAATCTCACCAGGTTTTGCTGCTTTCCATAATGCAAAGTCTAATGCATCGTCTTTTTTCTCGCCTGCTTCGATACGTGCACCGATTTTTAAATCATCCACCGATTGATGTGAAAGCTTACCGTAGCCGTTAAATTTTCGAGTTCGGTAATACACATCGCCAGCCGATTCATATGCGTAACCTTTTTCGATTAACACTTTAATAAATTCAATAATGTCATCCATGTGATCCGTTACACGAGGATGTACGTCGGCCTTTTTGCATCCTAGTGCCGTAACATCTTCAAAATATGCAGCAATAAATCGGTCAGTAAGCTCATGAACTTCTTCACCAAGCTCGTTTGCTGCTTTAATAATTTTATCGTCCACATCCGTGAAATTTGATACAAATTTCACATCGTAGCCTTTATATTGAAAATATCGTCGTACCGTATCGTACACAATTACAGGACGTGAATTCCCAATATGAATATAGTTATAAACAGTCGGACCGCAAACATACATTTTAACTTTGCCTTCTTCTAGCGGTACGAAAGTTTCTTTTTGTCTTGTTAATGAGTTAAAAATTTGAATACTCATTGTGTTTCTCTCTCCTTTTGTAAGCGTCCGATTTCTTCTTGCAATGCTGCTATTTGCTTTTCGAAACCTTGACAACGTTCCTCTACAGGGTCAGGAATATTTTGATGGTCTAGTTTTTTCTCCAAACGAACACCATCTCTCATCACTACTTTACCAGGGATACCGACTACCGTAGAATTTGGTGGTACTTCTTTTAATACTACTGAACCCGCACCAATTTTACTATTCTCACCAATTGTAATAGAACCTAATACTTTTGCACCAGTGGCAACTAACACATTATCTTCTAATGTCGGGTGGCGCTTACCTTTTTCTTTCCCTGTACCGCCTAGTGTAACACCTTGATAAAGTGTAACATTATCACCTATCTCACATGTTTCCCCTATAACAACACCCATGCCGTGGTCAATAAAGAAGCGACGACCAATTTTAGCACCAGGGTGTATTTCAATTCCTGTAAAGAAGCGACTTATTTGTGAAATCACGCGTGCGATAAAATAAAAACGTCTTTTAAAAAACCAGTGTGCAACACGATGCGCCCATGTAGCATGCAGCCCTGAATATGTTAACACAACTTCAAGTACACTGCGCGCCGCTGGATCATTTTCGAAAATAGTCTCTACATCTTCCTTTATTCTTTTAAACATCAAAACTCCCCCTTTTCGATTCAATGTGTGTTTGTGATCTCGACCACGTTATTTCCAATCCTTACAATAACCCTATGCAAAATTACTTTAAAACCTATTGTTATTAGTAATGATTTCCCTTTTTCATCTAACACCCGAAAATCATAAAAAAATAATAAAAAGCGCCCCTATCATTCCTAAAAAGGAATGACAGAGACGCTGAATTTGCGCGGTTCCACTCTGATTGAAGGCATAAGCCTTCCACTTTGGACGTCCTATAACGGGAACGACCCGATAAAGCCTACTATTGTTCAGCTTTATGCTCAAAGGTGCATTTCGGTTTTGCCTTGGCTCAGACCACTTTCAGCCGGTGATGGTCCTCTCTTTAGAGCTTGCGCCACGTACTTCTCCTTATCAACGCTTTCTCAATGTACATTCATTTTACATTGAAGAAACAGTTTGTCAATAAATTTCTATTATTTCGCGTATTTTTCTACACGGTCAATTGTTTTCTCTTTACCGATTAAACAAATAGCATTCGGAAGCTCAGGACCGTGCGTTTCACCTGTCGTCACAACACGGATTGGCATAAATAAATTTTTACCTTTATGCCCTGTTTCTTTTTGCACAGCTTTAATAGCTGCTTTGACAGTTTCAGGTGTAAATTCTTCTAAATTTTCAAGTTGCACTTTAAACGCAGCCATTACCTCTGGTACCTGCTCGCCAGCTAAAACTGCTTTTGCTTCCTCATCATATTCAATATGATCGTTAAAGAATAGGCTAGATAGCTCTACGATTTCAGCACCAAAGCTCATTTGCTCATGGTAAAGCGCGATTAAATCTGTCGCCCAAGCACGCTCTTCAGCTGTTAGCTCTTCTGGTAATACGCCAGCTTTTTGTAAGTGTGGTAAAGATAAAGCCACTACTTCTTCTAAAGATAATTTTTTGATGTACTGATTGTTCATCCAAGTAAGCTTTTGCTTATCAAACATAGATGGCGATTTTGATAAACGTTTCTCATCAAACATTTTAATAAATTCTTCTTTTGTAAAAATCTCTTCTTCACCTTCAGGAGACCAACCTAGTAAAGCGAAGAAATTGAACATAGCTTCTGGTAAATAACCAAGGTCTTTATATTGCGTTACGAATTGAATAATTGACTCGTCACGTTTTGATAATTTTTTGCGGTTCTCGTTAATGATTAATGTCATATGCCCAAAGCGAGGATATTCCCAGCCAAATGCATCAAAAATCATCATTTGTTTTGGTGTGTTTGATAAATGTTCTTCACCACGGAATACGTGTGAAATTTCCATAAAGTGATCATCTAACACTACCGCATAGTTGTATGTTGGAATACCATTTGCTTTCACAAGTACCCAGTCACCAACATCTTTTGATTCGAACGATACTTGTCCACGCACTAAATCTTCAAATTCATATGTTACATTTTCAGGTACACGCATACGAATTGTATATTGCTCGCCAGCCGCTTCTTTAGCCGCTACTTCTTCAGCAGATAAATGACGGCAAGTACCATCATATGTTGGTGCTGCAACGCCACGAGCTTTTTGCTCTTCACGAGATGCCTCTAATTTTTCTGATGAACAGAAACATTTATAAGCTTTACCTTCTTGTAATAACTTTTCAGCATGCTCTTTATAAATATCTAGGCGTTCCATTTGACGATAAGGCGCATAAGGACCACCAATATCGATTGACTCGTCATATTCGATACCTAACCATTTTAAGTTATCTAACTGAGACGCTTCTCCACCTTCTACATTACGCTCAATATCCGTATCTTCAATACGCACGATGAATTTACCGTTATGATGTTTTGCATATAAATAGTTGAATAACGCTGTACGAGCACCGCCAATATGTAAAAATCCAGTTGGTGATGGCGCGTAACGAACGCGAACTTCTTTCGTCATAATTAAATGCCTCCTAAATGTTCGTCTGAAAATAATTCCGACCTTTTTAATTGTTCATTTTACCACTGTAGTATAGGAAATAAAAGTAGCGCGTGCTTAGGAATTGGACACGCGCCATTTTTTATTTTTTTATCAATAGAATCGTTGCCATTGAAGCGATGCCTTCTTCTCGACCTGTAAAGCCCAGTCTTTCAGTAGTTGTCGCTTTGACATTCACTTGTGATGCGTCTGCGTTTAATAGCGTTGCAATGCGGTTTCTCATTTGCTCAATGTAAGGCGCCATTTTTGGACGTTGTGCCATAATGGTGCAATCTATATTGCCAAGCACATAGCCTTTGTCTTCAACGATTTTCCAAATATACTCTAGTAACTTTGCTGAATCAGCATCCTTCCATTCAGGATCTGTATCTGGAAAATGACGACCAATATCGCCTTCACCTATTGCCCCAAGTGCTGCATCTGTTACTGTGTGTAATAATACATCTGCATCCGAATGCCCTACTAAGCCTTTTTCATGCGGAATTGTAATACCGCCAATAATTAGTGGACGCCCTTCTTCAAATGCATGTACGTCAAAACCTTGTCCTACTCGAAACATACAATACTGCCGTTACAACAGAGATAATTGTAACAGCATTCACCTGCCTTTATGATTTTCTATTTATAGACAGTTTACCATATTTCCTAGGAAATTGAGCTCTCCACATCATCTTCAAAACTCTTTCCATACATATCTTACTTAAGATAGAGATAAACAACATACTTAAAGTTTTTTATAGTTTGTTCAAGATGAATAAAAAAAATCCCATCAGCTACATTTAAAGCTGATGAGATTTAAAAGTTATTTTTAATAAGTTTCCGACACTCGGCGACGTAAAATTGCTTCACCAAATAGTAAATCTTCTTTAGTTGTCATCTTCACATTTTCGTAGGTACTCTCTACAATATGAACAGCATGACCAAGACGTTCAACTAGCATTGCCTCGTCTGTACCTAGGAAGCCTACTTTCTCGGCAACATCTTCGGCCTCTACAATCAAATCAAAGCGAAAAGCTTGCGGTGTTTGAATCATCCACAGGCTTTCACGATCTACTGTTTCTTCAATGATGCCATCACGTACTTTTTTCATCGTATCCTTTGCACGAACGCCAGCGATAGCAGCGCCAAAATCATGAGCACTTTGCACAAGGTTTGCAATAATTGCGTGCGTAATAAATGGACGTGCTGCATCATGCACTAAAACGATATCAACTTGCTCCATTTCCTTCATGCAGGAATGAACCGAATGTTGGCGCTCTGCACCACCATCGGGCAAGCCCTTGACCTTAGAGATGCCATAATTCACGAGCAATTCTTGAATAAACGCTCGCTCCTCCGGCTTCACCGCAAGCCAAATTCCTGTGCAGTTTCTATCTTGCTCAAATACTTCTAATGTGTGTATTAAAATCGGTTTCCCTAAAAGCTCTAAAAATAATTTATTTAGTCCTGCTCCCATTCGCTTCCCGCTACCTGCCGCCGGAAGTACTACTTCATACTGCACATTTCCCACTTCCTAATCATCCTTTGGCTTGGCAAAAATCATACGACCTGCTGATGTTTGTAGAACGCTCGTTACAGTTACTGTAATTGCCTGTCCTATATAACTTCGACCACCTTCTACAACTATCATCGTGCCATCATCCAAATAAGCGACACCTTGGTTATGCTCTTTCCCATCTTTAATAACGACAACTTGCATATCCTCACCAGGAATAACTACTGGCTTCACTGCATTTGCCAAATCATTGATGTTCAGCACTTGCACTTGGTGTAGCTCACATACTTTGTTCAAGTTGAAATCATTCGTAACAATTTGTGTATCATTGCCCATTTTCTTTGCAAGACGTACAAGTTTTAAATCGACTTCCTGCACATCTTCAAAATCTTCTTCAGTAATCTCTACTTTTGTCATACGTTCATCTTGCAGTTTTTTTAATATATCCAAACCACGGCGACCTCTTGTACGTTTTAAAGTATCTGAGGAATCTGCAATATGCTGAAGCTCCGTTAGCACAAACTGCGGCACCACTAGGGCACCTTCGATAAAGCCTGTTTCAGATATATCCGCTATACGTCCGTCTATAATAACGCTCGTATCTAGCAATTTATAACTACCACGAATTTCTGGAGCATCAATACCTTCAGCTGCTTTTTTCTTCGCATTACTCCCACGTAATGTAAATAACTGTAGTAACTCATCTCGCTTTTTAAAGCCTACACGGAAGCCCAAATATCCAAACACAAACGACAGGATGATTGGAATCACTTCTGTAATACCGCGAATCTGAACGCTATTAATCGCAAAGCCTAGGAAATATGCAACGATAAGTCCTACAATAAGGCCAAGCGTACCAAATAATAAATCTCCAACTGGTACTTTAAATAGCACCTCTTCCATCCAGCTAATAAGCCGAACAAAATAGTCGGAAAATGCAAACGATAATGTAAATAGTAAAAGTGCCCCTAAAGCAACTGATACATAAGGATTATCAAGCCAAGGATTAGATGATAAATGAAGCAATTCGTATAATGGCGGTAAGAAAACAAGGCCTAAAGCTCCCCCAATCAGTAAAAAAGCAATCTGAATAAATTTTTTCATACTGTCACCTCCAATTCTTATAATGATTATACATATTTTTCAGCAGAAAATCTTTTTTGAGCCCATCAAAACATTATTATTTTTACTGCTGTTTATGGGACGTTACAGAAGCCTGAAGAGATGCATTATTTTTGCAATAATTATTATCCAATTTCATAAAATTTTTATGACCGCTATAAATGGTGGAAAAGTGCATGCTAGGATATCCCCCAGCATGCACCTTATTTATTCAATCAATTTCATAATTCACTTTTATCATTTTGTAACGTTACACTACAGGTAGAACGCTATCCGCTAACCTTTCGCTCCACTTCAATGTTGGAATTCTTTTAGGAACTATTTATAAAATTGACCTAATAATTTATTTATAGCTCTCTAAAGCAGGCATTCAATGCGTCCTTAATTGTCTCTACACCAACAATTTCGATACCTTGTGGGAAATCCCAACCACCAATATTAGAGGCAGGTATAAACGCTCGCTTAAAGCCTAGTTTTGCCGCCTCAATGACACGTTGTTCAATACGTGTTACACGACGAACCTCTCCTGTTAAGCCCACTTCACCAATAAAGCAATCTGTACCACGCACCGCCTGATCTTTAAAACTAGAAACAATACTCGTCAACACCGCTAGGTCAATTGCAGGCTCATCTAGCTTCACACCGCCAGCAACTTTAATATATGCATCCTGCGCTTGCAGCATGAGGCCCATCCGCTTTTCAAGCACCGCCATAAGCAATTGCACGCGGTTTTGGTCCACCCCTGTTGCCATACGTTTTGGATAATTGAAGCTCGTCGGCGTCACAAGTGATTGAATTTCTACTAAAATTGGTCTTGTCCCCTCCATTGATGCCACAATGGTTGAGCCTGCCGCCCCTTGTGAGCGTTCCTGTAAAAACAACTCAGACGGATTCAACACTTCCTTTAAGCCCCCCTGAAGCATTTCAAAAATAGCAATTTCATTTGTAGAGCCAAAGCGGTTTTTCTGACTCCGTAAAATACGGTGGTTGTGATGGCGCTCTCCTTCGAAATACAACACGGTGTCCACCATATGCTCTAAAATACGTGGTCCAGCAATTTGCCCTTCTTTCGTTACATGCCCTACTAAGAAAATGGCAATGCCTTTCGTTTTTGCAATTCGCATTAGCTCTGCTGTACATTCACGCACTTGCGACACACTACCAGGTGCACTTGTCACCTCTGGATGGAAAACAGTTTGTATGGAATCGACGATCACAAACTTCGGCTGAACATCATCAATCGTTTGGTTTAACAACTCTAAATTCGTCTCCGAATATATATAAAGTTCTTGAGATATTACTCCTAAACGCTCTGCACGCAATTTCGTTTGTCGAATAGATTCCTCCCCAGAAATATACAGCACACGGTGCCCTTTATTTGATAGCAACGCTGATACTTGTAATAAAAGCGTCGATTTCCCAATCCCAGGGTCACCACCGATTAATACAAGGGATCCTGGCACGATACCACCGCCTAAAACTCGATTGAGCTCTCCCATTTCAGTAGCTACCCGAGATTCCTCAGCTGCTTCCACTTGTATAATAGGTATAGCCTTTTGTGTTACTGTAGCCGAATGTTGGAATGCTCCTCGAGGACCTTTCGCAACGACCTCTACTTCTTCAACCATTTTATTCCATTCTCCACACCCTGGACAACGACCCATCCACTTTGCAGATTCATATCCACAACCTGTACAGACAAATTTAGTTTTTTTCTTCGCCATAGTACCACCTCGAATATTTGTTCTTATATTCATTTTACATAAAAAAAGACAGCTTGGCACTCTTGGCCTCGCTGTCTTCTCAAATCAACAAGTTAACAATAAACGATCTGCTTATTTAGAAATTGAAACGCCCTCTTTTTTCTTAACGACAAATTCTTCATTTACATAATCGATTACAACTTGGTTTCCTTTTTCTACATTGCCTTTAAGCAGTTCTTCCGATAGACGGTCTTCCACTTGTTTTTGCAATGCACGACGGAGTGGACGAGCACCATATTGAGGATCATAGCCTTCCTCTGCAATTTTATTTAGTGCAGCATCGGTTAACTCTAACGTAATATCCTGTTCCTGTAGACGTTTGGTTAAGGAATTAGCCATCATTGAAACGATTTCTTTTAAGTGTTCTTTTTCTAGTGAGTGGAACACAATCATTTCATCAATACGGTTTAAAAATTCTGGACGGAATGCTTTTTTCAATTCTTCTAGCATTGTACCCTTCATATCTTTATGCTTCGACTCCGAGTTTCCTAAGCTGAAGCCAAGATTTTTTTGATACTTTAACGCGTCCGCGCCAACGTTAGAAGTCATAATGACAACCGTATTGCGGAAATCAACGACACGTCCTTTAGAATCAGTTAAACGACCATCTTCAAGTACTTGAAGTAAAATATTGAAAACATCTGGGTGAGCTTTTTCAATTTCATCAAGTAGCACAACGGAATACGGTTTGCGTCGCACTTTTTCTGTAAGCTGACCACCATCATCAAAGCCTACATATCCCGGAGGCGAGCCCACTAAACGTGAAGTCGAATGTTTCTCCATATATTCTGACATGTCAACGCGAATCATCGCATCTTCATCACCGAACATTACTTCTGCAAGTGCTCTTGCAAGTTCTGTCTTCCCGACCCCTGTAGGACCAAGGAAAATAAATGAACCTATTGGACGTTTCGGATCTTTTAAACCAGCTCTTGCACGTCGAATCGCACGAGAAATTGCCTCAACAGCCTCACCTTGCCCAACAACTCGTTTATGCAATTCTTCCTCAAGTTGTAATAGTTTAGATGATTCTTCATGTGCAATTTTTGCTACAGGGATTCCCGTCCACATAGAAACTACAGCTGCCACATCGTCTACCGTTACTTTCGATTCGGCTTTACCTTGTTCTTCTTTCCATGTTTTACGCGTTGTTTCAATTTCGTCTTTTAGCTTTTGCTCTGTATCCCTTAAAGACGCTGCCTTTTCAAATTCTTGACCAGATACAGCCGCATTTTTCTCAGAACGAACATTTTCAAGTTTATCTTCCAGTGCCTTTAAATTTGGTGGCACTGCGAATGAACGTAAGCGTACTTTTGAACCAGCTTCATCGATTAAGTCGATTGCTTTATCAGGCAAGAAGCGGTCTGAAATATAACGATCACCCATTTTTGCCGCTGCCTCAATCGCCTCATCTGTAATTTTCACACGGTGATGCGCCTCATAACGATCACGCAAGCCGTGAATAATTTGAATAGCTTCTTCAACAGTTGGCTCATCGACTTGAATCGGTTGGAAACGACGCTCTAAAGCTGCATCTTTTTCAATGTATTTGCGGTACTCATCTAATGTTGTAGCACCAATACATTGTAATTCACCACGTGCCAATGATGGTTTTAAAATGTTTGAAGCATCAATTGCACCTTCTGCCCCACCTGCACCGATTAGCGTGTGCAATTCATCAATGAATAAGATGACATTGCCCGCTTGACGAATTTCATCCATTACCTTTTTCAAACGATCCTCAAATTCACCACGGTATTTAGTGCCGGCAACAACCGTTCCCATATCAAGCGTCATTACACGTTTATCACGCAAAATTTCTGGCACTTCATTGTTAATGATTTGTTGCGCTAAGCCTTCAGCAATCGCTGTTTTACCTACCCCTGGTTCACCAATAAGCACAGGGTTATTTTTCGTACGACGTGATAGCACTTCAATAACACGTGTAATTTCTTTACTACGTCCAATAACAGGGTCTAACGAACCTTCACGAGCAATTTGTGTTAAATCGCGCGCTAAGCTATCTAATGTAGGCGTATTTGCAGCCTGTGTCGCTTGTTGTCCAGATTGTGCATTGTCGTTATTACCTAATAACAATAATACTTGCTGACGAGCTTTATTTAAGCCCACACCAGCATTGTTTAATACACGAGCAGCTACCCCTTCGCCTTCACGAATAAGCGCTAATAGTAAATGTTCTGTGCCAATATAGGAATGGCCTAATTTACGCGACTCATCAACCGATAATTCAATTACTTTTTTCGCACGAGGCGTGTAGTGCAC
This sequence comes from Lysinibacillus sp. NPDC093197, assembly GCF_044754025.1. Taxonomy (NCBI): domain Bacteria; kingdom Bacillati; phylum Bacillota; class Bacilli; order Caryophanales; family Bacillaceae; genus Lysinibacillus; species Lysinibacillus sp. NPDC093197. The sequence continues at coordinate 168,804 of NZ_JBIVOH010000007.1, read as the reverse complement.
GATTGGTCCAACATCCTCTGTTCCTTTACCGACTAGCTCTTCAATACCTGCTTCAATCATTTGAGGGCTAATATCAATGGCTTCTAATGCTTTCGCAGCTATACCACCGCCTTCACGAATAAGCCCTAAAAGAATATGCTCTGTTCCTATTGATTCGTGCTTCCAACGAATTGCCTCTTCCTGTGCAAGCTGTAATACTTTTTGTGCGCGTTGTGTAAAACGATTAAACATCATATGAATCCTCTCCTTTTCCCCCTATAATAGGCTTACTCTTAGTTTCTAGAAATAATGCCTCTCGCAACATTTTTGCTCGTGCTCTGTCTCGCTCAGCAGGCGGTAAAACCTCTCCTGCATAGTGCTGTAAAAAACCTGGTTGCATGCTGACAACGCATTCGTTTAAAGATGTTGCTTTAATATTATCAATCAACTGCAAATCCACTCCTAAACGTACATTTGATATGCAAGTAGCAGCTTCTTCACTCGTTAAAATTCGAGCATGTGTTAATGTCCCTAAAGCTCTGTATACACGATCTTCTAAAGCAAGTTCCGCCTTTTCCATTAGCTTGCTTCTTGCTTGTCGTTCTTTTTGAATTATTTTTTCTGCAACACTTTGGATGTCTGCTAAAATGTCTTCTTCTGTTTTTCCTAGTGTAATTTGATTTGATACTTGATAAATATTCCCTAAATTTTCACTACCTTCACCGTATATACCCCTAACGGTCATCCCTAAACGAGTCATTGCATTGATGATTTGATTCATCTGACCTGTCAGTGTAAGCGCGGGAAGGTGCATCATAACAGAAGCACGTAATCCAGTACCAATATTGGTTGGACAACTTGTTAAATATCCAAAAGTATCACGAAACGCATATGGCAAGGCTCCTTCTAAGGCTCGATCAATCTTATTTGCTTGCTCGTAGGCCTTCTGAAGTTGAAAACTCGCCGTCATACATTGAATGCGTAAATGGTCTTCTTCGTTCACCATAATGCAAATAGATTCATCCTCAGACAACAACATAGCGCCGACTTGCTCTTTTTTTGCAAGCTGTGGACTAATCAAATGCTTTTCAACTAAAATTTGTCGTTGTAACGATGTTAAATCTTTTATAGAAAAATAAGAATATCTTTCTTGAAGCTTGGAACTGTCCTGTATTGCGTGGGTGACAGCCTGCTCTACCTGTAATGCTTCGTTTTCCGAGAAAACTAAAGGGAAACGAAAACCATCTAAGTTCCTCGCAAGGCGGATGCGTGTACTAATGACGATATCTGAATAATCATCCTCCATATCCATCCAGGCAGGTGTAGCACGCTCTAAAAACGATTCAATCATCATGACACATCACCACCTTCGAATTGTAGCTGTTGCTCAAGATTTTTTGCCTCGTCACGAAGCTTCGCCGCTTCCTCAAATTGCTCCTCGTCCACTGCAGCCTTCATGCGTTTTCGAATATCTTCAATTTGCTTTTTAATGACAAAAACATTGTTTTGAGCACCAGGCATTTTACCTATATGCTGTGGTCCTGCTTGAATACGATTAAACAGCTTTGGCAAATGCTCGCTAAACGTGTCATAACAACTAGGGCAACCAAATTTACCCTCTTTTAAAAATCGCTTATACGTAAATCCACATTGTGGACATGTTTGTTGCTGAGGTGGCGCTTGCTGTTTTTCACCGACTTTTTGCCATGTAGGTGAGCCAAACCAGTTGGATAATAATTGTTGAATCGATACAGGCTCTTGTTTAAACTCTGCATGGAACGGATGGAACTGTGATGCACAGACATCGCAATAATGGTGTTCCACCTTCTGCCCATTTTGTACTTGTGTCACAGTTACTGTCGCATTGCGCTGCTTGCAATGTTCGCAAATCATTTCCATCACCTCTTTATTTTTGCTTTTCATATTTAATGGTTGTTAACATCGCTCGCAAAATTTTTGCACGAATGCTATCCCGTAAAGGTAGTTGTAAATCTAAAGTCGAACGATCAACCGCTGCTAACATTAATTTCGCTTCTCGCTTCGAAATTACCTGCTCATCAATCAAACGATATACAACACCCTCCGCAACCGTTTGCGAGGCTCCCCCTTCAATTTGCAAGAGCACATCATCTATCAAATCAATTTGTGAGTTTGCACGGACACGCAAAATACGAATGTATCCACCGCCACCCCGTTTACTTTCAACAAGGTAACCCCGCTCAGCTGTAAATCTTGTATTGATCACATAATTTATTTGTGAGGGCACACATTGAAATTTATCAGCAATTTCACTACGTTTAATTTCAATATGCCCTTCTCCACCTAATTCAAGTACTTGCTTTAAGTAGCCTTCTATGATGTCTGAAATATTACGCACTTTAGGAATACACCTCGCTTACCTCACTGACTTTGACTATCTTTGACTATCTTTGAGTATATTATACAAAACGCTTGAAAATAATTGCAATTATTTCGCACAATGATTTGTGTAAAGCGCATTGTTTAACAGATTGTCTTCAAAAAAACAGACGGCAGGGACATATTAACTTAATCATGATGTACTTTTATATCTGTGTAAAAAAGGGAGTTGGCGATTAAAAAAGGCTTGTCCCTAATAATTAAAATTGATTTTGCCTATAATGTACCCTTTTTGCTTATAGAAAAAACGCAAGCATATGCACATAGCATATACTTGCGTCATTAAAAATTATACCCAGCGTCCAACTATCGGGTAACGCCAAGGTTCCTCTGAAAATGCCTTCACGATTCCGATAATAGGTACGATGTAAACCATAGCGATGAAAATTAGTAAGAACGGTAAACCGATTAATACAAAAGATAGGATACTAGCAATTACAATCAATATGCCCATCACGATTTGGAACAATAAAGCTTGCACCGAAACACTTTTCACTTCTTCATCTGAACTAATTAGGAAAAATAAAATCGGCACTAAAAATGGCGCAAAAAACGCGCTGGCATGTATGATTACCTTAGACCATTTTGTTTCCATATATATCAACCTTCCTTTATGGTATGTCATTATTATTAATACTCCTATTTACGGAACTATACGCTAAATAGTTTCAAATGCTGCGTAAATTTTTAAAATTTTTTTGAAAGGTATGTGATACTAGATGGAATTTAATAGCACACTTGCTAACGAATATGAAAAAGGCATCCGACGTACATTACCAAGTTACGATGCCATGCTGCGTTTAACGAAAGCTTTTTATCAATCCGCACTACAAGAAAAAGCTAGATTTTTAGTTGTTGGCTCTGGTAGTGGCAATGAAATTATACAGTTAGCTGAGCAAAGACCCGATTGGTCATTTGTCGGTATAGATCCTTCTGAAGCGATGTTGGAAATTGCAGAAAACCGTCTTCAATCATTATCAAATGATATTTCTTTACTACAAGGTACAATACTAACTGCTGCGGTGCCTGCTACGAACTTTGATGCGGCTAGCTGTATACTAGTACTCCATTTTATTGAATCATATGAGGAGAAACTTGCTACATTAAAAGGAATTGCACAACGCTTAAAATCAGGTGCACCATTCGTCCTTGTTTCTAAATACGGTCAACTGAACTCAACTGAAACAGAGCTGCAATTTGAACTATGGCGCGCGTATTGGCAACAGCATACAAAACTTTCAGCATCGGAATTAGCTAGTATGGAGCAATCTATCCGCTCACTTTCATTTATGCGTGAGGAGGCGATAGTGACACTCTTACAACAGGCAGGTTTTTCACAGCCTTCGAGGTTTTTTGCAACGACACTATTCGGCGGTTGGATATGCTATAAAGAGTAACTTTTATCCGTATAATATAGTAGTGTACTATAAGTTCATGAGGTAATGATCTTCCGTTGATTGTCTCCTCTTCCTTCTCTGCTTTAGGAGCGAGACTTCGTGCTTACTTAATACGAGATAAACAGATTTGAGGTGAATGCCATGATTCGCACGATGGCTATGACGAAAGATCAACAATTAATAAAGGACTTCCCACTTGAAGACATAAAGCAAAACGATTATGAGTGGTATTGGGTAGATTTTAATTGCCCAACTGTAGAAGAGGAGCTTTTGCTCGATACATTTTTTCATTTCCATCCACTTGCAATCGAAGACTGCTTAATGCGTTTACAGCGACCAAAACTCGATTTTTATGATGATTATCATTTCTTCGTTATTCATAAATTGAATGAAGTAACATTAATTGCTGAGGAATTAAATATTTTTGTTTCCGATCATTTTATTGTTACATTCCACAAAAATGAAGCGGCCGAAATTGAAAAGGTACAGAAGCTTTTAGAAGAGCAACCGAAATATTGGGAACGAGGCACTGTTTTTCTGACCTATCAAACAATCGATAAAATAGTCGATAGTTATTTCCCACTTGTTTATAAAATTGAGGATCATTTAAATGCACTTGAAGATGAGCTGACCTATCAAAGTAATGTGAATGCAATGCAAATTGTTTTTGAATTCCGTAGTGATTTGCTCCATTTACGGCGTACAATTTTACCAATGCGCGACCTATTGTACCGAATACTTAGTTCCTATCGCTTTGCCCTTAAAAAATCGGAAAGAGCCTACTTCGGTGATATTCACGATCATTTAGCAAAGCTTACAGAAATGGTCGAATCTAATCGTGAGCTTACAGCAGATATGCGCGATAGCTATATGGCCATGAGCTCTAGCCGTATGAACGGCATTATGATGATGTTGACGATTGTCTCCACCATTTTTATACCCTTAACGTTTATTGCGGGTGTTTACGGCATGAACTTCGATAATATGCCCGAACTTCATGGACGGTACAGCTACTTTATCGTGCTTGGCATCATGCTCTTGCTTGCACTATCTATGCTAGCATTTTTTAAATCTAAAGGCTGGTTCAAACTATTTAAACCATAAGTGTGTTGAACCGTCCTAAAACTCACTTACAAAAAAATCCGCGCACACTTCTGAGGAGAAATAGGGCATGAGTATTAGCTAAATGCATTGGCAAAAAGCCCTACTCATACTTTGCCCACAGAAGGCAGTCGCGGATTTTTAACTTATAAAAAATTAGGGACATAGATGTCTCCAAAATTATTTAATATGGACCTCGATCATCCACTTTATTTTCACCTTGTTGCGGGAATAAAAAGTATGCTAGCACGCCCGATACTATCGTTGCACAAATTGTTATCAATAGTTGGTTTAGGTCGGGTACATCTGCATAATATTTGGTTAACATATAAACAGATCCAATTGCTACAATTACCATCACAGGAATTACAAACTTAAAACGTTTCTTCTCCATGTAATACCTCCTCAATACTATTTTTCTCTCACATGCATTTATTTGTAAATCCAAACAGTTCGTATTTTACATGTTTCCTAAATGAAATTCAAATTGCGCTATTTCTACAAAAAATTAGTATGTAGCAGGTAATCCGACAAACGTCAGCCTTATAAATAAAAAAATAATAAAAAAATATAGAAATATCGGAAATTTTTAACCAAATATACTACAAAAAATAGTAGAATAGATTTAATACCATATATTCACCAAATTTACAAACCTAACAATATATATACAATGAGTCTTCAATTATTATCATTAATATGGATTTATAAAGAATGGAGCAGACACAATGAGTTGGTTTACAAAGAAGAACAATTATGGTTATTCAATTACATTAACACCTGAGGAGTTTAAGCAACACGTACAATTAGATGTTTCAAACTATCCTAAACTACAAAAACAATTACAGTTATTAGACTTAACAACTGAAGATTTAGCTATTATTAAACAATTACAACCTTTAGTGAAAAATGTCATTCCTGAAATGGTCGATCAATTTTATGCAGCGATTAGCTTAAGTCAAAACTTATTAGATATTATTAACAGAACATCACAAATTGAACGTTTAAAGGTGACTTTACATAAGCATTTAGGCGATATTTTCGAGAGTCACATTAATGACGAGTACATTAAAGAAAGAAAAGCAATCGCTGAGACACATGTTCGAATTGGACTCCAATCAAAATGGTATATCGCTTCATTCCAATCATTAACTTCGACTTTTACAAGCTTTGCGAATGATTTAGATATTTCAAAGCATGATGCTATACGTGCCATCAATGCTTTCTGCAAAATCATTAACTTCGAACAGCAGCTCGTTATCGAAGCATACGAAAAAGAAGAAGAACGTATTCGTAGTGTGGCAGATCAAACAAAGCATGCACTTGTAACTACGATTCAAAGTACCGCTGAGGAGTTAAATGCGATAAGTGAGGAAACAGCCGCTTCCCTTTTAGTTATATCTTCGCAAACGGATGATATTGCAGTAGCAACTAAACAAGGTTTAAACTTCGTTGCAGATACGCAGGACAAATCTAAACGGGGGCAGCAGCAATTACAAGAGCAAAATGAATTAATCCACGTTATTTTGCAAAGTGTTAATGGCCTTGAAGTGACGATGAACCAGTTACGTACATCTTCGCAAAAAATCTCTGAAATTGTCGGGCTTGTCACAGGCATCGCTGACCAAACTAATTTATTAGCACTCAATGCTTCAATTGAAGCTGCTCGCGCTGGGGAACATGGTAAAGGCTTTGCTGTCGTAGCAGAGGAAGTCCGCAAGCTTGCCGAAGAAACAAAAAATGCGGTACAAAATGTGTCACACCTTATTAAAGAAACAGAAAGTAATATTTCAACAATGGCAAGTTCTGTCGTCAATGTTGACCAGAAAATCCAACATAGCGTTGATACACAAACAAGTTTATCTGAATCATTCAATGATATTGCGGATGCTGTATCAGGCATTCAACAACAATATGTAAACACAGCAAGGGATATTTCAGCAATTTCTACTTTAATTACAGAGCTATCACAGGGAGCTACACTCGTTTCCTCTTCGTCAGACTCATTAATTAATGTTGTAAATGAATTAAATATTTAACACAAATAAAAAAGGAAATTGACTGCATCGTGTCAATTTCCTTTTTGTTATTTAATGTGCCAACGCACGTTTTTGCTTGCGATGCTCTCGTCGAGCAGGGCCTGTTTCAAACAGTCGTTTTTCCGCATCCGTTTCTGGGAAAATTGCAGGAATGGCCTTTGGTTTCCCACTATCATCCACTGCAACCATCGTTACAAATGATTCGGTTGTTAACTTTTCTTCGCCTGTTTCAATATTACGAGAAATAACGCGGACATAGACTTCCATAGATGAATGCCCTGTGGATGAAACAATACTTTCAATTTCAAGAATATCACCTACATGTGCTGCTGATAAAAAATCAACAGAATCAATGGAGGCTGTTACAACATGTCCTTTTGCATGCTTCATCGCTGTAATTGCAGCAATTTCATCAATATAAGCTAACACTCTTCCACCAAAAATGGAATTATGATTATTAGTATCAGGTGGTAACACAAGACGCGTCTGAAGTGTACGCGATTGGCTCATTGGTACAGCATTGGTTGTCATAGTTCTTGTAACTTCCCTTCATGTATTATTCTTTCGTCATCGTATCGTAGAAAAAGAATTGATGCAAATTTAGAAGGATTTTTTCATCGTAATAAACTTCATATCGGTCATTTCTTCAATCGCCCATTTAATACCTTCTCGACCATAGCCACTCATTTTTATGCCGCCATAAGGCATATTATCAACTCGGAATGTTGGAATATCATTTATAATAACAGCACCTGCTTGCAATTCATCAGCAGCATACAATGCATCTGGTAATACATTCGTAAAAATTCCTGCATTTAAGCCAAGTTCCGACTCATTCACTAGTCGAATTGCGTCGTCTAATGTTTCATATGAAACAATTGAGACGATTGGTGCGAATGTTTCCTGACAAACAACCTTCATATCAGCAGTTACATTTGTCATAACTGTTGGCGTTAATGTACGTTCTGTAAACGTTCCACCCGTCGCAACTACAGCACCTTGCGTTTTTGCCTCTTCAATCCATTCACGAATTCGGCTAACCTCATTTGGGTTGATCATTGCACTGACATCTGTATTTTTGTCTAGCGGATCACCAACAACAAGTTTTTCTGTTTGCGCTACAAATTCCTTCGTAAACGCATCTATAATTGAGGAATGTACATAAATACGTTGTAAAGAAATACATACTTGTCCAGCAAAGCTAAATGCTCCGCTAACACAACGCGCAATAATTTTATCAATAGGTGTCGATGGCTCAACAATAACTGCTGCATTTGAGCCTAGCTCTAATGTTACTTTACGCAAACCTACTTTTTCTTTAATACCTAAACCAACCTTACCACTTCCGGTAAAGGTCACCTTTTTCACGAATGGATGCGTTACGAGTGTATCACTTAGTTCGCCACCACTACCTGTAACGATTTGTAATGCACCATCTGGTAGTCCAGCTTCCTTAAATATTTCCGCCATCACAATTGCACTAAGTGGTGTTTGTGTTGCCGGCTTTAACACGACTGTATTTCCAACCGCAAAGGCAGGTCCCAATTTATGTGCGACTAAATTAAAAGGAAAATTAAACGGAGTAATTGCAGAAATAACGCCTAATGGCTCACGCTTTGTCCAGCCAATTCGATCACCAGCTCCTGGCGCGGCATCCATCGGTACCGTTTCACCTTTCACCTGCTTAGCTCCTTCGGCTGCAAACTGATACGTCGCTATTGTACGTTCAATTTCAGGTAAACCTGCTGATATAGGTTTGCCCGCTTCTTGCGCTAAAATTTCCGCCAATTCGTCTTTTCGACGTCGCATAATGTCGACTACTTTATATAATATTTCGGCACGTTCGTAGGCGGTTGTTTTTTTAAATGAAAGAAATGCATCTTGGGCACCTTCTATGGCTTGTTCAACATCTGAAACAGATGCCTTTGCAACCTTTGCAATTACCTCACCGTTATAAGGTGACGTTAATTCATAAGTTTCCTTAGCATCTTGCCACTGTCCATTTATCCAAAGCTTTGTTTCGTTCATCTTCAAATACACCTCCAAATAATCTGTTCTTCTTTAGTTTATCATGAAGTGCTCGAATTTGACGCTACCGCGGCTGCTGTAACTGCGGATATCATCACTGCCTGCTGTGCTTGGATTAGTAATTCAATAGAAGACATAATAGCCATTGACAGTGATTGTTGTATTTTTGCCATATCATAAATAGCGATTTGTACAGCCATAAACAATACAAATTCAAGATGCCACTTCACCAATTTCATTCCCTTTAATTCATGATATAAATCAACAATTTGCTGAAGTTGACCTTTAATCATTTGAAAAATTAATCTTTGTATAACACAGTATAGAAAAAGCAGCTCGTTTAGCATGATAAAACGAGCTGCTCTAGAGAAGTACCAATTGTCCTCTTTCTACTACTACTTAAAATCAAATGAATCAATTTATTGATTCAATAACTTTATTTCGAAATTTATATGCTTTTCTTTGTTCTAATTGAGCAATACTTTCATATTCAATTTCGCTTAAACTTTCAAATAATTTTTCAGACATTAGACTCACTATATCTTCTAATTCAGTGCCTAAGTGAATAATTTCTAATATTTCTTTTGAAATTCCTTTAGACTGTAATAAATCCATAGTATATGGGTTAAATAAAACTTTTTCAGTTTCTTCGATTGTTAATAAATCTTTTTTTAAAGCCTCAATTAAACCTATTACATTTATGAGTAGTAGTTTTTCTAATTCTTCGTTATTTGTAGTATTCAATAATAATTTATTCATATTTAATTATTTCACACTCCAACCTTGCTTAGCTTTAACATCAGGTTAGTTCTAACTACTTTTACTTCACTTATTTTTCATGACTAAATTGGGTTATAATCTGTTCATTAGGTACCCAATTAAAGAGTTATCATGTAAGACACGTAATTGGATGACGATTCTTCATTTCTTCAATAATGTGATAACAATCTGGATAAGTTGGCATTCCTCCATTATATCTTTTCGTTTTTCAATAGCGTATTTAATGCTTTCTCCGTACCATCTTGCTCCATCATATTTGCTACCCTATCGATGTTCGCAATGGCGACATCCACGAAGTTTGTTTTTTCATTTCTTCTACAGCATCTTTATATTTTTCCGAATCAAACACTTTATCCGAGGCAACATATGTGCTGGCAATAGCTAATATAATTTTCCGATCCACTGTCCAGCCTGCAACTTTCGAAACTGCCTCCACAGTTTGTGAAAATTGGTTTTCAATTATAACAATATTCATCTTCAACACACTCTTTTTCACTATTTACGTAACATTCTGTCGAAAAGATTCAATCGTTTTGTAATAATTAACATAAAAAGTAAACATAATTTAATGTTTGTAAATAGGTATTATATGGTTTAATTAATATAAACAAAGATGAACGGGGGCTATATTATGATTGAACGGACAATCAGAAAATTACTATTAACCCAGACCCTACAAGAACGATTACAACGTTATTTATTATTGCGAAACTCCCCAAATAACGTAAACCTACAACTACTTTTCCAGAAAAATTAGCATAAAAAAACAGCGACAAAAAAGCTTTTGCCGCTGTCATTAAACTATTTAATTAAACCTAACTCTTTTAGTTCCTCTGTAGAAAATGCTCTAGACCTTGTTAAAAAACGTTTACCTTCTACGCCTTCAAGAGAGAACATACCGCCTCTCCCATCAACTACGTCTAAAATAATTTGCGTATGTTTCCAATAATCGTACTGGTTTTTGTGCATATAAAATGGTGTGTCCCCAATCTTACCTAAGCATACATCCTGATCACCTAATAGTAAGTCCCCGTCAGGATAACACATCGGAGACGAGCCATCGCAGCATCCACCTGATTGATGAAACATAACCGGTCCATGCTTTTCCTTCAACAATTCAATTAGTGCCAGCGCTTCTTCCGTTGCTAAAACACGTTCAACCACGCTTTAGCACCTCCTCACTGTTTAGAAGAAACCAAGTTTATTTTCGTTATAGCTCACCAATAAGTTTTTCGTTTGTTGGTAATGCGATAACATCATTTTGTGCGTCTCACGGCCAATACCTGACATTTTATAGCCACCGAACGCTGCATGTGCTGGATATGCATGGTAGCAGTTTGTCCAAACACGCCCCGCCTGAATACCACGACCGAAGCGATATGCTGTATTCATATCACGTGTCCAAATACCAGAGCCTAGTCCATATAATGTATCGTTAGCAATTTCTAATGCTTCTTCTTTTGTTTTAAATGTTGTTACTGCAACAACTGGACCAAAAATTTCTTCTTGGAATATGCGCATTTTATTATGTCCTTTAAAGACAGTTGGTTTAACGTAGTAGCCATTTTCAAAGCCTTCACCTACATTATTTTTCTCGCCACCAATTAAACATTCTGCGCCTTCTTGCTTACCAATATCTAAATAAGACAGAATTTTTTCCATCTGCTCACTTGAAGCTTGTGCGCCCATCATCGTGTTAGGATCAAGTGGATTTCCAACTTGAATAGCTTCGACACGTTGTATAACGCGTTCCATGAACTTATCATAAATGGATTCTTGAATTAACGCTCGTGAAGGGCATGTACATACCTCACCTTGGTTAAGGGCGAATAATACAAAGCCTTCTACTGCTTTATCTAAAAAGGCATCATCTTCATCCATAATATCTTCGAAGAAAATATTCGGAGACTTTCCGCCCAATTCTAATGTAACTGGAATAAGGTTTTGTGACGCATATTGCATAATTAAACGGCCAGTTGTAGTTTCACCAGTAAAGGCAATTTTGCCGATACGTGGGTTAGATGCAAGCGGTTTTCCAGCTTCTAAGCCGAAACCGTTCACAACATTTAGTACGCCTGGTGGCAATAAATCACCAATTAACTCCACAAGCACCATAATCGAAACTGGTGTTTGCTCAGCTGGTTTTAATACAACACAGTTACCAGCAGCAAGAGCAGGAGCTAGTTTCCAAACAGCCATTAATATTGGGAAGTTCCAAGGAATAATTTGACCGACTACCCCAATTGGCTCATGGAAATGATAAGCAACTGTATCATTATCAATTTGACTTAGGGCGCCTTCTTGTGCACGTAAAGCACCTGCAAAATAACGGAAATGATCAATTGCTAGAGGAATATCTGCATTTAATGTTTCACGAACCGCTTTACCATTATCCCATGTTTCTGCAACGGCTAACTTTTCTAAGTTTTGTTCAATACGGTCCGCAATTTTAAGTAAAATGTTAGCACGCTCTGTAGCGGATGTTTGTCCCCATGCATCTTTTGCTGCATGTGCTGCATCAAGTGCAAGTTCGATATCCTCAGCAGAGGAACGTGCTGCTTGTGTAAAAACTTGTCCAGTAACAGGAGTAACATTATCGAAGTATTGACCTTTCACTGGGGGTGTCCATTCTCCACCAATGTAATTATCATATTTCTCTTTGAATTGAACTACCGATCCTTCAGTGTTTGGAAATGCATAAACCATTTTACTTCTCCCCTTTACACAAAATAATGAGAAAATATCTAGAAAAATCGTAATTTTATATCGAAATAACGATATTTTCATAGAGACTCTCTTACCCACTATATTGTCAGAAATTAATGTTTATTTCAACTTTTTAAAATAAATTTTTATAATATTTATTTTTAATAGAAAAGCTTCTAGAATTCACGGTATTTACAACGATAGGGTATACTTAAGCTAATATGAAATGTATAGGAGAACAATATGAGAATTAACAAATACTTAAGTGAAACAGGCATCGTATCTCGTCGCGGTGCTGATAAATGGGTCGAAGAAGGTAAAGTAACCATTAATGGTGTTCTTGCTACTGTCGGCAGCCAAGTAGAGACTGGCGATATTGTTTGTGTGGAAGGAAAAGAGGTAACAAAAGAAGAACAACTCGTTTATATTGTCTTAAACAAACCAGTTGGTATTACAAGTACGACAGAGAGCCATATCAAAGGAAATGTCGTGGATTTTATTAATCATCCTTTGCGCATTTTCCATATCGGACGACTGGATAAAGAATCAGAGGGATTATTATTACTAACAAATGATGGCGATATTGTTAACAAAATTTTACGTGCTGAAAACCATCATGAAAAAGAATATATTGTACAAGTAGATAAGCCTATTACAGATCAATTCATAAAACAAATGGGCGCTGGAGTTGATATTTTAGATACGACGACATTGCCTTGCCGTGTTGAAAAAATCTCAGATAAAGTGTTTAAAATTATTTTAGAACAAGGCTTAAATCGACAAATTCGCCGTATGTGTTCAGCATTAGACTATTCCGTTAAACGATTACAGCGCATACGTATTATGAACATTAAGCTTGGAAATTTAAAGGTTGGACAATGGCGCGATTTAACTGATAAGGAGCGAACAGAATTATTCAAATTACTTAATTACACAGCAAAATAAAGCAATTGGAGGGGATAGAGAGATGCTTTCCATTCAAAGTACTGAACAACTTACAGGTGTACGGATAAGCGGTGATTTTTGGGATTTAGATGCACTCATTCACGCCATTTATAAAGTAACTGGAGATGAAAACAAATATTATGATTACCAAGGTGCACGTCTTCGCATCCTCGGTCTTTGTCATAATCTCCGTCAAGCAATGCTGGGTGAGCATCAGCTTGAATTTGTGAGTAATGGGCTTAACAAAAGTATACTTTCTCGACATGAAATTATTTTTCCAAATAAAAATGTCTATTACGGGGCAGAGGTTTTATGGCCGGAGCTTCTTTTCACTGCAATTGCTTTAAATGATTTTATTCGCTTACATCAGGAGCTAATCGATTCTTCTGCTTGGAATGGTCAAGTTGCCACAATTCGCAAATTCCAAGCAGCGGTTGCTGACTGCTTAGAGCAGGAGCTTACTGAAGAGCAATACTTAGTATTTTTAAGGATGCTTCATACAAAGAGTCCATTAACTTTCCGTTATGCCACGCAATATGTAGACGTACTAAATTTGGAATACATACAATTGCATACGCAAACACGTAAAGCGCAATTAGCGTCCTTTGCTCTTCGCTTAATGCTCGAGGATGAGGAATACACCGCTCTAAAATCCAAGCTAATCGAAGTCGCCAGTACGACAAAAAAAGCACTACACGAAATCCCAATCAACGCAAACTACCCTGAAGAAATTTTATGGTAGATGCTACTATTTCTTCGGGAACGCACGTAGCGTAAGACGCAACAATCCGCGCGCAAGCGAGGGTTGCGGCTTACGGTGTGCCCGCGGAAAGCTACCGCCGTAGCGGACAACAACGGCATAGCAAAAAAGTGGCAGATTGCATGCAATCTGCCACTTCTGCTATTGCTATTCAATCGTCTCGTATGCCATTTTACGAATAACTGTTTCATGTTGCGGATAATCAGCTAAAAGTTCACCTTGTGTAAATAGCTCAAAGTCCTCAAAATCAAACCCTGGTGCTACCATACAGCCTACTAAACTAAATGTATTTGCATCATCAACGGAAGATCCAAAAATCGTACCTTTTGGCACTGCCACTTGAGGAACCTCACCCGCTTCTAAATTTAACCCTAACTTTTTCCCCTCATATGTACCATCAGGGTAAATCATATGCACAGTTAATGGGCTACCAGCATGATAATACCAAAGTTCATCTGATTTTAAACGATGCAAATGGGAAATATCCTGAGATTGTAATAAAAAATAAATGCTTGTATAAATTGGTCTTGTTACATCTCTTACAGCTATCTCCTCTGTTGATCGAAACGAAGAAATATAGTATCCTCCCTCGGGATGTTGATCTAACGCTAATTTTTCAATAAAATATTGTGCAGAATATTGCATCTAACTTCACTCCTTTTTTCCACCTTACCAAAAAGTAAAGGTCAAACGCTACTTCCATCTACCATCCCATCATAAAAAGAGGTATCCCGAATAAATCCGAGACACCCCCTTTATTACAAGCCGCCTAAATAAGCTGCTTTTACTTGTTCACTCTCTTGCAGTTCTTTTGCAGTTCCCGATAACACAATACGTCCTGTTTCAAGTACATATGCGCGGTCAGCTACCGATAAAGCCATATTGGCATTTTGCTCTACTAGCAATACGGTTGTACCTTCTTTATTGACCTTTTCAATAATATTGAAGATATTTTTTACCATAAGTGGTGCAAGCCCCATTGATGGTTCATCCATTAATAATAGCTTTGGTTTTGCCATTAATGCACGCCCCATTGCAAGCATTTGCTGCTCACCACCAGATAATGTTCCAGACTGTTGTTTACGACGCTCCAGTAGACGAGGGAATAGCTCAAAGACATGATCCATATCTTTCTTTATACCCGCCTTATCATTACGAAGATATGCTCCGAGCTCTAGGTTTTCCTCTACTGACATATTAGCGAATACACGGCGACCTTCAGGAACATGTGAAATACCTGATTTTACGATTGTTTGCGCAGCCTTACCTGCAATCGAGAAGCCTTCATATTCGATAATGCCCCCTTTAGGTTTTTGCAAGCCTGACAAGGTTTTTAATAATGTACTTTTACCAGCACCATTTGCACCGATTAATGTAACAATTTCTCCCTCGTTTACTTCTAAAGAGACGCCTTTTAATGCTTGAATATTCCCATAGAATACATCAATATTTTGTACTTTTAGCATTAGCTGATAACCTCCTCACCAAGGTAAGCTTCAATTACCTTTGGATTGTTGCGAATTTCCTCTGGTGTCCCATCAGCGATTAATTGCCCGTGATCCAGTACGTAAATACGTTCACAAATTCCCATTACTAAGCTCATATCGTGCTCAATTAGCAGAATCGTTAAACCAAACTCTTTACGAATAAACGCTATTAACTCCATTAAGTCATGTGTTTCTTGTGGGTTCATCCCTGCTGCTGGCTCATCCAGTAATAAGAGCTTTGGATTGGCAGCTAATGCACGCGCTATTTCCAGACGGCGTTGCATTCCGTAAGGTAAGTTTTTTGCAAGTTCATTCTTATAAATATCTAAGCCAAATATTTTTAAGAATTCCGTTGATTGCTGTTCCATTGCTTCTTCACCTTTAAAGTGACTAGGTAAACGGAAAATGGATGACCACATTGAATGTTTAGCGAGTGAATGGTTCGCTACTTTTACATTATCCAAAACAGATAATTCTTTAAATAGACGGATATTTTGGAACGTACGGCTAATGCCTTTTTGCGTTACTTGATATGGTGCAAGGCCATTGATCTTTAAACCGTCAAAAGTAATTGTTCCTTCAGTCGGTGTATACACCCCAGTTAGCATGTTAAAGCTTGTTGTTTTACCTGCACCATTTGGTCCGATTAGACCGACTAATTCACCTTGATTTAGGTACATATTAACGCCCTGTACCGCCTTTAAACCACCGAATTGAATGCCCATATTTTCTACTTTGATTAGAAGGTTTCCAGTCATTATTTTGTACCTCCTTTTTTACCAAACTTAAATAAGTGCGTAATTTCTTTTGTACCCATTAAACCAGTCGGACGATATAGCATTACAATGATTAATACTAAGCTGTAAATAATCATTCGTGTTTCTGGGAAGTTCGCTAAGTATGTTGATATCAACGTTAAAAATACTGCGGCGATAACAGAACCTGAAAGACTTCCTAGCCCACCAAGAACGACGTATATTAAAATATCAAATGATTTTAAGAAACCAAATGTTGTTGGCTGAATAATGTAGAAGTTATGTGCAAAAATGGCCCCTGCAAGACCAGCAAAGAAAGATCCAATCGCGAATGCTACAACTTTATAGTAAGTTGTATTAATACCCATCGCATCCGCAGCAATTTCATCTTCTCGAATGGAAATACAAGCACGTCCATGACGAGAATTTGTAAAGTTAGAAATCACTAAAATAGTTAATACAACACCAATGAATGCATATGTCCAGTTCGATAAATATTTAACCTGCATCCCTGCTGCTCCACCAACATAATCCGTATTTAAAAAGACAATACGAATAATCTCAGCAAAACCAAGTGTTGCAATGGCTAAATAATCCCCTTTTAAACGTAGCGTTGGAATACCTACGATCAAACCAGCTACTGCTGCTGCAAGCGCTCCTAATAAAATGGCTAACGGGAACGGAAGCATTAGTTTTGTTGTAATAATAGCTGAAATATAAGCACCAACTGCAAGGAAACCAGCATGCCCAATAGAGAATTGGCCAGTAACCCCGATAACGATGTGCAAGCTGACAGCTAGCATGATGTTAATACACATTGTGATTAACATATTTTTGTAATACAAGTCAATTATTTCTGTTGTAATAAGTGCCTGAATAACTACATAGATGACTAGCGCTAATACGGCGTAGCCCCAGAAAACTTTAGACTTCTTCATCATTACCGCTCACCTACACTTTCTCGCGGGCGTTTTTACCAAAGATACCCGATGGTCTGAAAATCAAAATTAAAATTAAAATGACAAATGCCGCTGCATCGCGCCATAAAGAGAATCCGAGTGCACTTACCATTGATTCCACGACACCTAGTAGCATACCGCCAACCATTGCACCTGGAATAATACCAATACCACCAAGAACCGCAGCGATGAACGCTTTAACCCCTGGAATAACACCCATTAACGGGTCAATTTTCGTATAATACACACCGAAGATAACACCCGCAGCACCGGCTAAAGCAGAACCTATTGCAAATGTTGCTGAAATTGTATTATCTACGTTAATGCCCATTAGGCGTGCTGCATCTGCATCATGTGAAACTGCACGCATCGCCTTCCCAATTTTAGTTTTATGTACGATGAATTGTAATAGAATCATCAGTACGATAGCGACAGATAAAATTAAAATAGACGTACTGCTTATTTGAACACCGAACACATCGAATGTTCTATTTTTAATAACTTCAGGGTATGCTGCTGGCTGAGCTCCTCTGAAGAAAATTGTCGTATATTCGATTAATAGCGACACACCGATTGCTGTAATTAAAGCCGCAATACGCGTTGCATTTCGTAATCGCTTATATGCAATTCGTTCGATTAACACACCGAAGATTGCACAAACTGCCATTGCTAATAATAATGCTGGTAAGAAGCCCAGCTCCCATTTAGCAATTGCGTAAAAGCCAATAAATGCCCCAATCATGAAAACATCACCGTGGGCAAAGTTAATAAGCTTAATAATACCGTATACCATCGTATACCCTAACGCTATTAACGCGTAGATACTACCTAGTGAAACACCATTCACAAGTTGCTGTATCCATTCCATGAGCGTTCACTCCTTTGTTTTTTTTGAGGAATGCAAAAACGGGACCTATTTCTACATAGTTGAATTGAATGCAGAAAAACTCGTGTCCCTCATAAAAAGTTATTTCCGATTCCTTATGCTAGAATCTATGCTTTTTTTTATTAGTCTAGTTGTCTGTTAAAAAATAAAAGAGAAGGCAGGTTGCCCGCCTCCCCCTTGCTTTTTTAAAAAAAATTAAGGATTTACTTTAGAGTTGAACACTTGTTTACCGTCTTTAAATTCAAGAACCGTTGCTGTTTTAATTGGGTTATGGTTTTCGTCAACTGAGAAAGTACCTGTTACTAAAGAAAGATCTTTTGTTTCAGCTAATGCATTTTTAATTGCTTCGCCGTCAGTAGAGCCTGCACGTTTAATAGCATCTGCAATGTAGTAAATTGAATCATAGCCAAGTGCGTTAAATGCATCCGGTGCTTTATCGCCATTCGCTGCTTTAAATGATTTTACAAAGTCTTGAATTTTTTGATCTGGGTCTTCTGCAGAGTAGTGGTTTGTAATGAACGTATTATTCAGTGCATCTGCTCCAGCTAAATCAATTAAAGTTGGAGAATCCCAACCGTCTGCTCCCATAAGTGGAACTGTAATACCCATTTCACGCGCCTGTTTTACAATCAGACCAACTTCTTCATAGTATCCAGGAATAAAGATGAAGTCTGGATTCGCTGATTTAATATTCGTTAATTGTGTACGGAAGTCTGTATCCTTCGCTACATAAGCTTCCTCTTTTACAACTTTCCCACCGCTTTTAGAGATTGTATCTTTAAATGATTTTGCTAAACCTTTTGCATAATCAGATGCATTATCTCCAAAGATAGCTACGTTTTTCGCACCTAGTTCACCTGATGCAAAGTTTGCAGCCACAATCCCTTGGAATGGATCAATGAAACAAGTACGGAAAGCATATTCATTAATGCTGCCATCGTCATTTACTGTAATGTTTGGAGCTGTACCTGAACCAGTAACAATCGGAATTTTGTTATCATTTGCGATTTGAACTGTTGCAACAGTATTACCAGAAGTTGCAGGAGCTAGCATCGCTACTACTTTATCTTGCGTTGCTAGTTTAATAGCTGCCGCAGTTGCCTCTGAGTTTTCTGACTTGTTATCTACTTTAATAAGTTCAATCTTCTTGCCATCAATACCGCCTGCATCATTAATTTCTTTAACAGCTAATTCTGCACCTAAGCCAATTGATGAACCGTATGAAGCTACGTTACCTGAAAGCTCTAAGTTTGCACCGATTTTAATCGTATCTCCATCTTTTGAGCCACCACCTGATGATGAGCCTCCACCTGAACTTGTATTACTGTCTCCAGCGCCGCAACCTGCAAGTACGCCTGCAAGTAGTGAAGAAGCTACTAGAAGTGAACCGAACTTTTTAAGCTTATTGTACTCTCTCATAATTAAATTCCCCCTGAAAATTCTCAAATGTTAGATATTTCTGATAATTATAAACAATCTTTCGCTAATGCTCAATAGCAAAAATAATTATTTATAACTATCTATTTTTGAAACAAAATAATATTCAATTAAGCCTTTTACATTGTAAAACATTCTTTATATTTAGTCTAGAGTGATTTTTCAGTATAATTAGTTATTTGTGAATTATCTATTAATTAGGACTAAATTAAATAGAAAGCTATTAAGCAAATTTTTTGTCACTATAAAACTAACATCCATTTTGCGAAAATTGCTTTCTTTTTAATTCTTAGCTATTTTTTCTTTTTAAGAGTATACCTATCAATGCCCCGTACACAATATGACCAATAAGCCACCAACTCAAAGCGAAATAATCAGTAATAATCGGTGTCCGTTTTGAGAAAATTGTTGTAGGGAACAACATACAGCCTATAAAAATTTGTATAAAGACACTATTTCTCATTAACATAGAATTATTCCACTTATACTTATTACGAATCGCGCATAATACGGCTGTTATTAACCACGATATAATGAGATGAAAAATGAATTCTATTACTTCAGGAAATCGAAAGTTCTTTATAATCGGTATATAATCGACGTTTAATAGTAATGTATATACACGGCTGCCTGTTAAATTTTCAACAACTTTGAAGAAAGCCCCAAATATACAACCTGCAACAAAGGACGCTATTATTACTTGACGATTGATGAGTATTTTCATGTGCTCCTCCTTGCTTCAATCTAAATAAATCCATAAAAGGATGATTCAATATGAATAAAAAAATAATTGTGCTATTCCGCAATGATTTACGTCTAGATGATCACCCCGCTCTATGGCATGCAGCCAATACAGGTGCCATCTTACCCCTTTATATTCAGAATGACCAATTGCCAGAGCAAGACTCCGCTCAACATTTTTGGACGTACTATTCGCTTCAAAATCTCCAAATTACATTTAGTAACTACGACATGCAGCTTATTTTACAAAAGGGCGATGTCATTTCACAAGTTCTTCAGTTGGCATTAGATACGCAGGCTGACGCTGTTTATTTTAACGAACGTTTTAGTGAAACTGAGCGTTCCGAAGATGAACATTTAGCCAATATATTACGTGCAAATGATATTGAAGTAAAAGCGTTTTATGGTGATACGTTATTTGACGTGACTTCCATTCGAAATCAGCAAAACAAGCCATATGCTATCTTCACATCCTTTTATAAACGCTGTTTACAGGAGCTAGCACGTAAGCCACTTGGACGTCCTGCTAACATGCAAGCCTTTCCTATGAACGTATCATCTCTGTCATTAGAACAGTTGCAGCTACTGAATGGTAACTGGTATAACAAGTTTCATAATTATTGGCGCCCTGGGATGGATGGCGCATTAGACCAATGGGAGCTTTTTATAGAGGGAGGTTTATATGACTACAAGGACAAGCGAGATTACCTAACCAAGGAAAAAATTTCAAAAATGTCTCCATTTATTGCAGCGGGTAATATTAGTATTCGTTTTCTGTGGACTACTTGTCAGGAGTTAATAGAAGTTGAGGATAACGCAGCGTTCGGTCAACAAATCGAAAGTTTTTTAAGACAACTAATATGGCGAGAGTTTTCAATCTATCAGCTGTTGTCCTATCCTTCATTTTCTACCATCTCTTTACGCAGTAATTTTCAGCATTTTGAATGGGAGCCTAATTCTCTACATCTGGCTGCTTGGAGAAAAGGGCAAACAGGCTACCCGTTAGTTGATGCTGGTATGCGTGAGCTTTGGGAAACTGGCTATATGCATAATCGAGTAAGAATGGTTGTTGCCTCATTTCTAGTAAAACATTTACTACAGCCTTGGCAGGAAGGCTATTCATGGTTTGAGCATACGCTACTGGACTTTAATGCAGCAAATAATGCGATGGGCTGGCAGTGGGTAAGCGGCACGGGTATCGATTCCGCACCTTATTTCCGTATCTTCAATCCTTCCTTACAAGGTGAGAAGTTTGATTTAGATGGTACATATATAAAAAAATGGGTACCAGAATTAGCAAACCTACCATCAAAATATATAAACGCTCCACATACAGCTCCAGCTGCTATCTTAGAGCAGGCTCATATCACATTAGGTGACACCTATCCGCTGCCCATCGTTGACCATAAAACGGCAAGAGCCCGTGCATTGGAACGGTACAACGCCATAAAAAAAGCTACTGGGACAGAAGATAAAAAAGTGTTAGATTGAAAGCAATCTAACACTTTTTTGCTGTAAACATCGATGTTCGTCGCGGTGGTGCTTTCCACCGATCGGCAATCAACCCACTATGGAAGTTACGCCTTTTTTAATGCAAAAACGCAAAGACGTTCATTAATATTTGTTTCATTTTCTAGATGTACTTCATGTATTAATTCAAAAGGTGTACCATGATGTAAAAACTGCAAATAATCATATGGTGGGTAGTATAAAATAATGTGAATATCACGCATATTTTGCTCGTAAGACTCCCATATATTATGAATGACAGTTCGGAAAATATTGATGGAGAACGGATTAAAAAAGAAAAAAACATTATCACACGGCTTTATTTTGTAGTTTTCTGCAATAGTATGAACAAAAGAAATGGCACCTTGTGAGCCATTTTTTCGACAGTAGCTCTCCTTATTATGCTCTGCCTCTGCATAAAAGCCTGCGTCCATTTCTATTCCAATTGCCGGAGTGTGAAATTTATGATGAATATAAATTGGGACCCTTCCTTTTCCACAGCCTATATCAATAAATACTGGATTTTCCGGCAAATCATATTGTGTAAATAATTGTTCCAATCCAGCATAAGGAGTTGGCTCATAACGATGGTAATGAGCTAGTTTAGGAAATCCATATTGTTCTCCGATTGTATTAATGTGCAAAAGTTTATCAAACTGTTGTTCATTCATTATATTTAGATACTCCTCGAAAAAAAGAATGCTTTATTTTAGCATGAAAAAAAGCAAACACCATATCCAAAAGATTATCTACAATCCATTTTTCTTTTAACTACGGTTGACTTGCCCTCAGCACACTGTAAAAACTGGCACGGCAAATTGTTTGAGTGCCTGGCACTAAAATGGCATCAAGAGTGAGCCTCTTGATGCCATTTTTGACACTCTGACCATATTAAAATGTTTGCCTATGGTGTGTTTTTAACGTCCTCTACGATTAAATCTAAAAACAAAGAGGAGTGCAGCCACTAAAAATGAAAACGTTGCGGTAGCTGTTAGCACTGTACTTTTATCAATTCCTGTTTCTTGAGTTGCCTGTCCATTGCCTTGGTTAGGGAAACCCATTCCATCTGGACGTTGCATTGGACCACCATTAGCTTTTCCACCTTGCTCATTGCCCATGCCACCCTCAGGCATTTGTGAGGGGTCGAAGTCTGCTGGTAATTGGCTTGGATCAAAGTCTTCTGGTAATTGACTCGGATCAAAGTCGTCAGGCATTTGCATTTGATTTCCATTTGCCTCATTGTTTGTGTCGCCATTTGGCATACCCATATTACCTTGAGCAGTCGCACTTGTTTCTACAACTAATTCACCTGACAGTTGCTTTAAGATTGATGCAGAACGTTGTTTAGCAAATTCAGGTAGACTGTTGTCCCCTGACACACCTTCTAAAAACTGCTCTGTTGTATAAAACTTTGTAGGATCTGCTTCTTCATAGCTTGTTAATAGCATCGCTAAGTTGTTCGTAATCGACTGAATATAATCTTCTGTTAAATAAGTTGTTGCGAGTTGTTCTAAATAACTTTCATACTTAGCGCGATATGTTTCATTGGACAGTAAAGCATTTAAAAGTGGGCGATCTTCTAGAGTTGTCCCAGATACAGGTGTAGTTATGCTAAAGTTTATTGCACTATCTGCCATTAGATTACTAGACATGCCACCGCCCATGTCGAAGTTCCCTTTATTGCGATTAGCGTTTTGCTGTCCATCTTGCGATTGCTCACCATTTGGTTGACCCTCTTGCGGTTGCCCACCATTTGACTGTCCTTCTTGCGGTTGCCCGCCATTTGGCTGTCCTTCTTGCAATTGCTCACCATTTGGCTGACCCTCTTGTGGTTGCTTCATAGCTGGTGTGTCTGCGTTTTCCTCCGTCTGTCCGTCTGCAGGTAATTCATTATTCGCATTTCCCCGCATTTGATTTGGATTGCCGCCGCCCATTCCACCACCGCCAGCACCAAAGCCGCCGAATGACATATTATAGTCCCACGGTATTATAGAAAACACGCCATTATTCTCATATAAATAGTAGTTGTGCTTCATATTTCCTTGGTAACTATCTAAATTTACTAGTGCTGTATTAACAGCAAAGTAGCGTAGCATTTCATCGACATCAATATATTGTTCGATGTCTCCGCCATTATTTATAGCATCAAGCATGTCAGTTAACTTCGAGTCCTCAATATTGTCTTCATTCGTTTTCAAACCAATTCCCGTATAGTCGGCAATATTATCACTAATATATTTTAAATCACTACCTGTACCATCTGGTTTAAATAAAAACCCGTCATTGGTTCCGTAATTATTCGCTAAAAATGTTTCATCGACCGCTTCTACCCCTAAATATAAGCCACGTTCTTCACCATTAACCGTAACATACATATAGGAATGGGCAGGTGTCGGTAAGCCCATTTTTTCCATGAGCTCATATGAAAGATATTCTCGCATTAAAGTTGAATCACTGTAGTTATTGTTTAAATTTAATTTTTTTAAGCCATATAAGCTTTGCGTATCATCATAATAGTCAAAATCGACTTTCAAGCTATAACGATCTGAGTCGCTATTGACAACAGAACGTAACGATAAATTACCTTTTGTACGAATCGCTACATTTTCTATTGTCTTGCCGTTTATTGTTATATTGGCCTGCTTTAGCTCCTCATCAGCAGCGTTTTCCAGCATGTCCTCCCAGTCCTCTTGAGGTATTTCAATATCAACAGTTGTTACTTTGCTTTTATTGAACACAAGCGTCTCATAGGAATATTCCGTATTTTTCGTTTCAATGCCTAAGTTTGGAAGTACAGCAACCATCACGCCAAAGAGTAGGAGGAGAATCGCCATACTGGTATAGACAATTCGATTTTTAATCATTGACTGCACCTCTCTTGCTCGTAGTTAGAAAACAATCATTCACTTTCATTACGCTGTGAAGTTACCATCGTAGCTAAGCATAATTGCTGATTTTACACCAGGTACTTTTGTTAAATTGTCCATAAACTTTGCATCATTTTGCTTCACGCGAATTTCATATGTTGTTTCGATTTCATCATTTTGTATAATTGATTTTGATTTTAACGCGTACTTTTTAGACTGTGCAGCAATGATACGCTCCACTTCTTCACAAGCTAAATCTTCTTCAAATTTCACAATTAATAAGTAAGGATTTTCAATCGTAATTTTATTTACTAATACTAGTAGAACTAAACCAATCAATATTGCGCCAATAATAACAAGTGGAATAAATCCTGCTCCACAAAGAATACCTGACACTATTGCCCAGAAAATATACACTAAATCCATTGGATCCTTAATAGGTGTACGGAAACGAACAATTGATAATGCACCTACCATACCAAGTGACAACAAGACGTTTGAACTAATACCCATAATAACGAGCGATGTTGCCATAGTCATAATGAGCAACGAAATATTAAAGGAGTGCGAATAAATCACACCATTAAATGTTTTCTTATATACTGCGTAAATAAATAGCCCAACAAAGAAAGCAACAACTAGTCCAATAATTGAATCTGTTAATGAAAATGATGTTGTTTTCTCTAGAAAATTTGATTTAAAAATATCACTAAAATTCATATTATCCATTTTTCATTTCTCCTTTTTATACATGCATACGGCTAAGCTGGTATTTTGAATATGCTTCAGCACGTGTATCCACTGATTGTAGTAAATATTTAACAATATCTGGCAAGTACTCATCATATTTCACTTCTAAAATGACAAGGTTCGGTTCTAGCACATCAACCATAGGCAGATTTTTACTGAACATATCTGTATTGCGAAGGCTTGACTGCACCTTACTATCGAATGTTACACGTACGTTGCCAAAGGGATAAATGTACGCCTCTCGCTCATAATCGACAACCGTCGTCGGCTTAATTTGGTGATATTTCATCTCATGAAATAATTCTCGTATTAAAACACGATCATCATTTTCCATCCATGCAATTTCACCAGTACGCATTTTTTCGTACTCCGTCTGTGAGATTACACACTTCGTTTTAAACGTTAAATTATTACGCTTACTTTTACGCTCTAAATTCACCAAAGCAGCAGATTTCCCATAAATACGTACTCGGTATTTATCTCGATTAATAAACCCTTCTTTTTTTTCATTCAAAACTTTGTTAGCAAAATTATCGAAGTATGTGCTTCGAATTAAATACTTACCGTCCGGACCTGCATTGTGATCCAGCCGCATCAAATGCTGGATTTTGCTTTTTAAAAGTGCGTAGTCTGGATATGAGATAGCCTGTTTAATTTCCTTGCGACCATTTGGATTAAATGATGTCAGTTTAGGCATGATAATTTTCTCCTTCCTACTATTTCTTTTCAATTTTGTATTGCTCTTGTTTTTCAGCTAACCAAGTCGTATATTCTTCATTGATACGTGTTTCCAATACTGTTTCATAAATTTCATCTTTAACATCTTCAAATACGGCTTCTTCTGCTGGCACTTTACCTGTCACTTTAATGATGTGATAGCCTTCTGCTGACTGCACTACCCCGCTAACGGCATCTTTTTCAAGAGCGAAGGCTGCCTCTTCAAACTGCTCATCCATCTGCCCTCGGCTAATATAGCCTAAATCACCGCCGTCTTCACTTGTATCTGTATCAGTTGAATATGCTTTCGCTAGCTCAGCAAAGTCCTCACCAGCTTTTATTTTCGCTTCAACCTCTTTTGCAGTTGCTTCATCTTCAAGGAAAATATGACTAGCTGCAACTTGTTCTGGTTGACCGTAGTCATCCTTATTTTCTTCAAAATATTGCTTTAATTCCTCATCTGTAATGTCAATGCTTGCTGCAATTACATCCTTCGTCATCAGATACATTCGAATATTATCATTGACACTCTCCTTCGTTAGACCATTTGCATCGAGTGCTTCTTGTAAAGCATCCTCCCCGCCATACGATTCAACCAATTCATCATATTCCACTTTAATGGCGTCATCCGATATAGTAATGCCTTCTTTTTTTGCCTCAAGTTCGATGATTTTATTGTCTATGAGTGTGTTTAACATGTCTGTGCCATATTGACTGCGCAATGCCTCATCTAGCTCTGTCTGGAGAATCTTCTCACCGTCCACCGTTGCCACATAATCGCTACTCTCTCCACATCCAGTTAATAGCATTGCTAATGCAACGGGAACAGCAAATATCTTGATAAACCTTGAATTTATAGTCATTCTCTATAACATCCTTTCGTTTATTTTCTCGTTTACATTGCTTACTATAAAGTGCTTATGTGTCAGTCAGATGTCAGCTTTACAATTCCTTCAAAAATTTTTACATTTCCATTTGTGAATCTTTATACTAGCTTTACAAATCCCCTTCTTCTCCTATACAGCACAACAAAAAGGCCACCACGCCGTTACAGCGTAGTAGCCTTTAATAAGGTTATTTCAAAGCATGTTCCTGTTGGATTACTTTCAACTAAACGTAAATCACCACCAATTGATTGAGCCATCATTTTACTTAATGGTAAACCTAAGCCTAGCCCTCGAACAGCGTATTTTTTATTTTCCCCTCTATAAAATCGTTCGAAAATAAATGCCTGATCTTCTTGAGTTATTCCGTTCCCTGTATCTTTAACAGCAATAATGACCCTATCAAGTTTTTGCCTTAATGTAATCGTCACTAACCCTTCCTGCATTGCTTGCTTTGCATTTGTTAAAAGGTTTGTGAATATTTGCTGCATACGTACGACATCTGCCTGCACATTTACTGACTCCAGAAGATAATTTACTTGTATTTTAACGTTTTCTTCATCCTCCATCACTTCCCACTGTGCCACAGCATCTCGCACAAGATGATTGACATTCACTGTGACGAGCTTAACAGGAATCGCATCTACTGCAAAACTATTAAAAGCTAGTAAATCTCCAACCATCGTTTTCATTTTCGTCGTTTCTAGCAAAGCCATTTGAATAAATTCTTTAGCGTCCTTACCAGTTACAACACCATCTCTTACAGCCTGCAAAAGTCCACTAATGGACGTAACAGGCGTTTTTAGCTCATGCGTCACACCAGCAAGCAGCTCTGTTCGCGTTCTCTCTAATTGTTCTAGCTTATTGGCCATTTCCTTAAAGGATGTGACAAGCTCGAAAATTTCTTCTTCTTTATTATTTTGAGGTAAATCAAATGTATAATTGCCTTCTTGTACTTGTTTAGCCGCTTCAGCTACCTGCTTAATAGGACGTACTAAGCGCTTTGATAAGAAATAGATCGCTCCCCAGCCTAGGACAGCAAGAGCTCCAATTAGTAAGGCAAGTTGACCATATTCTTGTTGAACTTTCGTCAAATTTTCCTTTTTCTCTAGCACAAGCACCCATCCAACTACATTATTATCCTTTTCAATCTTCTTTTTCACTACATATTGAACTGTCTTTTTGCTATCGACTTCGACTAGTATCTTCTTTGTTCCTTCTTCATTATCTAATAAGTTAGCAACATTATTAGTGCTTCCTGGAGGCATCGGTCGATTACTTGTCAGAACATTGCCTTTTACATCGACTACATATAAAATCGGATCAATTTCTCTCATATTATATCGTTCACGATTACCGATAAAGCCTGGTATGCCGTCTGTAGGTGCATTTGAACCAGTTGTATCCGTCAAACGATAAACTGTTTCTTCCGCTATAAAATTCATTAAATCAAGCCGATTTTCAAAAGCTGTGTGACGTATCCAGCTAGCGGAAATTAAAGAGATAATGGCTAGCCCTATAAAGAGTGTAAGTAAATAACGTCTCGTCCAATAGTTGAGTAAGGAGATTCGCCTATTTTTTTTGAACACTTAACTGATACCCCAATCCACGTAATGTTTTAATCTCTCCTTCTGCTTCATCCCAGTTTATAAGCGCTTTCCGTAATCGCTTCACCGCTAAATCGACGGCTCGATCACTGCCATCATATTCCCAGCCCCATACTTGTTCAATGAGCTGATCTCTTGTAAATGTTTGATTTGGATGTTCTGCTAAAAATAAGAGCACCGATAAATCCCGCGGTGTTAACACAATTTCTTGACCATTGAGGTGCACTTGATGCGCCTGCATATCAATTTCCAACTGACCAAATCGCTTCTTTAAAGTTGTTTCATGATTGTTTTCAGCTCGCCTTAATACAGCCTTTACTCGCGCGACAACTTCGTCAGCTATAAACGGTTTAGGAATATAATCGTCTGCACCTTGATCGAAACCTTCTAAACGGTAATTTACATCCCCTAACGCAGTTAGCATAATAACTGGACAAGCGCTCTCATTGCGAATTTCTCGTAAAATCGTCCAGCCGTTTTTTTCAGGTAACATAATATCTAATAATACTAAATCAGGCTGATGTTCCGTAAACACTTCTATTGCCTGACCACCCGTAAAGCATTGTACAACTTCATATCCAACCTTTTGCAAATAAGCCTTCAATACTTGGCTAATTGCGAATTCGTCTTCCACCACTAATATTTTGGTCATCATTTTTCACCCCGCCACGGCTTGTTGATTTTTTATTATAGCATCTGTTTATGTCAGCTAAATGTCAGCAAGCTCTACAGAACAATGCTCTATATGTATATTTGTATATTTGAAAACAGACTTATAACGATCCACCATACAACCTATTCATCTAATGCATTTATAGAAAAAGTTATTATTCTTCTCTTGAATTATTGCAATTCGGTTGACAATGGCTTCTTTGGACACTTATCATTGATTGCGAATGATAATCATTGATAATTCATTCAATTGTAGTTTAGACTATCTTCAATAAAATGATTAGGGGGTAATAGTATGATTATTGTTACAAATCGTATTCAAGTAAAGCCTGGCTTTGCAGCAAAAATGGCACCAAACTTTACGAAGCCAGGTCCTCTACAACAGTTTGAGGGCTTTCATAAAGTAGAGGTATTAATCTCGACAGATGATCCTACATATGACGAAATGAGCGTCAATATGTACTGGGAATCTAAGGAACATTTCCAAGCATGGCGTAATAGTGATGCTTTTGCTGCGGCACATCACCGTCCAGAGCCTGGCTCAGAAGGTGCAAAACCTGAGAATAGCCCTATTATCGGCAGTAAAATTGTTATTGCTGAGCTTGCTTCTTCTATCGAAGCACAAAGCTAATAACGAATTGTAAACCTTTTAAATATCTTCTGATTCTATCTAAAAAACCATGCATATTTCTAGAAATATGCATGGTTTTTTAATTATTTAAGTGCCAGGCACTCACACAATTTTGAATATTCCCCAGGTAATATGGAATACAAGTGTCAGTCACTCACACAATTATTGAAACACGACTAGTAAAATGTAGCCGACAACTGATAAACAAACAGAACCGATTAATCCTGCGATAAATGCTTTAATGCCCAATTGCTTAAACGTTTTAATCTCTACATTTAATCCTAATCCTGCCATCGCCATCGCAATTAAAATATACGCACAGTTCACAAAAGTTTGCGCAACTGCTGGTGGTACTATTCCTAATGAATTAATCCCGCTCATTACTAAAAACCCTAGAATAAACCAAGGAATAATAGAAAGAGAAAATGCTTTATTTCCTTGTTCTTTATCCCTTCTTTGATACATAATACCGATTACTATTGCCACTGGCACAAGTAATGCTACGCGAGTTAATTTTACTATGACTGCCATATCAACAGCCTCATCACCACCTGCAGATGCTGCTGCAATGACATGAGCTATTTCATGTAATGTACCTCCCGCAAAAATACCATATTCGGTTGGCGTTAAACCAAATATTGAATACAACAGCGTATAAACAAGTGTAAATACTGTACCAAGCAACGCTACAATCGCTGCACCTACTGCTGTTTCTTTTTCATTTGCTTTAATTTGAGGCGCAATTGCAACTACAGCCGCAGCCCCACAAATAGCTGTCCCGCAGGCTGTTAAAATGCCGAGCTTTTTATCTACATTAAATATCTTCGTTAAGCCGTAAACAACAAACAGTGCAAATACTAAATTGATGAATGCAATAAGAAAAACGCCTGCCCCTGCATGATAAATATCAGCTAAGTTCAACCGCATACCAAGCAAAATAATACCGAAACGCAATAGTTTTTTACTCGAAAAGGATATACCTGTTTGCCACGCATCTGGCACACTAAACGCTGCTCTCCAAGCCATACCTAGTATAATTGCTATCACAAGCTGCCCTAAAATTGAGAAGAAAGGAAATGTAGAAATATACTTAGCCACTAAGGCAAGGCCCAACGTCAATATAATGCCCTTTATAAAAGGTGGCGTTAGGAATTTCTTAATCCCTTGTTGTTGTTCCATGTTGTCCACTTCTTTCATTCTTTATGAATATTACTTTATAAAAAAGGTAATCATTAGTAAAATACATATATATAATTACTATCATTAATTTTTCTAATTATAAGGGGTGATGTGATGCAATACGATGCGTTAAAAACTTTTATTACATTAGTTGAAGTAAACAATTTTACGAAAGCCTCAGAAATTTTACATATTTCCCAACCTAGTGTGAGTCTACATATTAAAAACCTTGAACAAGAGTTTCACACGACATTATTTATTCGCTCGCCAAAGTCTGTGCAAATTACTCCTACTGGTGAAATTTTATATAAACGTGCAAAGCAAATTATGGCCATTGCGGAGGCTGCACAGGAAGATATTTTAGCCTATCATCACTCTATTCAAGGAACGCTCATTATTGGAGCAAGCTTTACGATTGGCGAAAATATTCTGCCATCCATTTTGTCAAAACTTCAACAACAATTTCCTCAATTAGAGTTACAAGTTATTATTGGCAATACAGATGAAATTATTCAATTTACCAAGCTATTACAAGTAGATATTGGGCTTATAGAGGGGCAAGCACATGACAATGAGCTCGTCATTCAGCCATTTATGCAAGATGAATTATTTATAGTTAGTGCAAGTAACCATCCCCTTGCTGAGCAACCCTCTATTACTATTTCACAATTACAACGACAAAAATGGGTTGCACGAGAAGTTGGCTCAGGAACACGCAATTATTTAGACCATCTATTTCGCACAAATGGCCTTCAAGTACATTCACTTCTAACAATTAGTAGCAATCAAGGCGTGAAGGAAAGTGTCATTGAAGGACTCGGCCTGTCTTTACTGTCTGGCAGTGTTATTGAGCGTGATATCCGAAATGGCGATATTGCCATTTTGCCACTTGCGGAACAACGTTTTATGCGGACTTTTTCTTACCTTCACTCACCTACGATGAAGAATAAACGGAATGTTGAAGCACTTATTGAATTTATTACGAGGAAAAATGAGACATAAAAAAAGCTTAGCTGGCTATATTTTAGTCGCTAAGCTTATTTTAATGTTCTAGGGTTTATCGTTTTACGAGCCTGTTTACGCTCGATAATCTCTATAAATTTTGTAGCAGCACGGGACAATGGAACACTTTTTAAATAACACATACCAATGCTACGATTTGGAATGCTTTCTGTTAATGGAAGCTCATATAGTAGTCCTCGTTGCAAATAATCCTGTGAAAACTCTTTAGTTACACAAGCAATCCCTAAATTACTACGTGCAAATTCAAGCACCAAATCATGCGAGCCGAGTTCAAACTCAGGTGCAATTTGAATTCCTTTCGACAGTAAATAATTTTCTACATAATTTCTTGAGTTAGATTTCTTCTCTAGAAAAATAAGTGGAAACTTAAGTAGATCTTCAAAACGTAAGCTTTTTGATTGCAGTGTTTTATATTTCTCTCCACATACGAAAATATCCTGTATTTCCGTGCACACTGTTAATTGTAGACTCACATCTTCTATCGGAAAATTGCAAAGCCCTACATCCACTTCACCAGATTTAATAAAGTTACATATTTCAGAGGTCGTACCATTTAGCATCTGTAGCTTAATATTCGGATACATCGTATGAAAAGCCTCGAGATAGGGCATTAAAAAGAATCGTGAAATCGTATCTCCTACACCTATTTTTAATTGCCCCGTCGTTAAGTTTTTAAATTCCAGAAGCTTTTCCTCTCCAGCATCTAAAAGACCTAATGCCGAATTTGTATATTCATACAGCAGCTTCCCCTCTGTCGTTAATGTTACGCCTTTCGGTGTACGATTGAAGAGTCGTGTACCAAGTTCTTTTTCCAATTGCATCATTGCTTGGCTAACTGCTGGCTGCGTCATAAATAAATCTTTAGCCGCCCTAGAAAAACTACTATTTTTAGCAACAACACTAAAAACACGATATAAATCTAATTTCCCTATCATATAAGTACTCCTTATAGCTATTATACGAACTATTAATTTTACTTATATCATTAACTGAGCGTATAGTAAAATCATATTGATTTTATTCATATTATTTAAATTAACATATAGCTTTTTATGAGGAGAGATTATTTTGGAACGTGTAGTTGGTACAGTTGTAAGAGGTCTTCGTGGTCCTATTATTAACGAAGGCGATAATATTGAACAAATCGTTGTTGATACAGTGTTAAATGCCGCTAAAGTGGAAGGCTATTCAATTGAAGATCGTGATATTGTTACAGTAACAGAATCAGTTGTAGCTCGTGCACAAGGTAACTATGCTTCAATCGATGACATTGCAGTGGACGTAGCTGCTAAATTCGGTGATGATACTGTTGGTGTTATTTTCCCAATTTTAAGCCGTAACCGTTTTGCAAACTGCTTACGTGGTATTGCGAAAGGTGTTAAAAAAGTTGTTTTAATGCTAAGCTACCCATCTGATGAAGTTGGTAACCACTTAGTTGATATCGATGAACTAGATGTAAAAGGTATTAACCCTTGGACAGATACATTAACGGAAGCTGAATTCCGTGAACATTTCGGCTATAAAAAACACACATTTACAGGTGTCGATTATATCGAATACTACAAAGAATTAATTGAAGCTGAAGGAGCTGCTTGTGAAGTAATCTTCTCAAACAACCCGAAAACAATTTTAGACTATACAAAAAGCGTACTAACATGTGATATTCACACTCGCTTCCGTACAAAACGTATTTTAACAACAAATGGTGCTGAAAAAGTATTCTCGTTAGATAACATTTTAGCTGTATCTGTAAATGGTTCAGGCTTCAATGCTGAATACGGCTTACTTGGTTCAAACAAAGCGACAGAAGAAAGTGTAAAATTATTCCCACATACTTGCCAACCTATCGTTGACGGCATTCAAGCAAAAATCAAAGAAGCTACTGGTAAAACAGTAGAAGTAATGGTTTATGGCGATGGCGCATTCAAAGATCCTGTAGGTAAAATTTGGGAGCTTGCTGACCCAGTTGTATCTCCTGCCTTTACTGCAGGCTTAGATGGTACACCTAATGAAGTGAAATTAAAATACTTAGCAGATAACGATTTTGCTGATCTTCGTGGAGAAGAATTAAAAGCAGCTATCTCTGAATATATTCAAAATAAAGACGAGGATTTAACTGGTCAAATGGCCGCTCAAGGTACAACACCTCGTAAATTAACAGACTTAATCGGTTCTCTTTCTGACTTAACTTCAGGCTCAGGCGACAAAGGAACACCAATGATTTATATTCAAGGTTACTTCGATAACTATACAAAATAATACGCTTTAACAAGAAAAACTCCCGCCTTCATATGCGGGAGTTTTAAAATGTCGACAAAAGGCAACAAGAAATTCACTCCTGTTATATCTTTTGTTATTTTTATCCATACCGTGGACCAAAAGTAGAATTTCCCTGCCTACTGGTTTAGTTGATTGGAGCGGAGGGCGCGACTCCTGCGAGAACAGCACAAAACGTAAGCCGCAACAGATCGCGCGTTAGCGTGGGTTACGGCTTACGGTGTGCCCGCGGAAAGCGTCCGCCCGTAGCGGAAATCAACAGCGGAAGACCTCTACAAAAAAATACCCGCCAACACTGGCGGGTATTTTTTATGGACATAATGTCCGCGCGATATTTTCAAAATAGCGTACACCGTAAATAAGGGCATCCTCATCTAGTTTAAAGCGTGGGTGGTGCAACGGATATGCTTCACCAAACTCCTCGTTATGCACCCCTATAAACTGCATAGAAGAAGGGACAGCCTCAGAAAAATCTGCAAAATCCTCTGTGCCGAACATTGGTGCAGCTAATTCTTGTACACCCTCTGCTCCAACAATATCGCCCGCTATGCGACGTGATAATGCCGTTAGCTCCTTATCGTTTGTCACTGAAGGACAGCCAAGCTCCCATTTAATCTCTACTGTTGCTCCGTGCATTGCCGCTATACCATTGACAATCTTTTCTAAATGATGACGAGCATCGACACGTACTGTCGCGTCTAGTGAACGTATTGTACCACCTAGCTCAGCAGTATCAGCAATAATATTTAATGCTGTGCCGCAATGGAATTGTGCTACCGTTAAGACAGGAGCATGGATACTTGGTACTTTACGCGACACGATTGTTTGCAGTGCAACAACCATTTCTGAACCAATTAACAACGGATCAATCGCTACTTCAGGCATAGAGGCATGGCTACCACGTCCATAAATCTTAATCTCAAAATCATCCGCCGCCGCTGTAAATTTCCCATCCTTCATGGCAAACTGACCAACTTTATAATCAGGACTTACATGTAATGCAAATGCATAATCTACATTTTCTGCGATACCTAGAGAAACAAGTTGTGCCGCTCCCCCTGGTGTTACCTCCTCTGCGTGTTGGAAAACAAAACGAATTTCACCATTGAAATCTGTTCCTCGCTCTGCTAATGCTTTTGCAGCCCCCAATAACATGGCTGGGTGTGCATCATGCCCACAAGCATGCATGACACCTCGATTTTTTGATTTAAACGGCAGATCGGTCTCTTCCTCAATTGGCAATGCATCGATGTCAGCACGTAATAAAATAGTTTGACCATTACCGTCTGTTTTCGTTCCTTTTAAAAATGCGCAAACACTCGTTTCAGTTAAGCGCTTCACTTCTAAATGTGGAAATGTTATTAATTGGTTATAAATATAATTTGCTGTTTCATATTCTTGATGTGATAACTCTGGATGCATATGTAAATGCTGTCTCCAGGCAATGACTTGTTGTTTTAAATCTTTTGTTTCTATCATTTTCGAATCCTCCTATCATTCTACCAAGTTAAAACGGTCCGTAATTCATAGCGTGAGCGATAATTAGTAAAATTATAGCTAAAGCTGTTTGAATAGCGAAGTATGGGAACACCCATTTAAACCATTTAGAGAATGGAATACCTGCGATTGCTAGACCTGCTAACAATACACCACTTGTAGGGATTACCATGTTTGAAATACCGTCTCCAAACTGGAAAGCCAATACCGCTGTCTGTCTTGATACACCAATTAAGTCTGCTAACGGTGTCATAATTGGCATTGTCAAAGCCGCTTGTCCACTTCCTGATGGCACTAAGAAATTTAAGCAAAGCTGTAGTAAGAACATGCCCACAGCGTTAATGGAAGCAGGTAGTACACTTACTGCATTCGCTACAAAATGTAAAATCGTATCAATTAAGCCACCTGATGTAGTAATAACTAAAATAGTTTGAGCAAAGCCGATGATAAGCGCACCCTCTACCATATCTCTAGCTCCTGAAATAAAGCCTTCAGCCATTTTATTCGGGCTCATTTTACAAATTATTGACATAATAATACTGCTTAATAGGAACACGCCACCAATTTCACTGATATACCATTGAAACTTAATAACCCCAACAATTAATGCGACAAAATTCGCCAATAACACAAGCAATGCTAATAAGTGGCGCCCACTCATTTTAAAGTCTAATGATATTTCAACACTTTCTTCTGGCTTAAATTTCCCGTAAATCCCTTTAGACGGATCTTTTTTAACTTTTTTAGCATGTCTAATAATATAGATTACCGTTAAAAGATAAAAAACAAAAAATACGATAATTCTATAGGACATACCTGAATACATTGGCAATTCAGCTATCGTTTGAGCAACCCCGATGTTAAACGGATTCGTAATCCCCGATGTAAATCCAGTAGCTAATGTCCCTAGCATTACTATCGCAAATCCTGTAATTGCGTCCATTCCAAGAGCCATCGTTAATGGAATAATAATCGCAATGTATACTAGTGTATCCTCAGCTGAACCGATTAAAGTGCCTAAACTACCAAAGATTAATATAAGAATCGGAATTAATACATACTCCTTCTTGCCAAACTTAGAAGCCATTACTTTAATAAATGAATCAATAGCTCCTGTTTTTTGCATGATACCAAGTGCGCCACCAAATAAAAATACAAATAAAATAATGGAGGCACCTTCCAGCAACCCTAAATGGACACTATTAAATATTTGAAGAAAACCAACTGGGCTCGAATCAATATATTGAAATGATTCAGGATTCACAACCATTCGACCATTACTCTCTACTCG
Organism: Lysinibacillus sp. NPDC093197; assembly: GCF_044754025.1. Lineage (NCBI taxonomy): Bacteria > Bacillati > Bacillota > Bacilli > Caryophanales > Bacillaceae > Lysinibacillus > Lysinibacillus sp. NPDC093197. The sequence goes on along the minus strand of NZ_JBIVOH010000007.1, from coordinate 131,482 downwards.
ATCGTACTGACCTGCTGGAATAATATAAGTAAGGGCGCTCATTACCAAAATAATGATAAACATTAAAACAAACGCATTAATACCTTTAGTTTTTGGCTCTTCTAAATTATTTTCTTCCTGTAGATTTGCCATTCTCTCTCCCCTTTACATTCGTAGTTTAAAACCTTTTCAAAAGTAGAAACTTGCTACATTAGACAAGAAATCTACTCCACCCCCTTTTCCGTTACACGGAAATATATTCCGATAAACGGAAATATATTAGTAAAAATATAAAAAATTAAAACTTAAATGTCAATATTTTTTGATAATTCTGTTTAATAAAGTATTAAAATTTTATACATAATACAGCGAAAATCTACTACTTTAATCAATTAGAACAATGCAAAATCATTTCAATTTTAATATTAAAAAATATGTAATTACTTCGCTCGCTATCAACTCATTTCACTATCATTCTACGTTTATGTTTAAAAAGTAAGAGTGCGATTTTAGCCCTCTTTTGAATAAACTCCCGTTACATAGCTATCCAAAAACAGGCTCATTTTTAATAAAAATCTATCATTTGAAAAAGAAAAAAGACTGCCCGTTTTTTTCGGAGCAGTCTCTTTCCAGACAAACAATAAAACATTCATCCTAATAGTTTATATGCATACCAAATGTATATAATGAATATTTATGCAACTAATACAATAACAATCTTCCTCGTTTGCTACCCATTTTCAATCTGTAAAAAATAGTAAAAATCCACTTGACATTCATTAATTGTCTAGCAGATTTCACTATATATTGAAACGTAGAAATTGCGGAACATCTATATTGTCGGCTTTACGCATTGGCTTGCAATCAGATTTTTAGAGCCGGCTTAAAAGGACCTTTAAAAATTCCCGAGCATTTAACTTTAAGTACATTCACCCTTACCGCTATAGAAGTAGTGAACATTTGTTAAAGAAAGCTAAATATAAAACGTATAGTCTTCTGGTGTTACACGCTTTAAAAACTTTTTCGTCCGCTCTTCTTTCGGACTAACAAATATATCATGTGGGCTTCCCTCTTCCACCACAACACCACCGTCCATGAAAATAACGCGGTTTGCGACATCCTTTGCAAAACCCATTTCATGCGTTACTACAAGCATCGTCGTGCCTTCTTTCGCAATGTTTTTCATAACGGTCAACACTTCTCCTACTAACTCTGGATCAAGCGCAGAGGTTGGTTCATCAAACAAAATAATATCTGGATTTAAGGCAACTGCACGAGCTATACCAACACGCTGCTGTTGACCACCTGATAACTGACTTGGATAAGCATCATATTTTTCTGATAAACCTACTTTGTCGAGCGCTTTTTTGCCAATTTCAATAGCCTCAGCCTTTGCTATTTTCCGACCAATAACAAGCCCTTCCGTAACATTTTCTAAAGCTGTTTTATTAGTAAAGAGGTTGTAATTTTGGAATACAAAAGCGACACGTTGTCGAATAGCATGAACATCCTTCTTCTTTACGTTTTGAAAATCTACATCGATATTCCCAAACGTTGCATGCCCTTGATCAGCCTTTTCTAAAAAGTTAATGCAACGCAATAATGTCGTTTTACCGGAGCCACTCGGACCTAAAATAACAACTACATCACCTTTATCAATTGATAAGTCTACACCTTTTAAAATTTCATTGTTGCCAAATGATTTGTGAATATTTTTGATTTTTAACATGATAATCGCCCCTTAGGCATTTGCCATTTTGTATTTGCTCAAATGTTTCTCGTATCGCTTAAACAGGTATTCAACCGTACTACACAAAATTAAATACACGATGAAAATATCAAGATATGCTTCCACATAATTGTAGCCGACATTAGCAGCTACTTTGGCCTTCAGTGTAATTTCTGGCAATGACATTGCATAACCCAATGACGTCGCTTTTATTAAGTTCACTGTTGCTGTACAAATATTCGGCATAGCAACGACTAAAGCTTGTGGAATAATAATTCGTCGATATGCTTGAAATGTCGTTAAACCGACCGCGTGTGCTGCCTCAAGCTGGCCCTTCTCAATAGTACTTAAAGCCGAGCGGAATACCTCTATTAAAATAGCTGTTGTACTAAAAGCAAAGACAATAAATGCATACCAAATCGGATTGATTTTATATATATCGTAGGCAATATGATATTTTTCAAAAATCATTTTTAGAATTAGTGGAATACTACTATAAATAATGAATATCTGAATAATAATTGGAGTACCTCGAACAAAGGATACATAAATTTTTGCTAGATGATGAATAACCGGAATTTTATTGATGCGTGTTAGTGCTAATAAAAATCCTAGTGGTAGGGCAACGAGCAACGCAACAACCGTTACAAGGAGTGCAATCGGTACGCCGGATAATGCCACAAAAAGGGTTTCAACTAAAAATTGATAGTTCATGATTACGCCTCCTTACGTCGTTTCTAACGTTCTTTTCCCCTTGCCGAAAAACTTTTCCAACATAGCAAAGAATTTTTCAATAACAATGGATAGTACCCAATAGACAATCGCAAGTGCAATATAAATTTCTAGTGCATGCGCATTGATATTACTAGCTATAATTAAATTCGCTTTCCCAACAATATCGATTAACCCGATTGTGTAAGCTAATGCACCCTCTTGTAATAACGCAATCATGCCATTCCCGAAGTTCGGCAATGCAATAACAAGTGCTTGGGGGAAAATAATACGACGATAGGCTTGAAATGGTGTTAACCCTACACTGACAGCCGCTTCATACTGCCCCTTGTTAATAGCTAAATAAGAAGATCTAATCACTTCTGACATGATTGCAGCAAACTGCAATGTGAATGTTACGACAACAAAGAACGCTGTATCTATCGCATGAAGATTTAAACCAACGTTTTCTGCTAATGCAGGTACCCCGTAATATACAAGGAATAATAGAACGATAGATGGCGTACAACGCATAACCGTTGTATACAAATTCGCTATTTTTTGTAACACTTTCTTTGAACTTAACTTTGCTGCAGCTAATAACAAGCCGAAAAATGTACCTAACACAATGGAAGAACCTGCAACTAAAAAGGTTACTTTTAAAAACGGCAATAATAAGGGAATAGCGTTCCAAATGTACGATGCATCAAAATATTTCTCCATTTCCTCACCAACTTTATAAAATGTCTTCACTAAAGGCTGCTACGAAACAACACCTTTGTTCTCCGTTTATTAAGAAAGACTGCTGAGTATGTTGACTCAGGCAGCCTTTAAAAAATTATCGATTTACGTTTTCTAACACTTCAAATAAATCACGGCCATAAAATTCTTTACTTAATTCACTTGTTTTCTTTTGCTCCTTAATTTGGGCAATAGCTTTATCGTAAGCATCCGCAAATTCTTGCTCTTTTTTGTTGAACAATGGCCATGTTTTAATCACTGCAAATTCATTGTAAACAACTTCATCTTTTAAGTTATGATAAGCGCCATCATCGGCTAATACTTGCTGTTTGAATGGCCCTTCAATCATGACACCACCATCAACGCGACCTTCATTTACCCATTGCACCACATCGACAGTAAATGCATCACCAGCTTGTAATTTAACTTCGTTAGTTGGATTTGCTTTATTGTACTCATCAATAATTGTATACTGTGCATTGTTTGCAGCGATTGGCGCTAGCGAGTAGCCCTTTGTCGCAAAGTCAGCTAATGTTTTTATACCTTCATCTTCTTTGCGTAGCACTAAACCTGCACTACTTAACCCTAAAAACTCTTTAGGGAAAATAAACTTCTCTGTACGCTCCTGCGTAAAGAATGCATTTTTTACACCTACTTGGTACTTTCCTTGCTCTACACCGATTAGTAAATCATCGCTTGTAGTCCCTACGTATTCAAACTTATATTCTGGTAATAATTCATCTACTAGCTTCATTACTTCCACATCATAACCAGTTGGATTTCCCTTATCATCAATATAGCTAATTGGCTTAGAAGCTTGATCGTAAGCTACCTTTACAGTACGAACTTTAACCCCATCTTCAGTTTCATTTTTAGATGCTTCGCCAGAACTGCATCCTGCTAAAATAGCAAGAGAAGCCAACCCGACTGCTGCAAATTGTAATAATTTTTTCTTCTGTTTAAACATATGTCATTTCCCCTTAATCTCAAGTGATTTTAATATTAATGTTCCGTTAGTTTCTGCTGCTCAATAGCAGCTGTCGCTAATTTAATAATTGTCATATCATCCATTGGCGGGTTATGTAAACCTGCACGGACATTGCGATAATAGCGCTGTAATGGATTCGTAAGCTGCAAACTTTTTGCTCCAACTACACGCATCGCCTTATCTACAATATCTATCGCAATATTTGTCACGGTGTGCTTTGCAACCGCCATTTCATTCGTTAAAGTATCGCGTCTAGCTGGATCATCATAAGCTTCCGCTACTCCATATAGCACAAATCGTGCCTGATGAAGCTTCAATTCAATATCACCTAATAGCTGCTGCACATTAGGCAATGTACTAATCGGAGCATTTAAACTATTTGGTTGATGATGATTAGCAAAATGCAACGCATAGTCTCGGGCTGCCTGTGCAATCCCTAAGTAAGTTGCTGGAATATGTAAAATCCAGCCATTGATTTTGCCACCGCTTGGGTGATTCGGCAATTCTACTAAATGGTTTTTAGGGACAACGACATTCTCTAACACTAAATCATGACTGCTTGTGCCACGCATCGCAGACATTTCCCAGTTTTCTACAATCGATAGCCCTGTTACATCTTTATGAATGAGAAAGAAGCCTATTTGCCCTTTTTCTTCAATCCAAGCAGACGTTAAGAAATAATCTAGTACAGGTGATGCAGTCGTAAATATTTTACGGCCATTTAATAACCAGCCATTATCTGTTGATACAGCAGTTGTTCCAGGGCGACCACCTCGTGTCGGACTACCAGTTGCTAATTCACTGACAGCTCGATTTATGATGGCACCTTTTTGTACTTCCAAAGCAAACTCTTCGAGAATATCGTCTGCCCACAGCTTCTTATCATATATCTCACCAACAACGCCTAGAGTCCATCCTAGTGAAAGAGAGGCGTTCTCGTCGTAGCTAGCTAGTGTTTCTTGAACGAGGATCATATCGTAAACAGATAGTCCCTCTCCTCCATATTGTTTTGGTAATGTTAGTTTTGGATAGCCTATTTGCAGTAATAGCTTATGTGCCTCAAATGGGAAACGCGATTGCTCATCGACTTCTACAGCCTCTGATTTAATTGGTTCCGCAATTGAAGCGAGCTGCTCCAGCCAGTATTGCTGGCGCTCAGTTTTAATAAATAACTCTTTCAAGAAAATCTCCTTCTTCCTAAATTATATAAAACATATATATTTACTAAGAATTAATGTTGTAAAAAAATCTCTACCTACATTAGTGGTGAGATCACTTTAGTACTGAATTTTCAGATTCATTGTCATTATGATACTTTCAACATGTTTAATTGTCAATGGTTAATCACAAGTTTTTTTGTAAGAATTATAGGGTTTTATTTTCTCCTTATTTCAGCTCTTTATTTTGTGCACCAAGCTGTATTTAAAACATATGCTAACACTAAGAAAGAGGTGTATAAATGACCAAAAATACGAGTCCGTCTCCAAATACTGTAAACATCACACATATAGCTCCTCAAATTATTCAAACGAAATTTGGAGATATAAACGGTGATGGCTTTTTCGATACAGTTTTTTTAATGGGTACTAAGACGCCGGAAAGTCCCCTATGGCAGAATCTAACACTAGTTGTTTTTTACGGACAAACAAGACAATTCCAACAAATTGGGCTGAAAGAAAACATTGGCTATAACCCTACGATTTTTCTAGGCGATTTTACAGGGGATCATATAGAGGATATTCTTATTATTTCTGATACTGGTGGCAGTGGTGGCATTATTAATGGTGAGATTTTTTCCTCGATAAATGGGAAATTGCTTTCGATATTTGATACGGAGTCATTTAATAATAAACTCACTTACTCGGTCAATTATTTAAATAACTACAAAGCATCCGTTCGTAGCACGAATCCTAAAAAACAGTATATTCTCGATTTACAATATAAAGGAGCCGAATATTTAGCAGAAATTTATAATAAAGATGGTACATTGAAGCAACCGATTGAAGGCTGGGTTGACCCTATTAGCGGATTATATCCTATTGATTATGCTCGGGAAGGAACATATCAACTATTAGCCTATCAAGAAATTGCGGGCAGATATCATGCGGATGGTTTAGGATTTGTTGAAAACATTTTAAAATGGAATGGTCGAGAATTTGTAGTTGATCGACAATCCGTGTCCATATATGGCGAGGATTTAACATAAAACGAGAATACCGAAATAAACTAAAAAGTCCGCATACATTCCTGCGAACACAGCATAAAACATAAGCCCTGAGAGAAAATAAGGCTGTCCTACGCAATGTTCAACGGAAAGCAAGCGGATTTTTAATTTTGTAGGACGTAAAAAACGACCTACATGTTATTTTTCAACTAAAGCGAAGTAATTATTTTCGTGGTCCGCGAAATTAAAAACTCTACCCATTGGCATCATTACTAAGTCGCCCACTTTAATTCCCTTCGTTTGGAAATCTTGGTACATCTCCGTTATATTATCGGCATAAAACATAATAGAAGGTGTTTCTAAATTTAATTCGGGCTGCATTTTAGCAATCATTTCTTTGTTGTGTAGTACAAATGACGTTTGTGCGTCTTTTGTAGGGGCAATTTCAATCCAGCGCATTTCCGCCTCTGTATTATCCGCTACTACTACAAATCCAATTTTTTCTGTCCAAAACGCTACAGCTGCATCTTGGTCATTTACATACAACATTACTTGTCCAATTTTTTGAATCATGACAAAGCCCTCCCTTTTGAACAATAGTATACATCAAAACATAATTTTATATGTCTGTAGCAGTTATTATTTTTAGTGTAATTTTGAGATTTTCTTAATTATCTTAATAAAAGAAAAACTGATAAAGACTTAACTTTTATTTTTTTTTTGTTAAAATGAGCTAGTCATCTATTATTTACCTTCTCGGGAAATGTATAGAACAATAATATTATAGTGAGGATAACACAAGTGACAAAACTAAGTTTACGAAAAAAGCTCATTTTTTCATTCTTAGCAATACTTCTCATCCCAACATTAATCATTGGTATCATTTCATACCAAAGTGCGGAGAAGCAAATTTCTAAGGAACAGCAAGCAAGTGCTACCGAAAGTATTCGCATGCTTGATACGAATATTACAGGTACTATTAAACCGAAGATTGAGGACATTCAATATTTTACCAAGAAAATTAATCAATCTTATTTACAAGAAAGTAAAGTTCCAGAGCTTCGATCGCTATTACAAGAATATGTAAATATGCACCCAGAAGTTGAGCTCGTCTATCTCGGCACTAATGAAGGTAAGATTATAGATGAGCCTGCACAACAATACCAAAGTAACTTTGATCCACGTACAAGACCTTGGTATACGCAAGCATTAAGTAATAAGGGGCAAATAGCCATTACAGCACCTTATATTTCACAAGCTTCAAGTGCCATGGTTATTACGATTACACAAGCTTTACCAGATGGTTCCGGTGTCATTGGTTTAGATCTCAATATATCTACACTAAGTGACATTACCAACGATATTCACATTGGAAAAACGGGCTTTGCCTCACTTTTAGATAACAACAAAACGTATATTTCCCAACATGATAAAGAAAGTGGTTCAGAGGCTACTGAAAGCTACATTTCAAAAATTTATGAGCAAGACAGTGGCACAATTGTTGAAAAGGATCGACAGCTACAATTTATCACCAATGAACTAACAGGTTGGAAGCTTGTTGGTACAATGTTTTCAGCTGAAGCAACAAAAGCTGCAGCTTCAACCTTTAATATCAACTTAATCATTATTGTTATTTCAATTATTGTCGGCGTTGTGTTTATGCTACTGATGATTAAATCTATTGTGAATCCGATTAATCGACTAAAGCATAGTGCTATTAAAATTAGCGAAGGCGATTTAACGGAATTTATTGAAATACATTCTAAGGATGAAATTGGACAGCTTGGAGAGGCTTTCGTTTCAATGAAAGTTAATTTGAAAAAGCTTATTCGCAATGTTGATCGAAGCGTCCAACATGTACAAGCATCTGCACACGGATTATCTGCACATGCAGAACAAAATATTGCATCTTCAGAGCAAGTTGCACAGGCGATGCAACAAGTAGCAATTAGTGCAGAAAGTCAAACAACAGGTAGTGACCAAAATGCTATCTCTATTGAGGAAATTGCACAAGGCGTCGTTGAAGTGGCTGATAGCGCCATGCAAGTTACAGATCTTTCTAGCAACGCTATTGTGCAAGCAGAAGAAGGAGGTCAATCTGTTGAACGGACTGTCAACCAAATGAATTCAATTAATGAGTCGGTTGCGCAATCAGACAAAATGATTAAGTCGCTTTACGATCGTTCAAAAGAAATTGGTTCCATTTTAGAAATTATAAGTGCTATTTCAGACCAAACGAATTTACTAGCTTTAAACGCTGCAATTGAGGCTGCTAGAGCAGGTGAACATGGTAAAGGTTTTGCCGTAGTGGCCGATGAAGTAAGAAAACTAGCCGAGCAGTCACATCAATCTGCAGAGCAAATTTCCTCGCTCATTACAGGTATTCAGCAAGATACTGCTAAGTCTGTTGAAACAATGGTGAAAGCATCTTCAGATGTACAAGAAGGTATACTGTTATCAGAAGACACAAGCCAAAAATTTGCTAGTATTACTGAAAGCTTACGTAATATTGCACCAAAAATGGAGGGTATCTCAGCTTCTGCGCAAGAAATTTCAGCGGTAGTGGAGGAAGTTTCAGCAACTGCTATTGAGTTAACTGACCATGCTAAGCTTAATGCAGCGGCTTCAGAGGAAGTTGCTGCTTCAACTGAACAAACACTATCCTCAATGCAGGAAATGACTGCATCTGCCAAAGCTTTACTCGATATGGCTGATGAATTACAAAGCTATGTAAACCGTTTTAAATATTAAAAAATGCACGATGAGCAAAGGTTTCTCTCTGCTCATCGTGCTTCTTTATATATTTATTTAGCTTTTTCTTCATGGCTAATCTGCCATTCAATTCCAAACTTATCAGTAAGAGACCCGTAACATTTACTCCAAAAAGTTTCTTGTAGCTCCATCGTTACTTTGCCACCTTCTTTAAGTCCCTCAAATGCTTTTCGCAATTGGGCTTCATCATCAGACACAGCAGCTAATGTTACGTTGTTGCCAATTGTAAATGGTGAACCAGGGAAAGTATCTGAAAACATTACCGTGCTTCCCATAATCGATAAACGTGTATGCATAACGAGATTTTTTGCTTCTTCTGGTAATGGATAGCTTGGATCACTTGGTGAATCGCCAAATGTCATAATTTCAGCCTTGTCCGTATTAAAAACTTGCTCATAAAATGATACAGCCTCTCGACAATTCCCATTAAAAATTAAATACACCTCTACCGCCATTTCCACCACTCCTCTGAATTTTCTGAAACAACTATATTGTACTTAGATTACGAACGATAAGCTAGTCTTATCATGTGAAATCCTGTATAGGTTTACTATTTCAATTACATATTATACTTATAAAAAGGTTTGCGATTTTCTATATTTTAAACACTTTCTTGTCTCCTCCTACATATTTTTTATTTATTTTGTTAAAATCTTTGACTTTTACTTAAAAATCATGTAAATTACCAAATGGCGAACAATTTAAAACAAACATTTAAAAATATTCGTATTTTAGGAGTGTATATAATGGATAACGTATTTGACTATGAGGATATTCAACTAATTCCCGCAAAATGTATCGTAGAAAGTCGATCAGAATGTGATACATCTGTAACTTTAGGTGGACACAAATTTAAATTACCTGTAGTGCCTGCAAACATGCAGACTATTATTGATGAAAATATCGCAGCAAAGCTTGCTGAAAACGGTTACTTTTATATTATGCACCGCTTCAATCCCGAAACACGCATTAATTTCATTAAAGATATGCAAAATCGCAATTTAATCGCTTCGATTAGTGTTGGGGTAAAAGAAGAGGAATATGCATTTGTAGAAGAGTTAGCAACTGCTGGATTAGTTCCTGAATTTATTACAATTGATATTGCACATGGTCATTCAAACGCTGTCATTCGTATGATTCAACATATTAAAAAACATTTACCAAATAGCTTTGTTATTGCTGGTAATGTTGGTACGCCTGAGGCTGTGCGTGAACTTGAAAACGCTGGCGCAGATGCTACTAAAGTTGGGATTGGACCAGGGAAAGTTTGTATTACAAAAATTAAAACAGGCTTCGGCACAGGCGGCTGGCAGCTAGCAGCATTACGCTGGTGTGCAAAGGCTGCGACTAAACCAATTATTGCTGATGGTGGTATTCGCACAAATGGGGATATTGCTAAATCTGTTCGTTTCGGTGCTTCAATGGTTATGATTGGATCTTTATTTGCAGGTCACGAGGAATCACCAGGTGAAACAATCGAAATCGAAGGTAAATTAGTAAAAGAATACTTCGGCTCTGCTTCTGAATTCCAAAAAGGTGAGAAGAAAAATGTTGAAGGTAAAAAAATGTTTGTAGAACATAAAGGTAGCCTAAAAGATACTTTAATTGAAATGCAACAAGACCTTCAATCATCTATTTCGTATGCAGGTGGCACTAAGCTAGAAGCTATTCGAAATGTAGATTATGTAATCGTAAAGAATTCAATTTTCAACGGCGATAAAGTATATTAATATTTTAAAAACGGCTGTTTTCAAAGTCGCTCAAATAGACAAAATATCTCGTGCACTTTCGAGATATTTTGTTTTTTTATTTGTAGAGCACGCGATTATCTCTCGTTTATGCTAATAAAAAAAGACTATAGGCAAACTCAAATTGCTTTGAATTTGTCTATAGTCAGAAATAATTTTTACAGCTTGTTGATTACTGCATGTAAAGTTTCTTTTAATTCTGCATCATGATTAGCAAGCTCAACAAGGTTACCTAAGCGCTCACGTAATACAGGACGTTCAATGACTAATTTCTCGTCAAGTACCTTTACTAATAATTCAATAATAAGACGGTCACGAACATCTAACGCTTCTTCCAAACGCTCTGGTGTAATTTTTGCATCATTTTTTGCTGCATTTGCCATTTAAAAAAACCCCTTTTATTTTATATTCATGCACATCTATTTTAGCATACCGCCTAATTTTTTTAAAAACTTTCTTTTACAATACTATACAGTAATTTACAGTATTACGCATTCCATGTTTACGTTGTCATGTTATATTCTATAGTATTAATAAAATACACGAAATAGTAACAATTATTCTGTCAGTCACCATTCTCTTTATAATGTTTTTTTCATATTCTATAAAATAAATATTATTTTTAAATAAGAAAATGGAGGAATAACATGAACCAAAAGCATTATACATATACGCAACTCGTGAAAGCTGTGCCAAAAACTTTACAACTGTTTCTAAACGTATGCCTTGTATTGTTAGCTCTTATATTAGCCTTCCTGCTTATGAAAGAACTAATTGAATTTCTACACATATTATTAGCAGATAGTACTGGTGATTATAAACTTTTCCTCGCGAATATTCTAATTTTCTTTTTGTATTTTGAATTTATTACGATGATTATTAAGTACTTTAAAGAGGATTATCATTTCCCACTAAGATACTTTATTTATATTGGCATAACTGCCATGATTCGATTAATTATCGTTGAGCACGATCATCCTATTAACACTTTAATTTATTCCCTTATTATTTTAATTTTAATTATTAGCTATTTTATTATTAATATTACCCCATTAGAAAGACCTATTCGTTCATCGATTCTTTTTAAAAAGGAGTAATCTGCTATATGCAGTGTACTTCTCTTTACGCTTAAAAGGCTGTCAAACACATTGGTTTTTCAAAAACAAAGAAAAGTTTGTGCAATGCCTGATATGCACTTGGAATTAAATGATTAGAGCCATTTCGTCCTTCCCCTAAAACATTTATAGAACGTTCATTGCTTAGGTTATGCTTAAAAACAGATATTAATCATTCTGTTCTACCCCTGGATAGGCACCAATCACAATATTTACATACTTTAAAATCTCATCTTCCTGTAGTAATTTCTTTACAATTCGCATTTACACCCTCCTAATGTCCAAAATAATTTAGGTTTAGGCCAATTGCTTTTACATTATTTCAAGCATCTATTAATAACATATATTACCACAAGACTTTTAATGCTGTATGATAACAATAAAGCACCATGAAATGATGAGCTTGCGTCTCAAACGGAGAGCATCCATAAACAACAATGATTACTCTCTATAAATTAACCTACTGTGAAAAAGCAAACACAGTATAAAAGATGGCCCCAAAAGATTATGTATCAGTACGTTAGCTCTTGTACAGCTTCTAACAACGTTGTAAGAGCTATATACATTACCTGAGGAGGATGAAAAAGTTGGATCTGATTGATGCATATATTTATGAAGTGACGAGAAGGATCGCTAAAAACAAGCGAAATGCTATTGAGCTTGAGCTAAAATCAACAATTGAGGATATGTTACCCGACAATTATTCAGAATTAGAGGTAAAAGAAGTGTTATTGAAGCTAGGGGACCCTGCAAAGCTTGCTGTGAACTATCAAGACGGCCCAAAATATTTAATTGGTCCTGAATTGTACAATACTTACATTCAGACAATTAAGATGATTATTCCCTGGGCAATTCTTATAACATTGATTGTTCACCTTGTTAGTAGTGTTTTTTCATTTCCAGAACAAGAAATATTTTTAACTACAATTATCAAAGCATTTACTACAACAATTGTCAGCGTTATTGGCGTAGTATTCCACGTACTTTTTTGGGTTACCATTACCTTTATTATAGCGGAGCGCTATAGTACCACTAAAATTCAAATTCCTTTTATCACGGGGAGCAATGAATGGACACCTGAAGATTTAAACAAAATTATAGTAAACTCTAAAAGCAACAACATACCACTAAGTGATATTATATTTAGCTTTTTAGGAATAGCCTTTTTTTCTTTCATTTATTTTAACGCTTCTCATCTTATCGGAATTTACTCATCTGATGACAGAATTGGTTTAAAATTTGTCATGCCAATTTTCAATCAAGATACCCTTTTGTCCTTTAAACCCATTATTTTATGTTGGATAATATTAAGTTTTGCCTTAACTCTATATAAATGGAAGATTCGGCAATGGACCATGCCGATTGCCATTACAAGTGCATTTCTTCATTGTATTGGTACCATTGTTTTTATTGCCATGGCGAACCAGCCTGATTTTATTCATAGTGCTGCTATTCCATATATGGCAGCTATTATGGAAACCACAGCTGCAAAGATTATGGTAACATTAGATCGTATACTATTCGTTTGTATTGCTATTACCATTCTAGCAAGTGCGTTTGATATTTATAGCGGCTTTAAGAAGGCTAAAATTAAATAAAGTTGAAACTTTATTAAAAAAATAGGTTAGTTAAACGGTTTTTTAGGGTATTAATGTAGTTGTTATTATTTCGCTTTTCATCGACGACTTTCACCTATGAAAAACATAGTCCCCTCTATAATAACGCAAACTTATTACCTAGTAAAATATGCCTTAATTTCATTAAAATACCGTTATTTTCTAATGTTTTGTATAATAATGATATTAAGAGTATTTTTAATACAATTTATAATCTGCATTTCATCAACATCCAAGCAGAATAAGGGGTAAAAACTATGACAATTCTTCTTGTAGATGACAATCAAGTCAATCTATTTGTAATTGAAAAAATTTTAAAAAATGCAGGTTATGAAAACTGTGTATCTCTTTCATCAGCTTATGAGCTTTTTGACTATCTTCAGTTAGATGCTAAAAATCCAGCGGGTAGTTCCGTAGAGTTAATACTATTAGATATTATGATGCCTGAGGTAGATGGTATTGAAGCTTGTAAACGAATTAAACAAAATGAAAAATTCAACGATATTCAAATTATTTTCGTTACAGCATTAGAAGATAAAAACAAACTCGCAGAAGCACTTGATATTGGAGGGGTCGATTATATTACAAAACCCATTAATAAGACGGAACTTCTTGCAAGAATTCGTGTTGCCCTACGATTGAAGGCGGAATTAGATTGGCATACAAAACAAGAAGCAAAAATTAAATATGAATTAGATTTGGCTACACATGTACAACGCAGTTTATTAAGTGCACCTTTACATGAGGATAATATTCAAATCGAGGTTTCCTACCTCCCATCCTCTAATTTAGCAGGCGATATGTATTATTGGTACAAAATAAACGATAACCGCTATGCCATCATTTTGCTTGATATGATGGGTCATGGTATTTCAGCTGCACTTGTTTGTATGTTTATCTCGTCCGTCCTAAGAGAAGCTGTTAAACAGCTCGTGGAACCCGAGTTGGTCATAAAGGAATTGAACCGTTATATGACGCTTTTACAGAATGCTAAGGAAGAAAATATTCATTACTTTACAGCTATTTACATAGTGATTGATACTGAACAAAAAACGATTGAATACGTAAACGCGGGTCACCCTTCTGGATATGCTCTTGTTGACGAAGAAACATTAGTTCCTTTAAATCAAGGAAGTTGTGCTGTCGGTTTCTTTGAAGAAATAAAGGTAGAAAAACAACTTATTAAATATGAAAAAGATATCCAAATTGTTTTATATACAGATGGTGTGTTAGAGGCGATGGGCCCATGTGAAATAGAGTCTGAAAAACATTTGCAAACGCTAACATCTAGTAAATGGAATTATACCCAATGTCTGATTGATAATTTGCTTCCTAAAGAAAAGCAAACAAACCAACCTGATGATATGTGTGTATTAATGATTCAAGCACAGGCAAAATGAATTAGACAGCGACAAAAACAAAAATCCGCATACACTTCTGCTACTAGCATGCATTAAAGCAATGTCTAAGCAGAAAGTATAGCGGATTTTTATTATTGCTATCGCTTATTAATCTAATTTTTGATAAATTTTCTCAACGCCTACGGTTTCTTTATATTTCGAAATAATTGCTTCACAGCGAAGTGTTTCCTTATCTCCTAAGCATAAAAAGCCATTTTGACTTAGGCTTTCATAAAATAAATGATGTACTTGGCTTTGTAATACAGGTGAAAAGTAAATTAATACATTTCGGCATATAATTACATGGAATTCATTAAACGATTGATCTGTCACTAAATTATGCTGTGCAAAAATAATGTTTTTCAATAGTTCAGGATGGAAATAGGCATATTGATAGTCTGTTTTATAGTATTCTGAAAAAGCATGGCTTCCGCCTGCAAGCATATAATTCGTTGTATATGCTTGCATTTTTTTGATTGAGAAAGCGCCTTTTTTTGCCTTCTCTAGCACATGCTCATTCATATCCGTTGCGTAAATCACCGCTCTATCTATTAGTCCCTCTTCCTGTAGTAAAATCGCCATTGAATATACTTCCTCACCTGTTGCACATCCTGCATGCCATATTCGGATCTCGGGGTACTGTTTTAAATAAGGAACGACTTCTTTACGGAAAGCTTTAAAAAAGCTAGGGTTTCGAAACATTTCCGTGACATTAATTGAAAAATCATTTAAAAGCTGCTCTAAAAAATCTTCTTCATGTATTACTTTTTCCAATACACGAGAAATCGTTGGAATATTATTAACCCTCATTCGATTGTATATTCTACGAGAAATAGAAGATTGATTATATTGTCGAAAATCAAAACCTGATAAACGATAGACTGCTTCGAGTAGTAACTCAATTTCCATATTCGAATGCTTATTCAATTGTTGCTTTAGCTCAAAATTCTGGAATTGATTATCCATACTTATTTTATCTCCCTTTAGAAACTAGCCATACGCGTAACACCGATACTAATTGATCTAAATTTAATGGCTTACTAATATAATCCGAAGCACCAGCTTCTAAAGATTTATCACGATCTGTTTTCATCGCTTTAGCAGTCAAAGCGATAATTGGCAAATCTGTAAGCTTCATTTTTGTTCGAATAATAGACATCGTTTCGTATCCATCCATATTCGGCATCATGATATCCATAAGAATAAGATCTATTTTGTTATTCGTCTCCATAATCTTTAAACATTCTAATCCATCTTTTGCAACGAGAATATTCATACCTCTATTTTCAAGTGCTGCTTTCAATGCATAAATATTTCGATAATCATCATCTACGATTAATATATTTTTCCCTTGGAACACTTCTACTTCGTTTAGAGAGACAATGTCGCTTTCATCCACTTGCTCCCGCACCTCAACTACCTCAGGAGCTTCAAGAGTAGCCACTACTTCAACAACAGCAGAATCAATAGTCGTCGCCTCATTTAAGCCATTAGGTAAACTTGGAATAGTAAGAGAGAAGCTACTGCCCTTTCCTTCTTCACTTTGTAATGAAACCCAGCCACCAAGTAATTTTGAAAATTCTCTACAAATGGATAAACCTAACCCTGTTCCACCATATTTTCTTACAGTAGCACCATCTGCTTGCTGGAATGATTCAAAGATTAGCTGGTGTTTGTCTTTTGGAATACCTATTCCTGTGTCAGACACTGTAATTTCGAGCCATTCTGAGCTTACATCTTGCATATTAGTTGTTAACTGTTCAAGGTCAAGCTGTTTAATATCTACACGCACATAACCCTGTTCCGTAAATTTTAGTGCATTTGATAATAAATTTTTTAAAACTTGCTGGAATCTCTTCTCATCTGTATAGAAAATATCAGCAACATTTTCTGCCTTCACTATTTGCAACTCTAGATTTTTTTTCTTCGCTACTGGAGCAAAGATTTGCTCAATTTGTATCGGCATTTCACTCATGTTCACTTCATCGAAAATTATTTCAATTTTGCCAGCTTCAACTTTTGATATATCTAAAATATCATTAATTAATACGAGTAAGTCTTCACCAGATGAATGAATGACTCTTGCAAATTCCATCTCTTCTTCAGTTAAATTATTGTTGCCATTTTCCGATAACATTTCAGATAAAATTAAAATGCTATTTAACGGTGTTCGTAATTCATGAGACATATTAGCTAAAAATTGAGATTTATAATTAGAATGTAATACAAGTTGCTCAGAACTGTCTTCCAATTCTTTTTTAGCTTTTTCTAATTCTTGTGTTTTAATTTCAGCATCTTTTGTTCTTTCCTCTAGCTGCTCATTAATCATTGTTAGTTCTTCTGTTTGCATTTGCAATTCTTCCGATTGCGTTTGTAGCTCTTCAGATTGAACTTGTAATTCCTCTGTCATAGCTCTAGATTCGTTTAGTAAACGTACAATTTCCATACGACCTAAAATACTATTAACCGTTAACCCAAATGTTTCAATTATTTGATTCACTAATTCTTTCTGTAGCGCTGTGTAGCTAGTCATTGTTGCTAATTCAACGACAGCTATTACATCATCCTCAAATATGATTGGGAAGATAAAAATGCTCTTCGGTGGCGCCTCACCTAAGCCTGTTCCTATTAAACGATAATCTTTCGAAATATCATCGTTAATGAAAACTCGTTTTTCCTGCGCACATTGGCCAATTAAACCTTGTCCAATTTTAAATTTTTCAATCCCAATATTATCTCCAGCATCTGCAAAGGCTGCTTTTTTTACAAAATAGACATCGCTATTATGCATTTCCCGAACATAAAAAGCACCGAATGAAGACCCTGTCTTGTGCGACATTTCTGAAAGGAAAGTTTCAGCCAATTTCGTAATAGCTGAAATCCCTTGATATTTAGTGACAATTTCAGCGATATTAGCTTGCAACCATTCTCTTCGCTCAAATGTATCTAACAACTCATTTGTAGCAACTGCAAGATCATTTATTTCGTCGTTTGTTTTGACATGAATTCTTGTTCGATAGTTACCCTTTGAAGCCGCCATTTCTTTAATTGTTTGTGTGACTTCTTTCATTGTTTTAACAATTGACCGCGAAATCCCACTAGCAATGGCGATTGAGATGAGAGATACGAGCACTAGAATACCAAACAAGCCTGATGTTAAATTACTATTTTTTTTGTCCAATAGCTTGGCCTTATTTTGTGTGAACACATTCTCATCTGAACGGAAAGCATCAAACTGATTTCGCATCGTTTCCATATCTTTACGACCAATGTCCACTTTGAAAAATTCATTTAATGCTTCCGTATTATTTTCTTTTTTAAATCTTATTGTCGGTTCGCCTGAAGTTGCAATCCAATGATCAATCGTCACTTTAATAGCATCTAACTTCTCTTGTTGGTTTCCCCTATCTTCTAATAGCTGATACAATTCATTAAAATCGATCTTCCAATTTTCTTCGGCGTTATTGTACGGTTCTAAGTAGCTCGAATCACCGGTAATCATATAACCTCGTTGGCTCGATTCCATATCTAAAATATATTTTTCAATACGATTGGTAAGTGTTTGAACTTGAGCATCATATTTAATAATGTGATTCCTTTCCTGTTGTAGGGAAGTAATTTGATTGTTTAATATAATCACTGATGCAAGTAAACAAAGAATAATAACTACATAGCCGAGGGTAATCTTTGTACGTATACCCATTTTTATCTTTTTATACATTTAATCCCCCTACCTTTTACTGTCCTATAGTTATATTAACAGTATAATGGTGGAATTGAAATTGACAGGTTGACTTTACTTTGTTCAACTCTAGTTAATTTCCCTTGGATACCTATAGCTAAAACACACAGAGCAGCGAATTCATCAAATCTCCTTATTTTAAAATTTTTCTACAGCGTTCAAATTCAGAATTGTTTCAGTGCCTGGCACTTATTTATTAATAAGCTTTATATAATTTCATATACATCTTATAATGAACGATTTTGAAATAAGGGGAGAAAAACTGTGGACATATTTGTAAGACCCGGTGATTCACTGTGGTATTTCAGCGAGTTATATAAGATACCTCTTCAACTAATTATAGACTCCAACCAAAACATCAACCCTCAACGACTTCAAGTTGGACAACGCGTTCAAATTCCTGGATTTGTTACAACAAGTTATTCAATCAAACAAGGAGACACTTTGTGGCAAATTGCTCAAAGTCAAAATGTACAGCTCAATGCCATTTTGCTTGCCAATCCCGATGTTCATCCAAATCGACTGTACATTGGCCAAACAATTCAAGTCCCCCAAAGGCTCACTTGGCGCCTCGTAAACGGTAAACAAAATTACGACTACAACATTATGATAAATGATATTAAACAGCTACAAGCTGCCTATCCATTTCTTCAAAACGCCTCCATTGGCAACTCCGTTTTACAGCGGCAAATGCCTGAGATTCTTATTGGTAAAGGCTCAAAGCGCATTCATTATAACGGTTCTTTTCATGCCAATGAATGGATTACTACGCCGATCATCATGACATTTCTAAACGACTACCTACTCTCACTAACAAATCAAACGACTATTCGAGGGCTTTCCACATTGCCTCTTTACGAGCAAACAACACTTTCGATCGTACCAATGGTTAACCCTGATGGTGTTAATTTAGTACTCCATGGCCCACCAGATAATGAAGCATTAAAAAATAAGCTCATTACTTGGAACAATGATAGTACCGATTTTTCTGGATGGAAGGCGAATATCAATGGTGTCGATTTAAATGACCAATTCCCAGCAAAATGGGAGCTAGAAAGCGCTCGTAACCCTCAATCACCAGGACCGCGAGATTATGGAGGAGAAGCACCGTTGACTCAACCTGAAGCTATCGCCATGGCCGATTTAACGCGGAGAAGTAATTTTGCTTGGGTTTTAGCGTTTCATACACAAGGCAAAGTAATCTATTGGGGATTTGAAAATCTTGAGCCACCTGAATCACAAACGATGGTGGAGGAATTTAGCCGTGTAAGTGGTTATGAGCCTGTTAAATCAGCAAATAGCTATGCTGGCTATAAAGATTGGTTCATACAAGACTGGCGCAGACCAGGGTTCACTGTGGAGCTAGGTAGCGGTACGAACCCGCTACCAATCAGTCAGTTTGATGACATTTACCAAGAAGCTTTAGGGATTTTTCTAGCAGGATTATATTTGTAATAATCCATACTTCTAAAAAACCGATAATGCAGGATGCTCATCCTGCATTATCGGTTTTTATATTTAAATTATGGAATAAATTTTTTCTATAAAGTTCCAAATATTACTTTGACAGATAGAGTAATCTTTGTTAATATTACTCCATCAGATAGAGCAATAAAGGCTAAGTAGGTGACTTATGGTTCGAAGTGACATTATCCGCGGACATTTGGATTCAATTATTTTACGGCTATTTTTAGAGAAGGATCGTTATGGCTATGAAATTTCCCAAGAAATAAGCGTCCGTACAAATAATCGTTTTCAAATTAAAGAAGCAACTTTATACGCAGTATTTCAACGTTTAGAAAAAAAAGAAGTAATTGAAGCCTATTATGGTGATGTATCACATGGGGGCAAAAGGAAGTATTACCGCATCACCTCGTTAGGCAAAGCTTATTTAAGCGAGCTTGTTAAAGAGTGGACAGAAGTGAAGGAAATTATCGACTTATTTATGGAGGGCTTAGAATGAAAAAAATCAAACATCATATTGATGAGCTATTTAAAGACATGCCACGCAATAATGAAACAGAAATGGTGAAACAGGAAATCATCGAAAATCTTGAAGAAAAAGTATTTTATTTAATGGAGCAAGGAAAAGAAGAAGAGGATGCAATCAATAAAGCAATCGTTGAGTTTGGAGATATTGACGATCTAAAAAAAGAATTAGGCGTAAAAGCGCCGCCAGTAAAGAAAAGTATGGCAAAGTTAAATTTAGAATTTTCCTTATGGGGAAGTGGCTTAATAACAGCTTTCTTTATTTTTATCAATCTATACTACACACCAAATACAATTTGGGCTATCTATCCGATTTTCGCCATACTATGGTGGCCGCTTTCAATGTATTTCGTATGGTCACGTAAGAAATGGAGTGAGTAAAATGAAGCATTACATTAGTTTTTCTGTTGTCGGTAGTTTGATGACTATGCTGTTTTTAGGAATTGTCAATTATTCAACAACGCCAAACACGATATGGTTTATTTACCCTTGCTTATTGTTGTTGCTATGGCCGATCACTTTATATTTCATGTCAAAAAAACTATACAAACAGTACGCTGTAATTTGCAGCGCTATGGTCATTGCTTTCCTTATCATTGAAAATCTTTTGTATTCACCGCAGCATTTATGGTTCATATACGCCATATATCCGATTGTCTGGTGGCCTATTCTTATGTTTTTAGAGGAAAAAGCTAAATCCATGAACATAGCACTTATTGGCTGCGCAAGTACAATCATTTATTATTCAATAACAAATTTCATCATGTCCCCCCAATATCCTTGGGCAATCTACCCTGCATTTTTAGTTATATGGTGGCCCTTATCTCTATATCACGCTAAGAAGAAAACATTTGTTGCCTTCTCGGTGTATGCTAGCATTCACATCAGTATCTTTTTTATTATCGTCAACATCATTTCCTCACCAGGCGTAATTTGGGCTATCTATCCAATCTTCTTAGTTCTTTGGTGGCCACTAAGTATGTATTTTTATGTTTATAAAAGAAGACTATATAAAAGCTCTACAATGTAAGGCATCGTGCAAGTGCTCACATAGTAGCCAGCCCCTAATTCAGTAAGGCAAAATACATTTAAAGGGAATATACGTTATGTATAAAAAACAATTAGCCATTCTAAAAATTTTCGCCATGACCTTGCTCATGCTATTCACGACTGTTAACGGTGTTGTCTTTGCAAACGGTGATGTTACAGATAAAACTCTAGATATTGCTGCTATTAATGCGTTTATGGCAAAAGAAATCGATAGGCTGAACATTCCAGGTGCTTCACTTGCTATCGTTAAAGAAAATCATGTTGAATATTTGCAAGGGTATGGTGTCTCTAGCCCAAATGGCACAAATATGACACCACAAACACCTATTGTTATTGGATCAGTTAGTAAATCATTTACAGCTCTTGCCATTATGCAGCTTGTAGAACAGGGGAAAATTCATTTAGATGATTTAGTATACAATGTGCTACCAGGATTCCAACTTGCAGATAAAGAGCAATCTAAAAAAATAACCATTCAACACTTACTAAACCAAACGAGCGGTCTTTCTACATATGATGGTCAAGTAGCGATATCGCAAGGAGATAAAACATTAAAAGAACATGTACAAAGCTTAGCAAATATAAAATTGTCATCACCTGTTGGTAAACACTACGAATATTCGAATTTAAATTATAGCATTTTAGGTGCAATCATAGAGGAAGTTACAAATACCCCTTATAAAGCGTATATAGATGAATTTATATTTAAACCGCTTGAAATGAACAATAGCTATGCTGATCCAAAAGATGATATCAACAATACTATCGCACACGGCTATCAAACTGTATTCGGCATGAAGGTACCAACAGAGCAATTAATCCATGATGGCACCGTTCCTTCTGGTTACATTATTTCTAGCGCAGAAGATATGGCTAATTACATGATGGCACAATTGAATGAAGGTAAATTTAATGGAAAAAGCATTTTGTCAGCAAACGCAATGCATACTCTGCACCAACCATCCTCGTTCATTTCGCATAATACTTATTATGCCATGGGCTGGGAAGTAAATAATGACGTCATCTCCCATAATGGATGGACAGAAAACACTTATGCAAAAGTGCTGTTAGATAGGCAATACGGTATTAGTCTTCAAATCAATGCTATGGATTATTTTAATTTAAATGAATATGATGCCATAGTTAGTGGCCTTAACAAACTTGTCCATCATGAACAACCTACTATATCTAATAGTAACCCTTTTATGAAATATATAATATTTGATTTGATATTCGTAATAATCATTCTGCTAATTGCTCGCACGGTCTATAAAAATTTCAAACGTAACAAACAGAAAATATCAACCTTCCGTACAGTTCTTAATTGGTTGTCGCTAATGATATTTAATATTCTACTCCCTTTATTTATTTTAATTGGATTCCCCAAATTATTCGGGCCACTTTCTACGGTAACAATATTTGCTCCAGGCATTGGACATTTGTTATTTCTAATACCTATAATGCTATTAATGGTTGGTGTCCTTATAGTAGGAAAACTATTGTTAAAGAAATCGAACGTAAGTGCAAAAACCTCACTTTGAATTTGAGAGTTATTCACTTAACATAAATCCTATACTTGCTATATAATTTAATTAGTAAATATTTTAATAGGCTGTGATCAAATGTTAAATAATAACCCAATGCAAAACGTAGAAGTGATAATGCGAGAAATGCTTGAAATACAACAAAAATCGATGATGTTTGTTAACCTGCTATCAGAAGGTGAATCATTATCACAAAACCAACTAATTCTACTTCTTCAGCTAAAAATTAATGGTGGTATGAAAGCAACTGAAATTGCGGATTTCTTTAGCGTAACCCCTGGTGCTGTTACGTCCATGTGCGATAAACTAGAAAAATTAAATTTATTACAACGAGTGAGAGAAAATGAAGATCGACGCGTCGTAAACATGATATTAACAAATGATGGAGAGACAAAAGTACATGAAATATTTTTGAAGTTTCCACAAGAAAAACTAGCCGAGATAGCAAAAGTGTTAATTGAAGTGAATAAATTAATGCAAAAAATTTTTTAGGATTTCAATAAATTTGAAATCCTTTTTTTATTGCCCTCGTTATTTACATGCACAAGAGGCTAGGCAATTTTTGTTCTTGACAAAGTAAAGTGACATATACTTTAATTAATATATGTTTTAATAATTAAAATATATATAAACTAAATTAAAGAGGTGATTACTATGTCAAATGAAGGGATACAGAGGCAACGTAGTATTACGCTTACGAGTGGCACTATTAATGATTTAGCACCTGACTGTGAACAATTAAAGATTCGCGGTGCTGTCACTTTTCTTCAAGACGTTCGCTTAAAAACAATCTCCACCCATGGTCATAGCTCGTTCCATTCATGTGTTATGGCGCATGTTTTAAAAAATACAGGGTCTTGTATTATAAAGGATTATTGTGAAATTTCGGAAGTGACGACTGCGGGGAATTTAAAGATACGCAATGGACAAATAGCGACTATTAATAGCTCAGGGAAATTAACAATTGAGCAAAATTTACAAGCACAACAGTTTCACGCGATTGGCTTTGTTAAGGCACAAGAAATACATGCAGCACATTTTCACTTAAAATTATCAGGAGCAAGTGAGATTGATCGGCTAATTGCCGAAGATATAACGATAGAGAAAGATAAATTATCGATTTCAATTGTTAGAAAAAAACTTCAGTGTAAATCGATAACAGGAAAACATTTGCATCTTTCCTATACAAATGCGGAGGTCGTTGAAGGAGATGTTGTTATAGTGGGCAGTCATTGTACAATACAAACGCTTTATTACACAAAAAGCTATACTATTTCTCCTAATGCGAAAGTACAACAAATTATACAGAGGGTGCAACTATGAATATGATACGTGGATTTTTTTGCTCGTTAGCACTAGTTGTCCTAACCGTCTTATATGTGGGGCTTGTTGTAAGTGCCTTAATAACAATACTTGCTGGTATTTTACGAACTGTAGGCATTGACCAAATTAAAATGAGTATTTGGCAAGGCGTAGATCTCCCGATCGTTTTCAGTATACCTTTAGCACTTGTTGTTTCTGGCATACTGTTCTATTGTTCACTTTATGTAAAACGTTCCATTACATTTTGTTTTTCGAAGCTAAAAATCTAGAACTATGCATGTTAAAGAGGTTCAAATCGTCCATAATTTTGCTCGAACCTCTTCTTCCGCTATACTTACACTTTTAAATACTAATTATTATTTTCTTTAATTTGTAGTGCTTGCTTATTTGTTGCTATATAGATAGACATAAAGAATGCAAACACAAGTCCGACTGCACCAAAAATGACTGCTACGAGCTGTAGTGAAAACCAGTCTGCCAATATACCTAAACTAAACGTAAGTACAATTTGTATAACACTTTGAACAAGGCTAACAGAACTACCGAATCGTCCCATTAAATTTGGCGGAATATTTTTTTGATAGATAGTATCGTATCCAGTATTGCTGAATGCCATAAAAATTCCTAACGTGATAAAACAACACGTAGCAAACCAAATATTGCTTGATGCATAAAAGGCGGTATAGGAAAACATCGTACACGTAAGCCCAACCCCTACATAGGTAGCAATTGAAAATTTATGTACTAAAATCATTGCCAATAAACCACCAACAATAGCCCCAACGCCAGCAATACTTACTAGCACACCGTAAAGACTATCCGAAGCAGATAAAACTTTCTTTATAAAAGTCATTTCTTGTGAATCTAATGCAAAAGCAACCATTAGTGCAATTTGATAGGACATAAAAAATTTCAAGAAATTCCGTTGCTGCTTTATAAAAGTCCAAACCACTTTAAAATCATTTATTATTACACTCATTGTAAGCACTACACGCTTCTCTTCTACTTGCTCTTCTAAATTCGGTAAACGCGAAATGACCCACGCACAAACAAAAAATGTCACGCTATTAATCCATATGGCGATACTTATATTAAAAACAGCAATAAGGACACCTGCGATGGCAGGACCTAACATAAAAGAACCTGAATTTAATGTGCCTAATAATGCGTTAAAACGTTGCTTATCTTCATCGCGTACGTATTTCGCAATATAATATGTACTACTTGGCCCGAAAAAACTACTCGCTATATTCGCTAAAAATAACAAGCTATAGATGAGCCAAATAGACGTTATAAATGGCATAAGGAAAACAATAATTCCACGTATAACATCCATTGCGATCATTATCTTTCTTTTGTTCGACCGATCAATAATTGAGCCTGCCACAAAATTGGTCAGTATACGGGCAATCGGACCAACAATAAAGATACCCGCAACTGCTGTCGCAGAATAAGTTAAATGCCAAACCATTAAATTTAAAGCGACAAGGTAAATCCAATTGCCAAGATATGAAAAGCCGAATCCCCCTAATAACAGCCCATATTTTCGAATCATCGCCACAGCAATCCCTCCTTTTTAATATTTTACCATTTCTTTCTAACTTGGTATTAAGTAAATTACATTGCACTTTTTTATTTATCCTTGCAAAATCGCTGCATTACACACGTGAAATTCATTACAAGATCATATCTAAGAGTTTCATGAAATCATTCTATGTTGCTTTTCATTCACTTTTCTTACTATAAAACTATACGAAAGGTGGTGCTTCAATCGTGGGCGAACAGCTTTTATTCAGTACAGTTTTTATTGCAGGGATACTATCCTTCCTTTCCCCCTGCATAGTCCCTTTACTACCTGTTTACTTTTCAGTACTTTCAACCAATGAGCGTGGTGTCGCTATACAACACAGCTGGGCTTTAGGTAAATGGCAAGTGAACCCACATTTAATTTTCAAGACGGTTATTTTTGTTTTTGGTCTCTCTACAAGCTTTGTCATCTTTGGATTTGGCGCCGGTTTTCTTGGTGCGTTTATTAATAAAGACTGGTTTATCGCCGTATGCGGTGTAGTAGTCGTGTTGCTCGGCCTCCATCAAATAGGTCTTTTGAAGTTAGCAGTGCTCCATAAAGAAACAAAAGTAAAACTGAAAAGAAGCAATAAACGTGATTTACTTGGTACCTATTTATTGGGTCTTACGTTTAGTATGGGCTGGACACCTTGTATCGGGCCTATTTTAGGGGCGGTATTAGGAATATCAGCTAGCGAGGGACAGGCCACTTATGGGGCACTTATGATGTTTTTTTATGCGCTCGGGCTATTAATCCCCTTTTTACTTCTTGCTATTTTCTCTGATTTACTATTACAACATGTTAAAAAAATGAATAAGCATATAGGGAAAATTAAAATTGCCGGTGGGATTATCATTATTTTTATGGGAATTGTCTTAATGACAAATAATTTAAACCTGTTACTTACGTTCATTCCACAATAAGAAAGGAGACTTAACATGTACAATTTTAAACTGCTCCTTGTCATGTTAGCAGCAGTGTTTCTTTTAGGGGCATGCACGGGGGATTCGACATCCTCAACGAAAGCAGCAGCTAAAAATGAAGGGACTATCGCTCCAAACTTCGAATTAGTTGATACGAAGGGCGATACCTACAATCTTGCTGACTATAAAGGCAAAAAAGTGTATGTGAAATTTTGGGCCTCTTGGTGCTCCATTTGCTTAGCAGGCTTAGAAGAATTAAATACACTAGCTGGGGAAGAGCAGGATTTTGTTGTCTTAAGCATCGTATCACCCAATTTCAATAATGAAAAAAAGAGTGATGCATTTATTAAATGGTTTAACGGTGTTGAAGGAACATCCAATATTAAAGTGCTATTAGATGAAGATGGTGCAATTGCGAAACAATACAATATACGAGCCTATCCAACATCGTCCTATATCGGCTCAGATGGTCAACTCATTCAAACACTGCCTGGCCATGTAAGTAATCCACAAATTATTGAGAAATTTAAAAGTATCCAATAATAAAGGGAGGTACATCTAATGAATATAAAACTATTTGGTGTATTGTTTAGTGTTTTATTATTTTTATCAGCTTGCTCAGTCGATACTTCTTTGTTAACTAGTAGTGTAAGTACAGCCCAAGCAGAATCTAAGTAGTATCCACCCAACCCAAACGTCAACTTAAACTTTGATACAAATAATTTAAAAGATATTTGGCTTGCAGGTGGTTGTTTCTGGGGTGTAGAAGCATATATGGCACGTGTTTACGGTGTTTATGATGCAGAGTCAGGTTACGCCAATGGAAATACAGAAAATCCAACTTATGAAGATGTTATTTGGAGAAATACAGGGCATGCGGAAACGGTTCATGTTCGTTATGATCCCGAACGAGTTAATTTAGAAAAGCTATTAACACATTTCTTCCAAATTATTGACCCTACCTTATTAAATCAGCAAGGAAATGACCGTGGCACACAATATCGTACGGGTATTTACTATACAGATGAAGCAGATAAACGAATCATTGATCAGGTAGTGGCGAAAGAACAAGAACGCTACGATGACCCGATTGTTACTGAAGTGGAACCACTTAAAAACTTTACACTTGCAGAAGAATACCACCAAGATTATCTTGAAAAAAATCCAAATGGCTATTGTCATGTAGAGTTTGATTCATTGAAAAATCAAGAAATGCCATCCCTTATTGACCCAGCTTTATATCCAAAGCCAAGTGATGAGGAAATTAAAAAAATGTTAACAAAAGAGCAATATCGAGTAACACAAGGGAATGGTACAGAAATGGCTTACTCAAATGAATACTGGGACAACTATGATCCTGGTATTTACGTTGATATTGTAACAGGTGAGCCACTATTTTCATCTGCCGACAAATATGATTCTAGATGCGGTTGGCCAAGCTTTACTAAGCCGATTGATCCAGCCGTGGTGCTTGAGTTTAAAGATACGAGCTTTAATATGATTAGAACCGAAGTGAGAAGCCGTACGGGTGATAGTCACTTAGGACATGTGTTTAACGATGGACCTATCGATCGTGGTGGTTTGCGTTACTGTATAAATAGTGCTGCGATTAAATTTATTCCACAAGCTGAAATGGAATCAGCTGGTTATGGTTACTTAATACCGCTAACTAAATAATAGTACGCTCCTGAAATCAGTGCCAGTCACCAAAACAATTTGGAATCCTCCTAGCACTGTAAGTAGTCATATTTATTACTAGCTAAGTAAAAATCCACGAAGACCCCTGTGGGAGCGCACGCATCATAAGCCGCAACACGCGGCGCATTAGCGTCGGTTGCGGCTTACCTTGTGCCCACCGGAAGTGTAGTGGATTTTTACAATTTAGAATATCATTTTGCATACGTGGAGCTACTGATAGGACAGCCCTTTATGTATTTTCTCAAAGAGGTGATGTGATGTACAAATTATTAGTGGTCGATGATGAAGCAATCATCATAAAAGGAATTCGCTCATTTGTTAACTTTGAGGAGCTTTCCATTTCTGAAGTATTTGAAGCATCGAATGGAGAGACCGCACTTGAAATCTTTAAAAACCATAGTCCTGACCTCGTTTTAGCTGACATCAATATGCCGAAAATGAACGGCCTCGATTTTGCCATTACAGCAAAAACAATTAAACCTAATGTAAAAATTGCTATTATTACAGGCTATGACTATTTTGATTATGCCGTAACTGCATTAAAGGCAGGCATTGATGATTACGTCTTAAAACCCGTTTCTAAACATGATATTCAAGAAACGTTAAAAAATCTGATAGCAAAAATTCAAGCAACACAAAGTCAGCATGAGCTATCTCGGCTTGTGGAAGGCATTTTGAGTGAAACAAACATAAATAATGACACAGGCTATAAAGCGAGAATACAAAAAGAAATAGACCGTAACATTGCAAATGTCGATTTTTCTTTAAGCTATTTAGCAAAACAAATGGCACTTAGTAATTCCTATTTAAGTAGCTTGTTTAAGAGCCTATACGGTAAAAACTTTCAAGATTATATGCTATCCATCCGCTTAGATAGAGCGAAAATTTTTTTGCTCAGCACAGATATGAAAGTGTACGAAATTGCAGCTGCTGTAGGCTTTGATGATCCCAATTATTTCAGCGCTACATTCAAACGAAAATTTGATATTTCTCCCAATCAATTTAGAGAAAAAATGAGAGAATAGCGATGAAGAAATCAAATATATTGAAAACTTTACGCATGCAAATTGCCCTTCATTATTTAAAAGCGAGTGGTCTTATTTTATTATTAATGTGCGTTATTTTGTATTACAGTATTGCATCTGTTGTGTTAAGTGAAGCAACCTCTAGCACAAAAACGGCAGTTGAAAAAAGCGGTATGTATATTGATCTCTATATCGATCGTCTCAAAGCCGTATCAGGTTTGCTCGCTGAAAACGCCCAGCTCGTAACCTATTTTTCGAGTGCAGAGCGAGACCCTACTATTAAGCATAGTTTACTGTCTATGATTGAAACAACGATGGCAACGGATCGATTCATTCAATCGGTGGTAATTGTTAGTAAAGACGGACAAGTACTGTCTAATGAAAAGGGATTAATTATGAGTATGTCGAGCAATATGATGAAGGAACAATGGTATGTGGCAGCTGTTAATAATGGCAGCAAGCCTGTACTGACATCTGCTCGCATGCAGCACTTTTCAATGGATAAAGATAACTGGGTAATCTCAATTAGCCGCGAAATAAAAAATGCCGAAGGTCAAAATATTGGTGTATTGCTTATCGATATCCAATATAAAGTTATCGAAGACTTTTTAGCTAACTTGGATTTAGGAAAGGATGGCTTTTCTTTCATTATAAATGACAACGGAGAAGTCGTTTATCATAAGGATACCGCGTATTTCGAAAATTACTTAAAACAACAACAATTACAGCAAATTATCGCCAATCAAGCGGGCTATGATAAAGAAAAAAATACGTTAACGCACACCTATAAGCTAAATAATGCCGACTGGACATTTGTTGGAGTCTCCTCACAAGATGGACTTTTAATGATAAAAAGACAACTGCTCGAAATCTTTTTATTAGTAGGCATGATTCTTTTTATTATAGCTGCGGTAAGTGTTGCTTTATTTGCTGGACGAATTACGGTACCATTCCAACGTTTAGAAAAAGCGATGCAAAATATCGAACATGGCTTAAAAGAAATACCTATTGATGAAAAAGGATGCTTTGAGGCACAAAGTTTAGCAAAATATTTCAATCGTATGATTGGGCAAATTGAAAAACTAATGCAGGAAATTACTGAAAAGGAAAAACACTTAAGAGCAACTGAAATTAGTGCGCTCCACAGTCAAATTAATCCTCATTTCTTATACAATACATTAGATACAATTGTATGGATGGCGGAGTTTAATGACAGTGAGAAAGTAATTGAAATAACAAAAGCACTTGCTCAATTTTTCCGCTTATCGCTTAGTGGGGGAAATGAAATGACAACTGTAGAAAATGAATTAGATCATGTTCGTCAATATTTGTTTATTCAAAAAGAACGTTACGGTGATAAATTAAATTACAAGATTGTCTGCAATCAATCGATACGAAACGTACGAATGCCAAAAATCCTTCTACAACCAATTGTTGAAAATGCTTTATATCACGGTATTCGAAGTGTCCCTCGCAATGGTCATATTCATATAAGTGCAATAGCTAGTGGAGATGATGTGGAGCTTATTGTTCGAGACAATGGACAGGGCTTTGACATCAAACAACTAAATAGAGAATCTACAGAGAAGCGAACAAAGCTTGGTGGCGTTGGCATTAAAAATGTAGATCAACGCATTAAATTATACTACGGCCCTAACTATGGAATTACAATCAATTCAAGCTTAACAATTGGGACGACTGTCACAATTAAAATTCCACAAGAAATGAATTAAAGAAAAACATTATAGATGAATCATTTAAATCTACAATAAAAGACCGAATTGTTATTAATAGGCATCAACAAGTCATGCTTGATGCCTATTATCAGTCGACGACTCCTACAGGAAATTTCAAGCAGTAGTTATCTTTATTTATATTAAATAAAAAAGAACTAAGGCTTACACCTTAGTCCTTAACTCAATGAATTGAATAGTTGTCAAATAAAAACTAGTGCCATGCAGTCCGCTCACTTACCGGTTGCTGGGTATTTTTTTGCCCTTGTGCTTCGGTAAAGTTACTTGCTTGAGCTGACGCTGCATCAAAATCGAAATCAGAGCCAAACTCCTCTTTATAGAGCTTTTTGCCATTTTGATTTACTTCTCGTTTTTTCGCACTATGCTTGTCCCTAACTTTTGCATTGTTACAATTTGTGTTTATATTTGACATAGCCATCCCCCATTGATTTTATTGAAAAGTAATAAAACAGATAATCTGTTCAACTGCTTTTCATTTTAAAGTTTGGCCAAGCTAATGCGTTTTTATTTATAAAAAGATTTCATATAAGCTGAAACGTTTTTAAAACATGTTAGCTAAATAAGATTGCAAAGATTTAGGTAACATTTGAAAGAATAGTCCCTCATATTTAATATCGAGCAGACCCGCAATAATTATGATAATAACGATGAATGCTAAAAAGGGTTTCTTATTTTTAGAAATCCAATTCAAAAGGCTCCCCTCCTTAGATAAATTACGTTTAAAGTCCAAGTTAAGTATATAGTGATTTGTGAAAAAAATATATTATTCCTTTTTAATAAAAAATTAAGCGAAACAAACCCTTGTCACCCATAAATGACTTGTGACATAGATTAAAATGACATGTATTAAAAGATGGTGAATTTCGTATTTGTAGACGGGAAACAGTTGATTAAACTTTTTTTAAGAGAGGAATGGCTATGGTCAATTTTAATTTTTTTCAGGGTACCGTTACACAGATAAATGATTTTGCAGTCGGGCAAAATGGGGAAAGTGAAGGATGTTATACGTTAATGACGGTAGAAAATGGTGCAGGCGGCATTGTTAATTTTGTTATTTCACCTTCTACTTATTTTGTAAATCACGAAGTTGTAAGCCGTGGTGATCGCATTGTTGGCTATTATGATGCGAATGCACCTGTACCTTTAATCTACCCTCCTCAATATCAAGCACTTATTATTGTTAAAGAAAACAGCTATCAAAATGTAAAAGTAGACTTTTTTAATTCTCAATTGTTGAGTAGTGATGGTCAATTACAATTAAATCTTGCACCATACACGCCTATTTTGCTTAGAAATGGGCAGCCTTTTTCAAAAAGTCCTGCAAATCGCACTCTCATTGTAGTTTATGGACCTACGACAAGAAGCATTCCCGCACAAACTACGCCTCATGAAGTAATTGTTTGGTGTTAACCCACCTACCAACCTATATCGTAAAAAATATTCAAAATTGTTTGAGTGCCTGGCACAAAATCCACTGCGCTGCCTATGAGCACAGTGGATTTTAGCTATTTTAAACAGTTTGAAGTTTATACTTTTTCACTTCAGGAGGAATCGGACATACATATTCCTCACCATTTCGTTGTTCAATTAATTCTAACTTCGCTTTTTCCAGAACTTCAGGGTTTTGTAGCACTGCAATAGCAGTTGCCGCCATCACTTTACCAGCATGTAGCATACCTTTATGTGCAATTGAAGTTTTTCCTGTTGAAACGACCTGCCATGTATGAAGAGGTGTTCCAATTGGTTCACATGCTACCATGCATTGTACGGTTGGGACAACCCAGCTCACATCGCCAACATCGCTCGTACCTGGCAATATTCCGTTTGATGGGATAAATGGATCGATAACATGCGCTAAATCTTTGCCTTCTAGTTCTTTATTAGCCTTAATATCTTCTTTTTTATCGGCCTCAGATAAAGTTGCACGAATGTCCTTCGCGAATTGTTGTTCCTTTTCATCATACTGTGGAACACCTAAAGCAACAAAGTTATCATGCATGACTTTCTCTAATGTGTTATTCGGCAATATATCGGAAGCAGCGGAAGCAAAATCAATTTCCACTTGTGTACCAGTCATAAGAGCCGCTCCTCTTGCAACGTCACAGATGCGTTGATAAATTTCTTCTGCTTGAGCTACACGTGGTGCGCGAATAAAATACAATACATCTGCCTTTTCTTGTACAACATTTGGTGAAACACCGCCTGTATTTGTTACAGCGTAATGCACCCTTGCTTCAGGAATAATATGTTCTCGTAAATAGTTAACGCCGACATTCATTAGTTCAACTGCATCGAGTGCACTTCTACCAAGATGAGGCGTACTAGCAGCATGAGAGCTTTTTCCTTTAAATCTAAATGAAACTTCATAACAGGCAAGTGATGACATGGACCAAACTGAATTTCGAGACCAAGGATGCCAGCATACTGCAAAGTCTACATCATCAAATAGCCCCTCTCTTACCATAAAGGTTTTACCACTACCGATTTCCTCACCAGGGCATCCATAGTAACGAACAGTACCTTCAAAATTGTTTTCTTTTAAATATGAACGGATTGCGATGGCAGCAGCTAATGCCCCTGTACCAAGTAAATTATGGCCACAGCCATGTCCGTTGCCATTCGTTACTTCTGGGTTATATTGAATATCTCCACCAACCTGACTTAATCCAGTTAGTGCATCGAATTCACCTAAAACAGCAATAATCGGCTTTCCTGTCCCATAACTACCAATAAAGGCAGTATCAATATTGCCTACTCCCTTTTCTACAGTAAAACCTTCTTCTTCTAAAGTGTTGCATAATAATTCTGCTGATTGGAACTCTTCAAATCCTGTTTCTGCATAACCCCAAATTTGATCACTTACAGAAATTAATTTTTGTCGTTTTTCTTCAATAACCTTTGATAATGTATTACGATAATCCATTTCATTCACCCCGTTAGAATAATATTTTTGCTAAAAAATTATTTAAGCCAAAATCCTAGCAAATGCAATAAACTTTCCTATTTATTCGCCATCTTACCTCAGTAAAATGGCGAATATAGAAAAGAGTCAATGCTACATACCAATCTATCTTTGCTTTTAAAACGGTCCATAATTAATTGCCTGGGCAATAATTAAAAAGATCACAACTATGACAATTTGAATAGCAACATAAGGGAATACCCATTTAGCCCATTTTGAATAAGGAATGCCCATCATACCTAGAGCTGCTAACAATAAGCCACCAGTCGGAATAATTAAACTTGAGACACCGCCACCCATTACAGTAGCAAACGCAGCTGTTTGTCTTGTTACTCCCACTAAGTCTGCTAATGGTGCCATAATTGGCATGACTAATGATGCATGTCCACTTCCAGACGGCACTAAGAAATGAATAAAGAAATTGACAACTGCCATCCCTACCGCTGTTACACTTGGTGAAAGGCCATTCAGTAAATTAGAAGTAATATGTAATATCGTATCTAATAAGTTGCCTGAAGTAAGTACGACAAGAATTGTATTAGCAATCCCAATAATCATCGCACCTGAAATCATTTCAGAACATCCTTTTAAAAATGCATCCGTCATCTCATTGCCAGAAAGTCTTCCGATAAGACCCATAATAATTGCACCTAATAAGAAAATCCCTACAATTTCACTAATGTACCAGCCAAGACTAATAACGCCATAAATCAACGCGATAAAGCAGCCTAAGAACACTAAAAGAGAAAGTGCATGTCTTTTACTTAACTTAAAATCGTCATCAAACGTAATTCTTTCATTCGGGTTAAACTTCCCGTATTCAGCTAGTTCAGGATTTTTCTCGATTTTATTTACGTGTCTTAAAATAAAGGCAACCGATAAAATGTAGAAGATTACGTAAATAGCGATACGTAAGCCCATACCCGAGTACATTGGAAGCTCAGCAACTGTTTGAGCGACACCAATTGTAAAAGGATTCGTAATACCTGCAGTAAATCCAGCACCTATCATGCCGAGAAATACTATTGCAACACCTGTTAGTGCATCAAAGCCTAAGGCAATGGTCATTGGAGCAACTATTGTAATATAAACTAACGAGTCTTCAGCCGCTCCAATAAGGGTACCGAGTAACGAGAACAGAAGTACCATCACTGGAATAATTAATTTTTTTCTTTTACCAAACTTTTGTGCAGTAAATCGAATTAACGCATCAATAGATCCTGTAGCTTGCATAATTCCAAGAGCACCACCAATTAGTAGAACAAATAATATAATTGGTGCACCTTTGACCATCCCTTGATGAAATGCATTAAACATGTCTAGCAAACCTACAGGCGTATTTGTGATGTATTCAAATTTCGTAGGGTCAATAATCGTTCTACCATTTTCCTCATATCTAGCGTATTGACCAGCAGGTATAACATAGGTTAAAAGTGTAAGAACAACAATGATTAAAAACATTAGAACATAAGCATTCAAGCCGCCCTTTTTCTTCTTCCTCTTTTCAGTACCTTCTTCTATCTTTATTGGTTTGGCAGTACTCAAACATAACACCCCTTTGTGATTTGTGTAAAAAGCAATCTGTCATACTATGAATTAACTCAAAAAACAGTCGAGTTTTAATCATCCTCTCGGCTAAAAAATAAGATTAGAAAAATTTAGAAAATACCCAATATTGCTAACGCTTTCATAGGTTTCATTTTATAATGCATTACAGGTCATTGATATTCTAATAGTGAATATTCAATATTACTATTTTAAATATTTAGGGTTATAATTATATTTCAAAAATTAAATCAGCATTATATAATCATTTTTATTTACTTTATAGCTTCAGAAATTAACAGGAAAGGTTGTTATGTAATTGGAAATTAGACACCTTCAGACTTTTCAAATCGTAGCAGAAGAAAAAAGACTAATCCAAGCAGCAATGCGCCTTAATTATTCACAACCTACTGTTACAAAGCATCTACAGCACTTAGAAGATGAGATTGGCTTACCTCTCTTTGAAAAAGTGGATAATAAAAGGAAGCTAACTAAAGCTGGAGAAATTCTTTATGAGCATGCAAAAAATATCTTAAATGAGATGTTTACGATGCAAAGGAGAATCGAAGAATTCCAAGGAGAAAAGCAAGTTATTCGGGTTTGTGCATTAGATGAACATTGCGACCGTTTTTTTCTACCACATATAGTAAATTTCCAGAAAAGGAACCAAGATATTTTAATAGAAGTTTATTCTGTAGATAGTAGCGATGAGGCTTTAAAAAAGATAATACAAAATGAGATGGACTTTGCTATTGTAAATGGTAGAACTTTAAACTCTGACATTTCCAATCAATGCATTGACTATGAAAGTTTAGTGCTGTTCGCTTCGAGTAAAGTTGCTAATGACACTTCTCAAATGGAGAGCAAATTAGAAAAATACCCTGTATTGGTTGATCTTAGAGCTCCCTTTATAAAATTTGAAATATTGAACAAAGGAATTCACTTTCCAAATACTATTCACTGCAATAGTGATGAGAGCATAAAAAATGCCGTCCTCAATCACCCGTATCTCGGAGTAATTGGGACAAGCAGAATAAAAAAGGAAATCGAGGATGGGTCGGCTACTATTTTAGAAACTTATACTTCTAACATTCCGGTCAAACTCATTGCTTTAACAAAAAATTTAAGCAATCCAATTTTACAAGACTTTTATAGCTCAATGAGTAAAATGTATCGTCCGCTAAGTAATAACTAGATCGTAAACAAATGCCTAATATTAGATGACCCTACGTATTAGATGGGTCATCTATTAAATTAAGCAATTGATAAAAAATAATCTAAAACAAATAGACGAAATTTCTTAGCCATCGGTGTAAAATAGCGTTTTTCTGACCACGCTAGCCCAATTGTACGTTGACAAGATGGTTCAACAATTCGCAGTTTATGAGGAAACTCCTCTGATTTCGGAACCCAAGATAATTCAGAAACGAAAGCGACACCTAGTCCTTGTCTAACTAAATCAGAAATAACGGAAGGCTCATCCCCCTCAAAGGCAATATTTTGGACAAACCCCGCCTCCCGGCAAAATTGATCTGTTAAGCTTCGGAAGCCAAACCCTGTATTCATACTAATAAACGCTTCATCCTTCACCTCTGCGAGTTGAATACTCTCCCTGTCTGCTAACCGATGATTAGGTGGCACGATTAAAAATATTTCTTCAGTAATAAGTGGTTCCCATCTAATACCCTCGCCTTCAATAGGAACTGAGGAAATACAATAATCCAACTCCCCTTCCATCAACAATTTTTTCATAGATGTAACAGACTTTAGAAACTGTTGAAAACGGGCATCTGGATATTTCGATAAAAATGAACCTAATAAAGCAGGCAATACTCTTGGAATCGTTACTGCCAATGTAATACTCTTTTGATCTTGCTCAGTAAATTGAGCTAGCTCCCTTTGTCCTTCATTCAATTCTGCAAAAGCCCTTTCCACACGGTTTAAAAAAATTCTGCCAGCTTCATTTAAGCTAATTTTCCGATGTTCTCTGTCAAACAACACCACGCCCAAATCTTCCTCCAAGCGGGAAATCGTTTTACTAAGCGATGGCTGTGCAATTTGAAGTTGCTCTGCTGCCTTCGTCATATGTTCGAGACGGGCAACTGTTTGAAAATACTTTAACTGCAAAAGTTCCATATTGGTCCCCCTCTTGTATAGATTTAAATCTATTATGTAATAACGATTTATGTATTATACAACATTAATGTAATAGATTATTATGAAATAATCTTTTAAAAATAGGAAGGTAGGATTATTTCATGAAAGGATTTCAATTAATATTGCAAGACTTAGTAGCTATTTGGAAACATAAGCATGGGCGAACGGCCTTTATTTTTCTTATTCTTGTTCCTTTAATTTACGTTGGGTTCTTTTTAGCAGGATATTGGGATCCATACGGGCAGTTGGACAAACTTCCCGTAGCTGTCGTTAATCTCGACGAGGGAGCAAATATAGATAAAGAATCTTTGCATGTTGGTGATGACTTTATTACCGAACTAAAGGAAGGTAAAGAATTAAACTTCCATTTCGTCTCTGCCAAGACCGCACAAAAAGGGCTTAAAGCAGGCGACTATTATATGGTCATCACAATTCCAAAGGATTTCTCTAAGAACGTAACGACTTTAATGGAAGAAACTCCAAAAACAGCAAAACTTTCGTATGAAATTAATCCAGGGAAAAACTTTGTAGCTTCACAAATTACGACAACAGCCGTGGAAAAAATGAAAACAAAAATTAACGCCAGCATAACGAAGTTTTACTCTGAATCTATTCTCACTAAATTCCAGGATGCTTCGACTGGTTTTGCAACAGCAGGCGTTGGGGCGGAAAAGCTTTCTAAGGGAGCGACTGATATACAGAGCGGAACCGACAAGCTAGCGGATGGCATTCATAGTTTAGATGCAGGAGCTCAAAAGCTTCAAACAGGAAGTTCAAGCCTCTCAACAGGGCAGGAAAGCCTATCAAATGGCGCTCAAGGACTCATAAACGGTTCTGACTCTCTATATAGTGGACTACAGCAACTAACTGGAGCTGAACAAGCCCTTCAATCAGGAATGGGGCAAATGAGCGAAAGTATGACAGACTGGTCCTCTAAAAATACAGAGCTAGCTCAAGGTCAACAACAAGCAGCAAAAGCAGCAAGTAATTTAAGCGGGCAATTAGCTCAATATATAAAAGATCATCCCGAAGTAAAGCAAGATTCGGAATTTCAACAACTGATTACTTTAGCAGAGACATTATCTGCAACTGAAACTACTTTAACAAATGGTCAACAACAAGTAGGCGCAGCTGCTAAAAAAATCGCGGCAGGTCAAGCTACGCTAGAAACTAGCATGAAAACATTTGAAACAAAGATGAATCAGGCTACTGCGGGGGCAAAACAACTTCAACAAGGAGCGACTGAATTTGCAAGTGGCTTTGCTAAATGGTCAACAGGCTTTACTACACTTAATACTGGAATTACAGCGCTATCTAGTGGAATTAATGAAGTATCAGGCGGATTTCCAAAACTGCAAAATGGGCTTTCCTCTTTAGTAGTGGGATCAAATGAATTAGCATCAAAACTAAATAGTGCGGCAGCAAAAACATCTAATCTTCAATTTGACGATGCAACGACATCGATGTTTGCCCAACCAATCGAATTGGTAGAATCTGATTTATCTGACGTTCCGAATTATGGTGTCGGTATCGCACCCTATTTCTTGTCACTCGCTTTATTTGTAGGAGGCATTATGGCATCTAATATTCTGCCACTAGGACGCAGAGAACTTCTAAAAGTGACTGGTACCGTTCACTTTATTAATAAATTAGGTTTAGTTTACGTAGTTGGTTTAATTCAATCAATTATTGTAGATATCGTTATCTTGTTAGGATTTAACTTAAAAGTAGCTAGTGTACCGCTCTTTTTCCTTTCAAGCATGATCGTGTCACTTACATTTATGACCCTCATCCTAATGCTCATAATTCTATTAGGAAATGTCGGTAAATTTATAGCTGTTACGTTATTAGTATTTCAATTAGCAACATGTGGCGGAACATTCCCTGGTGAGCTTGGAAATCCTATACTAGCTAAAATCGGCGAATTTTTGCCAATGGCGCATTCACTAAAAGGTTTCCAAGAAGTAATTACCCTTGGTGGCTGGTCAAACTTAGTTACACAAGGATCACTTTTACTCATCTATCTTTTACTCGCTTTCATCATCGCTTGGATTTCAAGCCACATCCAGCATAAAGAACAACCTACTGTAGAACTCGCTAACTAAAGCGGTACCTCTATATAGAAATAAAAGGAGCCTTCCTCAATAGAAAGGCTCCTTTATTTAATTGGAATACGGTTCTCCATATAACCAAATAACAGCTAAACCTCCCACTACATCCAACGAACTGTCTACTTCTGTAATTTCCTAAAAAAGTTATAAATTACTTTTAAAATTTTATAAAATAATATGAACGAATGTTTTATTCGGTGCATCTAATCATTAAAGGAGGCATGGAGATGGACGAAATCGAACTTGCCAAACAAGCGATTAATGGAGATGAAGCGGCACAGCTACTGCTTTTACAAATATATAAAGAAGCTATGTATCGTGTTGCCTATAGCTATATGCAAAATGAACATGATGCAAATGATGCACTACAAGAAATGACGTATCAATGCTTAAAAAATATTCATAAAGTGCAGACGCCTCAGTATTTTAAAACGTGGCTCGTACGCATTGTTATCAATACATGTTTAATGATGAAACGACAGCAAAAACGTATTGTCATCACA
The DNA here is from genome assembly GCF_044754025.1 of Lysinibacillus sp. NPDC093197. Lineage (NCBI taxonomy): Bacteria > Bacillati > Bacillota > Bacilli > Caryophanales > Bacillaceae > Lysinibacillus > Lysinibacillus sp. NPDC093197. Next base: position 90,626 of record NZ_JBIVOH010000007.1, on the reverse strand, counting down.
GATGATATAGTGGATCAGCCCGAGCAAATGGCAGAACTATTTGAACTCAATGATGTCATTACAAAGCTACCTATTGAGCAACAGGAGCTCATTCATTTGAAGTACTTTAAAGATTTAAAAAACAGCGAAATTGCCACGTTACAAAAAATACCTGAAGGGACTGTTAAATCAAGATTACATAAAACATTAAAGAAGCTTCGTCATTTATTAGGAGAGGGGGGCATTTCATGAGTCAGTTGGACAATGACCAACAACAAAGATATATAGAATTACTTGAATCAGTGCCTATGGAAACATTGCAGTCAAATAAACAGTTCATGGCATACAAGCAATTAAAAAAGAGAACTCGCCATAAACGCCTTTTACAATTTACGGTTACTGCTGCTATTATCATGATTGCCCTTATTAGTTCCATTAGGGTATCGCCTGCTCTTGCTTATACGATGGCACAAATTCCAGTATTAAAACCACTTGTGGAAATGATTGCGTTAGATAAAGGCATTAAAGATATTATTAACAACGAATATTACGAGCCTATTAATGTGAGTCAAACGATTGATGGGAAAACCCTTACGATTACAAGTGTTGTGGCAGATGAATCAGGTATGATCATTTCCTATAAGCTTCAATCAGACGAAGACTTAGCGAATTTCACTGGCGTCTCTACAGAGGTCAAACAGCAAGGTGAACAAATCTATGCATCTGTAGGGAGTAGTTTGTCAGCACAGCCAGAAGGAACATTTGAAGTTGAAAATACAATTGAAGTGGCCGCAAGCCAAGGTATGAACTATTCATCACAAGATTTTGAAATTACATTATCGCTTCATGATCGTCCAGAAATAGTCTTTGACATACCATTTACATTAAAAAATGATATTAAAGCATCGAAAAAATACACTATTAATAAACAAATAACTGTCGATGGGCAAGACTTTACCATTCATGAGCTTATTATTTCTCCAATTAGATCTGAGTTGACAATGTCGATTGATTCATCAAATTCAAAGAAAATATTAAACTTTGGAGATATTCGCATCTATGATGAACATCAAGAGGAATGGGGCAAAATTCGAAACGGTTATTCTGGATTTGGTAATTACGAAGATAAGCAATTTAGTATCATGCTAGAGAGCAATTTCTTCCGTATCCCAAAAAGTATGACGATTGAATTTCGAGACATCGAGGCTATTGAAAAAGCTGATGAATCAGTAGTAATTGATTTTGATAAAAAGGAAATTATGACTCAGCCTAAGAATATTAATACCGAGCTTGAAATAAAAGATAACTTTGAAATTCAATATAAAATATTATCCTCCAATAAAAATGAACTTAGAAGCATGTTTAATCATTTAATTGACGCTAATGGTGAAACTTACTATTCAAATAGTGCAACGTTTTCTGAGCACGACAACTATTTATTAATTACACAAAAATTTGATATGGAGAATGTTAAAAATCTCCCAGTTAATCCTGTGAAGCTTGAAATTGCACGTTATGACCAATATTTAAATGGTGTTGGACGTATCCAAGTGGAACTTAAATAAATTGTCATCCTAAAGAAAAGCCGATTCTAATAATACCTAGAATCGGCTCTTCACATTATTCTCGTTCATTACTCTCATTTAAATTTTAATTTCATTTTCCTGTAAGGCCGTGCGCAGAAGTGGACTTGGTTCACCTACGCTGTAAAGCTGTAAATTATGCATTGCTCTCGTACAGGCCGTGTAGAAAACTCGGCGTAAACTCTCATCGCCATATATTTGCTCCGATGCATCATAGATAATGACAGCTTCAAATTCAATTCCTTTGGATAAATAAGAAGGTATGATGACAACCCCTTGCTCGTACTCGGGTGAGCCATTTTTTATAAGCTTAATACCCTCAATAGTAGACAAAGCTTCAAATGCACGCTTGCTCTCCTCCGCAGATTTACATATGATGGCGATACTGTTATAGCCATCACTTCGCAAAGCTTCGACTTTAGTCGTAATACAGTGGTGCAAAGCTGTGCGATCAGCTAATTGTGTCAGCGCAGGTAGCTCCCCATCGCGTTCAAACGGGATAATCCGTTCGCCATTAGGTACTAGTTTGCGGGTAAACTCGACAATCTGTTTTGTAGAGCGATAGCTACGAGTCATATTGATAACTTCTGTTTCATCTGGTCCATATAAGTTACTAAGAATATTAAAATCAATCATTTCACTCGCATGCGCGAAAATTGCCTGATTAAAATCACCTAATACTGTCATTTTCGCAAAAGGAAACAATCGCTTTAAAAACTCGAATTGGAATGGCGAATAGTCCTGTGCCTCGTCAACGAGTATGTGCTTAATCGAGCTATTTGTTTGAAAACCTTGAATTAACTCTTTTATAAATAAAAACGGAGTAGCGTCTTCGTAAAAAAGTTTATCTTCGTCTAGCATTTCCAGTGTCGCTTGGCAAATGGCCTCCCACTCCACTGGTGTTTCTCCTTCAATCCACTGTTTAATTTGCATAGGATCTATAAACAATTGTTTGTAAATTTCCTTAATGTCGATAAACTGTAACGCCCGAATTCGTTTCCGCAATGTCTTCAATTTCTTGGATACAATCAACCGCGCAAGTTTAGCAGGCTCCATCTCATAATCGGCTACTGTCTCTCTTGCAAAGCCCTTTCTTTTAGCTAAATAAACACGTGCCTTATGGTATTCCTCGTTGCTAAGCAGCTCAATTTCTTCTTGTACCCATTCCTTCTTCCATTCGACTTTTTCTATTTCTTTTATTTCCTTCAGAATCCATTCCTTTAACTTTTCCAATCGATTATGGAACTTAAGTGAAGCATCGCTACTATAAAATTGCTCAGCGATTTGTTGCGCGGTAATAATCGGCTGCCCTCTGAAGTTAATGCCCTTAAATATCATGCCGGAGTACTCCAGCGACTTTCTGTATGCTTTAATGACTTCAAAAAAACGAGTAGATGCTTTGAATTGGATGCTCGCCACTCTTGATTTATATGCGGGGCTATTTGCTGCAGTTAAAACATATTCCAATTGCTCGTAAGGATTTTCAACATAAAACTCCTTACTCAATCGGTGATGCAAGTACTCCTGAAATGTAACTTGCTGCATATTTTCTTCACCAAGTTCAGGTAGCACGTTGGACACATAGCTATTGAACATTGCATTAGGTGAAAATAAAATAATTTGATCCGCATTTAATCTATCCCGATATTTATAAAGCAAATAAGCTATTCGCTGTAAAGCTGCTGATGTCTTGCCACTACCGGCGGCACCATGAACTATAAGCAATCTCCCATGATCATGACGAATAATTCGGTTTTGCTCCTGTTGAATCGTCGCAACTATACTATGCATATGTTTATTTGTACCTTGCCCCAAAACTTGCTGTAAAATCTCATCTCCGATAGTGAGACTTGTATCAAACATCGATTGAAGAACACCATCGCGAATTAGATATTGCCACTTTTTCTCCAACTCCCCTTGGATAATGCCTTCAGGTGTCGTGTACTGGGCTGGACCAGGCGAGTAATCGTAGTAAACACTTGAGATAGGAGATCGCCAGTCATAGATAAGGAAATCTTCCCCACTCTTATCCATAAGAGAAGAGATACCTATATAGACCTGTTCCTGAGCTGACATACCTTCCTCTAAGAAATCAATTCGGCCAAAATAAGGAACCTTCTGCATACGGCGTAACGTAGACAATCTTTTAGACGCATGTTTGTGGGTACTTTGGCTAACGGATAGTGCTTGCGTTTCTTGTCTTAAGCCGATAATCGTCTCAAGATAATCGTCGAAAGTATCCATATTGACCTTTATTTCATCCCAAAAATGTTTGCGAATATTTACAACTTCGTTCTTACGCTGTAAAGTTTCTTTCTCCAACCTATTCAGTTGCTCTGAAATAGTCTCCATTACATTGTCTAATCGTTTTTGCTCCTGCTGAAACTCCGATTTCATCGCATTCACTCCTTAAAAATGTAAGTATAGGGGTTGACTTATAAAAAACAATGCTTTATAATTAAGATAGGGATAATATATCCTTTTAATAATAAAGTGCCTATCTATATAAATTTAACACATGTTCTTGTTTTTATCAATGGATTAACCATGATATCTATTTCTATATAAATAAACATTTAAAATAGCGTAACAACACTTCGAAATCTGTATTTAGGAGTGTTTTTTTATTTGCAAAAAAGCACCGATCTATAATCTAGAACGGTGCTTTTCTTTATTGTATCGCTCACTGCAAGCAATCGATGTTTAGTTACTCACTTTTTTAGTTTTTGGCACAAACCAAACAACAATAAATGCAATAATGGCTACGATAAGCATTGTGCAATAAGTCGTATTAGCTGCGGTAGCATAACCTTCACTTGTACCAATTGAAACCTTTGTTAATTGTATTGTATAAATAGTCACAATAACTGCTGTGCCAATTGCTCCTGCTAATTGACGAATCGTATTATTAACGGCTGAGCCATGTGAAGCTAATTCTTTTGGAAGTGCATTTAAGGCAGCTGTATTTAAAGGCATTGTAATAAAGGCTAGCCCAATTCGTAATATAATTGTGCGGACAAGTAAATACATATATGAAGTAGAGGCAGATAAATCAATCACTGCCCACATCGACAAAACGATTAAACTCATGCCCACTATAAATAATGGCTTTGCACCATATTTGTCATACATTTTCCCAGTTACCGGAGATAAACATGCATTTATTAATGCCCCTGGTAACAATAAAAGACCTGCTTCAAAAGCAGTAAAACCACGACCATCTTGTAAATAAATTGGTAGTAAAATTAAATCCGCATACATTAATATGGTAATGGCTATATTAACAAGCGTTGTCATTGAAAACATTTTATATTTAAATACCGTCAAATTTAATAATGGTTCAGCTGAAGACATTTGACGCTGACAAAATAAAAACGTCACAATGATCCCTAAAAGAAGGGATGTAATAACTAGCCAATCAGCCCAACCTCTACTTCCTGCAATACTGAACCCAAAAAGTAAAAATCCAAACCCGATTGTTGAATACGCAACACTTAATCCATCTAATTTTACTTTTGTCCCCTCAACAACATTAAATAAATATTTATAAGCAAACAAAATAATTAGCAAAACAAATGGAATTAAACCAATAAATAGCCATCTCCAAGACAAATATTCAACAAAAAAGCCTGAAACAGTTGGTGCAATTGCTGGAGCGAATATAATGGCGAATCCAACTTTCCCCATAACAGCTCCACGCTCTTCCATTGGATACAAAAAAACAATGACTGTCATCATTAATGGAATAATGATTCCTGCCCCAACTGCCTGGATCATACGTCCTGTCAGTAACATTCCGAAGTTCATTGCACTTGCTGCAACAATAGAACCTATTAATAAAAAAAGCATAGAACTGATAAACAACTGGCGAGTTGAATATCGTTTCATTAAAAAGGCAGTGATTGGGACTAGCACGCCATTCACTAACATAAAGCCTGTCGCTAACCACTGAATGGTTGTAGGGGTTACATCAAAAATAACCATTAAATCGCTAAGTGCCACATTTAGTAATGTTTGATTTAATGTAGAAAAGAAGCAACCTGCAATCATTACAAAAAGCAAAAGCTTTTTCGTTCGAGCAGATATTTCATTTTGCATAATAGAACTCCTAACGCTATCATAATTTTATCGACACATTGTCTAAAAAATATCTTAACAAGAAATTTGCTAAGTTGACCATGAACAATATAGGATTCACTGTCGACTACTAGACAATTTGAAACAAACTGTATATAAAATCTACTATGATAGACAGGAATGAGAAAAATGACTAAAAAAGAGGATCCACGTGCCATAAGAACACAGGAAATGCTTAAAAGTGCTGCCTTAACCCTCTTAAATGATGGACTATCCATTAATCAATTATCTGTGCAAAAGGTGACACAAAAGGCATTGTTAAATCGAACAACATTTTATTTACATTATCAAGATATTGATGGCCTAATTACACAATTAACACAGGAAATTTTACAGGAACTAACTGAAAAAATTGAAGCACTTATTCAAGTTCAGGACATCGACGAAAAAAAACAATTGATTCAATTACTAGATTATCTTTATACACAAAGACATCATCTACTCATTCTTTTTCAACTGGAACAATTTGAAAATCATTTATTCCAATTATTAAAAAAGTTAATCGAAATTCGCAGAAATAAAAATACAAAAACAACTAAAAAAGTCTATGTCGATTCTCAAATCAAAACAGCTTCGATAGTTGGCGTTATAATGTGGTGGTTAAAAAATGGGCTACATTTAAGTTCTGATTACATAGCAGAACAAATTCATCTTATGTATAAATCTTAATAAATATACAAAAATAGCAATAATTATGAATACAAGTTGGTATGTGTTACGCATGCTACAATTAATATATGAAGAACAGTTGGAGTGACGAAAATGAGTAAACGAGAACAACAAAAACAACAACGCCGTCAAAATATTATCCAAATTGCAAAGGATTTATTTTTGGAACATGGCGTTCAAAACATACAAATGCAAGATGTCGCAGACGCTTCTGGTGTTGGGATTGCGACAATTTTTCGTTATTTCCCTAAAAAAGAGTATTTAGTGATTGCAGCCTCAAATACTATTACTAATGATATGGCGACGCATATAGGACAAATTGTTGAGCAGACAATACCTGCGTATGAAAAAATCAAACAAATTTTGGATTATTATATAAGTGGAACAAAGGACCCTAAGCTACGGCTCGCAAAGTTTTTCGAGTCCTTTGATTTACATGAAAAAATTGCTACAGAATCGTCTGAGCAATATGCAGAGTATTTTTTTGCACGAAACAAATTGGCAAGTATTTTATTCACATTGGCTGACCAGGGAAAACAAGACAGCTCATTAAGACATGATATTGATTTAGATTTATTTATTATGACGATGGTGCAAAATTTTAGTTTATTTACATTTAAATCAAGCCTAACAACCCACGATCCAAACCTCTCCGAGTTGTTATCTACGGACAAGCAACTGGAGTTGATGAAAGATGTATTTTTATCTTTTATTCGACCACAATAAATGACGAACGTTTTGAATTGACATTCGATCGTGAAAGTTGTTAACTAGGAAGTAGAAAAGTGATAGTTAACTATCAAATTTTAATTTTTAGGGGGCTTTCTAAATGAGTCGTTTAGCAGGTAAAGTAGCAATCATTACAGGTGCTGCACAAGGTATGGGTGCTGCACACGCAAAATTATTCGTAGAAAACGGAGCAAAAGTTATTTTAACAGATTTAAATGAGGAAAAAGGAAATGCATTCGCAGCTGAATTAGGTGAAAATGCTATTTTCGTTAAACAAAACGTTACTTCTGAAGAAGATTGGGCTACAGTTATCGCGAAAGCAGAAGAAACTTTCGGTCCAGTAAACGTATTAGTAAACAATGCTGGTATTACTATGGCGAAAAATATGCTAGAAGTGACATTAGAAGAATACCGACGCATTGTAGACATTAACCAAGTGTCTGTATTTTTAGGTATGAAAACTGTAGCCGGTTCAATGGCGAAAACTGGTGGCGGTTCAATCGTCAACATTTCTTCAATGAACGGCTTAGTTGCTGGCGCTATTGGTTATACAGATACAAAATTCGCTGTTCGTGGTATGACTAAGGCAGCGGCAATTAATCTAGCACCAATGGGTATTCGCGTAAACTCTGTACACCCAGGCGTTATTGCAACACCAATGGTTGTACAAGCAGATACAAAAGCAGCAGTAGAAGAATTCTCTAAACATATTCCATTAAAACGTGTAGCTCAACCAGAAGAAGTATCTAACATGGTATTATTCCTAGCTTCTGATGATTCTAGCTACTCAACAGGTTCTGAATTCATTATCGATGGCGGCTTAACTGCACAATAATACTTGAAAATAAGAAGTCCGATTTTCTATTAAAGAAAATTGGGCTTTTTTTATGAGCGTGCTGTATATCTCCCATTTCCCCCTCATTTAGCTTCTTTGGCATAACACCACATGTTTTTATTCCAATTAAAAGGGAATCATTAAAGTAAGATGACTTTGAGGAGGATTCAAATGGAAAATAAAAAAACTGAACAATTAAAGAAACATATCATTGATAACCAAGGAAAACATGCCTTAACGACGAATCAAGGATTAAAAATGGCAGAGGATGAATTTTCTTTAAAAGCAGGTTTAAGGGGTCCTACCCTTATGGAGGACTTTCATTTCCGTGAGAAAATGACTCATTTCGACCATGAACGTATTCCTGAACGTATTGTTCACGCACGTGGTGTTGGCGCACATGGTATTTTTCAAGTTTATGAATCGTTAGAAGTATATACGAAGGCAGATTTCCTTACAAATCCCTCTAAAATCACACCTGTCTTTGTACGCTTTTCGACAGTGCAGGGATCTAGAGGCTCAAATGACACAGTGAGGGATGTGCGCGGCTTTTCCACTAAATTTTATACAGACGAAGGTAATTATGATTTAGTCGGCAACAATATGCCTGTTTTCTTTATTCAAGATGCCATTAAGTTCCCTGATTTCGTCCATGCAGTTAAACCAGAGCCACACAATGAAATACCACAAGGTGCTAGTGCTCATGATACTTTTTGGGATTTCATCGGGCAAAATCCTGAAACGGCTCATATGATTATGTGGCATATGAGTGATCGTGCCATTCCTCGTAGCTTACGAATGATGGAAGGTTTCGGCGTCCATACATTCCGACTTATTAATGCTAAAGGACAAGCCCATTTTGTGAAATTCCACTGGAAGCCTACTCTAGGTGTACATTCATTAGTTTGGGATGAGGCGCAAAAAATTGCAGGGAAAAACCCTGATTTCCATCGACTAGATTTGTATGAAGCAATTGAAAAAGGAGACTTTCCAGAATGGGAACTCGGTTTACAGGTAATTCCCGAAGAAGATGAGCATGCATTTGATTTTGATATATTAGATCCAACTAAATTATGGCCAGAGGAAGAAGTTCCTGTAAAAATAGTCGGCAAAATGACTCTAAATCGGAATGTAGATAATTTCTTTTCTGAAACAGAACAAGTTGCTTTCCATCCTGGGCATGTTGTACCTGGTATCGATTTCTCAAATGACCCTCTTTTACAAGGACGATTATTCTCTTATACCGATACACAACTTTCTCGATTAGGTGGGCCTAACTTCCATCAGATCCCAATTAATCAACCAGTCTGCCCTTATCAAAACAATCAACGTGACGGTATGCACCAAATGGCAATTTTTCGAGGACAAACAAGCTATCATCGCAACGGCTTAAATGACAATCAACCAGCTCCTGTTTCTGCCGAAGAAGGTGGCTACGAACATTATCAAGAAAAAATTGATGGCAATAAGATTAGAGGTCGTAGCGAAAGCTTTTTAGACTTTTATTCACAAGCGAAGCTCTTCTATAACAGTATGGCTCCTTTTGAGAAACAACATATTAAAAATGCATTTAGTTTCGAGCTTGGCAAATGTAAATCGAATGCAGTGAAAACAAATGCAATCGACCTTATAAATCATATAGACCATCAATTAGCTCAAGAAGTAGCCAACAATATTGGAGTGGCATTGCCTAAGACAAATCTTGAAGTACAATCAGATAAAAAATCGCCTGCACTCAGCATGGTTAATACGATCTTTAAACCAGATACGAAAAATGTCGCGATTTTATTGAATGGGAAGCCTCAGGAATCCCTTCTAACAGAATGGGTTCAGACTTTGGCTAAACAACATTTAAATTATAGTATCGTCGATGAAAAGGTATCTCAATTCGACGATTCCCTTAAAGTAACCGACACTTATGACACAACAGACCCAAGCCTTTTTGATGCTGTTTTAGTCATCAGTAGTGAATCTCCTATTCAAACACCTGTGCTAGAGTTTATGGAAACAACCTTTAAACATAATAAACCTTTAGCCTTTGACCTTAATGATCCTCAAGCATTAAATTCTTGCAGGATAAAACTTGAGGGATCGGGAGTCTACAATTTAAAAGACTCTACAATTGAATCCTTTATTGAAGGCATAGCCCAAGGTCGATTCTGGGATCGATAAAACGAAAAAACAAAATAAAGCCTATCCAAAACTCAGTAGTTTGGATAGGCTTTATTCATTTGTAAGGAAAACAGCTGGGATAATTGAATCGGTTAACAGCAACGATGTAACAGATTCAATTGTTAATGGTAAAATATTAATGAAAAACAGAGAAGTTTTGACGTTGGATGAAGAGAAAATAAAATACGAAAGTAAGCTCGCAATGAAGGAACTTGCTATTCGTGCAAACATTTAACCCTTTATTTAGAGGGTTAACAATAATTGAGGTCTAAAATATGTTAACAAACACACTTCTATTAAGTATTGTTTTATGTTCCAATTTAGTGATTGGCATTCTATTAGGGATGTCCGGAATTGCAGGATTTCTTCTCCCGTTAATCTATGTAGGTTTTTTAGAAATACCTGTCCATGATGCACTTGCATTGAGCTTTTTAGCTTTTGCTGTTTCAGGTGTACTTGGCGCTTATTCCTATTGGGAATCTAAAAACATGGATTTAAAATTAGCGCTATTTTTAAGCATCGGTAGCCTTCCTGGCGCGTTTTTAGGTGTTCAAATCAATGTGCTAATTTCTGATTTTCTAGCAAAACTGCTTCTGTACTTATTTATTCTTGTCGCTGGATTGTCGATTATTTTTAAGAAAAACAATGAAAATGCACTTATAAAAAAATCGAAAGCTTTGAATCATCCTTTTATTGTCGTGATTATCGGTTTTTTAACAGCAACTATTTGTGCATTAACAGGCGCTGGTGGCCCTATTTTATTAGTACCATTACTAGTTAATCTTGGTGTCAATATTCGTGTGGCTGTAGGTGTTAGTCTTTTAAATTCCGTATTTATCGCTATACCATCTATATTTGGATACTTTGCATATGCCAATGTAGAAAGTATTTATAGTTTAGTAATTGCTAGTTTAATCGGCGTAACGATTGGAATTCTCACGGGTACCCGCCTTGCCAATAAAGTACCTATGCACTTGTTAAAAATAATGATTGGTGTTATCACTATATTGTCTTCACTTTATATGCTCTTTACGTTAAAGTAGGCGCAAATTGGAGTAAACAAGAAAAGTGTTAGATTGACTAAATGTCAATCTAACACTTTTTTGTATTGGTCTTGAATTATCTTGCTGTAGCTCCACCATCAATAACGAACTCTGTTCCTGTTGTGAAAGAAGATTCATCAGATGCAAGGAATACAACTGTATGTGCAACTTCTGTCGTATTCCCCATTCTACCAAGTGGATATGCGTTATTTAATTCTTCTGTTGTACGACCAGTCGCTTCTGAAGCGTAGTCTGTCATAGCAGTTTCAATAAATCCTGGATGAATAGAGTTAACACGAATACCTTTACTAGCAAATTCAATAGCTGCATCTTTTGTCATAATACGCACAGCACCTTTACTTGCCCCATAAAGTGCATGTCCTGGAGCTCCAAATAAACCAGCAATCGATGAAGCATTGATGATAGAACCTTTATTTTGTTCTGCCATCACAGGGATGACATGCTTCATGCCTAGAAAAACACCTGTTACATTAATAGACATTAAACGATTCCATTCATCTAATTCTATTTCAGTAAGTGGTTTAATAATATAGATTCCTGCATTATTAAATAAGACATCAATTTTATTAAAATGGCTTCTTGTTTCACTAACAACCAATTTCCAATCATCTTCGCTGCTTACGTTATGTTGCACGAAAATAGCTTCAGCACCCATTGCTTGAATTTCTTGAGCAGTGCTCATAGCGGCCTCTTTATTAATATCCGTAACGACTACCTTTGCCCCTTCTTTCGCAAATTTTAATGCTGTTTCCTTACCAATTCCTGTTCCCCCACCAGTAATAATTGCAACTTTGTTTTGTAATCTCATACTAAACTCTTCCCTTCTTTAATTAAATATATTGATTTAAATTATAACTACGCTGTCTTTTTTCCATCTGGATTAACAAACAGCAAGAATAATATTGCACACAATAGGATTGCACCTGACACTACTAAAACGGAGTTATTATATCCTTGAATAATATTATCTTTTGATAAACCGATAAGGAATCCAGTAGCTACAGGGGCTATCATTCCACCTACATTTTGAAATGACATTAATATACTTGCCATAAGCCCGCTTCGCTCCGGAACTAATTTCATCATAATTTGTGGACCGATTGCGAAGTTTGCGCCTGTTAAACCATATGCTGTACCGAATGCTATGACACTCCATACGGGATTTTGTATAAATACCACTGAAACAAGCATCAAACTGCCAATAATAGCTGAAGTGCCCGTCACAAATACGCGAGAGAAACGCCAATTTTGAGTTTTTGCTAACACTTTATCTGAAATCATTGACACTAAAAAAATTATGGCAGCAGAACTTATTCCAATTATTGAAACAGCAACACCCATTTGATTAGCAGTCATGCCTATTACTTTAGTTAAATAGTTTGGCATCCATATTGCAGTCCATACGACAAATATGAAAGATGAGAATGCTAGAAATAATGTAAAAATAGAAGTTGGTGAGAAAATTGCCTTTACTACTTCTTTACCACTTTTCTTTTGCAGACTTTTTTCAACTACATTTTTTGCTGCTGCCTTTTGCTCTGTATTTGTACTAGAAGGGCTCTCTTTTGTAGTAAATATAAATAGGAGAACCCATAATATACTTACTCCGCCAAACACGGCAAAGGCTACCTTCCATCCGAATGTTGTCAGTCCAATAATGACAGGCGCTAAAACTAGTCCTCCTGCTGTAGCCCCTAAAGTAAACAAAGAGCTTGCGACTCCACGTTTTTCAGCTGGGAACCACTTATTAATATGGCTCATCGCCACTGGTCCAAATGGCCCTTGGAATATTCCTAGTAGTACTCTATAGAAAATCAGTGCACTGAATCCATTAATCGCAAGCGCACCAAATTGGATAATACCCCACGATAATATAAGTACGGAAAGTACCTTTTTTGTTCCAAAACGGTCAGAAATTGCTGCACCGATAATACCAGCTATCGGAAATAACCAATAATAAGCACTTCCCACTACGCCCCATTGGTTAGAATTCAAACCAATATCTTTCATAATTAAATCTGCTGAAAGACCGATAATATTTTTTCCAGAGAAATTAATTAAATTTCCAAAAAATAAAAATGCAATAATACCCCAAAGAACCCAGTTATATTTCCTGCTCGATTCCAATGTTTTGTTCATCTAGATGTCCATCTCCCCAAAAACATTATTCATGAAGTTAACCTCATATTAGAAAACAGTAACAATTCTTTTAATTAGGATTCGGACATAAATTTCTTCTATTTATAGTCGTTTAATAAAGCGTTTTTAATTTAGTACCATCACATATTTTTACATGCCCAAGCGATTTGGCTATACTGAAAATAGTGCATCTTTACCACTCACTAATAGTTATGTGATATTTTATAAACATAATTAGGATTGATATCCATATTCTCTATATTAAAAACACTTTGACGAACGTCTCTAATTGTTGAAATTATACCGAAGAGTGATTCCTTGAATTAAAAGTAGTCACAATTTGTTCACAAATAATATTTTACAATGTCACAACCAACTAGAACTATCCTATAAATTAAGGGTAAATTTTTATTTCACCCCCTCAATCTATAGGGAATTTAAAAGGAGAGACTAAAAAATGCAATCTGATTCACTTCCCTATAGTGATATATCATTTGAGGAGTTTAAAATCTTTCTAAAACAACATAAAACGAAACTTCAAATGAATATTAATGTGCAAATAAGATTAGAAGCTAGCCTATCAAAAGAGGAACAATCTATTATTGAGTTTCTAGCAAGCTCATTTTTAGAAATTTTAACTGGACAGGATGACAATAAAGTTCAAACCGACCTCGACCCTCTTTTAACTATTTGGATACAAACATATTCAATGATTTTGGATTATCATTACTTACACCTATTCCATGTTATTTTGGAAAAGGCTTTTGCAAGTTTGTTAGTAAATTTAGCAGACGCAAAGGCATATGCGTATATGTTTTACTTACCTACTATCGCTTCTAAAATTTCTAGTTTATTTTCTAATTGGAAGAATGCCGTTCATACTTTAGATCATTTTCATTCCCATTCTTCGCAGAGTTTGTTACTTTCATATTTAGAATTATTTCCGATTAAACAAATTTTTCTTGTTCAAAATCACAGTAAAACAAGCCCTGTCATATTCGGTTGGGGAAGAACAGATCAAGAAACGATTCAAAGAACACCTTTATACCCACTTGAAGTAACTAATAATGCTCAATTCAACGAGATTGCCAATCATTCACTATCTTTAACAGTTGGCGAAACTAGCTTATATCTTTATCCAAAAACATCATTAGAAATGGAACAAGAAGCAACAATCCAAAATTATTTATTACGTTTTAACGACTTCGCTAGCTATAATGCTCAATATGAAAAAACGCAGTTAAATAAACTGAAAGTTCTTGATGAGCTTAATAAGGTTCTTATAAGCTACTCTGGAAGAAATGACTTCATCAAAATAATTAAAGGCTGTGAAGAACTACTTAATTTTAAAAGATGTGTGTTCTATGCATATATCCCTTGGTCAAGCGAGTTTAAAGGGGTTATAGGTGAGGAATTATCAAAGGTTCAAAAAACACAAGGATACGTATATCCGAATCAGCTTTTTCATTCCATGCTAATTACTAGAAAGCCAGTATTTATTAAAAATCCTATCCATTCTGTAAAACGTGAGACAATTGAGTTATTTAGTCTATCTTCACTAATTGTTGCACCAATATGTTATTACGAGGAAGTTCTCGGTTGGGTGACTTTAGATCAGGTAGGACTAGAGTTTGATTGTACGCAAGAGGATTTACAACTTATTGAGGAAGTTTGCAATAGAATTGGGTTATTTCTTAAAAATTTCGATCACAATGTTTCACCTACTAATAATTTCGAATTAACTGATCGCGAGTTAAGTGTATTAACTCTCCTAGCCGACGGATACGATAACAAAAAAATGGGTGAGTTTCTCCATCTAAGCGAGCATACAATTAGGGATTACATAAGTAGTCTTATGTTAAAATTAAAAGCTAAAAATCGTACCCAAGTAGTGTCTGCTGGTTTCCGTCTTGGATTATTAACCTAATGTCGAAGCAATATCATTTGTCGTACGACTAATTTTTTTATCCTACAATGCATACTACTACCTATGTCAAAAAGGAGCCGAAACATATGCAACCATTTACTAAAAATGTGATAACTGTAATAAAAAATATACCGACTGGTAAAGTAATGACCTATAGCCAAGTTGCAGCATGTGCGGGCAGTCCTAGAGGAGCCAGACAGGTTGTAAGAATACTTCATACAATGAGTGAAAAATATAATCTCCCTTGGCATCGTATTGTAAATATCAAGGGAGAAATCACTATTAAAAATGCGGCGCACCAAAAAGCATTATTAGAAGGTGAAGGGGTTATTGTCACACAAGTCCTTACACTCAGCTTAGAGGAGTATCAATATAAAATAGACCCTATGGATTTTGAATTTTAAAACTTTCTAATACCTTTATATAAATAGGCACAAATAAAAAAAATACCCCTAAATTGTTAGATTTAATGTCTAACGATTTAGGGGCATGTCGCCTGTATTTGCATCATCGAGTATTATGACTTAGATAATCACAGTATGGCTTAAACATAAAATACTTTTTTCAAAATTAATTCCAATGCCCAGCTTTTTCTAATTTCTTTTTACCTTTAAATGCTAAGATAATAGCTCCCACATTTAAAAGCAACATGATAAAAATAGTATAAAGAACATAAGTATAACTACCTGTAAATTCAAAGATAAAGCCATAAATAGGTAAAGCAACAATACCTGCAACTGCTAATCCTGTTATAGCAAGTCCATAAATTTGACTGAACTCTTTATTACCAAATAGTGCTGTTGTTAAAAGAGGCCCTAGTGTTCCAAGAGATGCAACAACGAATCCATATAGACCAGTAGCTAATTTAAATATCATCGGATTTTCTGGTACTAATAAAAGCATTCCTACTGGCACTAATCCTAAAAGCATAGCGGTAATTGCTGTATTTTTCACGCCTATTTTATCACTGAGGAAGCCGAAAAATAACGCTCCAATAACAACACCTACAGACCATGAACCCATAGCATTACCTGCAAACTTAACATCATAGCCCAATCCCATTGCGAATGGTGCAACATGTTGGTTAAAAGCAGCTACTGATGTTTCACAGAAAAAGAAAAATACTAAAAAATAAAAGGCACTCGATTTTTTCGCTATAGTAGCAGCGACACCACCATTTGTTGCCGTTTGAGCATTAACCGTTGTATCTTCTTTCACTTCTTCCATACCATATGGCTGTAACCCTATTTGTTGTGGGGCTTTTCTAATCGTTAATAACACAATAGGAATAACAATCGCCATTACGCCGACACCTAAGAAAATATACGTATTTCTCCAACCTGCACTAGCAATTAAGTTACCCGCTACTGGTTGAAGGAAAGCACCTATTAAACCACCAGCTCCAACCATAATACCTAAGGCTAAGCCCTTGTGCTTTTTAAACCAATTGTTAATAAGCACAGGTCCTGCTAATTGTGTTACGATTACAGATCCCATTGCCATTGGAATAGCAAACAGATACCAACCCCATACAGAGTTCATGAATCCAAACATTGCATAGGCTCCTGCCTCCAACATAACAGCTACCACTAAAAGAATTCTAATATTATATTTGGCTATCATCTTACCTGCAACTGGTAAAGATAGCATTGTGACAATTGATGCTATGCTAAAGTACAATGTTAAACTTCCCATTCCAATACCCAAATCTTCTGTAACTGGAGTTAAAAATAGACCACCTGTAGTCGCAATGCCTCCTTTTGCAGCTCCAACCATTACAACTAAACCTAACAATACCCACCAAGCGTAGTGGATTTTTTTCTTTGACTGACTCATATGTTGTCCCCGATTCGCATGTTGATTTTATTTTTTATATTAAATATCATTCCATTTTTAATAACTGTTTATGGCTTGGTTACAGTTTGAGAAAAAAGTAAATATTAATATGCTATTAATTAAATAGAATTTATTATATTGATATATCAAAAATTTCTTTAATGAATACTGCCTATGTTTGTTCCCATCTTCCTCCTAGTTCTTTACATACGTAATTTAGTTTAATAATAAACAACCTTCGCAATAGTAACTCGTTATTTATAATGTGTCAAATATATGAACTTTGTTATTTTACTCCAAAAATAAGCCCTATATTTGTTGAACTTACGCACACACCATGCTACAAGCCTGTTTACACTGGCTCCCGTGTAACTTATGAGCCATCAAAATACAAGTTTTTTATCCTTATATTTTTAAAATATTACCTTACAAAAGAACCACCTAAAGCGTTGTCTTTGCCCAACACTTTAGGTGGTTCTATTTTTACAATACTTACAGGAGCTAAAATTAGTTGCAGAAAAGTGTGCCAGTCACTCAAACAATTTTCGCACAATTAAAAACACCTAAAACATTGTTATATCAACAACGTTCTAGGTGCTCATTTTTAACACATTATATTCATCTTCCTACTAATCTTCTAACATTTCTACCATTTTTGAATAGCCCATCTCTTTAGCATAATCAAGCGCAGTCTTACCCGAATTATCACGAAGTTCTTTATTGGCATTGTAGGCTAATAATTCTTGTACAATTTGCTGATACACCACTGAACCGTCCGTTAATGCTACCGCTTCAATTAATGCCGTATAGCCAAATTTATTTTGATGATCGATATCTACTTTACCATCTTCTAATAGTAGCTTCACATTGTTTAAATGCCCTTTTTCAGCTGCAGGTATTAAGGCATTGCCACCATAGCGATTCACAATTTTTTGATTTGGTTCCGCATGCTCCAACATATACTTTAAAATCTCTGTTTTTCCTTGTGCGCCTGCATATAAATAGGCGCTATCCTGAATATGATCTTGTTGATTAATATCAGCACCCGCATCAATTAATCGCTTCGCAACTTCAATATAATTTTCATGTGTAGCAATTAATAAAGGCGATTCCCCTTTATTATTTGTTTCATTAAGTGGATATGATGAATCCTGTATAATTTCTAGCACCATTTCTACATCATTTTTTTCAACTGCTTGAATAAGATCACCTGATTGTGGCTTCATATGCTTTTCCTCCCCCTTGTCATTACACCCTGTGAGTATGAATAACGCGCTTACTACAATGCTTATAAAATATTTCATGTAAAACCTTCCTTTCACAAGGAGATTTTCAGTCATTAAAGCGATATCCACTGCCCCAAATTGTCTCGATTGGCAGCTCTGATAGTTTTCCTTTTTTTAATTTATCTCGAATGCGCCCTACATGAACAACAACTGTAAAAACATCGCCATCTAAGTCATCCATATACCATAGTTGACGGAAAAGTTGCTCCTTTGTCCAAACACGATTTGGATGCTCCATAAAAAAGACGAGCAGGTCAAATTCCTTTGTTGTAAAAATAACTTCCTGACCTAAAACAAATACTTTGCGTGCGGCTTTATCAACAATAATATTATTCATCTCTAAATAATCCTTTGTTTGTTCAGTACCTGTCAGCTGCTTGTAACGTTTACTATGCGCTTGTACACGAGCGACGAACTCACTCGGACTAAATGGCTTTGTTATATAATCATCCGCACCTAAGCCAAGTCCTCTTATCTTATCAATATCCTCTTTTTTTGCAGAAACAATTATAAGCGGAATATTTTTCTTTTCACGAATACGTCGACAAATTTCAAAACCGTTCATTGAAGGGAGCATTAAATCAACGACAATTAAATCAAAAGGCTCATTTAATGCTCGACTCAATCCTTCAGAACCGTCCGTTATGATTTCTGCCTCTATATCATGAATTTCTAAATAATCTCTTTGTAATTCTGCAATGCTAATATCATCTTCAATGATTAATATTCGTGATGGCATCAGTCATTGACACTTCCTTTAAGCCTTTTCCAAGATTATTGTCACCGTTGTACCAAAATGTAGCTTACTTTGAATTTTTACTTGTCCATTATGCTTTTCAACGATTTGCTTCACAATTGCAAGCCCCAAGCCGCTACCACCTGTCGTCGACGTACGCGCTTCCTCACCACGATAAAAATGATCGAATACATATGGGAGTTGGAGCTCCGAAATTCCTTGTCCGTTATCCTTAATAACAATTTCAACAAGCTGCTCAACTACTACTACTTCTAAAATCATACATAAAGGTTCATTTGCCTTTTTAAACTTCATACTATTTTCAATTAAATTAGAGATTGCCCGATTCATCTGCATACGATCAATATGAACATAGACATCCTCCACTACATTCAACACCAGCTGTACATCTCGATTGTATAATTGAAACTCCTCCACTATATGTGTAAGGAACTTGCCGATCTGTATACGCTCAAAATGAAGCTGAACTGCCTCTGCATCAAACTTAGAGTAAAGAAAAAGTTCTTCAATTAATCTGTTCAATGCAAGTGATTTAGAGTGGATGGTCTTCAAATACTTTTCCCGCTTTTCAGGCGTTTCGGCAACTCCCTCCTGTAAACCTTCCACATATCCAATAATCGTTGTAATTGGTGTTTTTAAATCATGAGAAATACTTGCGATTAGGTCTTTACGGTTTTTTTCAAGGTTTCGTTGCTCCTGAATAGAATCTAAAAGTGCTGATCGCATACTCTCAAAATTAGCTGTCAGCTCTTGTACTTCCCTTGCTGTATTAGCAGGTAATGTCGTTGCCTCTATCATTAAATCGCCCTCTCGTATTTCGGACATAGTCTGTCCTAAATTTTCTAGAGGTTTAATAATTGTCTTGTGTAAAAATTGATTTAAAAATAGCATTGCGGCAAACGATACTAAAAGGATTATGAAAATAATAATAATTCCCCATTTAGTAAGGAAATCTAAAAAGCTGTTTTCTTTTTTCAGCACTAAGACACTACCCTTAGATTTGTCGCTATAATAAAAGTCGAACTTAATATAACGGTACAGTCCCCCTGCATTATCTATTGTGCCCTTCGTTTCAATATTATTTGTATTGAAAGTTGGAAAATGCACGGCAAGTGACCGTTCTACTAATCCCTGCGAATAATAAACAATTTCCTCTTCATGACGAATGACAACTCCAAGTGACCTGTTCTCAATCTGTTGAAAACTTTTTTGCATATCTTGCACTAAAAGCCTGTCTGGATCCTCTTTGGCAATATTACGTAGCTTTACATAAGCAAGCTCCTCTTCCGGGCTCAAAGAGCGTTGCTTTGTAAAAGTTTGATACAATGTTTTAGGTGTCGGAACAGACCCTGTTGTCACATAAAAAACAATACATAAAATTGATAGAATAGAGACACTTGCAATTACAATACCGCCGATATAAGAAGTTAAAAATCTATTCTTGATTGTCATATTGATCTCCTTTCCTCAATTTATAAAGGAGATTCCTTACTTTTTCAAGTGATGGACTTTGTGGTAATTTTAAAAACTAAATGTTGGTTTTAAATCTCCCTTATACGGCTCATGCTCTACGAAGATTGTGATATCATTGCCATCTGCATCCTTACCTACACGCTTATAAGTAAACTTATCATCATTTAATTCCGTAAGTTCCAATGCTGCACCATATTTATTATCGCCTATTGATACATGTGCGCGAATTTTATTGTCATGAATGACATCAAAGTAACCATAATCTCCGCGACTTTCTCCTGTTTCTCTATTAAAGAATTCATATTTATTTGTGTCCTCTTCAAACTTTGCAACACTTAAAAAATTCCCATTAAACTCTGAGACATCATTACCTTTTTCATCAAGTACCTTTGTTCCATGCCATAATGTTTTACCTAGGATTTCATCTCCATCTACACTAGTATTAATATCTCCTGTAGAAGTTGTTAACGTTTTGTCTTCGTTAGTGAAGGCTAAATCATTTTCATATGGTATATGCTCCACAAACACTTCTATATCATTACCGTTCATATCTTTCCCCATACGTTTGTAAGTAAAGACTTCTTCATCTAATGTAGTTATTTCAACTACTGCTTGATATTTCATCGTATCAGAAATTAAAATACGCTTCATACCGTCATTCGTAATAAAGAATGTACCCTCATCGCCACGAGTCTCCCCTGTTTTCGCGTCAAAAAATTCATATCGACCTGTTTCAGAATCGTATTTTGCTAAACCGATAAATCCAGCATTCTCCTCAGTTAAATCATTGTTATCTTTGTCGTAAACACGCGTACCTTGCCAATTTGTACTGCTTAAAATATTCGCTAATGTTTGGCCCTTTGTCAGTTGCTGCTCAGCTTGATTGGCCTCCGCCTGTTCATTTTGCACGACTGAATTGTCTGCCTCAGTTTTCCCTGAATCTGTACATGCCGTTAATATTGTGACTGAACTAAAAATAGCGAGTGTTGCGAATTTTAATTTGTTGTTCATATATTATTCTCTCCCTTTTCATTTGCTTATGCTTAATTATGAAGTCCAGTTCTAAACTGCATATATCGCAAATATAAACAAAATATAAATTCGAGAAAAAAATCTTATTCGTTGTAAGATCTTATAAAAAAGTAAAACTCGCCACAGATATTGGCGAGTTTGTTTGTAACTTATTAAATTTTTTTATAATGAAGCATCGCAAGTTGACCTAACTTTTCAACTTTGCTTAAACTATATTTTTGGGTAATATCATCGCCGTTATAAAGAGAGATTCCCTTACCTAAAATAATTGGGGCAATGGCTATTTGGAATTCATCAATTAAATTTTCTTTAAAAAATTCACGTGCTAAATTCCCCCCACCAATTAGCCATATATCTCTACCAGGCTGTTGCTTTAAATTGTTAATGAAAGCTTCAACATCTTCATTAATAAATGAAGCATATTCATCTGAACCGCTGACAGATTTAGAAAACACATAGTTTTTATAATCACTATAAGGATAGGCCATGTCAAATCCTCGAATGGTATCATATGTTCCCTTACCCATCACAACCGTATCAATTTTATTTAGAAGGGAATTGTAACCCGAATCGCCTTCTACTTCCGTAGACTCCAACCACTCTAATGTACCATCATCATTTGCAATAAAACCATCAATAGAAGTACCTATATACAAAATAACATTACGTCTTTTTTCCATATAAATCCCCATTCCTGTTTCACAAGATAACATTAAGTATATCAGTAACTGTTATCTAAAATTAATATGTTCGTACCAATGGTGGTGTATATTTTGCAATAAATTGTTCGATTTCGATAAATGAGTTGGAAAATAACATTGCCTTTTTATCTGCTTCAGTTAAAAAACCGTTTGTTACCATATCATCATAAAATTCTTTTAATTTATCATAATAGCCACCTACATTGAATAAAACACATGGATTTTGGTGTTGTCCAATTCTTGCCCATGAAATTACCTCTGAAATTTCTTCTAACGTTCCAGGTCCCCCAGGCAGTGCAATATAGCAGTTCCCTAATTCAATCATCTTATTTTTTCGTTCAGACATGGACTGCACAACTTCTAAACGAGTTAAATTAGGATGACTTAGCTCTCGATCAACTAAAAATGTCGGAATAATGCCGATTACTTTACCGTTATGTAATAAAACTTCATCTGCAATGACACCCATTAGACCAGCTTTTCCTCCGCCATATACTAGAGTATGACCATTTTCGGCAATCCATTTACCAAGTGCTTTTGCTGCCTCTTCGTATAAATCATTGTTACCTAGACTTGCACCGCAATAAACTGAAATATTCAAATTCGATTCCTCCTTTATGCTATCATTATAGAAGTATAAGGAGTGATTTTCATTGAATATTTTTGAATATCAAAAGTGGATAACTGAATTTTACAAAAAGCGAGGCTGGTACGACTTAAACCCTTTTATTCGTGTCAATTTTTTAACGGAAGAGGTTGGTGAAGTTTCAAAGGCCATACGAACAATTGAAATTGGGCGTGATCGTCCAGATGAAAAAGCTCTACCAAAAGAACAACAAATTGAGAATTTAAAAGAAGAACTAGGCGATGTTCTTGATAATTTATTTATTTTAGCTGATAAGTACGAAATTGATTTAACTGAAATTATGATAAGCCATAAAGATAAACTAATAAAAAGATATCAATAATATTAAAAGTTTTAAACATCCACCCCTAATTCGTTGTCATATTAACGAATTAGGGGTTTTTTCTCATAATCCTCAGTTATTCCGTAACAAGTTACAAGGCATTCAAATGTAAATCATCTAGCTCAAAAAAGTTCTATAAGCCCCCTATTGTATGCACTTCTGCACATTACTCAAAAACAGCTAAAATCTCATACTATCGCTATTTATTGAATTTTTATATTAAAATCTAAATTATGAAGTATATTCCAAAAAATCTATTTATGTTATATACTATACGCTAGAATAACAAAGGGAGTTTACAAATTTGGCAAATACTTTTAATTTTGTATTGCGAGTTTTTTTCTTTTGCCATCAAAGACCGGACCGTTCATTCCATTATAAAGGGAAGAAATTCCCTCTATGTGCCAGATGCACTGGTATGGCAGTAGGTTATCTTTTATCCATACTATTAGTCATACTTTTAGGCATATTTGATTTATGGATTATAGCTTTATTAATTTTACCAATGGCTATAGACGGTACAGGTCAATTATTTGGTAAATGGACAAGTAATAATAGTAGACGGTTCCTTACTGGATTAACTGGTGGAATCGGTATTATTTATATTTTCTACATTATTGGTTACCAATTTTTTTTATTTGGTCAATATGTTGGGAGAAATCTATAACAAAATATTGGAGGTACTATTATGTATTGTAAAAACTGTGGCGAACATATTTCTGAACATGCAGAAATTTGTATCCACTGTGGTGTCCGCGTAAAAAATGCAGGTGGTGAAGACAAACCAAACTGGGGCGTTAACATAATTACACTTTGCTGTGTGCCACTTGTTGGATTAATTATGTTCTTTGTTTGGAAAAACGAAAAGCCAGTTGCGGCTAAATCAGCTTTAATGTTCTTCTTTATTAACATAGCAATTATCGTATTATTCTATATTGCAATGTTCATTATTGGATTTTCAAGTTACTAAAACGAAGGATTACATAATGTATTGTGAATTGAATTGAACATATTTCTGATTTAGTAAAAATTCGCCCTAAATGTGGCGTACGCCCTTACGTCATAAATCTTCTGTCACATGTGGCTCTAGTATAAATAGTAATCCGATAATTAAGGTTTAACTACGGACGCTTTTACTAATTGCTAAACAAACAGCACGGTGAACAAGATGATAAAAGGGAAATTTTTAGTATGTAGGGGGTTTTATTATGTATTGTCCTAATTGTGGTTCTACCATTAACGAGAATGCCGAAATTTGTATACATTGTGGTGTCAACGTATTAAAATTTAACAACCAAATAACTGTAGCTAAAAATGATAAACCTAATATTTGGGTTAATGTACTCAGCTTATGCTGTTTCCCTCTGCTTGGCATTATCATCTATTTTGTATGGAAAGACACTCAACCAAAAGCTGCAAAGTCTGCTTTAATATTTGCTTTGTTTGGTTTAGCTATTTCAATTATTTTCGCAATTATTACATTTGTAATAGGGATTGCAACAGAAATGATGGATGATAGCTATTATTACTAATCAATATGACTACAGTGCTTTGGTTTCCATTCACTTCATCATAAACAATAAAGAAGGGTAGACATTTAGAAAAGTCCCCCTTCTTTTTATCGTATTGCTATAAATAAAAGCAACAAGCTTAAAAAATAATATGTATGAGCCTATCGTTTTTTTATTTCAATAATTTTGCTTATTAAGATCAATTACGATTTTATTAAATGACCATCTTTATCAGTAAATTTACCAACGATAATCATAACTAAATCAACTATTGTCCAAATTCCGAACCCACCTAATGTGAAAATCATTAAAATACCTGTACCGATTTTACCAACATAAAAACGGTGAATTCCTAGACCTCCTAAAAAGAAACAAAGTAATAATGTTGCTACGAAATTTTTGTCCGACATGTAAATACCTCCGATAAATTTATAAATACTTTATTAGATCACTCAATAATTATATATTACAAATAAAGTATTTTACAACATTTATTTCCTTTTATATAATACTACATTATTGATATTTTACTTCCTATAAAACGGACATTTGATTATATATAAAATTATCAAAACCACCTAAATCGTATTGTCCCTTTTTTAGAATTAAAGAAAGAAGCATCCAGTACATTTAGTTTCCTTAATACGTCTTTAATATAAAGTCTATGTGCTTTCTATAATTCATAACTCATAATCGTGCTCATTACTTATACTAAACCTAAAGCTATTTCCACTATCTTTGTAAATAATGTTTTTCTTTCTTCTAGTGTAGTAATTATATATATGAATAGATTTGTATTACGTTACCAAAGAATAAGTCCCCCTTCGAAACATATATTTTTTTAAGAAGTGAATTTATAGGGGGTTTTATCATGGTTATCACACCGGGTATTGAGGATCTACCTTACGTACTTCAAAAAAGTGGGGTAAAGTTTTTTACTTTAGTTGCTGAGGAAATAACGTGGGAATTGGTAGATGGTATCTTTATCAAAGCATGGGGATATAACGGCTCTACACCAGGACCAACAATTCGAGTTTTTCCTGGAGATAAAGTATGTATTAGGGTCATTAATCAATTACCTGTCCATACAAGCGTACATTGGCATGGATTAATCGTACCCAATTCTATGGATGGTGTCCCCCCCATTGAGCCCTCCCCATTTATAGAACCTGGATATTATTTTGATTATCATTTTACAATAGTCAATCCCCCAGGCACGTATATGTATCATTCCCATGTTGATGTTTCTATACAAGACAATGCGGGGTTATTAGGTGGCTTTATTGTTGAAAATCCGTCAGAGGTAAACATACCAAACCATAAAGATTACCTATGTTTACTTCAAGAATGGGCAATAAATGCTTTACCATGGGGCGATCTAACAAAAGGTACGTATGATTTAACATTTATTAAACCTGATTTTAATTTTTTTACAATCAACGGCCGTTGCTACCCATTAACTGAACCTTTACTAGTAAAATACGGAGATACGGTTAAAGTACGATTTGGTAATATTCAAATGAACCACCACCCCATCCATTTACATGGACATCAGTTTAAAGTAGTTGGTGCTGATGGTTTTCCAATTGTCCCTCATACACAAATTTATAAAAACACTATACTCGTCGCATCTGGTGAAACTTGGGATATTAGCTTCCAAGCGAATAACCCAGGTATTTGGCCAATGCACTGCCACATGCCTCATCACGTTACAAACAACGGTGTAGTTGGCTTAGGTGGTATGTTTACTACAGTTAAATATGAAGAAATGAATAATTCACCTTCTTTTTAGTGTGAAATTCATGGAAAATAAGTATTTTTATAAAAATCAATTGATTGGATATTTTGTTTCTACTATATAAGATAGCTGGCGTTATTTTTAAATAAACGCCAGCTATTTTTATTTTCCACTGATGTATCTACAACTACTGTCTTGATAAGGTGCAATGAAAAAATTAATGACTTATAGTATGTCATTTCACACTCGAAAGTCCTACTTTTTCATTAAATTACCAGGAAGATAGATTTAATTTGTAATTAATAAACTAATACTAATTATCAATATTTTAATATCCAGATATTCTAATTACTCCCTTTATGATAAATTGGAAATATCACACTAAACTGAAAAGTGTGACAATAAAAGCTGAAGGGGGAAATGTGATTTGAAAAAGTTTAAGTTTACGAAGTTTCTAAGTAGTATTCTAGCTTTCGTTATGGTGCTTTCTCTATTTGTTCCATTATCGAGTGCTCGTGCTGAAGAGTCGAAACCATTCAAGCAAGATAGCCAAAGTGAAAGTATTATTCAACTAAAGGCGGCTATCGCTGAACAGCAAAGCTTGTCTAAAGATGGTCCAACTCTTCACGAAAGCTTACAAAATGTATCAGGCAATCAAGATGTTGCGGTCATTATTCATTTATCAGAATTGCCTGTAGCACTAGAGCAAGGAATGAGCCAAGTCAAAGGTCAAAGATTCTCAAATGCCCGTGCAAATGAAGTTCGCTCAAATGTAAAAGCACAACAAACAAAAGTTAAAAAAGAGTTAGCTATTAAAAAAGTACAGATGACTCAAGGATTCACTTTTGATACTGTTTTAAATGGTTTTGCGGCAACTGTGAAAGCAAATGATCTTCCGAAACTGCTTACAGTAGAAGGAATTACATTAATCGAACCTGATGCAATTGTTTATGCATCCGAAGATAATTCGATGAAATCATCGGAACTTACTAAGGAAGAACAATTAGAAGCTCAAATGAATACAAGTAATTCTTTCCTTGGCATTGAACAGCTTTGGCAGGAAGGTTTAGAAGGGCAAGGAATAAAAGTAGCAGTATTAGATACTGGTATTGATGCAGATCACCCTGAGTTTGCTGGTGTTTACAAGGGCGGAAAAAATTTCATTCCAAATTCATCAACTTACACGAAACCTCGTGCAGATGACGATGCATCGGAAACTTTGCCTTCGGAGCGTCCAGCGGGGACACCTGAATTTAATGAAAAGGGAAGCTCGTTCTATACTTCCCACGGTACACATGTTGCAGGAACAATTGCGGCAATCGGCGCTAACGAATTCGGTATTAAAGGAATTGCTCCAAAAGTAGACCTTTATGCTTATCGTGTTCTTGGGGCATACGGAAGTGGCGCTACATCCGGTATCGTTAAAGCAATTGAAACTGCTGTAATAGAAAAAATGGACATTATCAACCTTTCACTTGGCGGTGGAGCTAACTCTGAAACGGATGCTGGTTCATTCGCTATTAATAATGCAATGATGGCTGGAACAATTGGCGTAATAGCAACAGGGAACTCTGGTCCAAATCGCGGAACAATGGGCACGCCTGCAACCGCTCGTTTAGGAATTGCTGTTGGTAACACATCATATCCTGAAACAATGTATAACGGGGAAGTGAATGTTGCAGTTGGCAACTACAACTTAACAAAGCAGCTTCCATTAATGGGGACGACTTTTGGAAAAAATTTATCAACCCAGCTTCAAGGAGAATTTGATCTAGTTGCTGTTCCTGGAAACGGGGAAATAAAAGATTTTGAAGGAATTAATGTAGAGGGTAAAGTGGCATTGATTGCTCGTGGCGGTATCGCATTCGTTGATAAAATTGCGAATGCAAAGGCAAATGGAGCAATCGCAACAATTATTCATAACTTCGCTGGTGGAACGAATGCACCGAACATTTCAGGCACATTCCTTGGTGATTCATTTGAGTTTCTGCCGACATTTGATATGTCCCAAACAGATGGCGATGCAATTCGCGCTGCATTAGCAGGCGGAACTGGAAAAGTAAGCTTTAGTAAATTTGCTTCCACAAAGACACTTGGGGATGATGTAAACACTTCAAGTTCACGTGGACCATCTACACCAAACTTTGATATTAAACCAGATGTAAGTGCACCTGGAACAAACATTATGTCATCGATTCCAATGTATAAAAAAGATTTCCCTGATGCTGATTATGCGGAAGCATATGCTCGTAAAACAGGAACTTCTATGGCAACACCGCATATTGCGGGTATTGTTGCATTAGTTAAACAAGCAAATCCTGATTGGAACGCGTTCGATGTAAAAGTAGCAATTTCTAATACAGCACAGGTTTTAGATACAACAAAATACGATGTGTTTTCTCAGGGGGCAGGGCGTGTAAATGCTTATGCAGCAGCTCATCCTGAAATCCTTGCCTATGCACTTGATAGCGCAATTATAGATGGAACTGGTGCAGTTGCAGAAAACTTGAAGGGTACAGTCACTTTCGGTCCACAATCGCTTAAAGATCGGGATATCTCTGTAACAAAACAAGTTTTAGTAAAAGATATTAATGGAAACGGCGGCAATTACAATGTATCTATTGATGTGACAAAAACATTTGGTGATGCAACTGTTACAGTCGATCAACCGACATTTAATCTAGTTGGTGAGCAAGTTTTAAATATTACATTAACTGCTTCACAAGCTACAGCACCAAACGGCTCTGAAATACTAGGGTATATTTACATCAGTGATGGAGCTACAAAAATTTCATTGCCATTCGCAGCTGACTTTAGCGGCGCGGCAGTAACTGAAATTAAAGATTATAAGATTACAGAAACAGACCTATCCTTTAATGGAGATGGCGTGAAAGATTCGGCTGTACTTTCATTCACATTAACTGGAGATGTCACAACTAACTATATCGAGCTTTGGGATATTATGAACCCTGAAGGTGGAGAATACGGAGACGGCTACATTGGTTATCTGCATGCAGGGACTGCGCTAGGAAAAGGCTCTTATACGCTGAACGTTGGCGGGCAGTACAAACCATGGGGATCAGCACCTGCAACAACGATTCCTGACGGTCTGTATACAATTGACTTCACTGGTCTCGCAGCATCAGGGGTAGTTTCCGATTATGTTGGACCAATTATCGTGAAAACGACTAAACCCGAAATTACTGGTTCAGTAGCTGAAGGTGTCGCTACAGGACAGGTAACAGATAAGTATATCGACTACAATGAAGAGTTATATTTATACGGTTTAAATTATAATTTAAATGATAAATTAAAAGCTTCCTATATTTCGACGGTAAATGGCGAAGTACAAACACCAGTTGCTTTTGAATTAAATCAAGACGGTAGCTTCACATTCCCAGTAACAGCAGAAACGAATGCTGTATCTGTAATAATTAATGACGCTGCCGGTAATGTTGGTGAAGCAATAATATATGAAAAAGATGTAGTAGAACCAGAAGTAACACTTTCTGTAAATCCAACTGAGTTGAACCTAACAGCTGGAGAAACTGCACAACTTACGGTAACCGAAACGTCAACACCTGCAGAAGGTGATGTAACAGAGGAAGACGTAACTTCAAAAGCTACTTATGTTGTTGGAGATGAAAATGTTGCAACAGTCGTAAATGGATTAGTAACTGCTGTAGGTGCAGGCACGACTACTATTACTATTTCATATGGTGATAATAAGGTTACTATAAATGTTACAGTTAAAGCACCTGTTATAGAAGAACCAATAGTAACACTAGAAATCGACCAAGCTCAAGTTGAAACTAGAATAGGTAAAGAAGTTACAGTTAAGATTACTGAAGTAACTACTTTTGATGGTAAAACAACAGAAAAAGATGTTACACGACTTGCAACCTACGAAGTAGCGAATGATAAAATAGCTACTGTAAAAGCAGGGGTTGTAAAAGGAAAAGGTCAAGGTAATACTACAATTACGGTAACGTATGGTGAGCACACACTAACATTTGACGTGGTGGTTGTAAAGCCTGGCAATGGTAATGGTAATGGCAACGGTAACGGTAACGGCAATGGCAATGGCAATGGCAATGGCAATGGCAATGGCAATGGCAATGGCAATGGTAATGGTAATGGTAACGGCAATGGTAACGGCAATGGTAATGGCAATGGTAACGGCAATGGTAATGGCAACGGTAATGGTAATGGCAACGGTAATGGTAATGGTAATGGTAATGGCAATGGTAATGGCAATGGCAACGGTAATGGTAATGGTAATGGCAACGGTAATGGTAATGGTAACGGTAACGGCAATAAAAATAATAATGAAGTTACCGAGGTACAGTTATAATATTTCAGTTCAAGCAAAAAGAGAAATTGCACAGCGCAATTTCTCTTTTTGCTATTTATTATAAAGTAATGACTTGCAATTAATCTCTTATTATATCGCCAAAATGTATAATTCCTCGTTAATCTCACTAAACACGATCTATACAAATAAAGGAACTCAAAAAAGAAATCTTCTGCTTGTTTTCACATTAAATTTCCAAGGAGATGGTATCGTTTAATATTAGAAATATTATTGCAATATAAATGCCATGTACGTAAACAAATTAACACCTCCTTGTTCTTTTTCTCAGAAAAAACTATGTTACGATTATTTTATATTGACAACTAAGAACGAACATGGAGGATACATGAATGCTTAAAAAAATTATAGCAATTGTACCAGTTGCAATGCTCTCTGCTACTTTAGGTGCTAATGCTCAAGCTGCAACGATTACAGTACAAAAAGGTGATACCCTTTGGGATTTATCACGTGCAAATAATACATCTGTAGAAAATATCCAAAAGTTAAATCATATTAATACTAACCTTATTCACCCTGGGGATGTTCTTACCATTGCACAGCAAAAACAATATATCGTTAAGCAAGGTGATACATTATGGGACATAGCTCTAAATCATCAAGTAACCGTTTCACAAATTAAAGAATGGAACCAATTACAAACTGATCTCATTCATCCAGGTTTAAATCTATCTATCTTTGTTGGTTTGGAAACTAACACGGCTGTAACTGAAAAACCAATAATGCCTGCAACTCATGAAGCAAAAGAAACGACAACTTCAGTAACCTCTCCATCAAGTAATTCTACTTCAACGGAGAATAAACCTGAAGCAACTGTTCCATCAACAAGTAATTCAGCTTCAGAGGAAAGTACACCTAAAGCAACCGCTCCATCAACAAGTAATTCTACTTCAGTGGAAAGTACACCTGAAGCAACCGCTCCATCAACAAGTAATTCTACTTCAGTGGAGAGTACACCTGAAGCAACCGCTCCATCAACAAGTAATTCTACTTCAGTGGAAAGTACACCTGAAGCAACCGCTCCATCAACAAGTAATTCTACTTCAGTGGAGAGTA